>NZ_FRBN01000001.1 GCF_900142625.1 Roseovarius marisflavi
TGGCATATCCTTTTCTCAGATGAGAATTGCGGCGCGTGAACAACGCCATGATATGCCGCCCCTCAGGGGCCATCACCAACTTTTAGCTATATCTCGGATGACCGGGTGGCGATGCTGTTTGGCCGGGTCGCGCTGCCACTCCGTTTTCTGCGCCGTTTTCCGCATGAATGATCCGGTGGTCAGCGTCAGCGGGTCGCGATTGCCCGCGCACTTGCGCTGAATCCCAAGCTGATCACCGCGGATGAGGCGGTCTCGGCGCTTGACGTGAGCGTTCAGGCGCAGGTGCTTGACCTGATGATGGAGCCGCAGGCCGATCCTGGCCTGAGGTATCTGTTCATCAGCCATGATGTGGTGGCGACGTATCTTGGCCTTATTGTCGAGCGTGGGCCGCGCCACGCGGTCTTTGAGGAACCGCAGCCGCCCTATACACAGGCCCCGCTTAAGTTGGTGCCAATCGCCGGTCCGAGGCGTCGCAATTCCGAGAAGGATTTGATGTTCCAATCCATCCCATCGCCCATCCATCCGGTGGGATACGTGGCCGACCCATCGGTTTATAAAGAGGTGACACTGGCCCATTTCGTGTTGACCTCTGACAGCAGATATTAACATGGCAATACGCCTGAGTCCCTGTGACTTAATGGAAAAGCTGGTCAGCTTTCCCACCGTCAGCCGCGACAGCAATTTACCTCTCGTAGATCGGGTCGAGGGCTATCAGAATAGCCATGGCGTCACCGCGCATCGCCATTATGACGAAAGCCTGCAAAAGGCGGCGCCGTTTGCCCATGTCGGGCCAGGGCGGCCGCGGTGTGGTTCTGTCGGGTCATACCGATGTGGTGCCAGCCGATGGTCCGCGCCGGCCAGTGACCCGTTCACCGTGGTCGAACGGGATGGCTAATATTACGGGCGCGGTTGTCGCGACATGAAGGGCTTTGACACTCTGGCGATATGGGTGCTGGTCGAGGCAAAGCATGCCGGTGTGGCGCGACCTCTGCAACTGGCGCTGAGTTACGACAAAGAGGCCGGCTGTGTCGGTGCGCCGCCGATGATCGAGCGGATGCTCGAGGTGCTGCCAAAGGCCGAGCCTGCGATTATCGGCGAGCCCTCGGTGATGCAGGTGGTGACCGGCCATAAGGGCGGAATTGGCCATAATGTACGTGCGATCGGCTTTGAGGTGCATTCCTCGCTGATGCATAGCGGGGTCAATGCGAACATGGCCTCGCCGCCGCTGATTGAATGGGCCAACCGGATGAACGCCGAAAACCGCACCCGCGTGCCAAGCGAGCTTGCAGCAATGTCCGAGCCGCCTTGGGCACCCCTTCATGTCGGCACCATCTCAGGTGGCACAGCCCATAAGATTACCGCCAGGGATTGCCGCTTTGGCATGGATTTCCGGGTGGTGCCGGGCAAAGCATCCGGATGCTCGGAGCGCGCGTTTCATGGCCCGGGTCGCCGAGGTCGAGGCCGAAATGCAGGCAGTTCATCCCGACAGGCGCATTGTGGTGATGCCGAAATTTCTGGTGCCAGGTCTCAAGCCCGAAGAGGGCGGCGCAGCTGAGGCGCTTGTGCGCCAGATCACCGGCGAAAATGTCGGCCATGTGGTGAGCCATGGCACCGAAGCGGGTCAGTTTCAGGACCGCGGCAATTCGGCGGTGATCTGTGGCCCCGGTGATATTGCGCAGGCACATCAGCCTGACGAATTCATCACCAAGGCCCGGTTCGAGGCCGGGCATGATTTCATGCATGCCCCGCTGGCCCGGCTGAACCGGGCCAGGACCGTTTAGGGTTTATTGCGCTTCGGGGGCGTCGCGCCGCCAAAGCCCGGACGGCCCTTGGGCGCGCCGCCTTTGCCGACGGGCTTTTTACCGGGGCCTTTGCCAAACGGTTTGCCGCCGCCCGGCTTGCCCGGTTTCGCGGCCATGCCCGGCGGGGTAAAGCGTCGGCTGGAATCGCTGGCGGGGTTATGCTTGGGCTTGGCGGGATCTGCCGTGCGGTCATCGGTCCTGGCATAGGGCTTGCCTGCCGGTTTTCCGCCGGGTTTGCCAAAGGGTTTGCCTGCCGGTTTCGCACCCGGTTTACCAAACGGCTTACCTGCGGGTTTGCCAAACGGCTTGCCGCCGGGTTTTCCTGCAGCCTTGTCATAGGGTTTGCTCGCGGGTTTGCCCGTGGGGGCCTCTGACGGTTTGCTGTCCCAGACCTTTTTAGGGGCCTTATGGGCGGGTTTTTCACCGGATTGCTTGCGCAACGGCGTGACCGCGCCGTCCTCGACCGCCTTGGTCATCGGGGTCGATTTCGGCTTGGCAAAGCGCGACTTCTCGGCGCGGGGCTTGTCATAGGATTTTTCGGCGGATTTTTCGGTGGCCGGCTTTTTATAGGCCGGTTTTTCATAGGCGGGCTTGGGTGCGGGGGCCGCGTCCGGGCTGGGCTTGTAGCGCGCGCTGTCGCCGTCATTGTCGCGGGGCGGGCGGGTGTCGCGGCGCGGGCCACGATCATCGCGTGGTGCGCGCGGCGCAGAGCTGCGGCCGAGATCGGGCGCGCCTTCGACGCGACGCACGCTCACGCCATCCTCAAGCTTGCCGTCGGCACCAATCGCGGCCCAAAAGCCGGTCGCACTGGCCTCGGTCAGCTCGACAAAGGTCTCGGTCGGCTGCACGCGGATCGCACCGATGCAATCCTTGTCAAGATTGCCGGCACGGCACAACAGCGGCAGCAACCACCGAGCTTCGGCCCGGTCATTGGCCCCAACCGAGAGGGCAAACCAGGTGCTCGGGCCGAAGGGCTTGTGCTCTTTCGCGGGCGGGCGGGCGTCGGGCGGGCTAAGCTCTTCAGGCGCTGACCAGCTTGACTGATAAAGCCGCAGATAGGCCGCCGCGATCCGTTCGGGGCTGTGCTGGGCCAAAAGCTGTTCGGCAAAGGCGGCCTCGGTGGCTGAGGGCTCTTCTGACCAGACCGGATCGGACAACAGCCGCTCGTGATCGCGCGCCTCAATATCCTCGGGCGTCGGCGGGGTGGTCCATTCGGCGGTGATCTTGGCGAATTTCAAAAGGCGCTCGGCCTTTTTGGCGGTCTTGGCCGGAACGATCAGCGCCGAAATGCCTTTGCGTCCGGCACGCCCGGTGCGGCCCGAACGGTGCAAAAGCGCCTCGGAGTTGCTTGGCAGTTCGGCGTGAATGACCAGTTCAAGATTGGGCAGGTCAATGCCGCGTGCCGCCACATCGGTGGCCACGCAGACCCGCGCGCGCCCGTCGCGCATCGCCTGAAGCGCATGGGTGCGCTCGGTCTGGCTCAGCTCGCCCGAGAGCGAGACGACTGAAAAGCCGCGATTGGCAAAGCGCGCCGTGAGACGCGCCACGGTGGCGCGGGTATTGGCAAAGACGATGGCGTTTTGCGCGTCGTGATACCGCAGCAGGTTGATCACCGCATTTTCGGCGTCCTGCGGGGCGACTCGCAGCGCCTGATAGGTGATATCGGCGTGTTGCTTGTTGCCCGACTGGGTGCTGACGCGCACGGCGTCGCGCTGAAACTGTTGCGCAAGCTTGGCGATCATCGGCGGCACGGTGGCCGAGAACATCAGCGTGCGCCGATCCTCGGGCGCGGCGGCCAGCATGAATTCAAGGTCCTCGCGAAAGCCGAGGTCGAGCATTTCATCGGCCTCGTCCAGCACCACCGCGCGCAGCGATGTCATATCAAGCGAGCCGCGCTTGATATGGTCACACAGCCGTCCCGGCGTGCCGACAACGATATGCGCACCCCGGTCCAGCGTGCGGCGCTCGTCGCGCATGTCCATCCCGCCAACACAGCTTGCAACCCGCGCGCCGGCCTCTGCGTAAAGCCAGCTCAGCTCGCGCATGACCTGAAAGGCCAACTCGCGCGTCGGCGCCACGATCAGCGCCAGCGGAGCGGCAGCCGGGGGCAGGGTTTCGCTCTCACCCAGAAGCGTCGGCGCAATGGCAAGCCCAAAGCCCACCGTCTTGCCCGAGCCGGTCTGGGCCGACACCAGCAAATCAGACGTGGCAAGGTTCGGGTCTGTGACCGCCTCTTGCACGGCTGTCAGGGTGTCATAGCCGCGTGCGGCAAGGGTTTTGGATAGGCTGGAGATGATCATTGATAGGTCTGCTTTGGTAGGGGGGAGGGGCGCACATGGGCGCAAGCCGCGACCCTTACCCGACCTTGGCGCAGATGTATATGGCCAAATGCCCGCAGGGCACCGGGCGCCCTTGCCGTTGCGGCGTGATTGCGCCACGCTGCGCGACAAATTCCATGAGACATCAGGAGACCTGCGCGATGCCCGTCAAGAACCGCTTTGCCGAATTGCATGATGAGATCACCGCCGTGCGGCGCGACATCCACGCGCACCCCGAGATCTTGTATGAAACCCACCGCACCAGTGCGCTTGTGGCCGAAAGGCTTCGGGCGTTCGGCTGTGACGAGGTGGTGACCGGCATCGGGCGCACCGGGGTTGTCGGTGTGATCAAGGGCAAGAGCACCGGCTCGGGCAAGGTCGTGGGGCTGCGCGCGGATATGGATGCGTTGCCGATACACGAGGCGACCGGGGTGGAGTATGCCAGCAAGACGCCCGGCGCGATGCATGCCTGCGGCCATGACGGACACACCGCGATGTTGCTTGGCGCGGCGCAATATCTGGTCGAAACCCGCAATTTTGATGGCACTGCCGTGGTGATTTTTCAACCCGCCGAAGAGGGCGGCGCGGGCGCGCGTGAAATGTGCGAAGACGGATTGATGGAGCGGTTCGGCGTGCAGGAGGTTTACGGCATGCACAACTGGCCCGGTCAGCCGCTCGGCTCCTTCGCCATCCGCCCCGGAAGCTTTTTCGCCGCCACCGATCAGTTCGACATCGAGCTGACGGGCAAGGGGGGGCATGCCGCCAAACCGCATGAGACCGTCGATACCACGGTGATGGCGGCGCATATGGTGACAATGCTTCAGACCATTGCCAGCCGCAATGCCGATCCGGTGGATCAGGTGGTGGTCTCGGTCACCTCGTTTCAGACCTCGTCGAATGCCTTCAACGTGATTCCGCAAAAGGTGCATCTCAAGGGCACGGTGCGCAGCATGAGCACCGGGATGCGCGATCTGGCGGAACAGCGGCTCAAGGCGATTGCCAAGAGCGTGGCCAGTGGTTTCGGTGGGCGCGCCGAGGTCAGTTATTACCGGGGCTATCCGGTGATGGTCAACCACGAGGAGCAGACCGATTTTGCCGCCAGCGTGGCGCAAAAGGTCAGCGGCGCATGCAACGAGGCGCCGCTTGTCATGGGGGGCGAGGATTTCGCCTTTATGCTGGAAGAGCGGCCCGGCGCTTATATCCTGATCGGCAATGGCGATACCGCCATGGTGCATAGCCCGGATTACAACTTCAACGACGAGGCGATCCCGGTCGGCTGTAGCTGGTGGGCGGGCATTGTCGAAGACCGGATGCCAGCGACACATTGAGGGCATACAGGGGGTGAGGCGGGCAGGGGGCGCTGCCCCCATCCAGGAAAATTCGGCGAATTTTCCTCGATTCCCCCGGGATATTTGTCGCAAGAAGAAGCCGGGAGATTTGGAGGATCGCAGAGACCGGGAGGCATGTAATATGTAAAACACACGGCTTGATCTGACATTTCTGCTCTTATGGAGCGCAATCAAGGAGTGTCGATCAATGACACGTATTCAAGAGAAGATCTTCCAGCCGAGCGGGCCTTGCGCCCGATTGGAATAGAACGAAAAAACTGGCTCTTCGCGGGCGCTGATACTGGGGCGGAAACACTTGCGCGTGCCATGATTGTCATCGAAACGGCCAAGCTGGACGGCCTCGACCCGCAGGCTCACCTCGCCGATATCCTCGACCGCATCCATGATCACAAGGTTAACAGGCTGGATGAATTACTCCCCTGCGCTGCTCCCCAACTTGGGACCGCCGGATAGTGGAATTCTTCGGCTCTGATCACGACGGATGGCTGGTTGCGCCGCCCGGAAAATGCATGGCAATCGGGACGGTGTAACCGATCGCGCTGTGGGGGCTGTCCTCGTTGTAGTGTCTACGCCAATCCTCCAGCTTTTTTCGGGCATCCGCAAGGCTCATGAACCAGTGGGCGTTCAGGTTGAACGCTTTACGGAGTGCTAGGGCCATTCAAGATTGTGAGCCGACGAAGGCTTTATGGGCATTAACGGCCCAAAGCTGCCGTTCACTATAGGTGTTTCGAACGACGGCTTCCGGAACCTGTTGGGTCAACAGAAAGCCGAGCAACGCCAATGTGTCAAGTCAGCCGTAAATCACCGCAAGACAGGTATTTTCAGATACATAGAAAAATTCGCCTTATCTCTTTGAATTAAAACGAATATTATGGGGTTGCTCGGCTCTATGCTTTCTCGGAAATGAGGTTTTGCGCACGCTATCGCTTTGTTTTGCGCAAGCACTCCCTTTTTTGGCACGTTACAAAAAAGCTTACTGGCGATCCCGGGAGGACTCGAACCCCCAACATCCTGATTAGAAGTCAGGTGCTCTATCCAGTTGAGCTACGGGACCGCTGAACCGGCTTCTAGCGTGGCTGTGCGCCAAGATCAAAGCGAAAACGCACCCCGCCGCGCGGCTCAGGCAAAGGGGTTGTCGTCATATTCGACCCCGGCCAGATAAAGCCCATGAGGTGGCGCGACCGGGCCACAGGCCGCGCGGTCGCGTTCAAGCAGCGCGCTGCGCACCTTGTCGGGCGTCCACGATCCGGCACCGACCCGCTCCAGCGTGCCCACGACGCTGCGCACCTGGTTGTGCAGAAACGAGCGCGCGCGCAGGTGAAACCGCACCTCAGAGCCAAGCGAGAGCGGGATTTCCTCGATCTCGATGGCGTTCAGGGTTTTGACCGGACTGGCCGACTGGCAAATGGTCGAGCGGAAGGTGGTGAAATCGTGCAAGCCGATCAGACGGGCTGCGCCCTCGCGCATCGCCTCAAGGTCAAGCGGGCGCAGCACCTGCCAGACCAGGCCCCGCTCGTGGGTGACGGGCGGGCGGCGCACCAGCACGCGAAACACATAGCGCCGCTCGGTCGCGGAAAACCGGGCATGCCAGTCGTCAGCCACCCGCTCGCATCCGACAATCGCAATCGGCAGCGGCTTGAGGTGGAAATTCACCGCCTCCATCAGACGAAACGTGCTCCAATCACGCACGAGATCGCAATGGGCCACCTGCGCATAGGCATGCACGCCCGCATCGGTGCGCCCGGCGGCGGCGATGGTGTGGGGGCCGGGCTCGATTCTGGCAATGGCGGCCTCGATCGCGCCCTGCACCGAGGGGTGATTGGGTTGGCGTTGCCAGCCGACGAAGGGGGCACCGTTATATTCTACTTTAAGGGCGTATCTGGGCATGAGCCTGCGCATAAATGAAAACGCGACCGCAGAAAAGGCGGTATTGGCGGTGGCTTAAAACTCCTGCCCGGCGTTCTGCTGCCAGGCCTTGACCAGATTGCCGAAACGGGTGAATTGCGCCTCAAAGCTAAGCTCGACCGTGCCGATGGGGCCGTGACGCTGCTTGCCGATGATCACTTCGGCCTTGCCGTGCAGACGCGCCATCGCCTCTTGCCACTCGGCGGTTTTTTCAAGTTCGTGATCGCCGGGCTTTTCGCGCTCTTTGTAATATTCTTCGCGGAACACGAACATGACCACGTCGGCGTCTTGCTCGATTGAGCCGGATTCACGCAGATCGCTGAGCTGCGGGCGTTTGTCTTCGCGCGATTCCACCTGACGTGAAAGCTGCGAGAGGGCGATCACCGGGATATTCAGCTCTTTCGCGATGGCCTTGAGGCCCATCGAAATCTCGCCAATCTCCTGAACGCGGTTGTCCGAGGTGCCGCGCACCAGCTGGAGGTAATCGACGATCAACAAATCAAGCCCATGTGTCCGCTTGAGGCGGCGCGCCCGCGCGGCGAGTTGCGAAATCGGAATGGCGGCGGTGTCGTCGATGAACAGCGGGCAGGATTCAAGCGTCTTGGCCGCCTCGACGAAGCGGCGAAACTCGGTCTCGTCCATGTCGCCCTGACGGATCTTGTGCGACGAGATTTCCGAGGCTTCGGCCAGAACCCGCGCCGCAAGCTGTTCGGCGCTCATCTCAAGGCTGAAAAACCCAACCACGCCGCCATCAATGGCGCCTTCGGTGCCATCGGGCAGGGTGCCGCGTTTATAGGCCTTGGCGACGTTGAAGGCGATGTTGGTCGCAAGCGAGGTTTTCCCCATTGAGGGGCGCCCGGCCAGAATCAGAAGGTCAGACTTGTGCAGCCCGCCCAGCATTTTATCCATATCCACGAGATCGGTTGAAATGCCCGCAAGCCCGCCTTCGCGCTGATAGGCGGCATTGGCCACGTTCACCGCATCGGTGACCGCCTTGAGGAAAGATTGAAAGCCCGATTCGGTCTGGCCCTGTTCGGCGAGCTGGTAAAGCGCCTGTTCGGCCTCGACGATCTGTTCTTTCGGTTCGCTGTCGACATCCACGCGCGCGGCCTTGCCCGCGATATTGTGACCAAGTGCGATCAACTCGCGCCGGATCGCAAGGTCATAGATCATCCGCGCATAATCGCGCACCGCAAAGGTCGAGATCGCCGCCCCTGCAAGGCGCGCAAGGTAAGCCGGGCCGCCAAGCTCTTTCAGGCCCTCGTCATCCTCGAGAAAGGCGCGCAGAGTCACCGGCGAGGCGAGGTTATTTTTGGCAATACGGGCCGCCGCAACCTCGTAGATGCGTGCATGCACCGGGTCATAGAAATGCTGTGCGCCGATGATCTGGGCAATCCGGTCGTAGACGTCGTTGTTGGTCAGGATCGCCCCCAACAGCTGTTGCTCGGCCTCGATCGAATGGGGCATGGTATCGGCCGCCTGAACCTCGGCTCCGGTGGCGTTGAATCCTGCGATTTCGTTCATGCTAATCCCCTGCCTGCCTTGGGGTGATGTATTACAAATTTCACGCGCTGGCGCGCAAATTGTATATGTCTGTGGATACCCTGTGGATATCACACGGGGGTACATATTGCCTCATGTTTTTTGAATTCGTCAATATGTGGTGCTTGTTCGGTGCTTTAGCCCGGCGCGCGTGGCAAGGATGACGCAATGTCATTTAATTTCCCCTGCCATCGCACAGGTCCAGGCGTGGCGACTCAGCGGCGGGCAGCCTGCCAGGCGCGCGGGTCGTTGAGAAAGGATTCGACTCCATCCAGAGTGGCGGTATCAAATGCGCCCTGTGCGCGGGCCTCTGCCAGCACATCCCACCAGGTGCAAAGATAGTGCAGAGCGACCCCATGATCGCCGAGGGTTTTCTCTGTTTCCGGGAAAATGTCGTAGTAGAAGATCACCGCCGTATGCGCGCAGGTCGCGCCGGTCTCGCGGATCGCATTGACGAAGCTGAGCTTTGATCCGCCATCGGTGGTCATATCCTCGACCAGAAGCACGCGCTCGCCCTCGGACATGGCGCCCTCGATCCGGGCATTGCGGCCATAGCCCTTGGGCTTCTTGCGCACGTAGGTCATCGGCAGGGCCATCCTCTCGGCCACGAGGGCGGCAAAGGGGATGCCGGCCGTTTCGCCGCCGGCGATATTGTCAAACGCCTCAAAGCCCGCGTTGCGCATCGCCGTGACGGTCAGGAAATCCATCAGCGTCGAGCGGATGCGCGGATAGCTGATCAGTTTGCGACAGTCGATATAGGTCGGCGAGGGCAGGCCCGAGGCCAGCGTAAATGGCTCATCCGCATTGAAATGCACGGCCTTGATTTCCAACAGCATGCGCGCGCTCAGGCGGGCCATGTCCTGGGGCGAGGGGTAGGAGGAGGGAATCATGCGCGTGGTCCTTTTTCGCAGGGTTAGCTCCAAAGAGTTTTCATGCCTTCGGCGAGGATATTTAGAGCAAGAAGAAGATCAGGTGACCCGCCAATATAATGGGAAGCCGGGGTCGAACACGGTGACCGGGCCATCGTCTGTGTCGATCTTGTCCGGGTAGGGGACCGGGGTGTCGCCCTTGGTCAGGGTCAGTCTCGCCTCATTCGGCGTGAGCCCGTAAAAGGCCGGGCCGTTGAGAGAGGTGAAGCCTTCGAGCCGGTCCAAAGCGCCGTCTTGTTCAAAGGCATGGGCAAGGATCGACATTGTATTCGTGGCCGTGAAGCAGCCCGCACATCCGCAGGCGTTTTCCTTGAGGGCATCGGTATGGGGCGCACTATCCGTGCCGAGGAAAAACCGCGGGTCGCCCGAGGTGGCAGCCGCGCGCAGTGCAAGACGATGGGTTTCGCGTTTGGCGACCGGCAGGCAGTAGTAATGCGGTTTGATCCCGCCCACGAGGATGTGGTTGCGGTTGATGATCAGGTGATGCGTGGTGATCGTGGCGCCAAGATCGCGGTCATTGGCTTTGACATACTCCACCCCGTTGGCGGTGGTGATATGTTCCATGACCACCCGCAGGCCCGGCGTGGTGCGGCGCAGCGGATCAAGCACGCGGTCGATGAACACCGCCTCGCGGTCAAAGATATCAACCTCGGCGTCGGTCACTTCGCCATGCACGCAAAGCGGCAGGCCGATCTCGGCCATTTTTTCCAAAACACCGCGCACCTTGTCGAAGTCGCGCACGCCGCTGGCGGAATTGGTGGTGGCGCCCGCCGGGTAGAGTTTGACCGCCGAGACAAGGCCGCTGGCATGGGCCGCCGCAACATCCGCCGGGTCTGTCTGCTCGGTGAGGTAGAGCGTCATCAGCGGTGTAAAATCCACCCCCTCGGGGCGCGCGGCGATGATCCGGTCGCGGTACGCTAGGGCATCGCAAGCAGTCACCACCGGTGGCACCAGGTTGGGCATGATGATCGCCCGGCCAAAATGGCGCGTGGTTTCGGGCAGGACGGCGCGCAACATCGCGCCATCGCGCAAATGCAGGTGCCAGTCGTCGGGGCGGCGGAGGGTCAGGGATTGATTCATGCCGCAGGCCTTACACAATCGTGCGCCTCAAGGCCAGAGATTGTGTGCCGTCAGACCTCAGGGCCGCCTTCAAGCTCTTCAAGCCGACTCTTGGCCAGATAGAGCGCCTTGCGGAAACGTGGGCCGCCAACCTTGCGGTCAAGGGCGCGACGGCAATGCATCACCGTGAGCTTGTCGCGCTGATCGGCCATGAGCCGCTTTAGAACGCTTAAGAGATAGGGGGTATCGTCGCGACGCGCCCGGAACAGCCGCGACAGGCTCAGCCGGTCAAGCTTGTTGGTGCTCAGCTGGACCAGGGCACTCTGGATCATCCCCATGCGCATCAGTCTTGCCTCGATCCGGTAGCCAAGATAGCGGGTGCGAAATCGCAAGACATTGGGCCGCGTGAACAGCGCCGCATGCATCGCGTCAAGCTCGATCTCGGGATCGTAGAGCAAAACCGCCTTATCGGCGGCATCCAGCATATCGGGGGCATAGCCGTAACGATCAGAAAAACTGACGCGGCGCATTTTGATATATCGGTCATCCCATTCGGCAACACGCGGATCAAGCGTGGCCTGAGGCGAAAGCATCAGAACCCTTGCACCGGGGGCCGCAACCGAAAAGGCAGCCGCCGCATAGCCGCAGGGCCCGGCGCCATAAAAGATCACCTGCTCGAAATCGTCAAAAAAGCCGTCATCGGTAAGCCGGTCGAAAAACCCATAGACCCGGCCATCGCGAAACCAGGTGTTGCCATTGCTGACCACACAGAGATGCGACCAGCCAAGCGCCTTTACCATGCTCCAGCCAAACGGCTGTGCCTGTGGCGAAAGCTCGGTCAGCTTTTGATGGGTTTCAAAGGTCACAAGCAAGATTGGCTTGCGCTCCACAAGCACGGCCGCATGGCCGGCCCCAAGCGGTTGGCAATAGCCGTCATCGCCCGCCAGGTCATTGGCACGCTCACACCAATCCGCCCAGCCTAGACCGGATAGATCGGCGTCAAACATCTGGGCGCTATCTTGCATATCTGCTCGTACCTTGCTTATGCCTGTCCGCTTGAATGCGGCTTTGTTGCCGTCATCATGCGTGAGAACTTGGGCAAAACTTTGGTAAATCCGTGTGCATTCCGGGGGTATTTACCACGATTGTCTCAGGTTGGCACCCTTGACCATTACGCGCCGCCATGCAGTTCTGTGCACAAAGCGGACACAAGCGGAGAGCCAAAGTGCAAAACCCCACATCCATCGACGCCGTGCAGGATATCCTGGCAGAGCAGAACTATATCTGCGGGCGCGGCCTTGGCACGGTCACTTTTCTGGCGCTCACCCTCGGGCGGCCGCTGTTTCTTGAGGGTGAGGCAGGGACCGGCAAGACCGAGATCGCCAAGGCCATCGCCGCCGCGCTGGGCCGCCGCCTGATCCGTTTGCAATGTTATGAGGGGCTCGATGTCTCAAGCGCGGTCTATGAATGGAACTTTGCCGAACAGATGATCGCCATCCGCACCGCCGAGGCCGCAGGTGGCGTGGATCGCGGCCACCTCAAGGATGAGCTCTTTACCGAGGAATACCTCGTCGAGCGCCCTCTCTTGCAGGCGATGCGCCCGCAGGCGGGCGGTGCACCGGTCCTTTTGGTCGACGAAATCGACCGCACCGACGAGCCGTTCGAAGCCTTTCTGCTCGAGGCCCTGTCGGATTTTCAGGTGACGATCCCCGAACTCGGTACAATCCATGCGCCCGAACCCCCGATCGTCATCCTGACCTCGAACCGCACCCGCGAGGTGCATGACGCTCTCAAGCGGCGCTGTCTCTATCACTGGGTCGATTACCCGACCTTTGACCGCGAGATCGAGATACTACAGGCCCGCGCCCCCGAGGCTGCCGATCAGCTCTCACGTGAGGTTGTAGCATTCGTCCAGGCCCTTCGCACCGAGGATCTGTTCAAAAAGCCCGGCGTTGCGGAAACCATCGACTGGGCGAAATGCCTGCTTGCCCTCGATGTCATAAGCCTCAGCCCCGAGGTGATCGCCGATACTCTGGGCGCGATCCTCAAGTATCAGGACGACATCCAGAAACTCCAGGGCTCCGAGGCCAAACGCATCCTTGATGACGTCAAGGCAAGCCTGGACCCGCACTGATGCTTCTTCTTGGCACAAATGCTCTCGGGGGGTGTGGGGGGCAGACAGCCCCCCATCGTGCACCATGAGCGAATATGCCCGGCTTGATCTGCCGGATGATCCCAAACTCACCCATAACATCACCCATTTTGCCCGCGCGCTGCGGGCCGCCGGGCTGCCGATTGGCACAGGCCGGGTGATTGACGCTATCCGCGCCGTGGCGGTGGCAGGCTTCACAAGCCGGACCGACTTTTTCTACACGCTGCGTGCCTGTCTGGTGACGCGGCCCGAACATCTGGTGGTCTTTGCCCAGATATTCCGGCTTTATTGGCGCGATCCGCGTTATGTCGAACACATGATGGCGATGATGCTGCCCGCCATTCGTGGTGTGCAAGAAGACCGTAGCGCGCAGGCCGCCGAAAAGCGCGCGGCCGAGGCGCTGCTTGACGGGATCAGTCGCGATGCCCCCGAGATAGAAGAGCAAGAAAGCGACGAGGTGCAAATCGAGATCGATGCCAGCGCCACCATGTCGGGCGAAGAACGCCTGCGCCAGCTTGATTTTGAGCAGATGAGCAACGCAGAGATGACCGCCGCCAAGCGCATGCTGGCGCGTCTGACCTTGCCGGTGGCGCCCTTTGCGTCGCGGCGCGGAGAAGCCAGCCCGCAGGGCCGCCAGATCGACGCCCGCCGCAGCCTGCGCGCCGCGCTGCGCCACGGCGGTGAGATGCGCCGCATCCACCGCAAAAAACCGCGTGAACGCTGGCCCAATCTGGTGGTGATTTGCGATATCTCCGGCTCGATGAGCCAATATAGCCGCATGGTCCTGCATTTCCTGCATGCGGTGGCCAATCAGAAAGGCGCAGGCTGGGCCAAGGTGCATGCCTTTACCTTTGGCACGCGGCTGACAAATATCACCCGGCAACTGGCGACGCGCGACGTCGATGCCGCACTTGCCGCCGCCGGGCGACAGGCGCAGGACTGGGAGGGCGGCACCAAGATCGGCGCCTGCCTGCATGAATTCAACCGGGACTGGTCGCGCCGGGTGATGGGGCAGGGCGCGGTTGTTCTCTTGATCACCGACGGCCTTGACCGCGATGCGCCCGAGGCGCTGGGCCATGAGATGGAGCGCCTGCATCTGTCGTCGCGACGGCTGATCTGGCTCAATCCGTTGTTGCGTTGGGAAGGCTTCGCGCCCAAGGCGCAAGGCATTCGCGCCATGCTGCCGCATGTGGATGCGTTCCGGGCGGGCCATTCCATCGCGACGCTGGAAGATCTGGCGCTGGCAATTTCGCGCCGCGATGATACTGGCGAAAAGGCCCGCCTCATGGCTGCGCTCTCGGAGGAGGGGTGAGATTTTCCGACGAAAAATCTTGGGGATGGGCGCGAGGTTTGTGCTAGATATGATCCCCGGAGGGAGAGGACGATGACCAGATTTGACGACATCCCCGAAACCGCGCTTGCCTGGCACCGCGCCGGCAAGGGCGCGGCTCTGGCAACGGTGGTCGAAACCTGGGGCAGCGCGCCGCGCCGGGTCGGCAGCCAGCTTGCGATTTCCGGCGCGGGCGAGATTGCCGGCTCGGTCTCCGGCGGCTGTGTCGAGGGCGCAGTCGTCGCCGAGGCGCTGGACGCGATTGAGGACGGCAAGCCGGTGATGCTTGAATATGGCGTCACTGACGGCGATGCCTTTGCGGTTGGCCTCGCCTGTGGCGGCACCATCCGGGTGCTGGTCGAGCCGGTCGGCTCGGTCCTGCCCGAACCGCTTTTGGCAGATCTCGTTCTGGCACGCGACGCGCGCGTGCCGGTGGCCTATGTCACCGGGATGACCGCCATACGGAGGCTTGAGCGCGAGGGCCACGGCGAACGCTTTCGCATGGACCGCTCGGGCTTTGAAGAGGATGGCGAAACCTTCGTGGCCATCCACAACCCGCCGCTGCGCCTGATCATAGTCGGTGCGGTGCATATCGCCCAGGCCCTTGTGCCGATGGCGCGGATCGCGGGCTATGACCCGCTGTTGATCGACCCGCGCGAAAGCTTTGCCTCCGAGGCGCGCTTTCCCGGTGAAACCATCCTGCACGAGTGGCCCGACGAGGCGGTGCAGGCCTATGGCCTCGATAGCCGCACGGCGCTTGTTCTGCTGACCCATGACCCCAAGCTTGACGATCCGGCTCTCGCCGAGGCGCTGCGCTCGGATATATTCTATATCGGCGCGCTCGGGTCGACCCGCACCCATGCCAAGCGGGTGGAACGCCTTGAGCAGGCCGGGTTTTCCAAGCATGAAATCGCGCGCATTCACGGTCCCATCGGGCTTGATATCGGCGCGGCGGGCCCGGCCGAGATTGCCGTGGCGGTGCTGGCGGAAATCACCCGTGTTCTAAGGCTCGGCGCGTGAAGTTCGGCCCCGTTCCGATTGATCAGGCGATCGGCGCGATCCTTGCCCATTCCGAGCAATTGCCGGACGGGCGCTTGCGCAAGGGCGTGGTGCTTGACGGCGATCACCTCAAAGTCCTGCGCGCGGCGGGGTTTGACGAGGTCACCGTGGCGCGCCTTGAACCGGGCGATCTGCACGAAGACGCCGCCGCCGCAGAACTGGCGCGCGCGCTTTTGGGGCAGGGCCGCGATATCCACCTCAGCGCGCCCTTTACCGGGCGGGTGAACCTCAGTGCCGAGCGCCCCGGCGTGGTGCGTCTTGACGCCGACAAGATCAACGCTGCCAATGCGGTTGACCCGATGATCACCGTCGCCACCGTGCCAGATTTTCATCAAATCCGGACAGGCGGCATGATCGCCACGGTCAAGATCATCGCCTATGGCGTGCCCGTTGCGGCGCTTGCGCGCGCCGCAGACCTTGCGCGCGACGCGGTGCGGCTGGTGCAGGCAAAGCACAGAACCGCCAGCCTGATCGTCACCGATATTCCCGGCGGCCCCGGCACCAAGGGCGCCGAGGCGATTGCCGCGCGGGTGACCGGCCTTGGAATGGAGCTGATCGAGACCCGGACCTGCGCCCATGACGCCACCGCCCTCGCACAGGATATCGCCGCCGCCAGGGGCGATATCGTGCTTATTCTCACGGCCTCGGCCACCTCTGATCCGTTCGATACCGCGCCGCAGGCGCTGCGGCTTGCGGGCGGAACGGTGACGCGCTTTGGCATGCCGGTCGATCCCGGAAACCTTTTGTTTCTCGGCGATCTGCGCGGCACCCCGGTGATCGGCCTGCCCGGAAGTGCCCGCAGCCCGGTGTTGCATGGCGCCGATTGGGTGCTGTCGCGGGTCGCCTGCGGCCTGTCGGTGGGATCGGCGGAAATGGCGGCGATGGGGGTGGGGGGCCTTCTCAAGGAAATCCCGACCCGTCCGCAACCGCGCCGTGCCGGGCGCGACTGAATTTCAAGAATTTGGGTTCTCAAGTTGCGGAGGGCATGCTTTAGTCGGACTGGACAGTCAGGCCGATCCTACTAAGGTCTGATCTGGAGAAAAGATAAATACCAACGGGAGGTGCCAATGCCACAGGTCAACATGACCGTGAATGGCAAGTCCGCGTCGGGCCAGATTGAAGGCCGGACGCTGCTTGTCGAATTTCTGCGAGAAACCCTTGGACTGACCGGCACGCATGTCGGCTGTGACACAAGCCAGTGTGGCGCCTGCGTGGTGCATGTGGATGGCAAGGCGGTCAAGGCCTGCACCATGTTCGCCGCCGAGGCCGAGGGCGCCGAGGTTCTCACGATTGAGAGCATGGCCGCGCCCGATGGCACGCTCAACACCATCCAGCAGGCGTTTCAGGATCATCACGGATTGCAATGCGGGTTCTGTACGCCGGGCATGGTGATGTCTGCGGCGGCTCTTCTCAAGGACAACCCCAAGCCGACCGAGGCCGAGGTGCGTGATTACCTTGAGGGCAATATCTGCCGCTGCACCGGCTATCACAACATCGTCAAGGCGATCCTGGCCGCATCCGGCCAGGACGTCAGCGCAATCGCTGCCGAATGATGCGTAGGGTGGGTGAAACCCACGCCGCGTTCATCACACGGACCCCAAGGGAGGATTAAGACATGCCCAAAGACGGAGGCATTGGCGCCAGCACGAAGCGCCGCGAGGACGTCCGGTTTCTGACCGGAAACGGCAATTACACCGATGACATCAACCTGCACGGTCAGGCCTATGTGCATTTCCTGCGCTCGGACGTGGCACACGGGCTAATCAACAAGGTCGACACCGAGGCGGCCTCGGCCATGCCCGGCGTGCTGCGCATCTTTACCGGTGCGGATTTCGAGGGCGTCGGCGGCATTCCCTGCGGCTGGCAGGTCACCGACCGCTTTGGCGAGGTGATGCAGGAGCCGGCCCATCCGGTTCTGGCCCAGGGCAAGGTGCGACATGTCGGTGATCCGATTGCCGCGATCGTTGCCGAAACCTATGCCCAGGCCCGCGATGCGGCCGAGGCCATCGAATATGACATCGACGAATTGCCCGCCGTCGTGAACATGAAGGACGCCCTCAAGGAGGGCGCGCCGAAGGTGCATGACGATCTCAAGAGTAACCTTTGCTATGACTGGGGATTTGTCGAAGAGAACAAGGGCGCGGTGAACGAGGCCTTCGAGAAGGCCGCGCATGTCACCACGCTTGAACTGGTCAACAACCGGCTGATCGCCAACCCGATGGAGCCGCGCGTGGCGGTGGGTGATTTCAACCGCTCGACCGGCGATCACACGCTTTACACCACCTCGCAGAACCCGCATGTGATCCGCCTGCTGATGGGCGCCTTTGTGCTTGGCATTCCCGAACATAAATTGCGCGTGGTCTCGCCCGATGTGGGCGGCGGCTTTGGCACCAAGATTTTCCACTATGCCGAAGAGGCGTTCTGTACCTTTGCCGCCAAGGCGCTCAACCGCCCGGTGAAATGGACAAGCACGCGCTCCGAGGCGTTCATGTCCGACGCGCATGGGCGCGATCACGTCACCAAGATCGAGCTGGCGCTGGACAAGGACAACAACTTTACCGCGCTGCGCACCGATACCCATGCCAATATGGGGGCGTATCTGTCGACCTTCGCGCCCTCGGTGCCGACATGGCTGCATGGCACTCTGATGGCGGGCAATTACAAGACGCCGCTGATCTATGTGAACGTCAAGGCGGTCTTTACCAACACAGTTCCGGTCGATGCCTATCGCGGCGCCGGGCGCCCCGAGGCGACGTTCCAGCTTGAGCGCGTGATCGACAAGGCGGCGCGCGAGTTGGGCGTTGACCCCATCGCCCTGCGCCGTCAGAACTTTATCACCGAGTTCCCCTATGCCACGCCCGTGGCGGTGGAATATGACACCGGCGATTACCATGCCACCATGGACAAGCTGCAAGAGATCGGTGATCTCAGCGGTTTTGAGGCGCGCCGCAAGGCGAGCGAGGCCAAAGGCAAGCTGCGCGGTCTTGGCATCAACTGCTACATCGAGGCCTGCGGCATCGCGCCCAGCAACCTTGTCGGCCAGTTGGGCGCGCGCGCGGGCCTTTATGAATCCGCCACGGTGCGGGTGAATGCCACCGGCGGTCTTGTGGTCATGACCGGAAGCCACAGCCACGGACAGGGCCATGAAACCGCCTTTCCGCAGGTGATTGCCGAGATGATCGGGATTGACGCCAGCATGGTCGAGATTATCCACGGCGACACCAACAACGGGCCGATGGGCATGGGCACCTATGGCTCTCGCTCGCTCGCCGTGGGCGGAAGCGCGATGGTGCGCGCCACCGAGAAGATCATCAACAAGGCCAAGAAGATCGCGGCGCATTTGATGGAGGCCAGCGAGGCCGATATCGAACTTAAGGACGGCGCGTTCAGCGTTGCGGGCACGGATAAATCCGTCGCCTGGGGCGATGTCACGCTGGCGGCCTATGTGCCGCACAACTATCCGCTTGAGGATATCGAGCCGGGCCTTGAGGAAACCGCGTTTTACGATCCGTCGAACTTTACCTACCCCTCGGGCGCCTATGCCTGCGAGGTCGAGGTTGATCCCGAGACCGGGCGCGTCACCATCGAGCGGTTCTCGGCGGCAGATGACTTTGGCAATATCGTCAACCCGATGATCGTGTCCGGCCAGGTGCATGGCGGCATCGGTCAGGGCATCGGACAGGCCCTGCTTGAGGCCTGCGCCTATGACGAGAACGGCCAGTTGCAAACCGGATCCTACATGGATTACGCGATGCCGCGCGCCGATGATGTGCCGTTCTATACGGTCGATCACTCCTGTCAGACGCCCTGTACCCACAATCCCTTGGGTGTGAAGGGCTGCGGCGAGGCGGGGGCCATCGGCAGCCCGCCTGCGGTGGTCAATGCGGTGATCGACGCGCTGCAATCTGGTGGCAAGAACGTAACCCATATCGACATGCCCCTCAGCCCCTCGCGGGTCTGGGCAGCGATGCAAGGGTAAGGAGAGACAGCATGTATGCATTTGATATCGAACGTCCGACCACCATCGGCGATGCGGTGAGCGCCCTTGGCCATGAAGAGGCGCAGGCGCTTGGCGGCGGGCAGACCCTTATCCCGACGCTGAAACAGCGCCTTGCGGCGCCGGCCAAACTTGTCAGCCTGACCGGGATTTCCGAGATGAAGGGGATCTGTACGACCGATGACGGCAGCCTTTGCATTGGCGGTGGTACATGCCATGCCGATGTCGCGGCGGGCGCCGGGGCCTATCCCGCGCTTGCCGATCTTGCCGGTCACATCGGCGACCCGGCGGTGCGCAATCGCGGCACCATCGGCGGCAGCCTGGCCAATAATGACCCCTCGGCCTGTTATCCGTCGGCGGTTCTTGGCTCTGGCGCGACAATCATCACCAGCAATCGCGAGATCGCGGCGGATGATTTCTTTGACGGGCTGTTCACCACGGCGCTTGAGGATGGCGAGATCATCACCGAGGTGCGCTTTCCGGTGCCCGAAAAGGCCAGCTATCAGAAGTTCGAGCAACCCGCCTCGCGCTTCGCGCTTGTCGGGGTGTTTGTCGCCAAATACGCCGACGGCGTGCGCGTGGCGGTGACCGGCGCGTCCGAGGGCGGCGTGTTCCGCTGGTCTGAGGCCGAGGCCGCGCTGAGCGCGAATTTCGCCCCCGAGGCGATTGAGGAACTAAGCGTTGATGGATCGGGCATGATCAGCGATCTGCACGGATCGGGCGATTACCGCGCCCATCTTGTGACGGTGATGACCCGGCGCGCGGTGGCGGCTGCGCACTGATCCTGAACGCCATGCGAAGCGATTGGAATGGCGGGCCTTTACGGGCCTGCCATTTTTCATGGGCGGTGCTGTATCATGGGGCGCGGGCGGGACGCCTCCGGCGGGAGTATTTGTGCCAAGAAGAAGGGGTGTCAGGGGGCTGCCGGGGTCAGCGTGGTGATGCCCACGGCAGCGGCGCGCGCCAGGCCCTCGTCAAGCGACATCGGGATATATTCGCCGCGCCGCCAGAGTTGCGAGAGGTCATCGTAATGGCGGCTGAGGAAATGGCCCGACTGGCCGGTGGCGATGACGAACACGCTGCTGTCGGGATCGGCGAAGTCATAGACCCCGCGGTAGCCGGCGCCGTGCACGTTCTGGAACGGATCGGGCCCGTCGCCGCCGCGTGTGCGCCCGCGCAACAGGGTGTTGTCGCCCCCCGAGGTGGATTGGCGGATGTTCACGAAATAGCGCAGGAGTGGCACTTCGCCGAGGACCTGATGGTCATGGGTGGCCTGATGTGCGTCGCCCCATCGCAGGCTTTCCAGCGAGGTGCCATAGCGCTCTGATATCCAGATCAGCGCGTCGTCAAGTGCCATGCGCGCGATATCGGTGCAGGTCTCAATCGGCGAGGATTGCTTGACATCGCACCAGGCCGAAGCGCCATCGGCATTGCGGAACACGCGCTCGATAAAGACCGGGTCAGGGTGGTCAAACTCATAAGCCAGGGGGCCGAGATCATCGCGGATCAGCCGATTTTGAAGCGCGCGCATCCAGGCGGCGTAAATCAGCGGCTCGGGCAGGTGTTCGTTCATCTCGCCGTTCCACTCTGCCAAAAGCGTCAACGCGCGTTGGCGCAGGCGCTCTGGTGTGCCCTCGGGGGCGGCCTCGCCGGTGAACCACAGATCGGCACCGATCAGGGGTAGAAGCGAGCGGGCGGTAAAGCTTACGTTGTCAAGCTGGGCCTCGATAAAGCTGTCGCGGGTATGCACCTCGCGGTTCTGCATCAGGCGTCGCCAGCGGTGCACGCGCTGTGTGTCGCCCCACAGAAAGCTCATGTGAAGCGGGAAGGGCCGGTCAACCACCTTGTTGTTGGTGTTGCCGAGGATCCCGCCCTGAGGGGCAATGAATTCGGGGTGGGCGGCATAGGCCAGCATCCCCTGCCAGCGGTTTTCCGGCAACCAGCCACGGCTTGGCATGCGGCCCTGGCTTTCGTGACGCGCATCGCGGCGCGGCATTGCGCCGATGGACTTAAGAGCGATCACCTCTTGATCGACAAGCGTCAGGTTCTGCGAGGGCGCCACGAAAAGCCGCCCGGCCTCGATCCCCTGATCCACCGATTGCGCCCGCATCAGCGCCATTGCGGCGGTCATCGTCGTGTCCTGCGCGCTCAGTGCGGTCCAGCTCAGGGCGGCGACATGACCGGCGGGGGTGACCTCGGCGAGGTCATAGTGGCTGCCGGGCAGGATCGGGCCATTGTCGGACCAGCGCAGGGTCAGCGTGACCGGGGCCTCGTCCTTGATCTGGATGATCGAGCGCGAGGTGCGGAACGGTTTGTACCCGTCAGGCGTGCGATATTCCGACGGGTTGGCCGGGTTGAGCTCTTCGATGAACAGGTCCTGATCATCCATGTAGGACGAGGTCACGCCCCAGCCCAAGCGCGCGCTGCGTCCGGTCAGGACCACCGGAATGCCCGGAATGGTGCCGCCGATCACGCCACCGGAGCGCAACTCAAGCCGGGCCAGATACCAGATGCCGGGGGCTGAAAACCCCAGATGCGGATCATTGGCCAAGAGAGTGCCCCCCGAGGTCGAGCGCGCAGGCGCAGCAGCAAAGGCGTTCGAGGCCCCGGCAAAGGCGCGCTTGTTGAACGGCGACAGCGGGTCTTTGGGCGCGGTCTCGGCGCGGGCCACGCGCCGCCAGCTCTCGGCCGGGAACAGAGCGGCATAACCGGGCAGGGCGGCGATCCCGCTTCCGGGGGCGAGCGGCATGATATCGTCAAGCCGTGCCGCGTCTTCAAGCGCCAGTGAGGAGCGCGCAAACAGCACCTCGTTTTCAAGATGCGACGACAGTTGCACGGCCAGCAATTTGATCAGGGCAATGGAATCGGCCGGCTGCCAGGGCGAAATCGGTGCGTTGAAAAGGAACTGTTCCGGCGCGCCGCGGCCAAGGGCGGAGGCGTTGATTTCGGCCAGCCGTGCATTAACGCCCGCGGAATAGGCCTTGAGCGCGGCGAGGGTTTGCGCATCCTGCACCTCGACCGACTGGCGCGCCTGCGTGTAAAGATCAAAGCGGCGCAGCACCTTGTCGATGTTGAGCGTGCGCGCGCCGAACACTTCTGAGAGGCGGCCCTGAGCCGTGCGGCGCATTATCATCATCTGCCAGAGGCGATCCTGGGCATGGGCATAGCCGAGCCCGAAAAACGTATCCGCGTCGGTGGTACCAAAGATATGCGGAACATTGGCATTGTTGCGCACGATCTCGACCGGGGCGCTCAGGCCACTTACCGTGAGGTGCCTGTCATAATCGGGCAAGGAGCGCGACAACAAGAAATAGGCTCCGCTCAAAACCAGCAGCGCCAGAAGGACGGCCCCGCCCGCAAGGCGCAATAACCACTTCATAACCTGTGACATGCCTGTCGCCCGTCCTATTTTCCACTTGCATCAGGCTTTGGGGATAGTCAGAAATCCGGGGCGAGACAATGGGAGAGGAAAGACAATGACGAAACTGGCGTTTCTTGGGCTCGGTGTGATGGGCTATCCGATGGCGGGGCATTTGCAGGCGGCTGGCCACGATGTCTGCGTCTATAACCGCACGGCGGCAAAAGCCGATAAATGGGCGGCCGAGCATGGCGGCTCGCATGCCGCGACCCCGCGCGAGGCGGCGGAAGGCGCGGATTTCGTGATGGCCTGCGTCGGCAATGACGATGATCTGCGCGGCGTTTGTCTTGGGCCGGACGGGGCTTTTGCGGGTATGAAGGCCGGGGCCACATTTGTCGATCACACCACGGTGTCGGCGAAGGTCACGACCGAGCTTTACGCCGCGGCCAAGGCGGCGGGGCTGAACTTTGTCGATGCGCCGATTTCCGGTGGTCAGGCAGGGGCCGAAAACGGCCAGCTCTCGATCATGTGTGGCGGCGATCAGGGCGCCTATGACGCGGCCGAGCCGGTGATGAACACCTATGCCAAGCTGTGCCGCCGGATCGGCGAGAGTGGCGCCGGTCAGATGACCAAGATGTGCAACCAGATTGCCATTGCCGGTCTGGTTCAGGGGCTCAGCGAAGCGCTGCATTTCGCCGACAAGGCCGGTCTTGACGGGCGTGCCGTGGTCGAGGTGATCAGCCAGGGCGCCGCCGGCAGCTGGCAGATGTCGAACCGCTACGAGACGATGATCGACGACAAGTTCGAGCATGGCTTTGCCGTCGACTGGATGCGCAAGGATCTGGGCATCTGCCTGAGCACGGCGGATGAAACCGGCGCCAGCCTGCCGGTCACGGCGCTTGTGGATCAGTTCTACAAGGATGTGCAGAACATGGGCGGCGGGCGTTGGGATACCTCAAGCCTGTTCAAACGCCTGAGCAAACTCGGCTAAAGCAGCAACGGAGGCCGCTCTTCCTCCCGGTTGGGCGGCCTCGCTTCGGGCCAGCGTCACGCGATGTGGCGCTCTCCCTTGAGCCATTTCACGGTATCGGCATAATCCAGCGCCAGTGAAAACAGATCAACCGCAAGCAGGACCATAAGGTAACGCGCATATCCCGGCGCGAGATCGCCCTTTGCCAAAAGCCACAGGATCAGCACGACAAGCGGCGTCCAGATCAGCACATGCGGCAGGGCCATCATCTTTGAAAACCCGCGCTCAACCAGCATGATCACCCCATTCAAAAGCATCGCCCCGACAGCCATGACCGCCACCCAGGCCCCCATCGGCGCCCCCAAAAACACCAGCGAGGCGGCATTCACCGGCACAAGGATAAGCGCGACCCAAAGCTGCACCCAAATGGGCAGGCGCCGATAGCTTTGCCAAATGTCCAAAATCATGTGATTCCCAATTCGGTTAGTGTTTGCGGCAGGCCCCTTGGAAATGAGTATTTCAGGGAAAGATGAAAGGAGGCAACATGTCTTTCACCGTTCTGAAAATACTCAAATTCGACATTTGTCTCATAGCTCTCAGGCGTCTTTCGGGCGCAGCATCAGCCAGATCAGCGCGCCGCCCGCCAGAACCAGAAACGGCGCCATGGCGAGATTGACCGCTGTCCAGCCGGTCTGAGCATCACCGCCCGAGCAGTTCATCAAGCCGCCAGAGGCAAGAGAGGCGAAGGTTACGCCGCCGAAGACCAGAAGGTCGTTCAGCCCCTGCATCCGGCCGCGCTCGTGCGGGGCGTGGGCTCCGGCAAGCATGGTCGTGGCCCCGATAAAGCCGAAGTTCCAGCCAAGCCCAAGCAGGATCAATGCGCCGAAGAAGTTGCCGATCTCGATGCCCTGCAAGGCCACGGCACCGGCAGCGGCCAGGATCAAAAGGCCGGTCGCCACGATCCTCTCGACGCCAAAGCGCGCGATCAGATGGCCTGTGAAGAAGGACGGTACATACATCGCCAGCACATGGGCCGTGACAATATCAGCGGCATGGTTTTCGGTAAAACCACAGCCGACCACCGCCAGCGGGGTCGACGTCATCACCAGGTTCATCAGCGCGTAGGCCACCATTGCACAGATCACGGCGACGGCGATGCGTGGTGTTCTGAGCAATTCCATCCGGGTACGCCCGCGCGGTGCGTCCACTGACGGCACCGGCGGCCTGGGAATATCCAGCAGCAGAAACAAGAACGCGCCGCCAAGGTTCAGCGCAATCACCGCAAGATAGGTGCCGAGAAACGGAATCACCATCGCCTGCGAGGTGATCTTGACAAGTTGCGGGCCGATAATGGCGCTCAGCAACCCGCCCGCCATCACGTAAGAGATCGCCTTGGGGCGAAAGCCGTCGCTGGCCGTGTCGGCAGCGGCAAAGCGGTAAAACCCCTGTGCTGACATATAGGTGCCGGTGATCAGGCTTCCGAAAAGGAAGAGTGGAAACGACGCGACATAAAGGCCATAGGCCCCAATTGCCCCTCCGATTGCGCCAGCCCCTGCGCCAAGCATAAAGCCGGCGCGGCGCCCGTAGGTCTGCATCAGGTGCGAAACCGGCGTTGCCGAGAGCATCGAGCCGAGGACGATCAGCGAAATCGGCAGGGTGGCAAAACAGATATTGGTGGCCAAGGATTGCCCGGCCAAGCCGGCCACGACAAATATCATCGGCATCTGCGCGCCAAGAACCGCTTGTGCAGCGACCAGAACGGCAACATTGCGCCGGGCGCGGCTATCGTCGGGCATGAGGGCGGCATCAGTCATGGGCAAAGTGCTAGACCGCGTGCGCATGCGCCGCAAGCGCAATTAACGCCGGTCGATCAGATGCGCGAACGAGCCACTGACCCGGCTGTGCTTCAATCCCATATCGGGCAGGGCGGTGCCCTCGGCGTCCTGAGCGGCAAACAGCGGCGGCCCTTCGGCGCGCAGGGTGCTGGCGTAATGAAATTCATGCCCGGCCCATGCGCCGCGAAACGGCCCGTCAGGGGCGGTGAGCCGCCGGTATCCCAGGTGCAGTTTGCGTGTGGCAAAACTGGTCTCAAGCGGCAAGAGGCCTGCCATGGCGTGGCGCGTGCCGTCCGCGTCGATCAGGCCCTCACCAAGGGTCATGTATCCGCCGCATTCTCCATAAATATCAGAGTTTTGCGCGGAGATCCTCAGGCTTTGCATGAAGGTGTGAGCGTTGCTCAGCCGCCCGGCATGCAGCTCGGGATAGCCGCCGGGCAGAAACACGAAACCGGCGTCGGGCACCGGCTCATCTTCGAGTGGCGAGAACATGCGAAGCTCTGCGCCCGCCGCGCGCCAATCGCCCAGCATATGCGGGTAGGCAAAGCCAAAGGCGCGGTCCTGTGCCACGGCAATCACCTGCGCGGGTGGCACAAGGCGGGCGGCTTTGCCGGGGGCGGGCAAGGGTGCGGCAAGCGCCAAAATCGCATTGCGATCAAGCGTGGCACCAAGCGCATCCGCCGCCGTGTTCAGGAAAGCCTCAAGATCGGCGCGCTCTGAGGCCTGCACCAATCCAAGGTGGCGCGAGGGCTGCGCGAGGTCGGGGCTGCGGCGCAGGGCTGCCAGAACCGGCAGGCCTAGCGGGGCGAGCGCGCGGCGCAACATTGCCTCGTGGCGCTCGGAGCCGACATTGTTGAGAATGACCCCGGCCACGCGCACGGAGGCATCATACCCGGCAAATCCGGCCACCAGCGGGGCGACAGAACCGGCCATTCGCCCGGCATCGACCACAAGCACCACCGGAAGCGACATTTTGCGCGCAAGGTCGGCCACCGCGCCGCGCCCGTCGGGCGCGGCGCCGTCAAACAGACCCATCGCGCCTTCGATGATCAAAAGACCGTCGCCTGCGGCCAGATCGGCAAGCCGCTCAGGTGACATGGCCCAGGCATCAAGATTGGGGCAGGGCGCGCCACAGGCGGCCTCGTGAAAGCGGGGGTCGATGTAATCGGGGCCGGATTTGGCACCGCGCACCGCCAGCCCCTCGCGGGACAAAAGCCGCAAAAGCGCCAGCGTCACGGTTGTCTTGCCCGCACCCGACGAGGGCGCGGCCAGGATCAGCCCGGGCATGAAACCTCGGCCGGGAGGCCACGCCCCAGAGGATCAAGGTCGCGCGGTGCCGCGCCTGCCATCATGCCTTGCCAGTCAAGCACCTGACGCATCAGGACAGAGCGCCCGACGCAGAGGATCGCCGGCGGCTCCATCCCGCTGGCCTCGATATCGGCGGCCATCTGGCCGAGGGTGGTTTCAAGCACTTTTTGGTCCGGGGTGGTGGCCGAGGACACCACCGCGCAAGGCTCATCCGCGGGGCGGCCCGCGGCGAGCAACGAGGCAGTGATCTGGGCTGCGTGCTTCATGCCCATGTAGATCACGAGGACCTGGCTACCCTTGGCGATGGCCTGCCAGTCGAGCGAACAGGGGGTTTCGCCGGATTGATCATGGCCGGTGACAAAGGTCACCGACTGGTTGACGTCGCGATGGGTCACCGGGATGCCGGCATAGGCCAGACCGCCGATGCCCGCGCTGATGCCGGGGATGATGCGCACCGGCACGCCATGTTGCACCAGGGTTTGCGCCTCTTCGCCGCCACGCCCGAAGACAAACGGATCGCCGCCCTTGAGGCGCAGCACCTTGTGACCGGCGCGTGCCAGATCGACGAGTTGCAAAGAGATGTCGCGCTGTTTCGCCGAGGGCTTGCCGCCGCGTTTGCCCGCATAGATGTGGCGGGCCTGCGGGGCCCAGGCTAGAATATCCTGCTGCACCAGGGCGTCATAGATCACCACATCGGCCTGATTGAGCGCATTGAGCGCATGCAGCGTCAAAAGCCCCGGATCACCGGGGCCTGCGCCGCAAAGCCAGACCCAGCCGGGTTTGAGTTCGGGCCAGTCATGCCCGGCAAGGCGGGCGGGAAAAGAGGGGTGCGAGTCGGTCATGCCTCTATATGCCGCGAGTCTGCCCGGGGGAAAAGGTGGCAAGCGACGCAACACCGGGTGAAGAGCGACATGATCACACTTCACGCGCTCCGCATGCGGACAGCTGAGGAGCCTCCGGCGGGGATATTTAGGGCAAGAAGAAGGGGGAGGCCGCGAAAGATCCTCCGGGTGGATTTGGCAATTGGCCTTGTGCGGCGGCGCGCCTATAGTCCGCGCAAGATATGGCACGCAAACCCGATACCCCCCTGCGCCGCGGCTGGACCACGGGCGCCTGCGCCACCGCCGCCACGCGCGCGGCGCTTGAAATGCTATGGGGGGCGCCTTGCCCGAAATCGGTGGTGATAACCCTGCCCAAGGGCGAGATGCCGGAATTTGCCATCGCGCATGCCGATCAGGGCGAGGGTTGGGCCGAGGCCGGGGTGATCAAGGATGCGGGCGATGACCCGGATGTCACCCATGGCGCGATGATCATCGCACGGGTGGCGCACTCGGCAAAGGGCGTCGTGTTTCGCGCGGGTGAGGGCGTGGGTGTGGTTACCATGCCGGGCCTGCCGATCCCGCCCGGAGAACCGGCCATCAATCCGGTGCCGCGCCAGATGATGCAGGCCACCGTTGCCGACACCGCCGAGCGGCTTGGCGAGCGCCCCGATATCGAGATCACGATTTCGGTGCCCGGCGGCGCGGCGCTTGCGCAGCAGACCTGGAACCCGCGTTTGGGCATCAAGGGCGGTCTGTCGATCCTTGGCACCACCGGCATTGTACGGCCGTTTTCCTGCGCCGCCTGGATCGCCTCTATTCACCGCGGGATCGACGTGGCGCGTGGTGCCGACCTGGCGCATGTGGCGGGCTGTACCGGGGCCACCAGCGAGACGGTGGTGCAACAGCTTTACGGCCTGCCGGATCATGCCATGCTGGATATGGGCGATTTTGCCGGTGGGTTGTTGAAGTATCTCGCCAAGCATCCCTTGCCCCATGTCACAATTGGCGGCGGGATCGGCAAGATGGTCAAGCTGGCGCAGGGCGCGCGCGATCTGCATTCCGGGCGCAGTCAGGTGGATTTTGACGCCCTGGCCGAGGTGCTTGGCATGCCTGACCTGAAATACATGAATACTGCGCTTCAAGCCTATGAAGAGGCTGGGGAAACCCTGGCAAATTGGGTGGCGGAGACGGCGCTTGAAAAGGTGCGGGCCATGTTGCCCGATGCGATCGGCGTTGATATCGTGGTGATTGATCGCAAGGGCGCGGTTATTGCCCGCGCGGGCGCGCCTGGGCCGGGCGCATGACGATCCTGTTGCTGGCGGGCACGGGAGAAGCCCAGACATTGGCGCGTGCATTGAGCGAGCAGGGCCGCGATGTAGTGGCCTCGCTGGCGGGGGCAACGCGGGCGCCGCAGGCGCTTGGTGTGCCGCTTCGGATTGGCGGGTTTGGCGGGGCAGAGGGCTTTGCGCGCTATCTGCAAGAGGCGGAGATCAGGGCGGTGCTTGACGCAACGCACCCTTTTGCGGCGCATATCTCACGGCGCAGCGCGCGGGTCTGCGCGGCGCAGGGCATTCACTATTGCCAGCTGTTGCGCCCCGAATGGACGGCAGGCCCCGGTGATAATTGGGTGTTCATCGACCGCGAAGAAGACGCCGTCGCCCATATCCCGAAGGGCGCGAGGGTGTTTCTGGCCACCGGGCGGCAAACGCTTGAGCGCTTTGCCAACCTCGCCGGATGCTATCTTATCTGTCGTCAGATCGACCCGCCCGAGGCGGCGTTTCCGTTTGAAAACGGCGAATACCTGATCGGGCGGCCGCCGTTCAGCGAAGAGCATGAGCGCGAGCTGTTCAAGCGCCTCGCCATCGACTGGCTTGTGGTCAAGAATGCAGGCGGCAGCGCGCCGATGTCGAAACTCGTGGCGGCGCGCGATCTTGGCCTTCGGGTGCTTGTGATCAACCGCCCCGAACAGCCCGACGCGCCGCGCGTGGAAACCGTCGAGGCGGCGCTGACTTGGGTGAATGCGCTATGACCGGGCGGATTATTGAGACCGAGGCGGATGTGAAAGAGGGTACGGCCTATCTCTGTGGCATCTGCCCGCGCCTGAAAGAGGCCTATGCGCAGACCGGCGACTTGCCATTGCGGCGCACAGAGGATGGGTTTGAGCGGTTGTTGAGCGCGATTGTCAGCCAACAGGTCAGCGTCGCCTCGGCCAATGCGATCTGGACCCGGCTCAAGGCCGCAGGGTTAAGCGAGCCGAAAGCGGTTCTGGCCGCCTCAGAGGAGAGCCTGCGCGCCGAGGGGCTTAGCCGTCAGAAGGCGCGCTATGCCCGCGCCCTGGCCGAGGCCGAGATTGATTATCATGCCCTGCGCAGCGCGCCCGACGATGCGGTGATCGCCACGCTGACCCAAGTGCCCGGAATCGGGGTCTGGACGGCGGAAATTTATGCAATGTTCAGCCTCGGGCGCGCCGATGTCTTTGCTCCCGGTGATCTTGCGTTGCAAGAGGCCGCGCGCCTGCTTTATGACCTGCCGGAGCGCCCGAAAGAGCGGGCGTTTCGGCAGATGGCCGAAGGTTGGGCGCCGTGGCGATCGGTTGCGGCGCGGCTTTTATGGGCCTACTACCGGATTGCGAAGGACAGGGAAGGGATCAGATGACACGCGTATTGAAAGCAGAGCGCAAGGAACCAATTTCGGGCGCAACCCGCTCGGCGGTGGTTTTTTTGCACGGCTATGGCGCCAATGGTGCCGACCTTCTGGGGCTGGCCGATCCTTTGGGCGAGCACCTTCCCGATACGTTATTCCTGGCGCCTGATGCGCCTGAATCCATTTCCGGCATGCCGTTCGGGCTGCAATGGTTTCCGATCCCCTGGATCGACGGATCAAGCGAGGAAGAGGCGCATCGCGGCTTGATGGCGGCCTCTGAGGATCTGAACGCGTTTCTGGATGCGCTGATGGTGGATGAGGATCTGTTGCCCGAACAGGTGGTCCTGTTCGGCTTTTCCCAGGGCACGATGATGTCGCTGCATGTGGCGCCGCGCCGCGAAGATGCGGTGGCGGGTGTCGTGGCCTTCTCGGGGCGTCTGTTGTCGCCTGAGATGTTGCAGGACGATACCGTCAGCCGCCCGCCGATCCTGTTGCTGCATGGCGATGCCGATGACGTGGTGCCGGTGCAATCCCTGCCCGAGGCCGCGGAGGCCTTGCAGGGGGCGGGCTGGCAGGATGTCTATGCCCATATCATGAAGGGCACGGGCCATGGGATTGCGCCTGATGGGCTAAGCGTGGCGCTTGCCTTTATGCGCGACAAGCTCGGGCTTTAACGCGGTCTCCTGCAAATCGCCCAAAGCCTGCCTTATTGCGATCAAGTCTCGGACATAGGGCTTTGGGCCATGACAGAGGCAACACAGACCCGCTTTCTGCCCTCGCGGGCGGTCTGGCTTGGCGCGTTATACGTGGCCGAGATGGTCGTGGTGATCCTCGCCTTTCAGGTCCTGAGCCAGATTGAATGCCGCCAGGCCGCGATTGAGGGCGCCTGCCGAGGTCTGCCCGGGCTGGCGCTTGGGGTGATGTGCGTCAGTTTCCTGCTTGGCATCTACCTTTAGGCGCGACCGCGCGCGCCACGACTGTGCCGATATCTGTCGCACCGCACCGGGCGGGCGGATGTCCGGGCTGGTGCATGGGCTTGGCTTTGGCCTGATTCTTGCGCCGCTTGGCGTGGTGGCCCCGCCGGATATGAGCGCGGCGTTTCACCTTGTGTTTCCGGTGCTTGTGCTTGGCGCGGCTTTGGCCGCATTTGGCGGTCTTTTCTGGCTGGCAAAGCCGGGCGCTTGGTGGCACTGGCTGCGTGGGCGGGCGCGGTCGCTCCTGGCGCTGATCGGGCTTGCGGCGGTCTTGCCGGGGCTCATGGTTCTGCTTGGGCCGCTCTGGTATCAGGAGGTTCTGACCGATATCACCTTTATCGCCGTGGTGGTGATTTTGTCGCTGGTGTCCGACCGGGTGACAGCGGACCCGAGCGTGCATGTGATCGGGGCGGATGATTTTCTGGTCAGGGTCGCCGATAGCTGCTCGGGGATCGAAGGCTTTGTTCTGATCACGGTGTTTCTGGCGCTCTTCGCGGTGTTGTTTCGCGACGCTTTGCGCCTCAAGCGCTTCTGGCTGGTGATCTGGCCTCTGGCGCTTGTGACAAGCTGGGTGTTCAACGTGCTGCGCATCACCGCGCTTCCGTTGATCGGCGCGCATCTGTCGCCAGAACTTGCGGTCAACGGCTTTCACAGCTTTGCCGGCTGGCTGATGTTCTCGACCCTCTCGATTGGCGTGCTGGTTCTGGTCAGCCGCAGTAGCTTTGTGATGCGCGATCTGGAGCGCGAACGAGAACCTGCTGCCCCGCTGGCACAGGATGACGTGGCCGAGCGGATTGTGCCCTTTATCGTATTCGCCCTCTCGGGGCTTGTTGTTCAGGCATTCTGGTCCTCGCCGACACTTGGCTATCCGCTTCAGGTGGCGATGATGCTGGGCGCGCTCTGGTGGGCGCGCGCGACCGCAATGTGTTATCTGGCCCGGCCGGGCGGCTCTGGCGCTATGGGCGGGTTTGCGGATTTTCGGAACGGTGGTACTTGTGCCGCTGATCGAAGAGATGTTTTTGCGCGGCTATGTTCAGGCGCGCCTTGATCAGGCGGGGTGGTCTCGCGGATCGTCGCGGTGCTGGTCTCGGCCACGCTGTTCGCCGCGATGCATGGTCGCTGGATCGAGGCCGGGCTTGCGGGGCTTGTCTTTTCGCTGCTTTACATGCGCAAAGGGCGGCTGGCTGATGCCATTGCCGCCCATGCTGTTGCCAATGCTGTTATCGCAGCTGTCGCCCTTTGGCGGGGCGACTGGTCGCTGATCTGATCAGGCCCGTGATCTGATCAGGCCCGTGTGCGGCGCTTGATTTCCCAGGCCAGAACAAGCGCGGCCAGTACCACGGCAATCGCCAGCGTGCCGCTTGCGGCATCCATCTCGGGCACCGAAGATGCCGTTGAGGTCGAACCGCCGGAGTCGCCCGTGCTTCCGCCATAGTAATAAGTGAACCAATCCCACATGACGCTGTCTCCCCGGCATGCGTTTTGCTCTATATTTCGACATATATTTGCCCATAAATGGCCACATTTCAAGGGCGGAGGCGTTTCTGGGGCGCTGAGTGAAACAGAACGGGCAGGGCTGTCGGATTGTTTCCAAATTTCACCAAATCGACGACCGACAGCGGGCAATCGCGGTACCGCCGCCTTTTGCGGCCTGAGCGAATTATTCGGCTGCGCGCAGCGGCTTGCTTGGGTCGCGGCTCTCGAGAATGCGCTTCAGGTCTTCAAGATCGGGGGGCGGTGTGTCGGGCTCTTCAACATAACCGATCTCGGGCGCGCTCTCATCCGGCCAGACAAGTTCCGGCGCATGCACCCGGCGTGCGGCGCGCGTGAGGGCCCAATCGCGCGCGGCGCGGCTGCTGCGACCCATCGACAGTTTCGCCATCAATTGCGCCGCCCAGAGAACATAGGTGCCCGCCCAGACCCGCATCGCCAGCATCGCAGGCGTAAAGATCAGCGTCAGCACGGTGGCAATGCCAAGCCCGAACACCACCGCCGTCGCCAGCTGTTTCCACCAGAGCGCGGTCGGGCTGTTGAAGGCATAGCCGCCCGCGACGAAATCAAGGCTGAGCCCGAACATCATCGGCGCAAGCCCCGCCATGGTGGTGATCGTGGTCAGCAAAACCGGCCTGATGCGCGCCTCGGTGGTGCGGGTGATCGCCTCGATCCGGGGCATGTAGCGGCTGAATTCCTGATAGGTGTCGATCAGCACGATGTTGTTGTTCACCACGATCCCCGCAAGCGCGACAATGCCGGTGCCGGTCATGATGATCGAAAACGGCTGGTTCATCACCAGCATCCCGATCAACACGCCTGTGGTCGAAAGCACCACCGCCAAGAGCACCAGAACCGCGTTATAGACGCTGTTGAACTGCGCCAGCAGGATAATGAACATCAACCCCAAAGCGCCCATAAAAGCCTTTTGCAGGAAGGCGCCGGATTCTTTCTGGTCCTCGGCGTCGCCGGTCCATTCATAGGTCACATTGGCGGGCATGACGCCGCTTTCCAGCCAGGTGGTCAGCTCTTCGATTCGCTCGTTGGCGGTGATCGGCACGGTGATGTCGTGGCCCTGCGCATCGGTGGCGGTCTTGCTCAGCCCGTCAACAATGGCGGCCTTGATGTCGAAAAACCGGGTCTGATCGACACGGTCGATCTGGGCCAGTTTCTGTACCGGGGTGCGGGTGGTGAAATTGCTCAGCGGCACAAGCCCGTCTTCGGTGCGCACCTTGAGGTTATCAAGCGTCGACAGAACCCGGTCTTTTTCGGGCAGGCGGACGCGGATCTCGATCTCTTCATCGCTGCTTTCGACCCGCATCGTGTCAAGCAGGATGCCGCGGGTCACAAGTTGAACCATCGCGCCGACGGTGGCCACATCTGCGCCAAAGCGGCCGGCTTTTTCCACATCGACATCAATCTGCCAGTCGATGCCGGGCAGGGGCAGGGTGTCTTCAATCTTGTGCAGACCGGTCGTTTCATCGAAATGCCCGCGTGCCGTTTCGGTAAATCCGATCAGCGCGTCCCAGTCATCGCTCTTGAGGCGCAGATGCAACGGCTTGGCCGAAGCCGGGCCGCGGGCCTTGCCGAGTATCTCGATCTTGATGCCGGGGATTTTCTCAAGCTTCGTGGTCAGCTCTGCAATGATGGTGTCGCCGTCAAAGGCCTCGTCCTTGACCGCACGGCCAACCTCATAGCCAAGGAGCGGAATGGTGAACCAGGTTTCGCGCTTCACCGGGCGCTCATCCCAGGGGATGGTTTCAAGCTGGACCTGACCGATGGTGTCGCGGGGCGGCTGTGCGCCGCCGGTGTTGTTGTTCAGCCCGCCATCCCCGGCAAAGGCAAAGGCGGTCTGCACGCCGGGATGCGCCAGCACGACCTCTTCGACCTGTTTGACCAGATCGTCCTTTTGATCAATCGACAGGTTTCCGCGCCCGCGCACATAGACGATGGCCTGTTCCGGCTCGGATTCCACAAAGAATTCGGTGCCGTTGTTGTTGTTGACGTAATAGATCAGAACCGAGCCGACGAGCACGAAAATCGCACAAAACGCCAGCAGCGGCGAGACCGGATTGCCGGTGATCAGATGGATCACCCGGCCAAAGGGCGAGCGGCGATAGCCCGCTTTGACGCGCGGGCGGCGGTCGGGCAGCACGCGACGCAGAAGCGCGCGACCCATATTGCCAAAACGGCGGCCGATAGCCAGAAGTCCGAGGAAAAACCCGGCGACGCCGCTGATCGCGATGGCCGCCAAGATCACGACGCCAAGCAAAAGCACGAAGACCTTGGTCAGGACCGGCATCACCGATCCCAGGATTTCGGTGCTGTCCATGCCGGCAAAGGCGGCGCTGACATCCGCCAGCAAGAGCGGCACCGCCTTGCCAGCCAGCAGGACCGCGCCCGCCGCCACTGGCAGCAACAAAAGATGCCAGAGCCAGAAGCCGTTGGCGATCTGCGCGGTCCGCTCCTTGAACCACCGCTCGGACCGCCCGGTCACCCCGCCGAGCACCGGCAGATAGACCAGCGCCACCAGTAGCGACGCACTGAGAACAAAGATCAGGGTGACCGGCAGCATGCCCATGAACTGACCCGGCATGCCGGGCCAGAACAGCATCGGCAAAAAGGCGCAAAGCGTGGTCGCGGTCGAGCTGACCACCGGCCAGTACATCCGCTTGGCGGCGCTGACATAGGCATGCATCGGGCCGACGCCCTCATCAATCCGCTTGTCGGCATATTCGACCACAACGATGGCGCCATCCACCAGCATGCCCACCGCCAGAATGAGGCCGAACATCACGATATTGGAAATCGACACGCCCATGATCGCCAACAGGGCAAAGCACAGCAAAAACGAGGTCGGGATCGCAAAGCCCACCAAAAGGGCCGGGCGAATGCCAAGCGTCGCCAGGATCACGATCATCACAAGCGCAATCGCCGTCAGGACCGAGCCTTCAAGCTGGCTTACCATCGAGGCGACGGTGCGCGACTGATCGTTCGAGGTGCCCACGGTTACCGCCGCGCGTACCTCGTCGGGCCAGCGGGCGGCGGCGCGGGCGACCTCGGCGCGCACAAGGTCGGCGGTGTCGATGATGTTAAAGCCTTTGCGCTTGACCACCTGCAAGGCCACCGTGGTCTCGCCGTTAAAGCGCGCGGTGCCGATGCGATCCTCAAACGTCAGGTTGATCGTCGCCAGATCGCCAAGCCGCACCACCCGGTCGCCATTGGTCTTGATCGGCAGGCGATAGATATCGCGGGTTTCCTCGAAGGACGACGGGATTTTGACCGAGAACGTGCCCTGCGCATTGTCGACTTCGCCTGCGGCAATAAGCTGATTGTTGTTGCGCACCACATTGATCAGCTCAAGCGCGGTCACATTATAGGCCTCAAGGCGCAGCGGGTCGATCACCACCTCGACCATCTCGTCGCGGTTGCCCGCGATGCCGGCCTCAAGCACCGGTTCCATGCCCTCAAGCGTGTCCTGAAGATCCTTGGCAAGCCGCGCCATGGTGCGTTCGGGCACCGGGCCGCTGAGGTTGACGATGATGATCGGGAATTCGCTGAAATTCACCTCGCGCAGGGTGTATTTCTCGGCGCCATCGGGAAATTCGGCCTCGGCGGTGTCCATCGCATCGCGCACATCGGCCAAAATCTTGGTCTTGTCCCAGCCAAATTCGAACTCAAGCGCCACGCCGCCATAGTTTTCCGCCGCCGTGCCGGTCATTTTCTTGAGCCCGTCCAGATCGCTCAGCTCGGTTTCCATCACCTTGACCAGCAATTTCTCGCTGTCTTCGGCGGAAATGCCGGGGAAGGGGACCGAAACGAACAGGGCCGGTATCTCGATATCGGGCTCGCCCTCTTTGGGCAGGCCGACATAGGCCAGCGTGCCCGCCAGGATCGACAGCACCACAAAGGCCAACACCATGCGCGCGCGAGCGGCGGCCCAATCGACGATGCCGGTCATTGGCCAAGCTCCTGAAAGGCGGGGCTGACGGGCACGCCGTCGGTGACGTATTCCTGGCCGATCACGATCACATCGGCGCTCTCGGGCAGGCCGGTCATCCAGACCCCCTGCGGCGTGTCGCGCAACAGGGTGATCGGGGTGAACAGGGCGCGGCTCTCGGCATCGACGATGCGCACCCCAAGCGTGCCCTCATCATCAAGCGTCAGCGCCGATTGCGGCAACAGATGCGCGGTCTTGCCTTCGGCGCTGATCGTGATCTCGGCGGTTTCGCCGTCGCGCAGGGTAAGGTCCGGGTTGGGCACCTCGATCTCGACGCGAAAGGTACGGGTGGTGTTATCGGCGGCACGCGACAGAAAGGACACACGCCCCTCGACGGTTTGGCCCGAGGCAAGCCGCGCAGTGGCCATGGCACCACGCTCGACGCGGGCCACCTGCATTTCCGACACGAAGCCGACAAGCGCGATCGGATCAAGTTGCAGCACCGTGGCGCAAAGCGCGCCGGGTTGCAAAAGGCTGCCGATTTCGGCGGTGTCAGTTTCCAGAACGCCCTCGAAGGGCGCGGCGATCTCAAGGCGGGCAATCTCGCTTTCGGCGGCGCTTACGGCGGCGCGGGCCGATTCGATGCCTGCGCGCGCGGCCTCAAGCCCGGAACTGGCCGATTGTACCGAGGCCCGCGCCGAGCTGAGGTCGGCGCGGGTGGCGGCCACGCGGGTCTGCGAGGCGAAACCGCCGCGCTCAAGGTTCTCGGCGGCGTTGACGTTGATTTCGGCCTCTGCAAGCTGGGCGCGGGCCTCTGCCGCGCGGGCCTCGGCCTCGGGGATGCGGGTCATCGCCTCTGCAAGGCGGGCGCGGGCCTCGGCCAGATTGGCGTTGCGCGCCGCCGGATCAAGGCGGCACAGCAGATCGCCCTTGGCCACGAAGGCGCCCTTGCGCAGCGGTTCCGAGATCACGAGGCCGGATGTTTCGGCGCGCAGCTCTACAAGGCGATCCGCCTCGGTGCGTCCGCGCAGGATCACCGCGCTGTCGATCACCCGCGCCTGGCTATGGATGGCGACGACGCCAACCTTGTCCGGCGCATTGCTCGGCGCGTCAGTATCGGGGGTGTCGCTTGCGGTCTCGCTCGCCTCGGGTGTCGGCGCGGGCAGCAGCGCAAGAAGGCGTTCGCGCTCGAACACAAAGGCGTAGATCAGCGCAGAGACCAGAATGGCAATCAAAATAGGAACTATACGCATCTTGCAACTTTCCGACTCGGGCGCATCAGGTCGCATGACCACCATGCTGCACAACAAAGGCGCATGCGGAGGCTTTAAACCGTCACACGCTAAACTGACCAGTTCAGATTAAACTTTTCTTCGGCCGCTCGCAAGCCGCTCCGTCGCGGCAATGCCCGCCGCCCCTTGGCAGGGCCAGGGCTTCGGGTTAAGAGGGGAAAAATGCAAGGGAGCCGGGGCGTGAGCGACAGCGACAGTTTCATTGAAGAAGTCACAGAAGAGGTCCGCCGCGACCGTCTGTTCGGGTATATGCGCCGCTATGGCTGGATCGCGGTTCTGGCGATCCTTTTGCTGGTTGGCGGCGCGGCCTGGAACGAGTGGCAAAAGGCGCAGGCCCGCGATGCGGCACAGGCGCTTGGCGACAGGATTATAGCGGCGCTTGCCCTCGAAGACCGAAATGCACGCGCGCAGGCCCTGGGCGAGATCACCGTGCCCAACCCGTCGGCGCAGGCGGTTCTTGATCTTCTGGCCGCCTCCGAGACCGCGACCGAGAGCCCGCAGGACGCCGCCAGGCGCCTTTTGGCAATGGCCGAGCGCGAGGGCACCGATCCGGTTTATCGCCAGATTGCCACGCTTAAGGCGGTGGCGCTTCCTGAGTCGGGGCTTGACGTTGCCACCCGCCGCACCCTGATGGACGGGCTGACGCGCTCGGGCGGGCTTGTGCGGCTTTTGGCCGAAGAGCAGCTTGGCCTGATTGATCTGGAAACCGGCGACAAGACAGCGGCGCTGGAGCGGATGATGCAAATCGCCGCTGACGCCGAGGCCACAGCGGGCTTGCGTCGGCGCGTCACACAAGTGATTGTGGCCCTGGGCGGCAAACCGCCCGAGACGGCGCGCATCGACCAGGTGGGTGCGACCGCATCCGAGTAAGACGGGGCGCTCAGCGGGTAGATTTCCGATGGGCGGAAAAGGGCGAAAAGTGAGGGCACGAGTAGTGAAACGCAACGGATTGATCCTTGGGCTGGTAACGGTCCTTGCCCTGACCGCCTGTAACAAGAAAGACCCGATCCTGCCCGGCGAGCGTCAGGGGCTTCGCGAGGTTCTGCAAACCGATGCGGGCCAGGCCGAGGCGAACGTGACCCCCGAGAACAGCGTCGAACTGGTCGCCTTGCCCGCCGCCACAGCTAATTCAGACTGGCCCCAGGCCATCGGCACAGCCGCCACCCGCACAAGCCATCCGGCCCTCGGGGCCAATCCGCAACTGGCCTGGGCGGTGAATATCGGCGCCGGTGACGGGCGTCGCGTGCGCATCACCGCCGATCCGGTTGTCGCGGGCGGGCGTGTCTTCACGCTTGACGCACAGGCCCAGATCAGCGCCGTTTCGACCACCGGCGCGCTGTTGTGGTCAACCGATATCACCCCGCCGAATGACGCCTCGTCCAATGCCAGCGGCGGTGGTCTGGCCTATGGCGCGGACAAGGTGTTTGTCTCTTCGGGTTTTGGCCTTCTGACGGCGCTTGATCCGGCCACCGGCGCCGTGATCTGGCAGCAAGAGCTTGGCGCCGCCGGCACCGGCACCCCGGCGGTCTTTGGCGATCTGGTTTATGTGGTGGCCGGCGATGATGTCGCCTGGGCGCTGGAAACCGAAACCGGGCGCATCCGCTGGCAGCTTTCGGGTTCGCCCGATATCCACAATGTTCTGGGCGGTCCGGCCCCGGCGATCACCGATAAATACGCGGTCTTTGCCTTTGGCGCGGGCGAGCTTCAGGGCGCGTTCCGGAAGGGTGGCCTGCGTCTCTGGGATGCACAGATCGCGGGCGAGCGGCTTGGTGTTGCCAGTGCGCGGGTTGACGATATCACCGGCGATCCGGTGGTCGTGGGCGAGCGTGTCTACGCCGGAAGCCACTCGGGGCGCACCGTCGCGCTCAACCTTGGCAATGGCGCCCGGATCTGGACCGCAACCGAAGGCCCGCTGAACCGGGTCTGGCCTGCGGGTGAGTCCATCTTCATCGTCACCGACCGCAACGAGCTTGTGCGTCTGGCAACCGAGGATGGCCGCCGCATCTGGGGGCATGAGCTTCCGCTGTTCAAGAACAAGCGTCCGCGCCGCCAGTCCGACATCATCGGCCACTTTGGCCCCGTCATTGCCGGTGGTCAGCTGATCGTGGCCTCGGGCGACGGGGTGCTGCGGTTCTTTGATCCGGCCTCGGGCCTGCCGCGTGGGATGGTCGAATTGCCCGGCGGGGCGACCAGCAATCCGGTCGTTGCGGGCAACACGCTTTACGTCGTTTCAAAAAAGGGCCAATTGCTGGCTTTCCGTTGACCGCGCGATCCTGTATCAGACCGGCTTGATCCCGTGTCGGAGCAGAAACAAAGATGACATTTACCCTCGCCATCGTGGGCCGCCCGAATGTTGGCAAATCCACGCTGTTCAACCGCCTTGTCGGCAAACGCCTTGCTCTGGTTGATGACCAGCCCGGCGTGACGCGCGATTTGCGCGAAGGCGCCGCGCGGTTGGGCGACCTGCGCTTTACCGTGATCGACACCGCCGGCCTTGAAGATGCGACCGACGAATCGCTTCAGGGGCGGATGCGCAAGCTGACCGAACGCGCGGTGGATATGGCCGATATCTGCCTGTTCCTGATTGATGCGCGCGCCGGGGTTACCCCGCTTGACGAGACGCTGGCCGAAATCCTGCGCAAACGCTCGGCGCATGTGATCCTTGCCGCCAACAAGGCCGAAGGCGCCGCCGCCGACGTGGGCGTCAACGAGGCTTACGGCCTTGGCCTCGGCGAGCCGATCCGCCTTTCGGCCGAGCACGGTGAGGGGCTCAACGATCTTTATTCACAGCTCATGCCGCTGTCGGACGCGTTTGAAGAGCGCGCCAAATCCGAGACCCCCGAAGTCGATGTCGCCCTTGATGAGGACGACGAAGACGAAGACACCTATCGCAGGCCCACTACGGCGCGGCCGCTTCAGGTGGCGGTTGTTGGCCGCCCCAACGCCGGCAAATCGACGCTGATCAACAAGATCCTCGGTGAAGACCGCCTGTTGACCGGCCCCGAGCCGGGAATCACCCGCGACGCGATTTCTCTTCAGATCGACTGGGACGGGCTTCCGGTACGGATTTTTGACACGGCGGGCATGCGCAAAAAGGCGCGCGTTCAGGAAAAGCTTGAAAAGCTGTCGGTCTCCGACGGGCTTCGGGCGGTGAAATTCGCCGAAGTGGTCGTCGTGCTGCTGGATGCGGAAATTCCCTTCGAGCAACAGGACCTGCGGATCGCCGATCTGGCCGAGCGCGAAGGCCGCGCGGTGGTCGTGGCGGTCAACAAATGGGATATCGAACCCGAGAAACAGGAAAAGCTGCGCCATCTGCGCGAGTCGTTTGAGCGGCTTTTGCCGCAACTGCGCGGCGCGCCGCTTGTCACCGTCTCGGCCAAGACCGGCAAGGGGCTGGACCGGCTGCGCGACGCGGTGGAAAAAGCCTATGAGGTCTGGAACCGCCGGGTCACCACCGCCCAGCTGAACCGCTGGTTGACGGGCATGCTTGAACAGCACCCGCCCCCCGCGCCGGGCGGCAAGCGCATCAAGATGCGCTATATGACCCAGGCCAAGACCCGCCCGCCGGGCTTTGTTGTGATGTGCTCGCATCCCGATAAATTGCCGGAAAGCTATTCGCGCTATCTTGTGAATGGCCTGCGCACCGATTTCGACATGCCGGGCACGCCGATCCGCCTTTACATGCGGAGCCAGTCGGACAAGAATCCCTATAAAGCCAAGAAAAAGTCGGGGCCGTCCAGCCTGCGCAAGCATCTTGGCAAAGCGCCGAAACCCTGAGGAGGTGCCCTTCGGGGCACCGCTGCCCGGCTTGGATCAGGCGCGCGACAGGGCGCGCGCACCGCGCCATGTGACAATCGCGATGGCCGCAAGGCCCGCGATACAGAGCGTGATCACCGCCATATTGCCGGTCTCAAGGTTGCGCATGATCACCCCGACCAAGGCCCAGCCAACGCCAAACCCATAGCTTGGCGTGCCTGGCCGGATCACCAGAACCGCAAGCGCGATCACCAGCGCCAGCCCGATCATCGCAATCGCCGCTGCCTGCGCACCAAGAATGCCATAGCCCGCCAGCACCAGCCCAAGCGCCACAGAGCTTGCCGCCGTCAGCCAGCCGGCATAAAGCCCGACCGGCCCTTCAAGCCAGACGCGATCCCGGTAATGTGCCCGCAAAAGCGCCCAGATCGCGCCAGCCAGCATTGCCCAGATCATCACCGTGGCCCAGAGAACAGTCACCTGCGCCACCGGAATCCAGAAGATGCCGATCCCAAGGCTCACCATCAGCGGCAGGCGCACGCGCTGCCAGTCGCTGGCGGCAACACGCAGGATAGCGCCAAACCCCGCGCCAAAGATCAGCCAGAGGTAAATCAGCCCCCAGAGCGCAAAGGCATAGCCCGCCGGTTGCACCGGCGCGTTGATCTGTGGCACCGGAAACTGATCCGGACGAAACCCCGCAAATCCGCCGGTGGCAAACGGCGACAGGGCAAAGCCTATCGCCAGCACAAAGACAAGGATCGCGGCGACGCGATCAGGCAAGCGTGCCATCCGCCTGAAGCATGGTTTTGCCCCCCAGATAGCCGTGCAGAACATCGGGAAGGCGCACCGAGCCATCGGCGTTCTGGCCGTTTTCCAGCACCGCGATCAGACAGCGCCCGACCGCAAGGCCCGAGCCATTGAGCGTATGCAGAAACTCGGGCTTGCCACCGGCGGCGGGCTTGAAGCGCGCGTTCATCCGGCGCGCCTGAAAGTCGCCACAAACCGACACGGAAGAAATCTCGCGATAGGTATCCTGACCGGGAAGCCAGACCTCGATATCATGGGTGCGTTGCGCGCCAAAGCCCATATCGCCGGTGCACAAAACAACCGTGCGATAGGCAAGGCCCAGCTTTTCCAAAACCCCCTCGGCGCAGCGCGTCATGCGGTCAAGCTCGGCGCGGCTGTGGTCGGGGTGGGTCAGGCTGACCATTTCGACCTTCTCGAACTGATGCTGGCGCAGCATGCCGGCGGTGTCGCGCCCCGCACTTCCGGCCTCGGAGCGGAAACACTGCGTATGGGCCACCATCCGGCGCGGCAGGCTGGCCTCGTCCAGGGTCTCGCCATTGGCGGTGTTGGTCAGGGTCACCTCGGCGGTCGGCACAAGCCACCAGCCATTGGTGGTCTCATAGCTGTCCTCGCCGAACTTCGGCAACTGCCCGGTGCCAAGCATCATCTCGGGGCGCACCAGAACCGGGGTCCAGGTCTCGCTTAGCCCGTTTTCATCCACATGCGTATCAAGCATGAACTGCGCAAGCGCCCGGTGAATGCGCGCCACCGCGCCCTTGAGCACGACAAAGCGGCTGCCAGAGAGTTTCGCGGCAAGCTCGAAATCCATGCCCGGCACGACGCCGGTCAGCTCGTAATGCTCTTTCGGGGTGAAATCGAACACCCGCGGCGTGCCCCAGCGGTGCATCTCGACATTATCGGCCTCATCGGCACCATCGGGCGTATCGGCGTGGGGCAGGTTGGGGATGCCCATCAGCAGATCGTTAAGCTGTGTATCAAGCGCCTTGGCCTCGGCCTGCATCGTGGCGACCTCGGCCTTCTTGTCGGCCACAAGCGCGCGCAGACGCTCGAATTCGGCCTCGTCGCCCTTGGCCTTGGCGGCGCCGACCTCTTTGCTGGCGCGGTTTTGCTCGGCCTGCGCGGTCTCGGCGGCATGGATGCGGCCGCGCCGGGCCTCGTCAAGCGTCAGGATCTCACCCGAGATCGGCGCCACCCCGCGCCGGGCAAGAGCGGCATCAAAGGCATCGGGGGTGTCGCGGATGGCACGGATATCATGCATGGGTCTGATCCTTGGCGTGGTTGAGTCGTCAGCGCCTTATGCACCAGTTTTTTGTGGCTGTGTAGGGTGGGTGAAACCCACGCCCCGACGCATGAGACGAAACCCGGTCATCCCGGGCCTGACCCGGGACCTCATTCACCCCTGCGCGTCCTCTCCGGGCGGCACATACCCCTCCGGGTCCGCCTGCCATTTTTTCCATTACTCTTCGAACTGCCGGAAGCCCAACTCAAACCTCGGCCAATGCCTGGGCCAGCTTGCATGTTCCGGCCCATGACCGCCGGGAAGGGTGACCGAGGCATCGCCAAACATGCCTTCCAGATGCTCGGTGAGTTGTGGTATATTTGTACAATTCATAAACCTCAGCGTGGCACCTCGAAGAGTAGCCACGCTGAGGTTTGTGTTTTCATCGAACTGCGCGTCCCAGAGGTGCGCCCCCTGCAACTCCGCGTGCCAGAGCTTCGCCCCCTGCAACTGCGCGCCCCCGAGGTTCGCCCCCTGCAACTGCGCGCCCCCGAGGTTTGCCCCCTGCAGCTGCGCGTCCCAGAGGTCCGCCCCCTGCAACTGCGCGTCCCAGAGGTGCGCCTCCTGCAACTGCGCGCGCCAGAGGTTCGCCCCCTGCAACTGTGCGCGCCAGAGGTCCGCCCCCTGCAACTCGGCATTTCGTAAATCCGCCCCGGTCAGGTCGCGCTGTGACAGGATGATCTTGCGCAGCGGCGCGCGTTCAAGGCCCAGACGATAGGGCGGGTTTTGGTTTTTCTCCAGCTGCTTGCGCGCTGCCCCGCGCCGCTCGATCACCTTGAGCGCCACATCGACATCCAGCCGGGGATGCTCGTGCCCCTGCTTGGCCCAGTCCCGCCACGCCTCGGGCGTCACCTCGCCCTCGGGCAGGGCAACATCCTCTCGCCCGGCATTCTGGCGGATATAGGCGCAAAGGATTTCCATGATCTGGATGTGATCGCGTTCGCTGTCCTGACTAAGCCGCTCCAAGGCATAAATCGAGCCAATCCGCACTTCGAGGTTGGCTTCGGTTCTTTCATCGCCATCACGCTTGACGGTTTTTTCAGCTCCCAACCCCTCAACCGCCTTATTGATCCGGTCGGTGATGTGGCCCTGTTCAACCGTCTCGGTTTGTCGCCGGGACAAGAGCAGCCGGTTGATGGTCAAAGGCAGGGCGATCACCGCGCCCAAGACGGTTGTCAGCGCGGCAACCTGCGCCAGCGAAAACCGCCAAGGCCAAACCTCATCATCCCCCTGAGGGACCGCATGCCAGATCATGTCCCAGATCAGCTTGTAGAGGCCGAACAACAGCGTTGTTGCGACGATAAGCCATGTGAGGCCGATCACCACGAAGATCAAAGTCGGCACCCCCGCCAGCCCAAGAGAGGCGGCGACGGCCTTGATATGGGTTTCGGGGGAGACCCAGCCCTTTTCCTTTTGGCGGGTTGCACCCTGCACCAGATAGAACACCAGCGTCAGGCCGAGGAAGATCCACAAGAGGGGATGGGTTACGATGCCCTGATAGGTTTCATAAATCTGCACGCTGAAAATAACCTTGTTTCAATCCCCAGATCACAACCTTGCCGCGAAACGGGACGCGCCACAAGGCGCGACACTTTGGGTCTGTAGGCTTGTCTGGGCATTCCCTCGGCCATAGCTTGCTTTCGCGCCTTGCAAATACCCACCGCCCCCCCTAGTTTCCGCAACAATTCGCGGGGTCTTTCCCGCCGCAACCTATGAAGGACACGACTCTATGGAAGCCTTTGGCCAGTTTATCCCGCTTATCCTGATTTTCGCGATCATGTATTTCCTGCTGATCCGTCCGCAGCAAAAAAAGCTCAAGCAACACAAAGCGATGGTCGATGCGCTGCGCCGTGGCGATCAGGTGGTCACCCAGGGCGGTCTTATCGGCAAGGTGCATAAGGTCAAGGATGACAATGAGGTCGAGGTCGAGCTGTCCGAGGGTGTCAAGGTGCGGGTTGTACGCTCGACCATCGCGCAGGTTCTCTCCAAGACCGAGCCGGCCGAAAGCTAAGCTCGAAGGCCTACTGTAACTCTCTGAAAAGGCAGGATTATGCTGCAAATTGACCTGTGGAAACGCCTGTGTATCTGTGGGGTTGTCGCCCTTGGTCTGTGGCTGGCCCTGCCGAATGCTTTCTACCCGCGGGTCGAGGCCCATAATGACGCCATCGCCGCCGTCGAGGCGGGCAACGCCGAGACGCCGGAGATCGCGCAGGCGCTGTCGCAATGGCCCGACTGGATGCCCTCGGGGCTGGTGAATCTCGGGCTTGATCTGCGCGGCGGCGCGCATCTTCTGGCCGAGGTCAAGGTGGCCGATGTCTATCAGGCGCGGGTCGAGGGCATGTGGCCCGAGGTGCGTGATCTCTTGCGCGAAGAGCGCGACCGCATCGGCCCGATCCGTCTGCAATCCACCGAGAACGCCGAGCTGCGCGTGCGCCTTGTCGAGCGCCCGGACATGGCAAGCGAGGCGGCCAGCCTTGTGCGCGGTCTGGCGCGTCCGGTCACAAGCCTGACCGGGGCCGGGGCCAGCGATATCGACGTCAGCGCCGAAGCCGGTGAAATCATTGTCCGCCTGAGCGAGGCCGAACAGCTTGCCACCGATGACCGCACCGTGCGTCAGGCGCTTGAGATCATCCGCCGCCGGATCGACGAGGTCGGCACCCGCGAACCCACGATCCAGCGCCAGGGCGCCGACCGTATCCTGATCCAGGTGCCCGGCGTCGGCAGCGCGGCCGAACTCAAGCAGATCATCGGCACCACCGCCCAACTGACCTTTCAGCCGGTGGTCAGCCGCACCTCGAACGCCGAAGAGCGCCCCGGTGCCGGCAACGAGGTTCTGCCCTCGCTGGATGACGAGGGCGTCTATTACATCCTTGAGCGCGCCCCGGTGGTGACCGGAGAAGAGCTTGTCGATGCCCAGCCCGATTTTGACCAGAACGGCCGCCCGGCGGTCTCGTTCCGCTTCAATCCGACCGGCGCGCGCAAATTTGGCGATTACACCGCCGAGAACATCGGCAACCCCTTTGCCATCGTGCTTGACAGCGAAGTGATCAGCGCGCCCGTGATCCAGAGCCATATCGCCGGCGGATCGGGCATCATCACCGGCAATTTCAACGTCGAGGAAAGCACCAAGCTGGCGGTTCTTTTGCGGGCAGGGGCCTTGCCTGCGGGGCTTGAGTTTCTTGAAGAGCGCACCGTCGGCCCGGAACTTGGCGCCGACAGCATCGAGGCGGGCAAGATCGCCTGTATCGTGGCTTTCGTGCTTGTGCTGGTCTTCATGTTCGCCAGCTATGGCACCTTCGGGATTTTCGCCAATATTGCGCTGATCGTGAACGTCGGCCTGATCTTTGGCCTGCTGAGCATGATCGGCGCCACGCTGACCCTTCCGGGGATCGCGGGGATCGTGTTGACCATCGGGATGGCGGTCGATGCCAATGTGCTTGTCTTCGAGCGCATCAAGGAAGAGATGAAATCGGCCAAGGGCCCGGCGCGCGCGATCGAGCTTGGCTATGAAAAGGCGATGAGCGCGATTGTCGATGCCAACCTGACCACCTTCCTGACGGCGGTGATCCTTTATGCCATGGGCTCTGGTCCGGTGCGCGGCTTTGCGATCACGCTTGGGCTTGGCATCATCACCTCGGTCTTTACCGCGCTGTTCGTGACCCGTCTGATCGCGGTGATCTGGTTTGAGCGTCGCCGCCCCAAAACCGTTCTTCAGGGCCGTGCCCTGCGGCTTGTGCCCGATGTCACAAGCTGGGATTTCTTTAGCCGCTGGAAGCTCTGGCTAGGCATTTCGGGGGTGTTTGTGCTGGTTGCGCTTGGGTCTTTCGGGCTTCAGGGGCTGAATTTCGGGATTGATTTCAAAGGCGGCACGACGATCCGCACCCAAAGCGTGGAGCCGGTCGATATCGGCACCTATCGCGGGGCGATGGATGGGCTGGAGCTTGGCGATATCAGCATCACCGAGGTTTTTGACCCGACCTTTGGCGCCGATCAGAACGTGGCGATGATCCGTATCCAGGCGCAGGACGATCAGGAAAGCGTCTCGGCAGAGATGATCCTTACCGTCGAGGCGGCATTGCAAGAGGCGGTGCCGGATGTCAAATTCACGTCGGTCGAAAGCGTCGGCCCCAAGGTCTCGGGCGAGCTTATCCAGACGGCTGTGATCGCGGTCATTCTGGCGATTGGCGCGGTGCTTATCTATATCTGGATGCGCTTTGAATGGCAGTTTGCGGTCGGTGCCGTGTTGGCGCTTGTGCATGACGTGGTTTTGACCATCGGTGTGTTTTCCGAGCTGCAGATTCAGTTCGATCTTGCGATCATCGCGGCGCTTCTGACCATCGTCGGCTATTCGCTCAACGATACGGTGGTGGTGTTTGACCGGGTGCGTGAAAACCTGCGCAAGTACAAGAAAAAGCCGCTGGGAGAGGTGTTGAACCTGTCGATCAACGAAACCCTGTCGCGCACGGTCATGACATCCGTCACCACGCTTCTGGCGCTTCTGGCGCTGTATTTCCTTGGCGGCGACGTTATCCGCGGTTTTGTCTTTGCGATGATCTGGGGCGTGATTGTCGGCACCTATTCGTCGATCTTCGTGGCAAGCACGGTTCTCTTGTGGCTTGGCGTCAAGCGGGACTGGTCCAAGCCGGATGCCACGACCGGGAACCAGTTCGCCAACATCGATGCCTGATCTGCTCTGGCAGGTCTGGGCGACGCCCGGACTGATCTGGCTTTTGCTGGCGATTGGTGTTGCGGGGATCGTGCGGGGCTTTACCGGCTTTGGCACGGCGCTTGTCTTCGTGCCGGTGGCGGGGATATTTCTTGCGCCGCAAACCGTGGTCGGGGTCATGACCCTCACCGGCATTGTCAGCACCTTCGTCCTCTTGCCGCGCGCCTGGCGACAGGCGGACCGGCGCGAGGTCGGGCTTCTGGCGCTTGCCGCGCTTGTGACCGTGCCGCTTGGTCTCTGGCTTATGCAGGTGCTGGAGGCGGAGACGATCCGTTGGGTGGTGGCGGCGGTGGCGGCGATTACCCTTGGCGCGCTTGTGGCGGGCTGGCGGTTTTCCGGCATCGTCTCGCGGCCGATGCTTTTGGCGATTGGCGCGATGGCCGGGGTGATTGGCGGGATGACCGGGCTGACCGGGCCGGTGGTGATCCTGTTCTATCTGGCGGGCCAGTCGGCGGCGCAATCGGTGCGCGCCAACACGATCCTGTTTCTTGCGGCCCTTGATGTGGTGATTGCCGTGAACCTTCTGTCACGCGGCAGTCTGGAATGGACGACCGCGCTCTTGGCGCTGACGCTGGCGGTGCCCTATTTCATCACCTCGCTGATTGGCCAGGCGCTGTTTGACCCGCGCCATCAGCGGCTTTACCGTTGGGCGGCCTATAGCGTGATCGCCCTGGCCGTGCTAAGCGGCCTGCCACTCTGGACATAAGGGAGCTTACCCATGCGCATGACCGAAATCAGCTTTGACGGCGCGACCCCGATTGACGGCTATGGCCCCGGCTTTTTCCGCGTCGCCGGGCAGGTGATGGAGGGGCCGATCTGCGTCACCGTGACCGGCGCGCGCGGCTGGGGCGGCTACGCTGACAGCCAGAGCCTGTTGGCGCTTGTCGGCGAGATCGACGTTTTGTTCATCGGCACCGGCGCCGAGATGGCCCATATCCCGGCGCCTTTGCGCACCGCGCTTGAGGGGGCGGGAATTGGTGTTGAAACCATGACATCGCCCACGGCCTGCCGGACCTATAATGTGCTTTTATCCGAGGGGCGGCGCGTGGCGGTGGCGCTTTTGCCGGTGTGAGCCGCGGGATGGGGCTAAGTGTCAGTGATCTGAGCGTCGCGCGCGGCGGTATCCGGGTGCTTGAGGGGCTGTCGTTTGCGCTTGCCCCCGGTCAGGCGCTTGTGCTGCGCGGGCCGAACGGGATCGGCAAGACCACGCTCTTGCGCACCATTGCCGGGCTTCAGCCGCCCGTGTCGGGCGAGGTTGACGCGCCCGCCGATTCCCTTGTTTACGCGGGCCATGCCGATGGCATCAAGGCCACGCTCACGGTGCGCGAGAACCTTGGCTTCTGGGCGCAGGCCTTTGGCAATAGCGACATCTCACAGGCGATGGAGGCGTTTCAGCTTACCCCGCTTGGCGAGCGGCCCGCCGGCGCCCTCTCGGCCGGGCAAAAGCGCCGCCTTGGGCTGGCGCGCCTCCTGGTGACCGGGCGCGAGATCTGGGTGCTGGACGAGCCGACCGTGTCGCTTGACGTCGAGGCCGTGGCGATGTTTGCCGCCGCCGTGCGCGCCCATCTTGCGGGTGGCGGGCTTGCGGTGATCGCCACGCATATCGACCTTGGCCTTACCGAGGCAGAGGTGCTTGATGTCACCCCCTTCAAGGCCAAGCCGCTTGAGCATGACGATTTCGACGGGGCCTTTTTATGATCGCGCTTCTGATCCGGGATTTCAGGCTTGCGATGCGCGCGGGCGGGGGCTTTGGCCTTGGGCTGGCGTTCTTCCTGATCGTGGTGACGCTGGTGCCCTTCGGTGTCGGGCCGCAGAGCGCGCTTTTGGCGACGATCGCGCCGGGCATCCTCTGGCTTGGCGCGCTGTTGTCCTGCCTGCTGTCGCTCGACCGGATTTTCGCGCTCGATTGGGAGGACGGCAGCCTTGATCTGTTGGCGACCTCGCCGCTGCCGATGGAGGCGATTGTCACCGTCAAGGCGCTTGCGCATTGGGTGACCACCGGCCTGCCGCTTGTGCTGGCCGCGCCGGTTTTTGCCCTGCTGCTCAACATGCCCGCCGCGGGCTATCAGCCGCTGGTGCTGTCGCTGTTGCTGGGCACCCCGGCGCTGAGCGTGATCGGCACCTTCGGTGCGGCGCTGACTGTCGGGCTCAAGCGGGGCGGGCTGTTGCTGAGCTTGCTTGTGCTGCCGCTTTATGTGCCTACATTGATCTTTGGCGCCGAGATGGCACGGCGCGGCGCCGAAGGGTTTGATACCACGACACCGCTGTTGATGCTGGCCGGGATCACCTGCGGCACCATCGCGCTTTTGCCTTTCGCCTCGGCTGCGGTACTAAGGGTCAATCTGCGCTAGATAAATGGGATTTGGGATGAACTTGAACACACTCTGGGCGTATGCGAACCCCAAGAAATTTATCCAGACCACCGACCGGGTTTTGCCCTGGGTGGCCGGCTTGGCGGCGCTTGCGCTTGTCCTCGGGCTGATCTGGGGGTTCTTCTTCACGCCCGAGGATTACCGGCAGGGATCGACCGTCAAGATCATCTACCTGCATGTGCCAAGCGCGCTTATGGCGATCAACGCCTGGCTGATGATGCTGGTGACCTCGCTGGTCTGGATCGTGCGCCGCCATCACGTCAGCGCCCTTGCGGCCCGCGCGGCGGCGCCGGTGGGCATGGTGATGACGGTGATCGCGCTGATCACAGGGGCGATCTGGGGCCAGCCGATGTGGGGCACATGGTGGGCCTGGGATCCGCGGTTGACCAGCTTTTTGATCCTGTTCCTGTTCTATCTGGGCTATATCGCCCTCTGGGAGGCGATCGAGAATGACGACACCGCCGCCGATCTGACCAGTATCCTGTGCCTTGTCGGCTCGGTCTTTGCGCTGCTGAGCCGCTATGCGGTCAATTTCTGGAATCAGGGCCTGCATCAGGGCGCCTCTCTTAGCCTTGATAAAGAGGAAAACGTCGCGGATGTGTTCTGGTATCCGCTTTTGGTGTGCATCGCGGGGTTCGTCTTGTTGTTCGTCGCGCTTGTCTTGCTGCGCACGCGCACCGAAATCCGCGCCCGCCGGATGCGGGTGCTTTTGGCACGTGAAAGAATGGGGGCATGATGCCGGATCTGGGAAAATACGCCGAGGCGGTTTTGTCGTCTTATGCGATCTCGATTGCCATTATCATCGGGTTGATTGTGGTGAGCGTGATGCGCGCGAACCGCGTGAACAAACAGCTTCAAGAGATTGAAAACAAGGTGAAAAATAATGGCTAAGCTTTCGCCGCTCATGCTGGCGCCGCTGGTGATCTTCGCGGGCTTTGCCGGGCTCGCCTTTATCGGGTTGCAGCGCGACAACCCCAATGAGCTGCCTTCGGCGCTCAAGGGCAAACAGGCGCCCGCCGTCGAGGTCACGGCGCTTGGCACGGGGCCCGTGTTTGGCGATGGCGACCTGCGAGATGGCAAGGTCAAGCTGGTGAATTACTGGGCAAGCTGGTGCGCGCCCTGCCGGGTCGAGCACCCCAATCTTGAAACCCTCGCAGAGCAGGGGATTACGATCTACGGGGTGAACTACAAGGACAAACCCGCGAATGCGCTTGGTTTTCTGGATGAGCTGGGCAATCCCTATGCCGCCATGGGCGCCGATGAAAAGGGGCGCATGGCGCTCAATTGGGGCGTCTACGGCGTGCCCGAGACCTATGTGATCGACGGCGAGGGCAATATCGTGCTGCGCTTTGCCGGACCAATCACCAGCCGGGTGATGCAAAGCACCATCCTGCCCGCGATTGAAGAGGCCCGCTAGGGCGGGGCGGTCACGTCACTCGGCGCAAGTGGTGCCGCTCATTGTGGCGGGCAGGGGACAGGCATAGCCGGTGTGCGCCTCGCTATGAGCACCATAAACGGCAAGAAAGCTCAAAAGACCTGCCTGTAAAAGAATGAGAGCAGTACGCATCGGATATTCCTTTCTATCGGCTTGCATCCAAGATTGGGCGCATTGGACAAATTTGAAAGAGGGGATACCCTAACGCTTGTGTCATCCGCATGACACTGGCGAAAAATGGCGCGTTTCTGCGGTGCAGCGGCGGGTTTTTGCGCAGACTGCAAAAAGGGCGGCCCGCTGTGGGCCGCCCTCAGTTCGTCATCTCGTCTTGTCGAAATCGCTTGGCACGCGACCTGCGCTCGAAAAGGATCAGGTGAATTTTGAGTTTGCCATGATGTTCACTTCATTCGCGATCATAGCGCGCTTCGCCTGCGAATCCGCCTTAATCATGTCAGGAATGAGAAACGCGTCAACTAGCAGCCAGATACCGAGGCCAATCAGTAAAAAAGCACCTATGGAAACCATAAGCGTGAATCCACCCAAGATAGTCAGAACCAGCATCCCAACTGCACTACGCGTTTTACCCAGATAAAAGCGATGAATACCCAGGCCACCCAAAAACAACCAAAGCAGGTATACCATTCCAATAGATTTTTTCTCATTATTTAGTCGTTGCTCAACGAGCATCATCTGTTCCGTCGATAGACTCATTACATAGTTCCCTTAATCAATAATACTGACTAAAAAAAATCTAGAGATTTGGTCAAGGAATAATCGTTCCAAATACACCTTAAAGTAGATGTTTGTTGCGAAAATATCGCCTTGAATGGAAAAAAATGCGGCCCTTTCGGAGCCGCATTTACCTGTCTTCTTATGCCTGGAACGTTTAGGCCGCCGATTTGGCCAGGTTGCGCAGCACGTAATGCAGCACGCCGCCGTGTTCGATATATTCGATCTCGATCGCGGTATCGATCCGGCACTTGATCATGATCTCTTTCACCGTGCCATCGGCCATGGTGATCGAGCAGGGCACTTCCTGCAGCGGCTTGATCGTGTCGAGACCAGAGATCGAGACGCTTTCCTCGCCGGTCAGGCCAAGCGACTTGCGGGTATCCCCGCCGGTGAACTCGAACGGGATCACGCCCATGCCAACCAGGTTGGAGCGGTGAATACGCTCGAAGTTCTCGGCAATGACCGCCTTGACGCCCAAGAGGGCAGTGCCTTTGGCGGCCCAGTCACGCGACGACCCGGCGCCATACTGCTCGCCGCCAAAGACGACCAGCGGGGTGCCGTTGGCCTGATAGGCCTCGGCGGCGTCAAAGATCGAGGTCTGTTCGCCATCGGGGCCTTTGGTGTAACCGCCTTCAACCCCGTCCAGCATCTCGTTCTTGATGCGGATATTGGCGAAGGTGCCGCGCATCATCACCTCGTGGTTGCCACGACGCGAGCCGTAAGAGTTGAATTCGCGCACGGGCACCTGACGCTCGGTGAGGTACTTGCCCGCCGGAGTGTCTTCCTTGAACGAGCCCGCAGGCGAGATGTGGTCGGTGGTGACCATATCGCCCAAAAGCGCCAGAACGCGGGCGTTCTCGATATTGCTGATCGTGCCGGGGTCCTTGGACATGCCTTTGAAGTAGGGCGGGTTCTGGACATAGGTCGATTGCGCGGGCCAGTCGTATGTCTCGCCCTCGGAGGTCTCGACACCCTGCCACTTTTCGTCGCCCTTGAAGACATCGGCATATTTCGACTGGAACGCCTCGCGGGTGACGGTCTGTTCGACCAGATCGGCAACCTCTTTCGAGGTCGGCCAGATATCCTTGAGATAGACATCCTTGCCCTCGGGCGTCTGCGCGATCGGATCTTTGGAGATGTCGATATTCATGTCACCGGCCAGGGCATAGGCCACGACAAGCGGCGGCGAGGCCAGATAGTTGGCGCGCACGTCGGGCGAAATACGACCCTCGAAGTTGCGGTTGCCCGACAGGACCGATGTCGCCATCAGATCGCCTGCGGAAATCGCCTCGGAGATTTCTTTTTGCAGCGGACCGGAGTTGCCGATGCAGGTGGTGCAGCCATAGCCGACAAGGTTGAAGCCGATCTTGTCGAGGTCTTCCTGAAGGCCGGCGGCCTCAAGATAGGCGCTGACAACCTGGCTGCCGGGGGCGAGCGAGGTTTTGACCCAGGGCTTGCGGGTCAGGCCAAGCGCGGCCGCCTTGCGGGCCACAAGACCGGCGCCGATCATCACGTAGGGGTTCGAGGTGTTGGTGCACGACGTGATCGAAGCGATCACGACCGAGCCATCGCGAATCTCGTAATCTTCGCCTTCGACCTTTTGCGATTTGCGCGGGTCGATGATCGCATCAGGCACGGGGCCCTCAGAGGCCATATCCTCGGCGGCATCGCTCTGGTCTTCGCCGCGGTATTCCGACACCACGTTGAAAAAGTTGTCCGCCGCCTGATCCAGCGCCACGTAATCCTGCGGGCGTTTGGGGCCGGAAATGGCGGGCACGATGGTGCCCATGTCAAGGCTGAGCGTGGCGGTGTAGACCGGGGCGTAATCGACACCACGCCAGAACCCGTTTTCTTTGGCATAGGCCTCTACCAGCTGCACGCGGGCCTCTTCGCGGCCGGTGTTGCGCAGGTAACGCAGGGTCTCGTCGTCGATCGGGAAGAAGCCACAGGTCGCGCCATATTCCGGCGCCATGTTGGCGATGGTCGCGCGATCCGCCAGCGGCAGGTGATCAAGACCCGCGCCGTAGAATTCGACGAACTTGCCGACAACGCCCTGGGCGCGCAGCATTTCCACGACCTTGAGCACAAGATCGGTGCCGGTGGTGCCTTCAAGCATCGCGCCGGTCAGCTCGAAGCCGACAACCTCGGGGATCAGCATCGAAATCGGCTGGCCCAGCATCGCGGCCTCGGCCTCGATCCCGCCAACGCCCCAGCCAAGAACCGCCACGCCGTTGATCATCGTGGTGTGGCTGTCGGTGCCGACAAGCGTGTCGGGATAGGCCACGGTCTCGCCGTTCTGATCGACATCGGTCCAGACGGTCTGGGCCAGATATTCAAGGTTGACCTGGTGACAGATGCCGGTGCCGGGGGGCACAACGCGGAAGTTGTTGAACGCGCCCTGACCCCATTTGAGGAACTGGTAACGCTCCATGTTGCGCTCGTATTCGCGGTCAACGTTCATCTGAAAGGCGCGCGGATTGCCGAATTCGTCGATCATCACCGAGTGGTCGATCACAAGGTCAACCGGGTTGAGCGGGTTGATCTGTTCGGCCTTGCCGCCAAGCGCCAGGATCCCGTCGCGCATCGCCGCAAGGTCGACAACCGCCGGAACGCCGGTGAAATCCTGCATCAACACGCGGGCCGGGCGATAGGCCAGCTCGCGGTTGGCGCGGCCACCGTTCGCGGCCCATTCGGAAAACGCCTTGATGTCGTCGGTGGTGACGGTCTTGCCGTCTTCGAACCGCAGCATGTTTTCAAGCACGACCTTGAGGGCGGCGGGCAGGCGCGAGAAATCGCCCAGACCGGCGGCCTCGGCGGCCTTGATCGAATAATAGGCGACAGTCTGGTCGCCGACTTTCAGGGTTTTGCGGGTGTTCGAGCTGTCTTGTCCGACGCTAATGGGCATTTGAGCCGTCCTTTCACGTTCGATGAGGAAGTATTTGCCCTGCTTCTGACCGATTTGCGGGGTTCGATCAAGAGGGGCAGGCATTCTTTTGTATACTATTGCACACAATTTGCCGGAATTTCAATATTTCTTGCCGGTCTCTCGAAACCTTGATTGGATATTCTCGGCGTGTGAGCCTAACTATGATAACATGAGACGCACCGCACCCCCAGACCAGGCTTACCCTATGAAACAGATCATCCCCATCCTCGCTGCCGCCGTGATGCTTGCCCTGCCGGTTGCATCGCAGGCGCAGGATCGGCCCGTGGTGGTCGAGCTGTTTACCTCGCAGGGCTGCTCGTCCTGCCCGCCGGCCGATGCATTCATGGAACAACTTGCGGCGCGCGGTGATGTGATCGCGCTGTCGCTCCATGTGGATTACTGGGATTACATTGGCTGGGCCGACATTTTTGCGAAACCCGAGCACACCGCCCGCCAGCGCGGTTATGCCAAATCTGGGGACCGCCGCATGGTCTATACCCCGCAGATGATCATCAATGGCAAGGATCACGTGGTCGGCAACCGGCCGCGCGATGTGACGGAACTTATTGAGAAACACCGTTCTGATGTCGATGACATTGTTTTGAAGGCCACGCGCGATGGTAACCTTCTACGCATCACCGCCAGGACCGATGTCGCCCAGGGCATGCCGATGCTGGTTCAATTACTGCGCTATCGCCCCGAGGCGACCGTTGCGATTGAACGCGGCGAGAATGCGGGCAAGGTGTTGAAATATTCCAATATCGTCACCGAGATGATCCAACTCGCCGTCTGGGACAGCAGCGCGCCGCTGAAGATCGACACCCGGATCAGCGGCGATGACCCGCTGGTGGTTTTGCTGCAATATCCCGATTTCGGCACCATCGAGGCCGCGGTCGAGCTGCCTTAGAGCCTGTCGCGTTCGCTCAAAATTCACGCGACAGGCTCTAAGTTATTGATTCTGCATGTTGTCGACGCTCAAAACCGGTTCCCACTTTTGAGCAACATGCTCTAGGCGCCGGACCAGAGTATTTCATAAACCGCGCCGATCCCGTCGGCTTCGGCCACGATGCTGAACCGGGTTTGGGCGGCCTCGCGCGCGGCGCGGGCCATGGCGTCATGGGTTTGGGGCGCGCTCAAGAGGCGTTCGATGGCGGCGGCGGTCTCGGCCGGGGCTTCCTCGGGCACAATCACACCGCAACCGCCGCCACACGAAAAGCTCCTGTAATAGCCCGCATCGGTGGCCACGAAGGGCACGCCGCTGGCCATGCCCTCAAGCGGGGCCATGCCGTAGCCCTCGTAGCGGGGCAATTGCACGACCACGCTCAGCGCGCGCACCAAGCCGGGCAGGGCATCGGGCGCAACCTCGCCAGGAAACAGAATGCGATCGCTCAGGCCGGCCGCCGCGATCTTTTGCTTCAGCCCGTCCAGAAACCCCTGATCCGATCTGGCCGCGCGGCCAATCAAAAGCGCGGTGGTGCCTGGGTGGTCGGGCAGCAGGCGGATCATCGCCTCAACGAAGCGGTCGCTGCCCTTTTCGGGGCGAATGCGGCCAATGGTGGCAAGGCCGCAGGTGCCGCCAAAGCCGGTCTCGGCCCAGGCGGCGGCTCGATCCGGTGCGGGGTGAAAGCGGGCGCAATCCACGCCATGCGGCACCACGGCGCGCACGTGCGGGACAAATGTCGCGGCGGCCTCGGTCGTGGCAATCACCGCGTCCATGCGCGCGATAAGCCAGCGCGGAAAGGCCGAATGGTGCCGTTGCGCCGCCGAGGTAAAGACGATGCGGATCGGCAGGCCCAGCACATCGCGCGCCCAGATCGCCGCGCGCATTTCGGTATTGCGGCGCACGTGCCAGATCGTAAAGCGGCGGTGTGCTGGCGGGGTGCGCGACAGCGCGCGCGCCTCGGCGCGGCTTATCGGGGCCGGGCAGCCGGGCAGGGGCACCCCGGCCAGCGCCATGTCATAGCGGCCCGATTGCACTCGCACCACGCCCGCCGCCGTGGCCGAGACGCCGGTGAAACTGCGGTTGAAATTCGTGACGATCAGATCCGGCATTTGGCGGGTCGGTCGGATTTGAGTATTTTTGGAAAGATGAAAGTCAGGGTCATTGCGCGCCCTCAAGGTCAAGCGCCGAGATCAGGTCGTCAGTGATCTGATCAAGGACGTTCTCCTGTGCGGCAGCGAAGGCGCGGGCGCGCTCGCGCATGGCCCCAAGTGCCGTGGTATCGGTGAGCAATGTCGTCAGTGCCTGTGCAAGTGCCGCCGCATCCGCCACCTCGTGCGCCGCGCCAGAGGCGTCAATGGTGGGATAGGTATCGGCGAAATTTGCGTAAAGCGGCCCGTGCAGAATGGCGGAGCCGGCATAGGCGGGCTCGTATGGGGTATGGCCGCCCGCCGGCGTGAAGGTGCCGCAAAGGCAGGTCAGCGGGCAAAGCGCATACCAAAGCCCGGTCTCGCCCAGAGTATCGGCGAGGTAAACCTGGGTCTGGCCGGTGATCTGGCCGCCAGTGGCGCGGCGCGCGCCGTTGAGGCCTAAGGCGGCAATCTCAGTCTCTAAGGCCGGGCCGCGGTCAGGGTGGCGCGGCACGAGGATCAGAAGGGCGTCGGGATCCTGTTGCAGCAATCTTTTGTGCGCGCTCAGCATCACCGCGTCTTCACCGGGGTGGGTCGAGCTTGCCAGCCAGACCGAGCGCCCCGAGATCAGGCGCCCCATCCGGTCTTTCTCGGCGGGATCGAACGGCAGGGGGCCGGAGAGCGACTTGAGGTTTTGCCCGGTCATGGCATGGCCGAGGCCCAGATCATGCAGATGCGCGGTGGTGCGCGCGTCCTGTGTGTGGATATGGGCGAAGACCCCCAAGAGGTGACGCGCGGTCTTTGGCGCGCGCTTCCAGTTGCGCGCCGAGCCGTCCGAGATTCGCGCATTGATCAGAGCCATGGGAATGCCCGCGGCGTGAGTGCGCGTCAGCATCTGTGGCCAAAGCTCGCTTTCTACGAAGATCGCCGCCGTTGGGCGCCAATGGGCCAGAAACCGGTCAATCGCACGGCGCGCATCGAGCGGCGCGAATTGATGGGTGGTGCGCGGCGGCAGGCGGGTTGCCACCACCTGCGCCGAGGTGGCCGTGCCCGAGGTGATCAGAAAAGACCAGCCGGGACAGGCCTCGCCCATATGGGTGATCAGTCGCAGCACCGATTGGCTTTCGCCGACAGAGGCGGCGTGAAACCAGATCAGCAGGCCATTGGGGCGTTTGACACTGGCCCGCCCCATCCGTTCAGGCAGGCGCGCGGGATCGGTGTCTTGCGCCGCCAGCTTGTCCTTGACGCGGGCATAGGCCAGTGGCGCGATCAGGTTCGCCGCCGCGCTATAGACCCGAAGAGGCAGGGGCGCAGGGGCGCGGCGCATCAGCCGCCGGTGTGGCTCATGTGGCGCGACACCCGGCCATCGACGCCCTGTCGAGAATAGTCGAAATCATGGCCCTTGGGCTTGAGCGCGATGGCGGCGCGAATGGCGTCTTGCAGCATCGCGTCGCTGCCCGGATTGTTGCGCAGGGGCGCGCGCAGATCGGCCATATCCTCCTGGCCGAGGCACATGTAAAGCTCGCCGGTGCAGGTCAGGCGCACGCGATTGCAGCTTTCGCAGAAATTATGGGTGAGCGGCGTGATAAAGCCGATCTTCTGGCCGGTTTCCTCGATCCTTACATAGCGCGCCGGCCCACCTGTGCGTTCGGGCAGGTCGGTCAATGTATAGGTCTCGCGCAGGGTGGCGCGCAGATCCGACAGCTTCCAGTATTGGTCAAGCCGGTCCTCGTTGCCAATATCGCCCATTGGCATCACCTCGATAAAGGTGAGGTCCATATCGCGGCTGGCGCACCACTCTAGCAGGGTGAAAAGCTCATCCTCGTTAAAGCCCTTGAGGGCGACGGTGTTGATCTTGACCCGAAGCCCCGCCTTTTGCGCCGCATCAATGCCCTTGATCACCTGGGGCAGGCGGCCCCAGCGGGTGATATCGGCGAATTTCTGATCATCCAGCGTATCGAGCGAGATATTCACCCGACGCACGCCTGCCGCGTAAAGGTCATCGGCAAAGCGCTCCATCTGGCTTCCGTTGGTGGTCAGCGTCAGCTCTTTCAGGGCGCCGCTGTCGAGGTGGCGGGTCATGGCGTCAAAGAAGGTCATGATACCCTTGCGCACTAAAGGCTCGCCGCCGGTGATGCGAAGTTTTTCAACGCCAAGCCCGACAAATGTCGAGCACATGCGATCAAGCTCTTCCAGTGTGAGAAGTTCCTTTTTGGGCAAAAAGGTCATGTTCTCCGACATGCAATAGACGCAGCGAAAATCGCAGCGGTCCGTGACGGAAACGCGCAAATAATTAATCGCGCGCTGGAAGGGATCAATAAGAGGTGCTGTCATGCACGAAATCTAGGCGCGTGGGGCCAAGGGGGCAAGGGTCATGTTGACCGTTGAAGCGCGATTGTTGCGGAGCTAAAGTGGACAAATGAGAAATAGTGTTGCGATTTTCGGTTTGGGTCTTGTCTTGAGCGGCTGCGCGCAAGTGGAGCGTGTGTTTGCGCCAAACGCAGACGCGCCGCCGTCTGAGTATGTGGTTGAAGAGGGCGCAGTCCCCCCCGAATCGGTGCAGCGTCCACCAGTCAAAGGGCGGCAAACCCCGGCCGCACTTGATACCACCACCGCCAAAGAGCGCGCCGCCGCTGCGGCCGCGCCGAAAACGCCAGGCGCGCGTGATCTGGGGGTCACCATCGCCTCGCTCGGGGCGCCGTCGGAGCCGGGGTTCTGGCTCAAGACGCCGCTGGTCACTGCACCGGCAAAGGGCCGGGTCGACTATGGCGCCAATGGTAAATCGGTTGCGGTCGACCTTATCCCGCTTGCCGGGTCCGAGGGCGCGGGAAGCCGGATGTCACTGGCGGCGTTTCGCCTGCTCGAGGCGCCGCTGACCGGATTGCCAGAGGTGCGGGTGTTCCAGCTGCCCTGACGGATGGAGAAATCCTTATTATGTCAGGTGCTTGGCGGCCTCTTTTCGCGCGAATGGCTTCATGTGTCTGGCGTGGTTTGACAGAAAATACTGCACCCGCTCGGGATCGTGCTTGGACAGATCGCGCAGCCACCAGGCCACCGATTTTTGCAGGGTCCAATCGGCATCCTGAACATAGGCCGCCGCCCAGCCCAGAACCCGGATGCGAATGGCAAGCTCACCCTCCGAGGGGTGGTTTTGCTTGGCAAAGGGAAGGGCGATGATCATCGCCGCCCGCTTGATCCAATGATCGTCAGAGGTGGTCCAGCCTGCGACGGTTTCAATCCGCGAGGGATCGGCCACAAGCCGCTTTTGCGCGGCGGTCATGACCTGATCGGCAATCGCCCAGCTGTCGAAATCGGGCATCCAGGACAGGAGCATCTCCCAGACCGCGCCATCATCGGGGCGAATGCGCGCCTGGGTCAAAAGTTTGGCGGCGGCGATGCGGGCCTCGAAAATGTTGGTTTTCCAGAGATCATCCGCAAGCGCAAGACGTGCGGGCAGGTCAAGCCCCTGACGCCATTCCTGCGCGAGATTGCCCAGTGTGCCCGTCGCCACGCCAAGGTAGTCGCGCGGCACTTTGTGATGCTCGGCCAGACCTTTGGCGCGCTCGGCGTCGCCATGGGCCCGGAGCAGGTCAAGCGCCTCTGCGCCCGATTGGGGTAGGGTCGTCATTCCACAGTCACCGATTTTGCCAGGTTGCGGGGTTGGTCCACGTCTGTACCTTTGGCGACTGCGGTATGATAGGCTAAAAGCTGTACCGGAAGCGCGTAGAGAATCGGCGACAGGATCGGATCGACCATCGGCATGGTCAGTGTTTGCCAGACACCTTCGCCCGCATCCGCCGCGCCCTTGGCATCGGAAATCAGCATGATCTGCCCGCCGCGCGCCATCACCTCCTGCATGTTCGACACGGTCTTGTCGAACAGAGTATCGCAGGGCGCCAGAACGATCACCGGCATGGTGTCATCAATCAGGGCAATGGGGCCATGTTTGAGTTCACCTGATGCATAAGCTTCGGCATGTATATAGCTGATTTCCTTAAGTTTTAGCGCGCCCTCAAGGGCCAGTGGATACATCAGGCCGCGACCCAGAAAAAGCGCGTTGTCATAGGTGGACAAAAGCCGCGCGGCGGTCTTGAAGTCTCCATCCCGTTCCATCGCGGTGTTCAGTGCCGCAGGCATGGCGCGCAGCGCCGAGAGCAGATCGGCAAGACGGTCATCACTGATCATGCCGCGCGCCTGAGCCGCCTTGAGTGCCAGAAGCAACAGCACGGTGAGCTGACAGGTAAATGCCTTGGTCGAGGCAACGCCAATCTCGACGCCGGCATGGATCGGCAGGGCGAGGTCGCTTTCGCGCGCGATCGAGCTTTCGGGCACGTTGACAACCGATACGATCGCATCCGCGCGCCCCTCGCAATAGCGCAGGGCGGCCAGGGTATCGGCGGTTTCGCCGGACTGGCTTACGAAAAGGGCAACGGTGCCGGACGTTACGGGCGGCTCGCGATAGCGGAATTCCGAGGCGATATCGACGTCGACCGGCAGGCCGGCAATCTGTTCAAACCAGTATTTCGCCGTCAGGCAGGCATAGTAGGCAGTGCCGCAGGCGACCATTGTAAGGCGATTAATCGCAGTGAAATCAATGCCTTCACCGGGGAGGTTAATCTGGCGCCCATCCTCGCTCAGGTAATGGCCAAGAGCCCCGCCAATCACGGCGGGCTGCTCGGCGATTTCCTTGGCCATGAAATGCTTGTGACCGGCCTTGTCGACGCGGGTAGTGTCGATCTCGATGGTCCGGGCCTCGCGGTTGACCGGGGTGTGGGTGTGATCGGTGATCACCAGGCTGGAGCGGGTGACAACAGCCATATCACCTTCCTCAAGATAGGTGATGCGATCGGTCATCGGGGCAAGCGCAATGGCGTCAGAGCCGACATACATTTCGCCGGTCCCATGGCCGATGGCCAGCGGGCTGCCTTTGCGCGCGGCAATCAGAAGGTCAGGCTCGCCGTCAAACAGAAAGCACAGCGCATAGGCGCCTTCAAGCCGGGCAATGGTCGCGCGCGCCGCGCCAACCGGGTCAAGACCCTGGCCAAGATAGTGATCCGCCAGAAGAGCAACGGTTTCGGTATCGGTATCGGTTTCATGGCCGATGCCCTCGGCGGCGAGATCGCTGCGCAGTTCGCGGTAATTCTCGATGATGCCATTGTGCACCACGGCCACCTTTCCGGCACGATGGGGGTGGGCATTGGCAACATTGGGCGCACCATGGGTGGCCCAGCGGGTGTGACCGATCCCGATCTTGCCCGCCAGCGGGTCATGCACCAGCAAATCCGACAGGTTGACCAGCTTGCCAACGGCGCGGCGGCGGTCAAGTTTCCCGTTCTCGATGGTCGCAATTCCGGCGCTGTCATAGCCGCGATACTCAAGCCGCTTGAGGGCCTCAACCAGAATAGGCGCAACCTCGTGCTGGCCCAGAACCCCGACGATACCGCACATCAGATCACCCCCTTGTCGCGTTTTGCCTTTTTGGTCTTCAGCAGGTCCATAAGCCTGCGTGCCATGCCCGCCTTAACAGTTTGACGCGCACGCGCAATCGCAAGAGCGCCCGCCGCTACATTCTCGGTTATGACAGAGCCCGAGGCGGTCATCGCCTCGTCGCCCACGCTGACCGGGGCGACAAGCATGGTATTCGAGCCGATGAAGACCCGGTTGCCGATGCTGGTCTGGTGTTTCATTACCCCGTCATAGTTGCAGGTGATCGTGCCCGCGCCGATGTTGCTTTCGGTGCCAATCTCGGTATCGCCGACATAGCTCAGGTGGTTGATCTTGCTGCCCTCGCCAATCAACGCATTCTTGATCTCGACGAAATTGCCAACCCGCGTATCCTCGGCCAATTCGGTGCCCGGCCGCAGGCGTGCATAGGGCCCCACCACTGCGCCGCGCGCCACATGACAGCCCTCAAGATGACAAAACGCGCGGATATGCGCGCCGGTTTCAATCGTGACGCCGGGGCCAAAGACCACGTTCTGATCAATCACCGTGTCGCGGCCCACATGGGTGTCAAAGGCGAAATGCACGGTTTCGGGCGCGGGCATGGTAACCCCAAGATCCAGCGTGGCGGCGCGGGCGCGGGCCTGAAAGGCGGCCTCGGCCTGGGCAAGCTCGGTGCGGGAATTGACGCCAAGGGTTTCGGATTCGTCGCAGGTGACGGCGGTCGCGTTAAGGCCACGCGCCCGCGCGATGCCGATGATGTCGGTCAGGTAGTATTCGCCATTGGCGTTGTCATTGCCGACCTCTGCAATCAGATCGAACAAAAGCGGTGCCGAAGCCATCACCACGCCGCTGTTGCACAGGCGAATCGCGCGCTCATGCTCATTGGCGTCCTTGAATTCCACGATCCGCTCAAGGCTGTCGCCGGTCATGATCAGGCGGCCATAGCGGCCCGGATCGGCGGCCTCGAACCCAAGCACGACAACATCATGGGTGGCGCGCGCCTTGGTCATGCGTTCAAGCGTTTCAGGCTGGATCAGGGGAGTGTCGCCATAAAGCACAAGCGCGTCGCCGGAATAATCGCCAAGCGCCGCTGCGGCCTGGGCCACGGCATGGGCGGTGCCAAGTTGCTCGGTCTGCAAAACCACCTGCGCGCCCTCGTCATACTCCTGCGCCGCCGCAGTGACCGCATCTGCGCCATGGCCTGCGATAATGATCGTGTGATCTGGCTCGAGCGCCTGACCGGACCGCATGGCATGCACAAGCATCGGTGCCTGCGCGACCCGGTGCAGCACCTTGGGCAGATCAGAGTTCATGCGGGTGCCTTTGCCGGCGGCAAGAAGGATCAAAGCGGTTGTCATATGAATTCTCTTTGTAATTTGGCCGCCCCCGTTCTATCGGGTTGCCAGCCTTGTGCAAGGGTGCACTCTCTTCGTCAACGTCAAGGAATGTCCCGGCAGTGGGCGGAAACCCGCAAAGATTCTGAACACAAAGGAAATAGGCCGATGCGCACAGTTGTTTTTGACCTGGATGGCACCTTGGCCGATACCAGCGGTGATCTTGTTGCGGCGGCCAATGCCTGCTTTCGCGCGATGGGCGAGGGGGATTTGCTTGATCCGGCCTGCGATGCGGGCACTGCGTTGCGTGGCGGGCGGGCGATGCTCAAGCTTGGGCTTGAGCGGTTGGGCCGCCCGGATGACACCGCCGAGATCGACCGCAACTATCCGCTTTTGCTAGAGGCTTACGCGGGGGCGATTGACGTTCACACCACGCTGTACCCCGGTGCGATGGACGCGGTCGAGGGGCTGCGCGCGACGGGCTACGGCGTTGCGATCTGCACCAACAAGCCCGAAGGGCTGGCCCGGCTTTTGATGGGTCGGCTTGGGGTTCTGGATGCCTTTCATGCCCTTACCGGCGCCGATACGCTTGCGGTGCGCAAACCCGACCCCGAACACCTGCGCGAGACCGTGCGCCGGGCCGGGGGCGATCCGGCGCGCTCTTTGCTGGTGGGCGATACGGCGACCGACCGAGACACCGCGCGCGCGGCGGGGGTGCCCTCGGTGCTTGTGACCTTCGGGCCAAATGGCGCCAGTGTGACCGAGTTGGACCCCGAGGCGACGATTGCCCATTATGACGAACTGGCCGGGGTGGTGGCGCGGCTGATTGGCTAGGCCTGCATTTTCCGACAGGCGATAGCGCGCTTTCGGATTTCCTGAACAAGCGGGGGCCTGTGCATGCAAACCATTGACCTGCGCCCGCTTGCGCCCCAAAACATACCTCATGACAGAGGTTTTCAAAGGTAAGTTCACCCAGCAGGAGCCGATCCCCGACGAGGGGATCGAGGCCGCGCTTGAGGTGCTCAGAAGCGGGCGGTTGCACCGCTATAATCTGGTGGGGGACGAGCCCGGCGAGGTCGCCCTGCTGGAGCAGGAATTTGCCGCCTATACCGGGGCGCGCTATGCGCTCGCCGTGGCCTCGGGCGGCTATGCCATGGGCACGGCGCTGCGCGCTATCGGGGTTGTGCCCGGCGACCGGGTGCTGACCAATGCCTTTACGCTTGCCCCGGTGCCCGGCGCGATTGCCAGTGTCGGCGCGGTGCCGGTCTTTGTTGGCGTGACCGAAGACCTGACCATTGACCTCGACGATCTGGCCGCCAAGGCCGATCAGGCCGATGTTCTGATGCTAAGCCATATGCGCGGCCATATCTGCGATATGGAGCGCCTTATGGCGGTTTGCGACGCGGCTGGCATCACCGTGATCGAGGATTGCGCCCATACCATGGGCGCCGCCTGGAATGGGCGTGCCTCGGGTCGCTGGGGCAAGATCGGCTGTTATTCGACCCAGACCTACAAGCATATGAATTCCGGCGAGGGCGGCTTTCTTGTCACCGATGACGACGAGGTGGCGGCGCGTGCGATCATTCTGTCGGGCTCTTACATGCTCTATAATCGCAATGGCACCGTGCCCCCCGCCGAGGTGTTCGAGCGGGTGAAATACGAAACGCCGAATGTCTCGGGGCGGATGGATCATCTGCGCGCGGCGATCCTGCGCCCGCAATTGCGCGCGCTTGATGCGCAATGCGCGAAATGGAATGCCCGTTACCGCGTGGTCGAGGATGGCCTGCGCGGCACGCCGGGCCTGCGCGTGGTCGAGCGGCCGACAGAGGAAACCATGGTTGGCTCGTCGATCCAGTTCCTGTTGCTGGATTGGACGGACATGGCGGTCGCCGAGGTGCTCAAGCGCTGTCTTGATCGCGGCGTCGAGCTCAAGTGGTTCGGCGGCGCCGAGCCGAGCGGCTTTACCAGCCGTTATGACAGCTGGCGCTATGCCCCAAGCACGCCGATGCCCGCCAGTGACCGTATCCTGCGCGGGATCATCGACATGCGCCTGCCGCTGACCTTCAGCCTTGAGGATTGCGCCCAGATCGCGCGGATCATCCGGGCCGAGGTGGGAACGGTGTTTCAGGCACAGACTTGACTTTGAGGTCAAAATGACCTAATTGTTTGGCTCAAATGACCCGTTTATTGCGGGGTCATCCCCCAAGCACGGCCACCCCGAGGGGATGTGCCGAGATATCAAAGGGTCAAGCCATGCCGTTCGACATCGCCAGCCGCGAAGAACTTGAACATTCCTGGAAATACCTTGACCGCAAAGGCCCGGTGCCGCGCACCGCATTTGATGTGCACCGCGAGATTGAAAAAGGTCTGCCCGCCAAGATGCTGGCAAGTTTTCGCGCCGCCCTGACCGAGCTGCCGGATCGGACATGGGCCGAAATCCTTGCCATAAGCGTCTCGCAGCTCAAGCGCCTGAAGGGGGCCGAGCGCCCCTTGTCCAGCGGTGTCAGCTCGCAACTCGTGCTCTTCGCGATCCTTCTGACGCGGGCCGAGGATGTGTTCGGCGGGCGCGACGCGGCGCTTGACTGGATGCGCAGCGAACAGATGGCGCTTGACGGTCAGCGCCCGATCGACCTTTTGGATACCTTCATCGGTGCGGCGCTTGTCGACCGGGTGTTGCGCCAGATTGATTACGGCGTCTATCTGTGACGCCGCTGCCCGAGGCTTTGGGTGGAGGCGGTGTCTGGGCGCATCGGCTTGATCGGGCGAAACATGCGCCGACATGGTCGGGCGGCGAGGGCGCGTTTCAGGCCGGTGGCCGCTGGAACCCGGTTGGGACGCGGGCGGTCTATTGCGCGCTTGATCCAAGCACCGCGATTCTCGAAGTGGCGGTGCACAAGGGCTTTCGCGTGCTTGACACACAGCCGCATGTGATGACCGCCTTTCAGGTGGCCGATCCGACCCGCATCAAGGTGTTCGCGCCCGATGATCTTCCTGATGTGGACTGGCTTGACCCCGGTAATGCCACGCCAGAGCGGCGCGCCTGGGGGGGCGAGCAATTGCACAAACACGGGATCATCGTGATCCCTTCGGCGGTGTCGCGACAAAGCTGGAACCTGATTTTTCTGGCGCCGATGGTGCCTGAAACCTTTCAGAACCTTAGCCAGACCCGCTTTGTTCTCGACCCGAGATTGAACGCGAAACAGAGCTGACGCCCAAGCCTGTTGACCCGACTCGGGATGTATGGCTATAAAATGAACAAGTGTTCAATAAATTCCGACGAAGAGGGAGAGGGCGATGTTCAACGCAGTCATGCAATTCGATCTGGGCGAGGATGTGAATGCCCTGCGCGAGATGGTGCATCGCTGGGCGCAGGAGCGCGTCAAGCCGATGGCGGCAGAGATCGACACCAGCAACGCCTTTCCCAACGAACTCTGGAAAGAAATGGGCGATCTTGGCCTCTTGGGCATCACCGTGCCCGAGGAATTCGGCGGCGTCGGCATGTCCTATCTGGCGCATGTGATCGCGGTCGAGGAAATCGCGCGTGCCTCGGCCTCTGTCTCGCTGAGCTATGGCGCGCATTCCAACCTCTGCGTCAATCAGATCAAGCTTAACGGGACGCCCGAGCAAAAGGCGAAATACCTGCCGGGGCTGGTCTCGGGCGATCATGTCGGCGCGCTTGCCATGTCAGAGGCGGGGGCCGGAAGCGATGTGGTGTCGATGAAGCTTCGGGCGGAAAAGCGCAACGATCACTTCAAGCTCAACGGCAGCAAATACTGGATCACCAACGGCCCGGATGCCGACACTTTGGTGGTTTATGCCAAGACCGATCCGGATGCAGGCAGCAAGGGCATAACCGCCTTTCTGATCGAGAAGAGCATGAAAGGCTTCAGCACAAGCCCGCATTTCGACAAGCTTGGCATGCGCGGCAGCAACACCGCCGAGCTGATCTTTGACGATGTCGAAGTGCCGTTCGAGAATATCCTTGGCGAAGAGGGGCGCGGCGTGCGCGTACTCATGTCGGGGCTGGATTACGAGCGTGTGGTGCTTGCGGGCATCGGCACCGGGATCATGGCCGCCTGTCTGGATGAAATCATGCCCTACCTCGCCGAGCGCAGGCAATTCGGCCAGCCGATTGGCAGCTTTCAGCTGATGCAGGGCAAGATCGCCGATATGTACACCGCGATGAATTCGGCGCGCGCCTATGTTTACGAGGTCGCCAAGGCCTGTGACCGCGGCGATGTCACCCGTCAGGATGCGGCGGCCTGCTGTCTTTATGCCTCTGAGGAGGCGATGAAACAGGCCCATCAGGCGGTGCAGGCCATGGGCGGCGCGGGTTTCCTGAATGATGCGCCGGTCGGGCGGTTGTTCCGCGATGCCAAGCTGATGGAAATCGGGGCCGGCACCTCCGAAATCCGCCGCATGCTGATCGGTCGAGAGTTGATGGGGGCGATGGCATGAAACGCCTGATCGCCGCGCTTGTGCTTTTGCCTGCGCCATTGGCGGCGCAGGATCTGGTGTTTGATATCGCCCCGGTCACGGCCTGTCTTGCGGCCGGGGGCGGCGAGGAATGTGCGGGCGGTGCGGCCGAACTCTGCATCGAGGCCACGCCCGGCGGCTATACCACCGTCGGCATGGGGGCCTGTGCCGATCGCGAACGGCAATGGTGGGATGCGCGGCTGAACGTGGTTTACAAGGACCTGCGCACCCGGTTGCGTGCGCAGGATGCCGAGGCCGAGAGCTATTCCAGCCATGTACCAAAACAGGCCGAGGCGCTCTTGGCGATGCAGCGCGCCTGGATCGGCTTTCGCGACGCGAAATGTGACTTTGAACGGTCCCAATGGGGCGGGGGAACGGGCGGTGGCCCGGCGGCTGTCAGTTGTCATTTGCATGAAACCGCGCGCCAGACCCTCTATTTGACCAACGGCGTGTTGGGCGAGTGAGCTCATGCCGCGCTGGATGCTCTTTGTGCCCTTGATGGCCTTGGTGGCGGCGGTGGCCGGGATCGGCCTCATGCTCGGCGGGCGATCCGTGGGCACGACCGAAACCGAGGTGATCGAACGTTTTGCCGCCCGCTATCTGGCCGAGGCGGGCGCGGGGGCCGCGCTCTCTGACTGTATGGCGCGTCCGGCGCAGAGCGAGGGGCTCTGGCTGGTGGTGGCCTGCGATCTGCGGGGCGGGTCGCGCTATGAATATTTCGTCGATGCCTATGGTCGCCTTGCCCATGCCAACCGCGCGGAGGGGCGCTCATGACCGGGATGCGCCCAACCCTGCGACAGGCGCCTTACGCGGCGCTTTGTGACAGCTTTGCCTGGGATATTCCGGCGCGGCTTAACATGGCGGTGCAGGTTTGCGATGACTGGGCCGCACGCGCACCCGACCGGGTGGCGATTGTCGACCTTTCGGGTGAGGGCGCGCGCGATATAAGCTATGGCCAGCTGCGCGATATGGCCGACCGGCTGGCACTTGCGCTTGTGGCGCGCGGTGTGGAGCGCGGTGACCGGGTCGGCGTGCTGCGCAGTCAGGGCGCATGGTGCGCCGCGGCTCATATCGCGATCTGGAAAATCGGCGCGATTTCAATACCTTTGTTCAAGCTCTTCAAGCATGATGCCCTGGTGAGCCGGGTCGGTGATGCCGGGGCCAGGGTGATCGTGACCGATGGCGAGGGTGTCGGGCTTTTGAAGGGGTTGGAACAGGTCGAGGCGCTTGTACCCGAGGAGTGCGCGCTGCCCGAGGGGCGGTATGAGACTGTCGATACGGGGGCCGAGGAACCGGCGGTGTTGATCTATACCAGCGGAACCACCGGCGCGCCCAAGGGGGCGCTGCACGGCCATCGCGTATTGATGGGCCATCTGCCGGGGGTCGAGATCAGCCATGATTTTCTGGGCCAGCCCGGCGATTGCCTCTGGACGCCCGCCGACTGGGCCTGGATCGGGGGGTTGTTTGACGTGCTGATGCCGGGGTTGGCGATCGGGGTGCCCGTCGTGGCGGCGCGTATGGCCAAATTCGGCCCCGAAGAATGCATCAGGATTGTCCGGCAAGGGCAAGTAAAAAATGTATTTTTTCCGCCAACGGCCCTGCGGCTTTTGAAGGCCGAAGGCAGCCATATCGCGGGCCTGCGCAGTGTGGCCAGCGGTGGCGAGCCGCTTGGTGCCGAGATGCTCGATTGGGGGCGGCGGGCCTTTGGTCTGACGATCAACGAGTTTTACGGCCAGACCGAATGCAATATGGTGGCCAGTTCCTGCGCGGCCCTTTTCAGCCCGAAGCCGGGCTGCCTCGGGAAGGCGGTGCCCGGCCATGATCTGGCGGTTCTGGATGAAAACGGCATGCCTACGCAGGCCGAGGGCGATGTTGCCATAAGGCGAGGATCGGCCTCTATGATGCTGGAATATTGGAATAAACCGGAGCAGACGGCCGACAAGTTTAGGGGCGATTGGATGCTGACCGGGGATCGCGGCATCTGGGAGGGGGATTATCTGCGCTTTGTCGGGCGCGAGGATGATGTGATCACCAGTGCCGGCTATCGCATCGGCCCCGCCGAAATCGAGGACTGTCTTTTGACCCATGACGCGGTGGCCACCGTTGGTGTGGTCGGCAAGCCCGACCCGGTCAGAACCGAGATCGTCAAGGCCTATGTGGTGCTCAAGGATGGGGTGAGCGCCTCGGAGGCACTTGCATCAGAGTTGCAGGCATACGTTAAGGAACGGCTTGCAACTTATTCATATCCAAGGGAAATCGAATTTATAGCAAGCCTGCCGATGACGGTCACCGGCAAGGTGATCAGGCGCGACTTGAAGGTGCGCGCGGCGGCGGAGGGTCGCGCATGAGACGGTCGGGGAACAGCAAAAGGGCCGATCAGATAACCGGCCCCTGCAACGATTACTTTAAAAATGTATCAGAACTTGTGGACGTAGGCGACGCCAAACACCCAAGGGTCAAGCTTGACCGAGCCTGCGGATACGCCGCCGATTGTAGCGTCAGTGTCGATGTCGATATAACGCACGTCGGCGCGCAAGGAGCCCTGTTGGCTGACTGCGATGTCAACACCGCCGTGCAGGGCGATGCCCCAGGAATCGTCAAGGCTGACCGGTGTGCCATTATCGAGTTTTTCGTCCCAGAAGTGGGTATAGTTCAGGCCAACGCCGACAAAGGGTGTCATGACAGAGCTGTTGGTGAAGTGATACTGGATCGAAACGGTGGGCGGCAGGTGCTTTGTCGAGCCGATATCACCGGCACCTTGTGCCTGAAGGTCATGCTTGAACGGCCAGGCGGCAAGAACCTCGATGCCGACATTGTCCATGACGAAATATTCGAACGTCAGCGACGGGCGGATGTTTTCGCCAACGCGCACCGTCGACGGGGCGCTGTAGCTGTCGGTCGGATCAATGTAGTGTGCGCCGAGGCCAAGGGTCATGTCACCTTGGGACTGGGCAAAAACCGGGGCTGCGGTGCTTGCAAGGACAGCAGCAAGGGTGAGGGCTGTGATCTGTTTCATAGTTTTTCCATTCTTGAGTTTACGAGCGGGACAATGCGTCGAAACCGGACGCATCACTTTGATGTGAGTCAAATCGCGAGGCGGATGCCGCGTTGCGGCAAAAATGCAACAGGCGGGAGGGTGCGACGCATTGCACGCCCGGCAAGTCAGGAGTTTTGGGGATGAAGCTAGGCACATCGGCACTGCCCGGATCGGAAGGCTTTCGGGCCAATCGCGAGGCGCATCTTGCGGCCCTTGGCGTGGTCGCAGAGGCCGCAGCCCTTGCGGCGGCAGGCGGCGGTGAGGCCGCGCGCGAGCGTCACCTGAGCCGGGGCAAGATGGCCCCGCGCGACCGGGTCGCAAACCTGCTTGATCCCGGATCGCCGTTTCTTGAAATCGGCGCCACGGCGGCGCATGGGCTTTATGACGGGGCCGCGCCCTGCGCCGGGGTGATCGCGGGCGTTGGCCGCGTGCAGGGCATAGACTGTATGATCGTGTGCAATGACGCCACCGTGAAGGGCGGCACCTATTACCCGATGACGGTCAAAAAGCACCTGCGCGCGCAGGAGATTGCCGAGGAATGTCATCTGCCCTGCATCTACCTGGTCGATAGCGGCGGCGCCAACCTGCCCAATCAGGATGAGGTCTTCCCGGATCGCGACCATTTCGGGCGGATTTTCTATAATCAGGCCCGGATGAGCGCCAAGGGCATTGCCCAGATCGCCGTGGTCATGGGATCGTGCACGGCCGGGGGCGCCTATGTGCCCGCGATGAGCGATGTGACGATCATCGTCAAGGAGCAGGGCACGATCTTTCTGGCCGGGCCGCCCCTGGTCAAGGCCGCCACCGGCGAGGTGGTGAGTGCCGAGGATCTCGGCGGTGGCGATGTGCACACGCGCCTGTCGGGCGTGGCCGATTACCTGGCCGAGGATGATGCGCATGCTCTGGCACTGGCGCGTCAGGCGGTTGGTTCGTTGAACCGCTCAAAGCCCGCAACCGTGAATTGGGCCAGCCCCGAAGAACCGGCTTATGACCCCGAAGAGTTGCTTGGCGTGGTGCCCGCCGATCTGCGCACGCCCTATGACATCCGCGAGGTGATCGCGCGGGTGGTGGATGGCAGCCGCTTTGACGAATTCAAGCCGCGCTTTGGCGAAACGCTTGTCACCGGCTTTGCCCATATCAAGGGCTGCCCGGTGGGAATCGTGGCCAATAACGGCGTGCTGTTTTCCGAAGCGGCCCAGAAGGGCGCGCATTTCGTCGAGCTCTGTTCACAGCGCAAGATCCCGCTGGTGTTCCTGCAAAACATCACCGGCTTCATGGTCGGACGAAAATATGAAAACGAGGGCATCGCGCGTCACGGTGCCAAGATGGTGACGGCGGTGGCGACGACCAGCGTGCCCAAGGTCACGATGGTGGTTGGCGGCTCTTTCGGGGCGGGCAATTACGGCATGTCAGGCCGCGCCTATCAGCCGCGCTTTATGTGGAGCTGGCCAAGCAGCCGGATCAGCGTGATGGGCGGCGAACAGGCGGCCGGCGTTCTTGCCACCGTCAAGCGCGATTCGATCGAGCGCAAGGGCGGGGAATGGTCGGCCGAGGAAGAGGCGGCCTTTAAACAGCCGACGGTCGAGATGTTCGAGCGCCAGAGCCATCCGCTCTATGCCAGTGCGCGGCTTTGGGATGACGGCATCGTCGATCCGCGCAAGACCCGTGATGTGCTGGCGCTGAGCCTGAGTGCCGCGCTTTGCGCGCCGATCGAGGAGACGCGGTTTGGCGTCTTTCGGATGTGAGGGGGCGCTCTGCGGAAGCCTTGGAGTTTGAGTATTTGAGCCAAGAAGAAGGACGCGCGTGATGCGATTTTATGCGAGGACTTGGAAGGCGGGCGACATAAGTTTTCCGAAGTCGCGCTATAAGGAAGATTGGCGCGACTTACGCTCTCAAATTGAGCATGAAGACGGATTGGTAAATCAGCGGCTTCTTTGGATGTTGGCATTTAGCGGCTTCCTTTTTGCAGCTTATGGATATTCTCTTACAGCAGAGGCGACACTAGTCCCAAAGGTGTCATTTTTTGAGCCCATTGAGAGGTTGAATGCCTCTATGAGGAATATCAAATTGCTGCGACTGGCGATTTGTGCGGCTGGGGTCGGGGTTGGAATTGCCTCTCTTTTTGGTGCAGCGGCGGCATTCTTTGCGATCAAAAGCCTTGTCGCCGAATTCGACCTTCCAAGCGCCAAGGGGGGATACGGACAGCCGGTGGGACCGGGGTTGGCAAGTAAATTTGGAATGTTAAGCGGGCTTGCATTCCCATGTATTACGATTGGCGTCTGGCTGTTTCTGGGTCTTGTACAGATCGAATGGGCTGCACTCTCGGCAGTGATTTGTGCCTTGGGTGTTTCATTCGCCATGCTGATCATAAGCTACGACGCGGTAGCGAATGCCGAAGGGACGTTGAGTGGCGAGACAGAAGGCAAAAAGGGATGACCAAAATGTTTGAGCGGATTTTGATGGCGAACCGGGGCGAGATTGCTTGTCGGGTGATTGCCACGGCGCAGGCGATGGGGGTTGAGGTGGTGGCGGTTTATTCCGACGCCGACCGGGACGCGCGCCATGTGGCGATGGCCGACAGGGCGGTACATATCGGCGGGTCGGCACCGGGCGAGAGTTATCTGCGCGGTGATGTGATCATCCGGGCGGCGCTTGAGACTGGCTGCGGCGCGATCCATCCCGGCTATGGCTTTTTGTCCGAGAACCCTGAATTCGTGGATGCTGTCGAGGCGGCGGGGCTCGTCTTTATCGGGCCCTCGGCCGATGCCATTCGCGCCATGGGTCTCAAGGACGCCGCCAAGGTCTTGATGGAAGAGGCCGGCGTGCCCGTGGTGCCGGGCTATCACGGCAAGAACCAGGACCCCGAACATCTGGAGGGGGCTGCGGATGCGATTGGCTATCCGGTCCTGATCAAGGCGGTTGCGGGGGGCGGTGGCAAGGGCATGCGTCTTGTCGAGCGGGCAGAGGAGTTTCCCGACGCGCTTGAGAGCGCCAAGAGCGAGGCGAAAACCGCCTTTGGCAATGAGGCGGTATTGATCGAGAAATACATCCAGAAGCCGCGTCATATCGAGGTGCAGGTGTTTGGTGACGGGCAAGGCGCGGTGCATCTGTTTGAGCGCGATTGTTCGTTGCAGCGTCGTCATCAGAAGGTGATCGAAGAGGCCCCGGCGCCCGGCATGACGGCCGAGATGCGCGCCGCCATGGGACAGGCCGCCGTGCGCGCCGCCGAGGCGATCGGATACAAGGGGGCGGGCACGGTTGAATTCATCGTCGATGGCAGCCGTGGGCTGCGCCCCGATGGCTTTTGGTTCATGGAGATGAACACCCGCCTTCAGGTCGAGCATCCGGTGACCGAGGCGATCACCGGCGTTGATCTGGTGGAATGGCAGTTGCGCGTCGCCGCGGGCGAGGCCTTGCCCAAGCAGCAGGGCGAACTTGCCATCACGGGTCATGCCTTTGAGGCGCGCCTTTATGCAGAGGATGTGCCGAAGGGCTTCTTGCCCGCAACCGGGCATCTGGCGCATCTGCGCTTTCCCGACGGGGTACGCGCCGATAGCGGCGTGCGCGCGGGCGATGAGATCAGCCCGTTTTACGACCCGATGATTGCCAAGGTGATCACCCACGGCCCAACCCGCGCCATTGCCTTGCGCCGTCTGGCGGCCGCGCTTGAGGGCACCGAAGTGGCGGGCACGGTGACCAACCTTGCCTTTCTGGGGGCCCTGGCGCGCCATGAGGGCTTTGGCGCCGGGGATGTCGATACCGGTCTTATTGCGCGCGACATTGACAGGCTTGTTGTCGCGCCAGAGCCGTGGGTCGACGGTATTGCCATGGCGGCCCTCGCGGCCTGTGGGCTTTTGGACAAGGCGGACCCTGAGACCGGGTTTGCGCTTTGGGCACCGCTTGCACGCGAGGTGGTGCTGCGCCGCAATGACGAAGAGGTCAACGTGCGGATTCACAGCCTTGGGGCGGGCGCGCATGACCTTGACATCGCGGGCCGACGGGTTGAGGCGCGCCGCGCGGGAGACGGCTGGCGGATTGATGGGCAACCTGCGGCGCCGGTGGCCGTACACGGGGCGGACATTACTGTATTCACGCAGTATGGCGTTGGTTTCCAGGCGATTGACCCGCTCGAGCGCGATAGCGCGGCGGGGGGCGATACGGCCCTGATCGAGGCCCCGATGCCGGGGCTGGTCAAGGCGGTCTTTGCGCGCCCCGGTCAGAGCGTGGCCAGGGGCGACCGGCTTGCGGTGCTTGAGGCGATGAAGATGGAACATTCGCTTCTGGCGGCGCGCGACGGCGTGGTGGCCGAGGTTCTGGTCGCCGCAGGCGAGCAGGTCACGGCAGGCGCGGCGCTTGTACGCCTTGAGGCCGAAGCGGAGGTGGCGGCATGATTACACTGCATCATGTGCCGCAAAGCCGCTCGATGCGGGTGTTGTGGTTGTTGCACGAGTTGGGGGTCGAGTTTCGGGTGGTCGAGCGCGCCTTTGACAAATCCCTGCGTGCGCCGGAATTCCTGTCGCTTTCGCCCGCAGGCAGGGTGCCGGCGCTTGAGATCGACGGCGAGCGGATGTTTGAATCCGGCGCGATGATGGAATATCTCTGCGAGCGGTTTCCCGAGCCGGGGCTTGGCCGCGCGCCGGGGGATATGGACAGGATGGGCTGGCTTGTCTGGCTGCATTTTGGCGAAACCATCAGTCAGCACGTGGCGGCCCTGACGCAGCAACATATCGTGCTTTATGAGGATGCTATGCGCAGCCCGATCGTGATGCAGCTTGAGGCGGCGCGCATCGCCAAATGCTATCGCGCGATCGAGGCCCGCTTGTCGACGCCGGTCGAGAACCGCGATTATCTTTTGACCGGTGGCTTTTCGGCCTGTGATATCGCGGTCGGGCAGGCGGTTTACATGGCGCGTCACTTCGTCAGGCTGGATGGCTATCCCGAGACCGAAAAGTGGTATGAAAGGATCGGCGAACGTCCAGGGTTTCAGGCAAGCCTGCCGGGGCCGCAAAGCGCAAGGGTTTTTGAGCAGCCGTTTTATGAGCCTTGGACGGGCTGACTGCGTGGCGGGGCCGGAATTGAGTATTTTTGGAACGGTGAAAGGGAAAGGTCATGGGCGAGCGGGTCGAGATATTTGAGGTGGGCCCGCGCGACGGGTTGCAGAATGAAAAACGGCGCATTCCCCTGAGCGAAAAGATTGCCTTGGTGAATTGCCTGAGTGGCACCGGTTTTCGCCGGATCGAGGTTGCCAGTTTCGTCAGCCCAAAATGGGTGCCGCAAATGGCCGACTCTGGCGAGGTGCTGCGCGGCATTCGGCGTGCCGAAGGGGTGAGCTATGCCGCGCTGACCCCCAATCTGCGCGGCTTTGAGGATGCGATGCAGGCCAACGCCGATGAGGTTGCAATTTTCGGTGCCGCCTCTGAGGGGTTTTCCAAGGCCAATATCAATGCCACGATCGAGGAAAGCCTTGCGCGGTTCGCGCCGGTGATGGAGGCCGCCAATGCGCAAGGGGTGCGGGTGCGCGGCTATATCTCTTGCGTGGTCGAGTGCCCCTATGACGGGCCGGTGGCCCCGGCGCAGGTGGCGATGGTGGCCGAGCGCCTCTGGGCGATGGGCTGCTATGAGATAAGCCTTGGCGACACCATCGGGCAGGGGCGCCCCGAGGCGGTTGAAGCGATGCTTGCCGCCGTGAGCGACGTGGTGCCGGTGGCGCGGCTTGCGGGGCATTTTCACGACACCTCCGGGCGGGCGCTTGAGAATATCGAGGTCTCTCTGGCCAAAGGGCTGCGGGTGTTTGATGCGGCCGTTGGCGGGCTGGGCGGCTGTCCTTATGCGCCGGGGGCGGCGGGGAATGTGGCGACCGAGACGGTGCATCAGAAGCTGGAGGAGCTTGGCTATGATACCGGCCTTGAGCGGGATGTGCTTTTGAAGGCGGCCGAAATGGCGCGGGCGATGCGCGGCGGGCGAGACTGAGGGTTTTCGCAGGAAATTCTTGCAGGGACAGGGGATAGCGATGTTTGAGACACTTGAGATGACGCGCGACGGGCGCGGTGTGGTGACGCTTTGGCTCAACCGGGCGGACAAGCATAATGCGATGTCGGCGCAGATGATTGCCGAGCTGCACAGCGCCGCCGATGATCTGGGCCGCGATGAGAGCTGTCGCGCCGTGGTCTTGGCGGCGCGGGGCAAAACCTTTTGCGCGGGTGGCGATCTGGCCTGGATGCGGCAACAGTTCGAGGCCGAGCCCGGCGTGCGCGGCAAAGAGGCTGGCAAGCTGGCCTATATGTTGCAGGCGCTCAATACTCTGCCCAAGCCCTTGATCGGGCGGCTGCATGGCAATGCCTTTGGCGGCGGCATCGGGCTGGCTTCGGTCTGTGATGTGGCGATTGGCACCGACTGCATCGTGATGGCGCTGACCGAAACGCGCCTTGGGCTTATCCCGGCCACCATCGGGCCCTATGTGGCCGCCCGGATGGGCGAGGCCAATGCGCGGCGGGTGTTCATGTCGGGGCGACGCTTTGATGCCGCCGAGGCCGTCACGCTTGGCCTGTTGGCCCGCGCGGTGCCCGAGGGCGATCTGGACGCGGCCATCGAGGCCGAAATCGCGCCTTACCTCGAGTGCGCCCCCGGTGCCGTGGCCCGCGCCAAGGCGCTTTTGCGTGGTTTTGGACCGCGCATTGATGCCGATGTCATTGCCCGTACTATCGACGAACTGGCCGCCTGCTGGGCCGGTGAAGAGGCCCCCGAGGGGATCGGTGCATTCTTTGAGCGCCGCAAGCCAAGCTGGCAGAGCGGCGGCGCCTGAAAAGATTCGCCGGGGCCGCCGCGAGTGCCGGGCGGTCCTGAGCTGGTCAGGTTTCATGGCCAATCTGGCGTATCTGCGGCATACCGTGGCATACAAAACACTAAAATCGTCTGTTTCCGACCCGCGTTTCTGTGCGCGCTCGGTTGACCCCATGCAGGGGCAGGTTTAAACCCGGAATAGATTTGCAGCCATCTGAATGCGTGTGCACGCGCATGAAAGGAGCCACCCCGTGGAAGAGATGCTGAGGGAATACCTTCCCATCCTCGTTTTTCTGGCCATCGCCATTGCATTGGGCCTTGTCCTGATCCTTGCAGCGGTCGTTCTGGCCGTTCGCAACCCGGACTCTGAAAAAGTAAGCGCCTATGAATGCGGTTTCAACGCATTCGACGATGCGCGGATGAAGTTCGATGTCCGATTCTACCTGGTCTCGATCCTGTTCATCATCTTTGATCTTGAAATCGCGATGTTGTTTCCCTGGGCGGTTGCCTTCAAGGATGTCAGCATGGCCGGGTTCTGGTCGATGATGGTCTTTCTGGCCGTCCTGACCGCCGGATTTGCCTATGAGTGGCGCAAAGGAGCGATGGAATGGGAGTGATGCAATGGGTGTGATGACAGGCGCCAACACGGCGGGGCCGGATCGCGAAGTGGCGACACAGGCCCTGAATGCCGACTTGCAGGACAAGGGTTTTCTGCTGACCTCGACCGAGGACATCATCAACTGGGCGCGCACCGGGAGCTTGCACTGGATGACCTTTGGTCTGGCCTGCTGCGCGGTCGAGATGATGCACACGGCGATGCCGCGCTATGATGTCGAGCGGTTCGGCTTTGCCCCGCGCGCCAGCCCGCGCCAGTCGGACGTGATGATCGTGGCCGGCACGCTGACCAACAAGATGGCCCCGGCGCTGCGCAAGGTTTACGACCAGATGCCGGAACCGCGCTATGTGATCTCGATGGGCTCCTGCGCCAATGGCGGCGGTTATTACCACTATAGCTATTCGGTGGTACGCGGCTGTGACCGGATTGTGCCGGTCGATATCTACGTGCCCGGCTGTCCGCCGACCGCAGAGGCGCTTGTCTATGGCATCCTGCAATTGCAGCGTAAAATTCGCCGGACGGGGACAATTATCAGATGAGTCAGGCACTGAAAGAACTGGGCGGCTATGTCGAGGCCAAGCGTGGCGATTGCGTGATCGGCTGGGAGATTGCCCATGGCGAGCTGAACGTAGATGTGGCCCTGTCCAACATCGCCGGGCTGGTCGAGTTTCTGAAAACCGATCAGAACTGTGCGTTTTCCTCGCTGGTGGATATCACCGCCGTCGATTACCCCGAGCGGGCCAAGCGCTATGACGTGGTATATCACCTGCTGAGCATGTATCAAAACCACCGCATCCGCCTTCGCGTGGCCGTGCGGTCCGATGATATGGTGCCCTCGATCACCGAGGTGTACCCGGCCGCCAACTGGTTCGAGCGCGAAGTTTTCGATATGTTCGGCATCCTGTTCTCGGGTCATCCCGATCTGCGCCGTATTCTGACAGATTACGGCTTTCGCGGTCATCCGCTGCGCAAGGATTTCCCGACCACCGGCTATACCGAGGTGCGCTATGACGAGGTGCACAAGCGCGTCGTCTATGAACCCGTCAGCCTTGTGCAGGAATACCGCCAGTTTGATTTCATGAGCCCATGGGAAGGTGCCGAATACATCCTTCCGGGCGATGAAAAGAAAGAGGGGGCGAAATGATGGGCGGTGGATTTGGCATGGGCGGTTACGGCATGGGCGGCGGCGGGCTGATTTTCATGGTGATCTTTGCGGCGCTGTTGGTGATCCCGTTCTGGCGCTTGCTGCCAAAGTTCGGAATCCTCAACTGGGTGGCGATCGTGGCCGTCATCCCTCTTGGGGCGTTGATCCTTTTGTGGGTCATGGCGTTCCGGGACAAGCTTGACGGAGGGCGGTCATGATGGACGGCACCAAATTCGATGACGCCGTGACCGGCGAACAGAAAATCCGCAATTTCAACATCAACTTCGGCCCGCAACACCCTGCAGCGCATGGTGTTTTGCGCCTTGTGCTTGAGCTTGACGGCGAGATTGTCGAGCGTTGCGATCCGCATATCGGCCTGCTGCACCGTGGCACCGAAAAGCTGATGGAATCGCGCACCTATCTGCAAAATCTGCCGTATTTCGACCGGCTCGATTACGTGGCGCCGATGAATCAGGAACATGCCTGGTGTCTGGTGATCGAAAAGCTGACCGGTGTCGAAGTGCCGCGTCGCGCCTCGCTGATCCGGGTGCTTTATTCCGAGATTGGCCGTATCCTCAATCACCTGCTCAACGTCACCACGCAGGCGATGGATGTGGGCGCTCTGACGCCGCCGCTCTGGGGGTTTGAAGAACGCGAAAAGCTGATGTGCTTTTACGAGCGGGCCTGCGGTGCGCGTCTGCATGCGGCCTATTTCCGGCCCGGCGGCGTGCATCAGGATCTGCCGCCCGACCTGATCGACGACATCGAGACATGGGCCAGGGAGTTCCCGCGCGTTCTTGCCGATATTGACGGGCTTTTGACCGAAAACCGCATCTTCAAGCAACGCAACGCCGATATCGGCGTGGTGAGCGAGCAAGAGGCGCTGGACTGGGGCTTTTCCGGCGTCATGGTGCGCGGCTCTGGCATGGCCTGGGATTTGCGCCGCGCGCAGCCCTATGAATGCTATGACGAGTTCGAGTTCCAGATTCCCGTCGGCAAGAACGGCGATTGCTATGACCGCTATCTTGTCCGGATGGAGGAAATGCGCCAGTCGCTGCTGATCATCCATCAGGCGATTGAAAAGCTGCGCGCCCCCGAGGGGCAGGGCGATGTGCTTGCCCGAGGCAAGATCACGCCCCCCTCGCGCGGCGAGATGAAAACCTCGATGGAGGCGCTCATTCACCACTTCAAGCTTTACACCGAGGGCTTTCACGTCCCCGCAGGCGAGGTTTATGCCGCGGTCGAGGCGCCCAAGGGCGAGTTCGGCGTTTACCTTGTGGCCGATGGCACCAACAAACCCTACCGCGCCAAGATTCGCGCACCGGGCTTTTTGCATCTTCAGGCGATGGACCACATCGCCAGCGGTCATCAGCTTGCCGATGTGGCGGCGATCATCGGAACGATGGATGTCGTCTTTGGGGAGATTGACCGCTAATGACGCTGACAAGCCTTGCCATAGCGCTTTCGGGCGCAGGGGTGCTGGTGACGGGGGCGCTTGCGGCCCTGTTTCTGCGCGACCCGGTGGCAGGGATGGCGCAGACCACGCATCGGCTGGAAAAACTGCCCGAGGTGATGGCGGATCGCTATGTCGGCATGGTTGTACTGGCCCTTGCGGCGACGCTTTATGGTGACCTCAAGGTGATTGCGGTGCTGTTTGCGGTGTTTGCCTATACCAGCTTTCACGATGCATGGATTTATGCGCGCGGCGGATTTCCGATTGCCAAGCATGTCAGCGCCGGTGTGGCGGGACTGATCGTGGCAATTGTCGCCATGAAAGCAATGGGGCAGGGCGCTTGATGAGAAACGTCATGTTTGGACTGGCTTTGGCGACCTTGCCCGCTCTGGTGCAGGCACAAACCGTAAGCTCCGATCGGATCGAGGCCTTTGTCGCGGTCATGGCCGAAAACGGCTGTCGCATGTCACCGCACCGCGCCAATGTGATCATGCCAGAGGCCGGGTTTGACGATATGGCCGAAACCAAGGCGATCACCGAACGCCTGGTCGAGGAAGAGCGCGCGCGCATCATGGATGGGCAATTGGTGGTCTTTGGCGGGGCCTGCGGTGGCAAGCTTGATTATTCCGGGCGCGAACGATTTTTCGCGGCCCTGGCCGACAATAACTGCGTGATGACTACCGAGCAGGCACCAACCCTGCTTGGCCGGGTCGGCGTCGAGATGGCCGAAGTGCGTTTGCTGATGGAAAAGATGCTGCGGATGAGCGAAGTTCGTCTCTCCGAGGATGAGAAGGCGGTCTATCTTGAACAGGGCCTGTGCGACACGTTCAAGGGCCTCTCGGCGGGCATGGTCAACAGCGCGCCGACCCTCAAGGCCGCGCCGCGCAGTGCTGGGCAACTGCGCCAGGACTTTCTGGCCTTCATGGTGACCGAAGGCTGTTCCATGACCCGTGGCGAAGCCGATAACAAGCTTCCCGCAGCGGGCTTTTCGGTCAAGGAAATGCGCCCGGTGATTGGCAAGATGCTCGCCGAGGGCGAGGCTGTCATGGATACCGACGCCGATACACTGACGATTAACAAGGAGCTATGTGCCCAATGATGCGCAAGACAGTATTCGCCGGGGCCTGCCTTGGACTGACCGCCGCCTGTGCCCTGCCGCCGCAAGGCGTGTCGACCCAGGACATCGCGGCCTATGACACGGCTGTCGCCAGTGTCGGATGTACGCTGGTCGGTGAATCCGATTACCTTCCGGTCGAATTCCAGACCGGGCTGACCCGTCAGCAGGTGCTCGATATCACGGCCTATAAACTTACCTCCGGCGGGGCCGAGCGGCTTGCCGACGGGGGCGTCAAACTGACCACAGGAGCCTGTGCATAGATGCTACGCCGTCTTCATCACGAGCAGCCCGAAAGCTTTGCCTTCACCCCCGCCAACCAGGAGTGGGCCGAAGGGCAGATCAGCAAATACCCCGAGGGCCGTCAGGCCAGCGCGATCATTCCGCTGCTCTGGCGCGCGCAGGAACAGGAAAGCTGGCTCAGCCGTCCGGCGATCGAGCATGTCGCCGATATGCTTGGCATGGATTATATCCGCGCCCTCGAAGTGGCGACCTTCTATTTCATGTTCCAGCTTCAGCCGGTCGGGACCGTGGCGCATATTCAGGTCTGTGGCACCACCACCTGCATGATCTGCGGCGCCGAGGATCTGATCGCGGTCTGTCGCGAAAAGATCGCCCCGCGCGCGCATGAACTGTCGGCGGATGGCAAGTTTTCCTGGGAAGAGGTCGAATGCCTTGGCGCCTGCGCCAACGCGCCGATGGCCCAGATCGGCAAGGATTACTATGAGGATCTGACCGCCGAGGGTTTCGCGCAGATGATCGACGATCTGGCCGCCGGCAAGGTGCCCACACCGGGCCCGCAAAATGGCCGCTATGCCGCCGAGCCGAAATCCGGCCTCACCAGCCTGACCGAGTTTGACAGTGGCCGTGCCAAATACAATGCAAGCGCACAACTGGCCAGCGACATTGGCGACACCGTCAAGCGGATTGATGGCACCGAGGTGCCGATCCTGACGCCCTGGCGAGACAAGGGGGCCAATCACAAGCCCGCCGCGCCCTCGGTCAAGCAGAATGAGGCGCCGGTCGATGTGAGCGCCAAGGCCAAGGCGCCCAAACCGGCGGCCAAGGCAAAGGCCGATGTGACCGGTGCCACCAAGGCCGAGGCACAGGCCAAGACCAAGGCGAAGCCAGCCGTCAAACCGGCCGCCAAGCCGGTGAAAACCCCGGCAGAGCCAGAGGCGCCGACCGGGCCGGGCAAAAAGCCCCGCATGATGAAAGCCCCGCGCAAATCAGGGGCGGATGATCTCAAGATGATCAAGGGCGTTGGGCCAAAGCTTGAAAAGCTGCTGAATGACATGGGCTTTTACCACTTTGATCAGATTGCAAAATGGACGGAGGACGAGGTTAGCTGGGTCGATCAGAACCTTGAAGGCTTCAAGGGGCGGGTCAGCCGGGACACTTGGGTTGAGCAGGCGAAATTGCTGGCTGAGGGGAAAGAGACGGAGTTCTCTGCCCGGGCCAAGAAGGGCGGCATTTATTGACCGCGCCTGCTTGAAATCCACAGGGGGTAACTTGTTATGTTGGACAGATCGAAATTAGGCACCTGCCAGCTTGTTTGCTGGGGACTGGCCGTCGTGGTCGGCGTGCTGGTTCTATGGTCGACATCCGGCGCGGTTGGCTTTTTGGCCGCGCTGCTGTTGGGTCTGGCCTGTGCCGCGTTTTTCGGCCTCGTGACCACGCGGTTGATCTGTACCGGCCAGACGTCGGAGGATCGCGGCCGCGAGGGCACGGATGCCACGACCCCGGCGGCAGAGCCGACCACCACGGTCGCGACCGCGCCCAGAACAGCCCCCCCGGCGGCAGAGAGCGGCGCGACGGCGGTGAAACCGGACACGACGCCAAACGGTGAAGAAAGTGTGTCGGCGCCCAAGGCAAAGCCCGAGGCAAGCGGTTCACCGGCAGGGGCCGGAACGCGCCCCCAGGCCCTGAGCGCACCCAAAGGCGGCAAGGCCGATGATCTCAAGCAGATCAAGGGCGTCGGGCCGAAACTTGAGCAACTGTGCAACGAGCTTGGCTTTTACCACTTTGACCAGATCGCCGGCTGGGGTGCAGACGAGGTGACTTGGGTCGACCAGAACCTCAAGGGGTTCAAGGGCCGGGTCAGCCGCGACAACTGGGTCGAGCAGGCCAAGGTGCTGGCGGCGGGCGGTGAGACCGAGTTTTCCAAACGCGTCGCCAAGGGCGGCGTATACGAAGGATGATGCAAGCGATGGGCGAGCGCGAGAAAGATCAACAGATGGCACGCAAGGGCCGCACCGCCGGTGTGGTCATTGCGGCGACCATGCTGATCTGGCTGGCTGCCCAATGGCTGGGGGGACAGATGGGCTGGCCGGTACGGTTTGTCTTTCTGTTCGATCTTGCCGCGATTGCCGCGCTCATATGGGCGTTGGTGGTGACCTATCAAATCTGGCGGCTGCGCCAGGATAATCAGAGGTAGAGCCTTATGCTGAAGGACCAGGACCGTATCTTTACCAATATCTACGGGATGCACGATCGTAGCCTGAAAGGCGCGATTGCCCGGGGTCATTGGGATGGAACGGCAAAGATTTTGCAGAACGGGCGCGACTGGATCGTCAATCAGATGAAGGCCAGCGGGCTTCGGGGCCGGGGCGGCGCGGGTTTTCCCACCGGTCTCAAGTGGTCGTTCATGCCCAAGGAAAGCGACGGGCGGCCAAGTTATCTTGTGGTCAATGCCGATGAATCCGAGCCCGGCACCTGCAAGGACCGCGAGATCATGCGCCATGATCCGCACACCCTGATCGAGGGCTGTCTGATCGCGTCTTTCGCGATGCAGGCGCATGCGTGCTATATCTACATTCGCGGCGAATATATCCGCGAGCGCGAGGCGCTTCAGGCCGCGATTGACGAGGCCTATGAGGCTGGTCTTGTGGGCAAGAACGCCTGCAAGTCGGGCTGGGATTTCGACATCTACCTGCATCACGGCGCCGGCGCCTATATCTGTGGCGAGGAAACCGCGCTTCTGGAAAGCCTTGAAGGCAAGAAGGGCATGCCGCGCATGAAGCCGCCGTTTCCAGCAGGCGCGGGGCTTTACGGCTGCCCGACCACGGTCAACAACGTTGAATCGATTGCCGTCGTGCCCACGATCCTGCGGCGCGGCCCGGACTGGTTCGCGGGCTTTGGGCGGGCCAACAACTCCGGCACCAAGCTTTTCGCGATCAGCGGTCATGTGAACAACCCCTGCGTTGTCGAAGAGGCGATGTCTATCAGTTTTGAAGAGCTGATCGAAAAGCATTGCGGCGGTATTCGCGGCGGCTGGGATAACCTCAAGGCGGTCATTCCGGGCGGCTCGTCGGTGCCTTGCATCCGGGGCGAGTTCATGCGCGAGGCGATCATGGATTTTGATTACCTGCGCGAACAGCGTTCGGGCCTTGGCACCGCGGCGGTGATCGTGATGGATCAGTCGACCGACATCATCAAGGCGATCTGGCGGTTGTCGAAATTCTACAAGCACGAAAGCTGTGGCCAGTGCACGCCCTGCCGCGAGGGCACCGGCTGGATGATGCGGGTGATGGATCGTCTGGTGCGCGGCGAGGCCGAGGTCGAAGAGATCGACATGCTTCTGGACGTGACAAAACAGGTAGAGGGCCACACGATCTGTGCCCTCGGCGATGCGGCGGCCTGGCCGATTCAGGGGCTGATCCGCAACTTCCGCGACGAAATCGAGGATCGCATCAAGGCCAAACGCACCGGCCGCGTCAGCGCGGTGGCAGCAGAGTGAGCATGATGGGCATCTTTGTAACATTCGGGCTCACGATGGCGGGGCTTTGCGCTCTGACCCTGACGCGGCCGACCCTTGCACCGCAGGAGGCACGGGCATGAAACATGCGGTGATGATAGCGCTGGCGGTTTTGATGCTTGGTGCCTGCGCCGAGCGGTCGGAACGCGTCTATTTCGAGGGGAATTACTATCCTCCCAAGACGCGGGCCGAAAAGGACGACCGCCGCAACTTCACCGCCTCGGTGCGGCGCGCCTCGCGCGGGATTGAGGGCGCGCAGAAGGCCGCTCTGCATGAGGCGACGCGCTATTGTCTGGAAAGTTTTGGCACCTCCGAAATCGAATGGGTCGGCGTGGCCGAAGGGCAAGGGCCGATCTACGGCCGCTCGGGCGATACGGTGTCGGTGACTGGAAGATGCATAATATGGTCGTGATGCAATTTATACCCGGGGCTGACGCGGCTGTTTCTTCTACGGCAATCGCGTTGCAGCCGATCTGCGACGCAAAGATCCGGACCTATGTCCGGGGCCGCGATGCAAAGGCATGCCTGTCTGTGCGCGGCGAGAAATACGAAAAATCCAAAGGACTGAACCCGTCCGATCCGGCGGCGCTCTGCACTCTCGGCCATAGCGAGAGTGCACGCTCCAGCAGGATCGGGGGTCTTCTGAAAGCAAAGTGAGAACAGATGTCTGACCTACGCAAGATCATCATCGACGATCAGGAGATCGAGGTAGAAGGGGCAATGACCCTGATCCAGGCCTGTGAGGTCGCTGGCGTTGAAGTGCCGCGGTTTTGCTATCACGAGCGGCTGTCGATTGCCGGCAACTGCCGGATGTGTCTGGTCGAGGTCGTCGGCGGGCCGCCCAAACCGGCGGCCAGCTGCGCCATGCAGGTCAAGGACTTGCGCCCCGGCCCCGAAGGCCAGCCGCCGGTGGTGAAAACCAACAGCCCGATGGTCAAGAAGGCCCGCGAAGGCGTGATGGAATTCCTGCTTATCAACCACCCGCTGGATTGCCCGATCTGCGATCAGGGCGGCGAATGCGATCTTCAGGATCAGGCGATGGCCTATGGCGTCGACTTCAGCCGCTATCGCGAGCCCAAGCGCGCCAGCGAAGACCTTGATCTTGGCCCGCTGGTCGAAACCCACATGACGCGCTGCATTTCCTGCACCCGCTGTGTGCGGTTCACCTCTGAGGTGGCCGGCATCATGCAGATGGGCCAGACCGGTCGCGGCGAAGATGCCGAGATCACAAGCTATCTGGGCCAGACCCTCAACAGCAACCTTCAGGGCAATATCATCGATCTCTGCCCGGTTGGCGCGCTTGTCAGCAAGCCCTATGCCTTCACCGCGCGGCCCTGGGAGTTGACCAAGACCGAAACCATCGACGTGATGGACGCGCTTGGCAGCAATATCCGGGTTGATTGCAAGGGCCGCGAAGTGATGCGCATTCTGCCGCGCAACCATGATGGCGTGAACGAGGAATGGATTTCTGACAAGACCCGCTTTGTCTGGGACGGTCTGCGCCGTCAGCGGCTGGACAAGCCCTATATCCGTGAAAACGGCAAGCTGCGCCCGGCCACATGGGGCGAGGCGCTTGCCAAGGCCTCTGAGGCAATCAAGGGCGCCAGGAAAGTTGCGGGTCTGGTCGGTGATCTGGTGCCGGTCGAGGCGGCGTTTGCGCTCAAGCAACTGGTCGAGGGGCAGGGCGGACAGGTTGAATGCCGCACCGACAAGGCCCGCTTGCCCATCGGCAACCGAAGCGCCTATGTCGGCAATGTCGCCATCGAAGACCTTGATAATGCAAAGAATATCGTTCTGATCGGCACCGACCCGGTGGTCGAGGCGCCGGTGCTCAATGCCCGCATGCGCCGCGCCTGGATCAATGGCGCGAACGTCACGGTGGTCGGCCCTGCGATTGATCTGACCTATGACTATGCCCATGCCGGCACCGACCGTGCCGCGCTTGACGGCTTGAGCGTGCCCGAGGACGCAATCGTGATCGTTGGCCAGGGCGCGCTGCGCGAGGCGGACGGCGAAGCGGTTCTGGCTGCCGCCATGGCACTTTCGGGCCGGATGCTGGTGCTGCACAGCGCCGCTGGACGGGTTGGCGCGATGGATGTGGGCGCGGTGACCGAGGGCGGTCTTGAGGCCGCCATCGAGGGCGCCGATGTGATCTATAACCTTGGCGCCGACGAGGTTGAGATCGCCGCCGGGCCGTTCGTGATCTACCAGGGAAGCCACGGCGATCGCGGCGCACATCGCGCCGACGTGATCCTGCCGGGGGCCGCCTATACCGAGGAACAGGGCCTGTTTGTCAACACCGAAGGGCGCCCGCAACTGGCGCTGCGCGCCGGGTTTGCGCCGGGCGAGGCCAAGGAAAACTGGGCCGTGCTGCGCGCGCTGTCGGGTGAAATCGGGGCGGTGCTTGGCTATGACAGCATCGCGCAACTGCGCAAGGCGCTGATCAAAGAGGTGCCGCATCTCAAAAAGATCGACAAGGTGCCCGAAAACGACTGGCAACCGCTAGCCACGGCCAAACTTGGTAGGGCCGATTTCCGCACCGCCGTGTCGGATTTCTACCTGAGCAACCCGATTGCGCGCGCAAGCGAGGTGATGGGCACGCTGAGCGCCAATGCCAAGGCACGGGCCGCAAGCCCGCTTGCCGCAGAGTGAAGATGCGCGCGGGCCTCATAACGCCTGTGGCGCTCTCCCTTTTGGGGGGGCTGAGTGGCTGCGCCGAGGCCGGCGCAGGCAATGGCGCAGCGTTTCAACCCGATTACGGTGGGGTTGAGACGCGGCTTTTGGATGGGGATCTGGTGAATTTCCACGTGAGCATGCGCGGTGCGCGTGGCCGCGAGGATGTCGATCGCTATGCCGAATGCGCCGCGGCGCAATACGCTTTGATCCGCGGCTATGGATTTGCGCGCCATCTGCGCACGAATCTCGCCGAAGAGGGTGGCGTCTGGCGCGGCGATGCGATCTATACCATCTCGGCGGCATTGCCCCGAGGTCTGAAGACAATCGACGCCGAAGTCGTCGCCGCCAATTGTGCGGAAAATGGAATACCGATGGTGTGAGGGCCTGATGTCTGAATTCTTTACAACCCCGCTTGGGATCGCAGTGCTGATCGTGGCGCAATGTCTGGCCGTCGTGGCCTTTGTCATGATCTCGTTGTTGTTCCTGGTTTACGGCGACCGCAAGATCTGGGCGGCGGTGCAGATGCGGCGCGGGCCCAACGTGGTGGGGGCCTTTGGCATCCTGCAATCGGTGGCGGATGCTCTGAAATACGTCGTCAAGGAAATCGTGGTGCCCGCCGGCGCCGACAAGGCTGTGTTCATGCTGGCGCCGATGACGAGCTTCGTTCTGGCGATCCTGGCCTGGGCGGTCATTCCGTTCAACGATGGCTGGGTGCTGTCGGATATCAACGTGGCGGTGCTTTTCGTCTTCGCGGTCTCCTCGCTTGAGGTCTACGGTGTGATCATGGGGGGCTGGGCCAGCAACTCGAAGTACCCGTTCCTAGGGTCTTTGCGCTCGGCGGCGCAGATGATTTCCTATGAGGTCAGCATCGGACTGATCATCATCGGGGTGATCATCTCGACCGGCTCGCTCAACTTTGGCGAAATCGTGCGCGCGCAGGACACCGGATATGGCTTTTTCGGCTGGTACTGGCTGCCGCATTTCCCGATGGTCTTCCTGTTCTTCATCAGCGCTTTGGCCGAAACCAACCGCCCGCCCTTCGACCTTCCCGAGGCGGAATCGGAACTGGTGGCCGGCTATCAGGTGGAGTATTCGAGCACGCCCTTCCTGCTGTTCATGGCTGGTGAATATATCGCCATCTTCCTGATGTGCGCGCTGATGAGCCTGTTGTTCTTTGGCGGTTGGCTCTCGCCGATTCCGGGACTGCCCGATGGGGTGCTCTGGATGGTCGGCAAGATGGCGTTTTTCTTCTTCATCTTCGCCATGGTCAAGGCGATCACGCCGCGCTATCGCTATGACCAACTCATGCGGATCGGCTGGAAAGTGTTCCTTCCGATGAGCATCGGCTGGGTGGTGATCGTGTCGTTCCTTGCGAAGTTCGAAGTCTTTGGCGGCTTTTGGGCCCGCTGGGCGATCGGCGGCTGATGATGGATTGCAAGGTTGAACTCACCCATTATGCAGGCTCAAACGAGGCCATGGTCGGATTTTTTGCCAACCCGCAAGAGATCTGCACGCGATTGCATGGCCTCGAAAACGCGGGCAAGACCCGTTTGCAAGACGTTAGGAGCTGATCCATGGCAAAGATAGATTACGGGCGCGCGGCGGGATATTTCCTGCTGTCGGACTTTATCAAAGGGTTTCAGCTTGGGCTGAAATACTTTTTCGCGCCCAAGGCGACGCTGAACTATCCGCATGAAAAGGGCCCGCTTTCCCCGCGCTTTCGCGGCGAACATGCGCTGCGCCGTTATGCCAATGGCGAAGAGCGCTGTATCGCCTGCAAGCTCTGCGAGGCGATTTGCCCGGCGCAGGCGATCACCATCGACGCCGAACCCCGCGATGACGGATCGCGCCGCACCACGCGTTATGACATCGACATGACCAAATGCATCTATTGCGGCTTCTGCCAGGAGGCTTGCCCGGTGGATGCCATCGTCGAGGGGCCGAATTTCGAATTCGCCACCGAGACCCGCGAAGAGCTGTTTTACGACAAGTCCCGCCTCTTGGCCAACGGTGACCGTTGGGAAGCCGAGATTGCCCGCAACCTTGAAATGGATGCACCTTACAGATGACCGATCCAAAAAACCCCTTTGAAATGATGATGAACCAGGCGCAGGAAATGGCCAAGGCCATGAATCCCGCGCTCGAATCCTTTTCGCCGAAGGGGTTTGAAAAGCTCTGGCCGACCATGCCCAAGGAATTCATGGAGATGAGTTTCGGCAAGGGCGCGAGCAAGGACGGGCTTGACGCCAAGACCCGGCTTTTGCTGACGCTGGCCGGGCTGACCATGCTGGGCGCGCAGAGCGACACCCAGATCCGCCTGACCGTGCGCCATGCGCTAGAGGCCGGGGCCACGAAGGAGGAGATCGCCGAAACCATCGCACAGATGTCGATGTTTGCCGGTATTCCGTCGATGACCCGCGCGATGGATTTCGCGCGCGAGGTGATGGACGAGAGCGAAGAAAAAGGAAAAGACAAATGACGATTGCGGCCATGGCCTTTTATCTGTTTGCGGTCTCCTTGCTGATCGGGGGGCTGTTCACCGTGATCAGCCGGAACCCGGTGCATTCGGTTCTGTGGCTGATCCTGTCCTTTATCTCTGCGGCGGGTCTGTTCGTGCTGCTTGGTGCCGAATTCGTGGCGATGCTTCTGATCATCGTCTACGTGGGCGCGGTCGCGGTTCTGTTCCTCTTCGTGGTGATGATGCTTGACGTCGATTTTGCCGAACTCAAGGCCGAGATGGCGAAATACATGCCGCTGGCCCTGCTGATCGGTGTGATCCTGATGATGCAGCTTGGCCTTGCCTTTGGCGCCTGGGATGCCTCCGAGGGCGCGATGGGCGCGCGCGCCGCCGTGGCCCCCGAAGGGGTTGAAAACACCGCCGCGCTTGGCCTGCTGCTCTATGACAAATACTTCCTGCTGTTCCAGCTTTCCGGGCTGATCCTGTTGGTGGCGATGATCGGGGCAATTGTCCTGACGCTGCGCCATCGCACGGATGTCAAACGCCAGAACGTGCTTCACCAGATGTGGCGCGATCCGGCCGAGGCGATGGAACTCAAGGACGTGAAGCCGGGGCAGGGGCTCTGAGCCGACGGCGCGGTTAAGACGCGATTAAGACAAGCGGTTCGGGGCACACCCCCCGCACCGGGGACCTATAAAAAAGACGGACGGGCAAGGCCCGGAGGGACAGACATGATCGGACTTGAACATTATCTAACGGTCGCGGCGGCGTTATTCGTGATAGGCATTTTCGGCCTGTTTCTGAACCGCAAGAACGTGATCATCCTTTTGATGTCGATCGAATTGATCCTGTTGTCGGTCAATATCAACTTCGTGGCCTTCTCAAGTTTCCTGGGCGATCTGGTGGGGCAGGTGTTCACGCTTTTCGTGCTCACCGTGGCCGCCGCCGAAGCCGCGATTGGCCTCGCCATCCTGGTCTGTTTTTTCCGGAACCGCGGCACCATCGCCGTGGAAGACGTCAACGTGATGAAAGGCTGAAGACATGGAAACCATTCTCCTCTTCGGGCCTCTTGTCGGGGCGATCATCGCGGGCTTTGGCTGGCGGATCATTGGTGACACCGGCGCGCAATGGCTGACCACGGGGCTGTTGTTCCTGTCGGCGCTGCTCAGCTGGATCATCTTTCTGGGCCATGACGGCGTGACCCATAGCGTGCATATTCTCGACTGGGTTCAGTCGGGCACGCTTGATACCGCCTGGGCCATTCGTCTGGACCGGCTGACGGCGATCATGCTGATCGTGATCACCACGGTTTCGGCGCTCGTGCATCTTTATTCGATGGGCTACATGGCCCATGACGAGAACTTCAAGGAAAGCGAGAGCTATCGCCCGCGCTTCTTTGCCTACCTGTCGTTCTTCACCTTCGCGATGCTGATGCTGGTGACCTCTGACAACCTGTTGCAGATGTTCTTTGGCTGGGAAGGGGTTGGCGTTGCCTCCTACCTTCTGATCGGCTTTTACTATCGCAAGCCAAGCGCCAATGCCGCCGCGATCAAGGCCTTTGTGGTCAACCGGATCGGTGACTTTGGCTTTGCGCTCGGGATCATGGCGCTGTATTTCCTGACCGACAGCATCAAGTTCGACGACATCTTTGCCGCCGCGCCGCAGCTGGCCGAAACCCAGCTGACGTTTTTGTGGAGCGAGTGGAACGCCGCCAACCTGATTGCCGTCCTGCTGTTCATCGGCGCGATGGGCAAATCGGCACAGCTTTTCCTGCACACCTGGCTTCCGGACGCGATGGAAGGCCCGACACCCGTGTCGGCCCTGATCCACGCGGCGACCATGGTCACGGCGGGGGTTTTCCTTGTCTGCCGGATGTCGCCGCTGATGGAATATGCCCCCGAGGCCAAGATGCTTATCGTCTTCCTTGGCGCCAGCACCGCGTTTTTCGCGGCGACCGTGGGCCTTGTGCAGAACGACATCAAACGCGTCATCGCCTATTCGACCTGTAGCCAGCTTGGCTATATGTTCGTGGCCGCCGGTGTCGGCGTCTATTCGGTGGCGATGTTCCACCTGCTGACGCATGCGTTCTTCAAGGCGATGCTGTTCCTTGGCGCTGGTTCGGTGATCCACGGGATGCACCACGAACAGGACATGCGCAATTACGGCGGCCTGCGCAAAAAGCTGCCCTATACGTTCATGGCGATGATGATCGGCACGCTGGCCATCACCGGTGTCGGCATCCCCCTCACTCATATCGGCTTTGCCGGCTTCCTCAGCAAGGACGCGGTGATCGAGAGTGCCTGGGCCGGAACCGCTGGCGGCTATGCCTTCTGGATGCTGGTGATCGCGGCGCTGTTCACCAGTTTCTATAGCTGGCGGCTGATCTTCCTGACCTTCTTTGGCAAGCCGCGCGGTGACAAGCACACCCACGAGCACGCCCATGAAAGCCCGATGGTCATGCTGGTGCCACTTGGCGTTCTGGCGCTTGGCGCGATCTTCTCTGGCATGGTCTGGTACAACAGCTTTTTCGGCAGCCACGAACAGGTCAACAAATTCTTCGGCATGCCTGCCCATGAGGTGACAGCCGATGCCGGGCACGGCGAAGCGGCAACCGGCCACGACGCGCCTGCCGCAGAGGCCGGGCATGGCGAGGCGGCCACGCAAACGGGCGACGAGCACGCCGCCGCCGCACCGGCAATGGCGCATGGCACAGCCCCCGAGGGCGCGATCTTCATGCATCCCGACAACACGGTACTGAACGACGCGCATCACGCGCCGACCTGGGTCAAGGTCAGCCCGTTCATCGCCATGTTGCTCGGCTTTGTCACAGCACTGTGGTTCTATATCTGGAACCCGGGCATGCCGGGCAAACTGGCCGAAAGCCAGCGACCGCTCTACCTGTTCCTGCTCAACAAATGGTACTTCGACGAGATCTATGACTTTCTCTTCGTGCGTCCCGCCAAGGCCCTCGGGCATCTCCTTTGGAAGCGCGGCGATGGCGATATCATCGACGGGTCGCTCAATGGTGTGGCGATGGGGCTTATCCCCCGTCTGACCCGCCTCGCGGGCCGGGCGCAGTCTGGCTATATCTTCACCTATGCCTTCGCCATGGTGATCGGGATCGTGATCCTGGTGACATGGATGACGATCTTCGGAGGGGCAAACTAATGGACAACCTTCTTTCCATCGTCACCTTCATCCCTGCGGTTGCGGCGGCCATTCTGGCCATCTTCCTGCGCGGCGAAGATGAAGCGGCACAGAAAAACGCCAAATGGGTGGCGATGATTGCGACATCGCTGACCTTCGTGGTCTCGCTGTTCATCCTGTTTGACTTTGACTCCGCGAACACCGGCTTTCAGTTCGTGGAACAGCGCGAGTGGCTGCTTGGGCTGCAATACAAGATGGGCGTCGACGGGATCAGCGTTCTTTTCGTGATGCTGACCACCTTCATGATGCCGCTGACGATTGCGGCCTCGTGGAATGTGACCAGCCGGGTCAAGGAATACATGATCGCCTTCCTGCTTCTGGAAACGCTGATGCTTGGCGTGTTCATGGCACTTGATCTGGTGCTGTTCTACCTGTTCTTCGAGGCCGGCCTGATCCCGATGTTCCTGATCATCGGCATCTGGGGCGGCAAGGCGCGGATCTATGCGTCGTTCAAGTTCTTCCTCTACACTTTCCTCGGCTCGGTGCTGATGCTGGTGGCGATGGTGGCGATGTTCTCGGATGCGGGCACCACCGATGTTGTGGCGCTGCTCAAGCATGAGTTCGCCAGCGACAGCTTTTCGATCCTCGGGATTCACATCGTCGGCGGGATGCAGACCCTGATGTTCCTGGCCTTCTTCGCCAGCTTCGCGGTCAAGATGCCGATGTGGCCGGTGCATACCTGGCTTCCGGATGCCCACGTTCAGGCGCCGACGGCCGGCTCGGTGGTTCTGGCCGCGATCCTGCTCAAGATGGGCGGCTATGGCTTCCTGCGGTTCAGCCTGCCGATGTTCCCGATCGGGGCAGAGGTGCTGACGCCGCTGGTGCTCTGGATGTCGGCGATCGCGATTGTCTATACCTCGCTGGTCGCGCTTGCGCAGGAAGACATGAAAAAGCTGATTGCCTATTCATCCGTTGCTCATATGGGTTATGTCACCATGGGCATTTTTGCCGCCAACCAACAGGGCATCGACGGCGCGATTTTCCAGATGATCAGCCACGGCTTTATCTCGGGCGCGCTGTTCTTGTGTGTCGGCGTGATCTATGACCGGATGCACACCCGCGACATCGACGCCTATGGCGGTCTGGTGAACCGGATGCCGGCCTATGCGCTGATCTTCATGTTTTTCACCATGGCCAATGTCGGCCTGCCGGGCACATCGGGGTTTGTCGGCGAATTCCTGACGCTGGTCGGGATTTTCCAGGTCAACACCTGGGTGGCGGCGGTGGCGACCACCGGCGTGATCCTGTCGGCGGCCTATGCGCTCTGGCTGTATCGCCGGGTGGTGATGGGCGATCTGATCAAGGAAAGCCTCAAGACCATCACCGACATGAGCAAACGCGAGCGGGCAATCTTTGCACCGCTGGTGGTGATGACGCTGCTGCTCGGGGTTTATCCCCGGCTGGTCACCGATATCACCGGCCCCTCTGTCGAGGCGCTGATTTCCAACTATGAGACGGCACAGGCCGTGGCGTCGAGCGCCACGCAGGTTGCCGAAACCTCGCATTGAACCGGAGGCCCTGAAGATGCAGGCTGATCTGACTGTTATCCTGCCCGAGATCGTGATCTCGGTCTATGCACTGGCCGCCCTGTTGCTGGTCGCCTACACGGGCAAGGACAAGATGGCGGGCATGCTGGTCTGGCTGACCGCCGGGCTGTTTTTGCTCATGGCGCTTTGGATTGGCGCCACCGGCAATGGCACCCACACAGCCTTTGGTGGCATGTTCAACGATGATGGCTTTGCCCGCTTTGCCAAGGTGACGATCCTTTTGTCGGCCGCCGCCGTTCTGGTGCTGGGACGGGAATATATGCAGCGCCGTGATATCCTGCGGTTTGAATATCCGATCCTGATCGCCCTGTCGGCGGTTGGCATGATGGTGATGGTCAGTGCCGGTGATCTGATGGCGCTTTACATGGGGCTCGAGTTGCAATCGCTGGCGCTTTACGTGGTCGCCTCGCTGCGCCGGGACAGTGCCAAATCGACCGAGGCGGGCCTCAAGTATTTCGTGCTTGGCGCGCTGAGTTCGGGCTTGCTGCTCTATGGTGCCTCGCTGACCTATGGCTATGCGGGTACGACGCTGTTTTCCGGTATCATCGCCGCCGCAGAGGGGCAGGCGCCGATCGGTCTTTTGATCGGTCTGGTTCTGGTGATCTCGGGTCTGGCCTTCAAGATTTCCGCCGTGCCGTTCCACATGTGGACGCCCGACGTTTACGAGGGCTCGCCGACGCCGATCACCGCGTTTTTTGCCACCGCGCCGAAGATGGCCGCGATGGCGCTGTTCGCGCGGGTTGTGCATGACGCCTTTGGCGGCGTGGTTGGTGACTGGCAGCAGGTGCTGGCGGCGCTCAGCCTGTTGTCGATGTTCCTTGGCGCCGTGGCGGCGATCGGGCAGACCGATATCAAGCGCCTGATGGCCTATTCGTCGATCGCTCATATGGGCTATGCGCTCATGGGCTTGGCCTCGGGGACGGTATTTGGGGTGCAGGCAATGCTGATCTACATGGCGATCTATGTGACCATGAATATCGGCACCTTTGCCTTTATCCTGTCGATGGAGCGCGATGGCCAGCCAGTGACGGATATCCGCAGCCTGAATATGTATGCCAAGGCCCAGCCGGGCCGGGCGCTTGCGATGCTGATCTTGTTGTTCAGCCTTGCCGGTGTGCCGCCGCTTCTGGGCTTTTTTGGCAAGCTCTACGTGCTGCGCGCGGCCTATGAGGGCGGGCTTGCCTGGCTTGCGGTGGCCGGTGTTGTCGCCAGCGTGATCGGGGCGTTCTATTACCTGCGCATCGTGTTCTACATGTACTTCGGCGAAGAGGGCGAAGCGCTTGAAACCGGGCGTTCCCCGGTACAATGGGCGTTTTTGATGGCCTCGGCGGCGATCATGCTGGTGGGTATCATCAACATGTTCGGGGTCGAGGCGATTGCCCAGGCGGCAGCGGCAACGCTTGTCAACTGACGGCATGTCTTTTCCGGTCTGATCCAAATGTGACGCGCCCCAAGGGGCGCGTCGCTTTTATTTTGGCGCCCGGTGCCCGGGTGCGCGCCTCCGGCGGGAGTATTTTTGGAAAGATGAAATTGGGGTCTGAATGGGACTGGCCTGAGGGCTATGGGCGGCGTGTGCTGGCCTCGGTGGACAGCACCAATGCCGAGGCCGCGCGCATAGCGCCGGGGCTTGCGGGGTCGGAGTGGATACTTGCGCTTGAGCAGACCGCCGGGCGCGGGCGGCGCGGGCGCGCGTGGCGCGACCCAAAGGGGAATTTTTCCGCCAGCCTTGTGATGCGCCCCAATGAGACGCCGGACAAGGTTGCGTTGCGCTCTTTCCTGGCCTCGCTGGCGCTGTTCGAGGCGCTGGTGGCGGCGACCGGGCGTGCGGATGTCTTTGCGCTCAAATGGCCCAATGATGTGTTGCTGAACGGTGGCAAGTTGGCCGGGATTTTGCTCGAGAGTGCCGGCAGCGGCGCGGGGCTTAGCCATTTTGCAATCGGCATTGGCGTGAACCTGCGCGAGGCGCCGGAGGGCAGCGCGGTCGAGCCCGGCGCAGTGCGGCCGGTATCGGTCTTGTCGGGCACCGGCGTGGCGATCAGCCCCGAGGAATTTCTTGATCTTCTGGCCCCGGCCTATGCCCGCGTCGAGGCGCAATTCGTGACCTATGGGTTTGCGCCCATTCGCAACGCCTGGCTCGCACGGGCGGCGCGTTTGGGCGAGGTGATCACCGCGCGCACCAGCCGCGACGAGGTGACCGGCACCTTTGAGACGGTGGACGACGCGGGCAATCTTGTTCTATCAACCCCCAAGGGGCGCCATGCGATTGCCGCCGCCGAAGTTTTTTTCTAAGCGAGGAGGCGCGCGATGTTACTGGCGATTGATTGCGGCAATACCAACACGGTCTTTTCGATCTGGGATGGCGAGAGATTTCTGTGCACCCTGCGCACCTCGACCGAGCATCAGCGCACGGCGGATCAGTATTTCGTCTGGTTTTCCACGCTTCTCAACCATTTCGGCATCGAGGCCGATATCCGGTCTGTGGTGATAAGTTCGACGGTGCCGCGGGTGGTGTTCAATCTCAGGGTCTTTTCGGATCGCTATTTCAACTGTCGCCCGCTTGTGGTGGGCAAGCCAGAATGCCGCCTGCCGGTGGATGTGCGGGTGGACGCGGGCACGCAGGTCGGGCCGGACAGGCTTGTAAATACGGTGGCGGGCTACGATCTATACGGGGGCGACCTGATTGTGGTGGATTTTGGCACCGCCACGACGTTTGATGTGGTGGCAAGTGACGGCGCCTATATTGGCGGGGTGATTGCGCCGGGGGTTAACCTGTCGCTTCAGGCCCTGCACGAGGCCGCTGCCGCCCTGCCGCATGTGGATATCACCAAACCCGAGCGCGTCATTGGAACCAATACCGTCGATTGCATGCAATCGGGGGTGTTCTGGGGTTATGTCGGGCTGATCAATGGGATATGTGACCGGATAAAGGCCGAGAGAGGCCGCGCCATGAAAGTGGTCGCAACAGGCGGGCTGGCGCCATTATTCCAGCAGGGGCACGCGATTTTCGACGTGTTCAGAGATGATTTGACGATGCACGGACTGACCGTGATCGACGCCTATAATAAGGAGGGCTGACGCCCCATGAGTAGTGAACGTTTGATTTACCTTCCCCTTGGCGGGGCGGGCGAAATTGGTATGAATGCCTATGTCTATGGTTATGGAAAACCCGGCAAAGAGCGCCTGATCCTGGTGGATCTCGGCGTTACCTTTCCGGATATGGATGGCACGCCGGGGGTGGATCTTATCCTGCCGGATATCACCTGGCTGGCCGAGCGGCGCAATCAGCTTGAAGCGGTGTTCATCACCCACGCCCACGAAGACCATCTTGGCGCGGTGGCGCATTGCTATGAAAAGCTTGGCGCGCCGATCTATGCGCGTGCCTTCACCTCGAACCTTGCCCGCCGCAAGATGAGCGAATATGGCCATCCCGAAAGCGCGGTCAAGACCGTTTCGCCCTGGCCCGAAGTGACCCAGGCGGGGCCGTTCAGCGTTGGCTTTGTGCCGATCTCGCATTCGATCCCCGAAAGCTCTGGTCTTGTGATCGACAGTGCGGGCGGGCGAATCGTGCATAGCGGCGACTTCAAGATCGACGAAACGCCCGTGGTTGGCGAAGCCTTTGATCACGACCTCTGGGCGAGCCTTGCCGCGCCGGGCGTAAAGGCGCTTGTCTGCGATTCAACAAACGTGTTCAGCACCAATGAGGGCCGCTCCGAGGCGACCGTGGCGACGCCGATCACCGAGCTGGTCGAGCGATCCAAGGGCATGTTCATCTGCACCACCTTTGCCAGTAATGTCGCGCGGGTCAAAACCCTTGCCGAGGCGGGGGTACGCGCCGGGCGCTCGGTCTGTCTTATGGGGCGGGCGATGCGCCGGATGATCGAGGCCAGCGTCGAGACCGGCGTGCTCAAGGGCTTTCCCAGCACCATCAGCCCGGAAGACGCCAAAGGCCTGCCGCGTGAAAACGTGATGCTGATCGTCACCGGAAGCCAGGGCGAGCGGCGCGCCGCCAGTGCCCAGCTTGCCAATGGAAAATACCAGGGGATGACCCTGAAAGAGGGCGATACCTTCCTGTTTTCGTCCAAGACGATTCCGGGCAATGAGCGCGGCGTGATCCGGATCATGAACCAGTTCAGCGAAATGGGCGTCGATGTGATCGAGGGCGATGACCGCTATCACGTTTCGGGCCATGCCAACCGGCCGGACCTTGATATGATGCATAAGCTGATCAAGCCGCAGACGGTTATTCCGATGCATGGCGAACACCGCCATCTGCGCGAGCACGTGAAACTTGCCAAGTCCAACCGGCTTGGCGGGATGCTGGCCGTGAACGGCATGATGATTGATCTGAGTGGCAACAAACCCAAGGTCGCCGAATATATCGAAACCGGGCGGACCTATCTTGATGGCACGGTTCAGATCGGGTCGATGGATGGGGTGGTGCGTGATCGCATTCGCATGGCCCTGAACGGGCATGTGATGATCAACATCATCCTTGACGAAGACGATGATCCGCTTGGCGAACCGTGGTGCGAAACCATGGGTCTTGCCACCACGGGGCGCAACAATGCGCCGCTGGTCGATGTTCTGGAAGAAGACCTGAGCCAGTTTCTGGGCCGCGCCAATGACAAGACGCTGGCCGATGATGACAAGCTTGAAGAGGGCTTGCGCCGGATCGCGCGCCAGAGCACGCAGAACGAAGTGGGCAAACGCCCCGAGGTCACCGTGGTGATCAGCCGTCTCAGCGCCTGAGGCCGAACAGTTTGACCTGATATGAAAGGGCGCGGTTGCCAGTCGTCCGCGCCCTTTTGCACGCCCCTGCGCGGTGTGCCGACGGGCAAGGATGCCGCAAATTTTTCCCAAACTGGCACTATAAGAATTTCTTTAGATTGAGGTCTCTAAGGCCTATTCTGGTCGCAAGACTGCGTTACCGCCTCTGCTCGTTCGGCGGCGAATGTGCAATTGCCGCGACCGAATGGATTGAAAGCGACTTCTAATGACTTGGCGTTTTGGACGACCGGCGGATGAAGCGCCACATTTGTTGCCATCGAGTGACAAACAGAAACTGACCGCGCGCGAACGTCTGCGTGCCATGATGCCTTTTCTCGAGTGGCTTCCTTTGGTCAACCAGAGAACCTTTCGTGCCGATGTTTTTGCCGGCATCACCAATGCCGCGATTGTGCTGCCTCAGGGGATCGCCTTTGCCGCCATTGCAGGCTTGCCGCCGCAGTATGGTCTTTATACGGCGATGGTCACCCCGGTGATCGCGGCACTGTTCGGAAGCTCGTGGCATCTTGTCTCGGGCCCGACCACGGCCATTTCCGTGGTGATCTTTGCGACCTTGTCGGAGAGTTTCACGCCCGGCTCGCCCGAATTCATCAGCGCGGTTTTCAGCATCACCCTCTTGGCGGGGTTCTTTCAGCTGTGCCTTGGCCTCGTCAACCTCGGGCAATTGGTTGGCCTTGTTTCGCATTCGGTCATGGTCGGCTTTACGGCGGGGGCCGCGATCCTGATTTTCCTTAGTCAGTTGCCGGGTTTCATAGGCAAGTCGCTGCCGCGTCCCGATGACCTTGTCGAATTGGGACAAGAGCTTTGGCGCGTCTTGCCGGATCTCAACCCGCATGTTCTGGCGGTTTCGGTCACAACCCTTGTCGCGGCTGTGCTCGTCAAGCGATACCACCCGATGTGGCCCAATTACCTGATTGCCCTTGTCGTGGGCAGCGGTTTGGCCTTTGTTCTGAACGCGGGCGCGCATGACGTGGCCTTTGTCGAGGCGATCGACTCCGGTATTCCGCCTGTTGCGGTGCCGGAAATGTCCTTCGAAATCGTGCGCACGATGTCTCAGGGGGCGTTTGCCTTGGCCCTGATCGGCCTGCTGGAGGCGGTTTCAATCGCGCGGGCGATGTCGTTGCAATCGCATCAGTCGCTGAACAGCAATCAGGAAATCATCGGGCAGGGCTTGTCCAATATCGGCGGGTCGTTCTTTTCGGCCTATATGGGCTCGGGCTCGTTCACGCGCAGTTCGCTTAACCTTGAGGCGGGCGCAAAGACCCCTCTGGCGGCGATCCTTGCGGCGGTTTTCCTGCTGGTGATCCTGCTGCTTGTCAGCCCGCTGATCGCCCATATCCCGATCCCGGCGATGTCGGGACTGATCATGCTGGTGGCCTGGAAGCTGATCGACATCAGGGAGATCCGGCATATTCTGACCACGAGTCCCTCGGAAACCTCGATCTTTCTGGTGACCTTCATCACGGTTCTTTTGGTCGATCTTGAATTTGCCATCTATGCAGGGGTGATTGTCTCTTTGGCGCTGTTCCTGCGCCAGACGATGAGACCGGGGCTTCCGGTGAACGTGCCCAATGGTAATGTCGAGGGACGCCCCTTCATGAGCCCGATCCACTGGCGTCTGCCTGAATGCCCGCAAGCGGTGTTTCTGCGGGTTCAGGGGCCGATGTATTTCGGTGCGGTTGAATACCTTGAAAAAGAATTCCTCAGGCTCGCCAAGCAACGGCCGGGTCAGAAGCATCTCTGCCTGCTGATTGACGGGGCGGTCGGGATTGATCTGGCGGGCGCCGTATGGCTGGTCGAGGAAAGCCGGAACCGCAAAGACATGGGCGGGTCGCTATCGCTTGTCGGGCGATATCCGCCGCTCCGACGGCAACTGGACCAGTTTCATGTGACCAAACGGATCGGGCGACAGAATATCTTTCGCCGCAAACGCGAAATGCTTGAGGCACTCGTGCCCCGGCTCGAGCGGTCGATCTGTGCCACCTGCACGGCGCGGGTGTTTCTGGAGTGCAAGGCCATGCCCGGCCCGCAACCCGAGGCGCCGGAAGATGTGCAAGCGCCCGCCGCGCCAGAGGCAGCGTCCAGGTCATAGCGCGCGGTCCTCACGGGCCGCGCAAAGAAAAAGCGCCCGGATCTTGCGAACCGGACGCCGGATTTGTCCAGGCAGTGCAGGGTGGCCGCCACTGCGATGCCAGATCAGGCCAGGGCCTGATCCCATGCGTAATCACCGTCTTCCGTCTTGACGCGCGTCGGAAGGCCGATCTTGTCCAGTAATGAAAACAACGGCTTGGGGTCAAGTTCTTCGACATTCACCATGGTCGCGGTGTCATAGGTGCCATCGGCAATCAGCATCGCCATCGCAACCGGCGGCACGCCGGCGGTATAGGAAATGCCCTGACTTCCGACCTCGTTGTAGGCGTCCTTGTGGTCGGCGACGTTATAGACTAACACCTCGACGTCCTGACCGTCCCTGGTGCCCTTTACCAGATCGCCGATGCAGGTCTTGCCGGTATAATTCGGCGCAAGGCTGGAGGGATCAGGCAGCACCGCCTTGACCAGTTTCAGCGGCACAACCTCAAGCCCCTCGGCGGTGACAACCGGTTGTTCGGACAAAAGCCCGAGATTCTGGAGAACCGTGAAGACGTTGATATAGTGATCGCCAAAGCCCATCCAAAACCGGATATCGGCCTGCGGGTAATTGGCCGCCAGCGAATGCACCTCGTCATGGCCCGACATATAGGCCTTTTGCTTGCCCACCACCGGAAGATCCCATTCGCGCCCGACCTCGAACATCTTGTTGGTCTTCCACGCGCCATCCTGCCAGCTATAGACCGTGCCGGTGAACTCGCGAAAGTTGATTTCGGGATCGAAGTTGGTCGAGAAATACTTGCCGTGATTGCCGGCGTTGATGTCGACGATGTCGATGGATTTGACCTCATCCATGAATTCATCGACGGCAAAGCGCGCGAAGGCGTTGACCATGCCCGGATCGAACCCGGCACCAAGGATCGCGGTGACACCGGCCTTTGCGCAATCCTCGCGGCGCTTCCATTCGTAATTGGCATACCAGGGCGGCGTTTCACAAATCTTGGCAGGGTCTTCGTGGATCGCTGTGTCGATATAGGCGGCACCGGTGCGAAGGCAGGCCTCAAGTACGGTCATGTTCACGAAAGGCGAGCCGACGTTGATCACGATCTGCGCGCCGGTCTTTTTCAAGAGGGCCTCGACCGCGTCACTGTCCATGGCATCGACCGCATGCGCCTCGAATACGCCGTCCTGTTTCATCGCCGCCTTGTCATGCACGCTCTGAATGATCGCGTCGCATTTTGAAACCGTGCGGCTGGCGATATGAAGGTCACCCAGCACGTCATTGTTTTGCGCACATTTATGCGCCACGACCTGAGCGACGCCACCGGCGCCGATGATAAGAACATTGCGTTTCATGTATCCAAAAGACCTCTTGTGTTTGTTCAGGAAAGGGCGGCCGCAAAGTCGGCATAGTCAAAGTCACGCACCAGGCGGATCGATCCGTCAAGTTCGCGGATGGCGATGCCGGGCATCTTTACACCGTTGAACCAGTTCTTCTTGACCATTGTATAGCCTGCCGCGTCCTGAAACGAAATCCGGTCACCGGGCTTTAACGGCGCATCGAACTTGAATTCGCCGAAAATATCCCCGGCAAGACAGGATTTGCCGCAGATCATCCAGTCATGCGTGCCGGTATCAGGGGCAATCTTTGCCGGTTCACGATAGATCAGAAGGTCAAGCATATGCGCCTCGATCGAGCTGTCGACGATGGCCAGGTTCTTGCCGTTGTAAAGCGTGTCCAGCACCGTGACCTCTAGCGTGGCGGCCCCGGTGATCGCCGCTTCGCCCGGTTCAAGATAGACCTGCACGCCATAGGTCTCGGCAAACTGCCTGAGCCGCCCGGCCAGACGATCCAGCGGATACTGCGCGCCGGTAAAGTGGATGCCGCCCCCGAGGCTGACCCAGTTCATCCGGTGCAGGGTGTCGCCGAACCGTTCTTCGATCAGTGCAAGCATCTCTGAAAAGCGGTCGAAATCGTCATTCTCACAGTTGTTGTGAAACATCAGCCCGCTGATCCGATCCGCCACGGCGGCAATCTGTGCCGGGTCATGTTCGCCGAGGCGGCTAAAGGGGCGCGAGGGGTCGGCAATATCAAACTCCGAGGTCGAAACGCCGGGGTTCACCCGCAAACCGCGGATGTGGTTCTGCGAGGCGGCATCGAACCGATCAAGCTGCCCGATGGAGTTGAAGATGACCTTGTCGCAATTGGCCAGAACCTCTGCGATCTCGTGGTCGGCGTAGGCCACGGAATAGGCGTGGGTCTCGCCCGGAAATTTCTCGAACCCCAGTTTCACCTCGTAAAGCGACGACGAGGTGGAGCCATCCATATATTGCGCCATGAAGTCAAACACCGACCATGTCGCAAAGCATTTCAACGCCAGCAGAGACTTTGCACCAGAGGCCTCGCGCAGCCATGCAATCTTTTGCATGTTGGTCAAAAGGCGTGACTTGTCGATGAGATAAAAGGGGGTTTGCAAGGCAGCATCCTGTCATTGGGCGAACGTATGGCTGGGGTTCCCAATTAGTTTATGTTGCCGGATAAGGCAAACCATGACTTGCCAAAGACAAGCGGGTGGTCGCCCTTAAGCGGGCTGAAAATCCGGCTCTGTCAGCGGGGCGGTGTCGGCGCGCCGAGGAAATTCGCCATGACATTCTCAAGGAGGCGCGACACGTCATTGTCATAGCCGTTCCAGGGCAGGCTGCCGCAAAAGGTGATTGATCCGGTGGCAAAGACACGACCGCCGCCGGGGTATTCGGCATAGATCATATCGGCATGCATCGCGTCCTTGGCGCTGCCGCCCGTGAGGTTTGTGAGATGGGTCAGCTGCTCTTCGGGCACCAGCATGAAGCCGGTGTCGCGCGTGACCGAGCGGGCCAATAGAACGGCGCTGTCGGGCGTGCCGATCCGGTGGTCCATATGGTCAAGCTCGAACCCCGCCGCGCCATGGCCAGAAAACCCGTAATCACCGATCAGGTCGCTTTCGATGCCGTCAAACACCCAGTCAAACGCCGGGTCGCTGCTCACGCGGCGGTAAGGATCGCCAAAGAACTCGCCCTGCGCGGCAAAGCCGATCCCGACAAGGTCTTGCGGCGCGCGCCCGTTGCGCCGCCACAAGCCGCCATAACCGCCGTCAAAAGCGTTGTAATATTCGCCCGGTTCCGCCGCCCAGGCCCGGATGCCATCCTCGGCGCGGCGAATTTCAAGCAGGCTGTCGTTTTCGCCATGCACCGCGATGCGCCAGTAAAACCCGTTGCCGCCCAGATACATCAAGGTTCCGCCACCGTCGCGATAATCGCGCAGCGCATCGAGGGTGTTGGCCGTGTGATATTCGGGATGGGTGCCGGTGGTCACGGCGGCGTAGCCTTTTATCGCCGCCGCGCCGTCGTCATGCAATTCGCGGTCGGTGATCACGTCATAGTCGATGCCCTTGGCGTGAAGCCAGCTTATCAGGTGCATATCGGCCGGAAAATGGCGCAGCCCCGAACAGGTCGCCCCGCCGAAGGTCAGGAAACCGGGCCGCAGGTTGAACAGCGGGCGATGATGCGAGGCATGGCAAATCCCCGAGCCGTCGGCGTGATAGTTATAGGTCGAAAGCCCATAGTGCGGATGCTCTGCGGGATTGTGCGGGTAGGCGTTGCGTTCGGTGATCTTGTCCTGCCAGGACGGGTCATAATCGGGCCGGGCATGATTGCCGTAGATCGTGTAGGTAAAGGTCGAGATAAGCACGCAGAGCCTGGCCTTGGGGCGCCCAAGCGGCGGGCAGACAAAGAACGGGATCGCGTCCTCATTGCCCTCACATTCCAGCCGCATGACATAGACGCCCGAGGGCATGTCTTCGGGCACGGTGAATTCAAAATCAGTGTCCCACTCGAAATCATAGATATCGTCGCCGTGAAAATGGATCGCCGCGTAATGCGCGGGCTTGTGGGTCCAGTTCATCTCGGACCCGTCCCAGGCCGCGCCGGTCACCGCGCGCGCGGGAAAGTTCACGAGGGTCAGGTCAGGGCCGGTTGTGGCCGATGCGGTGGTGGTCCTGATGCCGATGGAAAAGTCCCATGCGCAAAGCGGGCGGTCGTCCACGGCAATGGCGGGGGCCTCGATCTTGCCACTGAAATGCTGGCTTGCCTGATCGCCGACAAGGCGCGCAGCAATGCTTGGCGTGGCGGTTGTGGCAAGCGGGGCAGTGCCCTTGTGCGTGGCCACGCATGGCGCGAGGGCAGGGCGCGTCAAGGGCTGTTGTTCAAGGGTGATGGCGCCCGGTGTCACTGTCGCGGTGATCCGGCACCATTGGCGCAGCTTGAGGGGCCGACCTGTGCTGATCACCTGATCCCCGAGGCCGAGGCTTGCCGCGCCGCTTTCGTCAAGGCGCAGGTCATAGGCGCCAAAGCCAATCACGGTCTGAACCGTGCCTGTGGTCAGCGTCGGAAAGATCACCGCCGAAAGGGTGATCGACGCCTCAGGCGCGGCGCGCACTTCGTCCTGCGCCACCCCGTAAGAGCCCGCCGCGAAGGGGCGGTGGGTGGAGGCAAAGGATTGGGGGACAAAGAAGCCGGATGCGTCTTCTTCGATGATCCCCGGCCCCTCGGGGTTCGGGTCGGCGCTAATGGATCGCACAAGGCGCGCGGTAAACGGGCGGCTTGCGGTTGAGGAAACCTTGAAGGCCAGCGTTTCGCCGGGGCGCGCCGACAAGCGGTCGGCATATCCCAAAAGGGCAAGGTCTTGGGGCTTTGTTGTCATCGCGTCGGTCCATAAACAAGATTTGGAAGATAGGTCACCCAGTCCGAGTAAAACACCAGAAGCAGGATCATCAGGGCATAGGGGATCAACAGCGGCAGAACCCCGACCGAAATGTCCTCGATCGAGATCTTGCTGATCCGCGCGGCGACGAACAGGTTGACGCCGATCGGCGGCGTCAGGAAGCCGATTTCACAGGTCATCACCGTAAAGATGCCAAACACCACCGGATCAACCCCAAGGCTTGTCACCAGAGGATAGAAGACGGCGGTGAAGATGATGATCTGCGGAATGCTTTCAAGCCACATGCCGACGATGATGTAGAACACACCGATCAACAACATTACCAGCCAGGGGTAGTCCACCAGCCCCTGAAACAGCGCCAGAACCGAGCTTGGGATGTCAAACAGCGTGACCAGCTGCCCGAACGCCTTGGTCGAGCCGAGGATGAACAGCACCGAGCCGATGACGATGGCGGTGAACTTGAAGGCATGAAACAGCTTGGCCCAGGTCAGGCCGCGATGGATGAACATGCCCACGAACAACCCATAGGCGACGGCCACGCCTGCGGCCTCGGATGGGGTGAAGATGCCCGCATAGATGCCGCCAAGGATGATCACCGGCGCCATGACCGCCCATTTGCCCTCCCAGAACGCGGCGAGCAGCGGCCCCCAGCGGAATTTTTCGCCGGTGCCGCCATAGCCGTTTTTGGCCGAGATCACGAAGACCACCACCATGAGCATCAGCCCCAGCACGATCCCCGGCACGATACCGGCCAGAAACAGGCGCGGGATCGACACGTCGGTGACAAGCGCGAAGATGATCAACAGGTTCGAGGGCGGGATCATGCTGCCAAGGGCCCCGGCCGAGGCGGCAATTGCGCCTGCAAAGCGCGACCGGTAGCCCTCGGCCTGCATCGCGGGGATGGTGATGGAGCCAATCGCGGCGGTGGTGGCCGGACCAGAGCCCGAAAGCGCGGCGAAGAACATGCAGGCGACGACGGTCACAAGCCCGAGACCGCCCTTATAGGCGCCAACAAGCATTTGCGCGATATTAACCAGCTTTTCGGACATGCCGCCCTGTTCCATCAGCTGTCCGGCCAGAATGAACAGCGGGATCGTCACCAGCGGAAAGGGCTCGAACGCGGTCCAGGCGGCCTGGGCCATCAGGGTCATCGGGATATCGGCAATGATCAGCCCGGCCACCGTGGCGATTCCGGCGGCAAAGGGAATGGGCACGCCGATCGCCATGGTAAAGACAAACACCACCGCCATCAGGATAGGCCCGTTGGCCCCCCCCAGAATGGCCGCCAATACCGCGATCACCATCGCGACAAGCACGAGGATCGGGGCCAGCGAGGGGCGGGGTTTGGGATCGGTGATATCGCTCATAGTGGCAGCCCCTTAAAGGCGTCAGAGCGCCAGCGCCAATAGACCTGGGCAATACGAAACAGCATCAGGGCAAACAGCATCGGAATGAACATCTGAACCCAGCGTTGCTCGATCCCCAGACCGGGGGTCTGATAGGTGACGTTGAACAAAAGCTGGGTATAGGTCACGGTCTGTACGATCATGAAGATCACGAACCCGACCCAGAGTGCATCGGCCAAGATGATGCAGCCCAGCTGAAGCGCGCGGGGCAGGCGGCTTACCAAAAGGGTGATGCGGATATGCGCGCGTTCGCGCACCGCCATCGTCGCGCCAAGATAGACCGCAAAGATCATGCCATAAACGGCGGTCTCTTCGGCCCAGACCGCAGCGGTGTCAAACAGGAACCTCAACACCACCTGCATCAGCACAGAGCCGACAACGACGCAGAGGAAAAAGGCACAGAGCACTTCCTCGAAATACCGGTCAAGCTTGCCGAGCACGGTGACCTCCTGGTCATGAGGGTAAGCGGGCGCGCAGGGATCGCGCGCCCGAAGGTCTTGGGTGACGAGGCGGGTTTACTGCGCTGCTGCGCGGATTGCCGTCACCAGCGAGGTAAAATCCTCGCCCTTGTCGGCGGCATAATTGTCCTGCACCCGCTGCCCGGCGGCGATGAAATCGGTGCGATCGAACTCGGCGGATTTCATGCCGCCTTCGCCGACGAGAAAGGCCCGGATTTCATCCACCTGACGGGTCATTTCCTCTTTCTGATAGATCCCCGCCTCGCGTGCGGCGCGCATCACGGCGGCGCGTTGGTCATCGTCAAGCTTGTCCATGATCCGCTGGCTGGCAAAGAGCGGCGAGAAATAGGTGAAATGCTCAAGCGCGGTGAAATAGGGCATGATTTCATAGAATTTCTGCGACTTGATGAACGAGGTGCCATTGTCGGCGCCCTCGACCGTGCCGGTTTGCAAGGCCGTCGGCGTGTCAGCCCAGGGCAGCGGAATGGGAGCGGCGCCAAATTCGGTGAAGGTATCAATCATCACCTGGTTCTTGGGCACGCGCACCTTGAGCCCGGCCATATCGGCCATGCTGGTGATCGGGTTGCGCGAATTGTAAAAATCGCGATCGCCGACAAAACCATAGGTCAGAAGGTAAACCCCGGTGGCCTCGTGCAGCTGATCGGCAAACCCCTGTCCGACCTCGCCTTCGAGCACGCGGTAGGCGTGGGCCTTGTCCTCGAAAATATAGGGCAGCACAAATGCATCCATCAGCGGGAAGTGGGGCGAGATGTTGTTACCGGTGATTACATGCATATCGACCGTGCCAAGCTGCATCGCCTTAAAGGCCTCGTCTTCGCCCATAAGTTGACCACAGCAGCGCACTTTGACGTCGATGGTGCCGCCGGAATAGTCTTCGGCCAGCTCCTCGAACTTGTCGGCCAGCACAGCGTAAGAGCTGCCTTCGGCGGCGGCATAGCCAAGGTTGATGACAACATCGGCGGCCATCGCCGATTGTCCTGCAAGGGCGAGCGTAAGCGCGGATGCCGCGACGGGCAGCGTTTTGAAAGTTGGCATTGGTCTCTCCATGTCGTGCGTTTGTTTTTATTATCTTCGCAGGTTGGCATGAATGGCCATGCAGGTATAATATCAAATTAGTTGGTTTTGATACTTTGTAGGCATCATGAAGTTTGATCTTCGCCATATCCGTTATTTTATGGCCGTCGCGGAAGAGCTTCACTTTCGCCGCGCCGCCGAGCGGTTGGGCATCGCCCAGCCCGCCCTGAGCCGCGCCGTGCGCGACCTTGAGGATCAGCTTGAGGTGAGGCTTTTTGATCGCACGAACCGCAGTGTTCAGATCACGCCGGCCGGAACGACCTTTCTCGAGGGCTGTCGCGGCGTGATCAATGCCGTCGAGAACACGGTCGAAAACACCCGCCGCGTGCATGACGGCCAGATCGGACGCTTGCGCATCGGCTATACGGATATGGCGATTGCCGGCCTGCTGCCGCGTCGGCTCAAGGATTTTCAGGCGCAACAGCCGGGCCTCGTGTTGCAACCGCATCACGATGTCACCACCGCCCAGCTTCACAAACTCGACGCCGGAGAGCTGGACGTCGGCTTTGTCACCGGCCCGATAAGCCGCCTCGGCTATGACCAATGCCTGATCCAGTCCGAGCGCTTTGTCTGCGTTCTTTATGAACACCACCCGCTCGCCAATCGCAAAAGCATTCGCCTTGAAGAGCTGGCGCATGAAGACTTTGTGCATGGAACATCGAAGGACTGGGAGCATTTCCACGCCTATCTGATCCCGCTTTGCCGCAGATCCGGTTTCGTGCCACGTGTTGTCCAGGAGGCCTTTAACTCGGCCGGCATCCTGGGCCTTGTCGCCTGCGGCATGGGGGTCACGATCCTGACCGACAGCGTGCGTGGCTCCGTGGGTGCCGGGCTTATCGTTGTGCCATTGCAGGACGTGTCAGAGCAGCTTCAGACCGTGGCGATCTGGAAAAGCGAAACCCCTGACCGGGCAACGGGTCTATTCATAGACTTTTTGCGTGAAGTCGGACCGCCCTGACCCAATGTCACAACTGAGCCGTGACATTGGTTTCCTCCGGCTTGTTGTTGCCGCCTTTGCGCAGGGCGCGCCCTGTCCCGTCACGCGCATGGCTTGCACAGGCGCGACAGAGGCATCAGGTGGTTTCAAAGTGCACACCCGCATCGGTGACCACAGCAGCGGTCAGCCGTCCGGAGGCATAGGCGCCGGTGTCGATGCCAATTCGGCCCTGCTCCATGCGCGGCGCATCAACGATCGTATGGCCGTAAATAACCCAAACCTCATCGCGGCGCGGCGTGGTCAGGAAATCCGGATGTCCCCATCGCAGCACGCGTTCGGGCTGTGCATCGAGTGGAAGGGCGGGGTCGGCCGCGGCATGAACCACCGCGATATTGCCCGCGCGCCAGACCGACTGCAAACCCATCAGCCAGTCGATGAGCGGCTCTCCCATCGCTCTGACCAATGCGCCATGCGCCTCGCGCAGGCGCTCGTCGGGGCTGGTTTCGGTCAGCCCCGCAATGCCAAAACTGGCCATTGTCTGCAAGCCGCCGTGGCGGAACCAGCGCCGCCGTGCCGTTCATTGTCGCAACCGCCCGCGCACAGCCTGTAAACTCGGCGATGCGCTCTTCAAATTCGGTGACCCGTGCCCCCACCGAAGAGACGAAATTCGAATCGATTGTTTCCGTCAGATAGGCGCGTTCATTGCCTTCGAAAACCGGGCGGTGCAGTGGGATTGGGGAGGGCCCAAAGATATCATGGACCATGTCGATCAAGGCGTCGGTTGTCATTGATGTGCCTTATTGTGATGGGCTGGCGCGACAATGCTTGTGTCAGTGCGATCGCAAGGTGCCGATTTGCCTGATTATACTCATACTTTCTCGGCCCGTCCTTACACGCCGCCAATCCGTCTTACAAGAAGGGCACGCCAGAGCGGCGGGCACCGTTCGCTCTGGTCAGGCCACGGCAATGTTTGTGGTGCGATGCTCTGCGCGTGACCCGGCCGACTGGCGGTCGCCTTGCAAAAACAGGAGCAGATATGAACCCCTTTGAAAACCGCAGCCTTGCCTTGTCCGGACCCGCGACCGATGCCTTGCCGGTGATCCCTGACGATGTCTCCGACCTGCCGGATGTCGCCGTTGGTCTTTATGTCGAAACCGCCGGTACGATCAGCATCGTGACCGTAACCGGCCAGACACGCATCATCGCCGTCGCCGATTTTTCGATCCTGCCTATCGGTGTGCGGCGCGTGAATGCCACCGGCACGAGCGCAACCGGGCTTCATGCCCTGGTGATTTCATGAAGATCGTAACGGATATCTCAATCACCTCGACGCCAACGCGCGCGCGCGGGAAGTGGGATCCGGGGGCGCTTTTCCGGTCCCCCGTGCAGGGGGCGTGGTTTGATCCGTCTGATGTCGCGACCTTGTTTCAGGACAGTGCAGCGACGGTTCCGGTTGCGGTGGATGGCGATCCTGTCGGGCGGATGCTCGACAAATCGGGCAATGGCAATGACGCGGTCCAGAGCAATGCGGCCAGGCGCCCGAAATGGCGCACCGATGGGACGCTGTCCTGGATCGAATTTGATGGCGTAGATGATCGGATGGAGACTGCCATTACCGTCCTTGACGGGGCCCCCGTTATGACAAGCTGTGCCGGGCTATCCTATCTGCCGGGGGGCGCGGCCTGGGGCGCGCTGCGCTCGCTGGTGGATGCCGGAATCTATGTCGGTCTGTCCCACCCGTCGATTACCGGAGCGGTCTCAAACGTCGGGGGGGCATTCTTTCTCAACGGTGTGCCGGCGCCGAATGATCGCAAAGCCCTGCGCGAGGCGTTGGTTGCACCTGCCGTTTTTGAAGGTCAGGATATTCAGACCGCGAGCTTATCCGGCCAAAAGTGGCAGGTCTTCAGCTATTGGAACACCTCACCGCCGGGGGGGCGGCTGTTTGGTTATGTCGATTACGTCGGCGCTGCGGGGCCAGAGTTAACACAACTGCGCCTCTGGATGGCCAGGCAAACGGGCGTTACGCTCTGACAGGCGTAATCGTGATGCGTGTGGCCGCAGCAGAACTATCGAGCCATTTTGGTCTATGCGCAACCGTGGGGCCAGAATGGCTTGACCTGTTGTGTGACCTGCGGGTCGGCTGATTGCCCCTGGCTGACGAAGGGCGAAGGTCTCGTCCAAGAGAGCGACCGGCGTTATAGCCTCAGGCGTCGAGAGTGATCCAGATCGGCACGTGATCCGACGGCTTTTCGCGCGCGCGAATGTCCTTGTCGATCTGACAATCGGTCAAAAGATCGGCGGCCTGCGGGCTGAGCAAAAAGTGGTCAATCCGAATGCCGTCGTTTTTGTTCCAGGCCCCGGCCTGATAATCCCAGAACGTATAATGCCCCGGTCCCTGCGTGCGGGCGCGAAACGCCTCGGTAAAGCCAAGGTTGAGGATACGGCGAAAGGCCGCGCGGCTTTCGGGCAGGGCAAGCGCGTCCTTGGCCCAAACCTCGGGGCGGGCGGCATCTTCGTCCTGCGGGATGATGTTGTAATCGCCCGCCATGACGACCGGTTCCTCGCTTGTCAAAAGCTCTTGCGCGCGCAAGCGCAGCCGCTCCATCCAGGCTAGTTTATAGTCGTATTTCGGCCCCGGCACCGGGTTGCCATTGGGCAGGTAAAGCCCACAGACCCGCACCGCCGTCTTGTCACCGATCACCGTCGCCTCGATCCAGCGCGCCTGTTCATCGCTCTGATCACCCGGCAGACCGCGGCTGACATCCTCAAGCGGAAGCTTGGACAGGATCGCAACCCCGTTAAAGCCCTTTTGGCCATGGGTTTCGACGGTATAGCCGCGGTCCTCGAATATCTCGCGGGGGAAGTTTTCGTCGACCGATTTGATTTCCTGCAACAGGGCGACATCCGGCTCGGCCTCGTCAAGCCAGGCGGGCAGCGCCTCGATCCGGGCCTTGATGCCGTTGATGTTGAAGCTGGCGATTTTCATGGGCGCTCCCTGTCTGCTTTGCCCCTCTATCGCCCAGCACCGGCGGGCTGACAAGTCGATTGCGGCAGATGCGCTGCGCCAGACGCGCGGCGCTCACGCAAGAGCGCAACAAGAAGTTTGGTTTAACTGTAACTTTCAGGCGATTGATTTACATCGAAAAAGATACGCCGCAGCCACAAGAGCTGCTGGCGTTCGGGTTCTCGATTACAAAGCGCGCGCCAATCAGCTCTTCGCTGAAATCAATCGTGGCCCCGGCCAGAAACGGCAAGGAGGTGCTATCGACCACGACCTTCTGGCCCTGACCTTCAAGCACAAGATCATCCGCGCCGGGCCGATCCAGCTTGATGTCATATTGAAACCCGGAACAGCCGCCGCCCTCGACCGCGATGCGAAGCGCGCTGCCCTGCTGATCCGCGCCGATTTCGGCCAGACGGGCAAAGGCGCGGGGGGTCACTTTGGGGGGCAGGTTCATGTGGGTCTCCGGGCTGGTGTTCGACTTCTCTTATAAGGCAATATATGGACGGCGGGAACACTCGACAAGGAGATGAATGATGACGGCCTGCTATGCCTCTGATCCGGCCCGGACCCGTGGCCGCCTTGTCGCCGAGGAGGAAAGCGCGTTTCGCTCGCCGTTTCAGCGCGATCGCGACCGGATCATCCATTCCAGCGCCTTTCGCCGCCTCAAGCATAAGACCCAGGTCTTCGTCGAACATGAGGGTGACTATTTTCGAACCCGTCTCACCCATTCCATCGAGGTGGCCCAGGTCGCACGCACGATTTCCGGCGCGCTTGGCCTCAATGGCGAGCTGACCGAGGCGGTGGCGCTTGCCCATGACCTTGGTCACACGCCCTTTGGTCATGCGGGCGAGGATACGCTTGATGCGCTGATGAAACCCTATGGCGGGTTTGATCACAACGCCCAGGCCCTGCGCATCGTCACCGCGCTTGAGCGCCACTATGCCGAATTTGACGGGCTCAACCTGACATGGGAGACGCTTGAAGGGATCGCCAAACACAACGGCCCGGTGACGGGCCCCTTGCCTTATGCGCTTGCTGAATATGACGCCCGCCATGACCTTGAGTTGCACACCCATGCCAATGCCGAGGCACAGGTGGCGGCGCTGTCGGATGATATCGCCTATAACAATCACGATCTGCATGACGGGCTGCGCGCCGGGCTTTTCAGTGACGAGGAAATCTGTGTGCTGCCGATCGTGGGCGACTTTTACCGCGAGGTTGACCGGCTCTATCCGCGCCTTGATGCCACCCGCCGCCGCCACGAGGCGCTGCGCCGGGTGTTTGGCGTCATGGTGGGCGACGTGATCGAGCATTCGCGCGACGAACTGGCCCGCGCCGCGCCGCAAAGCGCGGCCGGGGTCCGCCATCTGGGGCGCGCGGTGATCCGCTTTTCGCCGGGGCTCTGGTCGGATTTGCAACAGATCCGCAAGTTTCTCTACGTCCGGATGTACCGCGCCCCCTCGGTCAACGCGATGCGCGAACAGGTTCATGGTGTTGTCAGTGGCCTTTTCCCCTTTTACCTGGATCAACCGCACTATCTTCCACAAGAATGGCGCGATGACGTGGCGCGCGCCGCCGACAAAACAGCATTGGCGCGACTGGTGAGCGATTACATCGCCGGGATGACCGATCGCTTTGCGCTTCAGCAACACGCGCGCCTGCTGGGCGGTCCGGGTGGCCCCGGCGAAAGAGGGAGAGACTAGCAATCATGGCACTCGAATCGCAGGCCGGGGCCTTGTCGCCGGTGATGGTGTTTGCGCTCGTGGGCGCATTGGGGGTCGGGGCGCAGTGGCTGGCCTGGCGGCTGCGCATGCCTGCCATCGTGCTGATGCTTCTGGCCGGGCTGGCGGTCGGGCCGGGTCTTGGCCTGTTTGATCCGGCGCGCGACATTGGCCCGCTGATGGGGCCGATGGTGGCGATTGCGGTGGCGATCATCCTGTTCGAGGGCGGTCTGACCCTCAATATCCAGAGCCTGCGGGGCGCCGCCGAAGGCGTCTGGCGGCTGGTGCTGATCGGCGCGCCGGTGGGCTGGCTTGGCTCGACGCTGGCGTTGCATTACGCCGCCGGGCTTGGCTGGGGCATTGCGGCGGTGTTCGGCGGCATCATGATCGTCACCGGCCCGACGGTGATTGCGCCGCTCCTGCGTCAGGCGCGCCTGGCCCGGCGCCCGGCGCAGCTTTTGCAATGGGAGGCGATCGTCAACGACCCCGTCGGCGCGCTTGCGGCGGTGCTGGCCTTCGAGGTGGTGCTTGTGCTCAACACCTCGGAAACCGCCGCCTCGGCGGTCTGGGCCATGGCGCGCGGCATCACCATCGCGGTGGCGCTCGGGCTTGCGGCGGGCTGGGGACTGTCGCGGGCGTTTCGCGACGGCAAAGTGCCCGAATACATGAAAGTCCCGGTGCTTTTCACTGTTTTGCTGGGTGTTTTTGCGCTTTCAGACGAGGTTTTGCATGAAAGTGGGCTTTTGACCGTTACGGTGATGGGCGTCTATATCGCCAATGCCAACCTGCCGAGCTATGCCGAGCTGCGCCGTTTCAAGGAGCATGCGACGGTCCTGCTGGTTTCGGGGGTGTTCATCCTTCTGGCGGCCTCGATGAATATGGAGGCGCTTGCGCTTCTGGATGCGCGCGCCGCGCTTTTCGTGGTGGTGACGATCCTTCTGGTGCGCCCTTCGACGGTGCTGCTGTCGCTGATCGGCACCAAGCTGCCGCTGAACGAGCGGCTTTTGGTGGCCTTCACCGGGCCGCGCGGCGTGGTTCTGGTGGCGGTGGCGGGGCTGTTTGGCGAACGCCTCGTGGCGCTTGGCTTTGAAGATGCGGCGCGATCGACGCCGCTGGCCTTTGCTTTGGTGGCGGCCACGGTGGTGCTGCACGGGTTTTCACTGCGTCCGATGGGACAGCTTTTGGGCCTTGCCGGGCAGGGCACGCCGGGGGTGATCATCACCGGCGGCTCGCAATTCGCCACCTCGCTTGGCAAGGCGCTTCAGGCGCTCGAGGTGCCGGTCCTGATCAGCGATCCGAACCGAAGCCACCTGCGCGCGGCGCGCGAGGCCGGCCTGCCGACATTTTTCGGTGATATCCTCTCCGAGGCGGCAGAGCATGGCGTCGAGATCATGAATTTCGGCCGCATTCTCGCGGTCAGTGACAATGACGCCTACAACACGCTGGTCGCCACCGACCTTGCCCCGGAATTTGGCCGCGACAACGTCTATCAGCTCCGGCGTGCGAAACAGGAATACGCCCGCCATGCCCTGCCGGCAAGTCTGGGGGGGCGCATAATTCTGGGCGATCTCGGCTATAACGAGCTTGCCCGGCGGATGACTGAGGGCTGGAGCGTGCGCACCACCACCCTGAGCGCCAGCTATGACTTTGAGGCATGGCAGGCCGACAATTCCGACGCGGTCATCCTGGCGGAATTGCAGAGTTCCGGCGCGCTTGTCTTCGTCACCAGCGAGACCAAGCCCAAATGGGCCTCGGGGCATAGCGTTATTGCGGTTGCTCCGGCGCGCAAGGAAAAGACGGTTTAACCAAAAGGCAAAGTTGAACGGATGCGACCAGAGTGTTAACGGTTGCTCGGTTAGTGAATTTTAGGTGGTAATTTCAGAGTGCAGGGCAATGTATCCGCCAAAACCGTTCTGATTGCGTCGGCGGGGTGCGCGGCAGGCCTTGCTTTGGCGGGCGGCTTTGCCCGCGCTGGTGCGGGTGTGATCGCGATTGACCGGGATGAAGAACGCAACACTGCTCTGGCCCGCATGAACCCGAGCCGGATAGAAACCCTGCGCCTTGATGTTATGCGCCCCCGGCAATGCCGGGATCTTGGCAATATATGGCAAAATACCCCGATTGACCTTTTGATCCACCTTCAGCCATTGCGCGATCCAACCCGGTTGGGCGCGGCGATCACCAGTATCCCGGCGCTGACGCGCGCGCTTGCGCCGGGGTTGCGGCGCGGACAGGGAAAGGTTCTGCTGGTCTATGACATGGCGGCGAACGGGGCGTCGGCCGAACAGCACGCCTATCGCTCGGCGCTGAATGATCTGGCGCCCTTGATGCAATCCGAGATGGGCGCACCCTTTGCGATCAACGCCCTGCGTCTGCACGCCTCTGGCCCGATGAGGCCGAAAATGCGGCGCGCGCCTGCTGCGCTTTTGCTGGCGGCGATGTATCTTGATCGCTCTGGCGCGGGCGGCGCCTGTGGCTCTGTGCTGACGGTTTGCGCGCCTAGTGATTGACGCCCCGGCTGTCAGTGGTAAACCAGCGCCCAACGCAGCAAGGAACACCCGATGAATCTGTTTACCGATATCCGCAGCCTCGTGCTTGACACTCTGGCCCAGATGCAGGCCCAGGGCAGCCTGCCCGAAGGGCTTGATCTGGCCAATGTCACGGTCGAGCCGCCGCGCGATCCGGCGCATGGCGACATGGCAACAAATGCGGCGATGGTTCTGGCCAAGCCTGCGGGCCTAAAGCCGCGTGATATCGCCGATGCTCTGGCGGCGCTTTTGGCCCAGGACGAGCGGATCACAAGCGCCGAAGTGGCCGGGCCGGGGTTTTTGAACCTGCGGCTGGCGGCCTCGCTCTGGCATGATGTCGCGCGCGCGGCGCTGACCACGGGCAAGGAATTCGGCCGCTCGGACATGGGGCAGGGTAAGCGCGTCAACGTTGAATTCGTCAGCGCCAATCCCACCGGCCCGCTGCATGTGGGCCACACCCGCGGCGCGGTGTTCGGCGATGCCCTGGCAAGCCTGCTTGATTTCGTCGGCTACGACGTCACCCGCGAATATTACATCAACGATGGCGGCGCGCAGGTCGATGTGCTCGCGAGGTCTGTCTATCTTCGCTATCTTGAGGCGCATGGCACGGCGGTGGCCTTTCCCGATGGCACCTATCCCGGCGATTACCTGATCGAGGTCGGACAGGCCCTCAAGGACAAGGTCGGCGCGGCCTATGTCGATCAGCCCGAAGAGGTCTGGCTGGAAGAGGTGCGCAATTTCGCCACCGAGGCGATGATGGCGCTTATCCGCACCGACCTGAAATCGCTTGGCGTGGAAATGGACGTATTCTATTCCGAAAAGTCGCTCTATGGCACCGGCCTGATCGAAGAAGCGCTTGCGGCGCTTGACGCAAAGGGGCTGATCTATGAGGGCGTGCTTGAGCCGCCCAAAGGCAAGCTTCCCGAGGATTGGGAGCCGCGCGAACAGACGCTGTTCCGCTCGACGGCGCATGGCGATGACGTGGATCGCCCGGTCAAAAAATCCGATGGCGGCTGGACCTATTTCGCGCCCGACATTGCCTATCACTTTGACAAGATCAACCGTGGCTTTGACATGCTGATCGACGTGCTCGGTGCCGATCATGGCGGCTATGTCAAACGGATGAAGGCCGCCGTCAGTGCCTTGTCGGATGCGCGCGTGCCGCTTGATATCAAGCTGTGCCAGCTGGTGAAGCTCTACAAGAACGGCGAGCCGTTCAAGATGTCCAAGCGGGCAGGGACCTTTGTCACCCTGAGCGACGTGGTCGAGCTTGTCGGGCCGGACGTGACCCGCTTTGTGATGCTGACCCGCAAGAACGACGCGCCGCTTGATTTCGATTTCGACAAGGTCCTGGAACAGTCCAAGGACAACCCGGTGTTTTATGTGCAATACGCCAATGCGCGGGTCAATTCGGTGCTGCGCAAGGCCGCCGAGGCGGGCATTGACGTCAGCGACGCGGCGCTTGCGGCGGCGGATCTTTCCGGTCTGACCCATGAGGCCGAGTTGAACCTTGCCAAAAAGCTGGCCGAATGGCCGCGCCTTGTGCAAATTGCCGGGCGCACCAACGAGCCGCATCGCGTGGCGTTTTACCTCTATGATCTGGCCAGCGATCTGCATGCCTTGTGGAACCGTGGCCATGACGATGCTAGCCTGCGCTTCCTTCAGGACGGCGATCCGGACACGTCACAGGCGAAAATCGCCCTTATACGTGCTGTTACCGTTGTTATTTCCGCAGGTCTTGGTATTCTTGGCGTAACTCCGGCGGAAGAGATGCGATAAAAAATCGCACGAACAGAGGCTGGGGGTGAGGCAGATCATCAACTCCCCGGCGGCCATGTATCGTCGGTGAAAAAGAGGCGGACCATGGCACAGATGCAGCAAGCGCAGTATACCACTGCGCCGGATCGGGCGAATGTCCTTGTCAAACTGACGAATTTAACAGGCGCGGCCTTGTCGCTGGCGCTGATTGTTGGCGTGGGGGTTTGGGGCTACAAACTTCTGGTGCGTGACGTTTCCGGCGTGCCGGTGGTGCGCGCCGCCGAGGGGCCGATGCGGGTGCAACCGGCCGATCCTGGCGGAAGTGCAGCCGAGCATCAGGGCCTTGCTGTGAACAGTGTCGCCGCAGAAGGCACCGCCGCCGCGCCCGCGGATCGGCTTGTGCTTGCCCCGCCGCCGCTTGAGCTGACGCTTGAGGATGTGCCGACAGCCGCTCTTGAAATCGAGCAACAGGCAGAGGTGACCCCAACCGCAGAGGCGGGCGAAAGCGATCCTCTGGCCGCGCAGGAAACCCTGCAAAATGCCTCGCTCGACACGCGGGCCGAACAGCTATCCGCAGGCGTGCCCCCGATTTCCGGCCTTGAAGAGGCTCCCGCTGCCACGCCAGAGCCCGAAGAAATTGCCGCACCGGCCCCGGTCAAGGGCGGCATTGGCACGTCACTCCGCCCACGTGTGCGCCCGGCCAAATTGACCAGCGTCCCCGAGGCCGTGGCCCTTGCCGTCGCCGCCGCGCAATCGGCGCCCTTGGCCGAAGTGAACCCCGACACCATCCCCGTCGGCACACGTCTGGCCCAGCTGGGCGCGTTTGATAGCCCCGAAGTGGCACGCGGCGAATGGGATCGCCTGTCGGCCAAGTTTGGTGATTTCCTTGAGGGAAAACAGCGTGTTATCCAGCGTGCTGAAAGTGGCGGGCGTACCTTTTACCGGCTGCGCGCCATGGGCTTTGCCGATCTTGGCGATGCGCGCCGGTTCTGTTCTGCGCTTGTGGCGGAACGCGCCGAATGTATCCCGGTGGTCACCCGTTGACAGGGTTCGGCGCGAGTATTCTTGACGCCGAAGGCCTGCGCCTGAGCGCCGAGGAAAAGACGTTTTTCGCCAAGGCCGATCCGTTCGGCTTTATCCTGTTTGCGCGCAATATCGACAGCCCCGAGCAGGTGCGCGCGCTTTGCGCCGAGATGCGCGATGCGGTTGGGCGCAACGCCCCGATCACCATAGATCAGGAAGGCGGCCGCGTGCAGCGCCTGCGCGCGCCGCTTTGGCGCGAGTGGCCCGCCCCTCTTGATCACGTGCGCGCCGCGGGCGAGCATGCCGAAGAGGTAATGTACCTGCGCTATCGCCTGATTGCGAATGAGTTGCATGCCCTTGGCATCGACAGCAATTGCGCACCGCTGGTCGATGTGGCCGGGCCCTCGACCCATCCGTTCTTGCAAAACCGCTGTTACGGGTTTGACGCCGACACGGTCGCGCGCCTCGGCCGGGCGGTGGCCAATGGCCTGCTCGATGGTGGCGTCTTGCCGGTCGTGAAACATATCCCCGGCCATGGCCGTGCAGAGGCTGACAGCCACCTTGATCTGCCAACGGTCGACGCGCCGCATGAGCAGCTTTCACAAACCGATTTCGCGCCCTTTGCCGCACTCAACGATCTGCCTCTGGGGATGACGGCGCATCTGGTCTATTCCGCGATAGACCCAAAGCCCGCCACCACCTCGGCCAAAATGATGCGGCTGATCCGCGACGAGATCGGCTTTGACGGGCTGATCATGACCGATGACATTTCGATGAAGGCGCTCAGCGGCTCACTTGGCGATCTGTCGCGCGCCGCGATTGTGGCGGGCTGTGACGTGATCCTGCATTGCAACGGTACGCTGGACGAGCGCCGCGAGGTGGCCGAGGCCGCCGGGCGGATGAGCGAGGCCGCGCAAACCCGCGCAGAGCGGGCGCTTAAGGCGCGCAAAACCCCGGAGTCTGTTGACATTCCGGCCCTATCAGCAAAGCTTGACGCGCTGATAAACGGGCGAGTGGATGACTGAGAACGACTTTAGCGACGTGGACAAGCCGAGCGAGGTGGCCGAACGGCTGGCTGCCGAGGCGTTGATCGTCGATGTCGATGGTTTTGAAGGCCCGCTCGATCTTTTGCTGACGCTGAGCCGCACACAGAAAGTCGATCTACGCAAGATTTCTGTGCTCGAACTGGCACGGCAATATCTGACCTTTGTCGAACGGGCCAAGGCGCTCCGGCTTGAGCTTGCGGCGGATTACCTGGTGATGGCGGCCTGGCTCGCCTTTCTGAAATCGCGGCTCTTGCTGCCGCCGGATCCGACCGAAGAAGGGCCATCCGGCGAAGAGCTTGCCGCGCATCTGGCGTTTCAGCTTGAGCGTTTGCAGGCGATGCGCGATTGCGCCGCGCGCCTGATGGGGCGTGACCGGATGGGGCGGGATTTCTTTGCGCGCGGGGTGCCCGAAGACGTCACCCGCCTGCGCCGCGTGACCTATTCCGCGACGCTTCTGGACCTGATGCAGGGCTATGCCCGCATCCGGACCCGCGACGAATTTCGCCCCTTCGTGATGGACCGCGACTCGATCTTCACCATGGAGCAGGCGCTAGAGCGTCTGCGCGGGCTGATCGGCTATGCTGGCACATGGACGGATATTTCGACCTATCTGCCCGACGGGTTTACCACCGATCCCGCGCGCCGGCGCTCGGCCACGGCCTCGACCTTTGCGGCCTCGCTTGAACTGGTGAAAGAGGGGCGCGCCGAGCTTCGACAATCAGACGCTTTCGCACCGATCGAACTGCGCCGTAAGGATTAAGAATATGCCGGAAGTTGACGTAAAAAAAGAAGAAAGCCTGTTCGAGGCGCCCCCGATTGCAGAGCAGGAACGCATGGTCGAAGCGATCCTTTTCGCCAGTGCCGAGCCGGTGACCACCAAGGAATTATCTGCGCGGATGCCGCATGGCTCTGATCCGGCCGAGGCGCTTGTCTACCTGCGCAAACGCTATGCGGGGCGCGGGGTGCATGTGGTCAAGGTGGGCGATGCCTGGGCGATGCGCACGGCACCCGATCTTGGCTTTCTGATGAGCCGGGAAACCGTCGAGACCCGCAAACTGTCGCGCGCGGCGATCGAGACGCTGGCGATCATCGCCTATCACCAACCCGTCACCCGCGCCGAGATCGAGGAAATTCGCGGCGTCTCGGTCAGCCGGGGCACGGTCGATCAATTGCTTGAAATGGAATGGATCCGGTTTGGTCGGCGCAAGATGACGCCGGGCCGGCCGGTGACCTTCGTGGTGACCCAGGAATTCCTCGATCACTTCGGCCTTGAATCGGCGCGCGATCTGCCGGGACTGAAAGAGTTGCGCGCGGCGGGGCTTTTGGAAAATCGCCCGCCGCCGGGGCTTATGCCGCAGATGGGCGAGGGCGATGAAGACAGCGCCGAGGAAACCGCAGAGGGGCAGAACGAGCTGTTCGAGGACTGAACGCCACACCTAGCGTTTGGTGCGGCCCTTTTTCATGATCTTATTGCCTCGCGGCCCGGTTGCGACCGGGGTATTCACGCGGTTTTCCTCTGATAGCTTGCGCCAGCGTTCCAAGCGGTCGGGATCAAGCGCGCCCGCCGCCACCGCCGCCTGCACCGCGCAGCCCGGCTCGTGGGCATGGGTGCAATCGCGAAACCGGCACTCTGGCGCAAGCTCGGCGATTTCGGAAAACAACTTGTCGAGGCCGACGCCAATATCGCTCACGTGAAGCGAGCGCATGCCCGGTGTGTCAATCGCCAGCCCGCCGCCCTTGACCCCGTGAAGCGAGCGCGAGGTGGTGGTATGGCGCCCCTTGGCGTCATCCTCGCGGATGCCGCTTGTGGGCTGCGCCGTCGCGTCATCCTTGGCCGCGAGGGTGTTGAGCAGGGTCGATTTTCCCACACCGGAGGAGCCGACTAGCGCCACGGTCTGTCCCGGCCCGCACCACCGCGCAAGGGCGGCGGCAGATTCGGTATCCTTGGCGTTGAGGGTGACCACCTCAAGCCCGCGCTGCAGGGCCGCGGCGCGGCTCTGGTAGCTTGCGGCGTCCGCGACCATATCGGCCTTGGTCAACAGGATCACCGGCGTCGTGCCGGCCTCATTGGCATGGGCGAGATAGCGCTCAAGCCGCGCCGGGTTGAAATCGGCATTACACGAGGTGACGATAAACAGCGTGTCAATATTGGCGGCAATCAGTTGCGGCGCGCGGGTGCCTTCGGTGCGGCGACGCAACAGCGAGCTACGCTCGAGGCGGCGGGTGACGGTATCGGTTTCGCGATCGACCAGAACCCAGTCGCCCACGGCGAAATCGGTGGTGTTGGCATGGGCCGGAAGGTTCAACTTTACCGTGCCCGAGGGTGACAGCGCCGTGACCCGCGAGCGATGCACCGTGGCGATGCGCATCGGGGCAAGCGCGGTTTGCTCCGGGGTGAGCTGCGCCTCGAAGGTCTTAGACCAGCCGAGGGCCGCGAGGGAGGTGGAAGAGGGGGCGCTGATCTGTGTCATGGATGATGCATGAATGCGGCGTCTTTGGGATGCAAGCTTTTGTTGCGTACGGAGCCGCAGGGGCGGCGCATATTGACAGTGAGGGAGCCTCCGGCGGGAGTATTTTGACCAAGAAGAAGGCGGCGGGACGCCGTTTTTGTTAAAACTTTTCGCGATGCCCTGAAAATTGCATCTTTATGTGGTATGTCGAGCGCAGAGGCAGACAAAGGACATGACGCAATGAAAGTCAATCAGATAGTCACCATGGTTATGCGCATGGTCATGCGCCGCCTGATGCGCAGCGGCGTGAATGCCGGCATGGATGCAATCGGCAAGCGGATGGGCGGCAAGGGCGATGCAACCCCCGGTCCCGATGGTCAGAAAACCGCACAGCGGACCCGGCAGGCGATGAAGCTTGGCCGCAGGATCGGGCGCTTCTGAGGCGCGTCTAGCTTTTGAAGTGCTTGCTGAGCTTGAGGCCCTGACCTTGGTAGTTTGAGGCAATGCCTGCGCCGTAAAGCTGATCGGGGACCTGATCCATTTTCTCATAGACGAGGCGGCCGACGATCTGGCCGTGTTCAAGAACGAAGGGGGCCTCGTGACAGCGCACTTCGAGCACGCCGCGCGAGCCGCTGCCTCCGGCCGCATCATGGCCAAAGCCGGGGTCAAAGAAACCGGCGTAATGCACGCGGAATTCGCCGACCATGGCCACATAGGGCGCCATTTCTGCGGCGTAGTCTGGCGGGATGTGCACCGCCTCGCGGCTGACCAGAATATAGAAGGCGCCGGGATCGAGGATGATATGGCCGCCCTCAGTATGGACCTCTTCCCAATATTCAGAGGGGTCGTAATATCCGATCTTCTCAAGGTCGATCACGCCGGTATGCGGTTTGGCGCGATAGCCGACCAGTGTGCTGTCACTGGGGCGCAGGTCAACGGAAAAGCCAAGGCCCTCGTCGATCACGGCGTTGCCATCGACCAGCGGGCTCGCGGCATGAAGCGCGCGCAGGGCGGCGTCATCCAGCGTGGCGTGATCCTGGCGAAAGCGGATCTGATTGAGGCGCATGCCGGGGCGCACCAGAACAGAAAACGAGCGCGGACAGATTTCGGCGTAAAGCGGGCCGGCGTAGCCGGGCGGTACGCGGTCAAATTCGACGCCGCCATCGGTGATCATCCGCGTCAGAAGATCAAGCCGCCCGGTCGAGGATTTGGCATTTGCCACGGCCTGAACGCCCTCGGGAAGGGTCAGACCTTCCATCAGGGGCACCACGTAGACGCAGCCCTTTTCCAGAACCGCGCCCTGGCTCAGATCAATCCGGTGCATTTCAAATTCGGCAAGCCGCTCGGCGACGGTGCGGCCAGAGCCGGTGAGGAACGAGGCGCGCACGCGGTAGGCCAGGGTGCCAAGGCGCAAATCGAGGCTCGCCGGTTGCACCTGTTCGGGCAGGATATCAGGCGTTGCATGAAGCGCACCATCGGCGATCATCGCCTTTATTTGCTGGCTGGAAAGAACCCCGGTCATCTTTGCCCCCTATGGCAGCCCCGCATCTTTGGCGCGGTGCCCTGGGGGGGCAGATGGGCGGGATCGTCGGTTAAATTGGTCGGGCTAGCAGGACTCGAACCTGCGACCTTCCGTCCCCCAGACGGACGCGCTACCAGGCTGCGCCATAGCCCGACGATGTGGACGTCATACTGGTTTTCAGAGCGGGGACAAGGGCTAATTCCCACTTTTTAGTCCCGGAGTTGACCATCTTGCGATTTCGCCGCCCCAAGCGCCGAGAGCCGGGCCAGCAAAGGCCCGAGACGCGCGGCGGTTTCGGTCGAAATCGGGCGTGGCAGATCGGCTAGCGCGGCAAGCAGGCCGGGATCGGCGCTCACCTTGTCCGAGGCATCCTCGGGCAAATCCGGCTGGGGCAGGGGAGTGGGGCTTGCTGAGGGCTCCGGCTCCGAGGCTTCCTCGGGCTGAGCCTCTAGCACTGGCTCTGGTTCGGGCGCGGATTTGGGTGAGTCACCCTCAACCGGCTCAGAGGGCGAAGGCTCGTGCATGACCTCTGGCTCAATGCTTGCGGCCTCTGGCGCGATCTCAGCCTCAATCTCGGGTTCGGCCGCGGGCTCAGCCTGAGTTTTGGACGCGGCACTGCGCCCTTGGGGGGCAGGCTCTTCGGCCGGTTCGGCCTGTGCTTCGGCTATCTCGTGCTGATCAGTCTGCTCGGATGCGGGCTGACCCGGCTCGGGGGCCGAAAGGGGCGCAGAGGGCGCGTCATGTGGAAAAAGTGCATCCTGCGGGATCGGCATATCCGTCGCGGCGGGCAAGCTTGGCGCGGGGCGGGCACCCTCGTCGTCAGCGACGGTTGAGTCGGCCTCGCTGTCGGCGGCAATTTTCGGCGGTGTCACGGGGGCCTCACTGCCCCCGCGCCCGAAGTTCAGCACCTTGGCGGGTTCGGGCGGCTCTGGTGTCACGTCAAGCGCGATATCGCTGACTTCACCTTCGGTGACCTCGTCAAGCGGTTGTGACAGGCCCGAAACATGGCGCACACCCTGTTCGCGCAACAGTTTTTGCACGCCCTTGATGGTCATGCCCTCGTCATGCAGCAATGCCTTGATACCACCCAAGAGCAACATATCGGCAGGCCGGTAATAGCGTCGCCCGCCGGCGCGTTTGACCGGCTTGATCTGGGAAAACTTGCTTTCCCAGAACCGAAGCACATGCGCCGGAACCTCTAGCCATTCGGCAACCTCGCTGATTGTGCGAAAGGCGTCGGCGGATTTTGCCATCGGCTTTGTGCCCCTTAGCTTTTGTTGCCGGCCGCGACGCGATCTTTCATCAGGTGCGACGGGCGGAAGGTCAGAACCCGGCGGGGGTTGATCGGCACTTCTTCACCGGTCTTGGGATTGCGGCCAACACGGGCCGTCTTGTCGCGCACGGAAAACGTGCCAAAGGACGAAATCTTGACATGCTCGCCGTTTACCAGGGCGTCCGACATATGGTCCAGCACGCTTTCGACAAGCTGGGCGGCGTCGTTACGCGACAGGCCGACCTCTCGAAAAATTGCCTCGCTCAAATCCATTCGCGTCAATGTCTTATCGGTCATCAGGTCCCCCCGTGTTTTTCAACAACCTTAGGGCGGAAGGATTTTCCGAGTCAATGTCAACGACTTACACAGCAGGCTTAAAGCGCGCTTTTTTGCGGATTTTCTGTGATTTACCAGCGCAGAAGCACCGAGCCCCAGGCGAGACCGCCGCCAATCGCCTCTGAGAGCACAAGATCACCCTGCTTGATCTTGCCGGTTTCGACCCCGACCGAAAGGGCCAGAGGGATCGAGGCGGCCGAGGTATTGCCGTGATCCTGCACCGTGACGATCACCCGATCCATCGGCAGGCCCATCTTTTTGGCGGTGCCCTGGATGATGCGGATATTGGCCTGATGCGGAACGATCCAGTCGACGTCAGTGCCGCTGAGGCCGACCTTGGCAAGCGCGGTTTCGGCGGTCGAAGTCAGCTTTTCCACCGCCTGGCGGAACAGCGGATTACCCTGCATGCGCAATTTGCCCGCCGCGCCGGTCGTCGAGACGCCGCCATCGACATAAAGCATATCGCGATAGCGCCCGTCGGAATTCAGGTCCGCCGACAGAATGCCGCGATCGGCATTGTTGCCATTGCCCTTCTGAAGCCCGAGCACAAGCGCGCCGGCGCCATCGCCGAACAGCACACAGGTCGAGCGGTCGCTCCAGTCCATGATCCGGCTGAAGGTCTCGGCGCCGATCACCAGAAGGCGGTTGGCCTGACCGGCGATCAGCAGGGCGTTGGCATTGGTCAGCGCATAGATGAAGCCGGCACAGACCGCCTGAACGTCAAAGCCAAAGCCATGCGTCATGCCCAGCTCTCTTTGCACCATGGTGGCGACCGAGGGAAAGGTAAGATCGGGGGTCGAGGTGGCCACGATGATTCCGTCGATGTCGTCAGGCGTCAGCCCGGCATTTTCAAGCGCGGCCCGCGCGGCGCGCACGGCAAGGTCGGATGTGGTCTGGCCCTCGGCGGCAAAGCGTCGACGCTCGATCCCTGATCGGGTGCGAATCCATTCATCCGTTGTGTCGAGGGTTTTTTCAAATTCCGAGTTGGGAACAACACGATCCGGCAGGTAATGCCCGATCCCTTCCACAACGGCACGTACAGTCATTCAGTCTCACCGTCGATTAAATTATCTGAAGGCGCATCCTGATCCAGCGAGGCCGCAGATGCAACCCGCGCCGCAAGCCTTTCGGAAAAGCCCGACTGCGCAAGTTCAAACGCCAGCTTGATCGCCGAGGACACGCCCGTCTCATCCGCCGCGCCATGCGATTTCACAACCGTGCCGTTCAGCCCAAGGAACACGCCGCCATTGGCGCGCCGCGGGTCGATCCGCTTTTTCAGGCGCCGCAGGGCAGGGTAGGCAAGCATCGACGCCACCCGCGACAACAAGGAATAGGCGAAGGCCTCGCGCAGCAACTCCGAGATCAGCTTGGCAATGCCTTCGCCGGTCTTGAGCGCGACATTGCCGGTAAACCCATCGGTGACGATCACGTCACAGACAGTGCCCGGAAGATCGCGCCCTTCGACAAAGCCGACGAATTCGAAATCGGATGTTCGGGCATTGGCCGCAATCAGGTCATAGGCCTCTTTCAGCTCGGCGCGGCCTTTGTGTTCTTCGGTGCCGACGTTCAAGAGACCGATCCGCGGCTTGGCGAGGCCAAAGCCGTTGCGGGCATAAGAGGCCCCCATCAGCGCGTATTGCATCAGATCCTTGGCATCGGCGCGAATGTCGGCGCCGCCGTCGAGCATGATGTTGAATGCCTGCGGATTTCGCGAAGGCCACATGACGGCGATTGCCGGGCGATAAATGCCGGGAAGCTTGCGCAGGCGCAGAACCGACATCAGCATCAGGGCCCCGGTGTTGCCACAAGAGACACAGACCGTTGCCTCGCCGGCGCGCACGCTATCAAGCGCCGACCACATAGAGGTATCGCGCCCGTGACGCACGACATGCGCGGGTTTGTCCTCCATGGTGACGACTTCTGGCGCGTCGCGAATCTCGATACGCTCGGCCAACCCCTTGCGTTTGGCGACAAGGCGTTCAAGCTCGTCCTTGGGACCGTGCAGAATGAATCCGATATCTGGGTTGCGCTTCGCAGAATCGGCGATACCGGCGACAACAGTCGCCGGTCCCTGGTCACCGCCCATGGCGTCAACCGAGATAATGGTGCGCCCTGCACCCGCCTTGGATTGATCCGTGAGAGCGGTCATGCAGCAAATCGCCTTTTATCGCTTACGCTGCGTCGTCGTCCAGATCGATTTCGTCGGCCATGGCCACGACTTCGCGGTCGGCATAGTGGCCGCAGGATGCGCAAACGTGGTGCGGGCGCTTAAGCTCGCCACAGTTGGGGCATTCGTTCGGGTTGCCGGCAACCAGCGCGTCATGTGCGCGGCGGTTGTTGCGACGTGATTTCGATACTTTGTTCTGTTGGACAGCCATGTCTCAACCTCAATTCCTGTGGGCCGATCTGGCCCTGTTTCACGAGTGTTCGCGGCTCATAGTCTGTTACGAGCCGCCGGTTCAACCCTAAATTCCGATGAGAGCGCGAAAATACAGCGATTTGTTGCCGGGGCAAGCGATTCTTGGCGCTATTCGCCCTTTTCCATTTTGTCGCGCAGCGCGGCAAGGCCGGCAAAGGGTTTTGTGTCTTCATCCTCAAGCGGCTTGATGCCATCCTCTGCCACGGTGATCTGGCCCAATTCGGCGCCGTTGCTGCGCGGATAATCCGGCAGCGACAGCGCAAGCGCCTCGATCATCACGCGATCCAGGTCGATTTCGCTGCCAAGCGGTTCGATGGTGTCATCCTCGGGCATTTCCACCTCGTCGCCGGGGGCGACCTCCGGCTCTTGCGGCTCTGCCGAAAAGCGGCGGGTGATCTTGACGTCAATCCGGCTTGTGACCGGATCCAGCGTGATCACGCAGGGTTGTACCACCGTCGCGCCCAGATCGCCATGCAGCACCCAATCGGTGCGCCCCTCGGCCATCAACGTGCCCCGAAAGCGCAATTTGCGCAGCGCTGACAGCGAGAGTTCATCCGCGATCGCCGACATTTCGGCCTTGCCGGGGGTCAGATCAAACGCCACGGGCCGCTTGATCGACAGGTCAGAGACACGGAGCACGCTTTGTTTTTGAGGCGTTTGCGACATTGTCACCCTTGCTTCCTTTCTTGAACCATTGCACCACCTTGCTGTAAGCGGGATAAAAGCCGCGTTAAGCCAAGACAAGAGGGCAGAGATGACAGCTATCAGAAACCGGGTGGTCAGCGCCATGGCGCTTTGCTGTCTTATCGTCATGACCGCCTGTTCGGCGACCTACAAAAATCACGGCTATGTGCCGCTTGACGAGGATCTGCAAAACCTTGTCGTGGGCGTTGATACCCGTGCCACAGTGGACGATAGCGTTGGCCCGCCGTCTCTTTCGGGGATGCTGGGGGACGGAAATTACTATTACGTCCGCAGCCGCGTGCGCGAATATGGCATGTTCCGCCCAGAAGTCGTCGAGCGCCAGGTGCTGGCAATTTCCTTCAACGGGGACAACACGATTGCCAATATCGAGCGCTTTGGCCTTGAGGATGGCAACATTGTGCCGCTGTCGCGCCGGGTGACCGATTCGTCCGTGCTCAGCAACGGTTTCCTGCGTCAGCTGCTCGGCAATATTACTAATATCAATCCGCTTGAGGGTTTGAACTGATCGCAGATCGGCAAGAGGATGCTGTGATTGCTTGTGCGATGCATCCTGCCCCACTAGGGTCGCTCTGGCCTTATGGGGAAGGATCATGGCGGGTTCTCAACGCTCAAGATATCAGATGCGCATGGCGCAGGGTGGGCATGATATCCGCGCTGCACAGCGCCTGCGCCAGCTGGCCTTTGCCCCGATGGCGCAGGGCGATCTGGAGTGCGATGCGTTTGATCCGCTCTGCACCCACTTCCTGATCGAAGAACAGAGCAGCGGGCGGCTTGTCGGGTGTTTTCGTATGCTGATGCTCGCCAGCGGTGGCGAAATCCACCAGAGCTATGCCGCGCAATTCTATGATTTAACGCCACTTTCCGGGTTTTCCGGCCCGATGGCGGAACTGGGGCGCTTTTGCATCCTGCCCGGCGCGCAGGATCCCGATATCCTGCGCCATGCCTGGGCGGCAGTGACGCGCCATGTGGACCGGACCGGGGTCGAGATGCTGTTTGGCTGTTCGTCCTTTCAGGGCACCGATCCCGCGCCCTATCGCGATAGCTTTGCCTTGCTGCGCGACCGTCATTCCGCGCCAGAGCAGTGGCGTCCGGGGGTGGGCGCGCCCTGCGTTTTTCGCTTTGCCGAGGGGCTTGGCGGGGACGAATGCGACCCCAAACAGGCGCTTCGGACCATGCCGCCCCTGCTGCGCAGCTATCTGGTGATGGGGGGATGGGTCAGCGACCATGCAGTTGTCGACGAGCGGATGAATACGCTTCATGTCTTTACCGGGGTGGAAATCGGGGCGATTCCACCGGTACGCAAGCGATTGTTGCGCGCGATGGCCGGGGCCTAGGGCGCGTTCCAATGCGGAAAGTGCCGCGAGGCCACCCTTTCGCTTGACGCCCCCGAGGCCCCGAGATAGCCCGCTGTCATGGCACGCGCACCTCTTCTCCAGCTCACCGATATCTCGCTTACCTTTGGGGGTGAGCCGATATTTCATGACCTTTCGCTTGTGGTTCAACCCGGTGACCGGGTTGCTCTTGTCGGGCGCAATGGCTCGGGGAAATCCACCCTTCTCAAGGTGATGGCGGGGCTGGTCGAACCCGATAAGGGCGTGCGGGTTGTGACCCCCGGCATTAGCGTCGGCTACATGGAGCAAGAGCCCGATATGAAAGGTTTTACCACGCTTGGTGACTATGCGGTCAGCGAGCTGGATGCCTCCGAGATGTACCGCGTCGAGATGGCTGGCGAAGGCTTGAAGTTTGACCCCGACCGCCCCGTCGCCACCGCCTCTGGCGGCGAGCGGCGGCGCGCTGCCTTGGCCAAGCTGATGGCCGAGGCGCCGGATCTCATGCTGCTCGACGAGCCGACCAACCACCTTGATATCGAGGCGATCGGCTGGCTTGAAAACGAGTTGAAACAGACCCGAAAAGGCTTTGTTCTGATCAGCCACGACCGCGCATTTTTGCGTGAACTTACGCGTGCAACACTCTGGATTGACAGGGGAATGACACGCCGTCAGGAAACCGGTTTCGAGCACTTCGAGGCCTGGCGCGACAAGGTCTGGGAAGATGAGGACATGCAGCGCCACAAGCTTGATCGCAAGATCAAGTCCGAGGCCCGTTGGGCCGTCGAGGGAATCAGCGCCCGGCGCACCCGCAACCAGGGCCGCGTGCGCGCCTTGCAAGACCTGCGCGCCGAGCGCGCGAGCCAGATCAGACGCCAGGGCACCGCCGCAATGGCGCTCGAGGCGGGCCCGTCTTCGGGCCGAAAGGTGATCGAGGCGATAGATATTTCAAAGGGTTACGGTGACAAGCTCATCGTGAAAGATTTCAGCATCAAGATTCAGCGCCGCGACCGCGTGGCCTTTGTCGGCCCCAATGGCGTGGGCAAGACGACTCTGTTGAAAATGCTGCTGAAAGAGATCGAACCCGACGAAGGCAAGGTCGTTCTGGGAACCAATCTTGTGCCTGCCGTGTTCGATCAGGCCCGTGCCCAGCTTCACCCGGAAATGACGCTTTGGGAAAGCCTGACGGGGGATGCCGAGATGCGTGTTTCGGGGCAGGCCGACCAGATCATGGTGCGCGGCGTTCCGCGCCACGTGGTCAGCTATCTCAAGGATTTCCTGTTTGACGAACGTCAGGCGCGGGCGCCGGTCAAGTCCTTGTCAGGCGGTGAAAAAGCCCGGCTTTTGCTGGCGAAACTGATGGCGCGCGAAAGCAATCTTCTGGTGCTTGACGAACCGACCAACGACCTTGATATCGAAACGCTCGACCTGTTGCAGGAATTGCTCGACGATTACGATGGCACCGTTCTTCTGGTCAGCCACGACCGTGATTTCCTTGATCGCGTCGCCACCACCACCATCGCCATGGAGGGCGACGGCCGCGCCACCGCCTATGCCGGCGGGTGGAGCGACTATCGCGCGCAGCGCGCTGCCGGGGCATCGGGTGACAGTGATAAAAAGCAAGATAAATCAAAGCAGAGCAAGACAGAGTTAAAGCAGGAAAAAGCCGCAAAATCGCGACTGTCCTTTACCGAAAAGCACCGGCTTGAAAAATTGCCCGCGGTGATGGAGCGGCTTCAGGCCGAGATCGCAAAGCTGGAAGAGCTGTTGGCCGATCCGGCGTTATTCACCCGCGAGCCGGTCAAGTTCAAAAAGGCGACCGAGGCCTTGACCTCGCGCCAGGCAACCTTGGCCAAGGCCGAAGAAGAATGGCTTGCCCTGGCGGAAAAGGCCGAATCCGAGGGTTGATTTTTGCGCCCATCCCTTGGCTCTTAGGGGAGGGGTCAAACAGGAGCCGGTGCAGATGAAAGACAGGATTCGCCTGCTTTACGAGGGCCGCAGCAAGCGCGCCACGCGATTTCGCTATGCTTTGCTGATCTTTGACGCGGTCACGATCCTGTTCTTTCTGGCAACAGCGGCGATGCCCTTTACTCCGCTTTTGCTGGCGGTGGATGCGGTGGTGGCGGTTTTGATGCTGGCCGATCTTATCTGTCGCTTCTGGATCGCGCCCGACAAAATGCGCCACCTGCGCCAGTTTTACGTGATGGTGGATATCATCGTGCTGATCTCGCTGATTGCGGCGCCGTTCATGGGGCAGGGGCTTGCGATGCTGCGGCTCATGCGGGCGCTGCGGCTGGTGCATTCCTATCATCTCTTGCGCGATCTGCGCCGCGATTCAGAGTTTTTCCGCTATCATGAGGATGCGATTGTCGCGGCGGTGAACCTGACGGTGTTCATTTTTGCGATGACGGCCCTGGTGTTTGTTCTGCGCGGCGGCAAAGAGCCGGGGCTAGAGACCTATGTTGACGCGCTCTATTACACCGTCGCGACTCTGACGACGACCGGGTTTGGCGATATAACCATGACAAGCGGCCTTGGGCGGCTTTTGTCTGTGGGGATCATGGTGGTTGGCGTGGGTCTTTTTCTGCGGCTGGCCAAGGCGATTTTTACACCCGCCAAGGTGCGCTACAAATGTCCCGATTGCGGGCTGATGCGCCATGACCCGGACGCGATCCACTGCAAGCATTGCGGCCGCGAACTCAAGATCGAGACCGAGGGCGCCATTTAGGCGCGGTTATTGCATCCGCAATGCGCCATCGAGCCGGATCACCTCGCCGTTGAGATAGCCGCATTCGACGATAAAACGCGCAAGCGCGGCATATTCCGCCGGATCGCCAAGCCGCTTGGGACAGGTCACGTCCTGCGCAAGGCTGTCCTGTACCTCTTGCGGCAGGCCCCTGAGCATCGGCGTCATGAAAATCCCCGGCGCAATCGCCATCACCCGGATCCCGTCACGCGCCAGATCGCGTGCCATCGGCAGGCTCAGGCCAACAATCCCGCTTTTTGACGCCGCATAGGCCGTCTGGCCCTTTTGCCCGTCAAAGGCCGCGATTGAGGCGGTGTTGATGATCACGCCGCGCGCGCCATCCGGGGCGGCTGTGTTCTGGGCAATTTCGGCGGCGGCAAGGCGGGCGACGTTGAAGGTGCCGACAAGGTTGATGTCGATGGTGCGTTTGAACGCCGCCAGACTATGCGGCCCGTCGCGCCCAAGGGTCTTTTCGCCTGTGGCGATCCCGGCACAGTTCACGGCGGCGTTGATCCGGCCCATGGCGGCTTTGGCGGCGCTGATCGCGGCCGCGACCGAGGCCTCATCGGTGACATCGGTTTCGACAAATGTGGCGCCGATTTCGGCGGCCACCGCGCGGCCACGCTCGGCGTCGCGATCAAGCAGGGTGACCTTGGCCCCCATCTCGGCAAAGTGGCGCGCGGTGGCCTCGCCAAGGCCAGAGGCCCCGCCGGTGATGATCGCGGCTGTGTCCTGAATGCGCATGGCGGCTTCCCTTCAGTAAATGAACATATGTTCAGATAACGCTTGCGCGCGCCCCTGTCAAAGGCGGCGTTCGCGCAGGCGGGTGATCACCCCAAGCCCAAGCACCGTCAGCAGGATGCGATAGATGTGATGCAGCGTGACAAAGGCCGGGTTTGCATTGAGGCTAAGTGCGACAAGCGCCATTTCGGTCACCCCGCCGGGCGCAAAGCTGATCAGCAACACATCGACCGACTCTGATGTGATCTGGTGCAGGACAAACGCGAAGACCCCGCCAAGCGCCAGCATCATCGCCACCGACACAATCGACAGGCCAGCCCCGCGCAGGATCATCCCCCGGCTCAGCCCGGTAAAGCGCATGCCAAGCGCCGTGCCCAGCACCATCTGCGCCATATTCACCAGCCATTGCGGAATCTCCAACCCAAGCAGCCCGGTCAAAGACAGCACCGCCGCAAGCGCCATCGGCCCGGTCAATTGCCCGGCAGGCAGGCGCAGCATATGCCCAAGCCCAAGCCCGGCAACCCCCGCAACCGCAATCAGCGGCAGGTCGGACCATGGCACATCGGCGCGCGCCATTGTCATGCCCGCAGAACTCCCCACCGGGGCGCCAAGCCAGACCGACAGGCCGATCGGCACCGCCGTCACCACAACGATGATCCGCAGGAATTGTTGCAGCATCAGCCGGGTCATATCCGCGCCCGCCGCCTCGCCAAGAGCGATGGATTCATAAAGCCCGCCCGGCGTGCTTGCGTAAAATGCGGTGACCGGATCATAGCCGCCAAGGCGGCGAAAAATCGCATAGCCCATGCCATGCGCCAACACGACAAACACCGTCAGCGCGCCAAAACTATAGATGAAATCATGCGCCTCGGTGAACAGCGCCGGGGTCACTTGCGCCCCGATCATCAGCCCGATAATGGCAATGAACACCAGCCTGAGGCGCGGCGGGAACCCGTACCCCTCAGGCAAGCGATGTGGCAGCACCGTCGCCACAAGCGCCGACACCGCCAACGGCCCAAGCATGAAGGGCAAGGGTACGCCGATGACCTGCGCAAGCCCGCCAGAGGCGGTCGAGAGGCCGAGCAGGGCAAGGGTTGTGATCAGGTGGCGCATGGCCATAGTTCAAGCATCGCGCGCGCCCCGCTGCAAGAGGGCGCACGCACGTCAGGCAAAATCGACAAACTTGTTGAACGGCATTTCCCGAAGCCGCGTGCCGGTGGCGGCAAAGATCGCATTGCCAAGGGCCGCGGCCGCGGGGGGCACGGGTGGCTCGCCGACGCCGCGAATCTTGCCGGCGTTCTCAAGTCCGCGCACCACGATCTCGGGGCATTGATAAAGCCGCATGCCGGGAAAGCTGTCGAAATTTTCCTGTTCGGCCGCGCCACCCGCATAGGTGACCTCGCAATTCATCGCATGGCCAAGGCCAAAGATCACGCCGCCTTTGACAAGCCCCTCGAAATTGACCGGATCAAGGATGCGCCCCACATCGGCGGCGACGAAAACCCGGTCGATCCTGATCCCCGCACCGGTATCGCTGACCTCGATCACCTGCGCGCAGGGCACCCCGAACGACAGGCATAAGGCCACGCCGCGCCCTTGGCCGGGACCAAGCGTACCGCCCCAGTTCGACATCTCGCCCACCGCCTCTAGCACCTTGCGAGAGGGGAGATGATCACAGAGCCGCAGGCGTTCGGCCAAGGGATCGGCCCCCGCCGCATGGATCAGCTCATCCAGCAAACAGTCGTGGAAAAACCCGTTCGACGAGGCCCCGACTGAGCGCCACGAACTGATCGGCGCCAGCTCCGGCGCGCGATAGCCGGTGACGCGGTAATTGGGGATATCAAACGGCTGATCCCAGGCACCGGCCACGATCTGAAGGTCCGGCCCCGGTGTTGGCAGGCCCTGACGGCTCATCTGCGAGGCCATGACCGAGGGCATGGCGATGCCAAGGTCAAAGGTCTCGACCTGACCGCCAATGACCCGGCCCCGACCGCGCGCCATGGCGATCTGGCGCGGATAGTCATGGGTCATGTCCTCTTCGCGTGAATAGGTCAGCTTGATCGGCGTGCCGGGCATCGCCATCGCCAGCGTCGTGGCATGGCGCACCACGTCATCTTCAAGGCGGTGGCCAAAGCTTCCGCCGATCATCAGGGCGTGGATATGCACGTTTTGCGCGTCAATCCCGGTCAGGTGCGCGACGTTTTTCTGAACGAATCCGGGTATTTGCGTGCCGGTCCACACGTCAACGCGACCCTCGCCGACAAGCACGGTGGCATTGACCGGCTCTAGCGGCGCATGCGCGAGGTAGGGCGCGCGGTACTCAACGCTCAGGTCGCTGCCTTGGGCTAAGGTCGCGTCAACATCGCCGACGTCGCGAAACTGGCTGTCTTGACGCTCGGGCGTGAAACTCTTGCTGAGCGCGGTCCAATGGCCCTCCATTTCGGCGGGATAGGGGGCGGGGGCCCAGTCGACCTCCACCGCCAAAGCCGCCTGAAAGGCGCGCCATGTGTTGTCGGCAATCACGCCGATGCCGCCGGTGACGGTCACAACCTTGACCACACCGCGCATCTTTTCGGCCTCGCTGGCGTCAAAACCGCGCATCTCACCGCCCTGCGCCGGGTTGAGGCGGATCGCGGCGTGCAACATGCCGGGATGGGTCTGGTCGATGCCATAATCCTGCGTGCCTGTGGATTTTGCCAGGATATCAACCCGCCGCATCGGTTTGCCAAGCAAGCGCCACTGATCGGGTGCGCGCAGCGTGACCTCGGTCACCGGCTCAAGCGTGGCGGCGGTGCTGGCGAGGGCCTGATAGGGCACGCGGGTGCCATCGGGCAGGATCACCGCGCCGCTCTCGGTGATCAGGGCGGCCAGGTCAAGTCCGTGGATCTGCGCCGCCGCCGCCTTGAGCGTTTCGCGCGCCACCGCCCCGGCCATGCGCAGTTTGTCATAGCCATCCGGCACCGTGGTTGAGCCGCCGGTTATTTGCAGGCTGATAAACTTGATCGGCGCATCCATCACTGCGCGCGTGGTTTCGGCAAGCACGCTATCGTCGGTTGATCGGAACGGCACCGCATCCCCCGACAAGGCGGTGTTGTAATAGGCCGGGCTTGGCGGGCCGGGGTCGGTCTTGATCTGGTCAAGCTCGACATCCAGTTCCTCGGCGATCAAGGCCGCCTGCACCGAGGTCGCGCCTTGCCCCTTGTCGGCGCGCGGCGTGATCAGGGTGATGTCCTGCCCGGTGATCAGAACATAGTGCGTGAGCGCCGCCGCGCCTTCGGGCAGGTCATCGAGCAGCGGGTTGGCATGCGGTGTCCTGTATTTATAGACGCCAAAGGCGACGCCCCCGACCATGGCCGCAGAGCCGATCAGAAACGTGCGACGGGCAATGGTTTTGAACCCTCCCATGACCTATCCCTCGCTCAGCTTGGCGGCGGCGGTCTTTACCGCCTCGCGGATGCGCGGATAGGTGCCACAGCGGCACAGGTTGCCCGACATGCCATCGTCGATATCGGCGTCGCTCGGGACTGGGGTTTCGGCCAAAAGGCTTGCGGCCTGCATCATCTGGCCCGACTGGCAATAGCCGCATTGCGCGACCTGATGCTCGATCCAGGCGGCCTGAACCGGGTGCGGGGCCTCGGGCGTGCCAAGCCCCTCGATCGTGGTGACCGCGCCCCAAACGTCGCCTGCGGGCACCTGGCAAGAGCGCACGGCAACCCCGTCGATATGCACCGTACAGGCCCCGCATTGCGCGATGCCACAGCCGTACTTCGGACCTTTTAGTCCCAGTTCATCCCGCAACACCCACAAAAGTGGCATGTCGGGTTCAAGGTCCTCGATATCATACTCGGCGCCATTGACGGTCAGTTGCATGCTCATGCCCCTTTTTGCGGTCTCGTTGCCGCGAAACATAAACTGATTAGTTTAGGTGTCCAGCGCTCCAGACGGCGCGCCGGCTGAACGCCGGGCCCGGGTGGTGTCGGGATCATACCGGCGGGGGCAATCAAGCGCCGCGGACGGGTCAGAGTTTTTTGCCCAATCCAAGCTCGCCTGTCGCCAGAACAGGGGATGCGTCGATATTCTGAGCATCCAGCATGTCGGCGACGCGTTCGAGCGACGAAACAAGCTGGGCCTGCTCCCAATCGGCAAGGCCTGCAAAGGCGCGGACATAGCGTTGCTGAAGAGCATCAGGCGCTTTTTCAAGCACGTTGTGGCCCAGGTCGGTCATCAAGACGTTGATCTGGCGCCGGTCCCGCTCGGAGGACACTCTTTTGACCAGCCCACGCGCCACCAGCTTGTCGACCAGTGTCGTAATCGTCGCCTGGCTCACGCGCATCTGATTGGCCAGGGTCTTTGGGGTGGCGCTGGTCTTGTCGTCGACGATCTGGATCACCCGAAGCTGCGCCGGTGTCACCCCCACCGCCTGTGCAAGGTCGCGCGCGTAAAGTTCGGTTGCGCGCAGGATGCGTCGCAGGGCGATCAGGCTTTCATCAGTACGGTCGTGCGGTTTGTCTGTCATGGCGCCATCTTGCACGAAGCCTTGAAATCCTTCAATCGTCTAAACATTTCTGAAAAACGCTTCGCAATTGTAAAATTTATACACAAAAGGTAATTTGCATTCCGAATTAAAAAATCCTTAAAAAGTTGCTTATAGAGGCATATTGCCGCGTTTACGGGGAAATGTAGTTTTATTCTTGAAGTAATATGGCGGCTACACTATTTCATAAACGGTAACAATCAAGAGGGGCGCGACCAAATGCCGAAAGACAGATGTACTGACTCAAAGTGCAACCCAAACCTGCGCAAGCCCGATGCAAATGACGGAGCCGCAATCTGGGAGCTGATTCGTGCCTGCAAGCCACTTGATGAAAACTCGATGTATGCCAACCTGATCCAGGCCGATCATTTCAGCGACACCTGCGTGGTGGCGGAAATGGACGGAGAGATCATTGGCTGGATATCGGGTCATATGATTCCGGGTGAGGATGCTTTTTTTGTCTGGCAGGTCGCCGTCAGCCCCGACGCCCGCGGCATCGGTCTTGGCAAGATCATGCTTCTGGATCTCATTGATCGTGATGAAATCAGGGATGCCACGACACTCAAGACCACCATCACCAAGGATAATGCCGCCTCCTGGGGGCTGTTCCGTAGTTTTGCCGACGATATTGGCGGTGAATTGACGGATACGCCTCACTTCAAGAAGGACGCGCATTTTGACGGCGCTCATGACACCGAGCATTTGGTGAGCATCACCCTGCCACGCAGGATGAAGCTGCGCAGCGTCGCCTAAAACACCCCCTCTCACGACGACCCCTCACAAAAGGGAAAGGACACCCAATGGCCAATGACATGGCACGAAATACTTCTATCTATAGCCGCCGCGAGAGCGAGGCCCGCTCTTATTGCCGCAACATGAAGGCAATCTTTACCGAGGCGCGCGGATCAGAGCTTTTTGACGCTGACGGCAACCGCTATATCGACTTTCTGGCGGGCTGTTCATCGCTGAACTACGGGCATAACGATCCCGACATGAAGGCCGCCCTGATTGATCATATCTCGGGCGACGGCATTGCCCATGGCCTTGATTTTCACACGGATGCGAAAAGCGCCTTTCTCAGGGCCTTTGAAGAGATCATCCTTGCCCCGCGCGGGATGGATTACAAGGTGATGATGACCGGCCCGACAGGGACCAATGCCGTCGAGGCTGCGATCAAGCTGGCCCGCAAGGTGACTGGCCGCCGCAATGTGATCGCCTTCACAAACGGGTTTCACGGCATGACCATGGGCGCTCTGGCGCTGACGGGCAATGCGTCCAAACGCGGTGGCGCGGGCACCGGGTCGCTCAGTGATGTGACCCATATGCCGTTTGAGGGCTCGCTTGGCGAAGATGTCGATACGCTGGGATTGATCGATGCGATGCTGTCGAACCCGTCGTCGGGCATCGACGCGCCTGCGGCTTTTGTTTTTGAACCGATCCAGGGCGAGGGCGGCCTGAACGCGGCCTCTGACGCATGGATGCAGGGCATCGAGAAAATCGCCCGAAAGCATGGTGCCTTGCTGATCGTCGACGACATTCAGTCCGGCTGTGGGCGTGCGGGCACGTACTTTTCCTTCGAGAACGCGAAGATCGAACCGGATATGATCACTCAGGCGAAATCGTTGTCCGGCTTCGGTCTGCCGTTTGCGGCGTTGCTGATAAAACCCGAGCACGACATCTGGAAGCCGGCCGAACACAACGGCACGTTCCGCGGCAATACTCATGCCTTTGTCACGGCCCGTGTTGCGATGGAGAAATTCTGGTCCGATGACGCATTTGAAAAGGCGATCGCGGGCAAATCGGTTGTGTTGACCACCGCGTTGGGCGACATCGCCGCGCTTGTCGAGGGTGCCAGCCTGAAGGGCCGGGGCCTGATGCAGGGCGTTGATGTCGGCTCGGGCGATCTGGCGGCCGCGATCTGTGCACGGGCCTATGACCTTGGTCTTGTGATCGAGACCTCCGGGGCGCACGATGAAGTCATCAAGTATCTCGCACCGCTCACCACCTCGCCACAGATCATGCGCGAAGGGTTTAATATCCTTGCGCAAGCGACCAGCGACGTGACAACTGACATGAAAATAGCTGCGGAGTGATAGCAGGATGATTGTACGTGATTTCAACAAATTGCAGGGCACAGACCGCCATATTGCCGACGCAAAATGGACGTCGACCCGGATGTTGCTGGCAGATGACGGGATGGGCTTTTCGTTCCACATCACCGTTCTCGAAGCGGGCTCGGAGCATACGTTCCACTACAAGCACCACTTTGAAAGCGTCTACTGCATGAAGGGCAAGGGATCGATCACCGACATTGCCACCGGCGAGACCCATGAGATCAAGCCCGGTGTGATGTACGCCTTGAACCTGCATGACAAACACATCCTGCGCGCCGAAGAAGAGCTGCATATGGCGTGCTGCTTCAATCCGCCGGTGACGGGTACGGAAGTGCATCGAGAAGACGGATCTTATGCGCCAGCAGAGGAGCTTGCCGATTAATTCGGCGAGACAGAATATGAAACATACTGTCGAGAAAATCGGCGGGACATCCATGTCTCGCGTGAATGAGCTTAAGGATACCCTGTTTATCGGGTCCCGTGAGGGGGACGACCTGTATGGTCGCGTGTTCGTGGTCTCTGCCTTTGGCGGGATCACGAACCTGCTCCTCGAGCATAAAAAAACCGGCGAGCCCGGCGTTTATGCCTTGTTTGCCAATGCCGATACCGATCACGGCTGGCATGAGGCGCTGACCCGGGTCGAGGACGCGATGAACACGCTCCAGCGCGAGGTGCTGACTCATCGCGCCGATATCGAGCAGGCCGACGCCTTTGTTGCCGAACGTATCCTCGGAGCGCGCAACTGTCTGATTGATTTGCAGCGCCTGTGCACCTACGGGCATTTTCGCCTGTCCGAACATATGCTGCAGATCCGAGAGCTTTTGTCCGGGCTGGGCGAGGCCCATTCGGCCTTTGTGACGACGCTTTTGCTGCAACGCGCAGGTGCAAACGCGCGGTTTGTCGATCTGTCGGGCTGGCGAGATGAGGGCGATGTCACCCTGGAAGAGCGTATTTCCAAGGCGATGGACAAAATCGACCCGCAGAGCGAAATGCCCATCGTCACCGGCTATGCGCAATGCGCCAAAGGTCTGATGCGCGAATTTGACCGCGGGTATTCCGAGGTGACCTTTTCCAGACTCGCCGCGCTGACAGGCGCGCGCGAGGCGATCATTCACAAGGAATTTCACCTCTCGTCCTGTGATCCCAAGATCGTGGGCGAGGATGCTGTGTGCAAGCTTGGGCGCACCAATTACGACGTTGCTGATCAGCTCTCGAATATGGGAATGGAGGCGATCCACCCGCAAGCCGCCAAAACGCTGCGTCAGGCTGACGTGCCGCTTCGGGTGACCAACGCCTTTGAGCCAGAGGATTCCGGCACCTTGATCGACGATCAGCCGGCCGATGTGCCCGCTGTCGAGATCGTCACCGGCCTTGATATCGTATCACTGGAAGTTTTTGAGCAGGACATGGTTGGTGTGAAGGGATATGATGCGACCATCCTTGACATCCTGACGCGCCATGGCGTGCGGATTGTCTCTAAGGTATCGAACGCCAACACGATCACGCATTATCTCGACACCTCGCTCAAAACGATGCGCCGGGTCGAGAAGGATATCGCGCAGGCCTTTCCTGCCGCCGAGATTTCCACCCGGACCCTGTCGATGGCCTCTGTCATCGGGCGCGATCTGAGTGGCCTATCGGTCCTGACACGCGGATTGCTCGCGATTGCCGATGCCGGGCTCTCTGCCATCGGGGCAAGCCAGGGGCCGCGCAATGTCGACGTGCAGTTCATCCTCGACCGTGATGCGTTGCAACCGGCGATCCGGGCCATGCATAGCGCGTTTATCGAGACCGGCGAACCCCGTCTGATACGCGCCGCATAACACCGGGGTGGCCGGGCAGTTTCCTTGCGCGGCCACCGGAGACATCGGCCCCTGTGACGCGGCGGCGATAAGGCCAGAGCCTAGGCCGCGACCGCGCGCAGGCCAAGAATCCGACGCGCCTCTTGCCATGTGGCAACGGGGCGCTCGTGCTTTTCGCATACCCCGACGGTGCGCCTGACCAGCGCTGCGTTGGACGGCGCCAGGGTGCCACGGTCAAGGCGGATATTATCCTCAAGACCGGTGCGCGCATGCCCGCCCGCCGCAATCGCCCATTCGTTGACCACGATCTGCTTCGGCCCCACGCCTGCCGCGCACCAAGGGACGTCGCCAAACAGGCGCTTGACGGTTTGTACATAAAAATCAAAGACATGTTTGTCGGCGGGCATGGCGTTTTTCACGCCCATCACGAATTGCACGTAAGGCACATCTTTGATCTGGCCGCGCTTGTGCATCAGGGCGGCATGAAAAATATGCGACAGATCAAACGCCTCAATCTCGGGCTTGACGTCATACTTGATCATCTCGCTGGCGAGCCAGTTCACCAGGTCCGGCGGGTTCTCGTAAACCCGGGTCGGAAAGTTGTTTGACCCCACCGAAAGCGACGCCATGTCGGGCCGAAGCGGCAGCATCCCGCCGCGCTCATGGCCTGCGCCAGAGCGTCCGCCGGTCGAAAGTTGTATGATCATGCCGGGGCAATGTTTCTCGATCCCCTCCTTCAGGCGGGCAAACCGTTCGGCGTCCGAGGTGGGCTTGCCGGCGTCGTCGCGCACATGGCAATGGGCGATGCTGGCCCCGGCCTCAAACGCGGCATGGGTGCTTTCGATCTGTTCGCTGATCGTCACCGGAACCGCCGGATTGTCGGCCTGCGTCGGCACCGATCCGGTGATCGCGACGCAGATGATGCAGGGGGAGGTGCTGGGGGCTTCAGACATTTTGTATTACCGATTCATTGGCGCCTTCAAGGCAGATACCGACAGGATAACGTGATCCGTCAGGTCTGGCGATCAGAGTTTTTCCGCGCTTTTCGCGGTCGTCATATGTCTGCGCAGGGCCGGGTCAGGGGCGCCAAAAGCGGCGTTGCGGCTCTAGCCCAAGGGCCTCGGGCCAGCCAAAGAGAAACTCGATCCCGCCAATCACAACCGCAAGCCCGATGACCACCAACAGCATGCGCCGTTGCGCGGGCCCCGGCGGGTTGCGCGCCCAACGGGCTATGCGCAACAGCCACATGATATTCATCCGTCGGTAAAACGCACCTTGCCGATATAGGGCAGGTTGCGGTTTCTCTGGGCAAAATCGATACCATAGCCGACAACGAATTCGTCCGGAATTTCAAACCCGGTCCAATCGGCGCGAATATCGGCTTCACGCCGCGAGGGTTTATCCAAAAGCGCAATGGTGCGCAATTTGTGCGGCCGGCGGCTATTGAGCAGGCCAAGCACATGAAAGAGCGTATGTCCCGTGTCAACGATATCCTCGACCACCAGCACATCGCGCCCTTCAATGTCGCCCCGCAAGTCCTTGAGAATGCGAACTTCCCTACTGCTTTCGGTGGAATTTCCGTAAGACGAGGTTTCAACGAAATCCACCTCGACCGGCAGGTCAAGTTCGCGCACCAGATCGGCGATGAACACGAACGAGCCGCGTAAAAGACCCACTACAGTCAGCTTTTCGGTGCCTGCAAATTCGGCCTCGATCTCGTGTGACAGCGCCTCGATGCGGGCGGCGATGCTTTTGGCTGAGATCAGTTTGTCGATCACATAAGGACGATCCGGCATAACACCCCCTTGAAGTTTCCGCCCCAGTCTATGACAAAGCGCGCCACTGTCACGCGAAAACCACTGCAAATCCGGGGCCCTCATGCCATCACATTCCGAGACACGCACCCTGCGCTATTCAGCGGATCAGATGTATGGGCTGGTGGCCGATGTGGCCAGCTATCCCAAGTTTCTGCCCTGGACGGCCGCCGCGCGCGTGCGCAGCGTGACGCCCTGGGACGATGGATCAGAGGTGATGGAGGCCGATCTTGTGATCAGCTTCAAGGTATTCCGCGAGCGCTTCACAAGCCGTGTCGTCCTATGGCCCGAGAAAAGCCGGATCGAGACCGAATATCTTGACGGGCCGTTCAAATATCTCAAATCAAACTGGCAATTCCGCGATGTGACCGGCGGCTGCGAGGTGGCCTTTGATGTGGATTTCGCGTTCAAGAACAGGTTGCTGCAGTCCGCAGCTGATCTGTTTTTCTATGAGGCGATGAAGCGGATCGTGCGCGCCTTTGAAGAGCGCGCGGATGCTCTGTACGGCTAGCTCGATGTGAAAACGGGCCCCCGAAAGGGCCCGCCTTGAGGTCGCCCCGGAGGTTGGCCTAGCTGCTCATGTCATAGGCGCGTTCGCCGTGAACGCTTAGGTCAAGACCGTTGGTTTCGGTTTCAAGATCAACCCGAAGCGGCGTCACAAGCGAGACCAGCTTGATCAGAACCACGGTGACCACCGTCGTAAAGATGCCCACGATAGCGAGCGAGCCAAGCTGCGCCGCCCAGGTGCCCGCGCCAAAGGCCGCGATCATGATGGTGCCAAAGATGCCGCCCACGCCATGCACCGCAAACACATCCAGCGTGTCGTCGATCTTGAGCTTTTCGCGGATCAGGTTGACCGCCTCCTGACACAGCACCCCGGCAATCGCGCCGATGATAAGCGCCTCGACCGGGGTCACAAAGCCGCTTGCGGGCGTGATCGAGGCAAGGCCTGCAATGGTGCCGGTCACGATACCCACAAGCGAGGCGCGCCCGAACTTGATCTTTTCCCAGAGCGCCCAGCTCAGCGAAGCGGTCGCCGCCGAAATATGCGTCACGGTCAAGGCCATCGCCGCCCCGCCATCCGCCGCAAGCTGTGAGCCGCCGTTAAAGCCAAACCAGCCAACCCAGAGCATCGCCGCCCCGATCATCACGAAACCGGGGTTATGCGGCGGCGTGGTCCGGTTCTTGCGCGCCCCTAGCATCACCGCGATGATCAGCGCCGCGAGGCCCGCGGTTTCATGCACCACGATGCCGCCGGCGAAATCCTTGACGCCGGTCTCGCCGAAAATGCCGCCATCGGCCAGAAACCCGCCGCCCCAGATCCAATGGGTCACCGGCGCATAGCACAGCAACATCCAAAGCCCCGAGAACAACAGGACAAAGCCAAAGCCGATCCGCTCGACATAGGCGCCGACAATCAGGGCCGGGGTGATGATCGCGAATGTCATCTGAAAGGCGAAGAATAAAACCTCGGGCAGGGTGCCCGAGAGGCTATCGGCGGTGACCCCGTTCAGGAACATCTTGCCGAGGCCACCCCAGACCGCGTTGCCATCGCCAAAGGCAATGGAATACCCCGCAACAAGCCAGAGCACGCTCATCAGACAGGCGATCGCATAGCACTGCATGAAGACACTCAGCACGTTTCGCGCCCGTACCAGCCCGCCGTAAAACAGCGCAAGCCCCGGCAATGTCATAAACAGCACAAGCGCCGTTGCCACGATGATCCAGGCGGTATCCGCTCCGTTCATGTTTAATCCCTTTCCTGCATATGTCAGTTTGCGAGCGTTCAACCGAATGCAGGGCGATATAAAAAGAGGCAATTGTTCTTGAGGGCGCACAAAGAGCAGGCAATGTGCGCAACGCCTATTTATTAGGCTGGTATTTTTAGAGTTGCCCTATTTATGGGCCGAGTCAGGTCAGGGCTTTGGCCAACAAGTTTAGCGCATGCGTGGTGGTTGCCCGGCGCACGCCGTCGCGCCCCAATGGCCCAAAGTCGATGGTTTCGACCTGGGTTTCGGCGGCTTCGGCGCCTTTTTTAGCAAGGCCGAAGCATACCCGCCCCTCTGGCTTGTGCTCAGAGCCTCCGGGGCCTGCGATGCCGGTGACCGCCACGGCGATATCGGCCAGGGAGTTGGCAAGCGCGCCCGCTGCCATCTCTGCGGCGACCTCCTGCGAGACCGCGCCATGTGCCGCCAGCGTGGCCGGGCGCACGCCAAGCATGTCCTGCTTGGCGGCGTTGGAATAGGTCACGAAACCCCGGTCAAACACGTCGGATGAACCCGCGACATCCGTGAGGCGCACGGCAATCATCCCGCCGGTACAGCTTTCGGCGGTGGCGATGCGCAGGCCCTTGTCACGCGCCCGCGCAAGAATCTCGGAAACCGTCATGCGCCCAAGAGGCCGTGCGAGATCGCGGCCCCCGCCATGACGCAGAGCGCGGCGGCGATACCGGCGAATATATCGTCTAGCATCACGCCAAGCGGATCATTGCGCCGGTCCGCCCAGCCGATCGGGCCCGGCTTGAGGATATCGAACAGGCGAAACGCCACGAACGCCGTAACCCAACCCGGCCAAAGCGCCAGCATGTCCACACCTGCATGGGTGGCGCCAATCGAGACCGGCAAAAGCGCAAGCCATTGTCCGGCGACCTCGTCAATCACGATCTCGGAGGGGTCGTGATCATCTTTTCCCTTTGTTTCCTGTGATGTGGCCCACACTCCTAATGTGAACGAGAGGGCGACACCGAGCGCCAAGAGGATCGGGCCGCCGAGCACATGAAGCACCCAAGCCGCCGGCAGGGCGGCGAGCGACCCCCATGTTCCGGGCGCCGGGCGCAGGTGGCCGACGCAGAAAAATGTTGCAATCAAATGACTTACGCGCATGTCTTCACCAATGTTACAGCGGCTTGTGCCGCGATGCCTTCTTCGCGTCCGGTAAACCCGAGCCGCTCTGACGTGGTTGCCTTGACCGAAATCCGGTCAACCGTGACGCCGGTGATCTCGGCCAAGGCGGCTCGCATGGCGGTGGAATGGGGCGTGATCTTGGGGCGCTCACAGATAAGAGTGACGTCTATATTGTTGATTTTAAATCCATGTTCCGCCGCGAGATTCACCGCGTGGCGCAGGAAGATATGGCTTTCGGCGCCTTTCCATTGCGGATCACTTGGGGGGAAATGACGCCCGATATCGCCCATGGCCAGCCCGCCGTAGATCGCATCGGTGAGCGCGTGCATGCCAACATCGGCGTCGGAGTGCCCCTGAAGGCCGCGCTCATGCGGCACGGCGACACCACAGAGCATGACATGATCGCCCGCGCCAAAGCGGTGCACGTCAAAGCCTGAGCCGATGCGAATATCCATTTGATCCCTCAGTATTTTCTCGGCCCGTGTAAAATCGGGCGGATGGGTGATTTTCAGGTTGCTCTCATCGCCCTCAACGATGCTTACCGCAAGCCCTGCGACGCGCGCGACCTCGACATCATCGGCGCCACCACCCGGATGGGCGCGATGCGCGTCAAGGATGGCCGCAAAATCAAAGGCTTGCGGGGTCTGGGCGCGGTAAAGGCCGCTGCGATCCTGAGTGCCTGCGACCTGTCCGTCAGCGCCGATCCAAAGGGCATCGGTCACCGCAAGGGCCGGGGCCACGCCGGGGGTGTCGCCGGTTTGAACCCGCGCAGCAATCTGGGCGATGTGCGCCGGGGTGATACAGCATCGGGCGACGTCGTGGATCAGGACATGGGTAACATCGCCGCCATTCGCGGCCAGATACTCAAGCCCGTTGCGCACCGACCCGGCGCGGGTGTCACCGCCGGTCGTGACCTCGAAATCCGGTGAGTCGGGCAAAAGCCCGAGGTCATCAGTGTGCAGCACCACGAGAATACGGTCGATCAACGGCGTGGCGCGAAAGGCGTCCAGCGTCCAGTCGATCACCCGGCGCCCGCCAAGCGGCTGCCATTGCTTGGGGCCTGGCGTGCCTGCGCGCTGGCCTCGGCCCGCGGCGACGATAAGGGCGGCGATTGTCATGCCTTTGATTTATGCCGCGCCGCGGACAAGCGCAATGGCCGTGCGGTTGCTTAAAAAATAGGCGATAGCACTTTCAATGACGGTAATTTAGGCCTGTGATCATTGTTTCAGCCAGGTTTCACAGCTAGAACAGCCTTGCTGCACAAGGATTAGGCATGTGACCCTGCAAGTGACCGATCACCCGATGACGATCCCGGTTTTGCTCGCCCCTCTGGCGGGAATCACCGACTTGCCGTTTCGCAACGTGGTTTCGGGCTTTGGGGCGGGGCTTGTGGTCAGTGAAATGATCGCTAGTCAGGAAATGGTTCAGGCGCGCCCCTGTGCGCGCGGCAAGGCCGAGCTTGGCTTTGGCATTGAAAACACTGCCGTTCAACTGGCCGGGCGCGAGGCGCACTGGATGGCCGAGGCCGCCCGCATGGTCGAGGCCAATGGCGCGCGGATCATTGATATCAACATGGGCTGCCCTGCGAAAAAGGTCACGAGTGCTGCGGGCAATGGCGCCAGCGGATCGGCCCTCATGAAGGACCTCGATCACGCGCTGAGCCTGATCGAGGCCGTGGTTGACACGGTCAAGGTGCCGGTCACGCTCAAGACGCGGCTTGGCTGGGATGACGCCCTGCTCAACGCGCCGGAGCTCGCCAGACGCGCCGAGGCCGCGGGCATCGCGATGATCACCATTCACGGGCGCACCCGCTGTCAGTTTTACAAAGGCAACGCCGATTGGGCGGCGATTGCAGATGTCAAACAGGCGGTTGGCATCCCGGTGATTGCCAATGGCGATATCACTGGCGTTGCCCAAGCGCGCGAGGCGCTGCACCTGTCGGGAGCGGATGGGGTGATGATCGGGCGCGGGGCGCAAGGGCGCCCGTGGATTTTGGCCCAGGTCGCGGCGGCGCTTTACGGCGCGCCTGCGCCAAAGGTGCCACAAGGCGCGGCCCTGGCCGAGCTTGTTGGCGAGCATTACGAGGCAATGATCCGATTTTACGGCGCGGTCCTTGGGCTGCGCAACGCGCGCAAGCATCTTGGCTGGTATATGGACGCGGTCGGCACCGAGGCGGCGTTGCGCCGCCGCATTCTGACCAGCAAGCAGATCGACGAGGTGCTTGCCCTGATCCCGGCGGCCATGGCGGATGCGAATCCGGGGCAGGTGGCGGCATGATCGACCAGGATGCCATCTGGGCCTCGCTTCCGGTGCCGGCCATTGTGTTGGATGACAGCGACATGATCGTGCGGATCAACCCGGCCGCCGAAGGGTTTTTGATGACCTCCTCCAAGGCGCTGATCGGTCAGCCGGTCTGGGACAAGCTGGCGGTGAATGCGCCGCTGGAAGAGGCGTTCGAGAGGGCGCGTGCCAATAATGCGCCGCTGTTCGTCAACGACGTCGATGTCGGCAATGGCGAGCGCGCGCCGATGCAGTGCAATTTGCAGGTTTCGCCGCTGGCCGGGCAGGCGGGGCATATGCTCATGCTGATCAGCCCGCGCGAACTTGCCGGTCGGATGACCCAGAACAGCAGCGTCAAGGCGGCGGCCAAATCGGCGATCGGCATGGCCGAGATGCTGGCGCATGAGATCAAGAACCCGCTGGCCGGGATCACCGGCGCGGCCCAGCTTTTGTCGATGACGCTCAGCCCCGAGGATCTTGAACTGACCGATCTGATCGTCAGCGAGAGCCGCCGTATCGTCGCGCTGCTGGAGCGGGTTGAACAGTTCGGCAATATCGTCGCGCCCGATCTCAAGCCGGTGAACCTGCATGATGTGCTGGATCGCGCGCGTCGTTCGGCGATGCTTGGCTTTGCGGCGCATATGGCGCTCGTCGAGGATTACGATCCCTCGCTGCCGCTGGCGCTCGGCGATGCGGATCAGCTTTTGCAGGTGGTGCTGAACCTGTTGAAAAATGCCAGTGAGGCGGCCGGGGGCAAGCCTGGCACGATCCGTCTCAGAACCTATTACGAGCAATCCCTGCGGGTGCGCGGGGGCGATGGCGCGGAAAAGGCGCTTCCGCTGCAAATCGAGATTACCGACGACGGGCCGGGACTTCCGCCCGAGATTGCCGATGATGTGTTCGACCCCTTCGTATCGGGGCGCGAAAACGGCACCGGCCTCGGGCTCGCGCTCGCGGCCAAGATCATTTCGGACCACGACGGCTGGATTTCGGTCACCTCGGTGCCCGGACGCACCGTGTTCCGGATTTCTCTGCAACGCGCAGTAACCAACGGATAAGGGAGCATACGCCATGGATGGCACGGTACTTGTTGCTGATGATGACCGCACGATCAGGACGGTTCTGACGCAGGCCCTGACGCGGGCGGGGTGCAAGGTCCATGCCACCTCAAGCCTGACCACGCTGATGCGGTGGGTCGGCGAGGGCAAGGGCGACGTGGTGATCAGCGACGTGATGATGCCCGACGGCAATGGTCTAGAGATGCTGCCCAAGATTGCCGCCGACCGCCCCGGTTTGCCGGTGATTGTCATCTCGGCGCAAAACACCATCATGACGGCGATCAAGGCGGCCGAGGCCGAAGCCTATGATTACCTGCCCAAGCCGTTTGATCTGCCTGACCTGATGAAGCGCACGGCGCGCGCGCTTGAAAGCCGGGTGCGTACGGCGCCGCGCATCAACACCGAGGCCGAGCGCCCGGATGAACTTCCGCTGATCGGGCGCACTCCGGCGATGCAGGCGCTTTACCGGGTCGTTGCGCGGATCATGAACACCGACCTGCCGGTGATGATCTGTGGCGAATCGGGCACGGGGAAATCGCTGATTGCCAAGGCGATTCATGATTTCTCGGATCGCCGCACCCTGCCGTTCGTGACCGTAACGCCGAGCGATCTGCGCGATATGGATGGTCCCGCCAAGGTGATGGCGCGGGCCAAGGGCGGCACCATCGTTCTGGACGAGATCACCGATCTTCCCCCCGAGTCCCAGGGGCGCATTGTGCGGATGATGGATGCGCCCGGCGATCACGTGCCGCGGTTCATGGCCACAAGTCAGGCCCAGCCCGGCGGCGCGCTTGAGGCGGGCACCCTGCGCGAAGACCTCTATTACCGCCTGAGTGGCGCGGTGATTGACGTGCCGGCCCTGCGCGAGCGGGTCGAGGACATTCCGCTTTTGGCCGAGCATTTCCTGGCCCGCGACGAGCGTGACGGTCAGCCGCCGCGCCATCTTTCGCCAGAGGCCGCAGAGCTTATCCGTGCCTATAGCTGGCCGGGCAACGTGCGCCAGCTTGAGAATGCGGTGCGCCGCATCGGGTTGACGGCGATGGCCGAGGAAATCAACCGCTCCGAGGTTGAGGCGGTGCTTGGCAATCAGCCCCGCGCCGAGCCGGTGATGGGCCAGCAGCGCGGCGAGAGTCTCTCGGCCTCGGTGGCGGGGCATTTGCAACGCTATTTTGATCTGCATGGCACGGCACTTCCGCCGCCGGGGCTCTATGCGCGCATTCTGCGCGAGATCGAGATGCCGCTCTTGGAAATCGCCCTTGATGCCACCGGCGGAAATCAGGCGAAATGCGCTGACCTTCTGGGCATCAACCGCAATACTTTGCGCAAGAAGATAACTGATCTGGATATTAACGTGACACGCCGCCGCAAGTTGATGTAAAACTGCAACAGGACTGTGACTATTTGGGGCGCGTCGCTCCGGATTGTCCAGATGTTGCGGGGGGCATCACGCCACCCCACTAGCCGATGGGGGGCATGCGTGGCAACGCAGACACGCAAATTGCGTACAAGGCGCCTGTCGTGGGACACGATAAGCCGTTTGCGGCGCTTGCAACAGTTGCAGAACTGGGCCGCTTTGGGGCTTGTGGTTCTGGGGCCGTTTCTGGCGCTTCTGACCTATCTGCTGATGGGGCCGCTGGATCAGGGGGCCTCGTCCAACGGGCTTCGGCTGGTTCTGCTCAGCGACATGGTTTACGTGCTGATGGTCGCGGGCCTTGTGATGCAGCGCGTGGCGCGCATGGTGGCGGCGCGCAACAAGCGCTCGGCGGGCTCGCGGCTTCACCTGCGGCTCACGGGCGTGTTCGCGCTGATGGCGCTTGTGCCGACGGTGACGGTCGCGGTTTTCGCGACGCTGTCGATCAACATGGGGCTTGAGGCGTGGTTTTCTGACCGGGTTGGCCGGGTGGTCGATAGCTCGGTTGCCGCCGCCGAGGCCTATCAGGAAGAGCATCGCCGCGATCTTGTGACCGACATTCAGGTTCTGGCCTCGGTTCTCAATGCCACCAAGCGCGCGGCCGTGTTCATGAATGACGGCGATATCCGCCAGGTTCTATCGAGCGGACAGCGCGAAATTCAGCGCGGCCTGCGCGAGGCCTTTGTAATCGACGGCACCGGCGCGATTCGCGCGCGGGGCGAGCAATCCTATCTGTTTGATTTCGAGCGCCCGACACCGGCGCAGATCAAACAGGCCTATGACGAGGGCGTTCTCGTGATCCGCGACTGGGACAACAACGAATTCCGCGCCCTGATGCCGCTGACGGCGATCCCCGACCGCCTGTTATACGTCAGCCGCAATGTCGATGGCGCGATCCTGAGCCTGCTGGACGATACCAAGGAAACCGCCACCTTCTACAAGCAGCGCGAAAGCGAGCGGGGCCGGGTGTTGTTTGAATTTGGACTTTTGTATCTTGGCTTTGCGGTGATCCTTATCCTTGCCGCGATCTGGCTTGGCATGTGGTTTGCCGAACGTCTGTCGCGTCCGGTCGGGCGGCTGACAAGTGCGGCGCAGCGGGTTGGTGAAGGCGATCTTGATACCCAGGTTCGCGAAGAAGAGGGCGACGACGAGATCGCCATGCTCAGCACCTATTTCAACCAGATGACCCGCCAGCTCAAGGGGCAGCGCGACAAGCTTTTGGCCAATACCCAACAGATCGAGCGCCGCCGCCGGTTGTTTGATTCGGTGCTCGGCTCGGTCTCGTCCGGGGTACTTGGGCTGGATGCCAAGGGGCGCGTGACCTTTGTGAACCGCGCCGCCGAGCGGCTTTTGGACTGGCAGGAAAATCAGCAATCCGTCGCCCTTAGCGTGGCCGTACCCGAATTCGGCGCTTTGTTTGAAAAGCTGCGCAAGACCCCGAGCGGTTTCGTGCAGGAAGAAATCAAGGTGACGCGCGGCAACCGGCAGGAAAACCTGCTGGTGCGCATGTCGACGCGGATCAGTGCCGAGGGGCGGCGCGAGGGCTATGTGGTTGCCTTTGACGATGTGACCGATCTTGTCGCCGCGCAGCGGATGGCGGCCTGGGGCGACGTGGCGCGCCGGATTGCCCATGAGATCAAGAACCCGCTGACACCGATCCAGTTGTCGGCCGAGCGCATCAAGCGCAAATTTGCCCGCCAGCTTGAGCCGGATCAGGCCGAAAGCCTTGAACAGCTCACCGATGTGGTGGTGCGCCAGACCAACGACCTGCGCCGGATCGTCGATGAATTCTCGAAATTCGCGCGCATGCCCGAGCCTCAGACCAAGCAGGAAAGCCTGACCCGGCTTTTGCGCGACGTGACCTTGCTTCAGGAAAGCGGCCAGCCGGATGTGCGGTTTGATGTCGATTTTGCCGAGGCGCCGCTCTGGGCCGAGATTGATGCCACGATGATCGCCCAGGCGCTGACGAACCTGATCAAGAACGCCGGTGAAGCCATTGAAAGCTATCAGGAAAAGGGCGCGCCCGAGGGGCATTTCCCGCAGATCAGGGTGCGCAGCGCAATCGAGGATCAGATGGCCGTGATCCGGATTTCGGACAATGGCGTCGGCTTGCCCCAGGACCGTTCGCGCCTGTTCGAGCCCTACGTGACAACCCGCGAGAAAGGCACCGGGCTTGGCCTGCCGATCGTGAAAAAGATTATCGAAGAGCATGGCGGCACGCTGGTGCTTGAAGATGCCGACCCGTTTGAAGAGGGTGCCCATCCCGGCGCCATGGCGGTGATCCGCCTGCCGCTGGCGACAGTGGCACAAGAGACAGTAGAGGCCAAAAAGGCAGTATGAGGGACACATGAGTGATATTCTGATTGTCGATGACGAGCGCGATATTCGCGAGCTGATTGCGGATATTTTGCAGGACGAGGGTTATACCACCCGACTTGCGGGAAATTCCGACGATGCGATGGCGGAAATTGCCGGGGAACAGCCGGCGCTGCTGATCCTTGATATCTGGCTCAAGGACAGCCGGATGGATGGCATTGATATCCTCAAGACGGTCAAACGCGAGTATCCGGATGTGCCGGTGGTGATCATCTCGGGGCATGGCAATATCGAAATCGCGGTCGCGGCGATCAAGCAGGGGGCGTATGATTTCATCGAAAAGCCCTTTAATATCGACCAGTTGATGGTGGTGATCCGGCGCGGCATGGAAACCAGCCGCCTGCGCCGCGAAAATCAGGCTCTCAAGCGGCGCGACACGTCGCCGGCCGAAATGCTTGGCGACTCGCCCGCCTTTCGCACCCTGATCGGACAGTTGGACAAGGTCACGAAATCCAACGGCCGGGTCATGCTGAGCGGGCCTGCGGGGGCGGGCAAGGAGCTTGCGGCGCGCTATATCCACGCCAATTCCATCCGCGCCGATGCGCCCTTTGTCAGTGTCGGCTGTGCCTCGATCGAGGCCGACCGGATGGAAGAGGTTCTGTTCGGGCGCGAAAGCGAAGAGGGCGGGGTGACACCGGGCCTTCTGGAAGAGGCCAATCGCGGGGTGATCTATTTCGACGAGGTCGCCGATATGCCGCCCGGAACCCAGTCGAAGATCCTTCGGGTGTTGGTCGATCAGACCTTTTTAAGGGTTGGCGGGTCGGAAAAGGTGCAGGTCGATCTGCGGGTGATTTCCTCGACCAGCCGCGATCTTGAGGCCGAAATTGCCGCCGAGCGGTTTCGGCGCGAGTTGTTTCACCGACTGAACGTGGTGCCGATCGCGGTGCCAAGCCTTGAGGAGCGGCGCGAGGATATTCCGGCGCTGGCGGATCACTTTATCCAGATGTTCAACAAGACCCAAGGCTTGCCGCTGCGCAGCGTGAGCAATGAAGCGGCGGCCTTGTTGCAGACCATGCGCTGGCCCGGAAATGTGCGCCAGATGCGCAACTTGATCGAACGGGTGCTGATCCTGGGCGAGGGCGCCGATCCCATCCAGGTGCGCGAATTGCCCGGTGAAACCGGTGCGTCGGCGGATGAGGGCCGCGTGGTTCTGTCGGGGGCGATTGCAACGATGGCCCTGCGCGAGGCCCGCGAGGCGTTCGAGCGTGAATACCTGCTGACCCAGATCAACCGCTTTGGCGGCAATATCAGCCGCACCGCCGAGTTTGTCGGCATGGAGCGCAGCGCGCTGCATCGCAAGCTAAAGTCGCTTGGCGTGGTTACCAGTGGCAAGGCTGGCGCGCGCAATGGCGATGAAGATGCGGAAGAGAAGGCTGCGGGATAGAGCCGTAAACGGCTCCGCCTGCGGCGAGCGGGGGGAGGGGCCAGCCCCTCACACTCCCCGGGATATTTAAGGCAAGAAGAAACGGCAGGTCAGGGTGTGACGATTTGCCAGTTGCCGGATTTGAGCCGGATTGCGCAGCTTTTGGGCGTCAGTGGCGGCAGGGTTTTGGTGGCCGTAAGCGCGGTTTTACGGGTGGTTTCCGCGTCGCATGCCGGCAGCGAGACCGGCCGGTAGCCGGCCATGGCCATGCATTGACCCACCACCTTGTCGCGCAGCTTTGCGCTCGCATCATAGGTTTCGGTGCGCGGCGGGCTGATCATGGTGTAGCGCGTGGTGCAATACCCGGCGGCGTTGCAATGGGTGTAGGGCGCATAGCGCGCCGGAATATAGCGGGTTCGGATGTCGCGCGGCACCTCTTTGAGGGCCGAGACCTGGCATCGGGTCAGGTTGATCTCGGATTGGGCGACATCGGCGCCTTCCTTGTAATAGATCGAGAGCGGCGCGCAGGCGCCGAGCAGGACGAAGGCCGAGAGGGTGAGGTTGCGGATCCGATACATGTCCGCCAGTATAGCGCCATCGCGGAGGAGGACAAAGGAATTGACCCGCCCGAACCCTTCTGTCATGCAACACGCTCAGACAGGATGAGGCAGGGAAATGAAGGTCATCATCTGCGGGGCCGGTCAGGTTGGCTGGCAGATCGCACGCCATCTTTCGGGCGAACGCAACGACGTCACGGTCGTGGACAACAACCCCGATCTGGTGCGCCGGGCCACCGATACGCTGGATGTGCAGGGGATCACCGGCTTTGCTTCTTACCCCGATGTGCTCGACCGGGCGGGCGCGCGCGACGCCGACATGATCATTGCCGCGACCTATTCCGACGAGGTCAACATGGTGACCTGCCAGGTCGCGCATTCGGTCTTTGGCATCAGCCGCAAGATCGCGCGTCTGCGCAGCCAGTCCTATCTTGATGCGATCTATTCCGATCTTTACCGCCGCGATCACATGCCGATCGACGTGGTAATCAGCCCCGAGCGAGAGGTCGCGGTGGCGGCCCTGCAACGGCTTGCGGCGCCGGCGGCCTTTGACACCGAGATGTTCATGGACGGCAAGGCCCAGCTTATGGGCTTGCGCCTTGAAGAGGATTGCCCGGTTCTCAACACGCCGTTGCGTCAGCTGAGCGATCTGTTCTCGACGCTGCGGGTGGTCGTTCTGGCGGTGCGCCGCGAGGGGCGGCTGTTTGCACCGGAATCCGGGGATCAGCTTTTCGAGGGTGATGAGTGCTATCTTTTCGCCCCGATCGAGGATGTGCCGCGCACCCTCGACGTTTTTGGCAAGTCGCAAAAGAAGCAGGAGCGGGTGGTGATCATCGGCGGCGGCAATATCGGCCTTGCGGTGGCACAGGCGCTTGAGACGCGCAGCGGCGGGCGCATCCGCGCCAAGGTCATCGAACGCAACCGCGCCCAGGCGGAACGCGCCGCAGATGCGCTTGAGCGTACCATCGTGCTTAACGGTGACGGGTTGAACGCGGCCCTTCTTGCCGAGGCGGGAATTGCGCGCGCGGATGCGGTGCTTGCGGTGACGGATGACGACAAGACCAACATGCTTGCCGCCGTGCGCGCCAAAACCGAAGGTTGCCCCTTTGCTATCGCTCTGATCAACGATCCGACCATGATCCCGATGCTGGAGCCGCTCGGGATTGACGCCTATATCAACCCGCGCGCCACCACGGTCAGTTCGATCCTGCGTCATATCCGGCATGGCCGGGTGCGCGGGGTCTATTCCATCGGTGACGCCGAGGCCGAGGTGATCGAGGCCGAGGTGATGTCGACCTCTTCGCTCGCCGGCGCCGCGATCCGAGACATCAGCTTTCCCGAGGGTGTGCTGGTGGGCGGCATCAAGAAGGGTGACAAGATCGTCAAACCGACGGGCGGATTGCGGATCGAGGCGGGCGATGTGATCGTGCTTTTTGCATTGGCGGCAGATGTGGCGGCGGTCGAGCAGCTGTTACAGGTCTCGATAGATTTCTTCTAGCCGATGATCGCCCGGGTTCTCACCTTTCCGCTTATCCTGATCCTCGCCGGCATGGCCGCGATCATGATGCTGCTGCCGATGATCGATGCCTTGATGCGCAACGACACCAGCGTGGCGCGCGCCTTTGGCTATTCCGCCATTCTCGGCATGGCTTTGGTGATGATCATCGGCCTTGCCATGTCGGGGCGCGAGAGACGCGAGATCAGCGACAGCCAGAACCTTGTGTCGCTCTTGCTGGCCTATCTGATCCTGCCGCTGTTTCTTGCGGTGCCGTTTTACGAGGGCGTCGGCAACACCACCTTTCTGAATGCCTATTTCGAGATGGTTTCAAGCTTTACCACCACCGGGGCCACGCTGTTCGGGGCCGCGGGGCGGCTGGTGGACAGTCTGCATTTGTGGCGCGCCCTGGTCGGCTGGGGCGGCGGGCTTTTGATCTGGATTTCGGCCTCGGCAGTTCTGGCGCCGCTCAATCTGGGCGGGTTCGAGGTCACGGCCCGCGCCGAGCCAGGGCAGGATGACGCACGCGCGGGGCGGTTTCAGCGCGCCAGCCCGGCCAAGCGGCTGGCGCAGATCACCGCCGGGCTGGCCCCTGTGTATATCGGGCTGACAGGCGCGCTCTGGGTGATCCTGATGATGGGCGGAGAGCGTGCGTTCGTGGCGATGGTGCATGCCATGTCGACCATGGCCACAAGCGGGATTTCCTCGATTGGCGGGGTGCAGAACGGCGCCGCGGGCTTTGGCGGCGAGTTCGCGATTTTCCTGTTCATGCTGTTTGCCCTGTCGCGGCTGACCTTTTCGTCCGACACCATCACATCGGCGCGACCCGGTGTGTTTTATGACCCGGAATTCCGGCTTGGCGTGATGCTTGTGCTTGGGGTTCCGCTCTTGTTGGTGGCGCGCCACTGGATCGCGGCGTTTGAGGTGGTCGAGGCCGATAATTTCGCCGTGGGCCTGCGTGCCTTTTGGGGCGGGATGTTCACCGTAATGTCGTTCCTCTCGACCACCGGATTCGAAAGCGCCGACTGGCAGGCGGCGCGTGACTGGTCCGGACTTGGCACGCCGGGGCTTGTGCTTTTGGGGCTGTCGCTTGTCGGCGGCGGCGTCGCCACCACCGCCGGCGGGGTCAAGCTTTTGCGGGTCTATGCGCTCTACCTGCATGGCAAGCGCGAGGTTGAGCGCCTTGTGCATCCGTCCTCTGTCGGGCGCTCGACGCGGGCCGGGCGGCGGATCAGGCGGCATGGCGCCTATATCGCCTGGGTCTTCTTCATGCTGTTCGCGATGTCGCTGACCTTTGTTACGCTTTTGCTCGCGTTCTTTGGCCAGGATTTCGAATCGTCGCTGATCCTGTCGATTTCGGGGCTTTCCACCACCGGGCCCCTGATCATTCTGGCCAGTGAGGCGCCAATCCGCCTGTTCGAGCTGAGCGCGGGTGCCAAGCTCTGCTATGGCGCGGCGATGGTGCTGGGACGGCTTGAGACCTTGGCGATGATTGCCTTGCTGAACCCTGCGGTCTGGCGCGATTAGGGCAGGGGGCGGGGTGCCGCACCCCGATTGCATTTTTAGGCTGGAAAGTCATGCGCGGGCAAGACATACTCGCGCCATATGCAAGATCCTCAGGCATCGGTTCGCGATGTGTGCAAGAATAAAGGCTTTGAACGTAAATGGCTTCTGATCGACAAAATTTGCAGGACGCGTTCCTCAATCAGGTTCGCAAAACAAAAATCCCGGTCACGGTTTTCCTGATCAACGGGGTCAAATTGCAGGGGGTCATTACCTGGTTTGACAACTTCTGCATCCTGCTGCGCCGTGATGGGCAATCCCAGCTCGTTTATAAACATGCCGTGTCGACGATCATGCCGTCGCAGCCGGTTAACCTCTATGATGGTGAAGACACCAATTGACCGATAACGCGCGCCCCGTGACACGGGCATGGGTCATTCATCCCGAAATTCCCTCTGCCGGGTCAGAGCGCGATCCCGATCTCGCTCTGGAAGAAGCTGTGTCGCTGGCGCATGCCTTGCCCGAGCTCGAGGTGGTCGGCGCGCAGGTCGTGCGGTTGCGCAAACCCGATGCCGGGAAATTGTTCGGCAAGGGCAAGCTTGAAGAGCTGCGCCAGGCGATCGAGGCCTCCGAGACCGAGCTGGTGCTGGTCGATGGCCCGGTCACGCCGGTGCAACAGCGCAATCTCGAAAAGGCTTGGGACGTCAAGGTTCTCGATCGCACCGGGTTGATTCTGGAAATCTTCAGCGACCGAGCCGCCACCCGTGAAGGCGTGCTTCAGGTCGAGATGGCCGCGCTGTCCTATCAACGCACCCGCCTCGTGCGCGCCTGGACCCACCTTGAACGCCAGCGGGGCGGATTGGGCTTTGTCGGCGGCCCCGGCGAAACCCAGATCGAGGCCGACCGCCGCGCCATCGACGAGCAATTGGTGCGCCTGCGCGGTCAACTCAAGAAGGTGGTGAAAACCCGCGCCCTGCATCGCGCCGCGCGCGCCAAGGTGCCGTTCCCGATTGTCGCGCTCGTTGGCTATACCAACGCCGGCAAATCCACCCTGTTCAACCGCCTGACCGGGGCCGAGGTGATGGCCAAGGACATGCTCTTTGCCACGCTTGACCCGACCATGCGGCGCATCAAGCTGCCCGGCGGCGGCCCCGAGGTGATCCTGTCGGACACGGTCGGCTTTATCAGCGACCTGCCCACCGAACTCGTCGCCTCGTTCCGCGCCACATTGGAAGAGGTGCTGGCCGCCGATCTGATCTGCCATGTGCGCGACATCTCGCATCCCGAGACCGAGGCGCAGGCCCAAGATGTCACCACCATCCTCAACAGCCTCGGCGTCAAGGACACGACCCCCCAGATCGAAATCTGGAACAAGATCGACCGGCTTGACGACGACGCCCGCGCCGCCACTCTGACCAAGGCCGCCCGGCTTGATCATGTTCAGGCCCTTTCGGCCATCACCGGACAGGGCATTGATGATCTCGTCGACGCCATTACCGAGGCTCTGGCTGATGTGACCCATGTCACCGAGCTTCATCTTGGTTTTGACGCGGGGCGCAAACGCGCCTGGCTGTTTGAAAGAGACCTGGTCGAGGCCGAAACCCAGACCGAAGACGGCTTTGATCTCACGCTGCGCTGGTCCGCCCGCCAGGAGGCGCAGTTCAGAGACCTCTGATCAAATCCCGCATCCCGGCTTCTTCTTGGCAAAAATACTCGAAATCCTGCCGTTGCCCCGGATCGCGCGCGCTTAGTACCCGCGCCAGATCCAGCCGCCGCCAAGCACCCGCGTGCCGTCCTGCTCATAAAACACACAGGCCTGCCCCGGCGACACGCCCTCTTCGGGCGTGAGTAATTCGACCTCGGCCTCGGTTTCCGAAATCGGGCGCAGGATTGCCTCGCGCACCGGTCGGGTAGAGCGCACCTTGACGGCCACGGTCCATTCAGGCCGCGACATCAGCGGCTCATCGCCGAGCCAGTTGATTTCGCGCAGCGGCACCTTTCGGGTCGAGAGCATCTCCTTGGGGCCGACGATGACCTGTTTGGCATCCACATCAAGGCGCACCACGTAGAGCGGATCGGCAAGCCCGCCGATGCCAAGGCCGCGGCGCTGACCGATGGTATAATGAATCACCCCTTCGTGCGTCCCAAGCACCCGGCCATCGGCATGCACGATCTCGCCGGGGTCTGCCGCGCCGGGGCGCAGTTTCTCGATCACGCTGGCGTAATTGCCATCGGGGACGAAACAGATATCCTGACTGTCGGGCTTGTCGGCGACCTGCAATCCGTATTTCGCCGCCAGCTCGCGGGTGGCGTCCTTGGATGGCAAATGCCCAAGCGGAAAGCGCAGATATTCGAGCTGTTCAGCCGTGGTCGAGAACAGAAAATACGACTGATCGCGATTCGAATCAGCCGCGCAGTGCAATTCCGCGCCGTTCAAACCGGTCTTGCGCTGAATATAATGACCCGTCGCCATGCAATCGGCGTCAAGATCGCGCGCGGTTTGCAACAGGTCCTTGAACTTCACCCGCTCGTTACAGCGGATACAGGGCACCGGTGTTGCCCCCGCAAGATAGCTGTCGGCAAATTCGTCGATCACCGCGTCGCGGAAAATGTTTTCATAATCCAGCACATAATGCGGAAACCCGACGTCTTCTGCGACCCGGCGCGCGTCGTGAATATCAATCCCCGCACAGCAGGCGCCCTTCTTGGCCAGGGCCGCGCCGTGATCATAAAGTTGCAGGGTTACCCCCACCACATCATAGCCCTGTTCCGCAAGGTAAGCCGCCACAACAGAGCTGTCGACGCCGCCAGACATCGCCACAACCACGCGGGTATCGGCCGGGTCTTTTGCAAAACCAAGAGAATTCAGGGGTTTATCACTATCAAGCGCCATATCGGCCTCCGATCAGGGTCGTTCAGAATATAGGAAAATCCTAATCATTCTCAAGCCCCGGTTTCACCTGCCGTTAAGCCTGATGCGGTCATTTTGGTCGACATCAGAAGAAGGGTGAGAGTGATGTATCTGAAGAAAGTGGAAGGGCCAAGGGCCGTCAACCTGCCGGATGGCACGATATTGAGTCGCGCAGACCTGCCCCCCGCCGATACCCGGCGATGGGTGGCCTCGCGCAAACTGGCCGTGGTGCGCGGGGTGGCCTATGGGCTTATCACCCGCGACGAGGCGATGCAGACCTATGGATTGAGCGGTGAGGAATTCGACGCATGGATCAGCGCCGTCAGCAGCCATGGGGAAAAAGCTCTGAAGGTAACGGCGTTCAATGGCTATCGACAACTTTAGGGAGTGTTGTCAGATTGTTCCTACAATGGTAACGGGTGGTTAACCATTTTTGACGAGTGTTGATCTTAATGAAGCACTGATCTGTGGAGAACCCATATGCGCGTACTACTGGTCGAGGACGATCCGACAACCTCGAAAAGCATTGAACTGATGCTGACTCATGCAAACCTGAACGTTTATACGACCGATCTGGGCGAAGAGGGGGTCGATCTGGCCAAGCTCTATGACTATGATCTGATCCTGCTGGATCTTGGTCTGCCGGATATGAACGGCCATGATGTTCTGCGTCAACTGCGCATGGCGCGGATTGATACGCCGATCCTTATCCTGTCGGGCGCCGATGACACCGAAAGCAAGATCAAGGGCTTTGGGTTCGGGGCGGATGATTACCTGACCAAGCCGTTCCACCGCGAAGAGCTTGTGGCGCGCATTCATGCGATTATCCGCCGGTCAAAGGGTCATTCGCAATCGGTCATCCGTACCGGCAAGATCAACGTCAACCTTGATGCCAAGACGGTGGATGTGGGCGGTAAAACCGTGCATCTGACCGGAAAGGAATATCAGATGCTTGAGCTGCTGTCGCTGCGCAAGGGCACGACGCTGACCAAAGAGATGTTCCTCAACCACCTTTACGGCGGCATGGACGAACCCGAGCTCAAGATTATCGACGTCTTCATCTGCAAGCTGCGCAAGAAGGTCAGCGAAGCGACCGACGGCGCGAATTACATCGAAACGGTCTGGGGGCGTGGATATGTGCTGCGCGATCCTGATCCGAGCGAGATGGATGACCAAAGGGTTGCGATTGGCGCCTGAAGGGTGCCGTGACATCTGGACCTCTGGCAGACAGGGCCCTATCACTTTGACCTGAACGATCGGGGGCGTGAAACGCCCTCGGCAGAAAAGGACAGAGGGGCCCATGAGCGATACGCGCACGGTTGAAAGCCTGAGCAAAGATGAGGCGCGGCAAGAGCTAGAACGGCTCGCCGCGCTTATTTCCGTAGCCAATGAGGCCTATCACACCGACGACGCGCCGGTCATGTCGGATGCGGAATTTGATGCGCTCAAAGCCCGCAATGCCGCGATCGAGGCGCTCTTTCCCGATCTGAAACGCCCCGACAGCCCCAGCGAAATGGTCGGTGCCGCGCCGTCCGAAGGGTTTGCCAAGATCACCCATGCGGTGCGCATGCTCAGTCTCGGGAATGCCTTTGACGACGATGACGTGGTCGAATTTGACGCCCGCATTCGCCGCTATCTTGGTCTTGGGCAAGAGGCCGATCTTGCCTATACCTCCGAGCCAAAGATTGACGGCCTGAGCCTGAGCCTGCGCTATGAAAACGGTCGGTTGATCCAGGCGGCAACGCGCGGCGACGGGCAGGTGGGTGAAAATGTAACCGCCAATGCGCGCACGATCTCCGATATCCCCCAGACCTTGAACGGCGCGCCGGACATTCTTGAGGTACGCGGCGAGGTCTACATGAGCCACGCCGACTTCGAGGCGCTCAATGCACGGCAGGCCGCAAGGTCTGACAAGCCCTTCGCCAACCCGCGCAATGCCGCTGCCGGCTCATTGCGTCAGCTGGATTCGAAAATCACCGCCGCGCGCCCGCTGAGGTTTTTCGCCTATGCCTGGGGCGAGGTCAGCGCGCCGCTGGCCGACACCCAAATGGGCGCGATTGAACAGCTTGCCGCCCTCGGGTTTCAGACCAATCCGATGACCACACTCTGTTCCGGGCCGGATGACTTGCTGGCCGAATACGCCCGCATCGAACAGCGCCGCGCCACCTTGGGCTATGACATCGACGGGGTGGTCTACAAGGTCAACGATCTTGCCCTTCAGCACCGCCTTGGCTTTCGCTCGACCACGCCGCGATGGGCGATCGCACATAAATTCCCGGCCGAGCTTGCCTGGACCCGGCTTGAGGCGATCGACATTCAGGTCGGGCGCACCGGTGCCCTTAGCCCGGTCGCGCGCCTGACCCCTGTCACCGTGGGCGGCGTTGTGGTCTCCAACGCCACCCTTCACAACGAGGATTACATTCTTGGCCGTGACAGCAAGGGCGAGGAAATTCGTGATGGCAAGGACATCCGTATCGGTGACTGGGTTCAGGTCTATCGCGCGGGCGACGTGATTCCAAAAATCGCCGATGTAGACCTGAGCAAGCGGCCCGCGGATGCCGTGCCCTACGCCTTCCCTCACACCTGCCCCCAATGCGGCTCGGATGCGGTGCGCGAAGAGGGCGATGCGGTGCGCCGCTGCATCGGCGGGTTGATTTGCCCCGCGCAGGCGGTTGAAAAGCTGAAACATTTCGTAAGCCGCGCCGCCTTTGACATCGAAGGGCTTGGGGCCAGGCAGGTCGAACAGTTCTACCGCGATGGCTGGATCAGGGAACCGGCCGATATCTTCACGCTTGAGGCGCGCTATGGCAGCGGGATGCAACAGCTCAAGAACCGCGAGGGCTGGGGCGAAAAGAGCGCGAAGAACCTCTTTCAGGCCATTGACGAAAAACGGAAAATACCATTTGGACGCCTGCTGTTCGCGCTCGGTATCCGTCATGTTGGCGAGGCCGCCAGCAACACGATCGCGCGGTTTTATGGCAGCTGGGAGGACTTCACGCAGGCAATGGACGCCGCACAAGGGTTTGACGGGCCCGAATGGGAGCGGCTTTTGGGCATCGACGGCGTCGGCGAAGTGATGGCGCGCTCGCTTGTGGGCGCTTTTGGCGAGGCCAATGAACGCGCTGGCATCGACCGGCTTGTGGCGCATCTTGACGTGCAAGACGCCGCGCGCCCGGACACCAGCAGCAGCCCCGTGGCGGGCAAAACCGTTGTCTTCACCGGCACGCTTGAGAAAATGACCCGCGCCGAGGCCAAGGCGCGCGCCGAGGCGCTTGGCGCCAAGGTCGCCGGAAGCGTGTCGGCGAAGACCGACCTTCTGGTCGCAGGGCCCGGCGCCGGATCCAAGGCGAAAAAGGCCGCCGAGCTTGGCATCGAGACGCTGGACGAAGACGGCTGGCTTGACCTGATCGGCCAGACATGAGCGGGCGCCCCGAAATCCTGTTTCCGCTGTTCGCGGAGCTTGAGACGCTGCCCGGCGTGGGGCCCAAAACCGTGCAGAATCTGGCCGCGCTTGATGTGACGCGCCCGCGTGATTTGCTGTTCACGCTGCCTTATACGGGGGTGGATCGGCGCAAGCGAACCACGGTGCAGGGTGCCGATCTGCCCGGTGTGGTCACGGTCGAGGTCGTCATCGGCCAGCACCGCGCCCCAAGTCGGCGCGGTGGGGCCTATCGGGTGACGGTCGAGGATGCGGAAACCACGTTTCAGCTGGTGTTTTTCCATGCCCGCGACGAATACCTGCGCAAAATCCTGCCCACCGGCGCGCGGCGCGTGGTGTCGGGCAAGGTGGAACTCTTCGACGGGATCGCCCAGATGGTGCACCCCGATCACATGCTGCCGGTCGATGAGAGTGGCGATATCCCCGATTTCGAGCCGGTCTATCCGCTGACCGCCGGGGTCACGCAGAAGATGATGGTCAAGGCGCAGCAGGGCGCGCTTGCCCGTGTGCCCGACCTCGACGAATGGATCGACCCGGTGCAGAAGGCCCAGGCCGGCTGGCCCGATTGGGCCGATGCGATACGCGCGGCGCATGCGCCGCAGGATTTTCAGGATCTCTCGGCGGCGCATCCCGCCCGCGAACGCCTGGCCTATGACGAGTTGATGGCGCATCAGCTGACGCTGGCGCTTGCGCGTTTGAGATTGCGCCGGGCCAAGGGGCGCGCGACGATTGGCACCGGCAAACTTCAGGCCAGGGTGCTAGAGGCGCTGCCCTATACGCTGACCGGGGCGCAGACCCGCGCGATTGCCGAGATTGCCGAGGATATGGCGGCCCCCCTCAGGATGAACCGGCTGTTGCAGGGCGATGTGGGGGCGGGCAAAACATTGGTCGCCTTCAAGGCCTTGCTGATTGCCGTTGAGGCAGGCGGGCAGGGGGTCATGATGGCCCCGACCGAGATTCTGGCGCGTCAGCATTTGCAAGGCCTGCGCCCGCTTGCCGAGAGTGCCGGCGTGGTTCTTGAGATCCTGACCGGGCGCGACAAGGGCGCCGAGCGGCGCGCCAAACTGGTGGCGCTCGCGCGGGGCGACATCCAGATTTTGGTCGGTACCCATGCGGTGTTTCAAAAGGACGTGGAATTTGGCGATCTGCGGCTGGCGATTGTCGACGAACAGCACCGCTTTGGTGTGCGCCAACGTCTCGAGCTTGGCAAGAAGGGCGCGCAGGCGGATGTGCTTGTGATGACCGCCACGCCGATCCCGCGCAGCCTGGCGCTTGCGCAATATGGCGATATGGATGTCAGCATCCTGGATGAAAAACCACCCGGCCGCAAACCGATCAAGACGGCGCTGGTGAACATGGCACGGATGGACGAGGTGATCGAGCACATGCGCCGCGCGATTGCCGAGGGGCGGCAGGCCTATTGGGTCTGTCCGCTGGTCGAGGAAAGCGAAAGCGTCGATCTGAGCAGCGCCGAAGAGCGATTCCGGCGATTGCGCGCCGTGTTCGGCGAGGGTGTCGTCGGCCTTGTTCATGGCCAGATGCCCCCCGAGGATAAGGACGCGGCCATGGCCGCCTTTCAGCGCGGTGAAACATCGGTGCTGGTCTCGACGACGGTGATCGAGGTGGGGGTGGATGTGCCCAATGCCTCGATCATGGTGATTGAGCGCGCCGAAAGTTTCGGTCTGGCGCAGTTGCACCAATTGCGCGGCCGGGTCGGGCGGGGCGAGGCAGCCTCGACCTGTCTTTTGATATATCAGGCGCCGCTGAGCGAAGGCGGAGAACGTCGGCTAACCACCATGCGCGATACCGATGACGGGTTTCGCATCGCCGAGGTCGATCTTGAAATGCGCGGCGCGGGTGATCTTATCGGCACCGCGCAATCGGGCCTGCCGCGGTTTCGGGTGGCAGACCTTGAAGGGCAATCGGCACTGATGGCGGTGGCGCAATCGGATGCGCGCAAGCTTTTGCACGATGACCCGGAGTTAACCACACCGCGTGGCACGGCGGCGCGTGTTCTCTTGTGGCTGATGGAACAGGATCAAGCGATTCGTTTGATTTCAGTGGGTTAGAGAAATTCGTTCCATATAGTTCACAAATGTTCTTAAAAAGTTCTTTACTTTGGTTAACGGAAATGAGAACAAAGGAGCAACAAAAGGTTTTCAAAAGGAAGCGCCCCATGTTGCACCAGATCAAGACAGCCGCCGCCCGGTCGCAAGACACGTTGCTGGCCGATGCCCTGGGTGCCGCGGCGCTGATGATAACCCTGGTCGGGGCGCTCTATTTGCCCGGACTGTTCTGAGTTTCTGCCTGGCGGGGTGACCCTGTTGTCGCCTGCACCCCCTCTGTCCCAACTTCGGGGTGCCAAAGTTTCTGCCTGTTCCTTTGCTATTTTCGGGGTTTGCCTCATTCCCCCGATAAGCGTGACAGGGTCCGCAAACCTCGCTTACCTTGCCGCCGCCGTTCACCCGAACGCGCGGCGGTTTTTTTTGCGGAACGGATTGACCCACGTCAATTAACCGATGGCATGCCGGTCTACCATTCCCTTTCGTTTAGGGAGGTAGTCTCATGAAAATTCTAGCTTATGCTGCTATGGTTGCGATTTTGGGGTCTTCACAGTCGGCTTTTGCGCAAGACAACACATTCGGAGCGATAGAATACGGAAATTCCTGTGCCCAGTGTCACGGCATGGATGGTAAGGGCGGGGGGCCGATGGCTGGTTTCCTGACCGGCACCCTGCCGGATCTTACACAGCTTCAGAAAGACAATGGCGGCGTGTTCCCGGTGACCCGCGTCTATGGCGTAATTGATGGCAGCACTGAATTGGGCCCGCATGGCACACGCGAAATGCCGGCATGGGGCAACCGCTATAAGCTCGATGCGCAAGAGCACCTGTCCTATGATTTCGGGCCGAGCCGCGAGACCTATGTTCGCACACGAGTCCTGGCCCTGATCGAACATCTGGCCGCCATGCAGGAATAGGCGCCCTTCAGGCGCAGGAACTTTGGGCTTTGGCCTGTTCCATCGCCTCGACGGCGGCTTCGAGAGTGAGAAGGATCGAGGCGTGGCGGTTCTTGTAATCGCGCGCCGGTCGCAACACCTCGAGGCCGTCGAACGGCGGGGGCGGTGTCGGGCCGTCGTGTTTCAGCATCTCTTTCAGCGCGTCACGCGCCGCTGTCACCTGCGCCAGATTACAGCCGATGATATGCTCGCCCACCACGGAGGCGGCCGCTTGACCCAGGGCGCAGGCCTTGACCTCGGCGGCATAGTCGCTGATGCGGCCATTCTCGCAGGTGATATCGACGGTCACCGTCGAACCACAGAGTGGGGCACGCCGTTTGACGCTTGCATCCGGCGCACCAAGCCGCCCGTGATGGGGAATATCCGCCGCGAGCGCGAGAATGCGCGCCGAGTAGAGTTTGATCAGGTCAGTTTCGCCGCTCATGGCTTTCCCTTTCGGTTCTGACCCCATAAATAGGCCTCAGACGCGCAGATGCAAAAGGTTTTCCGCAATGGACTTTGATCCGGCCACACTAAAGTATGACGCGAACGGGTTGATCCCGGCGATTGCCCAGGATGCGACAAGCGGTGAGGTTCTTATGATGGCCTGGATGAATGGCGAGGCGGTGGCACGCACGCTTGCAACCGGGCGCGTGACCTACTGGAGCCGCTCGCGCCAGGCGTTCTGGATCAAGGGCGAAACCAGCGGACATGTGCAGAACTTGGTGGATTTCCGGGTGGATTGCGACCGTGATTGTCTTTTGGTCACGGTCAATCAGGTCGGGCCGGCCTGTCATACCAACCGGCGCAGCTGTTTTTACAAGGCTGTGCGGAATGGTGATGAAATCGAGATCATGGCGCCGATGGATAGCGCAGGTTGAGTATTTTGGAACGGTGAAAGCCTGTAATGCCATAATTTCGTCATGTTTTATCCAGCAAAGCGACACATTCAAAAGGCAGTTTGGTACGCACTGTTTAGCAAACAAAGGCGGATCATCTCATGCAACATATTAAACAGGGCTACCGCGGTTTGGGTGTTCTGGTGAACGTCAATGCCGATTTGCTGTTATATGTGACAACGCTTGTGATCGCGTTTGCCTGCGCGGGATTTGTGGCAGCCCTTTGATATTGACATTTGGGGCGGCAACTCGCGTTTTGACAAGGCCAGACAGACGCGGTACTGACATCCTCAATAGGATGTCTGACTGGGTTTGAGAAATGAAACATTTTGAAGTTGACCGGCCGACGCGCCAGCAGCTCTTTTCTTTTTTGACAAGCATCAAGGCCGCACTCTGTGCGGTTTTTCTTGTGTTTGCAGTGGTGGCAGGCACCGGGCAAGCCGAGGCACAGTCCTATCGGTTTTCTTCTGTGACGATCGAAGGCAATCAGCGCATCGAGCCCTCGACGATTCTGTCTTACGCCGGGATCGCCCGCAACGAGACGGTGTCGGCAGGTGAGCTAAACGATGCCTATCAGAGAATTCTGGCCAGCGGTCTTTTTGAGCGTGCCGAGCTGGTGCCCCAGGGCAATCGTCTTGTGATCCGTGTGACCGAATACCCCACGATCAACCGGATTGCCTTTGAGGGCAATAAAAAGCTTAAGGATGAAGACCTTGAAGAGTTCATCAAGAGCCGCGTGCGCCAGGTCTACAGCCCGACACAAGCGGAGCGTGATGCTGCGACCCTGGCCGAAGCCTATGCGCAGAATGGTCGCGTGTCGGCGCGCATTACCCCCAGGGTGATCCGCCGCAGCGACAACCGCGTTGATCTTATATTCGAGGTTTTCGAGGGCGGAAAAGTCGAGGTTCAGCGCATCGGATTTGTCGGCAACCGCGCCTATTCGGATCGCCGCCTGCGGCGTGTGATTGAAAGCAAGCAAACCGGCCTTTTGCGCGCGCTGATTGAGCGCGACACCTTTGTCGAGGATCGCCTGCTGTTTGACAAACAAGTCCTGACCGATTTCTATAACTCGCGCGGCTATGTCGATTTCCGGGTCACCGGCACCAATGCCGAGCTTGCGCGCGAGCGCGACGCCTATTTCGTGACCTTTAACGTTCAGGAAGGCCAGCAATTCAGATTCGGCGAAATCTCCACAGTAAGCGAGATGAACGGTGTTGAAGCCGAGCCCTATCACGACGCGTTGAAAGTGCGCCCCGGTGTGGTTTATTCGCCAACGCTGGTGGAAAGCTCAATCGCCAGAATGGAGCGCCTGGCAATCAAGAATGGGGTTGATTTTCTGCGTGTTGATCCTCGCATCACCCGCAATGACCGTGATCTCACACTCGATGTGGAATTTGTCCTGACTCGCGGGCCGCGGATTTTTGTCGAACGCATTGATATTGAAGGCAACACCACCACCCTTGATCGTGTGATCCGTCGCCAGTTCGATGTCGTCGAGGGCGACCCCTTCAACCCGCGTGCCATCCGTCAGGCTGCAGACCGCATTCGCGCGCTGCGCTTTTTCTCGGACGTGAATGTCAACGCGCGCGAGGGCTCGCGCCCCGATCAGGTTGTGATCGAAACCGATGTCGAGGAAACAACCACAGGCAACGTGTCGGTCGGCCTCAGCTTTTCGACCAATGCCGGACCCGGTGTTGCGCTTGGCTTTAGCGAGCGAAACTTTATTGGCCGGGGGCAGTCGCTGAACGCTCAGATTGCGGCAAGTGCGGATAGGATCAACTATAATCTAGGCTTTCTGGAACCCGCATTTCTTGGCCGGGATGTAGCTTTTGGGCTTGATTTCGCTCTGCAGCAAACCAACAGCGACAATAGCCTGTTTGACACAACAATCGGTACGTTTCGCCCAAGCCTGACCTTCCCGGTCAGTGAAAATGGTCGCCTGGGTATTTTCTACAGTGCCGCCTACGAGGATATGTCGGATTATAACGGCGTATCGGGCATCCTGCAGTCCGAGGTCAATCAAGGCGACCTGTGGACAAGCGCCTTGGGGTACCAGTTTTCTTATGACACACGACGCACCGGGCTGAACCCGAATGCGGGTGTTTTGCTGGCCTTTGGTCAGGAAGTCGCCGGGCTTGGCGGCGATAACGAGTTCATCAAGAGCACGGGCCGTCTGGTCGGGCAGACCACTGTCATGAACGAGGATGTGACCCTTAGGGCTATTCTTGAGGGCGGTGCAATCGAATTTAAGAAAGGCCAGAACAGTCGTTTTCTGAACCGCTTTAATGGTCAGGTCATCCGTGGGTTTGAACCCAACGGGATCGGCCCCTCTGAAAACGGCGAGCTTTTGGGGGGCGATTATTTTGCGGCTCTCAAGCTTGAGGCGGACTTTCCGCTTGGCTTGCCAGATGAATATGGCATCACGGGCGGCGCGTTTTATGACGTCGGCTCGATCTGGGGAATTGATAAGAGGAATGCGACCGGGGTCGTCTCTTCCACCGGGTTTAATGATCGCCACGTCATTGGTTTTTCGATCTTCTGGTCATCGCCTTTCGGCCCCCTTCGGATGAACTTTTCCAATGCCCTCAAGAAAGAACCTGGCGATATCGAGCAGGTGTTTGATCTGACGGTCAAAACGGAGTTCTGATCATGTGGCGGAGCCTTGCCTTTGCGGGGTTCCTGCTCGCGCTCCTTGGTGGGGGTGCTGCCCCTGTCGCAGCCCAGCCAACTGGCGTCGTGCAAAGCGATATTCTCATCCTCGATCCGGAGCGGTTGTTAAATGAGACGCTCTATGGCCGCCGCCTTCTTGAAGGCATTCAGGAAGACCGTGAGACGCTGGTTGCGCATAACCGCCGTATCGAAGCCGAGCTTGAAGACGAGGAACAGGCGCTCACCGAGCGCCGCCCGAGCTTGTCGGCGGCTGAGTTTCGCGACCTCGCCGACACCTTTGACCGCAAAGTGCAGCAGTTGCGCCAGAATAGCGAGCGCATGTCACGCGACCTTGAGCGGCAACGTGAAATTGCCCCGGCTCAGTTCATGCGCGTGATCGAGCCTGTGCTCGCCGACATCCTGAGCGATTCCGGTGGCGTGGTGATCATGGATGTGCGGGCGGTTCTGTTGGGCTCTGGTGTGGCCGATATCACCGACCTTGCCATCGAACGGGTCAACGCGCAAATTGGCGAGGGTCCGGAAAATGGCCCGACGCGCAACACGGTGACGCCGCCCAAATCGCCAGGCGATTAGGCTATCTTGCCCCCATCCTGTCCTGTTGTTAGGGACGTGATCAGATCGACGCAATGAGGATTATCCATGACCGAGCCACTTAAATCCGCCGATATCCACCTGATCCAGCGGCTAATTCCGCATCGCTATCCGTTCCTCCTTGTGGATAAGGTGGTCGATATCGACGGTTTTCAAAGCGCGCGCGGAATCAAGAATGTCACCATGAACGAGCCGCATTTTCAGGGGCATTTTCCGGGCAAGCCGATCATGCCGGGCGTGACAATCGTCGAGGCCATGGCCCAGACCGCCGCGGTGATGGTTGGCACGGCGCTCGGCATGGAAGACCGCAACATGCTGGTCTATTTCATGGCGATTGATAATTGCAAGTTCCGCCGCATGGTGGTGCCGGGCGATGTGCTCGAAATGCATCTCACGACCGTGCGCGGCAAGCCGGGTGGCAAGGTCTGGAAGTTCAGCGGCAAGGCCGAGGTCGAGGGCGAAATGGCCGCCGAAGCGGAATTCACAGCGATGATGGATCTCCCCAAAGAGTGACCCCGGTGACCGATACAGCGATCCACCCCACAGCCTTTATAGAGCCGGGCGCCATCATCGGCGAGGGGTGCCGGATCGGCCCGTTCTGTCATGTTGGCCCGGATGTTCGGCTTGGTGACAGGGTGGTGCTCAAGTCGCATGTTGTGGTGGCCGGTCACACGGTTTTGGGCGAGGAGACGGTGATCTTTCCCTTCGCCTGCATTGGCGAGGTGCCCCAGGATCTGAAATTCAAGGGCGAAACGACGCAGCTCATCGTTGGGGCGCGCAATCGCATTCGTGAGCATGTCACGATGAATACCGGCACCAGTGGCGGCGGCGGCATTACCCGTATCGGCGACGATGGGCTCTTCATGGCCGGGTGTCACGTGGCGCATGATGTCCAGATTGGCAACCGCGTGGTGCTGGTTAACAGCGCCGCTTTGGCCGGGCATTGCCTTATCGAGGATGACGTCATCATCGGTGGGCTGTCGGGGGTGCATCAATTTGTGCGCATCGGGCAGGGCGCAATCATCGGGGCGGTGACGATGGTGACCAACGATGTCATCCCCTATGGCCTTGTGCAGTCGCCGCGCGGGGTCCTGGATGGGCTGAACCTTGTGGGCCTGAAACGCCGGGGGGCGTCACGATCTGATACCCTTGCCTTGCGCGCGGCGTTTCAGATGCTGGCGCAGGGCGAGGGGACCTTCCAGGATCGTGCATCCCGTCTGGGCGAAGAAACAGAAAGCCCCTATGTCCGCCATATTTTCGAGTTTGTGACGAGTCAAAGGGACCGCACCTATCTGACACCAGGGCAGAACTAGGGAATGTCCGGGCGTCTGGCCATTCTGGCGTGTGGCGGCGGTTTGCCTGTCGCCTTGGCGCGCCACTGCCCGGAGGCGCTTTTGATTTGTTTTGCCGGCGTGCCGCATCGCCTTGGACCGGCGGCCAGAGAGCATCGGCTCGAGAAATTAGGGGCTTTGACTGAGGCGCTTCATGATGCCGGAGTCACGCGGATTGTTCTGGCCGGACATCTGCCACGTCCCACTCTTGATCCGTCGGATTTTGATGCGCTGACGACTTCCTTTGCGCCGCGCCTGATGGCTGGGATGCAGGGCGGTGATGACGCGCTTTTGACCAGCGTTATCGCGGTGTTCGAGGAGCAGGGGTTTACCGTTCTTGGCGCGCACGAGCTCTTGCCTGATCTCACCGCCGGTGAGGGGCTTTGCGTCGGTCCCGTGCCCGATGAACTGGCCGAGGCGGATGCCGCCCGCGCCGCCGATATTCTTGCCGCGCTGTCGCCGCTTGATATCGGGCAGGGCTGTGTCGTGGCGGGCGGGCAATGCCTCGGGATTGAAACCTTGCAGGGCACAGATGCTCTTTTGGGTTTTGTCGCCACGACCGATCCCGCGTATCGCCCCAAGGCGCCGGGCGTGTTTGTCAAAGCGGCCAAGCGCGGGCAGGATTTGCGCGTCGACATGCCCGCCATCGGCCCCGGCACCATTGCCGGTGTTGCGGCTGCGGGGCTTGCCGGCCTGATGATCGAGCCGGGGCGCGTGATGATCCTTGAGCGTGAAAAGACCCTTGCCGCCCTTTCCGAGTTCGGGCTTTTCCTCGTGGCCCGGACGTTCTGATGCGAATTTTCCTGATTGCGGGCGAAGCCTCTGGCGATAGGCTTGGGGCGGCGCTCATGGCTGGGCTCACCTCCCTGACAGAGGTCGAATTTTCCGGCGTTGGCGGCCCCTTGATGGAGGCCGAGGGCCTGCAAAGCCTGTTTCCGATGGACGAGCTGAGCGTGATGGGCCTTGCCGAGGTCTTGCCGAAATACCCGGCGCTCAAACGACGGCTGAACCAGACCGCCGAGGCCGCCCTTGCCTTTGCGCCCGATATTCTGATCACCATCGACAGCCCCGATTTCTGCCTGCGCGTCGCCCGCCGCGTCAAGGCCGCAAGCGCGGTCCGCACGGTGCATTACGTGGCCCCTTCGGTCTGGGCGTGGCGCGCGGGGCGGGCCGCGAAGATGGCGCGGGTGATCGACCATGTGCTCGCACTCTTGCCGTTCGAGCCGCCCCTTATGACAGCCGCCGGGATGGAGTGTGACTTTGTCGGCCATCCGGTGGTGGCCGAGCCGTGCCCAAGTGCGGCCGATGCAGCCGCGTTTCGTGCCCGCCATGGCATCACCGGGGAACCGCTCTTGATGGTTCTGCCCGGATCGCGCCGGGGCGAGGTAAGCCGCCTGACGCCGATCTTTGGCGAGGTGATTGCCCGGCTGGCGATTGAGCGACCTGATACACGCCTGATCCTGCCCACCTTGCGGCATCTGGCCCCGCTGGTGCGCGATATGGTTGCCGACTGGCCAATAGAGCCGCTGATTCTCGCCCCGTACGAGGGACAGACTGCGGCGGCGTTTACAGAGCAAAAAGCCTGTGCCATTCACGCCGCCGACTGGGCGCTTGCGGCCTCGGGCGCGGTCTCGCTTGAGCTGGCAGCGGCGCGCACGCCGATGGTGATTGCCTATGACATGAACTGGCTTAGCCGCACCCTGATTTCGCGCATGCTCAAGGTGGATACTCTGACGCTGGTCAATCTGGTGAGCGAAACCCGCGCCGTGCCGGAATTCATCGGCAAGGCCTGTCGCGCAGAGCTTATCACGCCTGCGCTGCTAAAGCTGATGGAGGAGCCGGGCGCGCAAGTCGCGGCCATGGAAACCACGCTTGAGCGGCTTGGGATGGGCGGCGAGGCACCGGGCCTGAGGGCGGCCCGCGCCGTTTTGAACCGCGCGCCTACTTGCCGTCTTCAGGGGCGGTGATCGCCTCGATCTTGGGCATCATCACCGGCATTGCCTTTTGCAACACGGCCGAGATCATCGGCTGTTGGATCTGCGCAAGCTGGGGCATCTTTTCCATCACCGCGCGGCCATGCTCTGACATATAAAAATCGCGCAGCGCGGTCAGTTCTTCGAGCGTCATCAGATCGGCCATGATCTTGTCCTGCTGAAGCATGACTTCGGTCAGCGGCTGGGTCAGCTCGTCGGAAAACAGCTTTTCGATCTGGCTGATCTGTTCGGGTGACATCGGCTGGCGATTTTGGGCCATTTGCTGGATCATCGGGGTCCAGAGTTGGCGGATGAAATTCTGAATGTCCATGTCTTTCATGGTCGCCTCGACGTATTCCTTGGCGATGGCCACGCGGGCATCTTTGGCGTCGCTGGCAGTGTCGGCAGAGGCGGGAACGGCAAGGCAAAGGGCCGTGGCGGCCCCAATAAGAAATCGCATTTTAATTCAACTCCAAGGTCATAAATCGCAGTCATGACACCACCTTGCACGGGCGCTGTCAATGCACCACCTTTGCGTGATGCCTTGCGAAGCCGGTGCAGGGTTGCTATCTGGCTTGAAACAAAACCCGATAGATTTGATCGGATAGATATGAGGCCCCGGTGCAGACGCAAAACCCCCGGTTAGAAATCAAGCATCTGGTGCGCCGCTACGAGGGCCGCACCGTGGTCAAGGATGTCTCGCTTCGGGTGATGCCGGGGCAGGTGACCTGTCTGCTTGGGCCGTCGGGTTGTGGCAAATCAACGACCCTGCGGATGATCGCCGGGGTCGAAATGCAGGATTCGGGCGAGATCTGGGTCGATGGTGTGCTGATCTGCGACACCGTGTTTCGCGTCCCCCCCGAGCGGCGCCATATCGGCCTCATGTTTCAGGATTTTGCCCTCTTCCCGCACCTGAGCGTCGCGCAGAACGTGGCTTTTGGCCTGAGCGGTAACAAGGCGGCGATGGCGGAACGGGTTAAGGAATTGCTTAACCGGGTCGGCATGGGGCGCTATCTTGATGCCTATCCGCACGAGCTTTCGGGGGGCGAGCAGCAGCGCGTGGCGCTTGCCCGCGCCCTTGCGCCGCGCCCGCGCATCATGCTGATGGACGAGCCGTTTTCCGGGCTTGATAACCGTCTGCGCGATGGCATCCGCGACGAAACGCTGGATATCCTGCGCGAAGAGGATACGGCGGTCCTGCTGGTCACCCACGAACCGGAAGAGGCGATGCGCATGGCCGATGAAATCGCGCTCATGCGGGATGGGCGGATCGTGCAACAGGGCGCGCCCTATAACATCTACAACGCCCCGGTGGATCGAAGCGCGGTTGCGTTCTTTAGCGATATCAACGTGATACGTGGCACAGTGCGCGGCGCATTGACCGAAACTCCGTTCGGTCATTTCCTGGCGCCCGGTGTGCCCGATGGTCAAGAGGTTGAAATCGTCATTCGCCCGCAGCATATCAAGATCGACTTTGATCGCGGCGGCCGGGGCCCCAACCCCACGCCCCAGGATGGCACGCCTGCGCGCGGCGTGGTGGTGCGGGCGCGCTTTATCGGGTCGGAAAGCCTTGTGGAGTTTCGCATGGATCATGACGGCTCGATCCTGCGGGCGACGGTGCCGAATGTGTTTCTGCCAAAGCCGGGCAAGCCGCTCTGGCTTATGCTGCGGCGTGATCGCTGTTTCGTCTTTCCGGTCAAGAAAGATTAACGCGAAAGCCCGTTACGCCCGTCAAATCTTGCTGACCTTGAGCTTGGTGATGCGGTTGTCCTTGCGCGCGATAACCTGAAACCGGAAGCCATGAAAGATGAAGACCTGATCGACCTTGGGAATCATCTGCGCCTCGTGGATGACAAGGCCGGCCACGGTATTGGCCGCCTCATCCGGCAGGTTCCAGTCGGTTGCGCGATTGAGGTCGCGGATCGTCATGGCGCCTTCGACAAGAAACTGATTGTCGTCACTTTTGCGGATGGCGTGTTCGGCGTCGGGATCGAATTCATCGGTGATCTCACCAACGATTTCCTCAAGAATATCCTCAAGCGTGATCAGGCCCTGAAGGCTGCCGTATTCGTCGACGACAATCGCGAAATGGCTCCTCATGCGCAGGAACTGACGCATCTGATCGTCGAGCGTCGTGGTTTCCGGCACAAAATACGGCTTGCGCGCGACACTGGTAATATCGAACTTGCTCAAGGCCTTGGCGCTTGATGTTGATCCGGTGACAAGCTTGTGCATGGCGCGCAGAAGGTCCTTGGCATGGACCACACCGATGATGTTGTCCGGGTCATCACGATAGAGCGGAAGCCGGGTGTGATTGCTTTCCAGACATTGATTGAGAATGGCGTCCGGATCGGCATCAACGTCGATCATCTCGATGCCGGACCGGTGCAGCATGATCTCTTCGACGGCCCGTTCGCCAAGATCAAGCGCGCCCAGAATCCGGTCACGATCTTCTTTCTCGACCACGCCTTCGGATTGACCAAGATAGAGCGCGCCGGCAATTTCTTCGCGGACCGCCAGGATATGGCTGTCGGGGTCGGTCTGAACCCCGAAGAGGCCAAGCACGCCGCGCACGAACAGGCGCACGGCTGAGACGATTGGAGAAAAAACCTTTATAACCATGACGATAATCGGCGCAGTTCGCGCGGCTGCCGCCTCGGCGTTGGTGATGGCATAGGTCTTGGGAAGCACCTCGGCAAAGACCAGCACCAGAAGTGTCATCACCAAAGTGGCGAGCGCCACGCCGCTTTCGCCGAACATCCGGGTAAACAGCGCGGTGGCAAGCGATGTGGCGAGGATATTCACAAGGTTATTGCCCAACAGGACCGACCCGATCAGCCGCTCGTTATCTTCGGTGATGTTCAGAGCGCACTCCGCCCCGGCCGATCCCTTTTCCGCCTGCGCGCGCAGCTTGCCGCGCGAGGCGGCCGTAAGCGCGGTTTCGCTACCCGAAAAGAAGGCGGACAGGACCAGCAAGGTCAAAATCGCCCCGCTGGTGATCCAGAACGCGAAATCAAGAATTGGTGTGGTGGCTTCCATTTGGGCAGATGTCCTTTTAGTCATAGCGGTTATGGGGTGCCGAGGCGCGTCAATCAAGGGATGATGCGGAATGGAATTGCGGGATTTGGGGGTGCTGAGCGGGCCGGTGCTTCTTTTTGGCGGGCCTTATTCAAACCTGTTGGCCCTGCGGGCTTTGATTGAGGAGGCGCGGAATGTCGGCATTCCTGCGGAGCGGATGATTTGCACCGGCGATCTGGTGGCTTATTGCGCGCAAGCCTCTGAAACAGTTTCGGAAATCCGCAGGCTCGGGTGCCCGGTGGTGGCTGGCAACTGTGAAAAACAGTTGGCGAATCATGCGATGAACTGCGGTTGCGGCTTTGAAAAAGACACCCAATGCGATGTTCTGTCCGGGGCGTGGTACGCGCATGCGGATCGCGCGATCGGGGCGGCGGACCGGCGCTGGATGGCGGGCTTGCCGGATATGATCACGTTTCAGCACGCAGGCCGACGCTGTGCCGTGGTACATGGTGGGATCAGCGACATAAGCCGGTTTTTGTGGTCGGTCTCGCCCGAGGCCGAAATTCAAAAAGAAATCGATTTAATACAATCTGTTGCAGGCCCATTTGACATGGTGATCGGGGGGCATTCCGGCATTCCCTTCCAACGTGACATCGGCGATGTGACTTGGGTGAACGCCGGGGCCATCGGCATGCCGGCACATGACGGGCGCACCGAGACACGCTTTGGCACTCTGGATTTATCCGGTGTGGCATTTCACGATCTGATCTATGATCACTCAGCAGCCAAAGACGCGATGCAGGCGGCGGGGCTGAGCCAAGGCTATGACGCGGCGCTGATGACCGGCTATTGGCCCTCGGAAGAGGTGTTGCCGCCCGCCTTGCGCCGCGCCGCCGTCACCAAGGGGTGATGATCCTGCACCAAAGATTGAAGCCGCGCCTCAAGCACATGGGTGTAAATCTCGGTCGTGGCAACATCGGCATGGCCCAAAAGCGTCTGGATCGCCCGGAGATCGGCGCCGTTAGCCAATAAATGCGTGGCAAAGGCATGGCGCAGGGTATGCGGCGTCACCTTGGCCGGAGATACACCAGCTTTGACCGCCAACTCCTTGATCAACATATAGAATCGGTGACGCGTGAGGTGCCCGGATGTGCCGTTTGAGGCAAAAAGATAAGGCGATGCAGGGATGCCCTTGGCGCGGGTACTCTCTTCGCCCTGGTCGCGCAGGACAAGCCAGTTGGCAAGCGCTTCTCTGGCGTGTGGCGACAGCGGCACCATGCGTTCCTTGCCGCCCTTGCCCTTGATCAGAAGCAGCGCCGGATTGCCGCGTGCGGCGGCGACAGGCAGCGACACAAGCTCGCTCACGCGCATGCCCGTCGCATAGAGCAGCGCCATGAGACAGGCGTTGCGGGCCTGATCGGCGGGGCTTCGACCGTGATCAAGCGAGGCCTCAAGCAGGTCGCCGACCTCGTCTTCGCTCAGGGTTTTGGGCAGACGTTGGGCCTTGCCCGGACCCTTGATCCGAATGGCGGGATTATCGGCACGCAGGCGTTCGTCAAAGGCAAATCTGTAAAGCTGGCGAATTGCGGACAGGCGGCGCGCACGGGTGGCGCGGGCAAGGCCCTGTTCATCGCAATGCACGAGGTAGGATTCGACATCCTTCTGACTTGAAGAGCTAAGGCTAAGGCCCTGAGAAATAATCCATTCATGGAAATCCCGCAGATCGCGCTCATAGGCCAGAAGCGTGTTGTTTGCCGCGCCAAGCTCGGCGGCCTGCGCCTCAAGGAAAAGAGAAATCCAGCCGCGGTCGTCGCTCATCTCTGGCCGCTCAGCAACAGCATTTGAAGCGCCGCGCGACGGGCCGTGTCCTCTAACCCGACGGCGCGCAGGGTTGCAATTGCGTCGCCAACTCCGTCGCGCCCACCGGCCGAGGCGCGGTCAAGTTTGTTGGAGGCCATCAAAATAGCCTCGCCCAATTGACCGCGATCCAACAGGGCCTGATGGGCAGGCGCGGCCTCGGTTTGGGCAAAGCCGGCGGCAAGCGCCTTTTCAAGGGTCGTGCTTGCGTCTTGCATGGCTGGTTCGCCGACCGCGAGCCCGGTCAGGAACCGCTGCTGTTGGTTTGTGGGGGCGAATACCTGTGCGGCGCTTTCATAGCGCTCCGACAAGAGGGAAATTTCAAACGCCAGCGATTCGATGTCGTCGGGCAGGGCCACCGCTGCCAAACGGTCCGCGAACAACTCGGCAAAGGGCACCTCGAGGCGTTGCGATTGTGCGGCCGACCATGCCTCAGGCAGAGCATCCGCAATCGCGCCAGGATCGGCGCGGTTCAGGGCCTTGTCCAGCGTTTGAATGGCCTTGATCCGATCCCAGACCCCGCCAGAGGCGGCCGGTTTGCGATCCGTATAAAGCCCCAAAAGCCGTGCCGCCGGCAGGGCGCCGGTGCGCGCAAGCCGCTCTGCCGCCTCAACCTCGGCCTTCCAGCCCGATGTGCCGCGCAGGTCGGCCATTGCAAAGGCGCGCGCCAGATTGTGGGTGGGAAGCGGCGTGCCAATCGCCTCGAAAAGGCGAAACTGAAGCGGCGTAAGAGTTTTGGGAACACGTGGTGGCTCAGTCTCGTCGATCATCTCGGGATCAAGAAACAGGGCAAGCAGCGTGCTGTTGGTGTCGCTCAGGGCCCCAAGGGTGTCTGCGCTCTCAAAGATCAGGGCGGCGGTTTGCCAATCACCGGTCCGCGCGGTGCAGAAAATACGCGCCTCAAACTCTGTGCTCAGCCGCGGCTGGCGGCTCAGGTCGGTGCAGGGCGTGTCTTCCTGTCCGGTGAAAAGAGAAAGGTCAAGCCATTGATCAAAAAGGACTTTGTTGGCAGGGCCCGCGCGCTCGATCAGGGCAAGGGCCGGTTCGATCGCGCCCGCTCGCCGCAGCGCTTTGATGCGGGCCAAAAGAAATTGTGCATCCGCGTCCGCATCGTCCGGCGCATCGGCCTCGGCCAGCAAAAGCGTGTAATGCAGGGCTTGAATGGCGGGCAAAGGTTCTGCCGAAAAATGGCCGAACAGACGCAGGATATCGCGGGTTGTGCTGCCCTGCCAGAGCGTCTTGGGCAGGCCGGTGGTGCGGCTTGGCAAAAGCCCCACGGCATCGGCGCGCGGTGCATCAAGCGCCGTCACCGCCACCCTGGGGGTATCTACGCCGTCAGTCACCGGTGCTTCCAACGAAAGGGGCAGGCGCGGGGCTGTGACCGCCGCCGTGCTGGCCTCATCCAGCCAGTCAATCGCCGAGAGTGGTTGCTGCGCGGCACAGGCCACCCCCCAAACCCCGGCCAGAATTGTAGCGCTAATTCGTTTCAAGAATGATTTCCTGCCGAATCTCGTCTTGCGGCGGAGAAAAATCCGCGCCGAAAAACGGGCCGAGATAGGAATAGGCCACCAGGGCGATAAAACCCAGAATGGCCAAATAAAACAGCCACTTGATTAGTCTTACCATGGGTCCCTCTGCCTGCTTGGTGTATTCTTTTTCCCAACTTATAACTGGCCTTTTGCCTAAGATCACGTCATTCAGTGAAAAACCTGAAGTTTTGGCAGAGGAGCGCCGAAGGGTGGCGACTGACAGGCATTGGAATTTGAAGAAAACCGTTGTCCTTGTGGGGATGATGGGGGCAGGCAAGACCGCTGTGGGCAAGGCCCTTGCAGCGCGTCTTGGCGTGCCGTTTCTCGATTCGGACGCCGAGATCGAAAAGGCCGCCAACATGACAATTGCCGAGATATTTCAACGCGATGGCGAGGCTTTCTTTCGCAACCGCGAGACCGAGGTGATTGACCGGCTGTTGGACAGTCACCGTGGGATTCTGTCCACGGGCGGCGGTGCCTTCATGGCCGAGCGCAATCGCGCGCTGATCTCGCAAAAAGGGGTGTCGGTCTGGCTCAATGCCGATATGGATATTCTTTGGTCTCGGGTAAAATGTAAGAATACCAGGCCTTTGCTGCGCACTTCTAATCCCTATCAAACGCTCAAGGACCTCTATGATGCCCGCGTGCCAACCTATGCTCTGGCCGATCTGAGCGTCCAGGCGCGGGCAGAATATTCCATCGACGCCATGGCTGAACAGGTACAAGAGGCCCTGGCCGGGCGCAGCGACGTTTTGGAGAGCGTAGAATGACCGAGATCGTGCATGTGGGCCTTGAGGGGCGCGCCTATGACATTCACATCGGGCCCGGCCTGCTGGATCAGGCGGGGGCGCTGATTGCGCCGCTGTTGCGCCGTCCGCGTGTGGTCATCATCAGCGACGAAACCGTTGCGCGGCTTCATTTGGAAACGCTTCGTAAGGGGTTGGAAAAGAAGGGAATCGCCTCAGAGGCGTTGTGCCTGCCACCCGGCGAGGGCAGCAAATCCTGGCCTTATCTAGAACGGGCCGTTGAATGGCTGCTCGACCAAAAGGTCGAGCGGAACGATGTGGTTGTCGCCTTTGGCGGCGGAGTGATCGGCGATCTGGTTGGCTTTGCCGCAGCAATTCTGCGCCGTGGCGTGCGCTTTGTGCAGGTTCCGACAAGTCTTTTGGCGCAGGTCGACAGTTCGGTGGGCGGTAAAACCGGGATCAACGCCCCGCAAGGCAAGAACCTGATCGGCGCCTTTCATCAGCCAAGCCTTGTTCTGGCGGATACAGAGGTTCTTGGCACGCTGACGCCGCGTGATTTTCTGGCCGGGTATGGCGAGGTTGTTAAATACGGCATGTTGGGGGATAGTGAATTCTTTCAATGGCTTGAAGGCAATGCTTTACGCGCCGCAGCGGGCGATATGGCCGCACGTATCTATGCGGTCAAACGGTCGGTTCAGATGAAAGCCGAGATCGTCATGCGCGACGAAACCGAGCAGGGCGATCGCGCGCTGTTGAATTTGGGGCATACCTTTTGTCACGCTCTTGAAGCGGCGACCGGGTATTCTGATCGCTTGTTGCACGGCGAAGGGGTGGCCATTGGCTGTGCTCTGGCGTTCGAGCTGTCGGCGCGCATGGGGCTGTGCAGTCAGGAAGACCCAAGCCGCGTGCGCGCCCACCTGCGCGACATGAAGACCAAGGTTGATCTATCTGATATACAAGGTGAATTACCGGATGCGGATGGGCTTATCGCGCTTATGGGGCAGGATAAAAAAGTGGTCGATGGCAAGCTCCGCTTTATTCTCGCGCGCGGTATTGGCGAGGCGTTCATCACCTCGGATGTCGACCCGGATCTCGTGCGCAGCGTGCTGAACGACGCCTTGCGCGCGCGCGGCTGATCGCTAGGCGCGGTCCTCGGGAAACCAGTGTCTGGTGCGGTTGGCAAAGGCCACCAGAGACAACATTACAGGCACTTCGACCAGCACGCCCACAACTGTGGCCAATGCCGCACCGGACCCAAGGCCAAAAAGGCTAATGGCGACGGCGACTGCAAGCTCGAAGAAGTTTGATGTGCCGATCAGGGCGCAGGGCGCCGCCACGTTAAACGGCACCCGCCAGGCCCGTGCCACAAGATATGCAATTGCGAAAATACCATAGCTCTGAAGTAAAAGCGGCACGGCAATCAGCGCGATCACCAGAGGTCGGTCAAGTATGATCCGCCCCTGAAATCCGAACAAAAGAATAACTGTTATGAGCAGGCCCAGAACGGTCGCGGGTTTCACCTTGTCGCGAAACGCCTCAACCGATGCCTCGCCCCCGCGCGCCACAAGACGGTTGCGCGTCAATAGCCCTGCAGCCAGCGGAATGACGATATAGAGCAGCACCGACAAAAGCAGGGTCTCCCAAGGCACAACAAGATCCGTAACACCCAAAAGAAGCGCCACGATCGGGGCAAAGGCAAAGACCATGATCACGTCATTCACGCTGACCTGAACCAGCGTATAGGTCGCATCGCCCCGCGTAAGCTGTGACCAGACAAAAACCATCGCCGTGCAGGGGGCGGCGCCCAAAAGGATCACGCCGGCAAGGTAGGCCTGTGCATCGTCGGGCGGGATAAGTCCGGCAAAAACATGGTTGAAAAACAGCACTCCAAGCGCGGCCATGCTAAAAGGCTTGATCAGCCAATTCACGGTCAGCGTGATGACAAGACCTTTGGGCCGCGTCGCGATTCCCGACAGGGCGGTAAAATCCACACCCACCATCATCGGATAGACCATCGCCCAGATCAAAAGCGCCACGGGCAGGTTTACCGAAGCAATCTCAAGCTCGGCCAGCCCCTGAAAGACGCCCGGAGCAAGCGTTCCGAGCGCGATTCCCGCCGCCATGGCCAAGGCCACCCAAAGCGATAGCCAGCGTTCAAACAGGCCCATGCCACCGGGGGCGCTCTGGTGGGCTGAGGCATGATCGCTCATGGCTCAGCCCCGGCGGAATTTCCGGTGCAGAGACGAGGCCCATTGTTCAGAGCAAGCATGAGAGCGACCTTTGGCAGGGATGAATGAACAAGAGTTCCACAGCGAGCGTCACTCATACAGCTCACAAATCTCTGCAAGCCGTCAATCCCATTTTCATCTTTCACGGTTCCGGAAATACTCAAACTCCATGCCCGCCACCGTGCGCGCCGAACAGGTTCACTCGGCCAAGCGCACCAAGGCGTGGCGCTTTTTGCCGGCGCTCAGCTTAATTGGGGTAGTGAGCGCCGATGGCGAAATCATAAGCCCGGCATCGGTCAGCGGTTGATCATCCATTCGCGCGCCATTCTCGGACATCAGGCGCTTGGCCTCTTTGCCCGATTTCACAAGGCCCGCCCTGACCAAAAGCTGTACGATGGAAATGCCGGTATCGTCAAAATCCGACATTTCAAGGGTCACGGTTGGCAAATCATCCCCGACGCCGCCCTTTTCAAACACTTCGCGCGCTGTGGCATGGGCGGCGGCGGCGGCCTCGGCGCCGTGCAGAAGCGTGGTGACCTCATTGGCAAGGATGATCTTGGCCTCATTGATTTCAGCGCCTTCAAGCGCGCCAAGGCGCTCGCATTCCGCGACCGGTAATTCGGTATAGAGCTTAAGGAAGCGGCCGGTATCGGCATCGGTGGTGTTGCGCCAGAATTGCCAGAATTCATAGGGCGCGCACATATCGGCGTTCAGCCACACGGCGCCATCCTGGCTCTTGCCCATTTTCTTGCCGTCCGAGGTGGTCAGAAGCGGCGAGGTCAGGCCGAAAACCTGATGATCCAGCACCCGGCGCGTCAGGTCGATCCCGTTGACGATATTGCCCCATTGATCCGAGCCGCCCATCTGGAACAGACAGCCATAACGCCGGTTAAGTTCAAGGAAATCATAGGCCTGCAGGATCATGTAGTTGAATTCAAGAAACGACAGCGACTGTTCGCGGTCAAGCCGCGACTTCACCGACTCGAAGCTCAGCATCCGGTTGACACTGAAATGACGCCCGATATCGCGCAGGAAATCGAGGTATTTCAGATCGTCGAGCCATTCGGCATTGTTGAGCATAAGCGCGCCGGTCGGGCTGTCGTCATATCTGATATAGGCGGCAAAGACCTGCTGGATACCGGCGATATTGGCGTCAATCTGCTCGTTGGTCAAAAGCGGGCGCTCATCGGCGCGAAAGCTGGGGTCGCCCACCTTGGTGGTGCCGCCGCCCATCAGGGTGATCGGCTTGTGCCCGGTCTTCTGCAACCACCGCAGCATCATGATCTGGATCAGGCTGCCGACATGAAGCGAGGTCGCGGTCGCATCAAAGCCGATATAGGCGGGCACCACGCCGGCGATAAGGGCGTCGTCCAACCCCTGATAATCGGTGCAATCGGCCAGAAAGCCGCGCGCCATCATCGCCGCCATGAAGTCTGATTTGGGGTGGTAGGTCATATCGCTTGTCCCGGCTTGGTTTGCGCGGCATGTATAGGGACACAATGAGCGAAGGAAAAGGCCATGTTGAGCGCAGATCGCCTTTGGGCCCTCGGGGCAATGTCGGGCACCTCGCTGGATGGGGTGGATGCGGCCATGATCGAGACCGATGGCGAGGTCATTCATGGTTTTGGCCCGACCGCCTATCGGCCTTATACGGCGCAGGAACAGGCGGTTCTGGCGGCGGCGCTTGGCAAATGGCCGGGCGATGATCTCGACGCCGCCGCCCGTCTTGTCGAGGCGGCGCATCTTGAGGTTCTGGGGCGCTTTGACGGGGCCGGCATCGTCGGCTTTCACGGTCAGACCCTTACGCATGATCCACAGGGGCGCGGCACCCATCAGCTTGGCGATGGCGAGGCCTTGGCGCAGGGGCTTGGCCTGCCGGTGGTCTGGGATTTCCGAAGCGCCGATATTCAGCTTGGCGGCGAGGGCGCGCCGCTGGCGCCGTTCTTTCATTTCGCCTGTGCCAAGTGGATCGGGGCCACCGCGCCGATTGCCTTTCTCAACCTTGGGGGGGTGGGCAATCTGACCTGGGTTGACCCAAGCTATGCCCGCCCCGAAGCGACCGGCGCGCTTTTGGCGTTCGATACCGGGCCTGCGAATGCGCCGATCAACGATCTGATGATGGCGCGGCGCAATGAGCCGTTTGATCGCGACGGTGCGCTCGCGCGGCGGGGCAGGGTTGTTCAGGGCGCGCTTGAGCTTTTTCTGGACGAGCCGTATTTCCTGCGCATGCCGCCCAAATCTCTGGATCGCGATACCTTTGCCGACATGATCGGGCTTGTGGGCGAGCTTGGCGACGGCGATGCCGTCGCGACGCTGACCGGCATGAGTGCCGCCGCCGTTCTGCGCGGGATGGAGCATTGCCCAAGCCCGCCGACGCGCCTGCTTGTGACGGGGGGCGGGCGGCATAATCCGGTGATGATGGACATGCTGCGCGCCGCGCTTGATTGCCCGGTCGATCCGGTCGAGGCGGTTGGCCTTGACGGTGACATGCTAGAGGCGCAGGCCTTTGCCCATCTTGCCGTGCGCGTCGCGCGCGGATTGCCGACATCCTGTGCAAGCACCACCGGCGTGCGCGCGGCGGTGTCGGGCGGCACGATCAGCAGACCGGACAAAACCACCACAGCAAGAGGGGCAGGGTGATGGAGTATACATTGGACAGTGGCGCTGGCGCCGGGTTGCGGCTTGGGCTTATCCTGCTGAGCACCGATGAGACGTTGGAATACGAAGCGCGACAGGTGATCGGCGGGCGGGATGTGAACCTGCTTCATGCCCGCATCCCGGCGAATGCCCATGTGACGCCCGAAGACCTGCTCCTGATGGCACCCGAAATGACCCGCACGGCGGCACTGCTGCCCAAAGGGTTAAGCGCGGTGGCCTATGCCTGTACCTCTGGCTCCACCATCATCGGGAGCGACAGGGTTGCCCGGCTTGTCGGCGAGGCGCACCCCGACACGGCGGTGACCAATCCGCTTGCGGCGGTGATTGCCGCGCTTGGCGCGCTTGGCGTGACCCGGATCGCCATGGTCACCCCCTATGTGACCGAGGTCAGCGGCCCGATGCGCGCCGCCCTTGCCGAGGCCGGCATAGAGGTGGTGAGCGAGGTCAGCTTTGGCCAGAAGGAAGACTGGACCGTGGCGCGCATCACCGAGGCCTCGACCGAGGCGGCGATGCTGGCGGCGGGAGAGGCTGACGGCGTTGAGGCGGTCTTTGCCAGCTGCACCAATCTGCGCAGTTTCGGTATCATTGAGACGGTCGAGGCACGGCTTGGCCTGCCGGTGATAAGCTCAAACCTGGCGTTGATCTGGGATATGCTGCGCCAGAGCGGGGCGGATGCGCGCGGCTGGGGGCCGGGGCGTCTGTTTGATCTTGATGTGGGGGCATAAGAACCGATGAAGAATGACCACTTGAAACCGGCCACTATTGCCGCACAGGCCGCCGGGGCGACCGATGGCGAGACGGCCGGCGTGGTGCCGGGCATTCACCTGAGCACAACCTATCTGCGCGACCCCGATTATGAATTGATGCGCGCCGACAACAAATATGGCCGCGATGAAAACGATACCGTGCGCCAGGCCGAAGAGGTGCTGCGCCAGCTGGAGGGCGCGGCGGCGACGCTCTTGTTTCCCACCGGCATGGCGGCGGTTGCGGCGGTGTTTCGCGCCCTTCCCGGCGGGGCGCGGGTGATCCTGCAAAGCGGGATATATTGGGGCACGACCAAATGGGCGCGCGATTTCTGTGCGCGGCGCGGTATCATCCTTGACGAGGTCGAGGCCGCCGATCCCACCGCCCTTGCAGAGGCCTGTCGGTCCTCTGCCGATCTGGTGTGGATCGAAACGCCGTCAAACCCCTGGCTCCGGGTGGCAGATATCGCCGCGGCCGCCGGGCTTGCCCATAAGGCGGGGGCGGTTCTGGTGGTGGATGCCACCGCCGCCACGCCGGTTCTGACGCGCCCGCTTGATCTTGGGGCCGATATCGTGATGCACTCGGCAAGCAAGGCCATCAACGGCCATACGGATGTTCTGGCCGGGGTTCTGTCCTGTCGCGATGTGGCCTCCCCGATGTGGCAGGCGATCGCGATGGATCGCCACGACGCCGGCGCGATCATCGGCCCGTTCGAGGCCTGGCTTTTGCTGCGCGGGGTGCGCACGCTGCCGCTTCGGGTGGAGCGGATGTGCGCCAATGCCATGGCCGTGGCCAGGTTTCTTGAGGGTCACGCGGGCGTCGAGGCGGTGTTCTATCCCGGCCTGGCAAGCAACGCCGGTCACGCGATTGCCAGCCGCCAGATGTGTGGCGGCTATGGCTCGCTTTTGTCGGTGCTGATCAAGGGTGACCGCGCGCGTGCGATCGACGTTGTCGGGCGCTTGCGGCTGTTTCACCGCGCCACATCGCTTGGCGGGGTCGAAAGCCTTGTCGAGCATCGCCAAACAATCGAGCCGCATACCGGAATTCCCGAAACCCTGTTGCGCCTTTCGGTGGGAATTGAGGATGCGGGCGACCTTATTGCCGATCTGGCGCAAGCGCTTGAGGGCGCCTAGCGGCGCGCTTCATTTCGCCAGGCGTTGCTGGTTAAGCAACCAGAAAACAAAACAACCTGCCGCGCGATGCGCGACAGGTTGAGAGGTTGGATCGCCCCGAAGGACACAAAGGTTTCAGTCAATGACCGGGCCTTTGTCTGGTTTGATCAGGCGCGGCGGCTGCGGCTGCGGCTGCCTGCGCGCCCACCGGTACGAGCCACCTCGCCGGGCTTGGGCGGGGCTTTGTTGAACTTGATCCAGTTGCCGCCGTGCGGGTCATTGTTGGTCAGGAAGTTGGCGGCCATGATCGCCTCCATCTCCTTGCCCGCGCGCGGCTTGGTCGAGCCGAGGCCGAACAGCTGACAGAAGGTTTCGTCATCCATATCGGCCGGAAGCACCAGACCGGTGGCGGCAACTTCGGCTTTCTTGGCCTCGATCTCGGCCTGTTTCACCGGCAGGGCAATCGGGTTCATGATCGCGCTGGTCATGCCGGCGGCCATGGCCATCGGCAGGAAGGCGTTGTTGATGCCGTGACGGTTGGGCAGGCCAAAGCTGATGTTCGAGGCGCCGCAGGTGGTGTTCACGCCAAGCTCGTCGCGCAGGCGGCGCACAAGGGTAAAGACCTGAAGGCCGGCGGTGCCCATGGCGCCCACGGGCATGACCAGCGGATCAACCACGATGTCATGCGCGGGAATACCGAAATCGGCGGCGCGCTGAACGATCTTCCTGGCGACCTCGAAACGCACGTCGGGATCTTCGGAAATGCCGGTATCGTCGTTCGAAATCGCCACCACCGGCACGTTGTACTTCTTGACCAGCGGCAGAACGTATTCAAGCCGATCTTCTTCACCGGTGACCGAGTTCAGAAGCGGGCGGCCTTCACAGGCCTGAAGGCCGGCCTCAAGAGCGGCGGGCACCGAGCTGTCGATGCAGAGCGGCAGGTCGACAAGCCCTTGAACAAGCTCGATGATCTTGGTCATCAGCGGCGGTTCGGTCTCATTGGGGTTGGGATTGGAGTTGTAAACCACACCCGCATTGATATCGAGAACGGTGGCGCCGGCGGCGGCCTGGGCAATGGCGTCGGCCTCGACGGTCGAGAAATCGCCCGCCTCTAGTTCGGCGGCCAGTTTCTTGCGCCCGGTCGGATTGATGCGCTCACCGATCACGCAGAACGGCTCATCAAAGCCGATAACGGCGGTTTTGGTTTTGCTCTCGACGATGGTGCGGGTCATATGAGGTCCTTCAGGATACGTTTGCAGGTTTACCGGCGTCGCCGCCGTTTTCGATGGCCCAGGTCGCGTTGGTCTTGATCCCGCCAAGCGGGAAGAAGTGGACCTTTTCGATGTTGAAGCCGGGGTTCGCGGCCTTGTGCGCGGCGAGCTGGTTCAGCACGTCATTGGGCTCGTAGGGCAGCAAAAGCTTGGTGACATCCATCGCCCGCTTCTGCAGCACCTTGAGAGAGGGGCCGACACCACAGGCAATCGCGAATTTGATCAGCGTCTGAAGCTTGGCCGGACCGGCAATCCCGATGTGGATCGGCAGGGTGATGCCGGCCGCGGCAAGATCATCGGCCCATTTGATGATCGGCTTGGCGTCAAAGGCAAACTGGGTTGCAAGCGCCATTTCGGCATCGGTGGTTTCGTTGAATTTATGCTTCCAGCGCAGCGCGTCCATGACGTTTTGCATGCCGCCCTTGGGGTCGATATCCTTGTTGCCCTCGGGGTGGCCGGCCACATGCAGGCGCTTGAACCCGGCGCGATCGAATTCGCCGCTTTCGAGCAGTTGCATCGAGGAGTCGAAATCGCCATGCGGCTCTGCGACACCACCGGCCAGCAACAGCGCCTGATCGACCCCGGCCTCGCCCTGATAGCGTGCGATCCAGTCGGTGAGGGTCGCCTTGTCCTTGATGATCCGGGCCGGGAAATGCGGCATCACCGGATAGCCGTCGGTGGCCAGACGCTTGGCGGTGGCGACCATCTCTTCGATCGGGGTGCCCTCGATATGGGCGATATAGACGCGGGTGCCTTCCGGCAGAAGCTCGCGAAAGTTCTCGACCTTCTCGGCGGTGCGCGGCATCACCTCGATCGAATAGCCCTGAAGGAACGCCTCAATCTGGCCATTGACCGGTGCGGCGAATTTTTCACGTTTCTTGAAATTCAACAAAGCCATTGCGGCCTCCCATAGCGATCCGGGGCGCACTACGCCCAGCCATTATTGGCAATCAGGGTCTTTATCCGTTCCTGATCATACTCTGCATCAAGCCGGGCCGCCTCTGATTTGGCGACCTCATCCTGATCTCCGTCAACGGAATAGGGATCGGCCTTGCGCCATTCGGCAAGATAGTCATCCGTGCCTGCCGCGCCGGTCTTCATGGCGGCGCGGTCGATCGCCTGTTCAAAGCGTTCGGGCAGCTGCACTTTGCTGCCACGGCGGCCTTTCCCGGCAATAACCTGAGCGGGGATGTCCCGCCAGTAAACGATGGTGACGTCAACCATGGCTGATTCCTTTTCCTCAAGGTCACTACGTAATGCAGCCGACACCATGCTCAGGGTTCGATTTCGACAGAACGGATGCGTCATGCGACGTGGCGACATTAACCGGGGCGCGCAGCGGTGACCACGCCGAGGCATGCGAAAAATATTCATCATCGTTATCAAGATCGCGCTTGGGGCCTTCGCGGCGCTTGCGCGGGACCACGTAAGACACTACCTTGGGGGCAACTTGAAATGGAGGGCGTGTCGTTATGGCGCCCAAGCGTCCCGAAAGTGCGGGCGCGGTCCCGAAACCGGTTGAGAGCCCCGCACTGAGCCAGCCGGATCAGATGCCGCTTTATGCGGCGCTTGATCTGGGAACAAACAGTTGTCGCATGCTGATTGCCCAACCTCGGGGCAATCAGTTCAAAGTCGTGGACAGCTTTTCCAAGTCGGTACAGCTTGGCGCCGGGCTTGAAAGCTCGGGGCGGTTGTCGCGTGCCGCGATCTATCGCACCATTCAGGCGCTTCGGGTCTGTCGCCAAAAGCTCAAGCGTCACCGCGTTGAGCAGATGCGCCTTGTGGCGACCGAAGCCTGTCGGCGCGCCACCAACGGCGCCGATTTCATGCGCCGTGTGGAGCGCGAGACCGGGTTGCGTCTTGATATCATCGCGCCGCAGGAAGAGGCCCAGCTTGCGGTCGTGTCCTGCGCGCCGCTCGTGAGCCCCAATACCGATCAGCTTTTGGTGGTCGATATCGGCGGCGGCTCGACCGAATTGGTCTGGATCGACCTGACCGGCGTGCCCCGGCCCGAGCGGCGCCGTGCGATCATGCGGATGCATCTTGGCTTTAACGCCTGCGACAGCCGCTTTGCCGCCGCGCGGGTGGTCGATTGGATCAGCGTGCCGCTTGGGGTGGCGACGCTGCGCGATCAGTTCCGCGATGTCGAGGACGATTCCGCGCGCTTTGCCCTGATGAGCTGGTTTTTCGAGGAAAACCTTGCCGAATTCGCCCCCTACAAGGACGAGCAAAAACGCGAAGGGTTTCAGATCATAGGCACCAGCGGCACTGTGACCACCGTCGCCGCCAGTCACCTTAACCTCAAGCGGTATGACCGCAATAAGGTTGACGGGATGACTATGACCAGCGACGAGATCGACCGCGTGATCCGCAGCTATCTTGCGCTTGGCCCTGCGGGGCGGCGCGCCGATCCGCGCATCGGGCTTGACCGGCAGGCGCTGATCATGTCGGGCGCGGCAATTTTACAGGCGCTTTTGCGGTGCTGGCCAACCGACCGTTTGTCGGTGGCCGATCGCGGTTTGCGCGAAGGCATGCTCTACGCCCAGATGGCGGCGGATGGGGTTTTCAAGGACGGAACAGACTGATGGCCAAGACACCGGATGGCAAGAATACCTCGGGGCGCGGACAGCGCGAGCTGACGGTGCAGGTAAAGACCGCACGCGGGCGCAAGCCCTCGTCGACACGCTGGCTTCAGCGGCAGTTGAACGACCCCTACGTCAAGCGCGCGCAGGTCGAGGGCTATCGCGGGCGCGCCGCCTTCAAGATCATGGAGGTGGATGACAAGTTCCGCTTTCTGGTGCCGGGCGCACGGATCGTCGATCTTGGCTGTGCGCCGGGGGGATGGTGCCAGGTGGCGGTGCCACGGGTCAACGCGCTTGGCGAAAAGCAGGGCAAGGCGGTCGGGCGCATTCTTGGTGTCGATCTGCAAGAGGTCGAGCCGATTCCGGGCTGTGAAATCCATCAGCTTGATTTCATGGCCGATGACGCCGACGAACAGGTCAAGCAATGGCTTGGCGGCATGGCCGATGTGGTCATGTCGGATATGGCCGCGTCAAGTTCGGGTCACAAACAGACCGACCATTTGCGCATCATCGCGCTCTGCGAGGCTGCGGCCTATTTTGCCTTTGATGTACTCGAAGTCGGCGGCACCTTCGTGTCCAAGGTTCTCGCCGGCGGGGCCGAGGGCGAATTGCAGAAGATCCTGAAAACGCGCTTTGAAAAAGTGCATAACGTCAAGCCGCCTGCGTCACGCGCCGATAGCTCGGAAAAATTTGTCGTCGCCACCGGGTTTCGCGGCTAGTCTCATAAGACCGGGGCGCGGGTTTCTGGTGGCAAGCCAAGCGACTGTGCCGCCGTGCGGGCAAGCTCTGTCAGGTCGCCCGGATCGCTGGGCGGTCGCAGCGAGGCCTGCGCGTTAACGTATTTCGCCATGCTGCGCTGACGGATCAGTTCAAACAACAGCGCATGGCGCGGCGGTTTTTGCCGCACCGGGGGCTTGGGGGAATGAAATGACATGCCGAACCTCTTGCGTGACCGGGGATAACGTAACGGCAAGAGCTTGCCGTGAAATTATGGCGGATTTGGCGCATCTTAGGTGCAATCGCGTGGCGATGGCCTGATTTGGCGGCAAAACGCTCCGAAAACCCGGTGACGCGCGTCATCGGCGAGGTGTCGAAGACTCGTTTGCACCGGGGCGCAAGTTGCGAGATAGTCATGCCAACGCGACCCCGAGTCTGGCGCAGACGCGCCAGGGGCCGCAAGCAGAGAAAGGACATGAAATATGCGATATGAGGCGCCAAACAGCGTTGAGGCCGCGATTGATCTATTGGCCGCGACCGAGGGGGCTTATGTTCTGGCCGGGGGCACCGATTTGCTGGTGAAACTGCGCGCCGAGATGCTTGAGCCGGAGCTTGTTGTCGATATCAAGCGGATTTCCGGCATGAAAGGAATCACGCCCGAAGACGGCGGCTGGCGCATTGGCGCGGCTGTCTCGGGGGCCGAGATGGGCGAGCATGCGGGGCTGACCGGTGATTGGCCGGGCGTGGTCGAGGCCGTGGGTCTTATCGGCTCGACCCAGGTGCAGGGACGCGCAACGCTGGCGGGCAACCTCTGCAATGCTTCGCCGGCCGCCGATAGCGTGCCCGCGATGGTCGCGGCCAATGCCACCCTGCGGATTGTCGGCCCAAAGGGCAGCCGCGATGTCGCGGTGATCGACGTGCCCGCAAGCCCCGGCAAGACCACGCTCGGCTCTGGTGAATTCATCGCGTCGGTATTTTTGCCCGCAAAACCCGACCATGGTGGCGATGCCTATCTGCGATTTATTCCGCGCACCGAGATGGATATCGCCGTGGTCGGCTGTGGCGTTTCGCTTGTGCTTGACGGCGCGGGCAAGGTCAGTGCGGCGCGCGTCTCGCTTGGCGCGGTTGGCCCCAAGGTGATGCTGGTCGATGCCGCCGCCGAGGCCCTGATTGGCCGCGCGCCCAAAGGCGACGCTCTGGAGGATCTGGCCGCCGTCTGTTCGGCTGCGGCCACCCCGATTGACGACAAACGCGGCACGGTCGATTTTCGCCGCCACGTTGCGGGCGTTCTGGCCCGCCGTGCGACCGAAATCGCCGCGACCCGCGCAAAAGGAGAGACCGCATGAGCCAGATTCACGTAACAACCTCGATCAACGGCGACACCACGGAATTTCTGTGCGAGGCCGAAGACACGCTTCTGGATGTGCTGCGCGACCGGCTTGGCATGACCGGCTCGAAAGAGGGCTGCGGCACCGGCGATTGCGGCGCCTGTTCGGTCACGGTTGACGGGCGGCTGGTCTGTTCCTGCCTGATGCTGGGGGCCGAGGCCGAGGGCCGCGAGGTCACCACCATCGAGGGCATGGCCACGGGCGATCAATTGCACCCGCTGCAACAGAAGTTCATCGAGATGGCCGCCCTGCAATGCGGCATCTGCACGCCCGGCATTCTTGTGGCGGCGAAATCGCTTCTGGAAAAGAACCCCGATCCGACAGAGGAAGAGGTGCGCTATTGGCTGGCGGGAAATCTCTGCCGCTGCACCGGATATGACAAAATCATCCGCGCCGTGATGGAAACGGCGGCGGATCTGCGGAGGGCTTCGTGATGGCATTGGACAGCTCAGACAAACCCCGGACCTTCAAGGTTGTCGGCACGCGCCCGCTGCGCCCGGATGGCATTGACAAGGTCACCGGTCGCGCCCGCTTTGGTGCCGATATCGTAGCCCCCGGCATGCTGGTGGGGCGCGTGCTGCGCAGCCCGCACGCACATGCGCGGATCGTCAAGGTCGACACCTCGAAGGCGCGCGCGCTTTCGGGCGTCAAGGCCGTGGTGACACGTGCCGATTTTGGCGCTGTGCCCGACGGCGTGGCCGATGTGATCGACAATTGCATGGCGGGCGACAAGGCGCTTTATGACGGACACGCGGTGGCCGCCGTTGCCGCCTCTAGCGCCGCCGTGGCGCGCAAGGCGCTGCGCCTGATCGAGGTCGAATACGAGGTTCTGGCGCATGTCACCGATGTCGACGCCGCCATGAAACCCGACGCGCCGGTCCTGCACGCGGGCCGTCAGGACGAGACCGTGCCCGAAGGCTATTCGCAGAACGTCATGTCGCGGGTCGAGTTCGGCCATGGCGATATCGACAAGGGGCTGGCCGAGGCCGACCGCGTGGTCGAGCGCACCTATCGCACCGGCGCCACCCATCAGGGCTATATCGAACCGCATGCGTGTTTGGCGACGATGGGCCCGGACGGGCAGGCCGATCTGTGGTGCTGTACCCAGGGGCATTACATGGTGCGCAACACCTGCGCCGCGATCCTTGGCATGGAACAGGGCCAGCTTCGCGTCACTGCAAGCGAGATCGGCGGCGGCTTTGGCGGCAAGACCACGGTGTTTCTTGAGCCTGTCGCGCTGATGCTGTCAAAACTTGCCGGGCGCCCCGTCAAGATGGTGATGAGCCGCTCCGAGGTGCTGCGCGCTACCGGGCCGACCTCGTCAAGCTCGATTGATATCAAGATCGGCATGACCAAGGATGGCCGCATCACTGCCGGTTTCGCGCAATTGCGCTATCAGGGCGGGGCATACCCCGGCTCGCCGGTCGATATGGGCTCGATGTCGGCCTTTGCGCCCTATGACCTTGAGAACGTGAAAACCGTCGGTTTTGACGTGGTCACCAACCGCCCAAAGGCCGCCGCGTACCGTGCGCCGGGCGCGCCGATGGCGGCCTTTGCCGTGGAAAGCGCGGTGGATGAGCTGGCCAAGGGCTTTGGCCTTGATCCGCTTGAGGTGCGCCTGAAGAATGCCGCGCGCGAGGGCACGGTTGCCTCTTACGGGCCGACCTTTCCGGCGATTGGCCTTGAGGCGACGCTGGAGGCCGCCAAGGCGCATCCGCATTGGACCGCGCCCCTGGGCGAAAATCAGGGACGCGGTGTTGCCTGTGGGTTTTGGTTCAACTTTGGCGGCGATACTTGCGTTACCCTCAATGTCACTCCAGATGGCACGGTTACGGTGTCGGAAGGCAACCCCGATATCGGCGGCTCTCGCGCTTCGATGACGATGATGGCGGCCGAAGAGCTTGGCATTCCATACACACAGGTCCGCACGATCATTGCCGATACCGGATCGCTTGGTCAGAATGAGGTGACCGACGGCTCTCGGGTGACCTTTGCCGTTGGTCTTGCCACGATTGAGGCCGCCCGCAACGCCAAGCGCGAGATGTGCAAACGCGCCGCGATGATCTGGGGCATCGACGAAGAGGCGGTCGAATGGGTCGACGGAGCCGCGCGCCCGGCGGGGCCGAATGCGGGCAAGCACGACCCGATGACCCTCAAGGAAATCGCCGCCATCGCCAGCAACACCGGCGGGCCGATTGCCGGGCATTACGAGGTCAATGCCGAAGGCGCCGGCGTGAGCTTTGGCACCCATATGGTCGACGTCGAGGTCGATCCTGACACCGGCGCGCCGAAAATCCTGCGCTATACGGTGTTTCAGGATGCCGGCAAGGCGGTGCATCCGGCCTATGTTGAAGGCCAGTTTCAGGGCGGCGCTGTGCAGGGTATCGGCTGGGCGCTGAACGAGGAATACATTTACGGCGAGGATGGCATTTTGCAAAATGCCGGCTTCCTCGATTACCGTATTCCGGTTGCCTCTGATTTGCCGATGATCGACACGATGATCCTTGAGATTGCCAATCCGGGGCATCCCTACGGGGTGCGCGGGGTCGGCGAAACGCCAATCGTGCCGCCGCTTGCGGCCATCGCCAATGCCGTGTCGGCGGCGGCGGGGGTGCGGTTGACCGATCTGCCGATGTCACCGCCGCGCATTCTTGCCGCCATTCAGGGGAAAAAGGGCGGCTAAGGCCATGGTCAAGGTGCGAGTCTGGGGATCGCTGGCGGAATTCACCGAAGGCAAGACCGAGGTAGAGATCGAGGCCGGTACCCTACGCGAGTTGCTGGACGGGCTGGCCGGGACATATCCCGGCCTGCGCCCGCAGCTTGAGCGCGGAATTTCAGTGGCAATTGACGGGCGGGTTTACAACGACAGCTGGTTCACGCCAATCGCCGACGACAGCGAGGTTGTCCTGCTGCGCCGTCTTAAGGGTGGCTAGAATTACGTTAGGTTTGTCCTGTAGGACATTGATATTTACATTCATTTGATCAAATCCAAAACCCCGCGAAAATCCGGATGATCGGCACTGGCCAGCCACTCGAACAGGACCATCTCAGTGGTAACGACCTCGGCGCCGTGCCGCGCCATACGCCCCAGTGCGGCGCGCCGGTTTTCCTCCATACGCGACCCGATGGCGTCGGCCACAACATAGACACGGCGCCCGTCTGACAAGAGGCCAAGAACGGTCTGAAGCAGGCAGACATGCGCCTCGCACCCGATCACAACCAGATCGCATTCGCCCGCAAGATGCGCGCGCGCCTCGGGGGTGCGACAGGCGTCAAATGTCATCTTGTGCAGTACGGTTTCGCCCGGCTCGGGCGCAAGCGCGGGCAGGGTGGAGCCAAGGCCCCTGGGGTTCTGCTCGGTAAAAGTAATCGGCAGTTTGAGGCGACGCGCCGCCGACAAAAGGTGGTGGGCGTTCTGCACCACCGCGCCGCTGTCGTGGATGGCGGGCATCAGGCGCGCCTGAAAGTCGATCACCAGAAGATGCGTGCGCGCGGCGTCAACTGTCAGCATCGGGTTTACCCTCCTTGAAAGCGGCAGGTCTTTGCCCGGGTTTATCCTGAGGCGAGGCGCGATACATGTCCATCCAGCCAAGCCCCTCGGCCGTCGTTTCGCCACGCGGGCGATATTCGGCCCCGAAGGGCGCGTTATAGCCCGCCTTTTCCATCTGGCGCAAAAGCCGGGGGGAATTGATCTCGCCGCGATCCGGCTCGCTGCGGTCGGGAAGGGCGGCGAATTGCACATGGCCAATTAGAGGGCGCAAGGCCTGAAACCGGGTAAAAACATCGCCCTCATCCATGATCGCGATGTGATAACAATCAAACATCAGCCTGAGGTTTTTGCGCTTGAGATCATGGATAATCCGCGCGGCGTGATCCGAGGATGACAGATGATAGCCCGGCACGTCGCGGGTGTTGATCGGCTCGATCAGAATGCCAATTCCATGCGTCGCCGACAGATCGCAGGCATAGGCCAGATTGGCGCGAAAGCTGGCCTCGCCCGCCGCGCCCCCGTCGGTGATTCCGGCCATGACATGCACGGCGCCAGCATTGATTTGCACTGCATAGTCAATCGCCTGGTCAATTGCGGCGCGCGCCTCGTCTTCGCGACCGGTAAGGGCGGCAAGGCCAAAATCCCCCGCCATGAGATCGCCCGGCAAGGTGTTGAGACTCACCATCGCCATCCCCGTCTCATGTAATGCCCGGGCCACGTCGCGGGCGGGGGTATCATAGGGAAAATGACATTCAACCGCGTCAAACCCGGCCTTATGGGCGGCGCGAATGGCCTCAGGCAGAGGCAGCTCGGTGAAGAGAAATCCAAGGTTGGCGGAAAATTTCATCAGCTCCGGTCCTGCTTGATTGGGTCCAAAGGCCGGGTTGGGGCGCGCTGGCTCATGTGTTGCAGAACAAGCGCGGTAAAATCGGCGTCTGGCACAAAGCCAAGCGCACGGGCGCGCGGTGTGGTGATCTCACCAGGCCAGCTGCTCACGATTGCCAAGGTCGCGGCGTCAGGGGCAGGTTTGACGCGCTCTGCGACCTCATCGCCGGCCAGGTGGCGCAGGGTATCCAGCATCGTGCCGACGCTGACGGAGATGCCGGGCAGGGTGATCACCGTATCACCGCCAAGCGCGCCCTGTTCAAGGCCAGAGGCCACAAGGATATATTCAAGCGCCCTGGTGGGCGAGGCCAGGTGCAGCCGCAGATCGCGCCCGACCGGCAAAAGGGCCTCTTGACCGGCCAGAGGCTCGCGGATGATACCGCTGGCAAAGCCTGATGCGGCCTTGTTCGGCGCGCCGGGGCGCACGGATATTGTCGGAAACCGAAGGCTGCGCCCAAGGATAAAGCCCTTGCGCGTGGCGTCCTGCACCAGCAATTCCCCGATCAGCTTTTGCGTGCCATAAGACGAGCGTGGCGCGGGCAGGGTATCCTCGGAAATGGTGTCATTCGCTGTGCAGGAAAACACCGCCACCGACGAGGAAAACACAAATACCGGCGGGCGCGCCATGGCGCGACAGGCGTTTACAAGGTCGATGGTCGATTGCAAATTCACCGCCATGCCAAGGTCAAAATCCGCCTCGGCCTCACCCGAGACCACGGCGGCAAGGTGGATCACCAGATCCGGTGCGTCCTCAATGATGCGTACCAATGTGTCGGGCGACGATAGCGCGCCGGGCAGGGCATGCACGCGGCGGTGTACGCCTGCCATATCCGCCAAAGGCCCTTCGGCAATGTCGGCGGCAAGGATGGCCGAGATGCGTCGCTCTTGCCCGTTCAACAACAGCGTGTTGCGCGCCGCAAGTGCGTCGACAACCATACGACCGATAAATCCGGCAGCGCCGGTGACGAGTATCCGCAAATCTCTATCCTTTTCGAGCGGCAAGCCGCAGGCCCTGACGACCCTTTCATCTGTGACCCTGACAATTGCACCACGCAGGAGCGCCCGCAATAGCAACACGTCCAGGCTGTCGCCCGAAACGGCAGGCGATGCCAGCGGAGCAGAGCTGTTATCGTCCGGTCTTTTGCAGCCCGAGGTCATCGCGCAATCGCGCGCGCGCGCGCGCCAGCCGCGACATCACCGTGCCGGGCGCAAGACCGGTGAGGCGGGCCAGATCGGCGGGGCTTGTCTCACCCGCCGCCACCAGCCGCATAAGCCGCTCCTGATCGGCAGGCAGGCGCCTGATCGCGCGCATCGCCTCGCTCAGGGCACAGGCGTCAAGGGCATCGGGCAGGCTCATGGTCACGACCTCTGGTGCGCCAGGCGGGATCTGGTCACGGCGCAAGCTCTGACGGTGCTGATTGCGCAGGGCGGTCATGGCATAGGCGCGAAGGTCGTCAATCTCGGCGCCCGCATCAAGCCGCACCCACAGCTTGAGCAACACCTCCTGGCAGAGATCCTGCGACCGGTCCGCCTCACGGGTAAGACGACGGGCCACCCGCATCAGGTCGGGCATCAGGTCGGTCAGGGGGGCGGTCTCGGGGGCGCTTCTGGGCATCGCAACCTCTTGGATGAGGCTTGAGTTTTGCGGCTTTCCTTGCGCGCAATCAAATGGGCAGATTCCGCCGATGCCACTTGCAGGGCCTTTTTGGGCGATGCTTCGCCGGTTCGCAAGCCTGTGATCGGCGGGGCCTCGCGCGTTGCCGCCTTGCGGCGCCATCGGCGGGACGCCCCGGCCATCTGCGGCGTCTTGGGATGTAAGGTTCGCGGCTGTCGCGGCCTTTCAACCTGACCTTCAAAGGAGAACCGACATGATGAAATTCATCGTACTTGTGCTTGGACTTGGCGCTCTGGCAAATGCGGCGATCGCCATGGGCGAAGCCGTGGCCGAGCTCGACGTGAACGGCGACGGCATGCTTAGCGTGAGCGAGGTTCAGGCCGCCTATCCCGACATCAGCGCCGAGACCTTTTCCGAGGTCGACACCAACAGCGACGGCGCGCTTGACGATGCCGAGCTTATCGCGGGCCAGGAACAGGGCCTTTTGCCGGATATGTCGGTGAACTGAGCGTTTTCCGACATCCCCCCGAATGATTGCGCAGTTTCCCCAGAGTGCGCAGCCGCTCAAGGGGGGGGCGGCGGGCCGTGTCCTTAGGCGGGTGCGGCCCGTTGTACCATCCCGAAAAGATCGCGCGGATCATCGGGATCGGCCAAGAGATCAAGGTCGATGAAAAGATCGGTGCCGTTGATATTGTCACGCACATAGCGCAGGGCCGAAAAATCCTCGATGGCAAAGCCGACACTGTCGAACAGGGTGATCTGTTCGGACGAGGTGCGCCCCTTGGCGGTGCCGTTGATCACCTCCCACATCTGGGTGACGGGGTGATCGGCGTCAAGTTGCTGAATTTCGCCCTCGATCCGGGTTTGTTCGGGGTATTCCACAAAGATATCGGCGCGATGCAGGATCGCCGGGGCCAGTTCGGTCTTGCCGGGGCAATCGCCGCCGATGGCGTTGATATGCACGCCCGCGCCGACCATGTTGTCGGTCAGGATGGTGGCATATTGCTTGTCTGCGGTGCAGGTGGTGATGATCTGCGCGCCTTCCATGCTTTCCTCGGCGGATGTGCAGGCGACAACGTTCAGGCCAAGCCCCGTCAGGTTGCGCGCCGCCTTGGCGGTGGCGGCGGGATCGGTGTCATAAAGGCGCACAGTTTTGATGCCACAGATTGCCTTCATCGCCATGCTCTGAAATTCGGATTGCGCGCCATTGCCGATCATCGCCATCGTGTCGGCCCCCTTGGGCGCAAGATATTTAGCCACCATCGCCGATGTGGCGGCGGTGCGCAGCGCGGTCAGAACGGTCATTTCCGACAGAAGCACCGGATAACCGTTATCGACATTCGCCAACAGGCCAAAGGCGGTCACGGTCTGCAGTCCATCGGCGGTGTTCTTTGGGTGGCCGTTGACATATTTGAACCCGTAAACCTCGCCATCCGAGGTCGGCATAAGCTCGATCACGCCCTCGGCGGAATGGCTGGCGATGCGCGGGGTCTTGTCAAACAGCTCCCAGCGGCGAAAATCGGCCTCGATATAGTCGGCCAGCCCGCGCAGCATCGGTTCGATCCCGATGTGATGTACCAGCTTCATCATGTTGTCGACGGAAACAAAAGGCACGAGAGCCTTTTCGGAGGGGGTCAGGGTGGTCATGCGGATACCTCTTGGGGATGTCGCCTGTGGCGAAATTGGATCAGGAAAAGGCGCGGGTTGGACGGTCAAAGACCCGGCGGCCAAGCGCCGAGGCGGCGAGATCGACCATCACCTGCGCGGTGCGCCCGCGATCATCGAGGAAGGGGTTGAGCTCGACCAGATCGAGCGAGGTCATCAACCCGCTGTCGCTGATCATTTCCATCACCAGATGCGCCTCGCGGATGGTGGCGCCGCCGGGCACGGTGGTACCCACCGCCGGGGCAAAGGAGGGATCAAGGAAATCGACATCGAGCGAAACGTGCAGCGCGCCATTCGCCGCCGCGACATCGTCAAGAAAGGCAGCCAGCGGGGCGGCGATGCCCTGCTCGTCAATCGCGCGCATGTCGTGATAGCGGATATCGCTTTGCTGAAGCGCCTCGCGTTCGGCCATATCGACCGAGCGCAGGCCCAGAATGCAGATGTTTTCCTGCGCCACCGGATGCCTGACCTCGGGAAAGCCATGAAAGCCCTCGCGCCCGGTCACATAGCCCAGGGGCGTGCCATGCAGGTTGCCCGAGGCGGTCGATTGCGGCGTGTGAAAATCGCTATGGGCATCAAGCCAGAGCACGAATTGCGGGCGGCCCGTCGCTGCGGCATGGGCGGCAACACCGGCGACCGAGCCCAATGACAGGCTGTGATCGCCACCAAGAAAGATCGGCAAGCCCTGCGCCATGGCCGCTTCGCCGGCCTGCATCAGCGTGGCGGTCCAGCCGACGGTCTGGGTTGCGGCAAAGACATGACCGGGCATATCGGGGTGAAGCTCTGCCGGGGCAGGGGTCAGGTTGCCCATGTCCCTGACGTCATGGCCCAGACCGGATAGCGCCTCGGCAAGGCCGGCGGTGCGATAGGCATCCGGGCCCATCAGGCAGCCGCGACGATTTTTGCCGCTATCAACAGGCGCGCCAACCAGAATACAGGTCTTTGTGGTCATGATCTCTTTCCTTTTCGGGGTTGGATGCAAATTCAGGCCAATTCGGGTTGATTTACAGCCGTTAATTTGCCCTAATCGGGCCTAGTTTTCACAAACCGGAATAGGAAACTGGCGAAATGGACGATATTGATCGTAAACTGATTTCCGCGCTGCGCCATGATGCGCGGGCCTCTCTTTCGGATCTTGCGCTTGGGCTTGGGGTGTCGCGCACCACGGTGCGGGGGCGGATCGACCGGCTGCGCCAACGCGGCGAGATTGTCGGCTTTAGCGTGGTTTTGCGCGGTGACACGGCGCGCGATCCGGTGCGCGGGCTGATGATGCTCGGCATCGAGGGACGCGGCGCGGATCGGATCATCCGCCAGCTTAACGGGCTAAGTGCTGTGCGCGCGACCCATACCACCAACGGTCGCTGGGATGTGATCGTCGAGATCGGCACGCCGACGCTGGAAGAGCTGGATCAGGTGCTGGGGCAAATCCGCCGGTTCGACGGGATTGCCCATTCCGAAACCAGCCTGCTTTTGAACACCCGCAAATCCGGCAGTTAACCGCGCCGCCAGGCCAGAAACCAGACCCCGGCCAGCCCGAGCGACACGACCGCGTTCCAGCTTGCCATCGACAGGGTGAACATCTCCCATGGCACCTCGTCACAGCGCACGAGCGGCGCGGCCATGATCTGGGCCAGAAGATCGTCGGTCGAAAGGCTTGTCGCGTCGCCCGCGGTGCAGGTCGTCGGACCTTGCCAAAAGCCGCGCTCGACCCCGGTGTGATAAAGCCCGATGCCCGCCGTGGTGAGGGCCGCAAGCATGCCGCCAAAAGCCATGACGCGCGGGGCCACCAAAAGCGCCAGCATGCCAAATCCAATCGCGATCACATGCGGCCAGCGTTGCCAGATACACAGCTTGCAAGGTGCCATATCGCCCAAATGCTGAAACGCGAGCGCCCCAAGCATCATCGCCGCAGAGCCCCCCGCCGCCAACAGGATCAGGTTACGTTGTGTGAGAAAGGTCATAGATGCTTCACGAGATAAAAGCCGCCAAACAGGACGACGACAAAGACGATGGTCAGAATCCCCAGGCGCCGCTCGATGAAATCGCGGATCGGCGCGCCGAATTTATGCAAGAGCGCCGCGAGGATAAAGAACCGCAGCCCGCGTGCCAGGATCGAGGTGGTGATGAAGGTGGCCAGCGGCATGCTTGTGACGCCCGACATGATGGTGATCACCTTATAGGGAAAGGGGGTAACCCCGGCAGTCAGCACGGCCCAGAAGCCGAAATCGTTGAAGCGGGTGCGAAACGCTTCCATCGCATCGCCTTTGCCGAGCGCCTCAAGGATCGGCTGGCCGAGTTCCTGATAGGCAAGCGCGCCGATGGCATAGCCCAAAAGCCCGCCGATGACCGAGGCCACAAGCGCCACACCGGCAATCAGCCAGGCACGGGACGGGCGCGCAAGGATCATCGGAATCATCAGAACATCGGGCGGGATCGGAAAGACCGAGCTTTCGATGAAAGACACCGCCGCAAGCACCCAAAGGGCGTGGCGGTGGTCTGCCATGCGCAGGGTCCAGTCATAAAGGCTCTTCATCATTGCGGCGTTCATTCCCTTGATTGACCGCGAGACACCACGCAGCGCGGGTGGGGTCAAGGGCTGCGGCGTCACAGGGTGCAAAAACGGAGCAAAAAACACGGTTTGGGCACTGGACGTCGGTCGCGGCCTTCGCTAGAGATTTGCCCGTGCCCAAGTGGCGGAATGGTAGACGCAGGGGATTCAAAATCCCCCGCTGGTAACAGCGTGCGAGTTCGAGTCTCGCCTTGGGCACCACATTTCGCGAAAAAGTGATGAGGATCTGCGCGCGTGTTCTGCGAATCATTCGCTTGTCCGGACCTTTGCAGGGCTTTTGTTTCCAAAAGGTAAACGATGACCGTCGAAGTTAATGATTGGTTAACGAACTGCGTAGGTCCTGTTAACTATGTGACGGAAATGTGGCGCAAATTGGCCAGACATACAGACGTCTCAAAGCCAGAAACAATTACACGTCTAGGGTGTGCGTCGGCCTTTCAATTCTTTGAAAACCAACAAAAACAGGCGATTTTAGCGAAAAATCGCCGCTATTTCAGGAAACAATAGCGGCTTTGAGATGGTGTGCCAGGCCCTCCGGGAGCTTGGTTAACCTTGATTTAGGCCACCATTATGACGCGTTTTGGACAAATTTCCCTTTGGACTTCCTTTGCCGTTCGGTAAAACAGAGTCAGCCCAACTGGGGGGCGATGTCTGTAGGTCGTGGGGGCGACCGCACAATTTTACGCATCATCTGATGCGGCAAGAGGTGCGTTCGCTGAGTTGTTGATAACAACGCATGAATGGCACGTGGTGCAGGGTGAATTCCCGCACCTGGCATTGCCGATTTTTGGCAATTTTCCTCTTATATTTAGTTGTGCAGGTCGCCGTGCGCCAACACGTCGTCGGCAGCTGGAATTTGATTTTACCGTCCGGGCATATTTGTGTCTGCGGGTCACAGGAGAAGAACATGCCGATTAATAAAGTGGAAGGCGACAACGCCGCGAATCCTATTGATCTGGGGTACATTACCGATGTTGAAGGCGATCAAATCGACAACAATGACGCGGCGGATGGATCGAACGACGACGTGGTGGATGGCTTTGGCGGCGACGACACGATCCTCTCCGAAGACGGCAATGACACCGTCTATGCGGGCTCTGGCAGCGACAGCGTTGACGGCGGTATCGGCAATGACGTCATTTTCGGCGACAGTTCCAGCCCTGATGCAGGCGGGCGCGAAAGTTTTGAATGGGATCTTGCACCCGATCCCGATGACGCGGCCCCGATCGAAAGCGGCGATCCGATCACCGGCTTCACCCAGAACACCGGCACCGTCGATGTAACCTTCTCTCAACTCGCGGCTACGGGCCCGAGCACCACCGACTTTGCGGCCAACCCGCAAACTGTTGATGGCATTGACACAGACGGCACGCCTGCCGATCCCAACAGCTCGCTTGCCGTTGATCTGGACAGCGAGCGGACCTTTACCGACATCAAGCTGGAATTTTCCGGCGGGGTCGAGAATATTTCTTTCCGGATCAATGATCTGGATGGGGACGAAAATATCCGGGTCTTTGCGTTTGATGAGTTCGACAACCTGGTTCCGGTTTCCCTGACCCCCGGCGCGGGCGTGATTGCGCCAGGCTCTGACGTGGCAGAAGGCACGCACAGCAGCGCAACGCTGGCTGATGATGATGCTGACAATTCGGTTCTGGTCGATATCCCGGGTCCGGCTGTTTCGCTGGTTATCCGCTACGCTGAATCTGGCCCCGATAGCGACGGGATCAACGTTACCGACGTTTACTTCGACGCCCCCGGCGGCGCCATCGACACCGGCGTGCCGGGCGATGACACCCTTTTGGGCGGCGACGGCGATGACAGCCTGTTTGGCGAAGAGGGTGACGATGTTCTGACCGGCGGCGCGGGCGCCGACTCGATTGAAGGGGGCGATGATCAGGACCTGATCATTGGTGGCACCGCAGGCGACGTGGCCGATGGCGGCAGCACCGGCGTGGACAACGACACCCTTGACCTCAGCGGCTCTGGCCCGCTTCGGGTAGCCGAGGAAACCACCGATCCTGATGGCAATTCGACCTCCGGGCGGATTGAATTCCTTGATGGCGACGGCGCAGTGACCGGCGAAATGACCTTCCGAGAGATCGAGAACCTGATCCTGCCCGAGAACAACCCGCCGGTGACCGTGGATGACACGGCCGTCACCGACGAGGATACGTCGGTCGATATTCCGGTTCTGGCCAACGACAGCGATCCGGATGGCGATACCCTGCGTGTCGACAGCGTCGGCCCGGCGGGCAATGGCACCACCGCGATCAACCCGGATGGCACCGTTGCCTATACGCCCAATGCGGGCTTTAGCGGCACCGACACGTTCGAGTATACCGTAACCGACGACAACGGCGGCACCGATACCGCCACCGTGACCGTGATTGTGGGAGACACACCGCCGACACGCGACGGGATTGTGGATGGCACGCCGGGCGACGATCTGATCGACACCGACTATACGGGCGATCCGGATGGTGACCTTGTCGATGCGGGCGATGCCATTCTGCCCGGCGCCGCGCCGGATGATGACAGCATTCGTGCCGGCGACGGCGATGACACGGTCCTGGCTGGTCGTGGCGACGATCAGGTCGACGCAGGCGACGGCAGCGATAGCGTGTTCGGCGGTGTCGGCGATGACCTTATCGACACAAGCGCACCGCTGAGCAGCGCACCGCTTCCCGATCTCGGATTTCCGCCTTTGGTTCCGGTTGATGGCGACCCCGAGAATGACCGCGACTTTGTCTCGGGCGGCGATGGCAATGACACCATCACCACCGGCGACGATGCCGACACCATCACAGGTGGCGCAGGCGACGACGTGATCGATGGCGGGATTGATGCCGATGTGATTGATGGTGACGACGGCAACGACACAATCGTCGGCAGCGAAGGCTCGGATACGATCCGTGCCGGCGAGGGCGATGATCTGGTCTATGGCGGGCTGGATCCAAGATTTCCGGACGAGCTCAACATTCCCGACGCCACCGATCCGGTCACCAATAACGGTCAGGATCTGATCTTTGGCCAAGGCGGCAATGACACGATCTTTGGTCAGGATGACGATGATACGATCTTTGGTGGCACCGGCGACGATGTGATCGACGGTGGCATTGATAACGATGTGATCGAGGGCGGCGACGGTGACGACTCGCTTGACGGCAACAACGGTGATGACAGCCTGTCGGGCGGCGACGGTGACGACTCGCTGCGCGGTCAGGCTGGGAATGACACGCTCGACGGCGGCGATGGTGATGACGTGCTGGCCGGTGGCGATGGCGACGACACCATTTCCGGCGGTGCAGGTGATGACAACATCCGTGGCCAGAGTGGAAGCAACCTGATCGCAGGCGGTGATGGGGACGATACCATCAACAGCGGCTTCGGCGATGATACGGTCACCGGCGGCGCCGGCGACGACAGCATCAGCGGCCAGACCGGCGATGATCTTCTAAGCGGCGGTGTCGGCGATGACACCGTCGAGGGCGGCAATGGCGACGACACCATCTCGGGCGGCGAGGGCGCCGATCTTCTGCTGGGGCGCGCCGATGCGGATGTCTTCATTGACGTCGGCGCCGGTGATACGGTCGATGGCGGCACTGGCGTCACCAGTGGTGAGGATTTCGACACGCTTGATCTCACGGGGCTGGGACCATTCCGCGTTGTTGATGAAACCGTCGATCCCGACCGCGACTCCAGCAGTGGCACTGTCGAGTTCCTTGATGGTGACGGTGTCGTAACAGGCGCGCTCGAGTTCCGCGAGATCGAGAACCTGATCCCCTGTTTCACCCCCGGCACGGTGATTGCGACGCCGCGCGGTGAAAAGCTTGTCGAAGAGTTGCAGGTTGGTGATCGCATCATCACGCGCGATAATGGTCTTCAGGAAATCCGCTGGATCGGACACCGCGCGCTTGGAGGTCAGGATCTGATCAAGTCGCCGCATCTCAGGCCGGTTCTGATCCGGGCGGGGGCGCTTGGCCAGGGTCTGCCGGAGCGTGACATGCTGGTCAGCCCGCAGCACCGCATCCTGCTCAACAACGAACGCGCGGCGCTTTACTTTGAAGAGCGCGAAGTTCTGGCCGCGGCCAAGCACCTGACCGGCCTTGACGGTGTGGATACGGTCGAAAGCAGCGGCACGACCTATATCCACTTCATGTTCGATCAACACGAAGTGGTTCTGTCGAACGGCGCCTGGACCGAAAGCTTCCAGCCGGGTGAACAGGTTCTGGATGGCATGGGCAGCGCGCAGCGCGATGAAATCTACGACCTGTTCCCGGAACTGCGCGATGTCAAAGGCCTTGAGGCCTATCAGTCGGCGCGCCGCTCTCTCAAGCGGCATGAAGCACGGTTGTTGGTTAAATAAGTCATTCGGTTTGCAGCGGGCCTGCCCATCCCCTTTGGGGATGGGTTGGCCAGAAATCGGTTGCGGGGGCTGACCCGGTTTCAAAAAAGTAAACCATCCCGGCCATTGGCCGGGATGGTTTCGGTTCAGGGAGCAATGAATAAGGTTAGCGTCCGCTGCGCGCCCGCCATGCGGCCCAGGCCTCGGGTGTATCCAGGTCGGTGGTGGCATGGGCATCGGGCAGGGTGAGCTGCATCACCGGCTCTGATCGCAGGAGCGCGCGCGCGCCCTCATCGCCGCTTAGACGCTTGAGCGCGGGAAACAGGCCAGCCGGGAAAATCACCGGATGACCGGCAGTGCCATCGGCATCTGTGGCGCGGTATATATGTTTAAAATCAAAATCCTGAAGCATGATCTTAAGGTCGCGCACCTCAAGATCTGGCATGTCGGCCAGAACCACCATTAGCCCCGCCGCATGACGGTTTGCGGCCCAATCCGCGCCGTGGCGGATCGAGGCGGCCATGCCCTCGGCGGCATCGGGCACGTCTTGCAGGTGTAGCCGGTGATCGGTGATCCCGGCGAGCGCCGCGCGCCGCGCCGGGCGATCCAAAGGCAGGGTCACCAGAACGTCACAGCGGCTTTGCAACGCCATCAAGACCTGTCGGCGCAACAGGGGCAGGCCGTCCACCGGTTCCAGCAGCTTGTCGCGCGGCGCCATGCGCGAGGACGCCCCAGCGGCAGGAACAAGCAGCGCGACATCGGGCATGGCAGACTCCTTGAGGCGGGCGGCCTAGCGGATCATGTTCATCCGGATCTTGAGCCTGCGGCGCGCCTCCTGCGGCAGATGCCGGTTCAGGTAACGGTTGATCAGGCCAAAGCAGGTGATAACCCCAAGCGTCAAAAGGATAAAATACCCCGCGAGGATCGGGTAGGGCACGAAGGGGTTGAAGGTCTTGTCGGCGAAATACTTGGCGTAATAGAGCGCATCGCCGCGTTGTTGCCAGACCGGAAAGCCGGAAAAGAACACCAGCGTGGTGGCATGAAACAAAAAGATTGCTTCATTGGTATAGGCAGGCCAGGCAAGCCGCAGCATGGTTGGCCAGATAATCCGGCGAAACCGCGCCAGACCGCTAAAGCCATAGGCATCGGCCGCCTCGACATCGCCCTTTGGGATCGAGCGCAGCGCGCCATAGAAGATCTCGCCGGAATAGGCGGCGGTGTTGAGAAACAGCACGATCAGCGCCCCAAGCCAGGCCGAGGTCAGCACACCAAAGAACGGGCTGACCATCTTGAGCGAGAGAAAGAAGAAATAGGCGAAAAAGAACTGAATGAACAACGGCGAGCCGCGAAACACGAAAATGAACCACTCTGACGGTTTGCGCAAAAGCGGGTTGGGCGAGGCCTTGCCAAGCGCCACAGCGGTGGCCAGCATAAAGCCCGTCAAAAGCGCGAAAGCCCCGAAGTAGATGTTCCAGATCATGCCTGATCCGATCAGGGTTATCTGATCGCAGAGCGTGAAATTATCGCGGGGCAGCAGGCGCTCGCCGATGCCGATGCTGCGCAGGGCGTAATCCTGAACGGTTTGAAAACAGCTCATGCGGCGGCCTTTCTCTGGGACTCGCCGCCAGTGGTCGCCTGTCCATGACTGAGCTTTCTCATCAGTTTTTCAAGGAACACCTCCGAGACCCGTGTGATACCGAGATAAAACACCATCAGCCCGAGAAAATACCACATGCGCCAGTCGCCATGCGGGTATTCGGTAAAGCGGGGGTTGGCGGTGCCGCCAAGTTCGCGCGCCCAATAGACGATATCCTCGACCCCGAGCAGAAACAGCAAGGGCGTGGCCTTGATCAGCACCATCCACAGGTTGCTCAGGCCGGGCAGGGCATAGACCCACATCTGTGGCACGAGGATGCGCCAAAAGCTTTGGCTCCGCGTCATGCCATAGGCCTCGGCGGTTTCCATCTGGGCGCGCGGTACGGCGCGCATGGCGCCAAACATGACATTGGCCGCAAAAGCGCCGAACACGATGGCAAAAGTCAGAACTGCGAGGAAAAACCCATAGGTTTCATGCACCCATTGCGGGGCGCTCCCGAGCGGCAGTTTCGCCGCCTGACAAACCACGAAATCATTGCCCTGGCGGACCGGTTGATCCCAGTCAGGACAGAGCACCTGATGGCGCATCCATTCAAATCCCTGATCAAGCGCGATGACGAAGAACAGGAAAAAGGCGATGTCGGGCACGCCGCGCACCACCGAAATATAGGATTTGCCGAACCATCGAACCGGCAACAGATGCGAGCGCGCGGCCATTGCCCCGCCAAAGCCAAAGGCCAGGGCCGTCGGCGCGGTAATCGCGAGCAATAACAGAACCGTCGCCACCGCATAATAAAGCTGCATGTGCTTGGTCGTCGTCAAATAGCACGACAGCCAATTCAGCCCATCAAGGGCGGCCGGATCAGAGCAGAATGAAAACATTGCATCTGGCCTTATCGGGAAAGGGCGGGGCCGGGTCTGGCCCCGCCGCAGGGCGTGATCAGAACGTCAGGCCGATGTCCCATTTGTCGATCATGGCGTTCAGGGTGCCATCGTCTTTCATCGACTTGATCGCGCCATCAAGCGTGGCCTTCAGCTCGGTATCGCTTTCGCGCAAACCAAGGCCGACACCGCCGCCGATCAATTCCATCTGCTCCAGCAGCTCAAGTGCGGCATCGTCATCGGCGATCGGGGCAAGAAACGCGCGGTCGGCCAGAACCGCGTCGGCTTCGCCATTGCGCACCGCTGCGACGGTCTCTTCCGGGGTGGCATATTCCACCAGTGTGGCGCCGCTTTCGGCCACGAAAGAGGCCTGGATCGTGCCGGTCTGGGCCGCGATCACGCCGGTTTTCACGTCAACACCGGCCGAGGCCGCGAGATAGGCAGACGGATCGGGCAGGGTATAGTTTTGCGTGAAGTCAATAACTTCGTCGCGCTCGTCGGTGATCGACATGCCCGCGATGATGACGTCATAGTTGCCCGACACGAGGTTGGGAATGATGCTATCCCAATCGTTGGTGACCCATTCGCAGGTCAGCGCCGCGCGTTTGCAAAGTTCGTCGCCAAGCTCGCGCTCAAAGCCGTCAACCTCGCCTTTGTCATTGATGAAGTTATACGGAGGGTAGGCGCCCTCGGTGCCAAGACGGACGGTATCGGCCATCGCGAAACCGGTGCTCAGCGCCAGAGCGGCGGTGGTGAGTAGAAGTTTTTTCATGTGAGTTCTCCCTTGGTTGGTACGTCGCCTCAACCCGGATTGGTCGAGCTGAGGAATTGTCGCAGGCGCTCGGATTTCGGAGCGCCGAAAAGCGTTTCGGGCGGGCCTTGTTCTTCGATCAGGCCTTGGTGCAGAAACACCACGTGGTCGCTGACATCGGCGGCCATTTTCATGTCATGGGTGACGATCATCATGGTGCGGCCTTCGTTGGCCAGATCACGAATGACGCGGATCACCTCTTGTTCAAGCTCGGGGTCAAGCGCGCTTGTGGGTTCGTCAAACAACAGCGCCTCGGGTTCCATGCAGAGCGCGCGCGCAATCGCGGCGCGCTGTTGCTGGCCGCCGGATAATTGGGCGGGAAAGACATCGCATTTGTCGCCGATCCCGACCTTGTCGAGATGCTTGCGCGCGGCGGCCTCGACCTCGGCGCGCTCACGCCCCAGAACGGTCACCGGGGCCTCCATCACATTTTGCAGGATGGTCATATGCGCCCAGAGGTTAAACTGTTGAAACACCATCGAAAGATTGGTGCGAATGCGCAAAACCTGGGTCGGATCGGCAGGGTGACGGTTCAGGCCCTCACCACGCCATTTCACCGGCTCGCCCTTGAACAGGATATCGCCCTGTTGACTGTCCTCCAACAGGTTGGCACAGCGCAAAACCGTAGATTTGCCCGACCCGGAAGATCCGATAAGCGAGACCACATCGCCCTTGCGCGCAGTGATCGAGACACCCTTGATGACCTCAAGCGCGCCATAGGCCTTGTGCAGGTTACGGATTTCAAGGACCGGGGTCGCATCTGACAAGGTGGGGTTCCGTTTCGTTTGGGTCTTGTGTTCAGGTGTTAATAGGGCCGAAAAAATGGGCCGATGCAACGTGCAAAACGGTTGATTTCACCGCTTGAGTGCCAGAATGGAGGGGCTGGTGCTCAATTTGGGGGCGGTGGTGGCGGATTGGGCTGCGCAAGATAGGTCTCTGGGTCAATCCGGATAAGGCCGATTATCCCGAGGGTTGCGCGGTCGTCCTGCGATAGCCCAGAGATCGCCGATTGCAGCGCCTCAAAAATCGGCGCCGGGTCACGGCCAAGCGCGCAGATATAGGGCAAGGTCGGGGATGGCTTGGTGCGCGCCAGAACCCTGAGAGTGGCGGCAAAGGGGTCATGGCGCTGCATCATCTTCCAGCTGAGCGCATCCAGTGCTGCGATGTCGGCGCGGTTTTCGGCCACGGCGCGGGCGGACTCGCGATGCGCACCGCTCTGCACGGGATTGGAAAAGGTAAAGCCATGGGCGGCGGCATAGGTCTGGGGCGCGGCCCAGCCCGATTGCGACAGCGCCTCGTTATAGGCAAAGCGCGCCTCGGCAAAGTCACGCGGTGTTTCGCGCGGGTCCTCTGCGCGGGCGACCAACACAGAATAATAGTGCCCCGGTGGGCAGTCGGGCAAGTCGAGCACTGGCGTGCCCACAATCGTCACTGTGCCATGCAGGCGCGCGCGGTACGGATAGCCACAGGTTTGCGACAGGATAAGGCCGGGGCTTTGCCAGTGATCCCAGACATCACCCGCTCGGCAAAGACGATCCGGGCCATATCCAAGATGCGCCCGTACCCCTTGCCAGAACCGGTCATTGGCGGCAGCCGTTTCCGGGCAGTCATACATCGGCAGGCTTGCGATCATGCGGGCGGCGTCATCCGTTGGCGCGCTATCGCGCTATCGCGGTCCGAAACACCCAAGAGGTTCGACACAAGCCGCAAAAGCGCGTCTTCATCCGCCTCGCGCACCCCGTCGGCCAAGGCAACCTGCCAGAGCGACTCGATCACGCCAAGGCGTTCCTCATAGGCCACCGCATCCTTGATCGCGCGGGTAAAGCGGACGGTATCGGGGGCCTCGGCCTCAAGATGTTCGGCCTGTTGGCGCAGCGCCTCGGCATCGGGTTTCGAGAGGCCGTAGCGCGCGGCAATGATCCGGGTGATCCGAATGATTTCATCGGCGGCGTAATCGCCATCGCTGCGCGCGACGCGCACCAAAAGGGCCGACAGGGCCAGCCGTGCATCCGCATCGGCCAGAGGTTCCGGGGCTGGTTGCACCAGCTTTCTGAGAAATTCACCAAACATGCCCTGAGTATAGGGCGCAAGGCCGGACGGGCCAATGGCAATTCAGCTATTTTCGGCCAGGGCGCGGGCGGTGTCGCTATCGGCGTGGCTCAGCCCCATGGCCTCGCGGGCCACGTCAAGCACCTGCAACTCCTCAGGCTGGCTTGCGCCGTCTGACAGCACCACCTCCCACAGGGCCTCAAGCGCATTGACGCGCGCATCAATGCTGACCGTTTCACGGATCAGATGGGCAAAGCGTTCGGTATCGGGGGCGGCATGTTCCAGCTTTTCACAGGTGGCGCGCATCTTGGCCGCCTCGATCGGTTTCAGCCCGTAAAGCCGCGTCAGGAGCCGGTCTATGCGTTTGATTTCCGCCACCTCGTAGTGATGGTCAGACTTGGCCACGCGCACCATGAGGGCGCCAAGCGCAAGCTTTTCATCCGGCTCGGGAAGAGGCGCGGGTTTTGGGGCCGAAAAGGCCTGTAGGATGCGGTTTATCATGATCTCAGGTTAGCCCCGAATCCGACGGCCCCCAAGGAAATTCTGGGCACCGCCATCAGGAAAATCCCCACCATTCCAACCGACCGTTCCAAAAGTCCCAAAGGCGTCACAATTGCTCCTAAGAAAACGCGCTTTGTCCGGGCAGTTTGCTGGCAAGTGATTTCAATACAGACGGAGCGCTTGATGCCCACGCCCGAATCTTTCAACTGGTCGGCCACCACAGAGGTTGATCACCTGACACAGGCGCGCGCGCTTTCTCCGGACGATCTGCGCGCTATGGTCAAGACCTATGACTGGGCGCATTACCCGGATGTTGTTCTGGGCTGGGCGATGGCGCAAAAGGGGATTGATCTCTGCTCGGCGATGACGGCCTTTTTCAACGGCGAGCCGGAACGCTTTAACTACATGCCCAAGGGTCATGTGCCCGAGGCCCATCGTGGCGCGGCGCGGGTGCTCGACAACATCTGCTTGCGGATCAACAGCGGGTTCTATCTTGTCTATCCCGGACATGATCCAAAATTCCGCGACAAGCTGATAAAATGGTTGGACTTCCAGAACAAAGACCGTGACGAAGGACGCCGCGGGCGCTGGATTCTGGATGAGTGTACTCTTGAACCGATGCTGAAGGACGCGCTGCGCTTTGACCGTTCGGCCGAGGCCGACCTTTATCAAAAGCCAAGCCTCTGGCGCGATCTGTTGAGTCCGATCCTGTCGCTCGGGGTTGACCGGCGGCTGTTGAAACACAAACCGCCGCGCGGCTGAGCGCGCGCAAGCCGGGTCAGACCAGGCGAGAGGTTTCAATCGCCGCGCGCACGAAATCGGCAAACAGCGGGTGCGGTGCGAAGGGCTTGGATTTCAGCTCGGGGTGGAATTGCACCCCGATGAACCACGGGTGATCGGCCCATTCGACGATTTCCGGCAGACGCCCGTCGGGTGACATGCCCGAAAACCGCAGGCCGACCTCTTCAAGTTTTTCGCGATACTTGGTGTCGACCTCATAGCGGTGGCGGTGGCGCTCCTCGATGCTGAGCGAGCCGTAGATATCCGCCACTTTCGAGCCCTTCGAGAGGGTGGCATCATAGGCCCCAAGACGCATCGTGCCGCCCTTGTCGTCCGAAACCTTGCGCTGAACCTTTTCGTTGCCCTGCACCCATTCCTTGAGGTGATAGACCACCGGCTCGAACCGCTTTTTGCCGGCCTCGTGATCGAATTCCTCCGATCCTGCATCGGGCAGACCGGCCACATTGCGCGCCGCCTCGATCACTGCCATTTGCATCCCCAAACAGATGCCGAGATAGGGAATCTTGCGGGTACGGGCGAATTCGGCCGCCTTGATCTTGCCTTCGGTGCCGCGCTCGCCAAAGCCGCCGGGCACAAGGATGGCGTGAAACCCTTCGAGATGCGGGGCAGGGTCTTCGGTGTCAAACACCTCGGCATCGACCCATTGCACGTTGACCTTGACCCGGTTGGCCATGCCGCCGTGGGTCAGCGCCTCTTTGATCGACTTATAGGCGTCCTCAAGCTGGACATACTTGCCGACGATGGCGACATTCACTTCGCCGTCGAAGTTGTGAATACGATCTGCCACATCCTTCCAGACGGTCAGATCGGGCTTGGGGGCAGGCGAGATATCAAAGGCATCAAGCACCGCCTGATCAAGCCCCTCACGATGATAGGCCAGCGGCGCCTCGTAGATGGATTTGAGATCATAGGCCGCGACGACCGACTCCTTGCGCACATTGCAAAACAGCGCGATCTTTTCGCGTTCCTTTTCGGGGATCGGATGTTCAGAGCGGCACACAAGGATATCGGGCGCGATACCGATGGATTGCAGCTCTTTCACCGAATGCTGGGTCGGCTTGGTCTTGAGCTCGCCACTGGCGGCAAGATAGGGCAACAGGGTGAGATGCATGAAGATGCACTGGCCGCGCGGTTTGTCATGGCTGAACTGGCGGATCGCCTCGAAGAACGGCAGGCCCTCGATGTCGCCCACGGTGCCGCCGATCTCGCAGAGCATGAAATCAACCTCGTCATCGCCAATGGCAAGGAAATCCTTGATCTCATTGGTGACATGGGGGACCACCTGAATGGTTTTGCCGAGGTAGTCGCCGCGCCGCTCGCGTTCCAGAACGTTGGAATAAATCCGCCCCGAGCTTACGGAATCGGTATAACGCGCGGGCACGCCGGTGAAGCGCTCGTAATGGCCAAGATCAAGATCGGTCTCGGCGCCATCATCGGTCACAAAAACCTCACCATGTTCAAACGGGCTCATCGTGCCGGGATCAACGTTGAGATAGGGGTCAAGCTTGCGCAGGCGCACCGAAAAGCCGCGCGCCTGAAGTAACGCGCCGAGGGCCGCCGACGCGAGCCCCTTGCCCAGAGATGAAACAACGCCGCCGGTAATGAAAATGTAACGTGCCATGCGCGTGGCGCCCCCCGTGATTTCTTTTATGTGATATGCGGCAAAGCGCCCAGACCGATCCTGAAAAGACCGAGGCATCACGGGGCTCAACCCTTATAGGATTCGCAGCAACAGCGCAAGCCAACCGCAAGATGATGTTGCGGAACTGGTTTTGCTATCAATTCTTTGTGGTTAGTCGGCGGTCGGCGTCAACGGAGCCGTATCGCCACTTGGCGGAGGCAAAAGCGTCTCTGCATCGGGCAAGGCGGGAGTGCTTGCCTCGGGTGCGGGCGGCGCGTCTGTCAGACGGTCAAGAACCGACACCCCGGCGGCGTTCTGCGCGGCGATGATGGTCAGCGTGATCGAAGTCACGATAAAAGCCGCGGCCAGGATCCAGGTCACCTTGCCAAGCGCCGTGGCCGCCGCGCGCCCGCTTACGGCACCGCCACCGCCTCCCATGCCCAGACCGCCCCCTTCCGAACGCTGCAAAAGCACAACACCAATCAGCGCGATTGCCAGAAGAAGATGGATGGTAAGGACGACGTTTTCCATGAAGCACGGGCCTATAAGTTAACTTGGTCAGGCGCTATCTATGCAATTCCGCCAGCCCCCGCAACCCGGCAATGTCGTTGGTATGGCTTGTGGCGTGGCCAAGAGCGATTTTGTGACCGGCGCGTATCGCGCATGGCATGGATGAAAACAAAGTGGAAAGGCGGCTCTGCGGAACAAAGCGTGAGATCGCTGCAAGCGCACCAATGCCGGTTTCGGGGAAGCCGTTCAACAAACGGTCCTTTTTGGAACAGATAGACAGGCTATTAAGATTATTTTTTGCTGCTTTCCGTAGAGGAAGGTTTGTACGGCTGTGGCGGAGGAGGCCGCGATAGCGAAGTTGTGGGATTTATGTTAATTCCACCGCGGTTCTCAACGCCTTCTGAAATTGGGCGGGTCGATTGGCTAACGCCATTTGTTTTGGGAGATTGCGGATCACGAGCCATTGCAGTGCGCCTCCTTAATTTTTCATTATTGAACTAATATATTGGTATCTTGAGCGGGAAATTCCAGTGTAATTCCTTTTGGATCGCGTGCGAGATACATTCGCGTCACTTGGATTGTTGGCGTACCCGTTAGTGTCTCGAAGCCCTCCACCTGACTCAGAACCAACTCTCGAAGCCCTCTCGCCTCTGAGAACATATCAACGTAGCCTGCAAACGTCTGACCAGTTTGCTCATCGCGGACGTTAACATAACGCGACCTTGGGTCGTCCGAGCTGAGGAGGAAGTCCCAGACATCTTCGTCGCCATATCTCTTTGTGGCACCGATTTTCTGCAAGAACCGTACCACCCATTTGCCGCGCTGGACACGTAACCAAGCGGGGGCGAGCAGGAGCGACATAGCCGTAGCGACAAGGATATCGTCAACCACTGTGCGTTGAATAGATTCTGCGACCGCGTCGTCGTTGAAATTTATTGTTGTTAGGTTGAAGGACGCCGCTGCTGACACACACGGAATGAGGTAGACCAGATAGGTCACAAGATATGCAATAAGGCCAAATACAAAAATGTTAACTACGAACTCAAACTAAGAGGGCTTCTCTTGTCGTGCATAGCGTGCATCAAGACGCGCCCAGATAATGCCGGATAAGAAAATCAGTGCTAGGGTCAATACCAACGTATTCACAGGATTATTTACCAACGTTTTTAATTTATTAGATGTCTAATACAGCATAGCGCAAGCTTGCCTACGCCTCCAGCGGTTACGCCCGTCCATTCTGGATGTCCTAAAACCCTCCTTTTTGGAACAAGCGCCAACCTCCTCAATTTACGCTACCAAAAACCCCGTTCAAAACCCAAGCAATTGTTGAAAGTTTTTGCCTCTCCAGTGATAGCAGCCATGAGTGGCATTGCAGGATTTCGGTTAGATGGGACTCAAATCTGCCACTCACACTGGTCCCTCATCGCCTCTATTCATCCACATCATCCATATCCGCCTGACCCGACAGCTTGCGGCGCACATGGCTCCAGCTGAGGCCGATGCCAAGCACCAGCGACAGCGCCAGAATCCCGAGCCAGACATTGACCGACGGATTATCCAGCCGCAGGATGCCATAGTCGTAATGCACCCACAGCAGGGCTGCGGCGATGGCCATGACAAGCCCCATGCCAAACTCGCCAATCGAGCGCAGCGTGGCGCGCAGGTAGATGATATATCCCACCAACAAGAGCAGCCCCAGCAACACGGTCAGCGGCATCTGATCGCCAAACCGCGTCCGCGCCCAGGTCACGTAATTCCATTCGGTCGGATTGAACGTCGCCGACAACAGGCCAAAGGCCATCGCCCAACGCAAAACAAAGCCCATCCGTCGATCCTTTCCCGTCAATCCCCCCTGATTTGCCGCAGGCGCCATCGCCTGTCTAGGGTCTGCGGCGATTTAGTGGTTTCGCCCGACGCGGCGCGCCGCTATACGGGCTCCGGTTTTGACCAAATGCCGAGAGGATAATCATGGCAAATGTCGTCGTAGTCGGTGCCCAGTGGGGCGACGAGGGAAAAGGCAAGCTTGTTGACTGGCTGAGCGAGCGCGCCGATGTGATCGCGCGCTTTCAGGGCGGTCATAATGCGGGTCATACGCTTGTCATTGATGGCGAGGTATTCAAGCTCAACGCGCTGCCCTCGGGCGTGGTGCGCGGTGGCAAGCTTAGCGTGATCGGCAATGGCGTGGTGCTTGATCCCTGGCATCTGGTCAAGGAAATTGCCTCGATCCGCAAGCAGGGCGTCGAAATCACCCCGGAAACGCTGATGGTTGCGGAAAACACACCGCTGATCCTGCCGATCCACGGCGAGCTTGACCGCGCCCGCGAAGAGGCCGCGAGCAAGGGCACCAAGATCGGCACCACCGGGCGCGGCATCGGCCCCGCCTATGAAGACAAGGTTGGGCGCCGCTCGGTCCGGGTGGCCGATCTGGCCGACGAGGCGACCTTGATCGCGCGGGTGGATCGCGCACTTCAGCATCATGATCCGCTGCGTAAGGGGCTCGGGATTGATCCGATCGACCGCGATGCGCTGCTTGCGCAACTCAGAGAGATCGCGCCGGAAATCCTGCAATACGCCGCCCCGGTCTGGAAGGTGCTCAACGAAAAGCGCAAGGCCGGCAAACGCATCCTCTTCGAGGGCGCACAAGGCGCGCTGCTCGACATCGACTTTGGCACCTATCCGTTTGTCACCTCGTCGAACGTGATCGCCGGGCAGGCGGCCACCGGCACCGGCATCGGGCCGGGCTCGATCGACTACGTGCTTGGCATCGTCAAGGCCTATACCACCCGGGTCGGCGAGGGGCCGTTCCCGACCGAGCTTGAGGATGAAGACGGCGTTCGTCTTGGCACGCGCGGCCATGAATTCGGCACCGTTACCGGGCGCAAGCGCCGCTGTGGCTGGTTTGATGCCTGCCTCGTGCGCCAGACCTGCGCCACTTCGGGTGTGAATGGCATTGCTCTGACCAAACTTGATGTGCTGGACGGGTTTGAGACGCTCAAGATCTGCGTCGCCTATGACCTTGACGGCAAGCGGCTTGACTATCTGCCGACCGCAGCCGAGCAACAGGCCCGCTGCACCCCGATCTACGAGGAAATGCCGGGGTGGTCCGATTCGACCGAAGGCGCGCGGAGCTGGGCCGAGCTGCCGGCCGAGGCGATCAAATATGTGCGTCGCGTCGAAGAGTTGATTGATTGCCCCGTGGCCCTACTTTCCACCTCACCCGAGCGCGAGGATACCATCCTCGTGACCGACCCCTTCGCGGATTGAGGACAAACATGGCCCTAAGCTACAAGGCGCGTCGGCGCTGGTCTCTGGTGATTTTGCTGATCGGAATGCCCGCCTATGTGGTGGCCGCCGTCAGCGTGATCGGCCTGCTGGACCGGCCCGCCTTGTGGCTGGAGTTGCTGATTTATGTGGGGCTTGGTTTCGTCTGGATCCTGCCGTTCAAGTTTATCTTCAAGGGCGTCGGTCAGGCTGATCCCGACGCCCCCGACAGGAAATAGATCAAAGCACCCCAAAGAGACGCAGCGCCAAGACCGCCTGACAGCCAGAGCCCACCATGAACGCAACCGTGCGCACATATGGCAGCCTCAAGACATAGACCACATAATAGGTCAGCCGCGCCCAGAAAAAGACCATGGCCGCCCCGGCGGTCAGCGCATCGCTCATCCCATAAAGCGACACCAGCAGGGCAAGCGGCGCCACGATTAGAAGAGCCACCTCTGCAACTGCCCGATGGAGGCCACGCTTGACCTGATCGGGGGCCAGTGGAAAGGGGTGATCCTGTTTCGCCTCGGCGAGGGAACAAAGCGCTTTAACGAGCTGCAAAAGCTCCTGAAACGCGTCACTCCCCGCAGCCTGACGCGCCAGTTGCGCGAATTGGAAAACGACGGGCTGATCGTGCGCAAGGTCTATGCCGAAGTGCCGCCCAAGGTCGAATATTCGCTGTCCGACAAGGGCCGCACCCTTGGCCCCGTGATTGGCGCGCTGATTGACTGGGGCAACACGCACGCCTTGTAGCGCGCCGTATCGACACAAACCCCAACGGCCCCTTCTTCTTGGCAAAAATACTCAAATCAGACACCGGCCCTGATACGGCGCCGCAAGCGGTTTTTACCCTCGCATCCGCGCACCATCCGCGTCAAAGAGCGGCTCGGTGATCAGAGTGGCGGGATAGCGTTGTCCCAATATCTCGATCTCCACGGCCAGACCCGCCTCCGCCTGACCTGCGGGAACAAGCCCGAGGGCGATTGATTTCCCGGCGTGATGCGAATAGCCGCCCGACGTGCAAAATCCCTGCACCTCGCCGTTGATCCAGATCGGCTCATACCCGTTGACATCGGCGTCCCCGGCCTTGACCTCGAAGGCCATAAGCTTGCGTTTCGCGCCCGTCTCACGCTCGGCCTCGGCTGCCGCGCGCCCGATGAAGTCGGCGGCTTTGGTGAAGCTGATGAAGCGATCCATGCCGGTCTCGGCCGGGGTGTAGTCGGGCGAGAACTCGTTCATCCAGGAGCCAAAAAAGCGATCCAAACGCAAGGACATCATTGCGCGCATGCCGAAGGGACGCATGCCGTGGGCTTGCCCCTCGCACCAGAGCACATCCCAAAGCGCGCGTTGCGCCATCGGGTCGCAAAAGATTTCATAGCCCAGGTCGCCGGTATAGCTGACCCGCTGGACCAGACAGTCGACCATGCCGATGGTGGCACGGCGGATATCCATGAAGGACATGTCCTCAACCCGGTCTCGGGTCACGGCCACCAGAACCTCGCGCGCTTTCGGGCCTGCGATCTGAAACCCGTTCAGGCGGTCGCTGACGTTCTCGACGCGGACATCCTCGGCCTCATTCATCGCGAACCAGCGCATGTGAAACGCCTGCGCGCCGTAGGACGCGGTCAGTTGGAACGTTTCGTCGTTGAGGCAAGACACCGTGAAATCGCCCCAAAGCCGCCCCTTGGGTGACAGCATCGGCGTCAGCGACAAGCGCCCCGGTTTCGGGATACGCCCGGCCATGATCCGGTCAAGCCAGGCGCGCGCGCCAGTGCCGGTGACAAGGTATTTGCCGAAATTATGCACCTCGTTGATACCGACGGCCTCGCGCACCGCTTTTACCTCGCGCGCGGTTGCCTCCCAGGCGTTCGAGCGGCGAAAAGACGGGGTTTCAAACCGCGGCTCATCGCCGGTGGCAAAGTAATTGACCACCTCAAGCCCGTATTGCGCGCCCCAGACCGCGCCCATGGCGTCAAACACGTCATACATCGGCGTCTGGCGCAGCGGGCGCGCGGCGGGCAGTTCTTCGTTGGGATAACTGACGGAAAAACGTTTCTGATAGTTTTCGATCACCTTGGGGCGGGTATAGCCGGGTGTGATCCAGTCGCCAAAGCGGGCCACATCCATCGCCGTCACATCGCGCTCGCATTCGCCCGAAGTCATCCATTGCGCCAGCATCAACCCGACACCGCCGCCCTGGCTAAAGCCGGCCATGACCCCGCAGGCCGACCAATAGCCGCGCATCCCCGGCACCGGCCCCACCAAGGGGTTGCCATCGGGCGCAAAGGTGAAGGGGCCGTGGATCACCGATTTGACACCGGCCTTTTCCAGAACCGGAAAGCGGCGATAGGCAAATTCGATGCTGGCCTCGATCTTGTCGAGGTTGTCGGGCAAGAGCTCATGTCCAAACTCCCACGGGGTGCCATCCACTGCCCAGGGTTTGCAGGGCTGTTCGTAGAACCCGATGCAGAGACCACGGCCTTCCTGACGCAGATAGCTTTCGCCAGCGGGGTCCATCACATGCGGATGTTCCGCGTCACGCTCATAAATCTCGGGGATCTCGTCGGTGACGATATATTGGTGCTCCATCGGGTGCAGCGGCAGGTAAACCCCGGCCATCGCCGCCACTTCACGCGCCCAGAGCCCGCCGGCATTGACCACATGCTCGGTATGCACCGTGCCCTTGTCGGTGACCACGTCCCAAGTGCCATCGCCGCGCTGTACTGTCTCGCGCACCATGCAATGGGTTTCAATCAACGCGCCGCCCATGCGCGCGGCCTTCGCATAGGCGTGGGTGGTGCCCGAGGGATCAAGATGCCCGTCAAGCGGGTCATAAAGCCCGCCGAGGATGCCGTCGATATTGGTCACCGGCGCGATTTTGGCGATCTCTTCGGGGGTCACGACATGGGTATCAAGCCCCATGTAGCGGTGTTTGGCGCGCTCGGCCAAAAGCATGTCAAATCGGTCGCGATTGTCCGCCAGCGTCACGCCGCCGACGTGATGCAGCCCGCAGGACATGCCGCTGATCTCTTCAAGTTCCTTGTAGAGCCGAATGGTATAGCCCTGAAGCGCGGCCATGTTGGTATCGCCATTGAGGGTGTGAAACCCGCCCGCCGCGTGCCATGTGCTCCCTGAGGTGAGCTCGGAGCGCTCGAGCAGAATCACGTCGGACCAGCCAAGCTTGGTCAGGTGATAAAGCACCGAACAGCCGACGACACCGCCGCCGATCACGACGACGCGGGTGGTGGTTTTCATGGCGGGCCTCCTCTCGGGTTTGAGGTTCAGAGTGAAGTCCTGTCGGGGGCATGCATGCATATTTGCGACAGATTATGTCGTTTGTCTTGGATCAATGGGGTTTTAAAGGCGGAGCGGCTACGCCGCGCGGGGCAGGTTCAGATGAGGGGCGCTGCCCCTCAAACTCCCCGGAGTATTTGGGCCAAGAAGAAGCAGAATCGCGTCGGGGGAGAAAAGCCAAAAGATGGAACCACAACGACAGAACATGTCGGAGATTGGCAATTGGAGGCGCGGTATGGTCTTCAATATGTGGCAAGGACATAAAGCCAAGGGAAGACCCATGAAGACCCATGCACAGGCAGTCGTGATCGGCGGCGGCGTAATCGGATGCTCAATCCTCTATCACCTGGCCAAGCTTGGCTGGTCCGATGTGGTTCTTCTTGAACGCGACGAGTTGACGAGCGGCAGCACATGGCACGCGGCGGCCAATATTCACGGGCTGCATGACAGCGCCAATATCAGCCGCCTGCAGCACTATACGATGACGCTCTATAACGCCCTAGAGGAGGAAACCGGCCAATCCTGTGGCGTGTTTCAGCCCGGCAGCCTTTATCTTGCCCAGACCGAGAACCGCGAGCATCAGCTGCGCCTTCAGGCGGCCAAGGCCAAGCTTTACGGGATGAATTTTCACGAGGTGACCCGCGACGAGGCCGAGCGGCTTCATCCGCTGGTGAATTTCGACGGCATCCGCTGTATCATGTGGGAACCGGATGGCGGCAATGTCGACCCGTCGGGTGTGACCAATGCCTATGCGGCCGGGGCGCGCCAGAAAGGCGCCGAGATCAACCGCTTTACGCCCGTCACCGGCACCGAGCAGCAGCCTGACGGCACATGGATCGTGCGCACGCCCACGGGCGACATCAAGACCCAGTGGGTGATCAACGCCGGGGGGCTCTGGGGGCGCGAAGTGGCGGCGCTTGCGGGGATCAAGGTGCCGTTGCAACCGACAGAGCACCAGTATTTTGTCACCGAAACCATCGCAGAGATTGCCGCGATGGATCGCCGTTTGCCCTCGGTCGCGGACCGGGACGGCGAATATTACCTGCGCCAGGAGGGCAAGGGCCTTTTGATCGGCGCCTATGAGCAGGACATGAAATTCTGGGCCGAGGAAGGTACACCGCTGGATTTCGCGCATGAGCTTTTTGCCGATGATCTGGACCGGATCATGGACAACGTGATGCGCGCCATGGACCGTGTTCCGCTGGCCGCCGAGGCGGGCGTGAAGCGGGTGATCAACGGGCCGATGATCTGGTCGCCCGACAGCAACGTGATTCTGGGGCCTGTGCCAGAGTTGAAGAATTACTTCATGTGTGGCGGGATCATTCCGGGCTTTAGCCAATCGGCCGGCATGGGGCTGATGGTGGCGCAATGGATCACCACCGGCGAGATGGAATATGACATGTTCGCCTGGGATATCGCGCGCTTTGGCCTTTGGGCCAATGACAAGAAATTCGTCAAGGCCAAGGTACAGGATCAATATGCGCATCGCTTTGCGATTCATTACCCCAACGAGGAACGCAGCGCCGGGCGACCGCTGCGCACCCGTCCGGTATATGAGCGGCAAAAACAGTTGGGGGCGGTGTTTGGTCTGAACTACGGCTGGGAACATCCGCTTTGGTATGCGAGCGCGCCCGGCACGGTCGATACCAACGGCTTCACCCGCCAGAACTGGTGGGCGCCGGTGGGCGAGGAATGCAAAATGCTGCGCGAGCGGGCAGGGATCATCGACATCTCGAACTTTGCCAAGTACCGCGTAAAGGGGCCCGGCGCCGAGGATTGGCTAAACACGGTTTTTGCCAACCGGATGCCAAAGGCGGTGGGGCGCTCTTGCCTGACGCCGCTGATCGGGGTGCGCGGCGGGATTGCCGGGGATGCCACCGTGACGCGGCTCGGCGAGGATGAATTCTGGGTGATTTCCTCGGGCATGGCCGAGCGTTATCACAAGCGGTTTTTCGATGCTGTGCCCTTGCCCGAGGGCACCACCTTTGAGAGCCTGACCGAGGCGGTTTGCGGCTTTAACGTGGCCGGTCCGAAATCGCGCGAGATGTTGCAGCGGTTGACCAATGCGTCACTGGCGACGGATGATTTCGCCTTCATGCGCTCGCAGCGCATTACCCTTGGTGGCGTCGACTGTGTCGCCCTGCGGGTTAGCTTTACCGGCGATCTGGGGTGGGAATTGCATTGCGCCACCGAAGATCAGGCGCAATTGTACGATGCGCTTCTTGAGGCGGGCAAAGAGGTTGGCGCCGGGCCGGTCGGCAGCCGAGCGCTGATGTCGATGCGGGTTGAAAAGGGCTATGGCTCGTGGAGCCGCGAATATAGCCCCGAATACTGGCCGCAAGAGGTCGGACTTGCGGGGCTTTGCAAGATGGACAAGGATTTTCTCAACAAGGGTGCGGTGCAAGACGTGCTTGCCAAGGCTCAGCGCGAAACACTTGTGCTGTTGCATCTGGACGAGGCAGAGGTAACTGCCTCGAACGCCGATGCCACCGGCGGCGAGCCGATCATGAAGGATGGCAAGGGCATTGGCCGGGTCACCTCGGGCACCTATGGCTATAGCGTCGGGATGAGCCTTGCGCTTGGCTATGTCAAAGGCGCCGCGCCCGGTGACGTGGTCGAGGTGATGGTGCTGGGGCGCCCGCATAAGGCGCGCATTCTGCATGAACCACCGTTCGACCCAAGCGGCGCGCGTCTGCGGGCCTGATCATGCCAACGGCCCTGCACCACTGGTGCGGGGCCTGGGCCGCCGGTGGATCATCCCTTGGCTTTTTTACGGCCTGGGCGCGAGACGTCCGCAGGGTCTGTATCGGTTGAGCGGGAGGGCGTGTCATCGGCGGCAAGCATCATCCAGTCATGATCAACCAAAAGCTCTTGAATGCTGGTCGAGGGCATTGGCCTGCCAAAAAAGTAGCCCTGAACCTCTTTGCAGCCCTGTTGCTTGAGTTTGCGCGCCTGTGCCAGGGTTTCCACCCCTTCGGCATTTGACGTCATGCCAAGTGACGCGCCAAGGTCGATGACGGCCTGGATGATGCAATCCGATTCGGTGCTTCGGCCAAGTCCCGCGATAAAGGATTGGTCGATCTTGATCTTGTCAAAATCGAACCGGCGCAGATAGTTCAGGCTTGAGTAGCCGGTGCCGAAATCATCCATCGCGATGCGCACACCCATGGCTTTCAGCTCGGTCAGGATGGCGATGGTTTCCTCTGTGTTTTGAAGCAATATGCCCTCGGTGATCTCAATCTCGAGCCTGTTGGGACTGACCCCCTCGGCTTCAAGCGCGTTGCGGACGGTTTCGACGATATTGCCCTGGCGAAACTGGATCGGGCAAACATTGACGGCAAATTTCAACTCGGGCCAATCATTTGCCTGGGCGCAGGCCTGGCAAATGACCCAATCGCCGATCGGAATGATCAGCCCGCTCTCTTCTGCGAGATGTATGAACTGATCCGGCGGCACCCTGCCTTTGGTCGGGTGGCTCCAGCGCAGCAAGCACTCGACTCCAATCACCTTGCCGGTCGTCAGATCGACCTGCGGCTGAAACTCCAGCTCAAGCTGCCCCTCGGGAATGGCGCGCCTGAGATCGCCCTTGAGCTGTTTGCGGATCAGGAGCTGCTCATTCATCTCCTCGGCAAAAAACTGTAACGAACCGCGGCATTTGGACTTGGCGCGATACAGTGCAAGATCGGCCTGTATTAGAAGGGTCGATGCCTCGGTCTGCTCGTCGAGATTGAGGATCGTGATGCCGACACTGGCCCCGACATGGGCTTCATTCCCGTCCAGATCAAAAGGCCGTGCCAGCGCGCTGATGATCTGGCTGGCAAGCTGAGTTGCATGATGTGGCCGCGCCTTGTCTGTCTGCACGATGGCAAATTCATCGCCGCCCAACCGGGCCAGAAAGTCGTTGCTTTCAAGCAGAGCCTTTATGCGCGCCGTCGCCTGCGTCAATAGTTCGTCCCCGACCGCATGACCAAGAATATCGTTGATGTCCCTGAAGTGATCCAGATCGAGGCACAGGACGGCCAACGGCTTTTGCCTGCGCTCGGTGTCGGCGACGGCGTTGTCGAGCCAATCGTTGAACAGCGTTCGATTGGGCAGTTTCGTCAGGGGATCGTGGCTTGCCAGAAACGACGCATGATCAATCGCCCGCCGCAATACACCGAGGGGAAGCGTGCGCATGGCGAGAAAAATGAGGGTTCCAATGAGGCTTGAGAATAAAAATACCATGAAGCTGCGCTCGACCAACGGACGCAGGCTTTGGGTTACCTCCAGATTGCCGGCTTTGATTCCGGCGTCAAATACCGGAGCGGTTGTCACGATCATCGGGCCGGGCAGCATAGCCGACCTCGGTGACCAGCGTTCCGTCAAGGCCGTAGAGGCGGCGAATTTCGGTTTTCTCATGGCCGCCCAGGGTTTCGTTGATCCTCAGAGTTTCGAATTGCCACATTTGAGGGTTGTGCCCGATAAGCTGTGACACAGTCCGCGAATTCACGCTGGCCTGCGTGCTGGAACTGCCGCGGGCATATTCATAGCCGAAGTAGAAAACCGGCGCCATCACGGCAAGAGCAACGGCAACCACCAGAGCCGTAACCGACGTAAGTTGAAGGACACGCGGGTCGATCTCTCAGGTCAGGGTGCTTTGCACGGCCATTCTGCTCACTTCCAGGCAGGGGTGAAATCATGGGCAAGAAGGATATCGTGGGCCTGATCTGAATAGATAAAATCGCGGAATTGAGCGGTTTGAGGGGACAATGTTTGCTTTGAAACCACGTAAATGGTTTTCAAAAGCGTGTTTTCCCGACCTTTGGCAAAGACACCCTCCGGTGCCGTGTCATCCAGCGCAAGGATCTTGAGGCGTCGCTTTTCTGTCCTGATCTGACCAAGTGCGATAAGTCCGAGAGACCCCGACAATCGCTCAAGTGCGTCGGCATTGTCCTGATCGTTGGTCGCGCTGATAAGGCCGGGGCGCTCAAAGGCTTGCTCAACCGCCCGCGCCATCCCATCGGACAGCCCCCCTCAGGATCTTGGTATTGGCCTCTTCGACAGGGCGCATGACAAGACGGATCGGCGCACCGCTTGCCCAGCGCAGGATTCGCCCGGAGAAGGCCGCTTCTATTGCCTGTGTGGTGATTGCGTCGGCCGGATTGTCGAGCGACGTGGCAAAGACAAGCGGGCTGCGGGCAAAAACCCTCGCCTGCGCGCCCGCCGCCTGTTCGGCGTCCTTGAGTGGGCGTGCGCTTAGGCCAAGTTCAATTGCCTCTGCGATCACGGCTTTGATGCCGCCGCTGCTTCCGAGGCTCGGAAGCACCTCGATGCTCATGTCCGGGTGCTGTGCCTCATACGCCTCGGCCAAAATGCGCATGCTGCCAAGGGCCGTCCCGGTCCCACCGACCCGAAGCGTGTCTGCGGATGCAAAACCGCAACAAAGCATCATCGCCAGGGGGACTGCGGCCTTTGCCGCACTCAGAACACCATTCGTCACCATCGCAATTTCCCTAGGTTTGTGTACCCGGAAAGAAAACCGCCAAGGATTTAAGAAACGGCAAAGGGACGTGATCGGAATGACAAGAATATATGGAAGATTTATGTCAGTTCGCCCGAAGGTGAAAATAGAAATGTGATCACCAGAGCCCTGACGCCGGGCGCGCGACCGGGGCCTTCGATGGTTTGCACTCGCAACGGTCAGGTTTGATGTAGGGTGGGTGAAACCCACGCGTGTCCTGGCGTCACATCAGGGCGCGTGGGTTTATCTAGTCGCCAGAGGTTTTCTGGGCCTCTTTCTCATCTTTGAATTTCTTCAGCTTTTCAATGAGATAGGCGCGCGCCTTGATGTTCGCACGGCGCACGCGAACCGAGGTCAGAAAGGCCTCCTCAGCGGTCTGCGACCCGGCGCCCAGCACCTTTTGGATATCGGCGACCAGATCCTCGTCGCCTGTAACCTCGATGGCCTTGATCACGTCGCGCGCCAGTTCATCGGCAAGATCTTCGGTGACACCCATCAGGTTTTCTCCCTTTAGCGCGTATTCTCGGTCAGACGGCGTTTGACGTAAGAGGTGACGCTGTTGATCATCGGATTCATAAACGGATCTTCAAAGAAATGGCCCGCACCCTCGACCTCTTCATGGGTGATGGTGATGCCCTGCTGTTCATGCAGTTTATTCACCAGTGCCGTGGTATCGGCGGGCGGGGCGACGCGGTCATTGCTGCCGTTGATGATCAGACCAGAGGCCGGGCAGGGCGCAAGGAACGAGAAGTCATACATATTGGCAGGCGGGCTGACCGAGATAAAGCCGGTGATCTCAGGCCGACGCATCAAGAGCTGCATGCCGATCCAGGCGCCAAACGAAAAGCCGGCGACCCAGCAATGCTTGGAGTTGTTGTTCATTGATTGCAGATAGTCGAGAGCCGATGCCGCATCCGACAGCTCGCCAACGCCCTGATCATACTCGCCCTGGCTTCGACCGACACCGCGAAAGTTGAAGCGCAGCACGGTAAAGCCCATGTTGTAAAAGGCATAATGAAGGTTGTAGACAACCTTGTTGTTCATCGTGCCGCCAAATTGCGGGTGCGGGTGAAGCACGATCGCAATCGGGGCGTCTTTTTCTTTTTGTGGATGGTAGCGGCCTTCGAGCCGACCTTCTGGGCCGGGAAAGATTACCTCGGGCATGTGTTCCCTTTATCCTTACTGAGAGATGCGCGCGATAATCTTGACGAAATCGCTCAAGCACCTTAGAACTGTTCTAAATTGCGACCAGGGCCGCTATGGCTCAAAGGGAGATAAGCCTTGCGGTGCGTAAGGTCAATCTGTTCGCAGGGGAGTGGACTAATGAAACTGAGCACAAAGGGCAGATATGCGATGGTTGCGCTGGTGGATATCGCGCTTCAGCCGCAGGGCGCGGTGGTAACGCTTGGCGAAGTGTCGCGGCGTCAGGATATTTCACTGCCCTATCTTGAACAGCTTTTCGTCAAATTGCGCCGCGCCGGACTTGTGGCCTCGGTGCGCGGGCCAGGCGGCGGCTATCGTCTGGCGCGCCCCGCGTCAGAGATCCGGGTGGCCGATATTCTGGCGGCCGTGGATGAGACGGTGGATGCGCTGCACAAGGGGGCCGGGGCCTCGGGGGGCGCGAGCGGATCGCGCGCGCAATCCATGGCGAACCGGCTTTGGGAAGGCCTGAGCGCGCAGGTTTATGTCTATCTGCATCAGACGCGGCTCAGCGACGTGGTGGGCAACACTTTGGCGCCCTGTCCGGCGGTGCCGCATCTGTTTTCTGTGGTGGATGAGGAATGAGGCCCGCGTTTGAAGGGATTGCGCCGCCTTCGGCGTCGCGGCAGCGCGCCCTGCCGGGCGCAATCAGACGTGACGCCCTGCCGGGCGCTAATAGGAGTGACGCCCTGCCGGGCGCTGAATTGGGCCTGCGGCGCGAGTATTTTTGCCAAGAAGAAGGGGAAGCCGTGTAATGGCGCGGGTTTACCTTGATTATAACGCGACGGCGCCGCTACGGCCCGAGGCGCGCGCGGCGATGATTGCGGCGATGGATATTGTTGGCAATCCCTCGAGTGTGCATGCCGAGGGGCGTGCGGCCAAGGGCTTGGTCGAGAGGGCGCGCGCGCAGGTGGCGGCGGCTTTTGGCGCCGAGGGGGCCGATGTGATTTTCACCTCCGGCGCGACGGAGGGGGCGGCGCTCGCCTGTCGCGGGCGCGGATTGAGCGGGGCTGCGGTGGAGCATGATGCGGTCGGGGCCTGGGTTGGCGATGATCTCGAAGTGGATCAGGCCGGACGGGTGACCGTGAGCGACCCTGCGGCATCCGTTCTGCAACTGGCGAATTCCGAAACCGGGGTGATTCAGGTCTTGCCCGATGGTTTGGCGCTAAGTGACATGACGCAGGGATTCGGCAGGCTGCCCTTGGCGTTCAATTGGTCCGGGGCGCAAATGGCCCTTGTCTCGGCCCATAAGCTTGGCGGTCCCAAGGGGATTGGTGCGCTTGTCGTCAAGCGTGGCACGGATGTTGCGGCCCAGATCCTTGGCGGGGGTCAGGAAATGGGGCGTCGGGCGGGCACCGAGAACGTGATCGGCATCGCCGGATTCGGAGCCGCCGCCGAGGCGGCAGCCCGTGATCTTGAGGGTGAGACCTGGGCGAGAGTCGAAAAACTTAGAAACATTCTAGAATCCACTATTGCACAGTTTGCAAATGAGACTATTTTTGTCGGGAAAGCCGTAGAGCGCTTGCCCAACACCAGTTGCTTCATTACGCCGGGCTGGAAGGGCGAGACGCAGGTTATGGCGATGGACCTTGCCGGGTTTGCCATTTCGGCGGGCAGTGCGTGTTCGAGCGGCAAGGTGCGCGCCAGCAATGTCTTGCGGGCGATGGGATTTGACGAGGCCAAGGCAAGCTGCGCGATACGCGTGTCGCTTGGGCCCCAGACGACAGAAGATGAGATCATGCGCTTTGCCGAAGACTGGCTGAAGCGCTGGCAAAAACATCAGGGCCGCATGGCCTGAGAGGTTAAGGAGATAGGAATGGCTGCTTTGGACGATGTTCAGGTCAAGGAAGGCGTAGATCAGGAAACCGTCGATGCCGTGCGCGAGGTCGGCGGCGCCTATAAGTACGGCTGGGAAACCGATATCGAGATGGAATACGCCCCGCTTGGGCTTAACGAGGATATCGTCCGTCTGATCAGTTCGAAGAACGAAGAGCCCGAGTGGATGACCGAGTGGCGGCTTGAGGCCTATCGCCGGTGGCTGACCAAGGAAGAGCCGACCTGGGCGATGGTCGACTATCCGAAAATCGACTTTCAGAACCAGTATTACTATGCCCGCCCCAAGAGCATGGAGGTCAAGCCCAAGTCCTTGGACGAGGTCGACCCCAAGCTATTGGCGACCTATGCCAAGCTTGGTATTCCGCTTAAGGAGCAGATGATCCTTGCCGGGGTCGAAGGCGCCGAGGATATGCCCGCCGAAGGGCGCAAGGTGGCCGTGGATGCGGTGTTTGATTCCGTGTCGGTCGGCACCACGTTTCAGGCCGAATTGCGCAAGGCCGGGGTGATTTTCTGTTCGATCTCGGAAGCGATCAAGGAGCACCCGGAGCTGGTCAGGAAATACCTCGGCTCGGTCGTGCCGGTAAGCGACAATTACTATGCCACGCTCAATTCGGCGGTCTTCTCGGATGGCTCGTTTGTCTATGTGCCGCCGGGCGTGCGCTGCCCGATGGAGCTGAGCACCTATTTCCGCATCAACGCCGAAAACACCGGCCAGTTCGAGCGTACCCTGATCATCGCCGACAAGGGCAGCTATGTGAGCTATCTTGAGGGCTGTACCGCGCCGAAGCGTGACGTTGCACAGCTTCATGCCGCCGTGGTCGAGATCATCATCGAGGAAGACGCCGAGGTGAAATACTCCACCGTCCAGAACTGGTATCCGGGTGATGAGAACGGCAAGGGCGGGATCTATAACTTTGTGACCAAGCGCGCCGATTGCCGGGGTGATCGGGCCAAGGTGATGTGGACGCAGGTCGAAACCGGCTCTGCTGTGACCTGGAAATACCCGAGTTGCATTCTGCGCGGCGATCAAAGCCAGGGCGAGTTTTATTCGATCGCCATCGCCAACAACTATCAGCAGGCCGACACCGGCACCAAGATGATCCATCTCGGCAAGAACACCCGCTCGCGCATCGTCAGCAAGGGGATCAGTGCGGGACACGCACAGAATACCTATCGCGGGCTTGTCTCAATGCATCCCAAGGCCAAGGACAGCCGCAACTATACCCAATGCGACAGTCTTTTGATCGGCAGCAAGTGCGGCGCGCATACGGTGCCTTATATAGAGGTCAAGAACAACTCGAGCCGGGTAGAGCATGAGGCCACCACGTCGAAGGTGGACGACGACCAGATGTTCTATTGCCGCTCGCGCGGCATGGACGAGGAAGAGGCCGTGGCGCTTGTGGTGAACGGGTTCTGCAAGGACGTGCTTCAGGCGCTGCCGATGGAATTTGCGATGGAAGCGCAGCAATTGGTGGCGATTTCTCTGGAAGGGTCTGTCGGCTAGGGCGTGGGTTTCACCCACCCTACGCATGAACGATAGGAAGGCTAGACGGCGATGATCATCACCACCACCCAAAGCGTCGAAGGGCGACCCATTACCGATTATCGCGGCATTGTTGTCGGCGAGGCGATCATGGGGGCCAATATTGTGCGCGATTTTTTCGCCCAGATCACCGATGTGGTTGGCGGGCGCTCTGGCGCCTATGAAACCAAGCTTGCGGATGCGCGCGACGTGGCGCTGCAAGAGCTTGAACAGCGCGCGGTGGCGCTTGGCGCGGATGCGGTGGTCGGGGTTGATCTTGATTACGAGGTTGTCGGGGAGTCGATGTTGATGGTCTCGGCCTCCGGGACTGCGGTGGTGCTCGGCTAGGATGTCGGGCGCGCCGATCATAGACCGCCCCGAGCTGACCCTGCCCGAGGCCGAGGCGGCCGCGGTGCGCGCGGCCTATGAGGGGGCCTCGGTGATCCTGGAATACGGATCGGGTGGCTCGACGGTGATGGCGTCGGAAATGCCTGGAAAACAGGTGTTTAGCGTTGAGGGCGATCAGGACTGGGCGCAGATGATGCGCGGCTTTCTGGCCCAGAACCCGCCCGCCGAGGCGACCGAAGTTGATGTGATCTGGTCCGATATCGGACCAACCAAGGAATGGGGATTTCCCCGCAACAACAGTGGCTGGAAGCGCTATGCGCATTATCCGCTGGAGGTCTGGGACCTGCCGGAATTTCGCCAGCCCGATGTGGTGCTGGTGGATGGGCGGTTTCGCACCGGCTGTGCGATGGCGGTGGCCTTGCGCACGACCCGGCCGGTGATGGTGTTGGTCGATGACTATAAGCGTCGTCGCCAGTACCACCAGATCGAAGAGTTTCTGGGCGCGCCTTCGCGCCTGCATGGCCGCATGGCCGAGTTTGACGTAAAGCCGATGGGCCTGCCGGCGGATCGGCTTTTGAAAATAATCGAGATGATGACCCGGCCCTGAGGCGGGTTTGAACGTAACACACGGTGAGGACATAAAATGTTGGAAATCAAGAACCTGCACGTCGATCTTGAAGAAGAGGACAAGACCATCCTGAAGGGTGTGAACCTGACCGTCGAGGCGGGCAAAGTGCATGCGATCATGGGGCCGAACGGCTCTGGGAAATCAACGCTGTCCTATGTTCTTTCGGGGCGCGATGGGTATACCGTGACCGAAGGCAACGCCACGCTGGAAGGGGTCGATCTCCTTGAGATGGAGCCGGAAGAGCGTGCGGCGGCGGGCCTTTTCCTGGCCTTCCAATACCCCGTCGAAATCCCCGGTGTGGGCAATATGACCTTTCTGCGCACCGCCATGAACGCACAGCGCAAGGCGCGTGGCGAGGACGAGATCAGCGCCGCCGACTTCCTCAAACTGGTGCGCGAAAAGGCAAAAACCCTCAAGATCGACGCCGACATGCTCAAGCGGCCCGTAAATGTCGGTTTTTCAGGCGGCGAGAAAAAGCGCAATGAAATCCTGCAGATGGCGATGCTTGAGCCGAAGATGTGCATTCTGGACGAGACCGATTCCGGGCTTGACGTGGATGCGATGAAACTTGTGTCGGAAGGGGTGAATGCCCTGCGCGATGCGGGTCGCGGCTTTCTTGTGATCACCCACTATCAGCGCCTGCTCGATCATATCAAACCCGACGTGGTGCATATCATGTCCGATGGCCGGATCATCAAGACCGGCGGCCCGGACCTGGCGCTTGAGGTAGAGAAGAACGGCTATGCCGATATCCTGTCGGAGGTGGCATGATGGCGGCCCCGCAGGCAAAAATGACAGCGAACCAAGAGCGTCTTGCGGCGCTTTCGCTTCCCGAAGGGGGCACATGGGCCATGGCGGCGCGCGGCGCGGCGCTTGATCGGCTGCGGGCCATGGGCCTGCCGGAACGGCGCGATGAGTATTGGAAATTCACCCGCCCCGACAGCCTTGTTCAGGCCGAGGCTCCAAAAGCGGCGCTGTTTGACAATGGCGACGAGGCCGAGATGTTCGGCGGCGTTGACCGGCTTCGGATCGTCTTTGTGGATGGGGTTTTTGACGCCGAGGCCAGCGATGACCTCGCGCTTGAGGGGGTGCGGATCGAGCGTCTGGCCGAGGCCGGTCAAAGCGATATCCACTGGGCGAAAGACACCTATGGCGTGCTCGAAGAGCGCGGCCAGTCGCCGGTGGCGCGCCCGCTTGCGGCGCTCAATACCGCCCTTGCAACCGACGGGATCCTGATCCATGTGACGGCAGCGACCAGCAAGCCGATAAACCTGATTTATATCCACAAATCAGATGCTTCGGATGCGATCTTACACCACCTTATCAAGCTTGATACCGACACTGAGGTCACCGTTCTTGAAAACGGCCCGGCGGCGGCGCGATTCAACAAGGTGATGGAAGTCGAGGTTGGCGATGGCGCGACCTTCCACCATGTGCGTACCCAGGGGCGCGATCATGAGCGGCGCGCGGCGACGCATATCTTTGCCCGCCTTGGGACAAAGAGCGCCTTCAAGAGCTTTACCATGACCGCCAATGGCGTGATGACGCGCAACGAATGCGTGATCGAGCTTACCGGCGATGATGCGACCGCCCATGTGGCCGGCGCGGCCATGGGTGACGGTGACTTTCATCACGATGACACCGTCTTCATCACCCATGACGCCGAGCGCTGTGAAAGCCGCCAGGTGTTCAAGAAGGTGCTGCGCAACGGCGCGACGGGCGTGTTTCAGGGCAAGATCCTGGTCAAGGCCGGCGCGCAAAAGACCGATGGCTATCAGATCAGCCAGGCGCTCTTGCTGGAGGACGACAGCCAGTTCCTGGCCAAGCCCGAGCTAGAGATTTACGCCGATGACGTCGCCTGTTCCCACGGCAGCACCACCGGCGCGATTGACGAGGATGCGCTTTATTACCTGCGCGCGCGCGGTGTGCCAAAGGCGATTGCAACCGACCTTTTGACGCTGGCCTTTTTGGCCGAAGCGGTCGAGGAAATCTCGGATGAGGCCCTGCGCGGGGAAATCAACAGTCGGCTTGAGGGTTGGCTGGAGCGTCGGCGCGGCTGATGCCGGTCACACGCGACATCGTCGCCACCTATCGGGGGCCGCGCCGGGTGGTGCGGCGCCTGCTTGATGCCGGTCCCCGCGAAGATCGGGCTCTGGTCATTCTCGTGGCCGCTTGCGGGGTGATTTTCATCGCGCAATGGCCGCGCCTTGCCCGCGAGGCGCATCTGACCGGGCAAGAGCTTAACCCGATGCTGGGCGGCGCGCTTTTGGCCTGGATATTCATTGCGCCGCTGATCCTTTATACTCTGGCCCTCTTGAGCCATGGCCTTGCCCGCATGCTTCGCGCCAAGGGGACTGCTTATGGCGCGCGCGTCGCGCTGTTCTGGGCTCTGCTGGCGACAAGCCCGATCATGCTTTTGCATGGGCTGGTGGCCGGATTTATCGGTCCGGGGCCGGGGCTTCAGGCGGTTGGGCTGATCTGGTTGAGTTTCTTTGGCTGGTTCTGGGTCGCTGGCTGGCTAGAGGCGGAATGGAGCAACGCATGACACAGGCCGGGTTCAAGGCACTTCTGGTGCAGACGTTATTTGCCCCGCGCAGCGCCGCAGGGGTCCTGATCGCGCTCAACCTGCCACAGCGTTGGCTGTGGACGGCGCTTGCGCTGATGTCGGTGCTCAACTCGATCGTCTATTCGGTCACGCTGCGCCTGACGCCGACAAGCGATCCGATGGCAACCGCAATGATGCCGCCGGCCTTTCATTCGCCGGTCTTGTTCACGATGTTTCTGTTCGCCGCCCTCGCGATCACGGTGCTGACGCTTTACTGGATCGGGCAGGGCTTTGGTGGCAAGGGGCGTCTGGATGACATGCTTGTGCTGATCTGCTGGCTTCAGGTGCTGCGGCTTATCCTGCAACTGGTGGTGGCGGTTCTGGTGATCGTGGCGCCTGTTCTTGGCGTAATGGTGATTTTCATAACCTCGCTCTGGGGCATTTATATTCTGATCGGATTTGTCGATGCCGCGCATCGCTTTGACAATATGTTCAAGGCGGCGGGGGTGATTGTTTTGGCGATGGTGGCCATGGCCGTGGGCCTGTCCATTTTGCTAAGCATGATCGGCGTCGCCGCCATGGGAGGGGCATGAGATGCTCGATGTAGAGAAAATTCGCGCCGACTTCCCGATTCTTGCACGAGAAGTGAACGGCAAGCCTTTGGTTTACCTTGATAATGGGGCCTCGGCGCAAAAGCCGCAGGTGGTGATTGATGCCATCACAACCGCCTACAGCTTTGAGTATGCCAATGTGCATCGCGGGCTGCATTTCCTCAGCAATCTGGCGACGGAAAAGTACGAATCCGTGCGCGGCACGATTGCGCGCTTTCTCGGCGTTGCCGACGAGGATCAGATCGTTCTGAATTCCGGCACCACCGAGGGCATCAACATGGTCGCCTATGGCTGGGCCATGCCGCGCATGCAGGCGGGCGATGAGATTCTCCTGTCGGTGATGGAGCATCACGCCAATATCGTGCCCTGGCATTTCCTGCGCGAACGCCAAGGCGTCACCCTCAGGTGGGTGGATGTGGATGCACGCGGCTATCTTGATCCGCAAAAGGTGATCGACGCCATCACGCCGCGCACCAAGTTGATCGCAATTACACAGCTTTCCAATGTCTTGGGGACCAAAGTTGATGTAAAAACAATTTGCGACGCCGCCCATGCCAAGGGCGTGCCCGTGCTGGTCGACGGAAGCCAGGGTGCGGTGCATATGCCGGTCAATGTCGATGCCTTGGGGTGTGATTTCTATGCCATCACCGGGCATAAGCTTTACGGGCCCTCGGGCTCTGGTGCGATCTTTGTCAAGAAAGAGCGGATGGCCGAAATGCGCCCCTTCATGGGCGGCGGTGACATGATCCGTGAGGTCAGCAAGGACACCGTGACCTATAACGACCCGCCGATGAAATTCGAGGCCGGCACCCCCGGTATCGTGCAGACTATCGGCCTTGGCGTCGCGCTTGAGTATATGATGGGTGTCGGCATGGAGGCGATTGCCGCCCATGAAGACGACCTGAGCCAGTATGCACAAGCCAAACTGGCCGGGCTGAACTGGATTGCGCAACAGGGCACCTTGCCGGACAAGGCCGCGATTTTCTCGTTCACCATGCAGGGCGCGGCGCATGCGCATGACATTTCGACAATCCTTGACAAAAAGGGCGTCGCAGTGCGCGCGGGCCATCATTGCGCCGGTCCGTTGATGGATCACTTGGGGGTAACAGCCACGTGCCGTGCGTCTTTTGCAATGTACAACACCCGCGCCGAGGTCGATGCCCTTATCGACGCGCTTGAACTGGCGCACGAGCTTTTCGGCTGATTTTGCGATTGCGGGGCAGTGCGTGCCCCGGAACATGCGCGCCGCATCTGGGCTTTTACAGTGTCCTCGAAATGGCAGGCAGGACGAGTTGCCATCAGAGATCAAGAAAAGTGCCGATAGAGCCGAGGATTTCAATTTGGCGCGACTTCGAGACTTGAAGCTATGGCCGTAAGCGTTTATCGACCATTTCCAACGGTCCCGTAGCTCAGCTGGATAGAGTGTTCGCCTCCGAAGCGAAAGGTCGCGCGTTCGAATCGCGCCGGGACCACCAATTACCCACATCCACTTGCCCCGCGCCGAACGTCAGGCAACCTTGACTTTTGCGTCACGACGTTGATCCAAATGGCCTGTCAGACGGAAAACAGGCATTCGCGTAGCCGCAGCGAAAGCTCACTTTGTCCCGCACCGCTGCCGTCTACCGCTAGGGCGGTGAAAGGCTGGTTCAGGCCAGAAATGCGTGACCTTTGGCGCAATATTGCCTGGCGCGTTAGCGCCGTGGATTCAGCAAACCACGCTGCATCGGGTCAAAGACGCGTGGTGTTCCAGCCCCTCGGATAAAATCGCGTTTGCGCCTGTTTGTGTTTGCTTTCATCGCGACAGACAGCCAAGCTTCTGCTGTGGTCTCGATGCTGCGGCTGTGACCCGACGGAAGGCAGAGCAAACTGGCGATTTGGGAATAATCGGTTTGCTTTCCGCAATCAGCCATGCAGAGTAAGGGCATGCCGGGCCGCAAGAGTCCGTCAAAGATAAACCTACAACAACAGGAGACAGAGGTATGTCTTTCAGACTTTCACTATTCGCAGGCGTCGCCTGCGCCGCCCTGGGGGCTATGGGCGCCTCGGCGCAATCGCTGGTCTATTGCTCGGAAGGGTCGCCCGAGGGCTTTGACCCGGCGCTTTATACCGCCGGGACGACCTTTGATGCGTCAAGCCACCCGATCTATAACCGCCTGACTGAATTCAAGGTCGGCACAACCGAGGTTTTGCCCGGTCTCGCCGAAAGCTGGACAGTGTCCGAGGACGGCAAGGCGATCACCTTCAATCTGCGCAAGGGTGTCAAGTTTCACTCGAACGCCAACTTCACGCCGACGCGTGATTTCAACGCCGATGACGTGATCTTTTCGTTTGATCGCCAGGGCAACCCCGACAACCCCTATAATCAGGTGTCCGGCGGCACCTGGGAATATTACACCGGCATGTCGATGCCCGAGCTGGTCAGCAGCATCGAAAAGGTCGACGACTATTCCGTCACGTTCAACCTGACCCGCCCCGAGGCGCCATTCATTGCCAATATGGCGATGGATTTTGGCTCTATCGTGTCCAAGGAATACGCCGATGCGATGATGGCGGCCGGGACGCCCGAGATGGTGAACCAGGCGCCGATCGGCACCGGTCCTTTCTCGTTTCAGGCCTATCAGAAAGATGCCGTGATCCGTTATCTGCGCAATGACGCCTATTGGGGCGATGCCGCCAAGGTGCAATCGCTGATCTTCGCGATCACCCCGGATGCAAGCGTGCGCTATCAGAAGGTCAAGGCAGGCGAGTGTCACGTCATGGCCTATCCGACCCCGGCGGATGTTCAGGCGATGAAAGACGACAGCGACATCGTGGTGATGGAACAGGAAGGCCTGAACGTCGGCTATCTTGCGTACAACACCAAGGTCGCGCCCTATGACAATCCCAAGGTGCGCAAGGCGCTGAACATGGCGATCGACAAGCAGGCGATCATTGATGTGGTCTTTCAGGGCTCTGGCCAGATCGCCAAGAACCCGATCCCGCCGACCATGTGGTCCTATAACGATGCCATCGTGGACGATCCCTATGATCCCGAGGCGGCCAAGAAGATGCTGGCGGACGAAGGCGTCAGCGATCTGAACCTCAAGATCTGGGCGATGCCGGTGCAGCGCCCCTATAACCCCAATGCGCGTCGCATGGCCGAGCTCATGCAAGAGGATTTCTCGAAGATCGGCGTCACCGTCGAGATCGTGTCCTATGAGTGGGGCGAATACCTTGATCGCTCGAAAGCCGAGGATCGCGATGGTGCGGTTCTGCTTGGCTGGACCGGGGACAACGGTGATCCCGACAACTTCCTTGCCGTTCTTCTGGGCTGTGATGGGGTTGGCGCCTCGAACCGTGCCCAGTGGTGCAACGAGGAGTTTGACAAGGTGATCAACGAGGCCAAGGTTCTGCCAACGCAAGCCGAACGCGCGCCGCTTTATGAAAAGGCGCAGGTCATCTTCAAGGAACAGGCGCCCTGGGCCACGATCGCGCATTCGGTTGTCTATATGACCATGCGCCCCGAGGTTGAGGGCTATGTGGTTCACCCGCTTGGTGGCCATATCTTCAACCAGGTCGGCCTGTCGCAATAAGCGACGGTCCCTTCGGGACAGCGCCGCGCGCGCTGTCCCGTCCTTCGCCTTGATGAAAGCGAGGTCGCATGACGCTGGCCCTTTCCACCCGTTTGGCCGACTATGCAGCCGTGGCCGCCGCCCTTGGGGTTGATGCCGTGGCGCTTGTGCCGGGGCCGAACTTTACCCGCGCGCTTGGCCATAGTTTCATGAGCCATGAACGCCCGTTTCTGGTGGTGATCCCCGCAAGCGGCAGCACCACCGCCCCCGCCGCCCTTTTGCCCAATCTCGAACTCGGAAGCTGGACCCTGGTCGGCTTTGACGGGGTCACCTTTGATTGGCGCGATCAGACCGGCTATGACAGGGAATTCGCCGCGCTGACGGCACATCTTGGCCTGAAATCGCTGGCGGTCGAAGGGCAGGTGATGCGGGTTTTCGTGCATCACGCCCTGATGCGCGCCCAGCCCGGATTGCGGATCATCGACGCCGAGCGCGAGATTTCCGCGCTGCGCATGGTCAAGACCGACGATGACATCGCCGCCCTTCAGGCCGCGATCGAGATTTCCGAGCGCGCCCTGTCGCGCACGCTCGATCAGATTCGCCTTGGACAGAGCGAAAAGGATATCGAGCGCGCCCTGGTGCAGGCCTTGTTTGCCGAGGGCGCCGATGACCTGTCGTTTGCGCCAATCGTTGCGGCGGGCGATAATTCCGCGCGCCCGCATGCCAGTGCCCGCGCTGATTATGCGGTGCAGGCGGGCGATGCCCTGTTACTCGATTTCGGCGCGCGCAAGGATGGCTTTGCCGCCGATATCACCCGCACCGTGTTTCTCGATCACGCCAGTGACGAGGGGCGCGCGGTCTATGACACGGTCCTGCGCGCCAACCTGAAGGGGTTCGAGGTGACACGTCCGGGCGTCACGGCGCATGCCATTGACGATGCGGTGACCGGCGTGCTTGAGGCCTCGCCCTTTGCCGACCGCATCCGCACCAAGACCGGCCATGGCCTTGGGCGCGATGTCCACGAGGCGCCCTATATCATGCGCGGTAACCCGATGCCCCTGCCGGCCGGAACGGTCTATACCAACGAGCCGGGGCTTTACGAGATCGGCAAATTCGGCGTGCGCATCGAAGACGACGTGCTTGTGACCGAAACCGGCGCGCTCTCGCTCACCACATTCCCCAAGGAGCTCATGGTGCTGAAATGCTGAATTATGTCCTGAGCCGGTTGCTGACCTTTGTGCCCACATTTATCGGCGTCACGCTGATTTCATTCATGTTCATCCGGATGTTGCCGGGCGATCCGATCATTGTCATGGCGGGCGAACGCGGTGTCAGCCCCGAACGCTACGCCGAGCTTTCGGCGCAATTTGGCTATGACCGCCCGGTCTATGTTCAGTTCTTTGAATACCTTGGCGGGGTGCTTCAGGGCGATCTTGGCACTTCCTTTGTCACCAAGCGCCCGGTCTGGGACGAGTTTTTCACGCTATTCCCGGCCACGCTTGAGCTTTCGATCTGTGCGATGATCTTCGCAGTTGCGCTTGGCTTGCCTGCCGGGGTGATTGCTGCCGTCAACCGTGGCAAGTTCTTTGACCGCGCCTTGATGTCGACCGCGCTTGTTGGCTATTCGATGCCGATTTTCTGGTGGGCGCTTTTGCTGATCATCGTGTTTTCCGGCAATCTTCAGTGGACGCCGGTCTCGGGACGGATCGACCTTTTGTATTATTTCCCCGATCCCACCGGATTCATGCTGATCGACGCCGTCGCCTCGGGGCAAAAGGGCGCGCTTTTCTCTGCGGTGCGCCATCTTGTGTTGCCGACGATTGTGCTTGGCACCATCCCTCTGGCGGTGATCGCGCGTCAGACCCGCTCGGCCATGCTTGAGGTGCTGGGCGAGGATTACATCCGTACCGCGCGCTCCAAGGGGCTTTCTCCGGCGCGCATCAACGGCATTCACGCTCTGCGCAATGCCCTGATCCCGGTGATCACCGTGATTGGCCTGTCGGTTGGCACCTTGCTGGCCGGGGCGATCCTGACCGAAACGATCTTTAGCTGGCCGGGGATCGGGAAGTGGATGGTCGATAGCATTTTCCGGCGTGATTATCCGGTGGTGCAGGGCGGTCTCTTGCTGATCGCGGTCATGGTGATGATCGTGAACCTGACCGTGGATATGCTCTATGGTGTGATCAACCCCAAGATCAGGAAACGCTGATGACCGATACAACCTCAAACGAGGGGCAGGGCGCCCCGGTGGATGGCCCCGAACGCCCCGGACAGCTGCGTGAATTCTGGTTCTATTTCCGCGAGAACCGGGGCGCGGTGATTGGTCTCTGGATTTTTGCGGTCTTTGCCTTCCTGGCCCTGTTCGGGCCCTGGATCGCGCCGCATGACCCGACCGCGCAGGCCCGCGACTTTACCCTGCTGCCGCCGGCCTGGCAGGAGGGCGGAAGCTGGACCTACGTGCTTGGCACCGATCCTCTTGGGCGCGATATGCTGTCACGGCTGATCGTCGGGGCGCGCTATTCGTTCTTTGTCGGGGTTGTCGTGGTCACCGTCGCCGCCTCTGGCGGGATCATCATCGGGCTGCTGACCGGTTTTGCGCCGAAATGGGTCGATAGCATCATCATGCGGGTGATGGATATCATCCTGGCCTTTCCCTCGCTCTTGCTGGCGCTGGTTCTGGTGGCAATCCTGGGGCCGTCGCTGACCAATGCGATGATCGCCATCGCCATCGTGCTGCAACCCCATTACGTGCGCCTGACCCGCGCCAGCGTGATGTCGGAGCTGCAAAAAGACTATGTCACCTCGGCGCGCGTCGCTGGTGCGGGGCTTGGGCGGCTGATGTTCGTGACGGTTCTGCCGAACTGTCTTGCCCCGATCATCGTGCAGGCCGCGCTGTCGTTTTCGACCGCCATCCTTGATGCCGCAGCACTTGGCTTTCTGGGGATGGGCGCACAGCCGCCGACACCGGAATGGGGCACCATGCTGGCCGAGGCGCGCGAATTCATCCTGCGCGCGTGGTGGGTCGTGACCTTTCCCGGTCTCGCCATTCTTGTCACCGTGCTGGCGATCAATCTGATGGGGGACGGGCTGCGCGACGCGCTCGACCCCAAGCTGAAACGGAGCTGAGGCCATGTCACTGCTACGCATTCGCAATCTGAGCGTTGATTTTGCCACCGCATCCGGGGCCTTTCGCGCCGTCGACGCGGTGGATCAGGACGTCGATACCGGCGAAATTCTGGCCATCGTCGGCGAAAGCGGATCGGGCAAATCGGTCTCCATGCTGGCGCTGATGGGGCTCTTGCCCTGGACCGCGACCATCACCGCCGACGAGATGAGCTTTGACGGCAAGGACCTGCTCAGGATGGACACGCGCGCCAAGCGGCGCATCATCGGCAACGACCTTGCGATGATCTTTCAAGAGCCGATGTCATCGCTCAACCCGTGCTTCACAGTCGGCTGGCAAATCAAGGAATCGCTGCGCTATCACCTCGGGCTTGACCGGCGCGCGCGCCACGCCCGCGCGATCGAGCTGTTTGAACAGGTCGGCATCCCCGATCCCGAAAAGCGCCTCGCGGCCTTTCCGCACCAGATGTCGGGCGGCATGAACCAGCGTGTGATGATCGCCATGGCGATTGCCTGCAAGCCCAAGCTCCTGATCGCGGACGAGCCTACAACCGCACTTGACGTGACCATTCAGGCGCAGATCCTCGATCTGCTGGCCAGCCTGCGTGACGAGACCGGCATGGGCCTTGTGCTGATCACCCACGACATGGGCGTCGTCGCTGAAACCGCAGAGCGCGTGAGCGTGCAATACGCCGGCCAAAAGGTCGAGGAACAGCCGGTCGTCGATCTCTTCGCCACCCCGCATCACCCCTATACGGCGGCGCTTCTGGATGCTCTGCCGGAACGGGCGACGGATAAGTTTCTGCCGACCATCCCCGGCGTTGTGCCGGGACAGTTTGACCGCCCCAAGGGGTGCCTGTTTTCGCCGCGCTGCAAGTTTGCCGATGCGAAATGCAAGGCAACGCCGCCGCCACCGCTTGGCGCCGATCTTGGCTTTGCGCGGTGTTTTTACCCCGTCAACTCTGACGAAAGGATTGCATCATGACCGATCCGGTGATGCAGGCGCGCGCGCTTGAGCGCCATTACAACGTCGGCGGCGGGCTGTTTGGCAAGACGCGGGTTCTGCGTGCGGTCGGCGGGGTCGATTTTGATCTCACCCCCGGCAAGACCCTTGCCGTGGTCGGCGAAAGCGGCTGTGGCAAATCCACCCTGGCGCGCATGGTCGCGATGATCGAAGAACCGACCGAGGGCACGCTGAGCCTTGATGGCAAGCCGGTGCTGCCGGAGGATTGGGCGGATCTGCGCAAATCGGTTCAGATCGTGTTTCAGGACCCCTATGGCTCGCTTAACCCGCGCCAGCGGATCGGCGCGATCCTTGAAGAGCCGCTGATCATCAACCGCAAGGAGATGAGCAAAGAAGACCGTCAGGCCAAGGGCCGTGACATGCTGCGCCTGGTCGGGCTCCGGCCCGAGCATTACGATCGCTATCCGCATATGTTTTCCGGCGGTCAGCGCCAGCGGATCGCGATTGCCCGCGCGCTGATGCTCGACCCCAAGGTGGTGGTGCTCGACGAGCCGGTCTCGGCGCTTGACCTGTCGATCCAAAGCTCGATCCTGAACCTCTTGCGCGAGCTGCAGGAGCGTCTGCATCTGGCCTATCTTTTCATCAGCCACGACCTGAGCGTCGTGCGCCACGTGGCGGATGATCTGATCGTGATGTACCTCGGGCGCGCGGTTGAAAAGGGGCCCAAGGCAGATGTGTTTGCGAACCCGATGCACCCCTATACCAAGGCGCTTTTGTCGGCCACGCCGCGCACCACGCCGAATGCCGCCAAGGAGCGGATCAAGCTGATCGGAGAGTTGCCCTCGCCGATGGCGATCCCCGATGGCTGTCCCTTCGCGCCGCGATGCTGGAAGGTGCAACCCGATTGCCGGGCCACGGTGCCCGCCCTTAGTGGTGGCGCCCATAGCGCGGCCTGTTTTTATCCCGAGGGCGAGGCGGCAAGCGAGTGAGCACGCCCCGCCGGGGCGCGCGCAAAAAGGGCATGGCATGAAGGTTGGTATAGCAGGCACCGGCGCGATCGGTCTGAGCGTGGCGCGCGCACTTGATGCGGGCGATATCCCCGGCTTTCAGCTTGCCGCGATCAGCGCGCGCCGGGCCGAGCGCGCCGCAGAGGTCAACGGCGCGCTTGCCACGCCGGTTTCGGTGCATGACTTCGCGGGCTTGGCCGAGCACTGTGATGTCATCATCGAATGCCTGCCGCCGCAGCTTTTCCCCGAGATCGCCCGCCCGGTCCTGTTGGCTGGCAAAACCCTGATCGTGCTGTCGGCAAGCCAGCTTTTGCAGCATGGCGAACTTGTTGATCTGGCAGAAGAACATGGCGGCAAGATCATCGTGCCGTCGGGCGCCATGCTGGGTCTTGATGCGCTCAAGGCGGCGGCGGTGGGCACGATCACCTCGGTGAGCATGACAACTCGCAAGCCGGTCGCCGGATTGCAAGGCGCGCCTTACCTTGTCAAGAACGGCATCGAGTTGAGCGGCATCACAGAGCCGGTCTGCATCATGTCCGGCAGCGTCTCGGAGATCGCCCGCGAGTTCCCCGCCAACGTCAATGTCGCCGCCGCGATAAGTCTGGCCGGGCTTGGCCCTGACCGCACAACCCTTGAAATCTGGGCCGATCCGGGGGTGACGCGCAATGTGCACAGCGTGCAGGTTGCCTCTGACAGTTCCGATTTCACCATGTCGATCGAGGGCCGCCCGAGCGATGAAAACCCCGCCACCGGGCGGATCACAGCGCAAAGCGTGATCGCGCTTCTGCGGCAAATGACGGCGACCCTTCGCATCGGCACCTGAGGCGCGCTAAAGATCGCTCAGAATAAGGTCGGCGGCGCGATGCGCCAGCATCATGGTCGGCGCGTTGGTATTGGCCGAGGTGAGATTGGGAAAGACCGAGGCATCAACCACCCGCAAGCCCGTGACGCCATGCAGGCGCAGGCCTGGGTCAACCACCGACGTGGCGGCATCCGCCCCCATCCGACAGGTGCCCACCGGGTGAAATACCGTGCCCGAGCGGTGGCGGAAATCCTCCAGGATCGCGGCATCGTCCATCTCGCGCAGATCGGGGCCCATGGCCGATTGCACAAGCCCGGTCAGGGCGGTGCTTGTGATCAGACGCTGACACAGCCGCCCACCCGCGATCACCTGCGCGCGGTCCTCATCGGTGGCCAGCGAGTTGGGCCGGATCAGCGGCGGCGCCGCCGGATCGTTGGCGCGCAGGTCGATGCGGCCGCGGCTTGTCGGGCGCGAGGGCTGAAAGCCAAGGATAAAGCCGGCAAACGGATCGGGTTTGATCACGGTGCGGGTGCCGTCGGGGGTGGTGGTATAGGTGACGGGGTTGAAATAAAGCTGTTGATCGACCCGGTTCAGCCCGTCGCTTGAGCGGAAATAACCGCCGCATTGATTGACCGAAAGCGCCAGCGGCCCGCGCCGCGTCAGGGCATAGCGCAGCGCGGCGCGGACCTTGCCCATGAAGGGGGCCAACTCGTTGTTGAGGGTGCGTTCGGTGGCGCGAAAGTAATAGTTGATGCCAAGGTGATCCTGAAGATTGCCGCCCACATGCGGCGCATCCATGATCGGGGTGATGCCAAGCGATTTCAGGTGCTCGGCCGGACCGATGCCCGAAAGCTGCAACAGGCGGGGCGAGGTGACGCTGCCGGCCGAAAGGATGATCTCGCGCCCCGCGCGCGCGGTTTTGACCGTGCCCCGGTGGTGATACTCAACCGACACTGCGCGCCGCCCGTCAAAGCCGATACGTTCGACCAGTGCGCCGGTGACAAGCGTCACATTGGCCCGCCTGAGCGCCGGTTTGAGAAAGGCGCGCGCCGAAGAATTGCGCCGCCCGCCGCGCGTGTTGATCCGGTAGATCGCCGCACCTTCGGGCTCTGCTCCGTTGATGTCATCGCTGAGCGGCAGCCCCAGTTCGCGCGCCGCATCAAAGAAGTGGCGGTTGACCGGGTGGATCTGATCCGAAACATCCTGCACATGCAGCGCGCCGCTGCCTCTGCAATCGCCATCCGGGGCGACCTGGGTTTCCATCGCCTCATAGGTCCGGCGCACCGCGTCCCAGCCCCAGCCGGTGGCGCCCGAAGCCTCCCAATCGTCAAAATCATGCGGCAACCCGTGCGCATAGACCAGCGCGTTGATCGAGCCCGACCCGCCCACGCCCTTGCCGCGCGGCCAATAGGCGCGCCGCCCGGCGAGGGCCTCTTCCGGCTCGGCCTCGTATTTCCAGTTCACGCGCCCATCGAAGAAGGTCTTGCCATAGCCAAGCGGCAGCGCGATCCAGGGCGAGCGGCCACGCCCGCCGGCCTCGAGGATCAAAACGCTGTGGCGACCGCTCGCGCTTAACCGCTCGGCCAGGACACAGCCCGCCGATCCTGCCCCGATGATGATGAAATCATAGTTTTCCGCCATTGCCGCTCGCCAATCTGAGGGTGTCCCTGTGCAAGGGTTACAAACTCGGATTTGCGGGCGAAAGCGAAAACTGCCTGCGCGGCGCCTAAGCCGCGTCATTTTCCCAAAGCCGGGCCACCAGCGGCGCAAACCACTCCCAATTCTGCGCCGCCGTGTCATTGACAATCAGGTATTTCTTGCGGGTATAGACCGGCGCTTCGGTCATCTCGTAGAGGTCACCAGCGCTGACATGCGCCGCCGCCAGTGCGCGCGGCAGATAGGCCGAGCCGCCGCGATCCAGCAGAAACTGAAGCGCCCACCACGAGCTGTCGAAACTGATCCGCGCAATGCCGGCATCATGATAGCTCTCACCATGGCTGCGCCGATAGTCTTCGCCGTGATCGACAAAGACGTAAAACGGGTCGGCCTTGATCGGCGTCTCGGCGCGGTCGGAATAAAGCACAAGCTCTTCCTGGGGCAGGGGGTGCACGGTCTGGGCGCCATGGGTCACGGTCTCATAGGTCAGAATCACGTCGACCAGCCCCGAGGCAAGCCATTCCTCAAGATCGCGCGCATTGCCCTGATGCACCGAGACCGCCATTTCCGGGTGCCCGGAGACAACCCCGTCAAAAAATGCGCGCCCCGGCCCATGCCACAGCTCGCGATCACAGCCAAAGGTACAGACCGAACTCAGCCCCGCAGGCAGGCCGGTTTCATAACGTGCTTGCCGCCATAAGCCGTTGATAACACGCGCATAGCGCAAAAGCTTGGTGCCCGCAGGCGTCAGGGTCGTGCCCGATTTCTGACGGTTCAGAAGCTGTTGACCAAGCTCGTCCTCAAGCGTCTTGAGGCGCGCGGTGACGGTCGATTGCGTCACATGAAGCTTTTGCGAGGCGCGCATGAGGTTGCCGGTATCGACAATCGCCAGAAAGGTCTGCAGGGCGGTCAGGTTCATAACGGCACTCTCAATTCGAATTTATTGCACATATTCAGCAAAACAATTCGTTATCAAGAATTGAAATAATATGCCAGTCTGGGATCAACCTTTACCAAGGCATTCAATTTTCGAAAGGTGACACGATGTTGCAAGAATCCAGACCACTTGTAGAGCGCGACCGCTTTGTTGGCGCGATGCGCCGGGTTGCGGCCTCGGTGACGGTGGTCACGACCGACGGGCCCGCAGGGCGCCTTGGCGCCACGGTCAGCGCGTTTTCCTCGGTCTCGGCCGATCCGCCTTCGGTTCTGATTTGTCTGAATGCCACAAGCCGGATTGCCGGGGCCGTTCGGGAAAACGGTCGCTTTTGCGTCAATGTTCTGCCCGAAGACGGGCGCGAGATTGCCGACCGCTTTGCCGGGCGTCACGACGCGCAGATCGCGGATCGCTTTTCCGGGGTGAATACCTTTGGCGTGCCGGGTAGCGCGCCGCTGATTGACGGGGCGACCGGTTTTTTCTGTGAGGTCGCGCAATGCGTGACCTCCGGCAGCCACCTGATCGTGATTGGCACGGTGCATGACGTTCTGGATGGCGAGGCACCGCCCCTGGCCTGGCGCGAGGGCGGCTATCACCGGGTCGTGCCGACCGGGGCCGCGCATCAGATAGCGGCGGAATAAAAAGGGGCAGGGCGATGACGAAAACCTATAAGATGCTGATCGACGGGGCCTGGGTTGCGGCCTCGGACGGGGGCACGTTCGACACGTTCAACCCGGCCACAGGCGCGGTCTGGGCCACCGCCCCCGAGGCCACGGCAGAGGATGTCGATCGCGCCGTGCGCGCCGCGCATCGCGCCTGTTATGAGGGGCCCTGGGCCGGCATGACGCCAAGTGCGCGCGGTCAATGCCTGCGCCGTTTGGGCGATCTTCTGGCCGAGCGGTCTGAGGGTTTAGGCGAGACCGAGACCCGCGATTCCGGCAAGATGTTCAAGGAAACCCGCTGGCAGGCGAAATATATCAGCGAGTTTTTCCACTTTTACGCCGGCGCCGCCGATAAGATCAGCGGTGAGACCCTGCCGATCGACAAGCCCGACATGTTCGTTTTTACCAACCGCGAGCCGCTTGGCGTGGTGGCCGCCGTCGTGCCCTGGAACAGCCAGCTCTTCCTGACCGCCGTCAAGATTGGCCCGGCGCTTGCGGCGGGCAACACGGTGGTGCTGAAAACCAGCGAACACGCCCCCGCCGCGATCCTTGAGTTTGGCGAACTTCTGGCCGAGGCGGGCTTTCCCGACGGGGTGGTCAATATCATCAGCGGGCATGGCGACCCCTGCGGCAAGGCGCTGACCAGTCATCCGCTTGTGGCGCGCATCAGCTTTACCGGCGGGCCGGGTGCGGCGCGCCACGTGTTGATGAACTCGACGCAGAATTTCGCGCAAGTGAGCCTTGAACTGGGCGGCAAATCGCCGTTCATCGTCTTTGAGGACGCCGATCTTGAAAGCGCGGTCAATGGCTCGGTGGCGGGGATTTTCGGCGCCTCTGGCCAGAGCTGCGTCGCGGGCTCGCGCCTTATCGTGCACGAGGATGTGGCGGACGAATTCCTTGCCCGCCTCACCGCCATTGCGCGCGCTATCGTGATCGGCGATCCGATGGCGGAGGCGACCCAGATGGGCCCGCTTTGTACCATGGGTCAGGTAGAGACCATTGAGCGCGAGTTGGCGAGCGCCGTGGCCGAGGGCGGCACGATCCTGTGTGGCGGCAAGCGCGCGGCGGCGGGGCCGCTGTTCTTTGAGCCGACGATTGTCGAGTGCCCGAGCGCCGACCTCAAAATCGTCGATACCGAGCTTTTCGGTCCGGTCCTCTGCGTCTTGCGCTTTTCCACCGAGGCCGAGGCGCTTGCCCTTGCCAATGCAAGCGAACACGGGCTTGCGGCGGGGATATTCACCCGCGATGGCGCGCGGTCCTTGCGGATGAGCCGCGCGGTGCGCGCCGGGATCGTCTGGGTCAACACCTATCGGGCGATTTCCCCGGTGGCCGAATTTGGCGGCACCAAGGGTTCTGGCTATGGACGCGAAAGCGGCTTTCAGGCGGTCTATGACTATACCCGGCCCAAAACCGTCTGGATGAACATGTCAGACGCGCCAATCGCCAACCCGTTTCAGATGCGTTGAAAAAGGACAAGACAATGAAATTTCATCTGGCAATCAACCTTGAGCGGCTCGATGCCGCGCTCGACATGAAGGCGGTGCGCGATCACACGCTTGAAATGGTGCAAATGGCCGAGGCCGCCGGCTTTGAAATCGCCTGGGCGGCCGAGCATCACGCGCTTGAAATGACGATCGCGCCAAACCCGTTTCAGATCCTGACATGGTGGGGCGAGCATACCAAGACGATCCGCCTTGGCGTGGGCGTGGTCAACGCCGCCTATTGGCACCCGATCAAGCTTGCCGGCGAGGCGGCGATGCTTGATCTGCTGAGCGACGGGCGGCTTGAATTCGGCATCGGTTCCGGCGCCTATCAGCGCGAGTTTGACCGCATGATGCCCGGCCTCGATCAACGCGACAGCTGGCAATACATGCAGGAATCCCTGCCGGTGGTGCAAAAGCTATGGGCCGGGGATTACGCGCATGAGGGCACCTATTGGCAGTTTCCCACCGCCACATCCTGTCCCAAGCCGGTGCAGGACGAGGTGCCGGTCTGGGTCGCGGCGCGCGCGCCGATCACCTTTGACTACGCGGTTGAACATGGCTGTGACATCATGAGCTGGCCGCTGACCATGCCGTTTTCCGAGGCCGAAGCGTACCGCGCCCGCCTTGACGATGCGATTGCCAAGAGTGGCGGGCGCTATGACGGGCGGTGGGCGGTGATGCGCCACACGGCCGTCTATGACACCGAAGAGGATCGCAGCGGCGCGATGGCGTCGCTCCGCCGGGTGCTGGGGCAATTCGGCAACCTGATGATGAAGCGCGGCGAGGTCGTGAACGGTTTTCCCGATCCGGTGCCTCTGGAAGAGATGGCGGGCAATGCGCGGGTCGATCCCGAGATGCTTGAGGAAAACCTCATGTTTGGCTCACCCGACGTGGTGGTCGAAAAGCTTGCAAAATATCAAGAGCTTGGCGTCGATGCCTTTATCTATTACGCCTCGATGGGCATGGATATGGACCAGCAGAAACGCTCGCTTCAACTGTTCATCGACAAGGTGATGCCCGCCTTCGCACAAAAGGAGCTGGCCCATGCCGGTTGAGATCAGACGCACCCTCACATTGGTGCAAACCACCTTTAAGGAAGGCTTCAAGGAGGTGGCAGAGCCGACGCGCCTTGTCTCGGCGCTTGCCATCATCCGCAACCCCTGGTTCGGGCGCGGCCATGTCGAGGACTTGGGTCCCGAAATCCGCGAGGCCGGGCCGGTGCTCGGCCAGCTTCTGACCGATATGATCCTCGAGGTGACCGGCGACAGGCTTGAGGGCTATGGCAAGGCCTCGATTGTCGGCATGGGCGGCGAGATCGAGCATGCGCAGGGGCTGACCCATACGCTCTGGTTTGGCAACAAGTTCCGCGATGCGGTCAAGGCCAAGACCTATCTCGCCTTTACCAACACGCGCGGCGCGGCGGGCACTTCGCTCATGATCCCGCTCATGGACAAGGACGATGCCGGGCGGCGCTCGCATTACCAGACGATCCACACCACCGTGCCCGATGCCCCGGCCGATGACGAGATTGTCATGGCGCTTGGCGCCTCGGTGGGCGGGCATCCCAACCACCGGATTGGCGACCGCTACGCTGATCTGCGCGAAATGGGCCATGATCTTGATAATCCGGCGGGCGTCTGAATGGCCGTTTCGGCGGGTGGCACGGCGTTTGATCTAAGCGGCCCCGAGGGCGCGCCGGTTGTGGCGCTGATCCACGGGCTTGGGCTTTCGCGCCAGAGCACATGGGGCGCGATTGCCCCGGCGCTGGCCGAGCACTATCGCGTGCTGTCCTATGATCTCTGCGGCCATGGTCAGTCGGCTTTGCCGCCCAATGGCTCGAGCCTGACGGTGCTGTCAGAGCAGTTGATCACGCTGATGGATGAGCTTGGCATAGGGCAGGCGGCGCTTGTCGGCTTTTCGCTTGGCGGCATGATCAACCGGCGCTGTGCGATGGATCACGCGGCGCGGGTGTCGGCGCTGGTGGTGCTCAATTCGCCACATGAACGTGGGCTTGCCTTGCAGCAACAGGTCGAGGCCGCCGCGCGCGACGCGGGCGCGGGCGGACCCGAGGCAACGATTGACGCGGCCCTTGCGCGGTGGTTCACCCCCGATTTTCACCTTGATCATCCCGAGGCGGTGGCCGAGATCCGGCGCGTCGTGCTGGCCAATGATCCGGCCAATTATGCCCTGCATCGCCGGGTTTTGGCGGAAGGCGTGACCGAATTGATCCGGCCCAACGTGGCGATCAGCCACCCGACACTGGTCATGACCTCAGAGCATGACACCGGCAGCACGCCCGACATGGCCCGCACCATCGCCAGCGAAATCAGCGGCGCAGAGACCATCATCGTGCCGGGGCTCAAGCATCTTGGCCTGATCGAGCGCCCTGAAGCGTTCACCGCGCCTATCCTTGATTTTCTGGCGGCACGGCTGAATTGAAGGCATGATTGAGGGTGGTAAAATTTCCTACCCAGAGGGCTTTATCACATAGGTGAGGGAATTCACGTCCCGTGAGGGGTGGGCGTACCAGAATATAATTCCATCATGCGTGGTGGTGTCGGAATGCCTGTGCCGGATTTCAGCGGGATCACCGGGCGCGGTTCCTTTCGCGCTCACCATAAGGTGAAATGCATGCGCGCGACCTTGTTGTTACCCTGTCACGGCCTTAGGTTCCGCGGCAGATAAACAAGGGGATTTACCATGTTCCATACCTTCAAAAATGCCTGCCTTGCCGCCGCTGTGGCGGCCTTTCCATTGGCGGCACAGGCCGCTGGCCTTGGCCCGCTGATCGACCCCGCCGCGCTTGATGCGGCGATTGCCGAACAAGACCCGATCGTGCTTGATATTCGCGGCGGCACCTTTGTAGAGGGCCATATTCCCGGCGCTCTCTCGGCGCCTTACGGCGAATTTCGCGGCCCGAGCGACAATCCCGGCTCGCTTGTGCCGCAAGACAGGATGACCGAGGTGCTGCGCGGGCTTGGCATCACCACCGACCGGCCCGTTGTTGTGGTCCACCAGGGCCGCGACCAGACCGATTTTGGCGCGGCTGCGCGGGTCTACTGGACACTGAAATCAAGCGGTGTCAGCGATCTGGCGATCCTGAATGGCGGCATGAATGCCTGGCTCAAGGCTGGTCTGCGTGTCCAGAAAGGCGCGCCCGAACCCGTGACCCCAAGCGATATCACCGTGAATTATTCGCATGAATGGCTCGCCACGCGCGAAGACATCAAGGATATCGTCGATGGCAAAACCTCGGCTGAACTTGTCGATGCGCGCCCCGAAAGCTTTTGGAAGGGCGAGACCAAGCACGCCGCCGCCGCCAAGCCGGGCACCCTGCCGCAATCGAAGTATTTCACCCATGACCGCTGGTTCGCCTCTGACGATCCGACCCTGATCAAGCCAGATCTGATCCGCAAGCTGGCGGCGGAAAACGGCTTTGAGCAGGGCGACAAGCTGGTGTCGTTTTGCAATACTGGCCATTGGGCGGCGACCAATTGGTTCGCGCTCAGCGAGGTTGCCGGCATCGACGGGGTGAAACTTTATCCCGAATCCATGGTGGGCTGGTCGCAAAGCGGCTATGAAATGGCCAATGTTCCGGGGCTCTTCCAGAACATGCTGAACAAGATCACCGGTAAATACTGAGGTCAACATGTCCACAACCACCACAACGCTGCCGCCATCGCCCCCCGGTTTCATGTCGCGCAGCCTTGTGTTGGCGGGCGTGGCGATCCTGATCCTGGGCCTCGCCATGGCGGCGGGGCCTCGGTACGGCGCACTTCTGGCGATCGGAATGGGCTTTGGCCTTGCGCTTGAAGGGTTCCGCTTTGGCTTTACCGGGCCCTGGCGGCGGATGATCCTGCACCGCGATGCCTCGGGTCTTCTGGCGCAACTGATCTGTATCGCCATCGTGGCGATGTTTGCCTTTCCGATGATCGCCAACAACGGCGCCGAGATCAAAGGCGCACATGCGCCCATCGGCCTTGCCATGATCGGCGGGGCCTTTGTGTTTGGCGCCTCGATGCAGATCGTCATGGGCTGTGGCTCGGGCACGCTTGTCAACGCCGGAAGCGGCAATGCGGTGGCGGCCCTTGCCCTGCCGTTTTTCGCCATCGGAAGCTTTGGCGGCGCCTATCACCTGACATGGTGGACCTCGCTTGGAAGCCTGCCGGTCATCGCGCTCAGCGGCACAAGCGGCCTTGCGATCACGCTGGTGGGGCTGGCGGCGATAGCTCTGGTCGCGATTTGGCTTGGCGCCAAGGACAGCTGGCGCATCCCGCGCCGCTATTGGCTGGCGGTGGCGGCGCTGGCGGGGCTGGCGATCCTGCACCTTGCGGTCGCGGGTCAGCCTTGGGGCGTGGTTTACGGCCTCGGCCTCTGGGTGGCCAAGGGCGCGGTTGCCTTGGGCGCTGATCTCTCTGGATCGCCGTTCTGGTCGGCACCGGGCAATGCCGAGAGGGTGGTATCAAGCGTGCTGACCGACGTCACATCGCTCACCGATTTTGGCCTGATCTTTGGCGCGGCTCTGGTGGCGTGGTGGCGCGCGGGGCTGGGATCGCCGATTGGTTTTTATCCGCTCAGGGCCTGGGTCTCGGTGATCATCGCCGGGCTGTTTCTGGGCTATTCCTCGCGGCTCGCCTTTGGCTGCAATATCGGCGCCTTCTTTAGCGGCATCGGCACCGGCTCGGCGCATGGCTGGGTCTGGTTTGTCGCGGCCTTCGCCGGGTCTTGGGTCGGCATCAAGCTGCGCCCGCTCCTTGGGTTGGAGGCACGCTCATGACCCGCGGGCATGTGGTTTTCCTCACCCTGATTGGGGTCGCGGTGTTCTTGGGGCTGGATTTTGCCAATTCAGAGCCGCTCAACCCCTATACTGCGCCGCCGCTGATGTCGCTTGGCTCCGGCCTTGCGGCCACGGGGGCGCATTGCGCAGCACCGCCGCCGTCAAAATAACCCGATCCAAGAACAAAAAGGGCCGGTCCATTAGGACCAGCCCTTTTGAATGCGGGAGGGGACCGCCCTAGGTCGGATTGAGATAGCGCATCGGATCGACGCTATCAAAGCCGTCACGCACCTCGAAATGCAGCGCCGCACTGCCGTCACGCCGGATTTCCGCAAGCTTCTGACCGCGTTTGACTGTGTCACCCTTGGCCACGCTGAGGGCGCTGACGTTGGAATAGACCGTCAGGAGATTGCCCGCATGTTTGACCACGATGATCGGGATGCCGTTGGTATCCTCGGTGATTGCCGCCACAAGCCCGTCATCGGCGGCCTTGACCGTCGCGCCGGGCGTGGCCGAGATGTCGATGCCATCATTGCGACCCTTGGCATATTCGCGCACGATATCGCCCTTGACCGGAAAGGCCATGCGGCCCTGTTTCGCCGCCGTCTGGGTCTTGCTCAGGTCTGGCGCGGCGGTGGTCTTGATCGGCGCCGCCTTGGGCACGGTAACCTCATCGGGCAGCGGTTTGGCGGCACTGGGCGGCGTCGGCGTCGGCGATCCGGCCCCCGGTGCGGTCACGACCGACGCCTCGCGCGCATCAAAGGGGGCTGTGGATTCGCCCGGAAGCGCCACCGGGATCAACAGGAACTGCCCCTCGCGCACGGCGAAATCGGGGCCAAGCCCGTTCCAATCGGCGAGGCTACGGATCGACACATCGTAAAGCCGCGCGATGGTAAAGGCGGTTTCGCCGCGCGCAACCTGGTGGCGCACCGGCTCGACCCCGACACGGGGCGCGGGATCAAGCGCAGAGGTTTCAACCTTTTGCGCATCGGCGCGCTGAATGGCGCCATTGGCCAGCGTCGAGATATCCACGTCCGAAGGCGGCAGGATCGGCCCGCCGCTCGGCTCGGCCACGCGACCGGGCAGGGCGATCACCTCGCCAGGGCGCAGGGGGTCGCCGGTCTGGATGCCGTTAAAGCGGGCCAGCTCCTGTGGATTGGCCCCGATCCGCGTCGCCAGTGTGGCCAGGGTATCGCCGCGCTGCGCAACCGCGACCTGATAGCCGGGATAGGAAATAATGCCACGACTGTCGGGCTGTGGGCGGACCTGGGTGGCGTTGCGGGCGGCCTCGGCGGTGGAGGGCGCATTGCCAAAGGCACCGCGCATGTCCAGATCAAGCGGTTGTTCGCAACCGGTCAGAAAAACAGCCATGCCAGCCACAAGCGGCGCGGATCGCAGGAAATGACGCATCTCGATCTATCCTCGTTTGCTGCCCCTTGTTGGCCGGGGCTTGGTTCCTAAACTAACAACTCGTCCATCTCGAACACCGGTTCAGCCGTCGCGCCCAAGCCCTTCGACAAGAGGCACAAAGCGCACCGGGCGCAATTCGTCATACTCGAACCCGGTTTCAAGACGGGTCACCCGGATCAGCCGCTGCACGGCATCGGACTGACCCACGGGCACGACCATGATACCCCCGATTTTCAATTGCGCCAATAGGGGGCCGGGCGGGTCTTCCGCGGCGGCGGTCACGATGATGCGGTCAAACGGCGCCTGATCGGGCAAACCAAAGCTGCCATCCGCCGTAAGCGCGATGATATTGGTCAGATCAAGCCCGTTGAAAATCTCGGTTGCGTCCTGCACCAGCCGCTTGTGGCGATCCACCGTATAGACCCGGCGCGCCAGAAGGCTGAGGATCGCGGCCTGATAGCCGGAGCCGGTGCCGACTTCGAGCACCTTGTCGCGCGCACTTACCCTGAGGGCCTGCGTCATCAGCCCGACAACCGACGGCTGGCTTATGGTCTGGCCGCAGGCAATCGGAAGCGGCATATCCTCATAGGCGCGCTCGGAAAAATAGCCGCGAATGAACGGGCCGCGGTCGATCTTTTCCATCGCTGTGAGAACCCGCGCATCGGTCACACCTTTTGAGCGCAGCGCGAAGAGGAACTGCATCTTGCGTTCGGCGGTTTCATCAGCTTCGTCACTCATTCGATGGCTTTCAACTCTTCCAGCGCGTCATGGGCCGTCAGGTCCGCGCGCATCGGCGTGACCGAGATATAGCCCTTGAGGTTCACATCGGCGTCAGAGCCCGGACTGGTCGGATTTTGCTGCGGTGCGCCGGTGACCCAGAGGAAACGGCGCCCCGAAGGCGCCACATGCGGCTGAACCCCAAAGCCCATATCGCGGCGGAATCCCTGACGCGCGGCGCGCAGGCCCTTGACCTCGGACGCGGGGACCGGCGGAAAGTTGATGTTGTAGAAGATGCCGTAGTCGTCCTTGGTCCACACACCCTTGTCCAGAAGGGTGCGCAGGGTCGCAAGCCCATGCACGCGCGCGGCATCGAAGGTATCGTCAAGATCGCGGTTGTCGGGCCCGTAATACTGGCTCAGCGCCACGGCGGGCACGCCTTGCAGGGCCGCCTCCATCGCGGCACCGACGGTGCCGGAATAGACCGCGTTCTCGGCCGAGTTGTTGCCCCGGTTCACCCCCGAGAGCACAAGATCGGGGCGCGCGTCTTTCATCACGTCGTGCAGGCCCGCAAGCACGCAATCTGCCGGGCTGCCTTCGGCGGCAAAGCGGCGTTCGCCCATCTGGGCGATCATCATCGGGCGGGTGTAGGAAATGCAATGGCCGACGCCGGATTGCTCGAAGGCGGGGGCCACAGTCCAGACTTCGCCGGAAGGGCCGGCAAGGTCGGTGGCAATCTCGTGCAGAACCTCAAGGCCCGGCGCGTTGATCCCGTCGTCATTTGTGATGAGAATGCGCATGATCCTGCCCCCTGCTGCGGTTTATCCCCTGTCTATCCCCGCACCGCCCCAGCGGCAAGCGGGCACTGGCCCATGCCTCAGGAGAGCAGCGCCAAAAGCCGCGCTGCCTCATCCTTGGGCGCCGCAAGCCTGTCGCGGTCCTCGCCGGGGAAAAACCGGGCGCGGGTTGCGGTGGCCATGGGCGCGGGGGCAAGAACGTGCACCTTTGGGCCGGTGCGCACGGTTTCCGCCTGCCAGCTTCGGGCAAAAGCGATCTGCGCGGCTTTGGTTGCGCCGTAAGCGCCAAAGAATTTCTCGCCCGCGTGCGTGTCTTCAAAAAACACCGCCTGACCGCTCTCGCCCAGAAGTGGGGCGATAAAGGGGATCAGAATGCCCATCGCGCTGACGTTGCAGGCAACCGATTTGGTCCAGTCGCCCTCGGCAAGCTGACTTGCAGGCATCAGCGGCGCGGCATGAACCGCCGCATGCACCCAGATCGCAACCCCGCCCCAGCGGTCGTGGATCGAGCGGCACAGCTGTGCCATGGCGTCCTTGTTGGTGATATCCATCGGCGCCAGCGTCGCCTGACCGCCAGCCGCCTGAATGCGATCATCCAGCTCTTCAAGCGCGCCGGTGGTGCGGCCAACCGCGACCACGTGATGGGTTTTCGCCAAGCTTTCGGCGATGGCCGCCCCAAGACCGCGCGAAGCGCCGGTCACAAGGGCGATAGGGGGGGATGTGTTTTCGCTCATAGAGGGGCAAATCCCACCAGATGGGGCATAAATCAAGGGTCTTCGTTGACTTTATTGCAGATGCCGCGAAAAAGTCGTGGCATCTAGTCCGCCCCGAAAGGGACTGGGCCCATGGCTGGAGATGACCTTGCGCGCACGACGAGCGCCCCGGTCATCCGCATGCGACGGGTTGAGCCGCGCGATGCCCCCAAAGTGGTGCAGGTGTTTCGGACGGCGATAACCCAAAGCGCCTCGCGATATCCAAACCGCTTGGGATCAAGACGCCGGCAGGCTGAGGCGTTCGCTGTGACCGGCGCGTGAGAGCATGACCACGCCTTCGCCAATCGCGGTCACGGTCGCGCCGTCAATCGCATCGCCGATGGTCACCCGCTCAACCTTGGACCTGCCGATCCGAAAAAGCGCATGCGACATATCCGGCTTGAGCACGGTGCCAAGCAGCGACAGTCGCGCATTGGGCAGCGCATCCTGCGTGGTGGCGGCGGCGAGCGTGGCCTCTGGGGTTTGGGTGGTCTCTGACATGTGTGCCTCGGCGTTGGGTCGCAGGCCGGGCATCTAGTCAAGGTCAGGGGGAATGGAAAGGCGGCATGACGCGCGTCGGCGGAAACATGCCGCAACGCAGCATGCCCGCGCTGCTTTTAGCGCAGAGGCATGCTGGAAGGTCTTGGATCAGGGCCTTATTCGGCGGCTTTCAGCTCAAAACCCTGTTCGATCATATCGCTTGGCGCCACCGGGTATTCGCCCGAGAAGCAGGCATCGCAATATTGCGGACACTTGGAATTGCGCCCCTCGGCCTCGCCCACGGCGCGGTAAAGCCCGTTGAGCGAGATGAACTTGAGACTGTCGACCTGAAGGTGGTCGCGCATTTCATCCTCGCTCATGGTCGCCGCCAAAAGCTTTTCGCGCTGCGGTGTGTCGACACCGTAAAAACACGGCCAAGCGGTCGGCGGGCTGGCGATGCGGAAATGCACCTCTTTCGCGCCGGCATCCAGGATCATTTCCTTGATCTTCCGGCTGGTCGTGCCGCGCACCACGCTGTCATCCACCAGAATGACCCGCTTGCCCTTGATCAGGGCGCGGTTCACGTTGAGCTTGAGGCGGACCCCCATGTTGCGGATCTGCTCTGTCGGCTCGATGAAGGTGCGGCCCATGTATTGATTGCGGATGATGCCCATGGCGTAGGGAATGCCCGATTCGTGGCTGAACCCGATCGCCGCCGGCGTGCCGCTGTCGGGCACGGGACAGACAAGATCGGCGTCCACCGGGGCTTCGCGTGCCAACTCGACACCGATCTGGTGGCGGGTTTCATAAACAGAGCGCCCGCCAATGATCGAATCGGGGCGCGAGAAATAGACATGTTCGAAAATGCAAAACCGCGAGGGCACGCGGCGGAAAGGGTAGTGGCTCTGCACGCCATGCTTTTCCGAAATCACCACCATCTCGCCCGGCTCGATCTCGCGCACATAGGTGGCGCCGATGATATCGAGCGCACAGGTTTCCGAACTCAGCACCCATCCATCGGCGACCTGCCCAAGGACCAGCGGACGCACCCCAAGAGGGTCGCGCACACCGATAAGCTTGCTGCGGGTCATGGCTACGATCGAGAAGGCGCCTTCGACCCGGCGCAGGGCGTCTTCCATGCGTTCGGGGATATTACGCTGAAGCGAGCGCGCCATCAGGTGGATGATGCACTCACTGTCCGAGCTTGACTGAAAAATCGAGCCGCGCTCGATCAGTTCTTTGCGCAGGGCAATGGCGTTGGTGATATTGCCATTATGGGCAATCGCCGCACCGCCCATTGAAAATTCGCCGAAAAACGGCTGAACGTCACGGATCGCGGCGCCTTTGCTGCCTGCCGTGGAATAGCGCACATGGCCGATGGCCAGCGGGCCGGGCAGCGATTCCATCAAGCTCTGGCGGGTAAAGTTGTCGCGCACATAGCCAAAGCGGCGCACGCTGTTAAAGCCTTGCTCGGCGTCGTGGCTGACGATGCCGCCAGCCTCTTGCCCGCGATGTTGCAGGGCGTGCAGGCCAAGGGCGACAAAGTTCGCGGCATCGGTCACGCCGATGACGCCGAAAACGCCGCATTCCTCTTTCAGTTTGTCATCATCAAAAGGGTGCGCGGGGGGCATATGTTTGGGCAAAGCGGTGCAACTCCGAATCCGGTCATTTCGCTTGGGGCCTCTCTTACGCCCTTGGGCGCGCCGTGTCACGAAACTATCACACAATAGGGGGTGCGACGTGGCGTTTGGCCCTGTCAATAGCGCGACAGAATGACCCCAGCCGCCACAAGCAGCGCCGCAACAACCCGCGTCGGCGACAGATCGCGCGCCACAAGCCCGAAGGCGCCGATGTAGTCAAGCAGCAGGGCGGCCACCATCTGACCAAGGATCAAGACCGTGATCGTGGTCAGAACGCCGAGGATGGGCACACTCCAGAGCGCGGCCCAGACGTAAATTGCCCCAAGCGCGCCCCCAAGCAACAGCCATTTTGGCAGGGTGGCAGCGCGGGCAATCGCCCCGGCCTCGCCGCCAAGCGCGACAAGCGCCAGAAGCGCGGCAAAGCCGACCCCAAAGGAGATCGTCGCCGCCGCCAAGGAGCTGTCGATGCTGCGCCCAAGCGCCGAGTTGATCGGCGCCTGAAGCGCGATGGCCACACCGGCCACCGCCATGAAGATCAATGCAAGGAGAGGGCTTTGCGGCATTGCCTTGCTTATTGCGGTGTGTCGCAGGCGCCCACAAGCTGTTCGTATTGCTGGGTGATCCAGCCAAGCGCCTGTTCCGGGTTGCCGTCTTCAACCTTGCCGGTCAGCTTGGCAAAAACCCGCGCCGAGCGGCTATCGTCGATGATTTCGATGGATTGCGAGGTGATCACGGTTTCATAAACGAAATAGGCAATCGCGATCAAAAGAACGCCGCGCGCCACGCCAAAGACAAAGCCAAGACCCTGGTCAATCCCGCCAAGCGCCGAGCGTTGCACCAGCGATGAAAACAGCGGCGTGATCAGTGACGACACGATCAATCCGATGGCGAAAACACCCGCAAAGGCGGCGATCATGCTCAGCTCGCAGCTATCGGCGATAAAATCACCCACGACCGGAACCTCCTTGACCAGCGGCTCTAGTTGGGGGGCAAAAAGAAACGCCAGAATGCCCGCCACGACCCAACCGGCAATCGCCAGAGCCTCGCGAACAAGCCCGCGCGAATAGGCCAAGAGCGCCGATAAAACGATAAACAGCGCCACGACGCCATCAATGATGGTGAAACCTTCCATTCGTCTCTTCCTGTCCCTCTGGGCGCTTAGCCTGCGCCGAAAATATCACCGACAAACGCGGTCAGATCGCCCATATGCGTCAGTTTGAGCCCGCTGTCACCACCCGGTTTGCCACCGGACGGGGTAATGGCGGCTGTGAAACCAAGTTTTTGCGCTTCTTTCAACCTGTTTTCGGTCTGTCCCACCGGTCTGAGCGCGCCAGACAGGCTAATTTCACCGAAAACCACCGTATCGGCCGGAAGGGCCGTGTCTTCGCGCGCACTTAGCAGAGCGGCGGCCACCGCAAGATCGGCGGCAGGTTCACTGATTTTCAAACCGCCGGCGACGTTGAGGTAGACATCAAGCCCGGCAAACGGGATGCCACAGCGCGCCTCAAGTACCGCAAGGATCATCGCAAGGCGTGCGCCATCCCATCCCACAACCGCGCGGCGCGGTTGCGAATGCGGCGTCGGGGCGACCAGCGCCTGCATTTCGACCAACAGGGGGCGGGTGCCCTCGATGCCGGAAAACACCACCGAACCGGGGCTTGGCGTGCCGCGCCCCGACAGGAATAGCGCCGAAGGATTGCTGACCTCGGCAAGGCCCGCGCCGGTCATCTCGAAGACGCCGATTTCGTCGGCGGGGCCAAAGCGGTTCTTGACGCTGCGCAGAATACGGAACTGATGCCCGCGCTCGCCCTCGAAATAAAGCACGCAATCGACCATATGCTCGACCACGCGCGGCCCGGCGATCTGGCCGTCCTTGGTGACATGGCCAACAAGGATCACGCTGGTGTTGGTGCGCTTGGCAAAGCTGGTCAGCTCATGCGCGGCGGCGCGCACCTGGCTGACGCTGCCGGGGGCGGCCTCGACGGTGTCGGACCACACGGTCTGAATGGAATCGATGATCACAAGATCGGGGCGCTCGGATTCAAGCGTGGTCAGGATATCGCGCAAAGATGTCGCCGCCGCCAGCTTGACCGGCGCCTCGCCAAGCCCAAGGCGTTGCGCGCGCATGCGCACCTGTGCGCTTGCCTCTTCACCCGAGATGTAAAAGGTCTTGAGCCCCGCCGCGGCAAAGCGTGCAGCGGCCTGAAGCAGAAGTGTCGATTTGCCGATGCCGGGATCGCCGCCGACCAGAACCGCGCTTGACGGCACGAGGCCGCCGCCCAGAACCCGGTCAAGCTCGCCAATCCCCGAAAGGGTGCGCGGCGGCGGGGCCTCTTCGGTCGAAAGGTCGGTCAGCGTCAGGAACGAGCCGCGCTTGACGCCAAGCGACTTGCCCTTGGGGCCGGTCGACAGCGGCGCCTCTTCAATGATCGAGTTCCACTCGCCGCAGGCATCGCACCGCCCCGACCAGCGCGAATGCGTCGCGCCACAGGACGTGCAGGAAAAGGAATTGGATTTGGCCATGCCCGCGTGATGCCCCAACTGGCGCGTCCGGTCAAACCCGAAAGCGGGCTCTGGCCTATTCCGCCGCCTTTTGGGCCAGGTCGATCACCCGACCGTCGGCGCGCCGCATCTCTTCAAGCCCCAGCTCTGGCAGCCATCGCGCAGATAGGCGAGGCGCTCGCGCAGCGCGTCAAATTCCAACGAAAGCTGAAAAACGCCGGTTCTGTCGGCGGCATGGGCGCGGGTCACGTCCTGCATACCAGGCGAAAACCGCCTGTGCGAGTTTTCCAGCGCCATGATGCGATAGTTTGCAGGCAGGCAGAAATACAAAAGTACCGCCAGAACAGTCAGGCCAATTTGTGCGGTTTATCCTGCGTTTTCAAGGACTACGCCTTCAAAGCTCACGTGAAGTCCAGGCCATGGCGCGCTTACTAGCCGAAACTCAAGGGATTGAATTGGTCAAGTCTGCGTAAAGTCCTGAAAAGGCTCACGTTACTGCGTGATATCTGTTTCCAAATGCTCAACAGATTTGGTCGTTTTCACGGCATTTTTTTTCAGTTATCCAGCCGATGAGCACCGAGGCGATCACGCAAAAGCTGAACAGGTAAAGCCCCCAGGCGGTTTCGATCCGGCCAAGCCCCGCAGAGCGCGACAGGATGATGTAAAGCGCGATCAGGAACACATCCGCCATCGCCAGCTTGCCCATCACCTGAAGCACCGGCAACACCCGCCGCTCCAACAGGTGAAAATGGATCAAGGCAAGGCCGATGGTCTTGAGGTAAGGCGCGAATAGGGCAAAAACCGTGACCAGAAGCGCAAGGAACACATCCGCCTCCCAGAGGCTTTGCAGGCCGGTGATGACGCTGATCTCATCGAGTGCGAAGAACGGCAGGATACCCGCACGGATAAGCGGCGCGAACCAGGCGACGGGAAAGAGGACAAGCAGCGAAAGATTGGCCAGTCTGAGCGCCAAAAAGGCCACTTGCCGCCCTGTCACCTGACCGCCTCGATCGGCCCCTCGGCGCGGCCGTGGATAAACTGGTCAAGGTAGGGATCGCCGGAATTGTCCATTTCGCTGACCGGACCAGTCCATTTGATCACCCCGTCATGCAGCATGGCGATATTGTCGGCAATCGCGCGCACGCTCGTCATGTCATGGGTGATGGTCATGGCCGTGGCGCCCATCTCAACCACGATCTCGCGGATCAACTCGTTGATCACCCCCGACATGATCGGATCAAGCCCCGTGGTCGGCTCGTCGAAAAAGATGATCTCGGGCTCGGCGGCGATCGCGCGGGCAAGGCCGACGCGCTTTTGCATGCCGCCCGAAAGCTCAGCCGGAAACTTTTCGGCCACGTCGGGTTTCAGACCCACTCGGCGCAGCTTCTCAATTGCGATCTCGCGGGCCTCTTCTATGGGGCGCGCCAGCGAGCCGCGCAACAGGCGAAAGGCTACGTTTTGCCAGACGGGAAGCGAGTCAAACAGGGCGCCGCCCTGAAACAGCATGCCAAAGCGCGCCAGGAACGCGTCGCGGTCGCCGGTGGTGACATCCTTGCCATCCAGCGTGATAGTGCCGCTATCGGGGGTGATCAGGCCGAGGATGCATTTCAGGGCAACGGATTTCCCGGTGCCGGACCCGCCGATGATCACCATCGAGGTGCCCGATTCAATGGTCAGGTTCACGCCCTGAAGAACGTGATTGTTGCCAAAGGCTTTGCGGACGTCGGTAAGCTCTATCATGCTGAGAAAAACAACTCTGTCAGAAGGTAGTTTGACGCAAGGATAAGAACGCTTGCGGCCACCACGGCGGTCTTGGTGGCACTGCCGACACCCTGTGCGCCGCGCCCCGAATTCATCCCGTAATAGCATCCCATCAGGGCCACGATAAAGCCAAAGACCGCGCCCTTGATCATGCCCGAAATGACATCCCAGTTTTCAAGGAAATCAATCGTGTTGTGCAGATAGGTCGCAGCGCCGAAATCAAGCCGCCCGACGCCCACGAGAAAGCCGCCCATGATGCCAAGGGCATCGCCCACACCGACCAGCAGAGGCAGGGCAAGCGTGGCTGCAAGAACGCGGGGCAGGGTGAGGTATTTCATCGGGTTGGTCGACAGTGTGGTCAGCGCGTCGATCTGCTCGGTCACCTTCATGGTGCCGATTTCGGCGGCGATGGACGAGGCAACCCGCGCCGCAACCATCAACCCGCCAAGCACCGGCCCAAGCTCTCGCGTGAGGCCGATGGCGACAATCGAAGGCACCACGGTTTCGGCATTAAAGCGCGCGCCGCCGGCATAAATCTGAAGCGCAAGCGCGCCGCCGGTGAACAGCGCCGTCATGCCCACGACCGGCAGCGACAGCCAGCCGATCTGCACCAAAGCATGGCCAAACTCGCTCCAGTAAAACGGCGGGCGCGCAAGATGGCTTACGGTGCGCATGGCAAAGAGCGCAATCCGCCCGACGGCCGCCAAGGCGCTCAGCACGTACCGCCCGATCGCGGCCAGGAATGACATAAACACCGTCATCCGCCCAGATATCGCCGCATGTAGCGCGCCCCCAATGATGTCAGAATTTCATAGCCGATGGTGCCTGCATTATCGGCCAGCGTGTCGATGCACTGATGCCGGCCCAAAAGCTCAAACGTTTTCGGATCATAGCCAAGGTCGGTGATATCAACGCCAATCAGATCCATCGAAATGCGTCCGGCAACAGGGCAGGGGGTATCCTCGGCCCAGAGCACGGTCTTGGGCCCCATGGCGCGAATGATACCATCGGCATACCCGCCCGAGATGGTGGCAATCCGCGTGTCGCGGGCGGCGGTGAAGCTGTTGCCATAGCCGACGGTTTCACCCGCAGTCAGATCGCGGCACTGAATCACCGGAATATCAAGCGTCACCACCGGGCGCGCATCGACGAAGGGGCGTCCGCCATAGACGCCGATCCCCGGACGGCTCAGGTCAAAGTGATAGGCCTCATCCAGCAGGATCGCGCCGGTATTGGCAAAGCTGCGCGGCACGTCGATATCGTCGGTCATCTCGAGGAAGGCCGCAAGCTGTTGCGGGTTCATCGCATGGTCCGGCTCGTCGGCGCAGGCGAGATGGCTCATGATCAGGCGCGGCTTTTGCGCCATGGCGATCTGGCGCACGGCGGCCCATTCGCCGGGTTCCATGCCAAGCCGGTTCATGCCGCTGTCAAGCTGAATGCCAAAGGGCTGATCCGGCAGGGCCTCGACGTGGCGGATCAGCTGATCCAGCGAGTTGATCATCGGCACAAGATCCATGTCGCCGATCATATCGGCATCGCCGCGCATATGGCCGGAAAACACATAGATCGTCGGCCCCGGTCCAAGGGCCTCGCGCAGGGCGGCGCCCTCTTCGGCGACGGCGACGAAAAAGCTGCGGGCGCCGGCGCGGGCAAGGGCGCGGGCGACACGTGTGAGGCCAAGCCCATAGGCATCTGCCTTGACCACAGCGGCGGTTTCGCCCTCGGTCATGGCATCCAGCGTGCGCCAGTTGGCGACAATGGCATCAAGGTCAATGGTAAGGATTGCGGTGCTCATGGGCAGGTTTTGACAGGATGGGCGTGAGGGTCAAGGGGAAAGCGCGTGCGCAAGGTACCGTTGGTCGTATATGGCGCCCAGATCGAAATACCCCGGTGCCAAAGGCCCGAGAGAGGGAAGGGACAAGGAAGGTAAACGTGCCGCGCCGTCAGAACCAGCTCTGAACGCCGCGCGCTGCACCGGATATGTCGCGACCCACACCATCCACGGTGGCACAACCGGCCATCAGGGAAATAAGGGCGAACGCAATCAGTTTTCGCATGCTCCTGCCTATCGTTTATTGCCTGTTTTCTAGTCTGCCTCGTACCACCATACCTCGGGAAGAAATCCAATTCCATCCCCGTAGATCGGCAGGTGGTCGCTTGGATATTTCAACTGTGACTTATGAGCAATACGCCCGACGCTATATTGATGGATCGGGATCACATAGCGCCCGGCGGTCAGCACCCGGTCAAGCGCGCGGGTGGCGGCGACGAACTCGTCGCGGTCCCTGGCCTGAAGCATATGGGTGATCATCGCCTCGGCGGCGGGCGAGACCATGCCCATGAGGTTGCGGCTTCCGGGTTGATTCACGCCTTGCGAGCCCCAATAGAACATCTGTTCGTTGCCGGGGCTGAGCGACAGAGAGCGGCGCATGAGCGTGAGGTCAAAGTCATACTGTGCCTCGCGCTCTGCGTATTGCGCCTTGTCGGTCATCTGGGTGGTGAGGGTGATGCCAAGACGCTCAAGCGCGCGGGCATAGATATCCATCATCGCCGTCGCCTGACCGATCAAGCCGTCCTGTTGCAACAAGACCGTCAATTCAAGCGGTTTACCCTGTGCATTCGCAAGGCGGCCGTCCTGAACCGTCCAGCCGGCCTCGTTCAAAAGCGCCATTGCGGCGCGGATGTTCTTGCGGTTGCGCGCGGTGCCGTTGCTTACCGGAAGCGCGTACCCCTCAAGCGCGCCGGGCAAAAGCGTGTCGGCGAAGGGCGCCAGCAGCTCGCGCACCCGGCCGCTGGCGGGGCCGTGATCCATCGCCAGCTCTGAATTCGAGAAATACGAGGTGATGCGCGGCTGGCGCCCGCCGGTCAGGGTGTCGTTGATATATTCAAAATTGAACGCCGTGATCAGAGCCTCGCGCACCCGCCAGTCATCCAGCGGCGCGCGCCGGGTGTTCATCACAAAGCCGGTCATGCCCGAGGGTTTTTGATGCGGCACCTCTGATTTGACGATCTCACCGCGCTGAACGGCGGGAAAATCGTATTCATTGGCCCAGGCATCGGCGTTGAATTCGCGCACATAGCTGATCAGCCCGGCCTTGAACGCCTCTTTCAACACGGTGTCATCGCCGTAAAACTCGATGCGGATTTCATCAAAGTTGTTGGTGCCGCGCCGAAACGCCAGATCCTTGCCCCAATACTCGGGATTGCGACGCAGCACGACAGAGCGGTCAATATCATAGCTCTCGACCACGTAGGGGCCGGTGCCAAGCGGGATATCCTCTATCCCCGCCTCACTTATATCGCGGCCCTGCCACTGGGCCTTTTGCAGGATCGGGCGCAGGCCGGCGAGAAGGGCCAACTCGCGGTCCTCTTCATTGAAGGTCAGGCGCAGGCTGCGCGGGCCGGTCTGGGCGATGTCGGCGACTTTTTGCCAAAACCCGCGATAGCGCGGGTGCCCGTTTGTGCCAAGCTCGCGGTAAGACCAGATCACATCCTCGACGGTAACCGGGCTTCCGTCAGCGAATTGCGCGCCCTCGCGCAGGGTGAATTCGACCCATTCGCGATTCGGCCCGGTCTCGACCGATTCGGCCAAAAGACCGTAAAGCGTGAACGGTTCGTCCCAGGATCGCCCCATCAGGCTCTCGTGTGTGAGGCTTGCCAATTGCCACGGCGCGGTGCCGCGCAGGATGAACGGATTGAGCGAATCAAAGCCGCCGACATTGCCGGTGACGGCCTGTCCGCCCTTGGGCGCGTCGGGGTTGGCATAAGGCAGAGACACAAAATCAGGTGGTAGGGCAGGATCACCATACATAGCTATGCCATGGGCGGGCTCCGCCGCGCCCGGTGTGGCCATGACGGCCAGCGCGCACAGGACCAATCCGGCCCAGGCAAAGCGGAAAATATCTGATCTCATTTTGGCGACAATCCCCAATAATCCTTGTTTCTCTGGCCCGGACCCTAAGGTTGGATTCATGCATTATCAAACTTTTAGCTTGGACTGCGGCGCCGGATTGCTTATAAAGGTCTTACTGCTCGATAGGTTTCTTGCCTGTATGAAACCTGCCTCAATAACTTGACGCCCGCTTCGCGCGGGCGTTTTTTTTGGCCAGAGCCATCCCGGTTTTCGCCTTTCAGGGACGTGATCGCCAAGCCTCGTGCAATTCGCATCTGCAGCACCTATGCTGCACCTGCAACACGAATTGGGAGAATGGGCATGAGCGTCAAAGGTAAAACAGCAGTCATCACCGGATCTAATTCCGGCATCGGTTTGGGCATCGCCCAGGAGCTTGCACGCGCGGGCGTGAACGTGGTTCTTAATTCCTTTACCGATTCGGACGAGGATCACGCGCTTGCGGCAAAGATCGCCAAAGAGCACGGCGTCACCGCGCGCTATATCAAGGCGGATATGTCGGACGCCGAGCAATGCCGCGCCCTTATCCAGCAGGCGGGCACCTGTGACATCCTGATCAACAACGCCGGCATCCAGCACGTCGCGCCGATCGACGAGTTTCCGACCGACAAGTGGAATGCGATCATTGCGATCAACATGAATTCGGCGTTTCACACCACCGCCGCCGCGCTCCCGAAGATGCGCGCCGCCGGCTGGGGCAGGGTGATCAATATCGCAAGCGCGCATGGCCTTACAGCAAGCCCTTATAAATCGGCCTATGTGGCCGCCAAGCACGGCATCGTCGGCATGACCAAGGTCGTGGCGCTTGAAACCGCGCAAGAGCCGATCACCGCCAATGCGATCTGTCCGGGCTATGTTCTGACGCCGCTGGTCGAGGCGCAGATCCCCGACACGATGAAGAAATACGACATGGATCGCGACGAGGTGATCAAGAAGGTGATGCTTGAACGCCAGCCCTCGAAAGAGTTCGCGACGGTGGAACAGCTTGGCGGGACCGCGCTTTTCCTTTGCTCGGATGCAGCGGCGCAAATTACTGGCACCACGATCAGTGTCGACGGCGGCTGGACCGCGCTTTGACGCGCAGGACCGGGCGATGCGTAAATGTGTAATCGCATTGCCCGGTATTAATCTTAACCAGCGCGCGCGGCGGCCAGTACGTTAATTACGCATAATCCGTATTATGTAAACTAAATGACATCCACGGAAACGAGGCGACCTATTTATTACGCCTTTTTAGTCACTTGCAGGCCAAACCTCAGGTGGCTCCAGTGGGATTTACATCGTTGACCTCGCATGAATGGCAACCTGTCGCGTTGATCAACTCGGACACACCCCAAAATGTAAACGATTGCAGTGCCTAGCGGGTCTCGACAGATCGACGATTAGCAGTTTATGACGAATGTCTAGGAGCACTGACATGACCGCAATTCTGATCCTGAACGGCCCGAACCTCAATCTCCTTGGCACACGCCAACCGGATGTCTACGGCCATACCACCCTTGCCGATATCGAAGCCATGTGCCGCAACAAGGCCAAGGCCCTCGGGGTTGAGCTTGGCTTTGGCCAAAGCAACCATGAAGGCACGTTGGTGGATGAGATCCACGCCGCCCGCGGACTTTATAACGGCATCATCCTGAATGCCGGTGCCTATACCCATACCTCGGTCGCGCTGCGCGACGCGATAAGTTCGGTCGAACTGCCGATGATCGAACTGCACCTGTCCAACGTGCATGCCCGCGAAGAGTTTCGTCATACGTCTTTCCTCTCGGCCATAGCGGTGGGCGTTATCTGCGGCTTTGGGGCCAAAGGCTATGGTCTGGCGCTAGAGGCGATGGTTGGTCATCTGGAGACTGCTGGATGATCGAAGCCAAAAAGGTCAATGCGCTGCTGAATGCGTCAAGCATCGAAGAGCTGTGGAGCATCCATACTCAGTATATGGCCGAATATGGGTTCGACAGATTGATTTACGGCTATACGCGCTATCGCACGGCGACCTCTTTGGGCAATCCCGACGACTTCGTGGTTCTGACCAATCACAGCAACGAATATACCGATGTCTTCATTGGCGAAGGTCTGTATTTTCAGGCGCCTATGGTCCGTTGGGCGCTTGAAAACGAAGGCGCCTGTTCGTGGTCGCGCCTTAGGGAAATGACCGAAGACGGCACGATGTCACCAGAGGAACAAAAGGTTTACGATTTCAACCGGGCGCAGAATCTTGCGGCGGGCTATTCGATAAGCTTCAAGTCGCTTTCACCGCGCACCAAGGGCGCGATTGCGCTGACCGCGCGCCCCGGTCTGAGCCAGTGCAAAGTCGATGAGATGTGGCAGCGGGATGGCGAGAGCATCATGGCGCTGAACAACCTGGCGCATCTGCGTATCCTGTCCCTGCCCTATACCGCGCCGGGCCGTGGGCTGACGGCGCGCCAACGCGAGGTTCTGGGTTGGGTCGGCGATGGAAAGACCGTTCAGGACATCGCCCTTTTGATCGGTCTGACACCGGCCACCGTGGAAAAACATTTGCGGCTGGCACGTGCGGCATTAAATGTCGAAACGACGGCGCAAGCGGTTTTGAAAGCTGCATTTCAGAATCAAATATTTTTTCTGGAAAAATAAATTTTTCGATAACAACAAGTTATAAGATGGTATGGAATTCCATACTTTCATGACCCTACGTAAAATAGCATGATGGCACCGTTCCGTGAGTGGTGGCTTTATAGCCCGGGAACATGGGGATGGTTCTACCTTTTTATTATGGGAAAAACCGTCCTTCCGGTCCTACCGGATGTCGGCCGTCTGCCTTTATTTTTCAAGGTGGGCGGTCGACGCACCTTGACCGTCGTTTCATCCCCAATAGACGACCGGTTGCATTAGCGGCGTTGCCCTCACGGGCAGCGCCGCTTTTGCTTTCCAGCGCACGCAACCAAAAAGGGCGCCCCCGCGAGAGGACGCCCTTTGAAAAGGACTTCTGTTGCCGGGCCTTAGCCCTGCGCAACCTTGGCCACTTCTGCGGCGAAATCTTCTTCTTTTTTCTCGATGCCTTCACCTACTTCAAGGCGAATGAAGCCGGTGATCTCTGCGCCCGCTTCCTTGGCGGCGGCCGCGACGGTAAGGTCGGGGTTCATCACAAAGGCCTGGCCCAGAAGGGTCACTTCGGACATGAACTTGGCCATGCGACCAACGATCATCTTTTCGATCACCGCATCGGGCTTGCCGGATTCGCGGGCGATCTCGATCTGAACCTGCTTTTCCTTCTCGACAACTGCCGGGTCAAGCGAGGCCTCATCGAGCGAGGCGGGGTTGGTGGCGGCGATATGCATCGCAACCTGACGACCAAAGCCCGCGTCGCCCTTCAGAGCAACCAGAACGCCGATCTTGCCCATGCCATCAGCAGCGGCGTTGTGGACATAGGACACAACCGTGTCGCCCTCAAGCGCGGCCATGCGGCGGACCGACATGTTCTCGCCGATGGTGGCGATCTTGGCGTTCACGGTGTCGGCAACGTTCTTGCCACCCATGTCGGCCGCCAGAAGCGACTCAAGGTCAGCCGCGCCAAGGGCCGCCTTGGCGATCCCGGCAACCATGCCCTGAAACTCGGCGTTTTTCGCAACAAAGTCGGTTTCCGAGTTCACTTCAACGGCAACCCCGCGGCCACCCTCGACCTGAACCGCAACAAGACCTTCGGCCGCGGTACGGCCCGATTTCTTCGCCGCTTTCGCAAGGCCCTTGGTGCGCAGCCAGTCAACCGCGGCTTCCATGTCGCCATCGGTTTCGGTCAGCGCTTTTTTCGCGTCCATCATGCCTGCGCCCGTCGAATCGCGCAGTTCTTTTACCATTGCAGCTGTGATCGCCATCTTGGCTCTCCTCAAATCAGTCAGGGATTGAGGGCAGGCTGATCCCCTGCCCTCATGTCAATGTCGTGACGTCGCTTAGCCTTCGGCTGCGGCGGTCTCGGCGGGTGCGGCCTCGGCGAGCACCTCTTCCATCGGGGCCTCTTCCATGGCGCCAAGATCAACGCCGGCGGCGCCCATCTGCGCGGTCATGCCGTCAAGTGCCGCGCGGCTCACCAGATCACAGTAAAGCGCGATGGCGCGGGCCGCATCGTCGTTGCCGGGGATGATATAATCGATGCCGTCGGGCGAGCAGTTGGTGTCGACAATCGCCACAACCGGAATGCCAAGCTTGTTGGCTTCGGCAACGGCCAGGGCTTCTTTTTTCACGTCGATGACGAACAGAAGGTCCGGCACGCCGCCCATTTCACGGATCCCGCCAAGCGAAGCCTGAAGCTTGCCCTGGTCACGTTCCATGCCAAGACGCTCTTTCTTGGTCAGGCCTTCGGCGCCGCCTTCAAGGGCTTCGTCGATCTGCTTGAGGCGCTGGATTGATTTCGACACGGTCTGCCAGTTGGTCAGCGTGCCACCAAGCCAGCGGTGGTTCATGTAATACTGTGCGCATTTGTCTGCGGCTTCGGCGATCGGCGTTGCGGCCTGGCGCTTGGTGCCGACAAACAGGATGCGGCCGTTCTTGGCAACGGTTTCACGGATCACATTCAGCGCCGCGTCCAGCATGGGAACGGTTTGCGTGAGGTCCATGATGTGGATGCCATTGCGCGCGCCATAGATGAACTCGCCCATACGGGGGTTCCAGCGTTGCGTTTGGTGGCCAAAGTGAACGCCAGCTTCAAGCAGCTGACGCATGGTGAACTCGGGAAGAGCCATGGTCGTTTCCTTTTCCGGTTTTCGCCTCGGTACGGGGTGAGAAGCGGGATGCTTCAACCGGTGGACAAACAGGGATGTCTCCCCCATTGGCCCGCCCATACCTGCGGATTACAATGCCGCGCGTATACCGCCCGATGCACGAACGCGCAACCCCTGCCCCCGGATTTTCACGCGCCCGCGCGGGGCCGCGTACATTGGGCCATTGTCGCAGGGCGCCATTGCCCTTAGATACCTGCAAGGCTCAGCATTTGGATACCCGATGACCACCCCCTTTGACGAACTGCAAGTCCCCGCCAAGAAACCGCGCCGCTTTGCCGGGTTGCGCGCCAGTTTCCTGACCGGCCTTGTGGTGATTGCTCCGGTCGGCCTGACGCTCTGGCTGATGTGGACGATCGTCGGCTGGGTCGACGGCTTCGTCCTGCCGCTCATTCCGCACCAATACCAGCCCGAAGAATATTTCGGCATCAACCTGCGCGGCGTCGGTCTGATCATCTTCCTGATTTTCACCGTAGTTGTCGGCTGGATTGCCAAGGGGCTGATCGGGCGTTCGCTGATCCTCTTTGCCGAATCGCTTGTGAACCGGATGCCGGTGGTCCGCTCGATCTATTCGGGCGTCAAACAGATCGCCGAAACCGTTTTTGCCCAATCCGAAAGCAGCTTCGAGAAAGCCTGCCTTATCCAATACCCGCGCAAGGATATCTGGGCGATCGGCTTTATCTCGATCGAGGCCAAGGGCGAGATCAACCAAAAGGCCCAGACCGGCAGCAATCTGGTCAGTGTCTTCGTGCCGACAACGCCAAACCCGACCTCGGGCTTCCTGCTGTTCTTTCCGCGCGAGGATGTGATCGAGCTCGACATGAGTATCGAGGATGCGGCGAAACTGGTGATCTCGGCGGGCCTCGTTTACCCCGGTCAAGGCAAGCCCGCCGAGGACCGCACCAAATCAAGGGCAACCTGAGCCTTTCATCGGTCCCGAATTACTCAAAATAAAGCGGGCCAACCCAAATCCTGCGCATCAAACTCTGGCACATTCACCTAACGGTAAGAGCGGTTCGACATCACCTGCATCCGCATTTCCGGGCAGGTATACTGTCCCCGAAGCGGATCACGGCAGGGCGCCTGAATCACCCTGAGCCCAAGCCAGATCGCGACCGTCGCGAAAACGGCCCCGCCAAAGGCCTGACCGATGAGCACGCCATGCGCCCCCCAGATTGCCCCGAACGCCAGAACAAAGGGCATGGTGCCAAGCGTCTGGCGCGCCCAGTTCACGCCGGTGGAATAGCCCGGATGCCCAAGGTTGTTGAATGACGCGTTCGAGACGAAAATCGCCCCGTTGAAAAACGATGCAAGCGCCAGCGGTCCGCAGTAGAGATACAGCAGCGAGCGCATGGTGCCGGTGGCGTCGAAAAGCCCGGCAATCGGGGCGCGCAGCACGAACAAAAGCGCCGACATCACCAGCACGTAAATCGCCAGGAACTTGAGCCCTTCAAAAAACGTTTCCTGCACCCGGTCCAGACGCCCTGCCCCAAAGTTCTGACCGAAAATTGGCCCGATTGCCCCTGACAGCGCAAGAACCACCGAAAACACCACCGGCACCATCCGGTTGATCACTGCCAGACCGGCGACCGCGTCATGGCCGTATTTTGCCATCTCGCGGGTGACAATCGCGGTGCCCACGGGCGTCGCGACGGTGCCAAGCACCGCCGGCAAGGCAATCCCCGCCGCCTCGCGGAAATCGCGCGCCACGCATTGCGGGCGCGGCACTACAAAGGCCCGGTAGCGAAACACCGCCAACCCCATGGCCATCGCCATTGTCGCACCCCGCGCCGCCACGGTGGCCAGCGCCGCCCCGTTCAGGCCCATGCCGAGCGTAAAGATCAAAAGCGGGTCAAGCACCGCATTGACCCCGCCGCCCAAAAGCGCCGGATACATCGCGCCGCGCGCATCGCCATAGGCGCGCAATACCGCCACTGCGACCATCGAAAGGCCCGACACCATGGTCGTGGGCAGGATGACCCAGAGATAGCCTGCCGCCAGCTCCGCCACCTGTCCTGTCGCCCCGACGAGGGCCAGCAAAGCCATGATGTTGGGCAGGGCCAGGGCCGGAAGGAGAATGCCCACCACCACCGAAATGACCGCCACGCTGCTGGCATATTCACGGGCGTCAAGCGGCTCGTCTGCGCCGGTCGCGCGCCCGACAAGGGCGCCTGCGGCAATCGACAGGCCGATATTAACGGCGCTGAAAAAGAACATGATCGTGCTGGCATAGCCCGCGGCAGCCGCCAGTTCATCGCGCCCCAGCATCGAGATGAAAACGATATCCAGAAGGTCGACCGCGAAGATCGCCATCAAGCCGATGCTTGAGGTGAACGACATGACCGATACATGCCGCATGAGGCTGCCTTGGGTGAAACTCGCACCGGTATCCTGAAGGGCCATGTCCTGCTCCGAAATCTGATCTGGAGGGTGCACATATAGCCAATGCGCGCCGACGCAATGGGGAGCGGGACAACAAACAGTGACTGTGCGCCAATGGCTAGCTGCGCGCCGCCCCCAAATGGACAAGCCGCGCGCCGGTTTCGTAAAACAGCGTCTTCAGGGTGCAGAACCTTTCATTATACATATCAACGCCCGGCACCGGCAGTCCGCTTTCGTCGTCGCTCAGCAAGGCCAGGGCCGCCGCGCGACCAAATACCGTGCCCGGCCCGATACCCCGCCCCGAATAGCCAAAAACCGCAAGCCCCTCGCGCCCAAGCCGCAAGATACGCGGCAAATGGTCTTGGGTCATGGCGATCTTGCCGCTCCAGGCGTGCTCGATCTCGGAGCCGGCAAGCCGGGGAAAGAGCATGGACAGCTTGCGCTCGGCCCAATTGGTATGGGTCACGGCCTCGCTTCCCATGCCGCCAATGATGACGCGCCCGGCCTCGTCGCGGCGGATCGAGGTCATGATAAGCCCGGTATCCCACGCCCCTTCGCCGCCCGCCAGAATATCACCGGCAAGGTTCGTGCCAAGCGGCTTGGTGGCCAGTTGAAAATACTGCACAACCGGCACAGTTGGCATCGACATATGCGCCAGCGGCTGGTGATAGGCATTGGTTGCCACCAAAAGTCGGCGCGCCCGGATCTTGCCAGAGCGGCTTGTGACCACCCATTGACCGCCGTGCCGCGCGGCACCGGTGACGGGGCTGTTCTCGTAAATCCGCGCGCCCTGCTCTGCGGCGGCCCGCGCAAGGCCGCGCGCATAGGCCAATGGCTGAATCGTACCCGCACGCGCATCAAAGAGTGCGCCGCCAAAAGCCGCGCTCGCGGTGCGTTTGGCCACCTCATCCGCCGCAAGGTATTGCACCGGCGCGCCGCGCGCCTGCACCTGCGCCAGGCGCGCCTTGAGTTGGGCCTCGCCCTTCGGGGCATGCGCCAGATGCAAGGTGCCCGCGCGCCTTGGTTCGCAGTCAATCGCGTGGCGCGTGATCACATCAAACACCACATCCGGCGCGCCGCCCAGAACGGTATTGAGATGCTCTCCTGCCGCCGCGCCGAGAGCGCGGCACACGTCATCGGGCGGCAGCCACAGGCCGGCATTGACCAGCCCCACGTTGCGCCCCGATCCGCCGTGGCCGACGGTGTTGGCCTCAAGCACGGCCACCGTGGCGCCCTGCCCCGCAGCCGCAAGCGCCGCCGAAAGGCCCGTAAACCCGGCGCCGATAATCACAAGGTCAACGCCAAGGTCGCCCTGAAATCCCGGCGCTTCAAAGCTTTCCCTGGCGCTCTGCCGCCAAAGATTGCCAAGCCGGCTCATTTGCGCAACATCCGCTCTGCGGCGGCGATGATCGACGCCTTTGACGGCATCGTGACGCCATAAGCCGGGCCTGTGGCGATAAAGCTGTCCTCGGCCACCTCGCGCGCCACGGGCACGTCAAGGCGTTCGCCAAAGAGCGCGGCAAGCGCCTCGGCCTGCCCGCCGGTGCGGCGACATTCATCAACGATCAGGATGCGATCACAGCCCTCAACCGCTGTGAAAAGCGCCTCTTCGGCCAGCGGCGCGATCCAGCGCAGATCAATGACCCGCACCCCTTCGCCAAGCTCTGCCATCGCCTGATGGCTCAGGTAACAGCCATTGCCATAGGTCACGATTGCAAGTTCGGTGCCTGTGCCGGTGATGCCCACCTGCCCGAGCGGCGCGCTTGCGTCGGGCCCCGGATAGGCCCGCATCCAGCCGCCATCGCCCGGCGTATTCAAATCGCGCATCGGATAAAGCGCGATCGGCTCGACCATCACCACGACGCGGGCCTCTTCGCGGGCCAGCCGGACCGCCTCTCGGTACATGAGGACCGCGTCATAACCATTTGAAGGGCAACCAATAACGATGCCAGGGATGTCGCGCAGAACCGCCAGAGAGTTGTCGTTGTGAAAATGCCCGCCAAAGCCCTTTTGATAGCCAAGGCCCGCGATTCTTAGCACCATCGGATTGGTAAATTGCCCGTTCGAGAAAAACGAAAGCGTCGCCGCCTCGCCGCGCAACTGATCCTCTGCATTGTGCAGATAGGCCAGAAACTGAATTTCCGGCATCGGGATATAGCCGTTCTGCGCCAGCCCCAGCGACAGACCCAGAATGCTTTGCTCGTCCAGCAGGCTGTCGATCATCCGATGCGCGCCAAAGCGGGATTGCAACCCCTTGGTGATGCCGTAAACCCCGCCTTTGCGGCCAATATCTTCGCCCGCCATGACGATTTCGGGATAATGCAGCATAAGGTCGCTCAGGCCGAGGTTGATCAGCTTGTTCATCGGCTGTGGCGCCTCAAGCGCACGCATGTCCGACGGGCCGAACGATGCGGCACGCGCCTCCGGGTCGGGGCCATTGACGCGCGCCAACTCTCGCTTGGGCGGGATGATTGAGGCCATGACATCCGCGGCGCTGCTCAGCTTGGGGCGCTTGATAGCCTCTTGACCCTTGGATGAGGTTTCATCGAAAACAGACTGATAAAGCTCAAGAATATCCGTTTTCGTAGCGCACCCTTCGGCGATCAGCCGCGCCGCAGTGTAAAGCAACGGATCATGCGCCTCACCGGCCTCGATCTCGGCCATCGGGCGATAGGCGGCCTCGACATCCGGCCCCGCATGCCCATAAAGCCGCACGCAGGACATATGCAGAACCGCCGGTTTGCGCATGCGGCGGACCCAGTCGGCGGCCTCGCGGGCGGTTGCATATGTCTCGGCCGGATCAAGCCCGTTGCAGGAGAAATACCGCAGGCCGGGGCGCGATTGCAGGACCGCCGAAACCCAGCCCTCTGGTGATTTAACTGAGATCCCTATGCCATTGTCTTCGCACAGAAAAAGCAAAGGCAGCGGCGCGCCCTGCCAGCTTGTCCAGCCGGCGCAATTCAGCGCGCCTTGCGCCGTCGAGTGGTTCATCGAGGCGTCGCCGAAGCTACAGAACGCAATCGCATCGGGCGCATATTCCGGCGCGGGCGGCGGTGAGCGGCGCATAAGGCCGATGGAATAGGCCGCCCCAACTGCCTTGGGCAGGTGGCTGGCGATGGTCGAGGTTTGCGGCGGAATGCTCAGGGCCTTGCTGCCCAGAACCTTGTGCCGCCCGCCGCTGATCGGGTCGTCGGCAGAGGCGGTAAAGCTCAGCAGCATGTCCCATATCGGGTCCTCCCCCGGCACCTGCTGCGCGCGCGCCACCTGAAACGCGCCGTCGCGGTAATGCAAAAACGCCGGATCGGTGGGGCGCAGGGCGCTTGCCACTGCGGCCACGCCCTCATGCCCGCTTGATCCGATGGTATAAAACCCCTGCCCCTCGGCCTGAAGGCGGCGCGCGACGCGGTCAAGCTGGCGGCTGATGACCTGCGCGCGAAACAAGGTTAACAGCGCCGCGTGATCAAGCCCGGCCTGCCTCGCCGTGAGCGCAGAAAGCGCGGGCAGATCGCCCGCGCCAACGCGTTTCAGGAAATTTTCGTGAACGATTTCTGCGCGATCCATGAAAGCCCTATGCCAAAGGTTTTCGCCGACTGTGCATGCTTAAAAGAACGCCTGCAAGCCGGTTTGCGCCCGTCCGAGGATGAGGGCGTGAACATCATGCGTGCCCTCGTAGGTGTTCACGGTTTCAAGGTTCACCATATGCCGGATCACCTGGAATTCTTCGGAAATGCCATTGCCGCCATGCATGTCGCGGGCGTGACGCGCAATTTCAAGCGCCTTGCCGCAGTTGTTGCGCTTGATCATCGAGATCATCTCGGGCGCGGCATTGGCCTCGTCCATCAAACGGCCAACCCGCAGGGCGGCCTGAAGGCCAAGCGTGATTTCGGTCTGCATATTGGCAAGCTTGAGCTGGAACAGCTGGGTTTGCGCCAGCGGCCGGTTGAATTGACGCCGGTCCAGCCCGTATTGCCGCGAGGCATGCCAGCAGAACTCTGCCGCGCCCATCACGCCCCAGGCGATGCCGTAACGCGCCCGGTTCAAACATCCAAAGGGCCCTTTAAGCCCTTGAACATTCGGCAAAAGAGCCTCTTCGCCAACCTCGACGCCCTCCATCACGATTTCGCCTGTGACAGAAGCACGCAACGACAGCTTGCCGCCCACTTTCGGCGCGCTCAGCCCCATCATGCCCTTTTCGAGGACAAAGCCGCGAATCTTGCCGTCATGCGCCTCGGATTTCGCCCAGATGACGAACACATCGGCGATCGGGCTATTGGAAATCCACATCTTGGTGCCGGTGATGCGGTATCCGGTCGCGGTTTTCTCGGCGCGGGTCTTCATACCAGCGGGGTCCGACCCGGCATCGGGTTCGGTCAGGCCGAAACAACCGATCAATTCACCTTTTGCCAGCCCCGGCAGGTACTTACGTCGCTGTTCTTCGCTGCCATAGGCATAGATCGGATACATCACAAGGCTGGATTGAACGCTCATCATGCTGCGATAGCCGGAATCGACCCGCTCGATTTCACGCGCAACAAGGCCATAGGTGACATAATTCGCGCCAAGCCCGCCGTATTCTTCGGGGATGGTCGTGCCCAAAAGGCCCATATCGCCCATCTCGCGGAAAATACCGGGGTCGACCCGTTCTTCGCGATAGGCGTCGATCACCCGTGGTTGCAACGTTTCCTGGGCAAAGCTGCGCGCGCTTTCGGCGATCATCCGCTCTTCTTCACTTAGCTGATCGGCGAGGCGGAACGGGTCGGCCCAGTCAAAGCTGTTGAGATCCGGTGCATCCTTGGCGCGCAAGACGCGCGTGTTGGCGTTCATGGGGATATCCTTATGAGTTTTTTTCAGGTTGCGGGCAGACTACACTGGTAAAACCGCATATAATATCGATATTTACACATGAACCCATGAGTAAAGAGCAAGTATGAACCCGCCCCGCCGTTTTCTGCCCTCGATCGCCTCGCTGCGCGCGCTTGAGGCGCTTGATCGCCTTGGCAGTGCAACCGCGGTCGCCCAAGAGCTGGCGCAAACGCAAAGTGCGGTCAGCAGGCAGTTGAAAACATTGGAAGAACAGCTTGGCGTGACCCTTGTTATCCGCGAGGGGCGCAGCCTTATTTTGACGCCCGAGGCGGCGGATTACGCCGATAAAATCCGGGGGGCCTTGCAGCAGATCACCCAAGCCTCGCTCAAGCTTACGGTCAACCCGGTCGGTGGAAGCCTGACCCTTGCCATCTTGCCCACCTTCGGCATGCGGTGGCTGGTGCCGCGTCTGGCAGATTTTGCGCGCCTGCACCCCGAGGTGACGATCAACCTCTCGACCCGTCTCAAACCGTTTAACTTTGCCAGCGAACCTTTTGATGCAGCTATACATTTCGGGGAACCGGATTGGTCCGATACGCAGGCGCTGCGGCTCAAGACCGAGGCGGTTTTGCCGGTCTGCACGCCCGAGTTTCTGGCCGGGCGGGCGCCGATCACGGGGGCCGCTGATCTTTTGAACCTGCCGCTTTTGCATATCGAGACCCGGCCACAGGCCTGGGCGGCATGGCTGGCGGCGCATGGGGTGACCAACCAACAGGTCACCGGCACGATCTATGACCAATTCGCAACCATTACCCAGGCGGCATTGCATGGCCTTGGTGTGGCACTCTTGCCCGATTATCTGGCCGAACAGGATCTTGCGACGGGTCGGCTGGTCTGTGCCTGGGGCGGGGCGGCGCAGACGCCGGGGGCCTATTACCTTGTCTGGCCCCTGCGCAACGCGCGCGATCCGGCCTTGTTGAAGTTTCGCGACTGGCTCGCCGGTCAGGCCGAGGATGAAGACCCCCTGCCCCGATAGGCCAATCGCCTAGCCAAGGGCATAGCCCGCGCCGCGCACCGTGCGCAACGGATCATCGCCGCCATATTGGCAGAGCGCCTTGCGCAGCCGCCCGATATGCACGTCGACGGTGCGCGTATCCACATAGATATCGCGCCCCCAGACCCGATCCAGAAGCTGGTCGCGCGACCAGACCCGCCCCGGCTTTTCCATGAAGGTCGACAAAAGGCGAAACTCGGTCGGCCCCAATTTGAGCGCGTGATCGCCTCGCGTCACCCGGTGGGTTTCGGCATCAAGCACGATATCCTGGTATTCAAGCCGTTCGCCCACGGTCGCCGGGCGCGTGCGGCGCAGTTGCGCGCGCACCCGTGCCAAAAGCTCGACCACCGAATAGGGTTTGACCATGTAATCATCGGCCCCGGTTTCCAGGCCGCGCACAAGATCAACCTCTTCCGAGCGCGCCGAGAGCATGATGATCGGAATGGCGCGGGTCTCAGATCGGGTCTTGAGCTGGCGGCAGACCTCGATCCCCGACACATTCGGCATCATCCAGTCGAGAACGATGATGTCAGGCGGGGTTTCGGCGACGATCAAGAGCGCCTCTTCGCCATTGCTGGCGGTGAGTACGCGAAATCCGTCGGCCTCAAGGTTATAGCTCAGAACCTCGCGCTGTGCGGGTTCGTCTTCGACCAAAAGAACGGTGGGCTGATCGGCGGCCATGGGGCTGGCTCTCCAGTTCAGGACGTGGGGGAAATTGACGCATTTGTCGAGGTCTGATCGCCTTTGGGGCGTGGGTCATCGGGCATCGCGCCAGAGACCAGATAAATCACCTGTTCGGCAATCGAGGTCACATGATCGCCCATCCGTTCGGTGTTCTTGGCGATGAAATGCAGGTGCATGCAGGCGGTGATATTGCGCGGGTCTTCCATCATGAAGGTCAGGAATTCCCGGAAAATCGCGTTGTACATCTGATCGACGTCCTGATCGCGCTGCATCACCTCATGGGCGAGGTTGATGTCGCGCTGAATATAGGCGTCAAGCGCGTCCTTGAGCATCGCTTCGACCTCGCGCGCCATCCGGCGCAGCGCCGCAGGCGAGCCGCTGACCGGCGACATCTGGGCCAGGATCGAGGTCCGCTTGGCCATGTTCTTGGCATAATCGCCGATCCGCTCAAGGTTGGCCGAGATCTTCATCACCGACAGCACAAGGCGCAGGTCACCGGCCGTGGGCGCGCGCAGGGCGATCACGCGGGCCGCCTCTTCGTTGATCTCTTCTTCGAGGATGTCGATCGCCTTGTCGCGACCGCGCACCTCTTCGGCAAGCTCTTCGTCGCGGGTTTCGAGCGAGCGGGCGGCGTCGCTGATGGCGCGTTCCACCAGCCCACCCATCTTCATGATCCGGGCCTGAATGGTTTCAAGATCGCGGTCAAAAGCCGAGGCAATATGTTGATTTGACATGGATTTCGTCCTTAGCCGATGCGCCCGGTGATGTAGCTTTCGGTGCGTTCATCGCTGGGGTTTGTGAAAATATGGCTGGTCTCGCCGAACTCGACCAGATGACCAAGGTGGAAAAAGGCGGTTCTCTGGCTGACGCGGGCGGCCTGTTGCATCGAATGGGTGACGATGACCACGGAATAGTCCTGGCGCAGCTCGTCAATCAGCTCTTCGACCTGAGCGGTGGCAATCGGGTCAAGCGCCGAACAGGGCTCGTCCATCAACAGAACTTCGGGGGCGGTCGCCACGGCGCGGGCGATGCAAAGCCGCTGTTGCTGGCCACCTGAAAGGCCGGTGCCGGGTGAGTCGAGCCGGTCCTTGGCCTCGTCCCATAGCGCGGCGCGGCGCAGGGATTTTTCGACGATCACGTCAAGATCGGCGCGGGTGTTGGCAAGCCCGTGAATGCGCGGCCCATAGGCGACATTGTCATAGATCGACTTGGGAAACGGATTGGGTTTCTGAAACACCATGCCGACCTTGGCGCGCAATTGCACCGGGTCGATCGAGCGGTCATAGATGTCCTGCCCGTCAAGGCGGATCTCGCCGGTCACGCGACAGATCGGAATGGTGTCGTTCATGCGGTTGAGACAGCGCAGGAAGGTGGATTTGCCACAGCCCGACGGCCCGATAAAGGCGGTCACGGTCTTGTCGAGGATATCGACATTGACGCCTTTGATCGCCTCGGCGTCATCATAATACACATGCACATCGCGGGCGGTAAATTTGAGGGTGTCACTGGTCACGGTCTTCTCCGGCGTTTGCGTATCAAACATCTGTCTGTCCTTCTTTACCATTTTCGCTCGAACTTGCTGCGCAGATAAATGGCGATGGCGTTCATGGTGATGAGAAAGGTCAAGAGCACCAGAATGGCGGCGGAGGTGCGGCTTACAAAGCCGCGTTCGGGGCTGTCGGCCCAGATAAAGATCTGGGTCGGCAAGGCGGTCGCGCTATCGAGCGGCGAATCCGGCGCCGAGGTGATAAAGGCGTTCATCCCGATCAGCAAAAGCGGCGCGGTTTCGCCAAGCGCTTGTGCAAGGCCGATGATGGTGCCGGTCAGGATACCGGGCATCGCCAGCGGCAAAACATGGCCAAACACCACCTGATGCTTTGAGGCCCCTACCCCAAGTGCCGCCTCGCGGATCGAGGGCGGCACCGCCTTGAGAGCGGCGCGCGTCGCGATGATGATCGTCGGCAGCGTCATGAGCGCCAGCGTCATCCCGCCCACAAGCGGCGCCGAGCGCGGCATGCCCATCCAGCCGATGAACACCGCCAGGGCCAGCAGGCCAAACACCACCGAGGGCACCGCCGCGAGGTTGTTGATATTGACCTCGATGAAATCGCTCAGCCGGTTGCGCGGGGCAAATTCCTCAAGATAGATCGCGGCCCCTATGCCAAGCGGAAACGAGATCACGAAACAGACCAGAAGCGCCCAGAAGCTTCCCATAAGCGCGCCCTTGAGGCCGGCCAGTTCGGGAAAGCGGCTATCGGTATTGCTGATCAACCCCCAGTTCAGGGGTTGCGAAATCGCCCCGGCCTGATCCAGCGTGTCGAACCAGCCGATTTCGCGGTCGCTGACGCGGCGCTGTGTCTCGGGGGTGTCGCGCTTGACCAGATCCTTGGCCAGCTGATCGAAGGGATCAGAGGTCGGCACCGTCATGGTGATGCTCTGCCCGATCAGGCCTGGGTCGGCGACGATGCGGTCGCGCAGCGTAAACTGCGCACCATTGGAGAAAATCCCCTCAAGCGCCTTCTCATCGGCCCTCCCGCTGACGTCCGGAAAATAGGTCTTGAGACTGGCCAAAAGCACATCGTCAAAGCCGCCACGCGGCAGGCGCTCGGGCTTGATCTCGGCGGGGTCTACAAACACCTCCACCGTGACATGGGTCTGGGTAAACGCCTTGTAGCCAGAGCTGACTAGAGACGAGACCAGAATGAACAGCATCAGCGCCGCAAAGCCGATGGCGGCCATGCCAAAGCCCTTGATCATCGTCTGATGGCGGTTGCGCCGGTTGAGGTGGCTGCGCACGCTCTGTGATGAGAGATCGGTCATCGCGGGGTCCTTAGTCATAGGCTTCGCGGTACTTGCGCACGATGCGCAGCGCGAAAATATTGATGATCAGCGTGACGATGAAAAGCATCATCCCAAGCGCGAAGGCGGCCAGCGTCTTGGGGTTGTCAAACGAGGTATCGCCAATCAGCAGGGTCACGATCTGCACGGTGACGGTGGTCACGCTATCAAGGGGGTTCATCGTCATCTTGGCGATCAGGCCGGCGGCCATGACCACGATCATCGTCTCGCCAATCGCCCGGCTCACGGCAAGCAGCACCCCCCCGACAATGCCGGGAATGGCGGCCGGGAAAAGCACGCCGGTCATCATCTCGGCCCGCGTCGCGCCAAGGCCAAGCGCCCCGTCGCGCAAGCTCTGCGGCACCGCCGAGAGCGCATCATCGGCAAACGACGAAATGAACGGAATTAGCATGATCCCCATCACCCCGCCCGCCGCCAATGCGGTGTTGGGCGAGACATCAAGCCCAAGCGACTGGCCAAAACTGCGGATCGCCGGGGCGACCACGAGGATGGCGAAAAATCCGTAGACGACCGTCGGCACGCCGGCGAGGATTTCCAGAAGCGGCTTGGCCACGGCGCGAAACTTGCGCGGCGCGAACTCATTAAGGTAAATCGCCGACATGAGGCCCACAGGCACGGCAATAACAAGCGCGATGACCGTGATCACCAGCGTGCCAAGCATCACCGGCAACCACCCGAACGCGCCCTCGGCGGCGACCTGATCTTCGCGCAGCGGAATCTGCGGCTCCCAATTGGTGCCAAAGAGGAACTCGACGACAGACACCTTGGCAAAGAACTTAGAGGTCTCGAACATCAGCGAGGCGACAATGCCGATGGTGACAAAGACCGCTACAACCGAGCAAAAGATCATCAGACCCGAGATAATCCGTTCGACCCCGTGACGGGCGCGGAACTCGGCGCTGACCTTGCGACGGCTCAGCGCCACAAGCACCAGCGACATCCCTGCAACAACCACCAGCAAAAGCTGACCGGAGCGCGCCTGCAGGGCGGTCAATTGCTCGGCCGCTTCGATTTTCCAGGGATCGGGGGTGCCAAAGACAACGTCGCGCGCGATGGATTTGATCTCGGCGACGATCAGCTGCACCTCGCCGGTCCCAAGCCCTTCCAATTGCGCGCCAATTCCGGATTTCAACAGCATGTCAATCACCGGTCCCTGAAGCAAAAGCCAGAGCAGGATCAGCACAAGCACCGGGACCAGCAACACCAAAAGAGAATAGGCGCCATGAAATCCGACCAGAGAGTGAAGCCGCGCCCCGTCACGCCGGATCGCGGTGGCAGCCTGACGGTTCCAGACATAGCCGATCACGGAAAACACAAGGAGGCAGGCAAATGCGGCTGTAGTCATGATACTCTCGGGATTTGGAAAAAATGCAACGCCGCCCGACACCTGGCCGGGCGGCGACAGTCTAGGCGCTTATTCTTTCGGCGCCATTGTCTTGCCTTCGATCACAGCGTCCTGTGTTTCGGCACGCAGATCGTCGGGAAGGGCCACCATGCCACGCTCGCTCAGATAGCCGCCCGGCTCCATCGCGTCATCGGACATATACTCTTCGATAAACTCCTGAAAGTTCGGGATCACGCCGCGGTGGGCGTTCTTCGTGTAAAAGAACAGCGGGCGCGAGATCGGGTAGGAGAAATCACCGATGGTCTCGGCACTCGGCGACACACCGGCGATCTTGACGGGTTTGAGCGTATCCATGTTCTCATAGAGGAACGAATAGCCAAAGATGCCCATGGCATGTTCGTCGGCATTCAGGCGCTGAACGATCAGGTTGTCGTTCTCGCCTGCTTCCACGAACGGCCCGTCCTGACGCATCCGCGAGCAGTTGTCCTTGACGGTCGCCTTATAGGCGTCCTTGTCGGCGTCTTTCAGGGCTTTCATGAAGGGAGTCGCCTCGCACCCGGCATGCATCGCCAGCTCGACAAAGGCGTCGCGAGTGCCCGATGTGGGCGGCGGGCCATAGGCCAGGATTTCAACGGCCGGCAGGCTTGCGTCAACATCGGCCCAGGTCTTGTTGGGGTTCGCGATCCAGCCGCCCTCGCCGGGGATTTCTGCGGCAAGCGCAAGGAACACCTGCTCAAGGCTCAGATCCCAGTCGTTTGTCGCATCGCGCGAAATGGCAATCGACAGGCCATCATAGCCGATCATCGCCTCGGTGATGTCGGTCACGCCGTTGTCCTGGCAAAGCTTGTATTCCGAGGCCTTCATGGCGCGCGAGGCCCCGGTCAGGTCGGGGTGCGCTTCGCCGATGCCCGCGCAGAAAATCTTCATCCCGCCGCCGGTGCCGGTCGATTCGACGATCGGCGAGGGCGCGCCGGTCACATTGGCAAATTGCTCGGCAACAGCCTGGGTATAGGGAAACACGGTGGACGAGCCGACAATGCGGATCTCGTCACGCGCCTGCGCGGCGCCAACGGCCATGGCAGACAGCGCCAGAGTGGAAACGGTAAGTTTGAAAAGCGACATGGATTGCTCCTGAGTTCGGGTGTCGGGGCGCCCGTATTGGCGACCTCTGCGGCCCTGCTATGCGGTTGCAACAACGCTTTTGTTACACTTTTGTAACGGTTATATGACAGCCGCCGCTTTCTCAGGATTTTTGATGGTTAACCTCGCGAAAGACGTCAGGCGTCCCTGGTCAGACGCGGCAAAATCACCGTAAACACGCTGCCCTGCCCCGGTGTCGATTCGATTCGCAGCCGCCCGCGATGGCGATTGATGATGTGTTTCACAATCGCAAGCCCAAGCCCGGTGCCGCCCATCTCGCGCGAGCGGTGCGCATCGACACGATAGAATCGTTCCGTCAGGCGCGGAATATGCAGCGGATCAATTCCCGGCCCCTGATCGGCGACCCACACGATCACCGCAGGCACCCGCAGGCTTGTTTCGGGCGCCGATCCGTCAAGCGTGATGGTGATCGTGTTGCCCTTGCCGCCATATTTGATCGCATTCTCGATCAGGTTTGTAAAAACCTGCTGAAGCTGATCGGAATTGCCCGGAACAAGCACGCCTTCGGGCGGATCAAACACGATCTCACATCCGCACGCCTTGGCCAGCGGGCGCAGCGTGTGCAACACCGAGCCGATGATGCGGCCAAGGTCAACCGGATCGGCGGCGCGCACACGCTCTTCGCTTTCCACCCGGCTCAGCGACAGCAGATCGCGGACCAGCCGCTCCATCCGTGCGGCTTCGGATTGCATGATGCCAAGAAAGCGGTCGATCGCCGTGTCATCGCGCCGCGCGGGGCCCTGCAAGGTTTCGATAAACCCCATCAGCGCGGTCAGCGGCGTGCGCAACTCATGGCTCACATTGGCGACGAAATCGCGACGCATCTGGCTCGCCTGCTCTTTCTCCGACATGTCCTCAAAACACAGCAGAACCCCCTGCGCCGGTGCCATGTCGATAAACCCAACGCTCACCGCATAGGTATGAGTGCGCCCGGCCTCGCTCTTGTGATAGGTGGTCTGTCGAGGGGCGCGGTCGGCCATCGTGGCCTCAACCGCGTCAAGCACATCGGGCTGGCGCAGCGCGGTCATGAAATGCCGCCCCTCAAGTGTCGGGCCCAGAAGATCGCCTGCCGTCCTGTTGGCCCCGATGATGCGCGCATCCGGCGCCACCAGAATCGCCGCCAGCGGAAGGGCGGCCAGAACCGAGGCGATGCCCTGTTCCGGCATTTTGCTCAAAGCGCCGTCAATCCGGCGCGAAAGCGGCGCATATTGTTCTGATAATGCAGCGCACTGGCCCGGAGCGCGTCGATTGCTGCCGCATCCAATGTGCGGATCACCTTGCCCGGCGCCCCCATCACAAGGCTGCCATCGGGAATCTCCTTGCCCTCGGTGATCAGGGCCCCTGCCCCGATCAGACAGTTCTTGCCGATTTTCGCGCCGTTCAAAATGGTCGCCCCCATCCCGATCAGGGTGTTCTCGCCAATGGTGCAGCCATGCAGCATCGCCTTGTGCCCAATCGTACACCCCGCCCCGATTGTCAGCGGAAAACCAGGATCGGTATGCGCGACGGTGTTTTCCTGCAGATTGCTGCCCGCGCCGATATGGATCACCTCATTATCACCGCGCAGGGTGACGCCAAACCAGATCGACGTTGCGGCTTCGAGCACCACATCTCCGATCACATTGGCATCGGGCGCAACCCAAAAATCACCATCCTCAGGGGTCTGCGGCGCGCGGCCGTCCAGGGCGTAAAGGGTCATCGTGTCTCCTCGAATTCAGTCTGTAATTGGCGCACATGCGCGGTCAGCCCCGGTTGCTGACTGCGGCGCAGACGGGTGGCCTCGATGATCGTGATCAGTTTGCGCTCGGTGGCGTCCAGGTCGTCATTGATCAGCACGAAATCATAGCCATCCCAGTGGCTGATCTCGTCCCAGCTCTTCTCCATCCGCTTGGCAATCACCTCGGCGCTGTCCTGGCCGCGGGTTTCAAGACGGCGGTGCAACTCGCCGATCGAAGGCGGCAACAGAAAGATCGACAGCGTATGCGCCCCGAGCGCCGAATTGCGGATTTGCTGCGCGCCTTGCCAGTCGATGTCAAACAACACATCGCGCCCGCTCTCGATGGCATTTTGAACCGCGCCCTTAGGCGAGCCATAAAAATTGCCAAACACATGCGCATGCTCAAGCATTTCGCCGGCTGCCACGTCACGCTTGAACTGATCCTGGCTCAGGAAAAAGTAATCCTGCCCCTCAACCTCGCCCTCTCGCGGTGTGCGCGTGGTGGCCGAAACCGAAAACGAAATCGTCGGATCCCAGGCCCGAAGCCTGCGCGACAGCGTCGACTTGCCCGCGCCCGACGGCGATGACAGAATAATCAAAAGGCCCCGGCGATCACTCATTGCACTCTCTTTCCGCTTTGGCGTGACAGAGAACACCCCCTGCCTTTCATCTTTCCAAAAATACTCAAATCCAACGCCACCCTACATCACAGCGGCTTGCGGTCATTCCACATTCTGCACCTGTTCGCGCATCTGGTCGATCACGGTTTTGAGGCCAAGACCAATGCGCGTCAACCCGGTGTTCTGCGCCTTGGAGCAAAGCGTATTGGCCTCGCGGTTGAATTCCTGGCTTAGAAAATCGAGCTTGCGCCCCATCGGCGATCCTTGGGCAAGCAGGTCGCGCGCGGCGCCGACATGGGCGTGCAGGCGGTCGATCTCTTCGGTCACGTCAAGCTTGACGGCCATGATCGCAAGCTCCTGCGCCACGCGTGCCTCATCGGCGCCGCTGGCCGCCTCCATGATCCGCGCAAGGGCCGTGCGAAAGCCCTGCTCCAACTCGTCCTTGCGCGCCACGGCAACCTCTGCGCCCTGAGTGGTCAGTGCCTCTATCTCGTCAAGCTGCGCGCCAAGAACCAGCGCCAGGGCGGTGCCTTCGGCGCGGCGCATGTCAAGGAAACTCTCCAGAACGCCCTCGAAATCCGCCAGGAGCGCCTTGCAAAGCGCGCCGGTCTCCTGCGCGCCGCTGCCGGTTTCAAGCACATTGCGCAGCCCGACAATATCGGCGGCATTGGCGGGCGCCAGAGACAGACCACGGTCCATCGCGCGGGCCTCGATCCCGGCCATCGCCGTCAGCACATCTTCAAGCGCCGCCTCGTTAAGGGTCAGGGCGCCGCTTCGGTCTTCGCTCTGCACCCGCAGGGTCAGCGAGACATTGCCCCGCGTCACGGCCTTGCTCAGACGCGCGCGCAGGCCCGCCTCTAGCCCTTCGATCCAATCGGGCACCCGCAGACGCAGATCAAGGCCCTTGCCATTCACACTGCGCAATTCCCAGGTCCAGTTCTGACCCTCAAACTCTCCTTTTGCTGCGGCAAAGGCTGTCATGGAATATAGCATCGGCACGGGGTTCCTTTTTTGGGTGTTTCCCTGTCCTAGCCACTGGTCTGGCGGCTGGCAAGCGCCCGGCAGCGCCAAACCCTTTCGGGGAAGTTAACCAATCACGACGATTTTTAGACAAATCGGGGCACAAATGTGTCAAATTAAAGTCACAGTACGGTGAGTCATATGCGAATTAAGGCAAACCGGTGACCGTCGCGCCAGACGGACAATGACGTTGAAAGAAGGTTTTGAAAGATGCAGGACGACGTGATCAGTTCAGTGGTCACCCCGCGCCCCGGCAGTGCAAACGACCGGCAGGCCGAACATATGCGTGACTTCCGCGCCTATTGGAACAGCATGCGCAAGGGCCATGATGTGCCGCGACGTTCGGATATCGACCCGCGCCGGATCGAGCCGCTGTTGTCCAACGCCTTTATCGCCGAGCGGATCGCGCCGGGTGTCACCCGGCTGCGGATCGCGGGCATGCATCTTAGCGATCTCATGGGCATGGAAGTGCGCGGCATGCCGCTCAGCAGCTTCATCACCCCCGCCGACCGTGATGACTTCGCGCTTAAACTGGTCGATCTGTTTGATCGCCCGGCGGCCATCCGCCTTGATCTTCGCAGCAAGGCCGGTGTCGGGCGCCCGGAGTTGAGCGGTACGCTGATCATGCTGCCGCTGCGCAGCGATCTGGGCGATGTGTCGCGCGCGCTCGGCTGTTTTGTCAGCAAGGGCCAGATTGGCCGCGCCTCGCGCCGCTTTGAGATCGTGAACAGCCATGTCGAGCCGCTTGTCGCCGGGATTGAATCCAACGGCATGCGCGCCCTGCCCGGTGATCGGGATGAGGCGCCCCGCGCGCCTTCTGAACAGCCGGTCCACCGATCAGCGCGCGACTACCTTCGGGTGATCAAATAATCCGGGGACCCTCCAATCCAAGGATCAAACGGAAAAAGGCGGCGCAAGGGCAATCTCTGCGCCGCCTTTTTTTAATGTAAAACAGGGTGTTGCCCTGCGGTCTTAACCTGCCTCGGCCTGTTGGCGCTCGACCCGAAGCGCCGAAAGCTCTTCGGCGACCAGAAACGCCAGCTCAAGCGACTGGCTTGCATTCAGGCGCGGATCGCAGGCGGTGTGATAGCGATCACTCAGGTTCTCGTCGCTCAACGCGCGCATGCCACCGGTGCATTCGGTCACGTCCTGACCGGTCATTTCGAAATGCACACCGCCCGGAATGGTGCCCTCGGCCTTGTGGATGCCAAAGAATTCACGCACCTCGCGCAGCACCGATTCAAACGGCCGGGTTTTATATCCGGTGGCCGATTTGATCGTGTTGCCGTGCATCGGATCACAGACCCAGACCACATTCGCGCCCTCTTCCTCGACGGTCTTGATCAGACGCGGCAGGTTATCCCCCACCTTGCCCGCCCCAAACCGCGCGATCAGGGTGAGACGCCCGGCCTCGTTGTTGGGGTTGAGCTTGGCCAGAAGCAGCTTGAGGTCTTCGCTTGTCATCGTCGGCCCACACTTGAGGCCAATCGGGTTCAGAACGCCACTCAGGAAATCCACATGCGCGCCATCCGGCTGGCGGGTGCGATCCCCGATCCAGAGCATGTGACCAGATCCCGCCAACCATTTGCCCGAGGTCGAATCAAGCCGCGTCAACGCCTCTTCATATTCCAGCAAAAGAGATTCGTGGCTGGTGTAGAAATCGACGGTCTTGAGCGTATGCGCGCGATCGCTGTCGATGCCGGCAGCCTTCATGAAATCCAAGGCATCACTGATGTGATTGGCCATTTCGCGATACTTGGCGGCCTTCTCGGATTCGGTGAACCCGAGGGTCCAGGCGTGCACCTGATGCACATCCGCATAGCCGCCCGTCGAAAAGGCGCGCAGCAGGTTGAGCGTCGCCGCCGCCTGTGTGTAGGCCTGCAGCATCTTGTCAGGATTGGGAATGCGCGACTCCGGCGTAAAGGCCAGGTCGTTGATGATGTCGCCGCGATAGCTCGGAAGCTCGACGCCGTTCACCACTTCGGTCGGGGCCGAGCGCGGTTTGGCAAATTGCCCGGCCATACGGCCAACCTTGACCACCGGCACCTTGGCGCCATAGGTCAGAACCATCGCCATTTGCAGCATAACCTTGAAGGTGTCGCGGATCGCATCGGCGCTGAACTGTTCAAAGCTTTCGGCGCAATCGCCGCCCTGAAGCAGAAACGCCTCGCCGCGCGATGCCGCGCCCAACTGCTGTTTAAGGCGGCGCGCCTCGCCTGCAAAAACCAGCGGAGGATACTGCGCCAGCCGGGCCTCAGCCGCCGAAAGTGCGGCGGCATCGGTATAATCTGGCATCTGTATCCGCGGTTTCGCGCGCCAGTCCGATTTGTGCCATTGCGTCATTGTCTTTCTCCGCTTTGTCGAATTCTAGGTTTCGTCTATACTAAGGCGACCCCCAAGTGACCATATAGGTATTGAAGGATTTCATGCAATTCGCGCCCGTATGTCTTGTCAATAACGCTGTTTTCGTGACAGACCCGATAAACAGCCTAGTTCCGTAGGGATTCGAAGACCATGAAATCCAACACCGCCAAAATCGAAGTCAGCGCGCCCAAGACAGCAAAGCGCTTTGTTTTTGTGTTGTTGGATAATTTCTCCCTGCTGAGCTTTGCGTCTGCGGTGGAATGTCTGCGCATTGCCAACCGGATGTCGGGGGCCAAGCTTTATGACTGGGCTATCACTGGTGATACGGGCGATCTCGGCGAGAGCGATGATACGGTGAAATGTTCGGCCGGGGCGCGCTTTCACGTGGATTTCGCGCTTACTGAACTTAACCGCGAAGATGTCGTGATGTTGTGCAGCGGCATGGATGTCCAGGCCGCCACGACCAAGCGTATCCTGAACTGGGTCCGGCGCGAAGCGCGGCGCGGCATCAAGATAGGCGGGCTGTGCACGGCGGCCTATGTTCTGGCCAAGGCCGGTCTTCTGGATGGCAAGCGCGCCACGATCCATTGGGAAAATCACGACAGCTTTCTCGAAGAGTTCGAGGATGTGAATCTGACCAAATCGGTCTTCGTCGTGGATGGCAACCGGATGACCACGGCGGGGGGCACCTCTTCGATTGACCTGATGCTCAATATCATCGCCGATGATCACGGTGAAAAGCTTGCCAATGCGGTGGCGGATCAGTTGATCTATTCCTCGATCCGCACCGATCAGGACACGCAGCGCCTTTCGGTGCCGACCCGGATCGGCGTGCGCCATCCCAAGCTGAGCCAGGTCATCCAGATGATGGAGAGCAATATCGAAGAGCCGATCAGCCCGTCGGTTCTGGCGCGCGATGTCGGCATGTCGACCCGCCAGCTTGAGCGCCTGTTTCGCCGTTATCTAAGCCGCAGTCCAAAACGGTACTACATGGAACTGCGCCTGCAAAAGGCGCGAAACCTGTTGATGCAGACCGATATGACGGTGATCAACGTGGCACTTGCCTGTGGCTTTGCCTCGCCCTCGCATTTCTCGAAATGCTATCGGGCGCATTATAACACCACTCCTTACCGCGAACGCGGCGCACAGGCCTCGCGGCTTTCGGTCTGAAGACAGTCGGGCATCGGTGGGGGCCAGCCCCCACGCCCCCGGGATATTTCAGGCAAGAAGAAATGGCGGTTCCTTGCACTAGTTCGGGATGATCCGATAGGCCGCGCCCTCGGCGACACTTAGGAACCAGATGCTGCCATCGGGGGCCTCGCGGATGTCGCGGACGCGTGTCGTCTCATCCGATTCCAACTGCTCAACCTCGCTAAGCGGCCTGCCGGAGAGGCGCGAGATATAGCCGAACTTGAGGCTGCCAACAAAGAAATCCCCGCGCCATTCGGGCCAGAGCGCCCCGGAATAGATCATCAGGCCGGAGGGCGCGATTGAGGGATCCCAGTAATGCGCGGGCTGTTCCATGCCGGGTTTGGCCGTGCCCTCGCCGATCTTGAGACCCGAGTAGTGGCGGCCATAGGAAATCACCGGCCAGCCATAATTTGCGCCGGGTTTGATGCGGTTTACCTCATCGCCGCCGCGCGCGCCGTGCTCGACCGCCCAAAGATTGCCCGCCAGATCAAGCGCCGCGCCCTGCGGGTTGCGATGGCCGTAAGACCAGATTTCAGGTTGTGCGCCGGGGGTGTTGGCAAAGGGGTTGTCGGCGGGAATGCCGCCGTCGCGGGCGATTCGGATGATGCTGCCGTTTTCGCGCGAGAGGTCTTGGGCCGAGGGGCGATCACCGCGCTCGCCGATGCTGGCGTAAAGCAAGCCGTCGCGCCCTTCCACAAGGCGGCTTCCGAAGTGGCGCCCGCCCGATGATCCCGGTGTCAGTTCGAAAATCACGGTCCAGTCTGTCAGGCGGTCCGCGCCGGGGGCAAGGCGGGCATGGGCAATCGCCGTGCCCTCGCCGCCCTGTTGCGGCTTGGCGTAGGTGAAATAAAGCTGTCGGGATTGAGCAAAATCGCGTGGCACGAGAACGTCAAGCAAGCCGCCCTGCCCGCGCGTTGCCACCTTGGGCACCCCCTTGAGCGCCTTGCGCCCGGTGTCGTCCACCCGCAAAAGCCGCCCGCCGCGTTCGGTGATCAGCACGCCGCCCTCGGGCAAAAACCCGATGGACCACGGTTCATCAAGCCGATCAGCCATCCGCGTCACGTTGAGCGGTCCGGCGCTGCTGTCCATGGCCCGTGCCGGGCCAAGCGCAAGGCCGAGAGCGAGAATAAATGCGGTGAAACGGATCATCGGATCGCCTCCAGAGGGATATCATGCAACCATCAGGTTACCTTGATATGGGGACGTCAGGCGCGTTTTCCACCGATTTGGGCAATATCCAGCACATCAAGCACCTTGGCCTCGATCTCGGCCGCGCCAAGACCGGCAACCGCGTACATATCCGCCGGGCTTGCCTGATCAATGAAGATATCCGGCAGCACCATCGAACGGAACTTGAAGCCCCGGTCAAATACGCCGTGTTCAGCCAGCAATTGCGCGACATGGCTGCCAAAGCCGCCGATGGCGCCTTCCTCAACGGTGATCAGCGCCTCGTGATTGGCGACCAGATCAAGGATCATCGCCTCGTCCAGCGGCTTGGCAAAGCGCGCATCGGCGATTGTGGGCGTGATGCCGCGCGCGCGCAGGGCCTCGGCGGCCTTTAGAACCTCGCCAAGGCGGGTGCCAAAGGACAGGATCGCGACGCGGCTGCCTTCTGCGATCATCCGGCCTTTGCCGATCTCAAGCACCTCGCCACGTTCGGGCATCTCGACGCCCATGCCTTCGCCGCGCGGATAACGGAATGCAATCGGCCCCTCGTCATGCGCGGCGGCGGTGGCGACCATATGCACAAGCTCGGCCTCGTCAGAGGCGGCCATCACCACAATGCCCGGCAGGTTGGCCAGAAAGGCGGTGTCGAACGCGCCCGCATGGGTCGCGCCATCAGCCCCGACCAACCCTGCGCGATCAATCGCAAAGCGCACCGGCAGGCGTTGGATTGCCACATCATGCACGACCTGATCATAGCCGCGTTGAAGAAACGTCGAGTAAAGCGCGCAAAACGGCTTGAGCCCGCCGGCCGCAAGCCCGGCACAAAAGGTCACCGCGTGCTGTTCGGCGATGCCAACGTCGAAACAGCGCGAGGGATGACGGCTTGCGAAGAGATCAAGACCGGTGCCGTCGGGCATCGCCGCCGTCACCGCGCAAATCTTGTCGTCGCGCGCGGCCTCGGCCAGAAGAGCGTCGGCAAAGACGCGGGTATAGCTTGGCGCATTCGAGGGCGCCTTGGCCTGCTTGCCGGTCAGTACATCGAATTTCGCCGTTGCATGACCACCGTCCCTTGCGCTTTCGGCAGGTCCATAGCCCTTGCCCTTTTTGGTCAGCACATGAATGAGGATCGGCCCGGTGGCGCGTTGGCGCACCGTGCGCAGCACCGGCAAAAGCTGTTGCATGTCATGGCCGTCAATCGGGCCGACGTAGGAAAAGCCAAGCTCTTCAAAAAGTGTGCCGCCCACGGCAAGCCCCTTGAGCATTTCCTTGGCGCGCCGCGCGCCTTCCTGAAACGGCGGCGGCAAGAGCGACACGGCGCCCTTGGCGGCGGCCTTGAATTCCTGAAACGGCTCGCCGGCATAAAGCCGCGAGAGATATGAGGACAGCGCGCCAACCGGCGGGGCAATCGACATTTCGTTGTCGTTGAGAATGACAATCAGCCGCTTCTTGAGGTGGCCGGCATTGTTCATCGCCTCAAATGCCATGCCCGCACTCATCGCGCCATCGCCGATAACCGCAATCGCGTCGCCATGCCCGGTGGGGCAATTGCCGCCAAGATCGCGCGCCACGGCAAAGCCGAGCGCGGCACTGATCGAGGTCGAGCTATGGGCGGCGCCAAACGGGTCATAGGGGCTCTCGCTGCGCTTGGTAAAGCCGCTTAGGCCGTCCTTTTGGCGAATGGTGCGAATGCGGTCGCGTCGCCCGGTCAGGATTTTGTGGGGGTAACACTGGTGGCTGACGTCCCAGATGATCTTGTCGCGCGGCGCATCAAACACCGCATGCAGCGCCACGGTCAACTCAACTACGCCAAGCCCCGCGCCAAGATGGCCGCCGGTTTCCGAGACCGCCGAAATCGTCTCGCTGCGCAACTCATGCGCAACCTGCGTCAGCTGGGCATCGGAGAACCGCTTGAGATCGGCCGGCGTGGAGACCTGATCAAGCAGCGGTGTGTCTGGGCGGTTCGGCATTGCGGCCCCTCCTGGCGGGGTAAAGATCAAGTCTGGCGCGAGATAACGAAGCGCGCAAGCTGCTGCAAGGTGTCGGCCTTGTCACCATAGCAAGATAGCGCATCACAGGCCGCGTCAACAAGCGAGCGTGCCTCGGCGCGCGCGCCATCAAGCCCGAGAAGCGACACAAAGGTGGCCTTGCCGGCCGCGGCATCCTTGCCCACCGCCTTGCCCACCTTGGCGGCATCGCCGGTGACGTCGATCACATCGTCCTGGATTTGAAAGGCCAGCCCAAGCGCCTTTGAATAGCGCGTCAGCGGCTCAAGATCGCCCGCGCCCATGCGCACGCCAGCGGTGGCGGCCCAGGTGATAAGAGCGCCGGTCTTGCCCGCCTGAAGGGTGGTGATCTCCTCAAGCGATAGCGGGATTGGCGCAGTTTCTGCCGCAATATCAAGCGCCTGGCCAAGCACCATCCCCTGACCACCAGCCGCACGCGCAAGGCTAAGTGCAAGATCGGCGCGGATCTCGGCGGCCTCTGCGCCCTCGGGGTGAGTGACAAGCTCGAACGCCAGCGAATGCAGCGCATCGCCGACAAGAACCGCCGTCGCCTCGTCCCATTTCACATGCACCGTCGGCTGGCCCCGGCGCAGATCGTCGTCATCCATCGCCGGCAGGTCGTCATGCACAAGGCTATAGGCATGCAGCGCCTCGATGCCACAGGCGGGCCAGAGCGCGCGCGCGCCGTCAACATCGTGCAGGCGCGCGGTTTCCATCACCATAAAGCCGCGAATCCGTTTGCCGCCGCGCGTGGCATAGCCCATGGCCTGCGCCACGGGGCCGGTTCCGAACGCGTGTAGCACCTGATCCAAATGCGCCTGAATGCGGGCTGCATCCTGGGAAAGGCCGGTTTTCATCGCCTTCAAAGGCCCTCGACCGGAGTGGTGCCGGTCGGCTGGCCGTCGCCGTCAAGCGTGATCGCGGCGACTTTTTCTTCGGCCTCTTTCAACTTGGCCTCGCAGCGCTTCTTGAGCTCTGCGCCGCGCCCGTAAAGCGCGATCGATTCCTCAAGCGCCACATCGCCACGCTCCAGCCGCCCGACAACCTGTTCCAGCTCTTTCATCGCCTGTTCAAACGACATTTCTGATACGGCAGTATCGGGCATTGCGGGCATCCTGTTGCTTGTTTTTCACGCAGCACCATAGCCGTGTCGGCGCGGGGGTGCAATTCGGTTGACGGCCCTTTGCGGCTGCGGGACAGTGGCGGCATGAACGACCATCCACCCCCTGCCCCTCTGCCTGATCCCGAGACGCTTTTGGCCTTGCAAGAGCGCTTTGAAGCCGCGCGCGCCGCCTGTCCCGAGCTTGCGGGCGCGGAGGTGAACGAGGTGCTGCGTGTCGTGCCGGGCAAACGCGCGATCATGGCCGGAACGCTTGACGGACGCGGGGCGGTGTTTCGCATGTTTGAGCCCAATCAGGGCGATATGACAACGCGCGAATGGCGCGAGATGACACGAATCTGGCCTTTCATGAACAGCGGGGCCTATCGCGTGCCCGAGCCGCTTTTGCACGTGCCCGAGCATGGTCTTCTGGTGATCGAGCATGTGAGCGGCCAGCCTCTGCTCGAACATTTCTGGCAGAGCGCGCCCGAGACCCGCGACCATCACCTGCGCCCGGCAGCCGAGTGGTTGCGCCACTATACCGAAGGCAGCGAAAGCTGGCGGGCGGGCAATGCGGCGGGGTGGCTGGCGCGCACCGAGCGGGCGGCGGCAACACAGCCCTTTGCCAGCCTGCGCAAGATCGAGACCGGGATTCTGGACGAGCTGCGCCGGATGGCGGCCACGCTTGCCACGCAAGAATGGCGGGTTGCCATCTGCCATGGGGATTTCCACCCCAACAATCTGATTTCAAACGAGGATCGTCTGACGGGCATTGATATCGGCGGCTCTGCCCGCATGCCGGTCTGCAAGGATATCGCGCGCTTTCTGGTCCATATGGGACGGCGGGGCATGATCCCGTCGGGCGCGCGCCGTCTTGGGGTTGATCAACAGGGTCTAGCGGCCTTCGCAGAGGCCTTTGCACTGACCAGTGTCGAGCGTGGGCTTTGGCTGCCGTTTTTCATCGGCTGCGAGGCGCTGATCCGGGTTGAAAGCAAGAGCCTGAAAAAGGGCCGGATTACGCGCGCCGAAGAGATGTATGCGGTGCTGCGCGATGATCTGATCGCCGCGCGCCATGCTGGATTTAACGCCCCTTGAACAGGCTGCCGAGGATGCCGCGCACAAGGCGGCGACCGGTTGTGCCCTTGAGCTCTTTGAGTACGACATCGGTCAGCGCCTTGCCAAAGCCGCCCGAAGAGGTGGATTTGCGCGACCGGCTCGTGCGGCTTTCGCTTTCGCCGCCGGAATAGCGCCGCGCCGTCTTGAACTCGCGCTCTTTCTCGGCGGCCTGCGCCTCGCGCGCCTCTTCGGCGGCCTCACGGGCCTCGGCCTCTTCCGCCTCTTTCGCGGCGGCCTCGGCCCGCGCCAGCAACATCTCATGCGCCGAGTGGCGGTCAAAGACGGTTTCATATCTGCCCATCACCGGCGATGTCTCGATCACCCGTCGCCGGGTGGCTGCATCACAGGGGCCAAGCTGGGTGGCTGGCGGGCGGATCAGGGTGCGCTCCACCACGCCCGGCACGCCCTTGTTTTGCAACATCGAGGTCACCGCCTCGCCGACGCCGACATCGCGAATGGCCTCGACCGTGTCAAAGCGCGGATTGGGGCGATAGGTTTCCGCCGCCCGCCTGAGCGCCTTTTGATCGCGCGCGGTAAAGGCGCGCAGGGCATGCTGAAAGCGGTTGCCAAGCTGCCCGAGAATATCCTCGGGCACATCGTCGGGGTTCTGGGTGATGAAATAAATCCCCACCCCCTTGGAGCGGATCAGCCGCGCCACCTGTTCAACCTTGTCGACAAGCGCCTTGGGGGCGTCATCGAACAAAAGGTGCGCCTCGTCAAAGAAGAACACCAGCTTGGGTTTGTCGACATCCCCCACCTCGGGCAGGGTCTCGAACAGCTCGCTCAGAAGCCAGAGCAGGAAGGTCGCGTAAAGCCTTGGCGAGGCGATCAATTTGTCCGCCGCAAGGATGTTGATATAGCCGCGCCCATCCGGCGTGACCCGCATCAGGTCTTCCAGCGCGAGCGCCGGTTCGCCAAAGAAATGCGTCCCGCCCTGATTTTCAAGCACCAGAAGCGAGCGTTGAATCGCCCCGACAGATGAGGCGCCGACATTGCCATAACGCAGCGACAGATCATCGGCGTTCTGTCCGACCCAGGTCAGCAGCGCCTGAAGGTCCTTCATATCCAGAAGCGGCATGCCTTCCTCATCCGCCACCCGAAAGGCGATGTTCAATACGCCTTCCTGAGCATCCGAAAGCCCCATCAGCCGCGACAGCAAAAGCGGCCCCATCTCTGACATGGTGGTGCGCACCGGGTGGCCCTGTTCGCCGAAGAGATCCCAGAAAATCACCGGATAGCTGTCATAGCGGAAATCGACAAAGCCGATCTTTTCGGCGCGTTCGGTAAAGGGGGTGTGAAGCTTGCCCGCCGGATCACCGGCCACCGCCATGCCCGAGACATCGCCCTTGATATCCGACAGGATTACCGGCACCCCGGCATCGGAAAACCCCTCGGCGAGGATTTGCAGGGTGACGGTCTTGCCGGTGCCCGTGGCCCCCGCGATAAGCCCGTGCCGGTTGCCGTATTTCAGCAGCAGATCCTGCGGCTCTGAATAGTCCGGCCCGCCGCCGCCCACGAAAAGCGTTTTCTGCACCCTGATACCCCTCGTCCCAAAATGGTCACGGTCTGAACATACAAAGTTAAGGTTTTCATGCCAGTATGAATTCATTCCCGGACCCGATTGTCCTCTGGATCCGGGTGACTTCCTCCCTGTCAGACTGGCCGCGCCTTCGGGTGCGGCCTTTTTTTGCCAATTTGCGAACTCCCCTGTTGACGGGTGCGGCCATCTGTCCTAGCGTCCGCATCAATAACTAAGTCGGCCAGTCCGACGGGGAGAGACAGGAAAGAGGCCGCAAGGCCTCTTTCTTTATTTTTGGTGCCAAAACAGCCAGCAGAAACCTGCCAGAGAGCGCCTGAATTCCTGCAATTTGATCCTGACTCTTGGTCCCGGTCATGATACTGCGCATAAAACAGTCCAGTTTTTTATGGGGAAATGATGCCTAGAATTCTTTCGAACCTTTCACTGATCGCCATTCTGGCAATGGGGACATCGCTGAGCGCGCAAGAGGCGACCACCGAAGCCGAAGCCGCACAGGCCGTCGAAACCCCGACAGAGGCCGTCGAAGGCGCGGCCCCGGCGGATGCGGCAACAGCCGCCCAAGGCCTGGATCAGGGCCGCGAGGTCGATGAGGATCCGTCCTACATCAAGGCCACCTATGGCGACTGGCAGATGAAGTGTTTTCGCACCGGGACCGCGGAAGACCTCTGCCAGATGTACCAGCTTCTGACCGAAGAGGCCGGAAATCCGGTTGCCGAATTCAGCCTTTATCGCCTTCCCAAGAGCGCGCCGGTCGTGGCGGGCGCGACGATTGCCGTGCCGCTTGGCACACTTCTGAACGAGGAAATCAAGATTGCGATCGACGGTGGCAAAGCCAAGAGCTATGCCTATTCGTTCTGCACCATGGGGGGCTGTTTCGCGCGGATCGGTCTTGCGCAGGCGGATGTTGATGCGCTCAAGCGCGGCGTGATGGCCACGCTGGAAATCGTGCCTGCACAGGCGCCCGACCAGAAGGTCAAAATCAGCGTTTCGCTCAATGGCTTTACGGCCGCCTTTGACAACGCCTCGGTGCTTGAGCAATAAGCCCACGCCGGGCTGCCTGCCCTTGTCAAGGGAATCTGAAAGGCCGCCGGTGTCACATCCGGCGGCCTTTTTAGATGCCCCTACCCTTTGTCCATCACATCCCGGTGAGGCCTCCCGCATTCCGGCAGGCTATCGTTGCACGTCTGACGATGGGCGGTCACCCTTGCCGCGACGGGTGTCGTGGCAAAGAGGATGCATGATGAAGGAACTATTGCTTGGTCTGGGGCTGATCCTCCTTGGCGGCGCCACCTATTGGACGACGCTGAACAGGGTTAGAAGCCGCCGGGCTTGTGGCCGAAAAACACCTTGGTCACATCTTGCGTGATATGCCAGGTGACCCGCGCGCCGTCGCGCATGACCATAGTGTCATTCACCCCAAGCACCCGCGTCTCGCCGCTGGCATGATCCGTCACGCGGCACGCCCCTGCGAGGATCGTCATAAGTTCGTCGCCCTGCTCGGTGCATTCAAACGTGCCCACAGTACAGCGCCAGATGCCAAGCCGGGTGTCCTGCCCCGGCCCGCCCGCATCAAGCCGGCCAGAGGCGCGCGGCGCGCCCTCAAGGATACGGTAATCGCTGGCGGGATTGTCAAACGGCCAGTCTTCAAGCGGACCGACATCATCGCCGGGTGTGTACATCTGCATCGGCGGGCTCCGATTTCCCTAGCTGAACCGGCGCAGCGCCAGAACAGCGTTCAGCCCGCCAAAGGCAAAGGCATTGCTCAGCGCCACATCGACCCGGGCGTCGCGCGCGATATTGGGCACCACATCAAGCGCGCATTCCGGGTCCGGCTCTTCATAGCCGATGGTGGGCGCAATGATCCCGTCGCGCAGAGCCATGATACAGGCCAAGAGTTCGACCGCCCCGGTGCCGCCGATAAGATGGGCGTGCATGGATTTCGTCGAGGAAATCATAAGCTTGTCGGCATGGCCCCCGAACACATCCGCCACGGCGGCGCTTTCGGTCTTGTCATTGGCGGCGGTGCCGGTGCCATGGGCGTTGATATAACCGACCTCGTCGCGATTGACCCGCGCATCTCGAAGGGCGCCCTGAATGGCGCGCGCCGCGCCTTGCTTTGAGGGCATCACGATATCCGAGGCATCCGAGGTCATGGCAAAACCCGCCACCTCGGCCAGGATTTCAGCGCCGCGTTTGCGCGCGTGCTCGTATTCCTCGAACACAAAAATCGCCGCGCCCTCGCCCTGCACCATGCCGTTGCGATTGGCCGAAAACGGGCGGCAGGCGTCACGGCTCATGACGCGCAGACCTTCCCAGGCCTTGACCCCGCCAAAGCACAGCATCGATTCCGACCCGCCGGTGACCATCACCGGGGTGATGCCGCCATGCACCATCTGAAACGCCTGTGCCATGGCGTGATTGGACGAGGCGCACGCGGTCGAGACGGTAAAACTTGGCCCCTTCAGGTTATATTCCATCGACAGGTGGCTGGCGGCGGCGTTGTTCATCAGCTTGGGCACAACGAAAGGATGCACCCGGTTCTTGCCGTCCTCGTAGACCGAGCGGTAATTCTCGTCGAGGGTGGTCATGCCGCCCCCCGAATTGCCAAGGATCACCCCGGCGCGCGCCGCCAGCTCGCCCGTAAACGTAAGGCCGGCCTGCGCGATCGCCTCGCGCGCGGCGATCATGGTGAACTGGGTAAAGCGGTCAAACAGGGCAAGCTGCTGGCGGTTGAACCGGGTCTCGGGGTCGTAATTCTTGACCTGCCCGCCGATGCGGATCGACAGGCGCTCGACATCGCGAAACTCAAGCTCGGAAATCCCGCAACGACCCTCGCGCATGGCCTCGAGGGTTTGCGGCACCGTCGCGCCAAGGGCGTTGATCGTGCCCGCGCCGGTGATGACAACGCGTTTCAAGACTGCTCTTTCACCAGCCGCTCGATGCCCGCGATGATCGTGCGGACCGATGAGATATCAAAATCGCTTTCGCTTGGTTCATTGGCGTTGAAGGGCACGGAAATATCGAATTCTTCCTCGATGGCGAAAATGCTTTCGACAAGTCCAAGGCTGTCAATGCCAAGATCCTCAAGCGTGTTCTCAAGGGCAATATCGGAGGGCTCCAGAACTGCTTGTTCGGCGATGATGGCGATGACGCGATCTTTGATGCTCATGGTTATGTCTTTCCGCTGTGACCCGGTGGCTGACCCCGGATTTAGGTATTATGGGGCGGCTTTGAAACAGTTTTCTTAAGGTGCGATACATCATCGAACAACCGCCGCAACCGGCGAAGTCCTTTGAACACCTCCATCGTGGTCTCCATCTTCATCGCCGGATAGCCAAGCATCACCTGGCCCGCAGGAATATTGGCCAGAACAATCGTGCCGCCGCCGGTGATCACATTGTCGCCGATAAAGACATTGTCGCTGACGCCGGTTTTGCCTGCCAGCACCACGTTATTGCCAATCCGGGTCGAGCCGGCGATGCCGACGTGACCACAGAGCAGGCAATCATTGCCGATGCTTACGTTGTGGCCGATCATCACGAGGTTGTCGATCTTTGTGCCATTGCCGATGGTGGTGTTGCGGATGGTGCCGCGATCAATCGTGCTGTTGGCGCCGATCTCGACATCATCGCCGATGGTGACGCCACCAAGACTATGGATGCGGGCCCAGCTTTGCGCGCCGCCAGTGCCCGGATCGCCAAGCGTGGCGCGGGCTGTTTCAACTGTCGAGAGTTCGGGCGTGACAAAGGAAAACCCGTCGCCACCGATCACCGCGCCCGGCTGTGCGATAAAGCGCGCGCCAATCACGACGCGCGCGCCGATCCGCACGCCCTCGCGCAGATAGGCACCGGCGCCGATTTCTGCGTCATTGCCGACATAGGTTTGCGGGCCGATGATCGAGTCCTTGCCGATCTTTGCGCCCTTGCCGATCACCGCCAGCGGACCGACACTCACGCCCTCACCAAGCTCGGCATCGGGATCAATCACCGCAGAGGGGTGACGCCCCGTGTCCCAGCCCTGACCGGGATCGAGCAGCGCGGTCAGGCCCGACATCACATAGCGCGGGCGCGGCGCGACGATCGCCGCCCTCAGGCCAAGTGCCTGCCAGTCGGCCCCCGGCCAGATCACAGCCGCAAGCGCGCGCCCCTGCCCCAGGGTCTCGGCATAGTCCGGCGTCATCGCAAGCGCCAGGTGGCGCGGGCCGGCCTCGGCGGGCTCGGCAACGCTATCCACCTCCAAATCAGCGGCGCCCAGGGCCTGTGCCCCAAGCGCCGTTGCAATCTGTTGAATGGTATAGGCCATAAATGCCCCCTTCGCCTGAAGGAGTATTTAGCCCTGAACCGCGCCCAGTGAAACCCCTGCCTTTTCAAGCGCGTCCCACACTTTCGCGTCCCGCCCATAGACATCGCCGCGATATTGGGTGCGCCCCTGTGCCTTGGTAAAGGCGGTGCGATAGATGATGTGCACCGGCACCTGGGTCTTGAGCGGGACAATTGACTCGCGCCCGGTGTTCAGGACCGAGTGGAAATAGGCCTTGGGATCGTCCTCTTGCCTGGCCAAAAGCGCATAGGCAAATTCAAACGGCTGCTGAAGGCGAATGCAGCCATGGCTGAAGTCGCGTCTTTCCCGGCCAAACAGCGCCTTTTGCGGCGTATCATGCAGGTAGATGTTGTATTTATTGGGGAAAATGAACTTGACCAGGCCAAGCGCATTGCGTGTCGAGGGCGGCTGTTTGATCGCAAACGGGAAGTTGCGCGCGTTATAGGCGCCAAAATTTACCGCGCCGCGGCTTACCTCGCGTCCACGGCTGTCATAGAGACGCAAATGCGAGGCCGCGTTGGGATTGCGCTTCATCTGCGGCAGGTATTCGTTGACGGCGATCGAGCGTGGCACATGCCAGGTGGGGTTGATCACCATATGCTCCATCATGTCAGAAAACTCGGGGCTGCGCCGGTCGCTTTCGTTCTTGCCGACCACCGCGCGTGTCTCGAAAGTGAGGTGGTCATCATCCATGATGCGGGCGCTGAAATCGGTGAGATTGACCAGAATATGCCGCTTGCCCCGCTCGGGTGTCAGCCAGCGTTCCCGCTCCATCGCGACGATCACGGATTTCAGGCGCTGTTCCACCGGCACATTGAGCGCGGCAATCGTGCTTCCCCCGGCCACACCGTCCTGTTCGAGCCCGTGATCGCCCTGAAAGGCCTGCACGGCGGATTGAAGCGCGGCGTCATAGGTCTGGCTCGCGCTGCGCGGCAAATATCCCATGCTGACCAGCCGATTGCGCAGCGCCACAACCGGCGCCCCCGCCTCGCCGGGCCTGAGGGCGCTCGCGGGCACGGTCGCGCCCCATCCGCCCTGCGCCATCAGATGCTCAAGCCGCAGCTTTTCCTTCATCAGGCGGGCGTAATCATTGCCCTGCGGCGCAAGCGAGCGGAAGAACGCGCGCGGCTCTGTGGTTGTAAGTCCGGTCAGATTGGTGATCGGGTCGACATAAAGCACCTCGCGTTTGATGCCATCGTCTACCTTTGAGGGCACCAGAACACCGCTTTGCATGTCGCGCGCAAGCCGCAGGAATGTGCGGCTCAGCTCGCCCTCGATCAGGCCCAGATCACGGCTTGAGCGCGCGGCGGCCATCCGCTTCATTAGATCGGCCAGATCATAGCGCGCGTTCGGCAATCCATGCAGGTCAACCTCGCTCAGCGTGCGCACAAGCGCCTTGCGCCGGGCGCGATCCTCGGCGCCATCGCCGGTCCAGATCGGAGCAAAGCCGGTCTCGCGGTAAAATGCCGCAAGATCCCGGTCGCTTGCCACGGATTCCGCCAGAGCTTGGCGGAAGGCGGTGACCTGTGCCACGGCGGGATGGCTGGTAAATACAGTGGTCAAGGTTACAGCGGCGGCGGCCATCAGCAGGCCAAAATCACGGCGCGTCTTTGCCAACGTCATAGAATTCCCCTTAAGTCGCGCGTTACACAATGTTGATATTATAACCCTCCACTTAAGGGCCTCTCAATTTTTTCCTAACACTTTGCTGTCAACTTTATGCGCAGGGTCGTGACTGCGGCCAAAATACAGCGTGGCTTGCGCAATTCGGACACAGCGTCGAAATTTTGCGCGAAAACCTGCCGAAAACCCTTGATGCTGGCGCCGGCCGCCAAATCAGGACTTGGTGGATGATTCTTCATATGCAATAAAGTCTGCACATCTGGGGATGATACGGCAAAGCCACGGCACAGTGGCACTTTAGGTAGGCGACGGGACAGGCGTTTAACACAATGACGAAGCTTATGAGCTCTCAGAGCATGACGCGGCGTGGGATACTGGGTGCATTCGCAGCAACCGCCCTTGTGGCCGCACCGACCTTTTCCAATGCAGCAGGCTTTCTGCGAGGCGCTGGCGATGTACGCCGCATCCGCATGACATCGCCGCGCACCGGGGAAAAGATGGATACGATCTATTGGATCGAGGGCGAATATATCCCCGAAGCGGTCCGCGAAATCTCGCTTTTCATGCGCGACTGGCGCACCGATGGCGTCAAGGATATCGACACCCGCACGATTGATATCCTCGCCGCAAGTCACAATCTTCTGGACGCAAGCGAACCCTATACCCTTTTGAGTGGCTATCGCAGCCCAAAGACCAACGCCATGCTCCGCAGCCGCTCGCGCGGGGTTGCCAAGAATTCGCGCCACATGATCGGTCAGGCGGCGGATCTGCGTCTTGGAAGCCGATCAGTCAGCCAGATTTATCGCGCAGGCGTTGCCTGTGGCGGTGGTGGCGTCGGTCGCTATTCCAGCAGCAATTTCGTGCATATGGATTGCGGTCCGGTGCGCAGCTGGGGCCGGTAAGCCCCTCTTTTCAAATATGAAATACACAAAAGGCCGGTCTTTTTGACCGGCCTATGTATTTTGTACCGCAGGGCCCTTTGTTCAGGCAAACTTGGCGTTGCGCGCCGCCTGAAGCCGGGCAAAATCATCGCCCGCATGATAGCTTGAGCGGGTCAGCGGCGAGGCCGATACCATCAGGAACCCCTTGCCATAGGCCGCGCGTTCATAAGCGGCAAACTCATCGGGGTGAACAAAGCGATCCACAGCATGGTGTTTCGGCGTCGGTTGCAGGTACTGACCGATGGTCAGAAAGTCGATTCCCGCTGCGCGCATGTCATCCATCACCTGGTGCACCGCCTGGCGATCTTCGCCCAAGCCGACCATGATTCCCGATTTGGTGAACATGCTCGGGTCAAGGTCCTTGACCCGCTGCAACAGCCGCAGACTGTGGAAATAGCGGGCACCGGCGCGTACCTCGGGGTAAAGGCCGGGCACGGTTTCAAGGTTGTGGTTGAACACATCCGGCTTGGCCTTGACCACGACCTCTAGAACCTCGGGGTCGCAATGCAGGAAATCCGGCGTCAGGATTTCGATCGTGGTGCCGGGGCTGCGATGGCGGATGGCGCGGATGGTCTGGGCAAAATGCTCGGCCCCTCCATCCTTGATGTCGTCGCGGTCGACGCTGGTGATGACCACATGCTTAAGGCCAAGTTTCTGTACCGCATCGGCGACGCGGCCCGGCTCGAAGGCATCAAGATCTTCGGGCGGCTTGCCGGTGGCGATGTTGCAAAAGCTACAGGCACGGGTACAGACCTCGCCCATGATCATCATGGTGGCGTGGCCCTGGCTCCAGCATTCGCCCGCATTGGGGCATCCGGCCTCTTCGCAGACCGTCACAAGTTTGTGCTCGCGCATGATCTTGTGGGTTTCGAAATAGCCCTTGCTGGTCGGCGCCTTGACGCGAATCCAATCCGGCTTTTTGGGCTGAACATTGTCGGGACGATGCGCCTTTTCGGGGTGGCGTTGTCCGGGTACTTTGAGATCACGCACGAAATTTTCCCCGCGAATAGTTTGGTAACACTCACCTACTATAAAACATGGCGATGGGAAGTGCCAGTGATGCAACGCCGTTACCCGGTGGCCGCATATGCGTAAAGAGTGTCCATCGCACTTACCGAGTGATTCAAGTGTTACCGGCCCGTGCCCGATTGGGTGCGGGCCGCGTTTTGCGTTGGACCGGCCGGGGGTTTCAGGCAGCGCGCGCCGTGTCGATCAGCGATTGACCCACCGATTGCAGGACCTCGGCAAGCTTGGCAAACCACGCCTCATTCTGCGAGCTTTGCCGCCGCACAAGGGCAATCCGGCGGGCCGGTTCGGGCGCACAAAACCGCCGCAGATGCATGCCAGGCGCCGCCCTTTGTTCGATACTGGCCGCTATTTCCGGCATCAAGGTAAGACCAAACCCGGCCTCGACCAGCCGCGACAGCGTGGCCAGCGACGAGGCGCCCATGTCGATCTGTGCATGTCCACGTCCGCGCCCGCAGACCTCCAGCGCCTGATCAGTCAGGCAATGGCCATCCTCCAGGAGCAGAAGCGGGCTTTGATCAAGCGCCGCGGGGCGCAGGGTTTCGGCGGTGGGACCAAGGGCGGCAAGGCGCGCCGCGCTGCCGGCCAAAAGAAAGCGATCCTCAAACAAGAGCCATTCGTTCAACCCCTCGGCGGCGACCGGAAGGGCGACGATGGCCGCGTCAAGCTGGCCGGTCTGCACCTCCTGGATAAGCTGGTCTGTCTTCGCCTCGCGCACCTGCACATCAAGCGAGATGTCGCGACTGCGCAGCGCCTCAAGCGCGGCGGGCAGGATATAGGGCGCGATGGTCGGGATGATCCCCAGCGACAGCCGCCCCGTGAGCCCACCTTGCCAGCGGGCGGCCTCTGTCAGGGCCTGCATCTCGCCCAGAACCCTCGTGGCATGGGTGAGAATCAGGCGGCCAAAGGGCGTCAGCACCACATCGCGCGCGCGCCGCTCGACAAGTTTTTCACCAAGCGCCGCCTCCATCTCGCGAATCTGCACTGAAAGGGCGGGTTGCGAAATGCTGACCACCTCGGCGGCGCGGCCGAAATTGCGCTGTTCTGAGAGGGCTTTGAAATAGCTGAGTTGGCGCAGGGTGATGTTCATATGCTGAAGTTATGCAAATCACGCAAAACCACAAGTCCGGATTATCGCACTCCGCCCTCTGCCCGGGCCTTTGGCTCCGCCTTACCGCTTGCGGGCCGCGAGCGGCGGCCTATGCTTGACCGACACCGGTTACCACACACAGGCTAAGGCGTGATCATGGACAGGCAGGCAGACGGGCGCGACGGCCAGACCCTTGGGCGCACACAGGAATATCTCAAGCAGATCGTTTTCGGCGGCACCGACGGCATTGTCACCACCTTCGCGATCGTGGCGGGCTTTGCCGGGGCGCAGGCCGAGGGCGTGGCCCAGATCGGCGGGTTGGCGGTTCTGGTGTTCGGCTTGGCCAATCTTTTTGCCGATGCGGTCAGCATGGGGTTGGGAGAATTCCTGTCGCTGCGCGCGCAACACGATCTTTACCGCTCGCGCCACGCCGCGAGCCTGCGCGCCCTGGTGCAAAACCCCGATGGCCAGACCGCCGTGATGACCGACCTTCTGAGTGCGCGAGGCCTGTCGCAAAGCGAGGCGCAGACCACCGCCACGATCCTGTCGCGCCATCCCGGGGCGATGGCCGAGCTGATCCTGAACTACGAGATGGGCCTGCGTGACCCCGAGGTGGAAAGCCCTGTGTTGAACGGGCTTTTCACGTTTTCGGCTTTTGTGACCTTTGGTGTCGTGCCGCTGGTGCCCTATCTTCTGTTCGATGCCACGGCGCAGACCACGCGATGGTCGGTGGCGGCGACGCTCGTGTCACTTTTGCTGCTTGGCTTTCTGCGCTGGACTGCGACCGGCGAGCGCCTGTTGCGCACCCTTGGCGAGACCGTTCTTGTGGGCACGGTCTGCGCGCTTGTGGCCTTTGTGGTGGGGGCCCTGGTCGGCGGTTAGCCGATCATCCCGCCCGCATCGCCAAGGCTGGCGTAATGGCGTTTGAGCCGCTGCAAGGCGATCCGCAGCACGATTTTGCCCGAGCGCGCCGACCAGCCCATTTTCTTTTCGGCCCGTTCCAGCCCTTCCAGGTAGCAACAGCAGCGCAGCACCACATCGCCAAGCCCCGGCCCAAGATCGCTCAGCGCACTGGCAATACGGGCACGCGCCGCATCCGCGCCATAGCCCGAAGGGGCCGGGCCGCCGCCCTGATCATCGACGCAGGTCAGAAAACGATCCCAGTTCTGGGTCGTTCGCGGCGCCATATGCGACAGCTCGAAATCCTCGCGCAGCCGCTCTCCCGTGCGCACAAGATCATCGCTCAGAAACGGGCTTCCGTCCTTGTCGCGCCGCCGCGCAAGGGCAAGAAGCGGCGTTTCCGACATCCCATAGCGTATGCGCTTGCTGGTCTGTCCGGTGCCGTCATTCGCCTCGTCGGGTTCCGGCTCGCCCTTTGCCTCGCCAAAGCCAGAGGCCTGGTTTTCCGCCTCGGCCAGCATAGTCCCAAGGGCGGTGCGCCCGGCGGCGGTGACATGATAGCGCGCGATTCGCCCGGGGCTTTCGCAGGTGATCCAATGCTTGAGGGCCATCGCCTCGGCGACCTCACGGTCAACCACCGCCGTGCGCGAGGGGTGGCCAGTGCCGGTGTCGCGCACCACCACGGCCTTATCCATCCCCACCGAGACCGCAAGAACCGCACCGGCCTCGCAGAGTCGGCGCAGGACACGGCGCGCTTCGGATTTGAGGCGAGTCTCGCTCAGCGCGGTGTCGTCTTCGGGCAATTCCCTGATATGGCTTGTCATTTTGGCCTCCTTGGCAGGAGAACCGGCAGTCTTTAAGTGCAGAACCTGTTGACCAAGTCGGCGCAGCGCCTCATCGACCAATAAATCGTCGCGACGGGTTTCGAACATCCGGATCTGGCGCAACACGGTCGAGGCATGACGCCCCGCCCGCCGCGCAAGTGCACGGATCGGGGTGCCGGTTTCTGTATGCGCAAGATAGTGCAATGCTGCCTCAGGCACCCAGGTTGGGATCTGTTGCAAACTTGGTTTTGGTGCACATCCCTCGCGCATATTCGTACCCCTAATCGTCAGTCACGACATGCCCGGGTAAACGCCCGGGATTTATCCACAGATTTATCCACAACTTAAACGTGCAAAAGATTACCGGTTCGTTAATTGTTTCCAGAAAATCAACCATTGTTTATAAATCGTAAACAATCTCAAAGCCCTCCGAGCGGACTCAGGGGGCAACACGCAACAGCAGGTCATGTCGTGCCACTAAGGGTGAATTCAACCTTTGGGAGTCTGCCACATGAACGATATTCTCACCACGCTTGACCGCCTGCGCCGCCCGCCCCTTTTGATCCGTGCCGCCAGAATCGGGGCGTCCGAGTATCGCCGCGCGCCGCATCTGCGCCGCCATCTCGGTTATGGCGCCCTGCCGCGCAATGCTCAGGCGCTTGTACAGCTTGTCGAGGTCGAGGCAGAGCTTGAGCACGACAGAAAAAAGCGCGCGGCAGGGTATTCTGCCGCGCGCCATGTGGATGTTCTGATCGCGATGATGGGCGAAGCGCGCCTGTTGCGCGCCACCCGTCTTGAAAGCGTAGGTTAGCTAAAGGCGTCGGGCATCGATTCTTTTCTGGTGGCCACAAAGGCCTCCAGAGCTTCGGTGATCGCCGGATCAAGCGGCGGTTGCGTGTAATCCCCGAGCATTTTCTTGACCCGCGCATTGGCCAGAACCATCGTGTCTCGCTCGCCCTCTTCGGACCAGGTTTCGAAGGGTTTGTAGTCAAACAGATCGCTGCGCCAGAAGGCATTCTTGAAGTTCGCCTGGGTATGGGCGCAACCAAGATAATGCCCGCCGGGGCCGACTTCGCGGATTGCATCCATCGCCTGGGCGTTTTCATCAATCTCGATGCCGCGCGCCAGGTGGTGCAGGGTGCCAAGCTGATCGGCGTCCATGACGAATTTTTCAAAGCTGGACACAAGCCCGCCCTCAAGCCAGCCACAGGCATGCAGCATGAAGTTGACGCCCGCCAGCAGCCCGACATTCAGGCTGTTGGAGGTTTCATAGGCGGCCTGCGCATCCGGCAGTTTCGAGCCGTTGAACGATCCCGACGAACGGAACGGCAAGCCAAGGCGGCGTGCAAGCTGACCGGCGCCATAGGTGATATGCGCGGCCTCGGGGGTGCCAAAGGTCGGCGCGCCCGAGTTCATGTCGATCGAGGTCACAAAGGCACCCATGATCATCGGCGCACCGGGGCGCACAAGCTGGCTATAGGCGATACCGGCCAGGGCCTCGGCCAGAACCTGCGTCAGCGTGCCCATCACCGAGACCGGCGCCATTGCGCCGCCGACGATAAAGGGCGACAGAATGCAGGCCTGGTTGTTCTGCGCGTAAACCTCGAGCGAGCCCATCATCACGTCGTCAAAGGTCATCGGCGAGTTGACGTTGATCAGGCTGGTCATGACCGTGTTGTCCTGCACGAAGTCCTTGCCGAACAGGATGCCGCACATGTCGACGCTGTCCTGCGCGCGGCTTGGTTCGGTGACCGAGCCCATGAACGGCTTGTCCGACAGGGTCATATGCGCATGCAGCATATCAAGGTGGCGCTTGTTCACCGGCACATCGGTCGGCTCGCAGACGGTGCCGCCGGAATGGTGAAGCCACTTCGACATATAGCCGAGTTTCACGAATTTGCGGAAATCGTCCATCGTGGCATAGCGGCGGCCACCTTCCATGTCGCGCACGAACGGCGGGCCATAGACCGGCGCCAGCACAAGCGACTTGCCACCGATTTCGACGGTGCGCTCGGGGTTGCGGGCGCGCTGGATGATGCGCGACGGCGCGGTCGCGCAGAGCTTGCGGGCAAGGCCACGCGGGATACGGACACGCTCGCCGGTGACATCCGCGCCGGCATTGCGCCAGCGTTCAAGAGCGGCCGGATTGTCGACGAAATTGACGCCGACCTCTTCAAGGATGGTATCGGCGTTGGCCTCGATGATCTCGAGCGCCTCTTCGGTCAGAACCTCGAAGTTGGGAATGTTGCGCTCGATATAGCGCGCGGTCTCGACGCTTACGGCGGTGCGTTCCGCACGACGCGCGGCCCCGCCGCCGCCGCGTGCTCGTCTGCCACGTGCTTCTGCTTCTGCCATGATTGCACCCTTTATATGATCAATTGCTGTCGCCAGTCGCCCGCCGGATCGGCGGGGTTTTCATGGTAATACCGCGCCGCTTTGCCGTGGTACGAGAGGATTCCGGCGAATGCGGGGGAAAAGCGACATTCCTGCGGCCTTGATCACAGGTAATCTGCCCCAAGTCCCGCCCCGCAATGTGCTGTTTACGCAGCTATGTGGGTTTCTTTGCCGCTTTATGTCGAAAGGGGCTGGTTGGCGGACCAATAATTTGCGCTATGCGCAACAAAATAACTCGGCCAAGGGAAAAATGACGATGAAGGCGATGATCAACAAGGGGGCAAAAGCCTGCGCTTTGCTCGGGCTTTGCCTGTCTGCGATCCCTGCATTTGCGACCAACGGATATTTTGCCAATGGCTATGGCGGCCAGTCCAAGAGCATGGCCGGGGCCGGTGTCGCGGTCTCCACCGGCGTTCTCGGCATGGCGCAGAACCCCGCAACCGGGGTCAAGGTCGGCAATGCGGCAGGGTTCTGCCTGACCACATTTGCCCCCGATCGCAGCGTGCGCGTTGCCCCCGGCGGGCCGCTGACGCCGGGCACCCACAAAAGCGAAAACGACGTCTTTTTCATTCCCTGCGGCGGGGCCAACTGGACGCTTGATGATCGCTCCTCGCTTGGGGTGTTCGTCTTTGCCAACGGCGGGATGAATACCGAATACAAGACCAACTTCTTTTCCGGTCTGGGCGCCGGGTCGGCGCCCTTGGGTGTCAATCTTGAACAGGCCTTTGTCACGGTGAACTATGCCCGCAAGGTCAGTGACCGGCTGACCTTCGGGGTCTCGCCGATCCTTGCGGTGCAACGGTTCAAGGCCACCGGGCTTGAGGCGTTTTCAGGCCTTTCACTTTCGCCCGGCAATGTCACCAATCGCGGCCATGACTGGTCCACGGGCCTCGGCTTCAACCTTGGTCTTTTGTACGAGGCAAGCCCGCAATGGACCTTTGGCGCGGCCTATCGAAGCCGCATCCAGATGTCCTCGTTTGACAAATACAGCGGGCTGTTTGCGGGCGGCGGTGATTTCGACGTGCCGGCCATGCTGACGCTCGGGGCGGCCTATACGCCCGCATATCAGCCGAAATTGACGATCACTGGCGAATTCCAGCGGATTCATTATGGAGATGTGAACGCCATCGCCAATACAAGCGCCCCTCCGGGCGGCCCGCTTGGCGCAAGCAATGGCGTCGGCTTTGGCTGGAAGGATGTCGATGTCGTGCGCCTCGCCGCGATCTATCGCCAGAGCGAGCGTCTGACCCTGCGCAGCGGGATCAGCTATTCGACCAAATTCACCACTAGCCCCGAGGCGGTGATCAACACCCTCGCCCCCGCCACCCCGCAATGGCATGCCTCTTTTGGCGGCAGCTACAAGATCAACGACCGCTGGGGTTTTACCTTTGCCTACACCCATGCGTTTTCCAACAGCATTACCGGTTCCAACCCGGCGCTGACCGGCGTGGCACAGCCCGTGCGCCTCAGAATGCACCAGCACGAGATCGCGACCGGCCTCAGCTATAGCTGGTAAGACGCGGCTTTCTCTTGCGCAAAACGCAGGTGCAATATACGAGGCGGTCATGAGCCAGATATCCCATGACCGCCTTTTGATTATAGACTTTGGCAGCCAGGTAACGCAGCTGATCGCGCGTCGCCTGCGAGAGCTGAACGTTTATTGTGAAATCCACCCCTATCAGAACGTCACCGATGCGTTCCTGACAGAGTTTGCGCCCAAGGCCGTGATCCTGTCGGGTGGTCCGTGCAGCGTGATCGACGAGGGCTCGCCCCGCCCGCCCGCAAGCGTGTTCGACCTTGGCGTGCCGATCCTCGGGATCTGCTATGGCCAACAGGTGATGATGCAGATGCTGGGCGGCAAGGTCGAGCGTGGCGATGGCACCGCGGAATTCGGTCGCGCCTATGTCACCCCGACCGAAGATCGTATCCCGTTGCTCAACGGCTGGTTCCTTGAGACCCGCGAACAGGTCTGGATGAGCCACGGCGACCACGTGAGCAAGATCGCCCCCGGCTTTGCCGTCTATGGCACCTCGCCGAATGCGCCCTTTGCCGTCACCGCCGATCTCAATCGCAATTTCTTTGCTGTCCAGTTCCACCCCGAGGTGCATCACACCCCGAACGGCAAGACGCTTTATGAGAACTTTATCCGTCTGGCCGGGTTTACCGGCGACTGGACCATGGGCGCCTATAAGGAAGAGGCCATTCGCATCATCCGCGAACAGGTTGGCGACAAACAGGTGATCTGTGGCCTGTCCGGTGGTGTCGATAGCTCTGTGGCGGCGGTTCTGATCCACGAGGCGATCGGTGATCAGCTCACCTGCGTCTTTGTCGATCACGGCTTGCTACGCCTCAACGAGGCCGACGAAGTCGTCACGATGTTCCGCGACAACTATAATATCCCGCTGATCCATGCCGATGAGTCAGAGCTTTTCCTGGGTGAGCTTGACGGCGTAAGTGACCCGGAAACCAAGAGAAAAATCATTGGCCGCCTGTTCATTGACGTGTTCCAGAGATACGCCAATCAGATCGAGGGCGCAGAGTTTCTGGCTCAGGGCACGCTTTACCCCGACGTGATCGAATCGGTCAGCTTTTCGGGCGGTCCGAGCGTCACCATCAAGTCGCACCATAATGTCGGCGGCCTGCCGGAAAAGATGGGCCTCAAGCTTGTCGAGCCGCTGCGCGAGCTGTTCAAGGACGAGGTGCGCGCGCTTGGCCACGAGCTTGGCCTGCCCGCCAGCTTTATCGGCCGCCATCCCTTTCCGGGGCCGGGTCTTGCCATTCGCTGTCCCGGTGAAATCACCCGCGAAAAGCTTGAAATCCTGCGCAAGGCGGATGCGGTCTATATCGACCAGATCCGCAGGCATGGGCTTTATGATGACATCTGGCAGGCCTTTGTCGCCATCTTGCCGGTGCGCACCGTCGGCGTGATGGGCGACGGGCGGACCTATGATTTTGCCTGCGCGCTGCGTGCGGTGAATTCGGTCGATGGCATGACGGCGGATTACTATCCATTCAGCCACGAGTTCCTCGGTGAGACCGCCACCCGGATCATCAACGAGGTCAAGGGCATCAACCGCGTCACCTATGACGTGACCAGCAAGCCGCCGGGCACAATAGAATGGGAATGATTTCCCCGACGCCACCGTTATAAAATTGCCACTCAATCACTTCACCTCCCGGTTGGAGTGCCCGAAGCAGAGATTGACCCCACTGGACTGGGCCTGTCACGCGTTAGTTTAGCGCCAGCTATTGAGTGTTTTTGTGGTTTTAAAACAATGCTATATAATGCGAACTTAATGCATCGCTGCAAGTCAAGCCAGACCCATATCCCGTCCCAGCATTGCCGCGTGGGTGCGATTCCTGGCGTTCAGTTTACGTGACATCGTCTTGAGGTGGAGCTTGACCGTCACCTCCTGAATATCCAGATCGCGGGCGATTTCCTTGTTGGACTTACCCTTGGAGACCCCCACCAGAACATCCGTTTCACGCGGAGTCAGATTGATTTGATTAAGGTCACTGTCCTCAAGGCTCAGAAAATCCATCGGCTTATAGGTTTCGCCCAAAAGCATATGGTGCACTGCCGCAACCAGAGATTGCGGATCAAGCGTTTTGGGCAGAAACCCCGCCGCCCCCGACCGTAAGGCACGCCGCGCCACATCCGGCGGGGCTGTTCCCGATATAATAGCCACCGGACAGCTTGCCCGTGCCTTCATCCGGGCAAGCCCCGAAAGCGCATCCATACCCGGCATCATGAAATCGAGCAGCACAAGGTCAAACGGCCCATCCGTGCCACACCTATCAAGCGCTGCACCAAGCGAATCCGCAACACAGACGTCGAACTTGTTCTGACCGCGCAGAAATTCCGCAATGGTTTCACGGACCAGATCATGATCATCGGCCAGCAACAGTTTCTTCATTTATTCAACCCTAGAAAGCTTCGGCATTATTGAACTCCGTCAAGACACGAAAAAGGATAATCGCCCAAAATGTTTTTGGCGTTAACCCCAGAAATACTTTCATGGTTATATACTCACCCTACCCAAGTGCATAGGGGCATGGATTTGAAATCAATAGCCAACAAACTTGGGTAGGCTTACGCAAAGAGGGGTGACATGAAAATGCGTTTATTCTTATCCGGCCTGGCCGCAGTTTGCATCGGACTTATCGCCGTGCAAAACTTTGCGTTTGCCGGAGAAAAATCACCTGTGATCCTGACAATTTCGGTGCCTCAGGCGCAGGATGGTGACCCGCATCAAATAACCCTGAGCGAACAGGATTTGCGCGCACTTCCTGCAATGACCTATCAGACCACGACAATCTGGACCAGCGGCGAGCAGCGTTTCACCGGCGTGCCACTCCTGGTCCTGATTGAGCATTTTGGCATTGAGGCAAAAGACCTCGAACTGAAAGCCGTGAATGACTATGCGATCACCTTGCCTGTAGCGGAGCTGACCGAAGATGCCCCTATCATTGCCTACGAGCGGAATGGAAAGCCTATGAAATTGCGCGATAACGGGCCATTGTGGGTGCTCTATAACTATGATGCCAATCCCGATTACCGCACGGAAACAATCTATTCACGCAGCATCTGGCAACTCGACCGGATGACCGCGGTCCGGTAGTAATCTCCCTGACACCCGAGAGGGCCCGACACCCGGAGGGGAAAATCGCAATGCCGACCGATAAGGTGCTGAGCTTCGTCGCAAGCCGTCGCTTGCAATTGGCCGCGCTAAGTGCGGTTGTCGCGCTGTGCCTGCTTGCCGCCTCGGTCCTCATCAATGCAGTTTTTGAAAAGCTTGATCGATACAGCACCGCAAGTCAGGACGGCGTTTATTGGACGATGTCCCAGATCGAAGTCGACCAACTCAAGCTGATCGTCGAGCTTGAACGCATGAAGGTCGCCCAAAACCCGGATTTCGCCCAGCTGCGCCAACGGTTTGATTTGTTTTACAGCCGTGTGATGACGCTGAGAAATGCCGCGGTTTACCGCAGTATTCTGGACGGAACGGATGTCGCGGCAGATGTTCAGGCCATATTCACCCGGTTGGATGAGATGGTGGTGATGATCGATGGCGATGACCAAAGCTTGCTCGGGTCGCGCGACAGGATTCTGTCGCTGGTGACCAGCATGACCACGCCGATCCGCGACATCGCGATTGCCGGAATCAGCGTCGGCGCGGCGCGTGCTGATGGCGAGCGCAATGTGCTCACCCAGCAGATCATAACTCTGACCGTGCTGACGATCATGATGTTGAGCGCCCTCTTCCTTGCGCTTCTGCTTGTATGGCGGCTTTATGAAGATTCGCAGCGGCAGGCCGAACAAAGCCGCAACACCACCAACCGCCTCACGACAATTCTCAACACCTCGCAAGACGGCATTTTGGTGGTGGGCCCCTCTGGCGAAGTGCAGGACACCAACGGCGCGGCCGATCGTATGTTCGCGCTGCCTCAGGCTGACAAATCGTCTGTTCCGATCAGTAATTTTCTGTTTCGCACCGACCCCGATGGCGGCCTCACACCGCTGACCGGGCGGAGGCTTCTGGCGGAGTGCGAACAGGGTTCGAAACGCTTTGACGACCTTGTCGTGCGAAGTCTGGATGGCCGCGAATTTCCGGCGGAGATTTCGGCAGATATCGCCCGTCGCGGTGAAATGTCGGTTTGCATCTGCTTTGTGCGCGATCTCTCCGAACGCCTTGCCGCCGAGGCCGAGATTGTGTCAGCGCGCGATCGCGCCCTGTCGGGCGAACGGGCAAAGGCGCGCTTTCTGGGAATGATCAGCCACGAGATGCGCACGCCGCTGCACGGCATTCTGGGCGCGCTTGATCTGTTGCATGACACGGGTCTCACAAGTGAACAGGAACGCTATGCCAAGGTGATGAAATCCTCGGGGCAGATGTTGTTAACCCAGATCAGCGACGCGCTTGACATGACCCAGGTCGGCGCCGGCAAGATGGTTCTGCGGAGGGACGTGTTCGATCTTGACGGGATGCTTCAGGAGCTGGTCGAAAACCAACAGGCCCTTGCGCGGGCTCAAAACAACAAGCTTGAGCTTTTGATCGCAAAAGATGGCCTTGGCCGCGTCGAGGGTGACCGTGGCCGGATCTATCAGGTCTTGCTCAATGTGGTGTCAAACGCAATCAAATACACCCAAAACGGCCAGATCACCATCGAGGCGGCGCGCGCCGCATCCTCGCCCGATGTGGACCCGATCGTAGAATTCCAGATCAGCGATACCGGCGTCGGGATCAGCGAAGAGAACCTGGCCCGCGTTTTCGATGATTTCGTGCGCGTCGGGTCGTCTGATGCCAATCAGCCCGAGGGCACCGGCCTTGGCCTTGGCATCGCGCGCCATCTCGTGACCCTGATGGGCGGTGAAATCGGGGCCGAAAGCCTGCCCGGCGAAGGCAGCCTGTTCTGGACCCGCATTCCACTGCCGGTGAAAAACCGCGCCCCCCCTGCCCCGCGCGCCGAAACGGCCCCGGCCGTCATCGCGCCGCTTGATGTGCTGGTGGTTGAGGACAATGCCAATAACCGGCTGGTGATCGAGGCGATGCTGAAGAACGACGGCCACCGCGTCACGCTGGCCTGTGACGGCGTTGAGGGTGTCGCATTTGCTGCTGAGACGCTATATGACCTGATCCTGATGGACATCAACATGCCCCGCATGGACGGAATTGAGGCCACGCGCCGCATTCGCGCCGACAATGGCGCCTCGTCAAGCACCCGGATCGTGGCCCTCACCGCGCATTTCAGCTCGGACAAGGCCACCGAACTGCGCGCGGCGGGGATGGATGCGGTGGAAACCAAGCCCCTGCGGCGCGCGACCTTGCGGGATATTCTGGCGGGCATTGCCACGACGATGCAGGCCCACAATCCTTCGATTGTCGTCGATAACAGCATGCTGTCGCAACTTGGCACCTCTCTTTCAATGGCAAGCATCATCGGCCTGCTCGACAGGTTTCAGGCCGAAGGCACGCAGATCATCGCGGATCTCGACACCCTGCACGCCATGCCCCCCGAGGTGCTTGCCGACCGCTTGCATGGCTTTTCCGGCTCTGCCGCCACCACCGGCGCCGTTGCGTTGCAGGCGATTCTGGAACAGGCCGAAACCGCGCTTCGGCAGGGCGACAAAGATACGGCAGCGCATCTGTTGAAAGAATTGCCAAAGATTTGGACCGACACGATGGCGCATCTGTCTGCGCGTCACCGGGCCGCCTGATCGCAGTCGGGCGAAGCCGATCACAAAGAGTTGCCTTTCGCCGGACTTACTTTAGATTCCTGTTAAATTATACTGTTTCAACAGCGCCCCATGGTAATTGGGCCTGTTTTTCCTGAACGGGGCCGCGATATCCATGTCAATCTGGAAACAACTCTTGCTCCTTTGTCTGCTCGGGGCAACCGCCTATGGCGGGTTCAAAGCCTATAAGACCTACCTTGCCCCCGATGCCGTGGCCGAGGCCTCATCCGGCGGCCCGCGCCCGGTGACCGTAGAGCTGGCCACCGCCAAAACCCGGCTTTTGCAGCAAACCATCGAGGCGGTCGGCACCACCCGCGCGTTGCAATCCATTGATATTGTGCCCGAGGTCGATGGCCGCCTGGTCGAACTTGCGATCACCCCCGGAGCGCGTGTGGAGAAGGGCGATATCCTCGCCCGGCTTGACGATACCATCGAGCGCGCCGATCTGGCCGAGGCCGAGGCCGTGCTGACCGAACAGCGCCAGAGCGTCGAGCGTATCCGCCAATTGCGCCTGACCAATGCCGTGTCCCAAGCCAGCCAGGAAGAGGCGACCGCCCGCCTTGCCGAGGCCACCGCCGAGGTCGAACGCGCCCGCCGCCGCCTCAAAGACCGTGTGATCACGGCCCCCTTTGCCGGTGTTGTCGGTCTGACAAATTACGATGTCGGCGCGAGGGTCTCGGAAGGGCAGGTTCTGACCCGGCTGGACGACCTGAGTGAAATCGAGGTTGAATTTTCACTGCCGGAAACACTCTTTGCGCAGGTGTCGCGCGGTCAACCCCTGAGCGCGGTAAGCGCCGCCTTTCCGGGCCGTGAGTTTACCGGCACGATTGATGCGGTCGACAACCGGATCGATCCGGTCAGCCGCGCCTTTCGCACCCGCGCCCTTATTCCCAACCCCGACAGCACCCTGCCTGCGGGCATGTTCCTGTCGCTCAAGCTGATCCTGTCACAAAGCGAAGAACTGGTCGTGCCCGAAGAGGCGATCATCTTTCAGGCGGCCGAAACCTATGTTTTCGTCAACGAGGGTGGCAAGGCAGCGCGCCGTGTTGTGGTCACCGGCCAGCGGCTTGACGGCATGATCGCGATCACCTCGGGGCTTGGTCCCGGCGAAGAGGTGATCACGCGCGGCTTGCAACGGGTGCGCCCCGGCAGCGACCTTAAAATCAAGGGCGAGGATGAAGGCGCCACCGCCAAATCCAGCGCCGGAACGCCGGAAAAAGCGACATGACCCTCTCGGACATCTCGATCCGCCGCCCGGTTCTGGCCGCTGTCGTCAGCCTTTTGATCGTGATTTTCGGCCTTGCCGCGCTGCGCTCGGTGCCGGTGCGCGAATTGCCGGATGTGGACAATGCGGTTGTCACCGTCACCACCACCTATCGCGGCGCCGCACCCGAGGTGATCGACACCGACCTGACCGAAACCATCGAGGGCGCGATTGCCTCGATCTCGGGCATCCGCTCGATCAGCTCCGAGAGCCGTCAGGGCCGCTCGCGCGTTACCATCGAATTTGACAGCGGCACCGATATCGACGTGGCCGCCAATGATGTGCGCGATGCGGTTGGCCGGGTGCGCGGCGATATCCCCGAAGAGGCCGACGAGCCGCAGGTCGTCAAAAGCGACGCCGATGCCGACCCGGTGATGCGCCTTGCCATCACCTCTGACCGGATGACCACCGCCGAGATCACCGATTACATCGACCGTTTCGTAGTCGATCGCATTGCCACGCTTGAAGGTGTGGCCAATGTCGACATTTACGGCGCGCGTCCCTTTGCGGTGCGGATCTGGATCGACCGGCGCGCCCTTGCCGCGCGCAATCTGGCGGTGTCGGATGTCGAGGCCGCGCTCAGGCGCAACAATATCGAGCTGCCCGCCGGCGAGGTCGAATCCTATAATCGCCAGCTTTCCGTGCGCCTCAACAGCCGGATGAGCAGCATTGAGGATTTCCGCGATATCGTGCTTGATCGCGTCGCCGGATACCCGGTGCGCCTTGGCGATGTGGCGCGCATCGCGCCCGGCGTCGCCGATGACAGCACCATCGTGCGCACCAACGGCAAGGATGCCGTCGGCGTTGCCGTTCTGCGCCAGAGCCAGTCGAACACGCTGGCCATTTCCAAGGCCGTGCGCGCCGAGATCAAATTGCTGAACGCGAGCCTGCCCGAGGGCATGGAGATCATCGTCGGCTCGGATGATGCGCTTTTTGTCGGGGCCTCGATCCGCGAGGTGGTGATCGCTTTGTTCATCTCGCTGTCCCTGGTGATTGCGGTGATCCTCTTGTTTCTGCGCAGTATTCGCGCCACGCTCATCCCGGCGATCACCATTCCGGTTTCGTTGATCGGGTGCTTTATGCTGATCGGTCTCTGGGGGTTTTCACTCAACACGCTGACGCTTCTGGCCTTGCTGCTGGCGATCGGATTGGTGGTCGATGACGCGATCGTTGTGTTGGAGAACATCCAGCGCCGGATCGAGCTTGGGGAATCCCCTCTTGTGGCAAGCCTCAAGGGCGCGCGACAGGTGACCTTTGCGGTGATCGCCACCTCTCTGACGCTGGTGGCGGTGTTTGTGCCGCTGTCGTTCATGCCCGGACAGGTCGGGCGGCTTTTCGTCGAATTCGGCTGGGTCATGGCGGGCACGGTGGGGATTTCGACCTTTGTGGCGCTGACCGCCTGCCCCGCCCTTGCCGCCAGGATTCTGAGCGCGCGCAAGATCCGCAAGGCGGCCGCCGACACGCCAGAGCGTGCGCCTGTCGTGCTTCGCATCTATCGCGGGCTGTTGGTGCGGGCCATCGGCATGCCGCTGGTGGTGCTGGCGGTGACCTTTGTGCTGACCGCCGGGGCGGCATTGTTTTATGACGGCTTGCCCCGCGAATTGGCACCGCGCGAAGATCGCGGCGTTGGCTTTGTGCCGCTTACCGCGCCGCAAGGCAGCACCGTCGCCCATTCCGACATGGCCGCGCGTCAGGTCGAGGAAATCCTTGAACCGATGCGCCAATCGGGCGAGATCGAAACCGTCTTTACCTTCACCGGCTGGGGCGGTCGCGCCTGGCGGTCGTTTGTGGTCTATCGCCTTGCCCCCTGGGAAGAGCGGGATCGCCCGATTTCGGCCCTCGTCGGCGAGATTGCCCCGCAAATGGGCAACGTCACGGTTGCGCGCGGCTTTCCGGTCACGCCGGCCGGGCTTGGCTTGCGCGGCAATTCCACCCCGGTGCGGGTGGTGATTGGCGGCCCGGATTTTGACAGCGTCAAGGACTGGGCCATCGAGCTTCTGGCGCGCGCCGAAAACGTCGAGGGGCTGGTCAACCCCGAGATCAACTTTGAACAGAACCTGCCGCAACTGGACGTCAGCATTGATCGCGCGCGCGCCGATGACCTTGGCATTTCGGCCGATGTGATCGCCGCCACGCTCCAGACCATGCTGGCCTCGCGCGAGGTGACCACTTTCGTCAGCCGGGGCCGCGAGTACCCGGTGCTGGTGCAGGCCGAAGAGGCCGACCGGCGCACGCCTTCGGATATCTCGAACATCTTCCTGCGCGCGGGCGACGGCGAAACCCTTGTGCCGCTTGGCGCGCTTGTGACGCTCAATGAAAACGCCGCCGCGCCGTCGCTTCGCCGGTTTGACCGCCTGCCCTCGATCCAATTGTCGGGCGCGCTTGCGCCGGGCGCCGATCTTGGCGGGGTTCTGACCCAGCTTGAAACCATTGCCGCCGAAATCCTGCCGCCCGAGGCCAAGCTTGGCTATGACGGGCAATCGCGCACCTACAAGGACACCTCTGGCGGGGTTGGCGTGGTGTTTCTCTTGGCCCTGTTGATCGTTTACCTTGTGCTGGCAGCGCAATTTGAAAGCTTCATTCACCCGCTGGTGATCATGCTCACCGTGCCGGTGGGCGTGGCCGGCGCGATTTATGCCATGGCCCTTGGGGGGCTGTCGCTCAACGTCTATAGCCAGATCGGGATCATCCTGCTGATCGGGCTGATATCCAAGAACGGCATCCTGATTGTCGAGTTTGCAAATCAATTGCGCGATGAAGGCTACGCTGTGCGCGACGCGGTGATCGAGGCCTCGGTCCTGCGGCTGCGCCCGATCGTGATGACGGCGATTTCAACGGTTCTGGGCGCGCTTCCGCTGGTGCTGGCCAGCGGTGCGGGCGCTGAAAGCCGGATTGCCGTGGGCACGGTGATCGTTGCGGGCCTGAGCATGGCGACGGTGCTCATGCTGTTCGTCACGCCGGTGCTTTATGACCTTCTGGCGCGGTTCACCAAGCCGCGCGGCGCCGTGGAAAAGTCGCTTGAGGCCGAGCTTGCCGCCAGTTATCAACCAGCTGAGTGACTTTCCGCCTATTCGCCTTAGTTGGTTGCGCCGGGTGGTATTCTCCTGTGCAAGATGCGATCATTCCTTATGTTCAGCGGATCCTTTGACGTGGCAGAATCATATTTGAAACACTCGCTTTTCGCCGCTCTCTTCGGTACCCTGCTGACCTTTGGCGCGCAGGCTGCAGAGGTCACATTCAACGCCCCCCAAGCGTCGGAAAAGTTTACCGACAAATTGCGCAGCGCATCGCTCAGCCTGACCACCGCCGCACGCGAGGATGCCACCGCGCAGGATCTTCTGGCCGCCGCGCAATCGGATTATGCCCGCCTGATCGGGGTGCTTTACGCCGAAGGCTATTATGGCGGCGTGATCACCATTCGCGTCGATGGCAAAGAAGCCGCAAGCATCCCGCCGCTGCGCGCGCCCGGCGACATTCACCGGATTGATATCACTGTGGAGCGGCGTAGCAGATTTGCCTTTGGCATCGCCCGTGTGGCGCCCGTGCCGGCCAATGCGGACCTGCCCGAAGGGTTTGCCACCGGCAAGCGGGCCCGCGGTGACCTGATTGGCGAGGCCGCGCGCAGCGGTGTGAATGCCTGGCGCGATGCGGGCCATGCCAAGGCAGATATCTCGCGCGAGTCGATTACCGCCGATCATGCCCGCAAGACCCTTGATGCCGATATCTCGCTTACGCCCGGCCCGCGCCTGCGCTTCGGCACGTTTGAGGTTGCCGCCTCTGACCCGCCAAGCCGGGTTCGCGCGTCGCGTATTCGCGCCATTGCCGGCCTGCCCACAGGAAAAACCTTTTCGCCAGAGGCGCTTGCCCAATCGGCCACGCGTTTGCGGCGCACCGGTGCGTTTCGCTCGGTGGTGGTAACCGAGGCCGAGACACCAAATCCCGACGGCACGCTTGATATCAGCACCCGCGTGGTAGATGCCAAACCCCGCCGTCTGGGGGCCGGCGCCGAGCTGTCTTCGCTTGAAGGGCTGACATTGAGTGGATTCTGGATGCATCGCAACCTTCTGGGCGGGGCCGAACGGTTGCGTTTTGACGCGATGATCGGTGGCCTCGGCGGCAATTCGGGCGGCGAGGATGTTCGCCTGTCTGGCCGCTTTGAACGCCCTGCCACCATTACTCCCGACACAAGCCTGTTCTTGCTGGCCAGTATCGAGGACAGAAACGAACCCGATTATCGCGAGCGCAGCGTCGAAATCGGCGGTGGCTTTCGTCATATTTTCTCCAAGCAGCTCACCGCCGAGGCCGGCATCACCTATCGCTATTCCGAGATTGACGACGATCTTGGCGCGCGCAGCCTGCAACATCTGCTCTTGCCGCTGCGCGCCACATTGGATCGCCGCGACAATGCTCTGGATGCCAAATCCGGCCAGTTCATCGACCTTACGCTGACGCCTTTCGTTGGGCTGGAAGAGGACAGCGGAACCGGCACACGCCTGTTCGCTGATGCGCGCACCTACCACAGCTTTGGCGCGGCGGATGGCGTGACCGTGGCCGCGCGCGCTCAACTAGGCTCGGTAGCCGGGGCAACGATAAGCGATGTGCCCGCCGATATGCTGTTTTATTCCGGGGGCGCAGGCACGGTGCGCGGGCAAGCCTATCAATCCCTTGGTGTGGACCTGTCACCCGGCGTGACCGTCGGGGGGCGTGCCTTCATGGCATTTTCCGGCGAGCTGCGCACGGATGTGACGACATCCATTCAGGCGGTAACCTTTGCCGATACCGGCTTTGTCGGCCAGGATTCCTTTGGGTCCGGCAAAGGCGAATGGCATAGTGGCGCCGGGGTCGGGGCGCGCTACATGACCGGTGTCGGCCCGATCCGTGTCGATCTTGCGACGCCTCTGGGTAATGACGCAGGTCGGAAATTTGAACTTTATATCGGGATTGGACAGGCCTTTTGATGCGCTTTCTGCTTATCATCACCGTCTTGCTCAGCTCCCTCGCCACCCCGCTTCTTGCCCAGAGCGAGGACGAGGATCGCGGCTATCTTCAGGGACTGATCGAGGACAGCCTGTCGGGGGCCGGACGAGTTGTGCGTATCACCGGTTTCAAGGGCGCGTTGTCGTCTCAGGCCACAGTTGAAGAGCTGAGCATCGCGGATGACGCCGGGGTCTGGCTGACGCTGCGTGACGTCACGCTTGACTGGACCCGAAGCGCGCTTTTGGCCGGTCGGATCGAGGTAAACCGCCTCTCTGCGGGTGAAATCGACCTGCCGCGCCTGCCCAACACCCAGGAAGATTTGAGCCCGGAGATGGCCGAGGCGAAGCCGTTTGCCCTGCCCGAGCTGCCGGTGTCGGTGAATATCGGCGAGATCAGCGCCGAGACCGTGACCCTTGGCGCGCCCATTCTTGGCCAGAAGGTGACCTTGCGCCTGACCGGTGCCTTGTCGCTTGGCTCGGGCGAAGGCGAGGCCCAGCTTGACGTGACACGCCTTGATGAGCGCGGCGCGCTGACCCTGATTGCGGGATATGCGAATGAAACGCAGGTTCTTGCACTTGATCTCAAGCTGCGCGAAGACGAGGGCGGCATTGCCTCGACCCTTCTCAACCTGCCCGACAGCCCCTCTATCGCGCTGTCGATTTCCGGTGAGGCGCCGCTGTCGGATTACACCGCCGAGATCAACCTGTCATCATCTGGCGAACCGCGCCTTGAGGGCACGGTGAACATCCGCGCCGACGGTCCGCCCGATGCCATGAAGCGCGAGTTCAGTGCGGTGCTTGCCGGTGATCTCACTCCCCTTCTGCCCGCTGAGTATCGCCCGTTCTTTGGCCCCGACAGCCAATTGGTGCTGCAAGGCGTGCGCGAGGCGAGTGGCGCGCTCGATATATCCGACGTCAACCTGAGCGCCGCTCAATTGCAACTTGGCGGCTCTCTCTCGCTGGATGCGGAGGGTTGGCCCACGACCTTTGCACTTGCGGGGCAACTTGGGGATGGCACAACGCCGGTGCGCCTGCCGATATCGGGCCCTGCGACGCAGCTTATGTCGGCGGTTATTGACGCCCGGTTCGATGCGGCGCGCGGTGATCGCTGGCGCGCCAATGTCACCCTGTCAGAGCTTGCGCAACCGGACCTGAGCATCGCAAGCGCCAGCCTTTCGGGGCGCGGCGCGATCCGGCGAGTGGCCCCGCGCGGGGTGTCGGCGCTGAGCGAATTCAGCATTAGCGGCCTTGCCCTGAGCGATCCGGCCCTGGCCGAAGCCGCCGGTGATGCCTTGTCGGGCCATGCCATGATTGACTGGGCCGAGGGCAAACCGCTGCGCATTCTGGGGCTGCGCGTGCTCAGCGGTGGCGCGCGCCTGTCGGGGCGGGCCAGCATCGACAACCTTGCCGATGGCTTTCCCGTAAGTGGCGAGGCCCGTCTTGAGGCCCCCGATCTGGCGCGCTTTGCTGCCCTCGCAGGTCAGGATATCGCCGGCCAGGCCAGTGCCGAGATTTCCGGTTCCGGCAGCCTTCTGGGCGGTGATTTCGATATTGAGATCGGTGCTGAGACCCGCGATCTGGCACTTGGTGTCACCCAGCTTGACCCGCTTTTGACAAGTCCCGGCACGCTTACCCTATCGGCCAAACGCGACACGACGGGCACCGATTTGCGCAGCCTCGTGATCAAGAATGACGCGCTGCGTGCCACCGCTACCGGGCGGCTGAACTCGAAAAGCGGCGCTCTGACCCTTGCCGCGCGCCTCGGCGATTTGGCGCTTGCGGACCGCCGGCTGAGCGGCCCTGCCGAGACCAGTGTCAACGTCGCCTGGCAGACCGGCGGCGATGTCACCCTGACCGGGCTTGAGGCCGAGCTTATGGGGGCAACGATCAACACCACCGCAAGCCTGACGCCCGACGCACCCGGCCTGCCCGCCAGAGGCAATCTGGCGGCCGAGATATCCGACCTGTCGCGCTTTAATGCGATCTCTGGCCAGCGTTTGCGCGGCACCGCGACCCTGACGCTGGTGGGCAATGCCACGGTGCAGGATCAATCCTTCGACATCACCACCTCACTTGACGGTGAAAACATCGGCACCGGCATTGCCGAGCTTGATCGCCTGATTGCAGGCCAGATCGCCCTTACGGCCAAGGCCGCGCGCACCCCCGAGCGCATCGAGATCGAAAACCTGAGTGTCGAAACCCCGCAACTCTCGCTCAAGGCCGAGGGTGAGGGCGGCGACAGCCCGGTGAATTTTTCCGCGCGGCTGGCCAATCTGGGCCTCTTTGCCCCTGACTTCAGCGGCCCTGTCGCCGCCGAAGGGAACGCGCGCCTGATTGGCCCCGATGCGCGCCAGATCGCGCTCGCCATGAACGCGCAAGGCCCCGGTGGCACCACGGCGCAGGTTGATGGCGATATTCACGAGCATGGTCAGCGCCTTGACCTCGCGGCGCGCGGGGCGCTTCCGCTGGCGCTGATCAACGGGATGATCAAACCAAATGCCCTGCTTGGCACTGCGCGCTATGATCTGCGGGTCAACGGCGCTCCGGGGCTTGCGGCGGTGTCGGGCACGGTGACCACCGATGACACCCGCATCGCCCTGCCCGGCACCGGCCTTGGCGTCGATAACCTGAGCGGCACGGTCACGCTTGCCAATCAGCGCGCCGAGACCGATTTCACCGCGGCGATGCGCGATGGTGGTCAGATCAGGATCAACGGGCCGGTTGGCCTGACCGGCGGGTTCAATGGCGATCTGGCGATTGCCCTCGCGGGTCTCGTGGTCAGCGATCAGGAGATTTACAGAGCCACCGTCAACGGCAGTGTAACAGTCGTCGGCCCGATGACCGGCGGCGCGATGATTGGCGGCACGCTGAACCTTGAGGAAACCAACATTCGCATTCCTTCCGGGCTTGGCGCCAATTCGGTTACCCTGCCCGGTCTGCGCCATATCAGCGAACCGGCAGAGGTGCGCGCCACCCGGCGGCGCGCAGGCTTGATTGCGGTCAAAACCTCGGGTGGCGTTCGGCCCTTTGGCCTGAATTTGCAAATCAACGCGCCCTCGCGGATTTTCGTGCGCGGGCGCGGGCTTGATGCGGAACTTGGCGGGCGTTTGCGACTGGCGGGGACCACCAATGCGGTTGAACCAGAGGGTGTGTTTCAGCTCATTCGCGGGCGTCTGGATATCCTTGGCAAGCGGCTGGATCTGACCGATGGTTTGGTGAACATGCAGGGCGCGCTTGATCCCTATATTCGCTTCGTAGCCGAAACCACCGCCGAGGATGTGACCGTCATGATCGTGGTCGAAGGCCTGGCCAGCGCCCCCGAGATCAGCTTTACATCAGAGCCCGACCTGCCTGAAGAAGAGGTGGTTGCGCGGCTGCTGTTCGGGCGCGGGCTTGATACGATATCGCCGTTTCAGGCGGCGCAAATGGCCTCGGCCATTGCCACGCTTTCGGGGCGAAGCAGCCTTGATGTGGTCGGCACATTGCGCGGCGCCGTCGGCCTGAGCGACCTTGATGTGACCCAGACCGAAGACGGCGATACCGAGGTCAGCGCCGGCGCCTATATCTCGGATAAATTCTACTCAGAGGTGATCGCCGACAGCACCGGCAAGCAACAGATCAACCTCAACTATGACCTCACCAACTCGATCACCCTCAAGGGCGGCGCATCAAACGAAGGCAACAGCGGCATCGGTGTATTTTTCGAAAAAGATTACTAGGACCTGTGGCACAGCAGGGTGCTTTGGTCGATCAAGGCGGCGTCAAATCCGCCTTAACCGGGGCCTGTAGTGAGCGCCGCAACCGGATGCCCGATGATTGCGACGAGGTCAGCCCTTTGTCGAAACATGGTCCGCTGACATCATAGTCAGTTTGCGTTTGTGTGCCGACATGCTAACACGTGCTGTCTCTTGACCGAAGGCCACAAAACAAAGGCGCCGCCCGTGCTTGCAGCCCCCAATCAGCGCCGACATTGCCTGGTACCTTTTGGCATAGCTGAATGACAACGGCTTTGCCCCCTCCGCGTCAAAATCCGGGCGCGGTTTTGCGTGCCGCCATGTGGATGCTGGGCGCAGTCCTGGCGTTTTCGTCGATGGCGGTGGCGGGCCGCGCGGTGAGCTTTGAGCTCGATACATTCGAGATCATGATGTATCGCAGCATGATCGGCCTTTGCCTTGTGGTCAGTGTCGCCGGCATAACCGGCCATTATCGCCAGATCACCACCCGAAGCCCCGCCACCCAACTGATTCGGAATATCTTTCACTTTTCCGGGCAAAACCTGTGGTTTTACGCGATCACGGTGATTCCCCTGGCCCAGGTGTTCGCGCTTGAGTTCACCGCGCCGCTCTGGGTGCTGATCCTGTCGCCTCTGGTGCTTGGCGAACGTCTTACGAAAATGCGCGTCCTGGCCGCGATCATCGGCTTTATCGGCATCCTGATCGTCGCGCGCCCAAGCCCCGAGACGCTTAGCCTTGGCACCATCGCGGCGGCGGCGGCGGCAATCGGTTTTGCCGGCTCGATCCTGTTCACCAAGCGGCTGACGCGCAGCGAGACGTTGACCTGCATCCTGTTCTGGATGACCCTGAGCCAAAGCATTTTTGGTCTGCTTTGTGCCGGGATTGACGGCGATATCGCCCTGCCCTCGCTGGCCTCGGCACCGTGGCTTTTGGTGATTGCATGCGCCGGTCTGACGGCGCATTTTTGCCTGACCTCAGCCCTGTCAATTGCCCCGGCCACCCTTGTGGCCCCGGTTGATTTCACCCGCCTCCCGCTCATCGCGATTATCGGGCTTTTGGTCTATAACGAGCCGATAGATGCGATGGTCATCCTTGGCGCGGCAATAATTTTCGGGGCAAATTACCTGAACTTATGGTCAGAAACCTCCAAAAGACGCTAATCGTCCCAATGTTCTCGCTTAAAGTGTGACCAGCAGGCCACCGGTTGCTTCCGTAGGATCAGTGACGCCGCGTCAAACATTGACCGGCAGATTACTGCCGATAAAGATCAGGTCAACTTCTGGAGGAGAGGCCCAATGAAAAGACTCACACTTGCAGCAACCACCCTGGTTGCTGTCGCAGGCACCGCTCAGGCAGGCGAGATTGAGCGCCGAGGCGACCCATCGATGATTTTGTTCGAGAAGAGTAAAAACTATGTCGAGCTGTCTGCGGCAACTGTTCACCCCAACGTTTCCGGTGCGCCGCGAGGGGTGCCAACCGGCCCGACTGGCAATATTCAGAAAAGTTATCAGTCATTCGCGGGTGGCTACAAACATCAGTTGAATGAAAAGGTTGCTCTGGCCCTGGTCATCGACGAACCTATTGGGGCTTCTGTAGATTACAACAGGGCCGGTGCGTTCTTCGCCGGATCGAATGCAGAGGTAAATTCTATCGCCGTGACCGGGATGGCAAAGTATAAGTTCAATGACCGGATGAGCGTCTATGGCGGCCTGCGCTATATGGGCCTTAGCGGAAACATTCAGGTTATCTCGCCGGCTACAGGTGGTAGCGCCCTGGCGCCCCCCGGGCCTTATTCTCTCAACGTGGATAAGGATTATCAGTTCGGGTATCTTGTGGGCGCGGCCTATGAAATCCCCAGCATCGCAATGCGCGTCGCGCTGACCTATGAATCCAAAACCGAGCATGATTTCCGCGATAACAACGGGTCTCCGTTCAAAGTTGAAATTCCTCAGGCTGTCACGCTTCATGCACAATCCGGCATAGCCACCGACACGCTGCTTTTCGGCTCTGTCAAATGGCGGGAATGGACAAAATTCAAGGTGCAACCGGCCGACTTCTTCCAGTTTTCCCCGGCCCCCGCAAACGTGCCGATTGCAAGCGGCCCCAGCGATATCTGGACATATGAGCTTGGTATCGGTCGCAAGTTGAGTAAAAACTGGAGTGGCGCAGCCATCCTGGGATACGAAAAGGACCAGGGCGATGTTGTTGGCAACCTTTCGGGCAAGGACGGCTATATCAGCTACGGGCTGGCGGCAACTTATGAAAACGAAGCCATAAAAGTCACCGCCGGTGTTCGCTATTTTGATGTTGGCAGCGCGGACACGTCGGTATCAAGCTTTTCGGGCAGTGATGCGATTGCGTTCGGCACCAAGGTCGGGTTTAAATTCTAAACGCCCATCGCAAGCAGGATCAGGCCCCGCCCTCTTATCCGGGCGGGGTTTTTTCGTCGCACGACTGCTTTGGATTGACCCCGGCAACCGCAGTTTGTAGCACGATCCCAAAGGGGACCGACGATGATCTATAAATCGGCACAAGACTGGCAGGAGGCCACCCATAAACGGGTGCTGTTTTACGGCATGTCAGGTCTGGGCAAGACGTACCTCTCGAACATGCTGCGCGAGGGTGGCGACTGGTTTCACTACTCGATAGATTATCGTATCGGCACCCGTTACATGGGCGAGCTGATTGCCGATAACGCCAAGGCTCATGCCATGCAGGTGCCGTTCCTGCGCGAATTGCTGCTCACGGATTCGATCTATATCGGCTCGAACATCACCTTTGACAATCTGGCGCCGGTCTCGACCTATCTTGGCAAACCGGGCGATCCGGCCAAGGGCGGCCTGCCGATTGAGGAATACCGTCACCGTCAGGAACAGTTTCGCCAGGCCGAAATCGCCGCGCTGATGGATACCGGGCATTTCATTTCGCGGGCCGAGGCGCTTTATGGCTATCCGCATTTCATCTGCGATACCGGCGGGTCGATCTGCGAATGGGTGGATGGGGATGACCCAAGCGATCCGCTCCTGACCGAGCTGTCGCAGCATTGCCTTTTGATTTACATTGAGGGCAGCGAGGCCCATACCCAGGAATTGATCCGCCGGTTTGATCGTGCGCCCAAGCCGATGGCCTATCAGCCCGATTTTCTGGATCACGCGTGGAAGGAATATCTAAGCGAAAACAATCTGGAAGCCGACGAAGTTGATCCAGATAGCTTTATCCGCTGGACCTATGCGCGCGCGCTTGCGCACCGCCAGCCACGATACGAGGCCATGGCCCCATGGGGGGTCACAGTCAGCGCCGATGAGGTCGCAACGGTCAAAACCCCGGCCGATTTCGATCACCTGATCGCGACCGCCCTTGAGCGGCGCGCCGATACGCCTATCTAATCCCGACACCCTGAGGAGTCGCACGCCAATGCCGATCAAGATCCCCGCCAACCTGCCCGCCTATGACGTGCTCACGCGCGAAGGCGTCATGGTCATGGACGAGGATCAGGCCACCCGTCAGGACATTCGTCCGCTGCGGATCGGTTTGCTCAACCTCATGCCGAAGAAAATCCAGACCGAAAACCAGTTCGCCCGCCTGATCGGCGCGACGCCGCTTCAGATTGACCTGCATCTGATCCGGATGAGCGAGCATCAGGCAAAGAACACCGCCGCCGAGCATATGGAAAGCTTTTACCGCACCTTTGAAGAGGTCGAGGCTTCGGGCGACAAATACGACGGTCTGATCATCACCGGCGCACCGATCGAGCATCTGGAGTTCGACGCCGTCACCTATTGGGGCGAACTTGAACGGGTGTTCGAGTGGACCCAGACCCATGTGCAATCGACCTTCGGCGTGTGCTGGGGCGGCATGGCGATGATCAACCATTTCCACGGCGTCAAAAAGCATATGCTGGAGCATAAGGCCTTCGGCTGTTTCCGGCATCGCAACCTTGTGCCCTCGTCGCCCTATCTGCGCGGGTTTTCGGATGAATGCGTGATCCCGGTCAGCCGCTGGACCGAAATGCGCCAGGATGAGATTGAGGCCGCCGGTGGCCTGACCACGCTTTTGTACAGTGACGAGGTTGGCCCCGCCCTGGTCGAGGACCCGGCCCATCGCGCGCTCTATATCTTCAACCATTTTGAATATGACAGCGACACCCTCAAGCAGGAATATGACCGCGATATCGAGGCTGGCACGCCGATCAACGTGCCTTGCAACTATTACCCGAATGACGATCCCAGCAAGCCGCCGCAAAACCGCTGGCGCAGCCACGCCCATCAGCTTTACGGCAACTGGATCAACGCGATCTATCAATCGACGCCGTTTGATATGAATGACATTGGCCGTTAAATCCCTTGTCATCCTCGCGGTCCTGTTGGCCGGCCTCTGGGCCTATGCCAACCACCGCGCCCGCGCGCACGAGGCCCGCGCCGAAGCGGCCTTTCCCCCCGAGGGTGAGATCATCGAGGTCGACGGCCACCCCGTTCATGCGGTGGTCATGGGCCCAGAGGGTGCGCCCGACCTGGTGCTGATCCACGGCGCCTCGGGCAACACCCGCGACATGACCTTTGATCTGGCGCCGCAACTTGCCAGCGATTACCGCGTGATCGTGTTTGACCGCCCCGGTCTTGGTTATACCGCGCGCATCAACCACAGCGGCGCCACCATCAGCCAGCAGGCCGCTTTGCTGCAACAGGCCGCAGGGCAGCTTGGCGCGGATCACCCCATCGTGCTTGGCCATAGCTATGGTGGCGCGGTGGCCCTTGCCTGGGCGCTCAACCACCCAGAGGCCATCTCGGGTCTGGTGATGCTCGCCGGGGCGGCCAAGCCCTGGGAGACCGGGCTTTCGACCTACTACAAGGTGCTGTCGCATCCCGTTCTCGGGCCGCTGGTGATCCCCTTTCTGACCGCCTTTGTTGACGATAGCCGCGTCGAGGCCGCGGTCGGTGAGATATTCGAGCCGCAAACCGCCCCCGAAGGCTATCTGCATCACATCGGAGCGGGCCTAACCCTGCGCCGCCAGTCTTTGCGCGCCAATGCCTTGCAACGCGCCAACCTTCTGGCCGAGGTCGAGGCGATCCATATGCGCTACGCTGAGATCGACCTGCCGGTCGAAATCCTGCATGGCACCGTCGATACCACCGTGGGCCTGCATATCCATGCTGACCCCCTGTCGCGCCAAATCAAGGATGCGGTCCTGACGCCCCTGCCCGGCATCGGCCATATGCCCCAGCATGCGGTGCCCGGTCAGGTGATTTCCGCCATCCACCGGGTTGCTGCGCGCGCGCGATTGCGCCCTGTCCCCTGAGCCGCCATACTGGGCGAAACCCCTTGTGAGGCCCGAACATGGATCTGCCCTTTGACGGCGCGATCAGCGCTTTTTTCGAAAAAGACATTCCCGACGATATCCGCAATGAAATCCGCCGCGCGGATAAGGGCGATATTCTCGGGCATGAGTTTCCCTATTCCGAACGTATGCCGCGCAAGGCCTATGAAAAAGAGCTGGGCAAACTTCAGATCGAGCTGGTCAAGCTTCAGGCCTGGGCGCGCGAAAGCGGCGCGCGCGTAATCTGTATCTTCGAGGGGCGCGATGCGGCTGGCAAGGGCGGCACGATCAAGCGGTTTCGCGAGAACCTGAATCCGCGCGGTGCGCGCGTCGTGGCGCTTCCCAAACCCTCGGACACCGAGGCGACGCAGTGGTATTTCCAGCGCTATATCGACCACCTTCCCGGCGCCGGTGAAATCGTGTTCTTTGACCGAAGCTGGTACAACCGGGGCGTGGTCGAAAAGGTTTTCGGCTTTTGTTCTGATGCGCAGCGCGAGCATTTCTTTGCCCAGGTGCCTGATGTGGAACGCATGCTCGTTGAGGAAGGGATTTACCTGTTCAAATTCTGGCTCAACGTCGGGCGCGCCGAACAGTTGCGCCGGTTTCTCGGGCGCGAGAGTGACCCTCTCAAGCAATGGAAGCTGAGCTGGATCGACGTCGAGGGCCTTAAGAAATGGGAGGACTATAGCGCCGCCATCTCCGAGACCCTGACCCGGTGCCATACCGATCACGCGCCCTGGACGGTGATCCGATCCGATGACAAGCGCCGCGCCCGCTTGGCGGCGATCCGCACCGTGCTTTCGTCGATCGGTTACGCCCGCAAGGACGCGCGCGCGATCGGGGCACTTGATCCGGCCATCGCCGCCGGGCCAGAGATATGGAATGGCTAAACAGGGCTATCATCACGGCAATCTGCGCCAGTCGCTCGTCGATGGTGCGCTGAACCTGATCGAGACCAGGGGCCCGGCCGGTTTCACCCTGTCGCAGGCCGCCAAAAGCGCCGGGGTGACGCCGGCCGCCGTTTACCGCCACTTTGCCGGGCGCGACGATCTTATTTCAGAGGCGGCGCGCCAGGGCTATCTTGTCTTTGCCGACCGGCTTGAGGCAGCGCGCGCCAGGGCGCCGGACGGGGCCGGGCAAATCCACGCGCTTGCCCGCGCCTACCTGGCCTTTGCGAGAAGCAATCCGGGCCATTACATCGCGATGTTCGAAAGCAGCATCGACATCAACCGCCTGCCGGGTCTTGCCGATGCCGCCGGGCGCGCCCGCGCGCTGATGCATGGCGCCTGCGACGCGCTCTGCCCTCTGATTGCCGCCGAGCGTTGCCCCGAGGCAAGCCTTCTGAGCGCGCATATCTGGGCGATGAGCCATGGTGTCGTCGAGCTGTTCCTGCGCAATTCTGCCGGCCTCTCGGATCACGCCGCCCCCGAAGAGATGCTTGAGGCGGGACTTACCACCTATCTGCGCGGGCTTGGCCTGTCCGATAAGGTCTGAGCAGGCTCAGGCGCCTTTTTCCCGACATCCAAAAGCAAAAAGGCGCAGCCAAAGCCGCGCCTTTCCAAATCTGTAACCACGAAACGTGGCCCGGTCGCTTAACGCTTGGAGAACTGAAAGCTCTTACGCGCTTTGGCCTTGCCGTATTTCTTACGTTCCACAACGCGGCTGTCGCGTGTCAGGAAGCCCGCAGCCTTCAGAGCACCGCGCAGGGCGGGATCATAAAGCTGAAGCGCTTTCGAGATGCCGTGCTTGACCGCACCGGCCTGACCCGAAAGACCACCGCCCTTGACGGTTGCCATCACGTCGAACTGATCTTCAACGCCGGCCACCGTAAAGGGCTGGCGCAGGATCATCTGCAACACGGGGCGTGCAAAATAGGCGTTCATTTCACGGCCATTGACAACGACCTTGCCGGAGCCCGGCTTGATCCAGACGCGGGCAACCGCGTCCTTGCGCTTGCCAGTGGCATAGGAACGGCCAAGCTCGTCACGAACCTGTTCGTGGCGCACCATGGTTTCGGTCTCGGCAACGACGCCTTCTGCGATCGATTCCAGACCTTCGAGGGATTTGATTTCGTCAGCCATCAGTATGCCACCCGCGTATTCTTGGAGTTCATGGATTTGACGTCCAGCACCGCGGGGCTCTGGGCCTCGTGGGGGTGCTCTGCGCCCGCATAGACGCGCAGGTTGGTCATCAGAGTGCGCGACAGGCGGTTGCCCGGAAGCATGCGCTTGACGGCCTGCATCACGACGCGCTCGGGGTATTTCCCTTCCAGGATTTCGCCCGTGGTGCGCGACTTGATGCCACCGGGGTGGCCGGTGTGCCAATAGTTCGGCTTTTCGCGCTTGTTGCCGGTCAGCTGTACCTTGTCGGCATTGATGACGATCACGTTGTCACCCATGTCCATGTGAGGGGTAAAGCTGGCCTTGTGCTTGCCGCGCAGGCGAACGGCGATGATCGAGGCAAGACGACCAAGAACAACGCCTTCAGCGTCGATCAGGATCCATTTCTTGTCGATATCTGCCGGGGTAGCAGAGAATGTTTTCATTTCAGGCAAAACCTTGTGCTTGATCTTTCGTCTTGATCCGCCTCGACCGCGATTTGGCCGCGCTGATACGATGGGCGGGTTATAGACGCTTAGATTGTCAGGTCAACCACGGTTTATCCGATTAAATCACGCAAAATCAACGCCTTATAAAATAGGTAATATATTACCCCATTCATCCCGGCGCTTTCGGCTGCAAATAGGCCCTGCCTGCCCTGCGATCTTCTTCTTGGCATCAATACTCTCGGGGGGTCCGGGGGCATACAGCCCCCGGCCTTACCTACTTGGGCGGAATCGCATAGGTAAGGCTGGCGCGCGCCACAGGCGCCTCAAGACCCTCGGAAAAGATCAGCACTTCCCCGACGGATAAAACCCTGCCCAGCTTGAGCAATCGGCATTCTGCGATAAGGTCAACGCCCGCGGTCGGCTTGCGCATGAAATCAATGCTGCAATTGGTGGTCACCGCCAAGGCCTCGGGGCCGATCATCGCAAGCGTCGCCAGATAGACCGTCACATCGGCCAGGGCAAAGATCGACGGTCCAGAGACCGTGCCACCGGGGCGCAGATGCCGCACGCCCACAAGCAGGCGCACGCGGACGCGCATGTCACCCACCTCCTCAATGGCAAAATCACCTGCAACCTGGGGAAATTCCTGTTCCAGAAACCTCGTCAGCTCGTCACGCGTCATTTTAAGGCTCATGCATTCCTCCCTGCCCCTTCGCGCGTCAGAATGGCCACAAGCCATAACGGGATACAAGCCGCCAATTCGCGACGGCCGGGACAGCGGCCCAACCATGGTAAAAAACAAGCCCGGCTCCGACACCGCCGAGATGGATCACGGCCTTGATCGAAAAGAGCAACCCGGATCGGGAACAGTGAGCGCCTCTTTTCAAAACCCCTGCAATCGCCTACATCCCACTGCATGAGCAAAACACTTCATATTATCGGCGGCGGCATGGCCGGCTCCGAGGCCGCATGGCAGGCCGCCCATATGGGCGTGCCGGTCGTCATCCATGAAATGCGCCCGGAGGTGAAAACCTTTGCCCATCGTACCGGCGATCTGGCCGAAATGGTCTGTTCCAACTCGTTTCGCTCGGATGATGACGAACAAAACGCCGTCGGGCTGTTGCATTGGGAAATGCGTGCCGCCAACGGCCTTATCATGCAGACCGCCGAAAAGCATCGCATTCCCGCCGGTGGCGCGCTCGCGGTGGATCGCGATCCCTTCGCGCAATCGGTGACGGCGGCGCTTCTGGCGCATCCCAATATCACGGTTGAATACGGCGCAATCGATACCCTGCCCACCGAAGGCCACTGGATCATCGCCACCGGCCCGCTCACCTCTGAAGGGCTTGGCAAGGCGATTGCCAGTGAGACCGGCGCCGAGTCGCTGGCCTTTTTCGACGCCATCGCGCCGATCCTCTATTACGACAGCATCGACATGTCGCGCGCCTGGATGCAATCGCGCTATGACAAGGGCGAAACCGAGGCAGAGCGCACCGCCTATCTCAACTGCCCGATGGACAAGGCGCAATACGAGGCCTTTATCGACGCCTTGCTTGCCGCCGAGAAAACCGAGTTCCACGAGGGCGAAACCGCCGGGTATTTCGACGGCTGCCTGCCGATCGAGGTCATGGCCGAACGTGGCCGCGAAACCCTGCGCCACGGCCCGATGAAGCCGGTCGGCCTGACCAACCCGCATCAGCCGGATGTTAAACCCTGGGCTGTGGTGCAATTGCGCCGGGACAATGCCTTAGGAACGCTCTATAACATTGTGGGATTTCAGACAAAAATGAAATACGGCGCACAAAAAGACGTGCTCCGTATGATCCCGGGTCTGGAAAACGCCAGCTTTGCCCGCCTAGGCGGCATTCACCGCAATACCTTCATCAATTCGCCCACCCTTCTGGACAATCAGATGCGCCTTCGTTCGCGCCCCCATATCCGCTTTGCCGGTCAGATCACCGGCGTCGAAGGCTATGTCGAATCCGCCGCCATGGGGCTTTTGGCCGGGCGCATGGCCGCCGCCGAAATCCTCGGCGCACCGCTTGCCGATCCGCCCCAGGATAGCGCTATGGGCGCCCTGATCCACCACATCACCGGCGGCGCCGAGGCCAAGACCTTTCAGCCGATGAACGTCAATTTTGGCCTGTTCCGGCCCGTTGACGGCCTCAAAGGCGGGCGGCGTGGCCGCAAAGACCGCTACAAGGCCTATACCGACCGCGCCAAAGCCGCCTGGGGTGACTGGCTGGCAAAGTCTTTACTGGACGTGGCGTAACTCTTCGGTCACTCTTGGAACATGACTGAAAAATTTCTGGATAAGGCCTATGGGCTGGACACATCAGAAGACGCAAGCCAGTTTTATAACGACTGGGCAAGCACTTACGACGCGGAAATCGCCGAGAACGGCTATGCCACACCGGGCCGCTGTGCCAAGGCGCTTTTCGCCAAGCTGCCTGAGCCTGACACCCCTGTGCTCGATTTCGGCTGTGGCACCGGCCTCTCTGGTCTGGCGCTCAAACTGGCCGGATTCAAGGTAATCGACGGGATCGACCCAAGCCCCGAAATGCTGGCGCAGGCCACTGCCAAAGGCGTCTATCGCAGCCTGTCATCGCTTGACGTGACCGCCAAAACCCCGATCCCGAAAGGCGCCTATAAGGCGATCGCAGCCATTGGCGTGATCGGCCCCGGCGCGGCCCCGCTCTCGACCTTCGATATCCTGATGAAGGCGCTGGATCGCGGCGGTTATCTGGTCTTCAGCTATAACGATCACGCCCTTGCAGACCCTATTTATGAAGGCGCCCTCAACGGCTGGCTCGATTGCGGCGCGGCCCGTCTTTTGAGCAAGGATTACGGCCCCCACCTGCCTGGTCAGGGGTTGAACTCCAACGTATATGTTCTTCAAAAGACGTGACTTTTAGAACGCGCTTTGCCCCGTCTCCGACGGGCCCCTTGCATCTGGGCCACGCCTTTTCGGCGATCACGGCCTATGACATGGCCACCGCCGCTGGCGGCATATTCCACCTGCGCATCGACGATATCGACCAAAGCCGAAGCCGCCCCGCATGGGAGGCGCAGATTTTCGACGATCTGCACTGGCTTGGCCTAAGCTGGCCGATGCCTGTTCTGCGCCAATCCGAACGCTTGCCGCGCTATTGCGACGCCCTCTTGCGGCTTTGGGACATGGGCCTGCTCTACTCCTGCTCCTGTACCCGCGCCGATATCCGCGCCGCCGCCTCTGCCCCGCAAGAAGGCGCGCCGCTGCACGGCCCCGACGGGCTGATTTACTCCGGCACCTGCCGCCCCGCCACGCCGCCCAAGGGTGTGATGCCAATCGACAGCGCCCTGCGCCTCGACATGGCGCGCGCGCTCGCCAGTGTCTCAAGCCCGCTCGCCTTTAGCGAATCAGGCGAAGGGCCAAACGGCGAAACCGGTTCGATCACCCCGCACAACATGGTCCAAACCGTCGGCGACGTCGTGCTCGCCCGCCGCGCCATGGGCGCCTCCTATCATCTGTCGGTGGTGATCGACGACGCGGATCAGAGCATCACCCACGTGATCCGCGGCCAGGATCTCTTTGCGGCTACGCAAATCCACGTCCTCCTGCAACGCCTGCTCGACCTGCCAACCCCGCTCTATCATCACCACGGGCTGATCCGCGACGCTCAGGGCAAACGCCTCGCCAAACGCGATGACGCCCGCGCGATCAAGACCTACCGTGCCGAGGGCGCCTCCCCCGCAAAAATTCGCCAGATGATCGGGCTCTGAGCTTCTTCTTGGAATAAATACTCAAATCCTGCGCCTCAGCGCGCGCCACGCTCCGCCATGAAACGCCCCAGCCGCACCAGCCCCTCTTCGATATCCGCGGTCGCACGGGCATAGGAAAACCGGATCGTGCCGCCCCCGCGCCGCGGATCGAAATCAAGCCCCGGTGTCACCGCAACCCCCGCTTTTTCCAGTATTTCGGCGGCAAAGGCGCGGCTGTCATCGGTCAGGTGGCTGACATCGGCATAAACATAGAACGCGCCATCGGGCGGCGCGATCCGCTCAAACCCGGCCTTTGGCAATCCCTCAAGCATCAGCGCGCGGTTGCTCCGATAGACCGCCATATTCGCCTCAAGCTCTGCGCCACAGTCCATTGCCGCCAAAGCTGCCACCTGGCTGGCATGGGACGGACAGATGAACAGGTTCTGCGCCAGACGCTCGATCACGCGCACATGATCTTCGGGCACCACCATCCAGCCGACGCGCCAGCCGGTCATGCTGAAATACTTGGAAAACGAATTGATCACATAACACTCATCGGTGATCTCAAGCGCGCTGACCGCCTTGGCCTCATATTCGATGCCGTGGTAAATCTCGTCGCTGATAAAACTCGCGCCCTGCGCGCCCGCCGCCTCGATGAGATCGGTCATCGCCCCGCGATTGAGCATCGTCCCTGTAGGATTCGCCGGACTGGCCACCAAAAGCCCGCTCAGGTCCTGCCCGCCGAGGTCGCCCGCAACCGGTTGCAGGCGGTTTTCCGCTGCGGTCTCGATCTCGACCGGCACAAGATCAAGCGCGCGCAGGATCTGGCGGTAGCTGGGGTAGCCCGGGCTGCCGATGCCAACCCGATCCCCGGCATCAAACAGCGCCGTAAACGCAAGGATGAACGCGCCGGACGAGCCCGGCGTGACAATCACCCGCCCGGGCGAAAGGTCAACATTATACCACTCTCCATAAAGTCGCGCGATGCGCGCCCGCAACGCCGGCAGGCCAAGCGCCACCGTATATCCCATCGCGTCCTCGTCCATCGCGCGGGCAAGCGCGCTGCGTGCCCCTGCGGGCGCGGCGGTGCCCGGCTGGCCGACTTCCATATGGATGATATGGCGCCCGCTTGCCTCGGCGCGGCGCGCGGCCTCCATCACATCCATCACGATGAAGGCATCGACCTGGGACCGGGTTGAGTTCCGCATCGCTTTACTCCTAGACTGTGCATGTTTGATCCCTCGTTTCACTGGGAAAGGCCCGTGCCGTCAATGCAACTTCTCCGATTTTTCGCGATTTCCCTGATCCTGATGCTTGGTATCGCCGCGCCGGCGCGCGCCATTACCCTGTTGCGCGACCCCGATATCGAATATGCCCTGCGCGAGCTGGCAACGCCGATCCTGCGCGCCGCCGGGCTAAGCGCGAACCGGGTGGATATTCTGGTGATCGACGATCCGAACCTCAACGCCTTCGTGGTCGATTCCGATAGCATGTTCATTCATTCCGGGCTGATCCTGCGGATGAAGACACCGGCGATGCTGCAATCCGTGATCGCCCATGAGGCGGCCCATATCGCCAATGGCCATCTGATGCGCCGTCCGATTAATGCGCGCAACGCCCGCACCGCCGCCGGGCTTGGCACCGCTCTGGCCATCGCCGCCGGGGCCGCTGCCGGAAGCGGCGAATTCGCCGCCGGGGCTGCCGCCGGGCTTCAGGGCGCCGCCATGCGCAGCTTTTTCTCGCATACCCGCGCCGAGGAAAACGCCGCCGACCAAAGCGGCATGCGCTTCATGAAGGGCGCGGGCGTCGATCTCAATGGCTCGGTCGAGGTGATGGAAATCTTTCGCGGGCAAGAGGCCCTTTCGGTCACGCGACAGGATGCTTACGCGCGCACTCATCCCCTCTCGCGCGATCGCTATCGTCTGGTGCGCCAGCTTGCCGGCGCACAGGGCGCCGCCCCCGCGCCGGACCCTCAGGCCAATTACTGGTTTGCCCGCGCCAAGGGCAAGCTTTCGGCCTTTCAGCGCTCGCCGAAATGGACCCTGACGCGCGCCGGAGAAAGCGGCTTTCAGGATGTCAAACTGATGCGCCAGGCGGTGGCCTATCACCGTCAGGCCGATCTGCGCCGCGCCATGGGCGCAATCGACGGCGCGTTGGCGCTGCGCCCCAAAGACCCCTACCTGCATGAACTGCGCGGTCAGATCCTGATAGAAAGCCGCCAGATCAAGCCGGCGGTCGCCGCCTATGCCCGCGCCACCAACCTTGCTTCGAACAACCCGCTTATCCTCGGGTCCTACGGGCGCGCCCTTCTGGCCGATGGACAGCTTGCCAAGGCGCAGCAGTTCCTTGAAAAATCCCGCGCCCGCGATGGCCGTGATCCGCGCGTGATGCGCGATCTGGCGGTGACCTATGCCAAACAGGGCAATAACGGCATGGCCTCGGTTTTGACGGCGGAACGTTATGCCATGGTCGGCCGTCTCAAAGATGCTAAGATACATGCCAAACGCGCAACAGACCTTTTGCCGCGCGGGTCCGCCGCTTGGCAACGGGCACAGGATGTGCTCTCTGCCGCGCAAGACGCTGAAAAACGGAGATAAGTGAGAATGCCCATGATACGCCCCCTTCTGAGTGCCGCAGGTCTTTGCCTGTCTCTGAGCCTGCCCGTGCAGGCGCTCGACCTTGAATCGATGTCAGAGGGCGACCGCGCCCTGCTGCGCAACGAGATCCGCGCCTATATCCTCGACAATCCGGAGATCATCATGGAGGCCGTCGCCGTTCTCGAACAGCGCCAGTCCCAAGAACAGAGCCAGGCCGATATCGATCTGGTCAAGGTGAATGCCGAGGCCCTGTTCAACGATCCCGCCTCTTGGGTCGGGGGCAATCCCGAGGGCGATATCACGCTGGTCGAATTCATGGATTACCGCTGCAGCTATTGCCGGCGTGCCCATGACGAGGTCACCGGTCTCTTGGAAAAAGACGGCAATATCCGGTTTATCGTCAAGGAGTTCCCGATTTTGGGCGACGAATCCGTTCTCGCCTCTCGCTTTGCCATCGCCACGCTTCAGGTTGCGGGCGATGACGCCTATAAATCGGTGCATGACGCTCTGATGACCTATAGCGGCGCGATGAACGAAACCGGCTTTAGCCGGATCGCCGACACGCTCGGGCTTGATGCCAACAAGATCATTTCCGAAATGAACGGCGACGCCGTCGACAAGGTGATCGCCGACAATCACGCCCTGGGTCAGCGCCTCGCCATCAGCGGCACACCCTCCTTCGTGATGGGCGATCAGATGTTGCGCGGCTATCTGCCGCAAGATGCGATGCAAGAGATCGCCAACGAGATCCGCGCGAACTAAGCCGATGTCGCTTTTCAATGCAGCAGCAGCCCTGTCACTGGGGCTGCTGTCACCTTTCGCGGCTCTGGCCGAGGCGCCAACTCAATCTCGCTCTGTGCTTGGCGAGGCGATCCGCGCGACCCTGATCGAGACCCCCGATCTTCTGGCACCTCTGATGGCGCGCACCAGTGGGCTGAACCAACCAGCCGCCCTCAACATCTACGCCGATGACATGGCCGCCGATCTAAGCGCCCTCGCCCGCGCCGCGCCGAGGCTGTATGACGCGGCTCTGCCCGGTTTTGGCCCAAGCGAGGCAAAGCAGAAAATCGCGCTTTTCACCCGAAAGGACTGCGCCGAATGTGTCGATGCAGAGGTCGGGCTTCGGACCCTGAGCGAAACCTATGATCTGCGCGTAACCCTGCTTGATATGGACATACACGCCGATCTGGCGCGCGATCTCGGGCTTGACCTTGCCCCGTCTTATGTCTTCGGCGACATGATGCTGCGCGGGGCCATGCCCTCCATCGTGCTGGAACGGTACCTGAGCCGGGACCAGGCTTTCACCGTTCCATAAATACTCCCGCGCGGAGCGCGTGCTCCAGCGCCTGATCCCGCCATGGTCCGTGATGCTTGCCCGCCTGGCCCAGCCTCTCAAAGCCGTGATGCCCAAAGACATCGCGCTGTGCCTGAATGATATTGGCGCTGCCATGGCCCTGTCGCATGCTGTCATACCAGCCAAGCCCTGCCGAAAGCGTCGGCACCGCATGCCCGCCGTGCACCGCGCTGCACACCACCTGCCGCAGGGCCGGAAGGGTGCGCGCAAGGGTCTCGGCGAACTCTGGTGCAAGGATCAACTGGCCATGCGGCGGATCTGCGCCAAAGGCGCCTGCAATATCATCCAGCAAAGCCGAGCGTATGATACAGCCCGCCCGCCAGATCCGGGCGATCTCGGCAAAATCGAGGGCCCAGTCATACTCCTCGGAGGCGGCCGCCAGAATGCGAAATCCCTGCGCGTAACACAGGATACGCGCGGCCATGAAAGCCTCGGCAAGCACCTCGGGCGTGCCATCAAACGCGCCCAGGGAACCGCCTAGGATACTCTCAGCCGTTTGGCGAGTGGCCTTTTCCGAGGACCAGCCGCGCGCGCCGACGGCAGCCTCAATCATGCTGGCCGATTGCCCCATGCGCAGCGCCTCGATCACCGTCCAGCGCCCGGTGCCCTTTTGCCCGGCGGCATCCTTGATCACATCGACCATCGGGTGCCCGGTTTCAGGGTCGGTGTAGCCAAGCAACCTGCCGGTGATTTCCACCAGATAGGATTTTAACGGTCCCCTGTCCCAGACGGTGAACAGCGCGCCGATCTCGCCGGGCGGCATCGCGGCGCCATTGCGCAACAGGCTGTAAATCTCGGCGATGACCTGCATATCGGCATATTCAATGCCGTTGTGGACAGTCTTGACGAAATGCCCGGCCCCGTCAGGCCCCAGATGCGCCACGCAGGGCGCGCCCTCGTGGTGCGCAGCAATCACCCGCAGGATCGGTCCAAGCTGTTGCCAGCTGTGATCTGATCCCCCCATCATCATCGACGGACCGGTCCGCGCGCCAAGTTCGCCGCCCGACACCCCGAGACCGACAAAATGCAGGTCCCGCGCGCCAAGCTCGGCGGCGCGTCGCCGGGTATCGTGGAAATTGGCATTGCCGCCGTCTATCACCGTGTCGCCCGGCGATAAAAGCGGAGTGACCGCCGCGATCATCGCATCCATCGGGGCGCCGGAGGGGATCATGAACAGGATCACACGCGGGGTCTTGAGCCCGCTGACGAAGCTTTCAAGACTGTCATGCGGGTGCAGCCGCTCGGCCAAATCCCCCGCCTCGGCCAAAAAGGCCGCAATCCAATCGGTTTCGCGGTTGGTGACAGCGACGTCAAACCCATGCTGGGCCATGTTGAGCGCCAGGGCGCTGCCCATCGTCCCAAGACCGTAAACCCCGATCTGTGCTTGTGACATGCCTCGCCCCCCGCCGCGCTATCTTTAGAGCTTTACGCTACGCCCTGATGCAAGAATTGCAAGCGCGGCCGGACCGAGAATTTTCCAAAAATTCTGGTCACCGAGAGGGGCAGTGTCTCAGACGCCAAGACACCAGCGCATGACCGCCTTTTGCGCATGAAGACGGTTCTCGGCCTCGTCAAAGACCACGGAATGCGGGCCGTCCATCACTGCCGATGTGACTTCTTCTTCACGATGCGCGGGCAGGCAGTGCATGAAAAGCGCATCGGGCTTGGCGACCTCCATAAGTTTGTCGTTCACCTGATAGGAGCGCAGCATGTTGTGGCGGCGTTCCTTGGTGGATTGGCTGTCATGCATGCTCACCCAGGTGTCGGTCACCACAAGGTCGGCACCCTCGGCGGCCTTGTGGGGGTCACGCTCGATGGTGATGGTGCTGCCGGCCTTGCGCGCAAGGCCGATGAATTCACCCTCGGGGTCGAGCTGCATCGGGCCAGTGAAGGTCAGGTCAAAGCCGAACTGACCCGCCGCATGCAAGAGCGAGGCGCAGACATTGTTGCCGTCCCCCGACCAGACCACTTTCTTGCCTTTGATCGGCCCGCGATGTTCTTCGTAGGTGAGGATATCGGCCATGATCTGGCAAGGATGGGTGCGATCCGTGAGGCCGTTGATCACCGGAACATCGGCGTATTCGGCCATTTCCAGAAGAACGCTTTCGTCAAAGGTGCGGATCATGATCAGATCCACATAGCGCGACAGAACGCGGGCCGTATCGGCGATGGTTTCGCCGTGGCCAAGTTGCATGTCCGCACCCGAAAGCACCATGGTCTGTCCGCCCATCTGGCGCACGCCCACATCGAAGCTGACACGGGTGCGGGTCGAGGGTTTCTCGAAGATCAGCGCGACCATACGCCCGGCAAGCGGTTGATCATCATCGGGCATGCCGCGCGGACGCCCGGCGCGTGCGGTCTTCATCTCGCGCGCCTGATCAATGATGGCGCGCAAATGGTCGGCGGGGGTTTTGTGGATGTCGAGGAAATGCTGCATGGTGGTATCGCTTTTTGTCAGGTGAGGCATGTGGGGGCCAGCCCCCACACCCCCGGAGTATTTCGGGAAAGATGAAAGATCAGGCGGCTTCAACGGCGCTGGCGGCCCTGTCGAGACGGGTCATCGCCTCGGCGATGTCATCGTCGGTGAGGGTGAGGGCGGGCAACAGGCGCACAACGTTATCGGCGGCGGGCACGGTGACAACAAGCGCTGCGTAGCCCGCATTGACCACGTCAAGATTGGAGGCCTTGCATTTCAGGCCAAGCATCAGGCCGGTTCCGCGCACCGACTCGAACACTTCGGGATGGGCGGCCACAAGACCTTCGAGTTTTTGGCGCATGAGGCCCGCCTTGCGGTTTACTTCAGCAAGGAAACCGGGGTCGGTCACGATATCCATCACGGCGCAGCCCACGGCGCAGCCAAGCGGATTGCCGCCATAGGTCGAGCCATGGGTGCCCGCCGTCATGCCAGAGGCCGCAGCCTCGGTTGCGAGAACCGCCCCGAGGGGAAAGCCGCCGCCGATGCCCTTGGCGACCATCATGATATCCGGGGTTACCCCCGCCCATTCATGGGCAAACAGACGCCCGGTGCGCCCGACGCCGCATTGCACCTCGTCGAGGATCAGGAGGATGCCTTTTTCGGCGCAAAGCGCCCGCAGCCCCTTGAGGCATTGATCGGGCAGCGGACGAATGCCGCCTTCGCCCTGGACCGGCTCAATCAGGATGGCCGCTGTTTTGTCATCAATCGCCGCATTGAGCGCATCATGGTCCCCCCAGCCCAGATGTTTGAAGCCAGGCAGAAGCGGGCCAAAGCCCTTGGTCATCTTTTCAGAGCCGGCCGCCGCAATGCCCGCCGACGAGCGGCCATGGAACGAGCCCTCAAAGGCGATGATATCGGTGCGCTCGGGCTGGCCCGCGTCATAAAAATGCTTGCGCGCCATCTTGATCGCAAGTTCACAGGACTCAGTGCCCGAATTGGTGAAAAACACCGTGTCGGCAAAAGTATTGGCCACGAGTTTATCGGCCAGCTCCTGTTGCTTGGGGATATGGTAAAGGTTCGAGGTGTGCCAGAGCGCGCCAGCCTGTTCGGTCAGGGCCGCCACCAACGCCGGATGGGCATGCCCGAGGGCATTGACCGCGATCCCGGCCCCGAGATCGAGAAAACGTCGCCCGTCGGCTTCGATAAGCCAGCTGCCTTCGCCTTTGACAAAAGTCAGAGGCGCACGGTTATAGGTGGGCAGAACGGACGGGATCATGTCAGCTTTCCTTGTATAAGAAGCCCTTTGAGTGCCGGAACACCGGGGCCAAGTCAATGATTTGAGATAACCTGGGAATGTTAGGTAAGGTCAGGCACAGCAAGAGTGCTGAGGGATCAAACGTGCGGAACCGTCAGGCGCAAAGGCGTCGGCGTCGGGTCGGGCTATATGTGGCGCGTTTGATCATGGCGGATCACTTAGCGGGTTTCGGGGGCTGTGAAAAGCAAAATCTCAGTGCGCGAGACCTGTGATTTGCGCCTCTGCGCTGCTTGGCGGCTCGATTGTCACGCGCGCCCGCCCCAGACGCGGATGCAGATTGCGCGCCAGCCCCCAGGCCCCCAAAAGCGCAAGACCGCCCGCCGCGAAAATCCCCGGCATCGGCGCCACCAAGAGCACCAGCCAGGATATCCCCGGCGTGAGTATCCCCGACACATCGCGGTAACTGGCATAGATCGCCGACATCTCGGTGCGCTCCGAGGGCTTGACCGCAAGCAGAAACGGCAATCCGCCCGAGACATCGAGCAGGATCAGGAAGAACGAGGCCGAGGCAAGCGCACAGACGGTCACCCATGGCACGCCCGACAGGGCCGCCCCGAGGAAAAACAGCCCCCCCGCAAGCAGGAACCCGGCACGCACCGCATGGCGAATGGTGCGCCGCTGCATCCAGGCCAGCATGAAGGGCGTCAGAAACAGCATCCCGTTGGAGAACGACAGCATCATCCCGCCCAATTGCTCGCCAAGGCCGCGCTCAACGGCAAAGATCGGCAGATAGACAATGTAGATCCACCAGCCGCTTGACCGGATCACCGCGAACAGCCATCCGGCGACAAGGCGACGTTGTGCAAAAAAGCGCGGCAGGAACGCCAGCGGATTGGTCGGCGGGCGTCGGCTTTTGGTGATCAGCCGTCCGTTGCCAAGGCGCATGTAGAGAAACACGCCAAGCATCACCCCCGAGGCCAGGGCGGCAATCACAAACGGCAAGGGCCGCCACCAGCCCAACAGGACGACGCCCAGAAACGGGCCGATGGTCCAGCCAAGCGCGCTATAGAACATGCGCGAGGTTTCGCAGCGCCCCAGATCGGCCTTGACGATGTAATCAAGCACATAGGCGTTGAAACAGACAAAGGTGGTCACCGTTGCCGAGGTGATCAGCGCAAGCGCCCCGATCATCGCCGCGCCACTGCCGATGATTGCCAAAAGCGCCCCTGTTCCAAACATCAGCGCGCCGGTCACATAAATCCAGCGCCGCGCGACATAGCGGCCGATGAAAGGCACCATGAGTCCGACGCCAAGCGACAGAAGGCCGACCATGAAATAGACCTCTGACACAAGTGCCGCGTCCTGCAGGGCGGTGTACATCTCAAGCGGAAAGACCGAAATCAGGATGCCGCGCGCCACCGCCTCGGCCCCTGCCAGCACAGCAAAACCGCGCACCGAGGGCGCGGGCGCATGGCGGAGCCATTCGGGGATACGGCGTTGATGCATGAGCGGTCTTTCAGGGGACTTGCCTTTTGGCTTTGCACAAATCTGGGGGCGATGTTTTGCCCGCACCGACATGGCGTCGTTTTTGACCTGTCGCAGCATGCAAAGGTGATGGACCAGCCCCGGTTTTTGTCCTTGCAAGGGCGCGCAGGGCGGGCCAAACACTGTCAATGTTCACTCCGCGCGCTCAAAATCCGGCCCTCGCCGCCCTGCTCACGCTTATGGCGGCGGCATTTGCGGCGGGCACGACGCTTTTGGCCAAGGCGCTTGGCACCGGGGTGCTTGGGGCACCGATGCATGCGCTTCAGATCAGTCATGGGCGGTTTTTATTCGCACTTCTGGCGATTTCTGCGGTCACGGCCATAATGCGCCCCCGCTGGACACGGCCCGATCTGGGATTGCATGCCAAGCGCTCGGGGCTTGGCTGGGGCGGGGTGACACTCATGTTTGCCGCTGCCGCCTTTATCCCGCTCTCGGATGCCACCGCGATAAGCTTTCTCAACCCGGTCTTTGGCATGATGCTGGCAATCCCGCTTTTGGGTGAGCGGGTTGGCCCGACCCGTTGGACGGCGGCTGCAATCGCGCTTTTGGGGGTGGTTATCCTGACCCGGCCCGGCACGGGCGCCATCGAGGTCGGCGTCCTTCTGGCGCTTGGATCGGCGGTTTGCCTTGGTGGCGAGCTTATCTTTATCAAACGCCTGTCGGGGCGCGAGGGGCCCTATCAGATCTTGCTGATCAACAACGCCATCGGGCTTGGCATCGCGACGCTTGCGGTGATCTGGGTCTGGAGCGCGCCAAGCGCGCCGCAATGGGCCGCCCTTGCGGGGATCGGCGTGCTGATGGCCCTGGCCCAGACCTGTTTCGTCAATGCCATGGCACGCGCCGATGCAAGCTTTGTGGCGCCTTTTTTCTATACCGCCCTGGTTTTTGCGGGTCTCTATGACGGTTTGATCTTTGGTGTCTGGCCTGATGCGATATCAATCATCGGGGCGGGTGTGATCCTGTCCGGGGCCGGTCTTTTGGCCTGGCGCGAGGGCCGATTGCGGCCAGTGACGCAACGCGACCTTTGACAAATCGCGCGCGGCTTTGTCTACATTGAAACCAGAAAGAGATGGGAAAAACGGCTTATGCCTCTCAGTATTCTGCTGCCATTGGTTGCCTGCGGCATCATCGGCATTGCCGTGATCCTGCATCTGCTTGGGCTGTCGCGGGCCGCGCGCCTGGGTGATGCTGGCGTGGCCGAGGCCGCATGGCTGCGCGAGTTTCCTGACGCGCCTCCCTCCCGCGTGATCCTGAGCCAGGACCACCACGCCGCCCTGATCGAAACCAAATCCGGGCCGGGCGTGGTCTGGGCCATGGGCGCCGATACCACCGCGCGCTATCTCGGCGGGGCCCGCATCCGGCGCACGGCCAAGGGCCTGCGCATCGACCTGCCCGATTTCACCGCGCCGCATATCCGCCTGCGGCTTGACCCGGACGAGGCCGCGCAATGGCCCACCCACATGAAGGACAGCGCATGAGCGATATAATCACGTTCCCCGATGTCGTGAATTGGGCGGTGCCGTTTTTCATCGCCGCCATTCTGGCAGAGCTTTTGTGGATCGTGATCAAGCGGCGCGGCGGGCGCTATGAGACCCGCGATGCGCTGACCTCGCTTTTGATGGGGGCGGGCAATGTCGCCAGCGGGATCGTGCTTGGCTTTGTCGCCTATGGGTTTTTCATGGCGCTCTGGGCGATCACGCCGCTTGATCTTGGCACCTCGGCGTGGGTGATTGCGCTATGCTTCGTGCTCGATGATCTGCGTTATTACTGGGTGCATCGCTTTGGCCACCGCATCCGCTGGGTCTGGGCCAGCCATGTGAACCACCACTCAAGCCAGCACTACAACCTCACCACCGCATTGCGCCAGACATGGACCGGAACGTTCACCTTCATGATGGTGATGCGCGCGCCGCTTATCCTTTTGGGGTTTCATCCGGGCATGGTGGTGTTCGTCGGTGGCTTGAACCTGATCTATCAGTTCTGGATTCACACCGAGGCGATCACCCGCCTGCCCCGCTGGTTCGAGGCGGTGATGAACACGCCAAGCCACCATCGCGTGCACCATGGCCGCAATCCGCGCTATCTGGATTGCAACTATGCCGGGGTGTTCATCATCTGGGACAAGTTGTTCGGCACCTTTGTGCCCGAGCTTGACAGCGAAAAGGTCGATTACGGCCTTGTCCATAACCTCGGCACCTTCAACCCGCTGCGGGTCGCCTTTCACGAATGGGTCAGCATTTTTCATGATGCCACGCAGCCGGGCCTGACCTGGCGCGAGCGCCTCGCCTATTGCGTCATGCCCCCCGGCTGGAGCCATGATGGAAGCAAGGGCACTTCATTTGACATAAAAGCGCGCTATATCTCTGATCACCCCGAATCGGCAGGCAGTCCCGGCCTCACCCTTAGCGCGAAACGAAAGTAACGGCCCCCCTAAAGTTGCCCTTCCTCTCACAGGGCGTGCACAGATATGTTATTTGACCAATCGTTCTAAATGAACCAATATGAAAAGGCGCATATTATGCTGCCACTCACGAAAGACCACCACGCGTTCGCCAGTTCCAAGCGCTGCCGAGCCACGAACACCCGGCGCCTTGTGGAAGGGCCCATTACTCACCCTTTTGCAGGGTGCCGGGGAAGTTCACCCGCAACCACCGCACGCCTGCGGCCCGCGTATCGGTTGCCTGACCTCATCACGATGCGGACGCCCTGAATGCCCTGGGAAAAAACATATAAAGAGGCCGACGTTCTGGATGCGGCCATGCGGGCCTTTTGGGAGCATGGCTATCAGGGCACTTCGATGGCCGATCTGGTCAAGGCGACCGGCCTCAATCGCGGCAGCCTTTATGCCGGGTTCAAGGACAAACGTAGCCTCTTCATCGCAGCGCTTGACCATTACGATTCCGTCTATCGCGTCGTTTTTTTGAACCAACTGCGTGAATTGGGCGATCCAAATGCCGCGATCATGGCGGCGTTCAGCGCCGTCGAGACCGGCAGTGACGATCTTCCGGGCGGCTGTTTGATGATAAACTCAACGCTTGAGGTGGCCCCCCATGACCCCGAGATCGCCGAACTGGTCGAGGCGAGCATGGGCCAGGTCGAACACTTTTTTCTCGAATGCCTGCAAATGGCCGAGGCACAAGGCAGCCTTGCCAAAGGTCTGCGCCCGGCCGATACCGCCAAGGTTCTGATGGGCATGATGGTCGGGCTTTTGGTGATCACGCGGGCCAGCCCGCAAAGCCCGGCCGTGGCGCCAATCCTGCGACAAGTGCGTGAAATCCTCGCTTGACGTCTGGCCTGGGTGCCCTACCAAAGCCCGCTGGTTGCGCGCAGCAAGAGCGTCAGGCGGCTGCGCGCCGGGGCGGTATCAAGCGCGCCCTCGGCCACGGCATTTGGCGCGCGCTGCACACGGGCCAGAACCGGGCCGGCCTGCCAGAGCGGCAAAAGCGCAGCGCGCGCCGCCCGCGACACCTTATGGCGCGCACCCCGCGCCCGTTTCAGCCGCGCAAGCCCGTCCGATGCCAGTTCGCGCAGCGCCTCTGGCCGCCCATCCACAAGCGGAATGCGCCCTGCCGCCTCAAGCGCAGGGATCGCGCGAAACCAGTTCGCCAACCCAAGCGCATAGCCCGCATCCGCCAGCACCGCCTTATCCGCTGGCCCCAGAGCCTGCGCAGTGACCGCAAGCAAACTTCCCGATGTGGCGCTGATATAGCGCTCGAACGCGGCCTGATCCTCGAACGGCTCGCGGTAGATATCCCACCGCCGCGCCTCGATCAGGGTCTCTAGCCGCGCCGCGCCCGCGCTGTCCAGCGCATGGGCCAGCGGCGTGACCACCTCGTGTCGGCGCACCGTACCGCCATCGCGGATTTCGCCCAAGGCGTCGCGCCACCATTGCAGGCGCATCTCGGCGATCATCGGCTCTTGCGTGACCCATGGCGCGCGCGCCACCTCAACGTTGAAGGCATAAAGCGGGAACAGCACATGGCGCGCCGCCACCGGCGCCGCCATCGCCGCCATGAACCTGTCGGGATCCCCCCGGCGCAACAGATCGGCGCAGGAATTCAGGTCATCACTCAGCACGCAACAGCTTCCAGTTTATCGCATCCAGAAGCGCCTCGAAGGAGGCATCGACTATGTTCGGGCTGACCCCAAGCGTGGACCAGCGCCGCCCTTGCGCGTCCTCGCTGTCGATGATGACCCGCGTCGCGGCCTCGGTGCCGCCCTGGGTGATGCGGACCTTGAAATCGACCAGCCGCATATCGGCGATCTGATCCTGATAGGGGCCGAGATCCTTGGCGAGCGCCTTGGCAAGCGCGTTGACCGGGCCACGATCACAGCCCGCAGAGTCCATGGATTCTGACACCGACAGCTTTTTCTCGCCATCGACCTTAACCACGACCACCGCTTCGGAGAGGCTGACCATCTGGTCGTACTTGTTCTTGCGCCGCTCGATCGTCACCTTGTAGCGTTTGACCTCGAAGAAGCTTGGCATCTGGCCAAGTTCCTTGCGCGCGAGAATTTCAAAACTCGCCTGCGCGCTGTCATAGCTATAGCCCTGTTCCTCGCGCTCCTTGATGGTATCAAGCAGGCGCGCCAATGCCGGATCGCCGGGCGCGACCGTGATCCCGGCCTCGGCCAGACGACGGCGCAGGTTTGATTGCCCGGCCTGATTGGACATCGGAATGACGCGCGCGTTTCCCACGGTTTCGGGGTCGATATGCTCGTAGGTGCTCGGGTCCTTGAGGATCGCACTGGCATGCAGCCCCGCCTTATGGGCAAAGGCCGAGGCCCCGACATAGGCCGCCTGCCGCATCGGCACGCGGTTGAGGATCTCGTCAAGCTGGCGGCTTATGGCGCTGAGCGAGCGCAGGGCGTCGCGGCTTACCCCGATCTCATAGCGGCTTGCATAGGGCTCTTTCAGCAAAAGCGTCGGGATCAGGGTGGTGAGGTTGGCATTGCCACAGCGCTCGCCCAAACCGTTGAGCGTGCCTTGAATCTGGCGCGCGCCCGCATCGACCGCCGCAAGGCTGGCGGCAACCGCGCTTTCGGTGTCGTTATGGGTGTGGATACCAAGGCGATCGCCGGGAATGCCCGCCGCAATCACCTTTGCGGTGATTTCGCCGACCTCGACCGGAAGGGTGCCGCCGTTGGTATCACAGAGCACGATCCAGCGGGCTCCGGCGTCAAGCGCGGCGCGCAGGCACTCAATCGCATAGGCGGGATTGGCCTTGTAGCCGTCAAAGAAATGCTCGGCGTCAAACAGCGCTTCGCGCCCCTGCGCCACGATATGCGCAAGCGAGCGCGCGATATTCTCGACATTTTCGTCAAGCGGGATGCCAAGCGCGGTTTCGACGTGAAAATCATGGGTCTTGCCGACAAGACAAACCGCGCCGGTGCCCGCATTCATCACCGCCGCCAAGACCTCGTCATTCCCGGCCGACCGCCCGCTGCGCTTGGTCATGCCAAATGCGGTCATCCTGGCGCGGGTTTTCGGAGCATTGTCAAAAAACGCGCTGTCGGTGGGGTTGGCTCCGGGCCAGCCGCCCTCGATGTAATCGACGCCAAGCCGGTCAAGCGCCTCGGCAATGCGGTGTTTTTCGGCGGTGGAAAAGCTGACGCCCTGCGTCTGCTGCCCATCCCGCAGGGTGGTGTCGTAGAGATAGAGGCGCTCTTTCGCCATCATGCTACCCTCGCCTCAGTAACACCCTTGCGCGGAATCAAGGCGCGCCTGCGCGCCGCCGTGCAGCGCCCGACTGCCCCCCGGGCGGGCGCTTTTGCAACGGCGCAGAAACATACAGTCGTGACAGTATTAGGCACCATAAAGCGGCCCACAAAGCCGTCAGAGCGCCCCCCCGCGGTCGGGCCCTGCACGGCAGGCAAACGTTGTGGCAAGAACCGCGTCACTTCAATGCCTCCAGTTTGGCGGGGTCAAAAGGAACGGTAACGTCTGCTTCCGGCCCATCGGGAGTTATCCGCACTTGAATCCCAAGTTCATTCAATTGTGCTTTTAATAGGTCTGCTTCATCAAACCTCTTTTCTTTTCGGAGCGTTTGCCATTTAGAAAGGACTGGCTCTACACAATCTACGCCCTGTTCAACGCGAATATCCTTTATTATTTTAACGCCCTTCAATTGAATGCCTGTTTCTTCCGCCCATTTTCCAAGATCATCACCAAGAAGCCCCAAGAACTCAGCGGAAGCTTTAAGCGCCGCAACCTCGTCCTGTTTCGACAAACTATGCATTCGCATAATTGCCTCTGGCAGATTCAAATCATCCGCGATTGCATCAGAGACACATTCGTCAGAAGGATCATAAGCTACGCCTTTTGTTTGCAGTCGCCATTTCCTCAATGTTCTTTCAGCCTCCCGCGCCTTCTCCGCCGTCCAATCCATCGGCTTGCGGTAATGCGTGCTCAAAAACACGAACCGGATCACCTCGCCCGGTACGCCCTGCTCAAGCAAATCATGCACCGTGAAGAAATTGCCAAGCGACTTGGACATCTTCTTACCCTCGACCTGAAGCATCTCGTTGTGCATCCAGACCTGTGCAAAGCCGCCTTCGGGGTGGGCACAGCAGCTTTGCGCGATCTCGTTTTCGTGGTGCGGGAACATCAAATCGTTACCGCCGCCATGGATATCGAAACTTTCGCCAAGCAATTCATAGGCCATGGCCGAGCATTCGATATGCCAGCCGGGGCGGCCCCTGCCCCACGGGCTGTCCCAACCGGGCTGATCTTCACTCGACGGCTTCCACAGCACGAAATCCATCGGGTTGCGCTTGTAGGGCGCGACCTCGACCCGCGCGCCGGCGATCATATCGTCAACCGTGCGCCCCGACAGCGCGCCATATTTTTTATAGCTATCCACCGCAAAAAGAACATGCCCCTCGGCGGCATAGGCGTGGCCCTTGGCGATCAGGTCTTCGATCATAGCCACCATCTGCGGGATGTACTGCGTGGCGCGCGGCATGAAATTCGGCTCCAGAGCGCCCAAGGCGCCCATGTCGTCGAGGAACCATTGGGTTGTCTCGGCGGTGATCTCTCCAATCGAGCGGCCGCTCTCGGCGGCCCGCGCGTTGATCTTGTCGTCCACATCGGTGAAATTGCGCGCATAGGTCACGTGATCGGGCCCATACACGTGGCGCAGCAAGCGGTAGAGCACGTCAAACACCACCACCGGGCGCGCATTGCCAAGATGGGCGCGGTCATAGACCGTCGGCCCACAGACATACATCCGCACCATCTTTTGTTCCGGCGGAATGTCATCATTGAGCCAATCGAGGGGAACAAATGGTTCGGGTTCCTTGGTCCTCGTTAACGAGTTTCTAAGCTTGATCGGATGGTTGGTCATAATGTCCTCGCGCGCGGGCCTTCGCGGCGGGCTTAGCAACTTCATCGCAACTTGGAAACAGAAGACCGGCCCGCCAGAGAAAACTCAGCGGATAATGCAGCAGATAATGCAGGGTGCGGTGTTCATACGCCCAGACCTAGCCGCGCGCGCCGCCCCGGTCAAGCGCGACGTGACTGGTCCAAAAACGACATCGGTCGGAATCGGGACAGACAGGGGACGCAGAATCGGTTGGGCTGAACCAGTCCAGAGGAGAGACGCCATGCACGCACGCAGCAAGATTGCGCTTGTGATCCGCACCATCGGGGCGGAACGGGGCCGTGCGGCGCGGGGCCGACCGGGGGCCATTTGCGCCCATCCCTTTCCCTGACACCTTCATAGGATTTCCCTACCATGACCGAGACGACAACGCGCCCTGCTTCGGGTCGCACCAGTGGCCGCGCCGGTGGCCGTGCCGCCCGCCGCGAGGCCCGCTCGAACCCGCTGGCCGACAATCTGCGCCCGGTGCGCCCCGGACTGGAGGGCGGCACCTATCGCCCGCTCTCGAACGCCGCGATGGACCGCATCCATCAGGCGGTGCTCGACGCGCTTGAACAGATCGGCCTTGCCGATGCCCCGCCAAGCGGGGTTGAATACCTCACCGGCGCGGGCGCGATCCTTGGGTCTGACGGGCGCATCCGCTTTCCGCGCGCTTTGATCGAGGACACGATTGCGCGGGCCCGCAAGGAGATCACGCTTTTTGGTCGTGACCCCGCCAATGACATGCAGCTTCACGGCAACCGCGTGCATTATGGCACCGCCGGCGCCGCCGTGCATCTGATCGACATCGAGACCAAGCATTACCGCGAATGCACCATGCAGGATTTGCATGATGCCGCGCGCATCGCCGATCAGCTTGACAACATCCACTTCGTGCAGCGCCCGATGGTGTGCCGCGATATCACCGACAACCGCGAAATGGACCTCAACACCGTCTATGGCTGTTGTGCGGGCACCACCAAGCATGTCGGCACCTCGTTCACCGAGCCGGGGTATGTCGCCGATGCGCTTGAGATGCTGCACCTGATCGCGGGCGGCGAAGACAAATGGCGCGAGCGCCCGTTTGTCAGCAATTCCAACTGTTTCGTCGTCCCGCCGATGAAATTCGCCACCGAATCCTGTCTGGTGATGGAGGCCTGCATCGCCGGCGGCATGCCGGTTTTGTTGCTGAGTGCCGGTCAGGCCGGGGCCACCGCCCCTGCCCCGATTGCAGGCGCCATCGTTCAGGCCACCGCCGAATGCCTCGCCGGTCTGGTCTATGTCAACGCGGTCAAGCCGGGGCATCCGGCGATTTTCGGCACCTGGCCCTTCGTGAGCGATCTACGCACCGGGGCGATGTCGGGGGGCTCTGGCGAGCAGGCGCTTTTGACCGCAGGCTGCGCGCAGATGCACAAGTATTACGGCCTTCCAGGCGGGGCGGCGGCAGGCATTGCCGATGCCAAGCTGCCCGATATGCAGGCCGGCTGGGAACAGGCAACCTCGAACGTGATGGCGGGGCTTTCGGGCCTCAACATGGTCTATGAGGCCGCCGGCATGCATGCCTCTTTGCTTGGCTTCTGCCTTGAATCGCTCATTCTCGGCGATGATCTTATCGGTCAGGCGCTGCGCTGTACTCGCGGGATCGAGGTGGATGAGGACACCGTCAGCCTTGAGGTGATCCGCGCCACCTGCATCGGCGGGCCGGGGCATTACCTTGGCGCCGAACAGACCCTGAGCCGGATGCAGACCGATTACATCTATCCCGCGCTTGCGGATCGCTCGTCGCCCAAGGAATGGGTGGAAATGGACAAGCCCGATCTGATCGCCAAGGCGCGCGCCAAGAAGGAAAAAATCCTGTCGGAACGCGCCCGGGCCCGGTTTGACCCGATCACCGATGCGGCCATTCGCGAGCGCTTCAATATCCACCTGCCAAGCTAAGCGCGCGATGCGGCGTCACCTCTGAGGCGCCGCATCCGCCGCCACCCTGTCGTCTTGGGTGCCGGGCGCAGAGATCACCAGAAACTCCAGGTCGCTCTCACTGTCGTTGCGGGCCTGATGGGGCGTATTCGGCGCGATCTCTATGCCGTCCTGCGCGCTGAGGTGAAACATCTCTCCGCCGACCTCTATGCAGAGCACGCCGCTGAGCACGTAAAAGAACTGTCGGGCGCGCGCATGAAAATGACGCTCCTCAGAGGTGCCGGGCGGCATCCGTTCTTGTTTGACCGACAACCCCGGCTGCGCCACCAGAGGCCAGCCATCGCATGTCTCCTGCCAGTGATACTGCGCCGCGCGGGAGGTGTTGATGATGCCCATTTTGCCGAGTCCTTAACTCCTGCCCCATGATACCTCGCGTTTGCGGCGAACGGCAGGTCGGATTTTTATCCGCTCATACCGCAAACCGTCAGATATCCGCGTGCAAGACAGGTCACGGTGACTGCGAAGGAGCCTAACACTATGACCATTGAACTCAAGCGCCCTCGCGGGCGATCCGGTGGGCGCACGACCCGCCGTGCCCTGCGCAGTGTCCATGACATCACCATGCTGCCCGGCCTGAACCGCAAGCTGCCGCTCTGCGAGATCATGACCGGTGCGCAGATCGAACAGATCGACGCCGCCTCGATGGATATCCTTGAAACCGTCGGGGTGCAGTTTCGTGATCCGATCGCGCTGGAAGATTGGAAACGCGCCGGTGCGCGGGTTGAAGGCGAGCTGGTTTTCCTTGATCGCGGCCTTGTGCGCGAGCTGATCGCGAGTATCCCCTCGGATTTTACCTATCACGCCCGTGATCCGCAAAAGAACGTCCGTCTGGGCGGTCCGCATTCGATCTTTGTGCCGATGACCGGCGCGCCCTATCTGCGCGATCTTGACGACGTGCGCCGCAACCCGACGCTTGACGACCTGGCGATGTTCCACAAGCTCTCGCATATGATGCCGGCGCTGCATTCCTCGGCGCATCATATCGTCGAGCCCTATGATCACCCGATCAGCCAGCGTCACTTGCGCATCACCTATTCGTCGATGAAGCACTCCGACAAGACCTTCATGGGCATGACCACAAGCCCGAAGAACGCCGAGGATGTGCTTGATATGTGCGCCATCCTGTTTGGCGCCGAGTTCATGGAAACCCATCCCGTGACAACCGGCAACTGCAACGGCAACTCGCCGCTGGTCTGGGATGAAACCATGCTCGGCTCAATGCGCGCGTTTTGCCGCCGCAATCAGCCAGTGCTCTGCTCGCCCTTCGTTCTGGGTGGGGCCAATACGCCCGCCAGCGTGCCCGCAACGGTGGCGCAGCTTAACGCCGAGGCGCTCTCGGCGCTTGCCTATACGCAGGTGATCCGCAAGGGCTGTCCGGCGATCTACGGGCATTACCTTTCGACCGTCAGCATGAAATCCGGCGCGCCGATGGCGGGCACACCGGAAATCAGCCTGATGAACTTCATGATCGGCCAGATGGCGCGGTTTTACGGCGTGCCGTGGCGCACCTCGAACACCCTTGGCGGGGCCAAGACCTTTGACGCGCAGGCGGGGTATGAAAGTGCCACGACCCTCTCGGCGGTGATGCATGCAGGGGCCAATTACATCTGGCATTCGGCGGGCTGGAACGAGGCCGGGATGCATTGTTCGGTGGCCAAATTTGTCGTCGATGCCGAGCAATGCGCGATGGCCTATCGCATGGCCGAGGGCCCGAAATGGGGCGATTTCGACACCGCCCTTGCCGCCGTGCCCGATGTCGGCCCCGGCGGGCATTACCTTGGCCATCCGCACACGCAGGACAATTTCCAGACCGCGTTCTTCATGCCCGAACTGCTTGACAACAGCGCCATCGGCCAATGGCAGGCCGAAGGCAGCACCGAGATCACCGAACGCGCGCTGACCTATGCCCGCAAGCTTTTGGAGGCCTATGAAGAACCCAAACTCGATGCCGGGATCAACGACGCCCTGCTGGAGTATATCGCCCGCCGAGAGCGTGAAATTCCGGCGGCCGATGCGTTGAACCAAGAGCACTAGGATGGGAAACCCGTGATGGACTTCAAAGGCAAAAAGGCGCTTGTGACCGGGGCCGCTGGCGGCATCGGATCGGCCATCGCGCGCGCGTTAAAGGCCAAGGGCGCGCAGGTCGCCATAGCGGATCGCGATGTCAGCGGGATTGACGCTACGGCCCACCTGCCCGGCGATCTTTGCGATCCGACCTACGCCGACGCCCTGCCCGGCGCCGCAAAGGATGCGCTTGGCGGGCTTGACATCATCTTCAACAACGCCGGCGTGATCACCCGTGGCCCGGTCACCGAAACCACGGATGACGACTGGGCGCTGTCGCTTGGGGTGAATGTCGAGGCACCGTTCCGGATTTGCCGCGCCGCAATCCCGATCATGGCCGCCGCCGGGGGCGGTGCCATCGTCAACACCGCCTCGTGTTGGGGGCTCAGGCCGGGGGGCAACCACGCACTTTATTGCATGACCAAGGCCGCGATTGCCTCGCTCACCCAATGCATGGGGATGGATCACGCCCATCAGGGCATTCGCATCAACGCCATTTGCCCCAATGAGGTGAACACGCCGATGCTGCGCTCCGGCTTTGCCAAGCGCGGGTTTGATCCCGATACGGCGATTGCCGAGCTGGGTAAGACCGTACCCCTTGGCCGGATTGCCGAGGCCGAGGATATCGCCGATGTTGCGCTGTTTCTGGCCTCTGACGCGGCACGCTATATGTGCGGCGCATTGGTGGAAATCAACGGCGGGAAACCGGTGCTATGACGCGTTTTGCGGGGAAAATCGCGCTTGTCACCGGCGGGCGCAGCGGCATCGGGCGCGCCATTGCAACCCGTCTGGCAAGCGAGGGCGCGCGGGTTTTTACCGCACAGCGCGGCCCCGAGCCGGAATTCGAGGGCATCACCGCCGATTTCACCGACCCCGCCAGCCCCGCGCAGGTTGTGCAAGAGGTCACCGCACGCGCCGGTCGCCTTGACGTTCTGATCAACAATGCCGGCATGATGCAAGAGGCGCGGGTCGAGGACATGAGCCTTGAGGATTGGCAGAAAAACCTGACCGTGAACCTCACCGCGCCCTTCCTGATGATCAAAACCGCCCTGCCTCATCTGCGCGCCAGCCAAGGCGCGATTGTCAATGTTGGCTCTATCGAGGGGCTGGGATCAAACCCCGGCCACGCCGCCTATTGCGCCTCGAAGGCCGGGTTGCATGCGCTGACCCGTGCGGTGGCGGTCGATCACGGCGGCGAGGGCATTCGCTGTAACGCGGTGGCGCCGGGGTGGATCGACACCGATCTTAACCTTGATTACATCGCCAGCCTTGGCGATCCAGAGGCCTTTGCCGCCAAGATCGGCACCATCCACCCCGTCGGGCGCAGCGGCAAACCCGAAGAGGTGGCCGCGCTTGTCGCTTTTCTCGCCGCGCCCGAAAGTGGCTTTGTTACGGGCCAGATCTATACGGTCGATGGCGGGCGCATGGCCAAGCTTAGCCTGCCCTGAGCCGCCCTATTCAGCGCGCGCCTGCCATTCCTTGAGGCGCAGCATGGCATTGCCGCCAATCTGTTGAAAGGGCCACGGCGGGAGGCGTTTGGGGCGCGCCTGCGCGGTGAAACTTGACGTAATATCCGAGGCTTGCCCGCAAGCGAGTTCCGCCGCGCCAATGCCGGTCAGCGTGCCGCGCGCGGTGCCAAGGCCGTTTTGCACACAGCCCGCATAAAGCCCCGTCTCGATCTCGCGCATCACCGACACGCTGTTGAGGCTCAGGCATAGATGCCCGGCCCAACTATGCTCCATTCTGAGGCCCGCAAGCTGCGGGAACCGCGCGTCAAACTTACGCCGCATCACTTGGGCGGCGCGGGCAACATCGCGCGGCGTCGGCGTCATGTCGGGGCGCAGCTTGGCACAGGTGCGGGTCACGATCCGGTTGCCGCCCTGGCCGGTGTCAATCCGGCGCATGGTGGTGCCCATCGGGTTTGACGGCGTGATGCCCCAACGCGGCGCACCGCCAAGCCGGCCAAGCGCCTCTGCGTCAAGCTCTGGTGTCATGGTGGCAAACAGGAACAGCTGCATCAGGCGGCCACGCTCAATCCCGAAACTCTCAAGATGGCCATTCACCGTCAGGATCACCCGCCCGGCGCTGATCCGGCCCTTGGGCGTGGTGATCTGCCAGGCCTCACCCTGTTTCTCAAAGCCCGACACCGGGCTATCCTCGAAGATCGCCACCCCGTCGCGCAAAAGCCCCGCGCCAAGGCCGCGAATATAACCCGCCGGTTGCAGCATCACCGTGCCGGGCGTGTAAAGCCCCGAGAGGTAATGCGCGCTGCCCGTAAGCTCCTGCATGGCTTGCGCATCAAGCATCTCGCTCGCCTCATCAAGGCTGGCCAGATGGCGCGCGTAGCTTGCATTATGAGCCTGCGCGGCAGGGCTTGCCGCGCCGTTGACCTTGCCCACGGGATCAAAATAATCCGGCGTAATGCCGTAGTCCTCGACCGCGCTACGGGCAAAGCCGATGGCGTGACGGTTAAGTGCGATCAGCGCGCGGTCATCCCCCGCCCCGGCATAATCCTGCGAATTCAACTCGTGCGGCAAATCAATCATGAAGCCCGAGTTGCGCCCGGCCGCGCCCGACGCCAGACGCCCGGCCTCAAGCACCGCGATGCGCGCCCCCGGCGCAATTTGGGTCAGACGCCGCGCCGCCGACAGCCCGGCAAACCCGCCGCCGATGATCGCGAAATCGGCGGTTTCATCGCCTTCAAGGCGCGCCAGCGGCCCTTGCGCGGGTAAAATCGCGTTCCAAGCGGCTGGCCCCAGATGGGCGGGAAGGCGGCGGGCGGTGTATCGGCTCAACTCACCGCCTCATCCGCGTCATCGGCAAGGTCAATCCAGAGGGTCTTGAGCTGGGTATACTGATCATGGGCATGCACGCCGTTGTCACGCCCGCCAAAGCCCGATTGCTTGTAGCCACCGAACGGCGTCGACATATCACCCTCGCCAAAGCTGTTGACGGTGACCGTGCCCGCCCGCAAGACCCGCGCGCCGCGAATGGCGCGTTTGGCATTGGCGGTAAAGAGCGAGGCACAGAGCCCGTAATCGGTGTCATTTGCCACAGCGATTGCCTCGTCAAAAGAGGCGACTTCGATCACGCTCAGGACGGGGCCGAAAATCTCTTCGCGCGCCAGGGGGTGATCGTTGCCCGCAAGCTCAACCACCGTCGGGCTGATGAAACCACCCTCGGCCGTGCCGCCGAACAGAATATTTTCGGCCTTGTCGAGATAGCCACAGACCTTGTCGTAATGCGCCTTTGACACAAGCGCGCCGACGCGGGTCTCAGGGTCAAGCGGGTCACCGACATTCCAGGCCCGCGCATGCGCCTCGATCCGCGCCAAAAGGTCCGCCTTGACGTCGCGGTGCACGATCAGCCGCGAGGTGGCGGAACAGTTTTCGCCCATGTTCCAGAACGCACCATTGACCACATGCTGGGCCACGCGATCAAGGTTCTCGGCGTCCTCCATCACTATGGCCGGGTTCTTGCCGCCCATTTCAAGCACCACCTCCTTGGCGTTGCTTTCACCCGAATAGCCCAGGAACCGCTTGCCCGTCGTGGTCGAGCCGGTGAAGGACACCATATCGATATCCATATGCCGCCCGATGGGTTCGCCGACCTCTGCGCCGCCCCCCGGCAGCACGTTGAACACCCCGCGCGGCAGGCCCGCCTCGCTTGCCAGTTCCGCCAGCCGCAGCGCGGTGAGCGAGGTCTCCATCGCCGGTTTCACCACAACCGAACAGCCCGCCGCAAGCGCCGGTCCGATCTTCCAGGCCAGCATCAACAACGGGAAGTTCCACGGCAAAACAAGGCCCACCACGCCAATCGGTTCGCGCAGCACCATGGCAATGTGATCGTCCGAGGCAGGCGCGACCTGATCATAGATCTTGTCGGTCAGCTCGGCGTGCCACTTGATGCAATTGATCGCCTCGGGGATATCCACGGTTTCGCAATCAAAGATCGTCTTGCCGCTATCAAGGCTTTCCATCACCGCCAATTCGCGGGCATTGCGCGTCATCAGCTTGCACAGCCGGATCAACACATCCTTGCGCGCGCCGGGATGGATACGCGACCAGCGCCCATCATCAAACGCCTCGCGCGCCTTTGTCACAGCAAGGTCAACGTCCCGCCCGTCACAGGCCGCAATTTCGGCGAGCGGCGTGCCGGTGGCGGGGTTCACGCTTGTAAAGGTTTCGCCGGAAATCGCCGGGCGATAGCCGCCGTCGATAAAGGCCCCGCTTGGAAAATCGAGGGTTTGCGCCATCGCGCCATATTCATCCTGTGTCAGCAAGTCCATCGCTTAGCCCTCCGCCGTGATACTGGCAATTGTGGATTTCAACACGCGCGTGACCTGTTCGAGCGCGCGTTTGTCGTCTTTGTTCAGACCCTTGAGCGGGGCGCGCATGACGCCGGCATCAATCCCGGTCATGGTGACGCCATGCTTGATGGTCTGGATAAACTTGCCCCCCTGCTCAAGCACCCGCATCAGCGGCATAAGCGCCGACATGATCCGCCGCCCCTTGGCAAAATCGCCTTTGAGCACGCAGGCCCGATAAAGCGCGACATGCTCGACCGGCAGGAAATTCGAGCCGCCGCAAACCCAGAACGGCGCGCCCCAGGCGAAAAACTCAAGCGCCTGATCGTCCATGCCACAGCCAAGCTGGATATGCGGATAATCGCGCGCCAGAAGATGCACCCGGTTGATATCGCCCGAGCTTTCCTTGATGCCGCAGAAATTGCGCGACCGCCCGACCCGATCGAGAAACTCGGGGCCCATCATCGTGCCGGTGCGATGCGGATAATTATAGAGCATCACCGGCAGGTTCGCCGCCTTGTCGATGGCAAGCGCATTCAGCGCATTTTCGCGATCGGTCGGCACCGAATAGGGCGGGCTTGCCAGAAGGATCGCATCGGCGCCAATCTCGCGCGCGGCCTCTGCCAGAGCAATCGAATCCTGCGTCAGCATTGCGCCCGTGCCCACCACAAGCGGCACCCGGCCCTTGATCTGATCATGGGTAAAGCGTGCAAGATCAACACGTTCGGGCACGGTCTGGGCATAATTCTCACCGGTCGAGCCGCCGGTGATTATGCCATTCACACCGCTGGCGATCAGGAACTCGATGGTCTCGGCGAGCGCGTCGAGATTGGGGCTGAAATCCTCGAAATAGGGCGTGATGACGGGGGTATAAATGCCCTCGAACTTGAAGATTGGGGTCATTGCGGGCCTCATGCAGGGCTGGAGCGCGAAAAAGAACCCATCGGCACATCAAGCGCCGTGGGCATGACGAAAAGTTCGATCTGGTGGCGAGACAAGTTCCAGTGGTCTTCGGCCAACTGTGCGGCGCGCGCCTCGTCACCGGCCTCGATGGCGGCGATGATCTCATCGTGCTGCGCCGAGGCCTCGGACAGATTCGCGGCCATATCGTTGGTTTGAGGGCGGAAAAAGGTCATGCCGATGCGCGCATGATCTATCAGCAGACGTTGAAACGAGGGCAACAAATATGTGTTGCACGCCATCTCGCCGGTGATCTCGTGAAACCGGTTGTTCGCCAGCGTCCGCTCGACCGGATTGCCCTCGCGAAGTGCCGCGCGAAAATCCTCTTGCGCCAGTTTGAGTGCGGCAATCTGGGGCGTGGTCGCATTGCGCGCCGCAAGCCTTAGGACCGCGCCATAAATCATTGGTGCTGCTAGGAAAAAGTCGCGCAATGTCGTGTGAGAAAGCTCTGCCACGCGCGGCCCGCGATTTTCGCGCAGATCCAGAAAGCCAAGCCCGTCAAGATCGCGAAACACCTCGCGCACCGGGGTCCGCGACAGGCCAAACCTGGCACAGATCGCCACCTCGTCAAGGTCCTCGCCGGGGCGAAGTTCGGTCGTGAGAATGGCACGCTTCAGATCGGCGAGAAGCGCCGCTTTGCGATCCTTTGCAGGCATGATTCACGACCCCTCTTCATTTGGTTGCTTCGACTCACCCCTACAAAATACACTGTGTATACACAACACATTTTTATTGTGTTTCATATGAGTATCGACAAAGTAGTCAAGGCATGCCCCTTTGCGGACCCGGATATGAGCACGACCCAACATTTCTGCTTTTTGCTGATCGAGGAATTCACCCATCTGGCCTTTGCCAATGCGGTGGAGCCGCTGCGCATCGCCAATCTGGTCAGCGATCAGCCGCTTTATCGCTGGTCGTTCAGCGCCGCTGGCGGAACCGAGGTAACCGCGTCAAACGAGGTGACCATCCGGGTGCATCACGGGCTTGACGATATCCCGGCCTGTGACCGCCTTTTCGTGATCGCGGGCACCAACGCGCGCGCCCATATCACCCGCCAGCACCTTGCCGCGCTGCGCCATGCGCGCAGCCACGGCACAGCCCTTGGGGCGCTCTGTTCGGGCAGCTATGCGCTTGCGCTTGCCGGTCTTTTGGAGGGGCAGCGCGCCGCCATTCATTGGGAATTTCACGACGGTTTCGCCGAAGAATTCCCCGATATTTCCCTGGTGCGCAGCGTCTTTGTCGATGATGCCCCGATTGTCAGCGCCTCGGGCGGCTCGGCCACCGCCGATCTCATGCTCAACCTGATTGCCGCGCGTCACGGCGAGGAGCTCTCGATCGCGGTGGCCGACCAGATGGTCTATAACGCCGTGCGCGAAGGCAGCGCCGCGCAACGCGTCTCGCTTCAGGCGCGCAGCGGACAGCGCAGCCCGAAATTGGCCCATGCCATTCAGATCATGCGCGACGCTGTCGAACACCCCCTCTCGATCAGCGTGATCGCCGAGCAGGTTGGCGTCTCCGCCCGTCAGCTTGAGCGGATCTTCGGCAAGCATCTCAATACCTCGCCCAAGAAATACATGCTTGATCTGCGCCTTGAACGCGCGCGCTATCTGTTGCTTCAGACCGAAATGTCGGTGATCGACGTGGCCATGGCCACCGGCTTTGAAAGCCCGAGCCATTTCGCGCGGGTCTATCGCGCGGCCTTTGGCGTGCCGCCCAACCGTCAGCGCAACAGGATGTCCTGACCTGCTCCAGATCAACACTGCCCCGCCGACAACAGGCCGCTCAAATGGATCACGCCGGTCCGGTTACCTTGCGGACATAAAGCTCCATCCGGTGATGGACGATCTCATACCCGAGCTCGGCGGCAATCTCGGCCTGCAGCTTTTCGATCCGGTCCGAGCAGAATTCGAGAACGTTTCCGGTTTCAACGTCGATCATGTGGTCATGGTGCCCGGCCTCTACAGGCTCAAATCGGGCCGGGGCGCCTTCGAATTGGTGGCGCTGTATGACACCCTGAGATTCAAGCGTGGACAGCGTACGATAGACGGTCGAAAGTGAAATCCCCGGCACTTCGTTCTCTGCGCGGCGATGCAATTCGGGCGCGTCGGGATGATCGTCGGCCGCCGCGAGCACGCTCAGGAGCGCCGCCCGCTGTCGTGTGACGCGGATACCGGCCTCGCGTAGCGCCTCGGTCAGATTCTCAATGCCTGCATGTGTCTCACTCATGGCGTCATTTTGCGCGGGCATGGCGCGCGGTTCAAGGTGTTTTTCTGCGATTGCGTTGCAAGCAGCTTGACAGTTGCAACTCATTCGCATTTGCATGTGATGGTGACCAAAGGAGATTCTCATGCTTTTTCAACCTCTCATTTTCAGTCTTGCCACGGCCCTGATACTGGCGCTGTCCCCTGCGGCGGCCAAGGCTGACAGGCTGAAAGTCGTGACAACCTTCACCGTGATTGCAGATATCGCGCAGAACGTCGCGGGAGACCAGGTCGAGGTCGTATCGATCACCAAGCCCGGCGCGGAAATCCATGGCTATCAGCCGACGCCCCGCGATCTGGTACGTGCGCAGGGTGCCGATCTGATCCTGTGGAACGGGCTCAATCTGGAACGCTGGTTCGAGCAGTTTCTATCCAATCTGAGCGAGGTCCCCGCAGCAGTCGTTTCCGAGGGGCTGGTCCCGATGCCGATCTCGGGCGGGGAATATGACGGCAAGCCCAATCCCCACGGCTGGATGGCGCTGAGCTCTGCGGTGATCTATGTCGACAACATCCGCGATGCCCTGAGCGCCCTGGACCCTGAGAATGCCGCGATTTACCACGCCAATGCAGAGACCTACAAACAACAGATCGCCGAGATCATCGGCCCTCTGCGGGCCGCCGCCCGCGCCCTGCCCGAAGAGCGCCGCTGGCTTGTCACCTCGGAGGGGGCGTTCTCTTATCTGGCGCGTGATTTCGGGCTGAAAGAGGTCTATTTGTGGTCGATCAACGCCGATGCACAGGGGACGCCGCAACAGGTCCGCAAGGTCATTGACACAATCCGCGCGCACCAGATCTCGACCGTCTTTTCAGAGTCGACCGTATCGGACAAACCGGCCCGGCAGGTCGCTCGCGAGACCGGCGCAAAGTATGGCGGAGTGCTCTATGTCGATAGTCTCAGCGACCCGGATGGCCCGGTGCCAACCTATCTCGATTTGCTGCGCCTGACCTCGGAGACCATCGTCAAGGGATTGTCTCAATGAGCGAAGGAATCCGCGCAGAGGGGCTGACAGTTACCTATCGCAACGGGCACACTGCGCTGCGCGATGCCTCTTTCGTCATTCCGGAGGGCACGATAACCGGGCTTGTGGGCGTCAACGGGGCGGGCAAATCGACGCTCTTCAAGGCGCTGATGGGATTCGTGCCCACGGCCAGAGGCACCGTCAAGATCCTCGGGCAGCCAGTGCGCACAGCCATCAAGGCCCAGGCCGTTGCCTATGTCCCGCAGGCCGAAGAGGTCGATTGGTCGTTTCCCGTTCTGGTTGAAGATGTGGTGATGATGGGGCGCTATGGGCATATGGGGTTCTTGCGTCGCCCCCGCGCGGCGGACCACAAAGCCGTGCAATCGGCGCTTGACCGGGTGCGGATGTCAGACTTTCGCAATCGCCAGATTGGCGAGTTGTCAGGCGGGCAGAAAAAGCGCGTTTTCCTGGCGCGCGCACTTGCGCAGAATGCGCGGGTGATCTTGCTTGACGAGCCTTTCACCGGGGTAGATGTGACAACAGAGGAACAGATCATCTCGCTGCTGCGCGACCTGCGCCGCGAGGGCCGGGTGATGCTTGTGGCGACCCACAATCTTGGCTCGGTGCCCGAGTTTTGTGACCGCGTCGTGCTGGTCAAGGGCACGGTTCTGGCGCATGGCCCCACCGAAGAGGTCTTTACCCCGGAGAACCTCCGGGATGCCTTCGGCGGCGTGCTGCGCCACTTCATGCTGGCCGGTGAGCGGCTTCACAATGATGCTGACCCGCGCCGGGTTGAGGTGTTTACCGATGATGAACGCCCCCTGGTGTTTTATGATGATCGCACCCGAACGCTTGATGGGCGCAAAAAATGAACGTGCTGCTTGAACCGTTTTCCTACGGCTACATGACCAACGCGATCTGGGTCTCGGCACTGGTCGGGGCGGTCTGTGCGTTCCTCTCGGCCTATCTCATGCTCAAGGGCTGGTCGCTGATCGGCGATGCCCTGAGCCATTCCATCGTGCCGGGGGTGGCGGGGGCCTATATGCTGGGCCTGCCCTTTGCGTTCGGGGCGTTCTTTTCAGGCGGCCTTGCGGCGATGGCCATGCTGTTCCTGCGAGAACGGTCCGGCCTGAAGGAGGACGCGGTGATCGGGCTGATCTTTACCTCGTTCTTCGGGTTGGGACTGTTCATGATTTCGCTCAACCCGATGGCGGTGTCGATCCAGACCATCATCATGGGCAATATTCTTGCGATCACGCCGGAGGACACCCTGCAACTGGCGATCATTGGCGGCGTGTCGCTGGTGGTCTTGCTGGCCAAGTGGCGCGACCTGCTGGCGGTGTTCTTTGATGAGGCGCATGCCCGCAGCATCGGGCTTAATCCGAACAGGTTGCGGATTATGTTCTTTACGCTTCTGGCGGCCTCAACCGTCGCCGCGATGCAGACAGTGGGCGCGTTTCTGGTGATTGCGCTTGTCGTCACACCGGGCGCCACGGCCTATCTTCTGACCGACCGCTTTCCCCGGCTGATCGCGCTCTCTGTTGCAATTGGCGCCACGACCTCGGCGCTTGGTGCCTATATCAGCTATTTTCTCGACGGGGCGACCGGCGGGGTCATCGTCTGCCTGCAAACCGCGCTGTTCCTGCTTGCCTTCGTCTTTGCCCCCACACATGGCACTTTGGCCGCCCGCCGCCGGACCAAAGCCGCGCTGGAGGAAGTCGCATGATCGAGACCCTGCTTTTGCCGCTGCAATTCCCGTTTATGCAGAATGCCATGCTGATCACGCTGCTGATCGCACCGGCAGCGGCGATGCTGTCAAGCTTTCTGGTGCTCAAGGGCTGGTCGCTTATGGGGGATGCCACAAGCCATGCGGTGCTGCCGGGTGTGGTACTGGCCTATATCGCCGGGATCCCGTTGATTATCGGGGCGTTCCTCGCCGGGCTGTTCTGCGCGCTTGCCACCGGGTTCATCAAGGATCACTCGCGCGTCAAGCAGGATACCGTGATGGGGGTGGTGTTTTCGGGCATGTTCGGCCTCGGGGTGGTTCTGTACACCCAGATCGACGCCGAAGTGCATCTCGATCACATCCTGTTTGGCAATATGCTTGGCGTCGGTGAGGGCGATCTTTGGACGGCAGGGCTGATCGCCGGCGGCGTCGCCCTGATTTTGGCGCTGAAATGGCGCGATGTCCTTGCGCATGCGTTTGACCCTGTTCAGGCGCAGATGATCGGGCTGAATGTCGGGTTGCTGCATTACGGGCTTTTGGCGATCCTCTCGGCCACCGTTGTCGCCATGTTGTCGTCGGTCGGGATTATCCTTGCAGTGGCCTTTCTGATCGCCCCCGGCGCCGTGGCCTTCCTTTTGTCGCGGAGCTTCTCGACCATGCTGATGGTCTCTGTCGTCGTCGCCCTGGTGGCTGGGCTGGTGGGCATTTATGCCAGCTTCTGGCTCGACAGCGCCCCTGCCCCGACAATCGTGCTGCTGCTGACGGCAATGTTTCTGGGCGCCCTCGCGCGGCGCAACATCCAGACCGCAGGCTCCGGGGCCGCAGGTTGAACGCCCTCGCATCGCCGTGAGGGATGGCTGGGCGGTTGGCCGCCTGTCAACCAGGGCAAGCGCCCTATCTGGCCAGTAAAACGGCCGAGACCGGCGCAAGAGCGACGCTTGTGGCGCGGTCCTGCAAGCCCCAGAGCAACAGCGCGCTGATCGTGTCGGCGCGCAGACGGCCAAGCATGATCACGCCCTCGTCCTGCTGCCCGGCCTTGAAGGCGGCCTGATCCAGAAAGCGGCGGATCACGTTGGCGTTTTGCCCATTGGCATCGAAGTCACGAAACACGCTGGCCGAGGGCACGCCTTCGCGCGCCATAAGCTTTTGCGCCGTGTTCAGCCCCTTGGGATGCATCACAAGCCCATGCCCGCTCTCAAGCAGGATCGGCGCGAGCTGTTCGGTGGCGGCGCGATCCGATTGCAGGCCCGTGCCCGTGCCCTCCATCACAGCAACCGCCTGTGGAACGGCCTCAAGATAGGCCTGCATGGCCACCTCGGCATCAACGGCACTTGCCCCCTCGGGCAGGTCAGCCAGCGCCAGAACCTCGAAGCCGGCCGCCTTGTAGCGCGCCGCCGCCTCCGCCGCGCCGGACCAATTGGCATCGACCGCAAAACTCAGCGGATAGGGAAAACTTTGCAGCGCCTCAAGACCGATCGGGCTGGTGCCGTCATCCAGGAGGACAATCGCCATAAGCGGCTTGGCCTCGGGGTTTTCAAAGGCAACCGCATTGGCCACAAGCGCGCCGGGCGCAGCTTGCGACGGCTCTGCCTCGGCGGTGGCGGGCTCTTCGGCCTCTGCATCCTCTGCGGACGCGTCAGCCTCTGGCGCATCCGCGATGGTCGGCAAACGGTTGGTGGTAACGCCTTCGGCCCGATTGGTGATCGTGCCGGCTGCCGACAGGGTCTTGGCAGGCTCTTCAGGGACCTGATCAGCCGCCTGCGGGGCCGCATCCACAATCGGTTCGGGCGTGGCCTCTGCCATGGGTGTCACATCTTGCGCGGGCTCTTCGGGGGCCGCTGCATCGGCGGTTTCGGACGCTGTCTGTGTCTGTGTCTGTGTCTTTGGCATTTGCTCTGCCGGATCGGGCGTGGCCACCTCTGGCGCGGCATCCCCCGGTACATCCTCGATCGCGGCGCCAAGGCCTGCGCTGTCTTCGCCGGGATCGGGCGGCGCGGGCTGGGCCGGGTCGGTGGAAATCGACAGGTTCTGTTCGTCAAACGGCGCCTCGGGGGCGGCGGCCAGCGGCGTCGGCAAGACCGGGCTGTCGGTGTCGACGCTGACGCCTGCGCCACTGTCGCCTGTGGTCGGCGCCTGCCCCAGACCCTCGGCTCCGCCGGTGACCGGCGGGCTTGCGGGCGTGGTATCCACCCCGCTGAGCGAGGACAGATCATCGGGAACGGGCGCCGCAACCTGCGGTGCATTGCCCGCCTCGGGGCTTGCCTCAGGCTCGGGAATATCTGCCTTGGTGTCGTCCCGGTTCAGATCGAATTCCGACCCGGCCGGCACATCGACGCTTGCCGCCTCGGGCGCGCTTGCGCCCGGCACATCGATCAAGACCGACGCCGTGCCCAACACCAGGGTTGAAACCATGGTTCCTGCGATCATACCTGCCAAAATTCCGCGTGCCACTGCGATTGCCCCCCGTATTTGCCTTTTTCCCGGCCTACCGCCTCTTGACGGTGCCGCGCAAGCCTGAACAAGTATACCGCGACCGAGGCCCCGGCCTCCAGCCCCCTTCGCACGAGGAACGGCACAATGCTGCTATTGATCGATAACTACGACAGTTTCACCTATAATCTGGTCCATTACGTGGGCGAATTGGGGGCGCAGACCGTTGTAAAACGCAACGATGCCCTCAATGTGCAAGAGGCGATGGCGATGCGCCCGTCGGGGATTCTGCTCTCGCCCGGCCCCTGTGATCCCGATCAGGCGGGAATTTGCCTCGCGCTCACGCTGGCCGCCGCCGAGGCGGGGATTCCGCTGTTTGGTGTCTGCCTTGGCCATCAGACCATTGGCCAGGCCTTTGGCGGCAAGGTGGTGCGCCATTCCGAGATCGTGCACGGCAAGATGGGCCATATCCATCACAGCGGCAAAGGCGTCTTCGCGGGCCTTCCCTCGCCCTTCGAGGCGACGCGCTATCACTCGCTGGTGGTGGAGCGCGCCAGCCTGCCCGATTGCCTTGAGGTCACCGCAGAGCTTGAGGATGGCACGATCATGGGGCTTCAGCACCGCGACCTGCCGATTCAGGGCGTTCAGTTTCACCCGGAATCAATTGCCTCGCAGCACGGTCATGCGCTGATCAAGAATTTCATCGACATGATGAAGGTGCCCGCATGAGCGACCGCCTGAAACCTCTGATCGGAACCGCCGCCGACCGCGCCCTGACCCGCGACGAGGCGCAGACCGCATTTCAGATCCTGTTCGAGGGCGAAGCCACGCCAAGCCAGATCGGCGGGTTGCTCATGGCGCTGCGCACGCGCGGCGAGACGGTGGATGAATATGCCGCCGCCGCCGCCGTGATGCGCGCCAAATGCAATGCCGTCACCGCCCCCGAGGGCGCGATGGATATCGTCGGCACCGGCGGCGATGGCAAGGGCACGCTCAATATCTCGACCGCGACCGCCTTTGTGGTGGCCGGCGCCGGTGTGACCGTGGCCAAGCACGGCAATCGCAACCTCTCGTCGAAGTCCGGCGCCGCGGATGCGCTTGGCCAGATGGGCATCGACGTGATGGTCGGCGTGCCGGTGGTCGAGCGCGCGTTGCGCGAGGTCGGCATCGCCTTCATGATGGCGCCGATGCACCACCCGGCGATGGCCCATGTCGGCCCGGTTCGCGCCGAGCTTGGCACGCGCACGATCTTTAACATTCTCGGGCCGCTGACCAATCCGGCGGGCGTCAAACGCCAGCTGACCGGCGCGTTTTCACGCGATCTTATCCGTCCGATGGCCGAGACGCTTGGGCAATTGGGCTCGACCCGCGCCTGGCTGGTGCATGGCAGCGACGGCACCGATGAGTTGACGATCACCGGCATAAGCTGGGTCGCCGCGCTTGAGGCCGATGGCAGCATCCGCGAGGCCGAGCTTCACCCCGAGGATTTCGGCCTTCCGGTGCATCCCTTCGAGGACATCATCGGCGGCACCCCCGCCGAAAACGCAACCGCCCTGCGCGCGCTTCTGGATGGCGCACCGGGCGCTTACCGCGACGCCGTCCTGCTGAACGCCGCCGCCGCGCTTGTGGTGGCGGACCATGCGCCGGACCTAAGGACTGGCGTGGCGCAGGCCGCAGAAAGCATCGACAGCGGCGCCGCGCTCGCCAAAATCACCGCGCTGGCAAACCTGACATCGGAGGCCAAATGAGCACCCCAACGATTCTTGAAAAGATCAAAGCCTACAAGCTTGACGAAATCGCCGCCGCCAAGGCGAAGCGTTCGTTTGACGAGGTCAGCGCTATGGCCCATGAGGCCCCCGAAGTGCGCCCCTTTGCCAAGGCGCTTTTGCAGGCCAGCAAGCAGGGCTACGGGCTGATTGCGGAAATCAAGAAGGCGAGCCCGTCCAAGGGCCTTATTCGCGCCGATTTCGATCCGCCCGCCCTGGCCGAGGCCTATGCGACGGGCGGTGCCACCTGTCTTTCGGTACTGACCGACACGCCCAGCTTTCAGGGCGCGCCGGAGTTCTTGAAAGCGGCGCGCGCGGCCTGTGATTTGCCGGTGCTGCGCAAGGATTTCATGTATGACACCTATCAGGTCGCCGAAGCCCGCGCCTGGGGGGCCGATTGCATCTTGATCATCATGGCCAGCGTCAGCGACGCACAGGCCGCCGAGCTTGAAGAGGCGGCGATGGACTGGGGCATGGACGCCTTGATCGAGGTGCATGACGCCGCCGAGCTTGAGCGGGCAAGCGCGCTCAAATCCCAGATGATTGGCATAAATAACCGTGATCTCAATACCTTCGAGACCACTCTTGATACGACACGTAAACTCTCCAAGCTGGTGCCAGCCGACCGTATGATCGTTTGTGAAAGCGGTCTGGCGACGCCCGAAGACCTGGCCGATATGGCGCGCTATGGCGCGCGCAGCTTCCTGATTGGCGAGACCCTGATGCGCGCCGATGACGTGGCGGCGGCGACCCGGACGATCCTTGCCAATCCGCTAACCGCCGGTGGCATGTGATGTCGGATGCCATGACGTCGGGCCTGACGCATTTTGACGGCAAGGGCGATGCCCATATGGTGGATGTCTCGGACAAAGCCGTGACATCGCGCGTGGCCGTCGCCGAAGGCTACATTAAAATGGCCCGCGAAACCTTTGATATCATTGCCGAAGGTCGTGCCAAGAAAGGCGATGTTCTGGCCGTGGCGCGGCTTGCCGGGATCATGGGCGCCAAGAAGACGCCCGATCTTATCCCGCTTTGTCATCCTTTGCCGATCACCAAGGTCGCGGTTGACCTGACACTTGATCCTGACCTTCCCGGCGTGCGGATCGAAGGCACGGTGAAAACCACCGGCCAGACCGGAGTCGAGATGGAGGCGCTGAGCGCCGTCAGCATCGCCGCCCTGACCGTCTATGACATGGCCAAGGCGGTGGATAAGGCGATGGAAATCGGCGGCATCCGTGTTATGCTGAAAGATGGTGGAAAATCAGGGCGGTACGAGGCGCAATGATCACGGTTGACGAGGCCCTTGAGGCCCTTTTCGCGCTTGTGACCGCTTTGCCATCTGAAGAGGTGCCGCTGGCCGAGGCCTTGGGCCGGGTTCTGGCGAGCGATGTGGCCGCGCGGCGCGATCAGCCGCCCTTTGCTGCCTCGGCGATGGATGGCTATGCCCTGCGCAATGACGAGGTGCGGCACGGCGCGCGCTTTGAAGTGATTGCCGAGGCGGCGGCGGGACATGGCTTTGACGGCGCGGTTGGCGCCGGTCAGGCGGTGCGCATCTTTACCGGCGCCCCCCTGCCCAAGGGCGCCAGCCGCGTGATCATCCAGGAGGATGTGACCCGCAAGGGCGATGGGATCACCCTGAACGAGGATCTGGATCCCAAACCCCACATCCGCCCCAAGGGCTGTGATTTCAGGATTGGCGAGGTGATGAGCGCGCCGCGTATCCTGCGACCGGCCGATATCGCGCTTCTGGCCTCGATGAACTGTGCCACGGTGTCGGTGACACGGCGGCCGGTGGTGGCACTTATCTCGACCGGGGATGAGCTTGTGATGCCGGGCGACAGCCCCGGCCCGGATCAGATCATCGCCTCGAATACCTTTGGGCTCAAGGCGCTGCTTGAGAGCCATGGCGCGAAAGCGCGGATTTTGCCGATTGCGCGCGACAGGATTCCCTCGCTTGAAACGGCCTTCGGGCTTGCGGCGGGGGCCGATCTTGTCGTGACGATTGGCGGGGCGTCGGTGGGCGATCATGATCTGGTCGGTCAGGTGGCGGGCCAGATGGGCATGGATCGCGCGTTCTACAAGGTGGCGATGCGCCCCGGCAAACCGCTTATGGCGGGGCGTATGGGCGCCGCCGCGATGGTCGGCTTGCCGGGCAATCCGGTCTCGGCCATGGTCTGCGGGCAGGTGTTTCTGGCGCCGATGATCCGCGCGATGCTCGGGCTTGGGGCGCGCCGCACTTCGCGCCTCACAGCGCGCCTCGCCGCCCCTCTGCCGCCAAACGGGCCGCGCGAGCATTACATGCGCGCGCGCCTCACCCCAGAGGGCCTTGTCGCCGAAGGCCGACAGGACAGTTCGTTACTTAGCGTTCTGGCCGAGGCCGACGCGCTTTTGGTGCGCCCCGTGAACGATCCCGCCCGCACGACGGGTGAGACAGTCGAGTACCTCGATTTCTGAGGCCGACGCCAAGGCGCTTGACACAAAACGGGAACATGCATAGAACAAAAGGAAACGTGGCAACCCGAGGGGCGTCCTATGCTGACCAAGAAACAGCTCGATCTTTTGCAATTCATCCACAAACGGGTACAGCGCGACGGCGTGCCGCCCAGCTTTGATGAAATGAAGGAAGCGCTTGATCTCAGGTCGAAATCCGGCATTCACCGCCTTATTACCGCTCTGGAAGAGCGCGGATTTATCCGCCGCCTTGCGCACCGGGCCCGCGCGCTTGAAATCGTCAAGCTGCCGGAAAGTCTCGGCGGTGAGGCGACCCATGGTTTCACCCCCCGCGTGATCGACGGTGACCGCCCAAGCGCCCCGCAACCTGCCAATTCCCAACCGGTCGAAGCGGTCCATGCGATCGAGATACCGGTGATGGGCCAGATCGCCGCCGGTGTTCCGATCGAGGCCATTGCCCATGCCAGCCATAGCGTGGCCGTGCCCGGCGCGATGATTTCCGGTGCAGGAGAGCATTATGCGCTTGAAGTCAAAGGCGATTCGATGATCGACGCCGGGATCAATGACGGCGATGTGGTGATCATCCGCGAGACATCGGTGGCCGATAATGGCGATATCGTCGTGGCGCTGATCGAAGATCAGGAAGCGACGCTCAAGCGGTTTTTCCGAAAGGGCAACGCGATCGCACTTGAGGCGGCAAACCCGGCCTATGAAACCCGTGTTCTGCCCGATGACCGGGTCAAGGTGCAGGGCCGCCTTGTCGGGCTGATCCGCAGCTATTGACGCCGTGGCGGGTTATTCCAGAGCCTTACGCCGGTGATGTCGCGGGCCCCGACGATGCGAAGGCCTTTTTCGCTTTCGTAAAGCGCCAGAGAACCGGTTGAACGCAGGGTCGCGGGGCTGATGATATCACAGCCAAGACCCGCAGGTGCGGCGCTCTCGGGATCGGCGGTCATCACCAGGATCTTTGCGCCGCCGCAGTCAAGCGGACGCCGCGCCGCCGCCTTACCCTGAATCAGTTTGACCGCCAGTTGATCCGGCAAAGCCCCCGCCCAGCGGGCAAATGCAGCCTGCTGTTCGGCGGGGTCGCCATCGTTCTCAAGCCAGTTTTGCGCCACGAACCCGCCCCCGCGCCCCTTGTTCAAAGCGCGGCCCTGATCGGTCATCACCCCCACCAGCGACCCGCTATCTGAAATCAGCATCACCGGGCGTTCGGCCCCGATCCAGAGCCAGGTCGCCAGGCCCATCGGGAGAAGGCCGGCAAACCGCAATCGCCCCTGCCATAGCACAATCAGGAGCGCGCCGACCGCCAGCACCGGCAAGACCTCTGGCCCCGGCGCCGGGACCGGAACGCGCGCGCCGTTAAGCGACGCCACCCACTCCGAGACCGCCAGGATCCAGCGCAGGCCAAGCCCCATTACCCAAAGCGCAATCCAATCTAGCCCAAGCGGCAGCAAGCAGGCCGCCAGCACCGCAGCAGGCATCACCAGAATTCCCATCAAGGGCACGCTGGCAAGGTTGGCGATCAATCCGTATTGCGCGAACTGGTTGAAATGCGCGACCCCGACCGGCGCGGTTGCCGCCCCCGCCACGGCCGAGGAAATCACCACCGTCAGAATGGGCCGCAGCCATCTTGGGCCAAGCGAGATCTGCGCATCGCGCAGCCATCCGAACACCGCGACAAGCGCGACGGTGGCGGCAAACGACATCTGAAATCCCGGCCCCATCAAGGCCTCGGGGCGCAGGCAGAGCACGATGATTGCCGCCACCGCTACCGCCCGCAAACTCAGCGCGCGCCGATCGAGCATCACCGCGATCAGCATGACCGCGACCATGACAAAGGCGCGCTCGGTGGCGACATTTCCGCCGGACAGCCCGAGGTAGGCCGCCGCCGCCACAAGCGCCATGACCGCGGATATCTTCTTGCCTGGCAAGCGCAGACCCAGGGCTGGTATCGCGGCGAACCCAAGCCGGAACGCCGCAAAGACAAAGCCCGCCAGCAACCCCATATGGAGCCCTGAAATCGCCAGAAGATGCGCCAGGTTCGACACCCGCATCGCCACCAGCGTGTCTTGATCAAGGCCAGAGCGGTCGCCGGTCATGATGGCGGCGGCAAAGGCTCCTACCTGCCCTGCAAGGCGCGCCTGCACATGGGTCGAAAGAGCCATGCGCGCGCGAAACAACCATTGCGCGCCCGTCGCGGGGGCAATGGCAAGGACCGGCGCGCGGGTATAGCCAACCGCGCCGATCTGTTTGAACCAGGCGTGGCGCTGAAAATCGAAACCGCCGGGTTCGACCGGGCCGCCCGGCGGAGAAAGATGTGCCGTCGTCATCACCCTCTGCCCCGGTTTGACGCTTAAATGCTCCTGATCCCCATGGAGCGACACGCGCACACGGTTTGGCACGCGATCCGGCGCGGTTCTTGACAGCACGACCTGATCCAGCGTGAGGCGCAGCGCATCCGAGGCAGAGCGGTCAATCGCCACGACCCGCCCCTCGACTGGTCCGTAGTACCGCCAGCCAAGCACTGGCCCGGCCACAAGATGCGCGCGCAGCCCGGCAAGGCAGAAGCCCGCCAGCACGAGCGCGGCGGCAATGGCAAGCGGGCCACTCCAGGCCGTGCCGCGCCAGCCGAGGATCGCAAGGCAAACGGCAACACCGGTAAGCCCGAAGAGCCATGCCAATGACGGTTCCGTGCGCAGGGCGAAATACCCCCCGATGCCACAGGCGAGCGCCACCGGCACCCAGCCAAACAGGGCGCCGCGCTGGATCAACCAGTTGCGTTCAATCACTTCCCAGACGCCGGACACTTGTCACCCCCTTGGCGGGCCGATAGACAGACCCCAACGCTAGCCCCCTCATCGTTACCGAAAGGTTAATCTTGCCCATGTCCCAACAGGTCGTGACCCGTTTTGCCCCCTCGCCCACCGGCTATCTTCATATCGGTGGTGCGCGCACGGCGCTTTTCAACTGGCTGTTTGCGCGCGGTCATGGCGGCAAGTTCCTGCTTCGGATCGAGGATACCGATCGCGCACGCTCAACCCCCGAGGCGACGCAGGCCATTCTTGACGGGCTTGCCTGGCTTGGCCTTGACCACGATGGCGATGTCATAAGCCAGTTCGAGCGCGCAGATCGCCACCGCGAGGTGGCGCTTGAGATGCTGGCGGCCGGAAAAGCCTATAAGTGTTTCTCGACGCAGGATGAAATCCAGACCTTTCGCGACACTGCCCGCGCCGAAGGCAAATCCACCCTGTTTCACAGCCCCTGGCGCGACGCGACGCCCGACATGCTCCCCGAAGGCGCGCCCTATGTGATCCGTATCAAGGCCCCGCGCGAGGGCAGCACAGTGATCCACGACAAGGTTCAGGGCGATGTGACCATTCGCAATGATCAGCTTGATGACATGGTGCTTTTGCGTGGCGACGGAAATCCGGTCTATATGCTGGCGGTGGCCGTGGATGACCATGACATGGGCGTGACCCATGTGATACGTGGCGATGATCACCTCAACAATGCCGCGCGCCAGATGATGATCTATACTGCCATGGGCTGGCCGCTTCCGGTCTATGCGCATATTCCGCTGATCCACGGGCCCGATGGCAAAAAACTAAGCAAACGCCACGGCGCGCTTGGGATCGAGGAATATCAGAAGATGGGTTATCCGGCGGCGGGGATTCGGAACTATCTGGCGCGGCTTGGCTGGGGGCATGGCGATGACGAGTTCTTTAGCGATGACCAGGCCAAGGCCTGGTTCGAACTGGAGGGAATCGGCAAGGCTCCAGCGCGGTTGGACTTCAAGAAACTCGAGAATCTCTGTGGTCAGCACATTGCGGCCAGCGCCGATGCTGCAGTGCTGCATGAATTGACCGAATTTCTGGCTGTAACCGGCCAACCAGCCCTGAGCCCGGCAAAACTGGCACTCTTTTCCGACGGCATGTACTGCCTGAAAGAACGCGCGAAGACCTTTCCGGAACTGCTTGATAAAGCGCATTTTATCCTGATTGACCGCCCCGTTCAACCAGACGAGAAAGCCGCAGCGCAGCTCGATTCTGTATCCCGTGGTATACTGGGAGAATTGACGCCGCAGTTGCAAAATGCTAAATGGACGCGTGACGATCTGGAAGCTTTGGCCAACCAATTTGCCGAAGACCATGGAATGAAGTTCGGCAAGCTGGCCGGCCCCCTTCGGGCGGCCCTTGCGGGGCGAAGTGCGACACCGAGTGTGTTCGACATGATGCTGGTTCTCGGGCGCGACGAAAGTATCGCCCGTCTGACCGACGCAGCCTCTGGCGGGTCTTAACCCTCTGGCAAGGCTTTTACGTTTATCCAGTCCCCGGGCCGCAGGCTACGCGGACCTTGAGAGGGAGAATCCTGATGGCAGAAGAAAAAAGGTCGGCGAAGCTTGAGGTTGACGGAAAAACCTATGAACTTCCTATTTTCTCGCCAACTGCGGGCCCCGATGTGATTGACATCCGCAAGCTCTATGCACAGGCGGGCGTTTTCACCTATGACCCCGGCTTTACCTCGACCGCGTCCTGCGACAGCACGATCACCTTTATCGACGGCGACAAGGGCGAGCTTTTGCACCGTGGCTATCCGATTGATCAGCTGGCCGAGAAATCGCATTACCTCGAAGTGTGCTATGTGCTGCTTTACGGTGAATTGCCAAGCCCTGCACAGCTTGAGGACTTTGAAGGCCGGGTCACCGGCCACACCATGATCCACGAGCAAATGATGTATCTTTTCCGTGGCTTCCGCCGCGATGCTCATCCAATGGCGATCATGGTGGGCGTGGTCGGTGCGATGTCCGCCTTTTATCATGACAGCACCGATATAAACGATCCCTGGCAGCGCGAAGTTGCCTCGATCCGGATGATTGCAAAGATGCCGACGATTGCGGCGATGGCCTACAAATATACCATTGGCCAGCCTTTTGAGTATCCGCGCAACGATCTGGATTATGCCTCGAATTTCCTGCGCATGTGCTTTGCCGTGCCGGCCGAGAATTACGAAGTGAACCCGATCCTGGCGCGCGCCATGGATCGGATCTTTACGCTGCATGCGGATCACGAACAGAACGCTTCGACCTCGACCGTGCGGCTTGCGTCAAGCTCGGGGGCGAACCCGTTTGCCTGTATCGCGGCGGGCATCGCCTGTCTCTGGGGCCCCGCCCATGGCGGCGCCAACCAGGCCTGCCTTGAGATGCTTCAGGAAATCGGCACGCCGGACCGCATCCCGGAATACATCGCCCGCGCCAAGGACAAGGACGATCCCTTCCGCCTTATGGGCTTTGGTCACCGGGTCTATAAGAACTTTGACCCGCGCGCCAAGGTCATGAAGCAATCGGCTGATGAGGTTCTCGATCTGCTCGGTGTGGAAGACAACCCGATCCTGCAGGTCGCCAAGGAGCTTGAGAAAGCCGCCCTCGCCGATCCGTATTTCGCCGAGAAGAAGCTTTTCCCGAATGTCGATTTCTATTCCGGCATCATCCTGGAGGCGATGGGCTTTCCGACCTCGATGTTCACCCCGATCTTCGCGCTGTCGCGCACGGTTGGCTGGATTTCGCAGTGGAAGGAAATGATCGGCGACCCACAACTCAAGATCGGTCGCCCGCGTCAGCTTTATAAAGGCGCGACCTTGCGCGACTATGTGGATATCGAAAATCGCTAACGCTGGTTTGGTCAAGTGACAGATCGGTCCGAGCCTCAGGCTCGGGCCTTTTTTTGTTGATAATCCGCCTTAGGCTTGGTGCCTAACGTGGCACAATCGCTATGAAAATCAGGTCATGACGCCGACCGACATCACATCTGCGTCTTAGGTTGTGGCGAAAAATTTCGCGTCCGTTTCCGAAAATATGTATTGAACTATGTTGCTTGCCAGCGTCACGTCTGGCGCTTTTATTATTGCCGAGATTGAAAACGCCGACCAAAATTCAACACCTGCACCAATCGATATTGTTTTCGGTGATGACGAGATTTCACTCGGTGGTGAAAACGCAACAGGTGGCGACATCACCCTGATCGCGCGCCCGACAGCGGCGACCGCCTAGGTCACGCCCTAAAAAGCCGATGCGCCCTGCGGATATCGCGGGGCGCATTTCGGTTTTGGCCTCAATGGCCTGAATGAATTTGCGCCTAGCGCCCCTCGAATTGCGCCGGGCGTTTTTCCAGAAAGGCCATCACACCCTCTTTGAAGTCGCGCGATTGCCCGCAGGCGCCCTGCAATTTCGCCTCAAGATCAAGCTGGTCATCCATGGAATTGTCCCAGCTGGCGCGAATGGCGGCTTTGACATGGCCATAAGTCTGGGTCGGGCCCTGCGCCAGATGCGCGGCGCGGGCCTGCCAATGCGCGTCAAAGGCGTCATCGGCGACCGCCTCCCAGATCATGCCCCAATCGCTGGCCTGACGGGCGCTGATCGGTTCGGCGAAAAGCGCGGCGCCCATGGCCTTGGCGGTGCCCATCTGACGCGGCAGGAAATAGGTGCCGCCCGCATCCGGGATAAGGCCGATGCGGGTAAAGGCCTGGAGGAAATAGGCACGCTCAGAGGCGATCACCACATCGGCGGTAAGCGCAAGGTTGGCCCCTGCCCCCGCCGCCGGCCCGTTGACCGCGCTGATGGTCGGCACCGGGCAGTCGGTGATCGCGCGCAGCATCGGCACGTATTCGTCGCGCAGCACCCGCTCAAGATCAAGCGCCGTGGCATTGCCGCCATCGCTCAGGTCCTGCCCCGAGCAGAACGCCTTGCCATTGCCGGTCAGCACCACGACGCGCGCGTGGCGCCCGCCGTAGGTGACGGCATCGGTGATCTCGGCGCGCATCAGCGTGTTGAGCGCGTTCATCTTGTCGGGCCGGTTCAGGCGCAGGGTTGCGACCTCTGCGTCGATCTCGAGGGTGATGGTCTGATAGTCTTCCACGGGTCCTGCCTCCGGCATAAATGGTCAGGCGCATAAAAGCGCAGCACCGGCGCGCCGCCAAGTAAAACCGCGCGTCACTCTTTAAGGATTTCACGCAGCCGGGTTTCCTCGGCCTCGCTCAGCTGTGCCACATCGGTTTCCGGCGTGGTTGAGCGGCGGCGCAAATAGATGCCGCCCAGGATCAATCCGGCCCCAAGCATCAACGGCCCGGCCAACCAGAGCAGGATATTCGCCCCGCCGGTGCGCGGCTTGAGCAGGACATATTCGCCATAGCGATCAACAATGAAATCAACCGTTTCCTCGTTGCTGTCCCCGGCCACAAGGCGTTCGCGCACCAGAAGGCGCAGATCGCGGGCAAGCTCGGCGTGGGAATCGTCAATACTCTCGTTGCGACACACCAGACAGCGCAGGCCGGACGAAATATCGCGCGCCCGCGCCTCAAGCGCCGGGTCATCCAGCATCTCGTCGGGTTGCACCGCCCAAAGCGGCGACGCCATCAGGCAGAGCACAAGGATCAGCCGCTTCATTCCGCCGGCACTCCGGTCACAGGGGCCGGTCGCGCACCCGCCGCCACACGATATCTGCGATCCGTAAGCGATAGCATGCCGCCAAAGGCCATCAGCAAAGCGCCTCCCCAGATCCAGTTCGCCAGCGGTTTGTAATAGCTGCGCACCGCCCAGCCCCCGCCTTGCTGCGGGTCACCGATCACCACGTAGATGTCGCGCAAAAAGCCGTTGTTCAGCGCCGCCTCGGTGGTCGGCATCTGGGCCACGGGATAGTTGCGTTTTTCCGGGTACATGCTGGCGATTTCACGGCCATCTTCGCTTAGGGTGAAGGTGGCCTTGGTGGCAATGTAGTTGGGGCCGTTCAGCCGCTCCACCTTATCAAGGCGAAGACCGAAACCCGCGATTTCAAGGTCTTCGCCAACCTTGAGCACGCGAATATCCTCGACCTGCCAGGCCATCATCGCGGCAATCCCGGCCATGGTCACGCCAAGGCCCGCATGGGCCACCGCCTTGCCCCAATCGGCGCGCGGCAGGCGGGTCATGCGGCGCAACCGCTCGCCCAGGGCGCCACGCCCGGTGCGTGACCAGATATCAACCGCCGAGCCGCCGATAAGCCATGCGGCAAAGAACAGACCGATCGGACCAAGCGCCGATTTGCCGCTCTGCATGGTCCACGCCAAGGCGCCGATGGCGACGGCGAGCGCAAACACCCCGCGCAACTGCCGCAGGACGCGGCCAAGGGTGGCGCGCTTCCATGACATCATCGCGCCAACCGGAAGGACCAGCCCCAAAAGCACCATGAAGGGCGTGAAGGCCATGTTGAAGAACGGCTCGCCCACCGACAGCTTGCGGTCAAACGCCATTTCAGCGACCAGCGGCCAGATCGTGCCGACAAATACCACAAATGCCGCGACCGCCAGCAGGATGTTGTTGAGCAGGAGCATTGCTTCGCGGCTCACAAGGCTGAACACCCCCTTTGCCTGCATCACATTGGCGCGCGCCGCGAAAAGCGTCAGCGCTCCGGCCATGAAGACCGCGAGGATCGCCAAAAGGAACACGCCGCGCTCGGGGTCGGTGGCAAAAGCATGCACCGATGTCAAAACGCCAGAACGTGTGATGAAGGCGCCAACCATCGAGAAGCCGAAGGCGATGATCGCGAGCAGGATGGTCCAGCTTTTCAGGCTTTCGCGCTTTTCCACCACGATGGCGGAATGCAGCAGGGCCGCGGCGATCAGCCAGGGCATGAAGCTTGCGTTTTCAACCGGGTCCCAGAACCAGAACCCGCCCCAGCCCAGCTCGTAATAAGCCCACCAGCTTCCGAGGCCGATCCCGATGGTCAAAAACACCCAGGCGGCCAGCGTATAGGGACGCACCCACCGCCCCCAGGCCGCATCGACGCGCCCTTCGATCAGGGCGGCAACGGCAAAGGAAAAGGTCATCGAAAGGCCGACATAGCCGAGATAAAGGAACGGCGGATGAAAGGCCAAGCCGGGGTCTTGCAACAACGGATTAAGGTCATTGCCGTCAAAAGGCGGCACAGCCATGCGCAAAAACGGGTTTGATGTCAGCAGGATAAAGGCGAAAAACGCCACGCCGATCATCGCCTGCACCGACAGGACACGCGCCTTGAGACTTGGGGGAAGGTTGCTTCCGAACCATGCGACGGACGCCCCGAACAGCGCCACGATCAGCACCCAAAGCAGCATCGAACCCTCGTGATTGCCCCAGACCCCGGTGATCTTGTAGAGCATCGGCTTGGCCGTATGGCTGTTGAGCACCACAAGCCGCAGCGAGAAATCAGAGGTCACAAAGGCCCACATCAGCGCGCCAAATGCGATCGCTGTCAGCAAAAGCTGGATCGTTGCGGCAGGTTCGGCAACGGCCATCCAGCCGGGCCATCGTTTATACGCCCCGACAAGCGGAATGGTGGCCTGAAAGCAGGCCACCAGAAAGGCGAGGATAAGGGCGAAATGTCCGAGTTCTGTAATCATACCCCAAGTATAGGGCAGGCCTGCGCGCGGGCCAATCGTAATCGCGCGCGCGCAGTGTTCACATTGTCGCGGGGGGCGCCTCAGGCATGGCTGCGGCGCCAATCCTCAAGCGCGGGATTGTCGGCCGGGCTCAATGCCGCGAGGGCCAGCGACGCGTCGGGCTGGGTTTCGGCCATGCCGGGGCTCTCGGCGCGCAGGTGACGCAAGGCGTTGATCGACTCGGCGACCTGCGGCGCACGCGCGATGGTGGTGGCGATGGAACGCTGAAATTCCTGCCCCTTGGTTTGATAACGGGCGCCAAAATAAAAGCTGACGATCGCCCCCAGAAGCCACCAGAGCGGTTCAGGCACAAGCGACAGCCCCGCCATACGCTCGCCAAACCAGATCGGATCGACCATCGCCGCCACGAAAAGGCCAAGCGTGCCAAGCGCCATCGCCGGGCGCGGAATCCGGTTGAGCCCGTCGATAAAGCGGTCAAACCCGCCGCGATCCTGAAGCTTGAATTCGCCCGCCATCTGCTCAAGCGCGGCGCGCTGTGTTTCGGTGCTGCGTTGATCGGCGGCCTCGGCGTTAACGCGAAACACCTCTGCGGTTTCGCGCACCACGTTCGTGCCGCCGCCAAACAGCGCCCTGAGAATATCAATCACCATGCTGCCACCCGTGCGTTGAATTCGGCCATGCTCAGATGAAACCGGGGCGCGATGAACTCTTCCGCGCGCCGGATCCAGCCGCCCTTGCCGCCTGCCCGCGTGCGCGCGAACTTGCGGCTTGCGGGGCGGCCATCGGCAAGGCGGAAATAGTAATTGCGCCGCGCGATCCCGTAAGCATCGGCAATATGATCCGGCGCGGCGCGGGTTGCGGTCTCGGCCGCGGTGACGGTCTGCGGCCCGATCACCCCGTCGATATCCACCGCCTGCCCCATCTCGCGCAAAAGCCGTTGCAGGATCTTCACCGCATTGGCGCCCGCGTTGACATACATGTCAAAAACGCTGGCCTGAAGCGCGCCCGGAAGGCGCGCGATGCCGGGTTGGCGATAGTAGTGATCAATGAAAATCCTGACCGCATCCTCGCGGGTCAGCGCGCGCACGTCGCCCGGATCCACTACCCCGTCATGGCTCAGGTCCAACCCGAGGCGACGCATCGTGTGGATGGTCACGCCAAACTTGGTCGCGCCCCCCGGATCATCGGGATCGTTGACATAGCCGCCCTCGCGGGCGACGATTTCATTGGCGATTTCTGTGACTGTCTGCATGGGCCCCACCTTTTGCACATCTCATGCAGAAGGCTGGGCCATGCGTGGTTAACAGCGCTCTTAGCTACCGTTCGGGTCTTTATAGACGCCCTGCGCCTTGAGGGCGTCGACCACCTCTTTGGGCATATAGCTCTCGTCGTGCTTGGCGAGGATTTCAGAGGCCTGAAACACCCCGTCGCGATAGCTTCCGGTGCCGACCATGCCTTGGTTTTCCTCAAAAAGATCAGGCAGTACGCCGCGATAGGTCACCGGAACGATGCCGTTGCCATCGGTCACGTTAAAGCTGATCACCTCGCCTTCGCCACGCTTGAGGCTGCCTTCTTCGACAAGCCCGCCAATGCGAAACACCTCATTGGGGCCGGGCGGCTCGGCCAGAACCTGCGTTGGCGCGCGGAAAAAGTTGATGCCGTCGCGCATGCCATAGCCAATCAATGCCGTCGCCGCCACAAGGGCAACGGCTGCAATGGCAACAACCTGAATGCGGCGCTTTTTCTTGAGAGATTTCATGGCTCTACCCTCAGTTCACGGAAAGACAGGGGCCAGCATAAGCCCCGCCGTCTCTTGTTCAGCTAACATCAGATTCGCATTTTGCAAGGCCTGGCCGCTTGATCCCTTGGTCAGATTGTCGAGCGCGGCAATCACGATCACCCGTCCCGGAATGCGATCCGCAACCACCCCGATATGGCAAAAGTTGCTGCCCCGGATGTGGCGGGTGCTGGGTGCCTCGCCCATCGGCAGGACGGTGATGAACGGCTCGCCCTGATAGGCGGCTGCGAGCGTGTCATAGATCACCTGCGCCTCGCCCCGCACATAGCCGGTGGCAAGAATCCCCCGATTGGCGGGGATAAGATGCGGCGTGAACTGGATATGAACGGGGCGCCCGGCGATCGCCGAAAACTCCTGATCAAACTCGCCCAGATGGCGATGCGTGCCGCCCACTGCATAGGCGTGGTAGCCCTCGGACAGCTCTGCATGCAGCAGGTTTTCCTTGAGCGCGCGCCCCGCGCCGGACACCGCACATTTGAGATCGAGAACGATTTCATCCAGATCAATCACCCCGGCCGAAATCAGCGGCCGCAGGATGTACTGACCCGTCGCCGCGTTACACCCGGTGCCCGCCACAAGACGCGCGCCTGCGATCTCGTCGCGGTAAAATTCGGTCAGCCCATAGACCGCCTCTTTCTGAAGCTCGACCGCCGCATGCGGGTTGCCGTACCATTTTTCATATTCTGCGGGATCGCGCAGCCGGAAATCGGCGCTCAGATCGACGATCTTGAGGTCGTGCGGCAGGGCATTGATGACCTCTTGGCTGGTCTTATGCGGCAGCGCGCAGAAACACAGGTCAATGGCCGAAAAATCAATCTGTTCGATGGTCACCATATCCGGCAGGTCAAGGTGGCGCAGATGCGGAAAGACCTCGGCCATGGATTGGCCCGCCTTGGAATTCGCGCCAAGGGCTGCGATTTCCATACTCGGATGGGTGGCAATCAACCGGACAAGCTCTGCTCCGGTGTAGCCGCTGGCGCCGAGGATGGCTATCTTATGGGTCATGGGTGACCTCGCTTTCAAATCTCGAGTGAAGAAGTAGATCGTTTCGGGCAGGCCCGCAATGCGGCCAAATGCTCGTCCGCCCTGACAGGCGGCCTCGCTCAGGCGGCCTCAAACGTGATCTGTCGTCGCAGGAATTGCGTGGCCCGCGACGAAACCCGTTTCGGGTCACCCGTGGTCAGAAACTTTGACGCCTCGCCCGGTCCCACCATTTTGGGGTGACGGATCAAGTAATCGGCAAGGCTTTCGGCCACGAGGTTGGCCTGGCTATAGACCGCCACATTGGCGCCGAGCGCGTCCTGAAACGCATCCTGCATCAGCGGATAATGGGTACAGCCCAAAATCGCCGCCTCGGGTTCCGGCATCTTGCGCCGCAGGGCATCCACATGGCTGCGCACAAGGGCCTCGGCCAGGATCATGTCGCCATCCTCGATCGCATCGACAACGCCGCCACAGGCCTGCGCCTCGACATCGACGCCGATCGCGCGAAACGCCAGTTCGCGCTGGAACGCGCGGCTGCTGACGGTGGCGGGGGTGGCAAAAAGCGCCACATGTTTCACGGCCACTTCGCGGGGCGGGGAATTGTCGCCCCATTGCCGTTCGGTCAGCGCCTCGATCAGGGGCACAAAGACGCCCAGAACCCGTTTGTCGGCGGGCACCCAGGATTCCTGCATCCGGCGCAAGGCCGCCGCCGAAGCAGTATTGCACGCGAGGATCACAAGATCACAGCCCGCCTGAAACAGCCGATCCACCGCTTTGGTGGTCAGGTCATAAACATCATCGGCGTCGCGCACCCCGTAAGGCGCATGGGCGTTATCGCCGAGATACACCAAGGGCAAATCCGGAAGCCGCTCGTGCACCGCGTCCAGAACCGTCAACCCGCCAAGCCCGCTATCGAAAATCCCTACCGCCATTTGCCGCCGCCCGCGTTTGTTGATCAAAGCCGAACCCGAAGAGCAAAAGACTCAGCGGGTTTGGCGATAACTCATACGTCTTGCTCGGTAAAAACGCCATGAGGGATTTTGCAGCGCCCGCATACCCGTACAATGGCTTGCCGACATTCACTCCGCCGCCTGCGCCAATGGCGTGCCCCCGGCGCGGATCACCGCAAGAAGCTCTTCACGGCGCTTGGCGGCCTTGGCCTCATTGGCCTCTTTCACCGGACCAAAACCGCGGATCGACAGCGGCAGTTCGGCCAGTGCGATGATCGCCTCGCGGGTTGCCTCGCTTAGCTTGGGCAGAACCTCATTCATATCCGCCTCGTATTGCCTGATCAGCGCGCGCTCCATGCGGCGTTCCTTGGTGCGCCCGAACGGATCAAACGGCGTACCGCGCAGGCGCCGGAGGCGGGCCAGGATGCGGAAAACACGCAAGATGCCCGGCCCGAATTCGCGTTTCACCGGGCGACCATCAGCCCCCATTTTGGACAGGATCGGCGGGGCAAGGTGGAACTGCATCTTGAAGTCATTGCCAAATTCCGCGCGCGCCTTATCCGCCGTTTCAAGGTGCAGGCGCGCAACCTCGTATTCATCCTTATAGGCCAAAAGCTTGTGATAGCCCTTGGCGACGGCCTCTTTCAGCGCTTCGTCCTCGATCCCCGCAAGCCGCTTTTCATAGCGCTTGGCAAGGCGCTTGCCCTGATAAGCGCGCAGGTGATCGGCACGATAGGCGATCTTTTCGGCCAGGTTTTTGGGTTTTTGCACCACATTCGGCGTCAGCACCGTGGCGACATCGCCGCGGTAGAGCGCCGCCCAACGGCCAATTTCAAAGGCGCGCAGGTTCTTTTCCACTGCCGCGCCGTTGAGGGTGATTGCCTGTGTGATCGCCTCATGGCTGATCGGCAAAAGCCCGCGCTGCCAGGCGGCGCCAAAGATCATCATATTGGAATAGATCGAATCGCCCATCACCGTCTTGGCCAGATCAGAGGCATCGAAAAGCTGCACATCGTCGCGAAGCCTTGCCTCAAGCGCCAGTTCAAGCCGGTCCGTAGGCAGATGAAATTCGGTGTTACGGGTGAAATCGCCGGTGATAATCTCGTGACGATTGACCACCGCGCCGGTGCGCCCGGCGCGCGTCAGGCCAAGGGTTTTCGCCCCCGCGCTGACCACGAGATCACCCCCGATCAAGGCGTCACATTCACCAGTTGCGACCCGGATCGCATTGATATCGCTTGGATTTTCCGCAAGGCGGCAATGAATATGCACGGCGCCGCCCTTTTGCGCGAGGCCGGCCATTTCCATCATGCCGGCACCCTTGCCATCAATCTGCGCCGCCTGTGCAAGCACCGCGCCGATCGTCACGACCCCGGTGCCGCCAACCCCGGTGATCACTACGTTATGGGTGCCGTTAATTGCGGGCAGTTCGGGCATGGGCATGTCGGGCAACACCAGATCAGCGGTCTGATCCTTGCGGATCACCGCGCCCTCTAGCGTGACAAAAGAGGGGCAGAAGCCCTTGATACAACTGAAATCTTTGTTACAGCTCGATTGGTCAATCGCGCGCTTGCGGCCAAGTTCGGTTTCGACCGGAACGATCGACACACAGTTCGATTGCACCCCGCAATCGCCACAGCCCTCGCAGACATCGGTGTTGATGAACACACGCTTGTCCGGGTCCGGAAACAGGCCCCGCTTGCGGCGGCGGCGCTTTTCGGCGGCGCAGGTCTGGACATAGATGATTGCCGAGACGCCTTTGACTTTCTCGAACCGTTTCTGCACCTCCATCAATTCATATCTCTCAAAGCATTCAACAGCTTGCGGAAAGGACTTAAGGTCGATGTCTTCCTTTTCATCATAGACAATGGCAAGGTGTTTCACCCCCATGGCGCGCAATTCGGCGGCAATGCGCGGCGCATCAAGCCCGCCGTCATTGGCCTGCCCGCCGGTCATCGCCACGGCGTCATTGTAGAGGATCTTGTAGGTCATCGTCGTGCCCGCCGCGAGGGCGGCGCGGATCGCCTGCACGCCGGAATGGTTATAGGTGCCGTCGCCAAGGTTCTGAAACACATGCCCGCGCGTGGAAAACGGCGCTTCGCCGATCCAGTTGGCGCCCTCGCCCCCCATATGGGTGAATCCGGTGGTCTCGCGGTCCATCCATTGCACCATGTAGTGACAGCCAATGCCGGCATAGGCGCGCGCGCCTTCGGGCAATTTGGTGCTGCTGTTATGCGGACAGCCCGCACAGAAATACGGCAGGCGGGTCGCGATTTCCTCGACGTTGTCGTTGCGCCGCGCCTCGGCCAGCGAGGCCAGCCCCGCCTTGATACGATCAGTACCGCGCCCCTCCTCGATCAGGATTTCGCCCAGCTTTTCGGCGATCAGGATCGGATCAAGCGCGCCGCGCGTCGGGAAAAGCTCTGGCCCGTGCATCGAGCCGGCACCGCCGCCCTTGTGCCAGCCATAAACCCGCCGTCCGTGGCGGTCGTTGAATATCGCCTCCTTGATCTGCACCTCGATCAGCTTGCGCTTTTCTTCAACCACCACGATCAGATCAAGCCCCTCGGCCCAATCGTGAAAGCCGCGCATATCAAGCGGGAAGGTCTGGCCGATCTTATAGGTCGTAAGGCCAAGCCGCTCGGCCTCGGCCGCATCTACGCCCAAAAGATCAAGCGCATGCACCAGATCAAGCCAGTTCTTGCCTGCCGCCACGAAACCGATCTTTGCGCCGGGCTTGCCCCAGATGCGCTTGTCCATCTTGTTGGCATGGCTGAACGCCTCGGCGGCAAAGCGTTTGTGATCGATCATCCGCGTTTCCTGATCGTGCGGCGTGTCGCCAAGGCGGATGTTCAACCCGCCCTCGGGCATCTCGAAGTCGGGCATGACAAGCTGCATCCGGTCGGGGCGACCATCAACCACCGAAGTGGCCTCGACCGTGTCCTTCATGGTCTTGAGCCCCACCCAAAGCCCCGAAAACCGCGACAAGGCGTAGCCATAGATGCCGTAATCCATGATTTCCTGCACGCCGGCCGGGCTGACCACGGGCATATAGGCATCGACCATCGCCCATTCGCTCTGATGCAACACGGTCGAGGATTCGCCGGTGTGATCATCGCCCATGGCCATCAACACGCCGCCATGTTTCGACGTGCCCGCCATATTGGCATGGCGCATCACATCGCCAGAGCGGTCCACACCGGGGCCCTTGCCGTACCAAAGACCAAAAACGCCGTCATATTTGCCCTCACCGCGCAGCTCTGCCTGCTGGCTGCCCCAAAGGGCGGTCGCGGCGAGATCCTCGTTCAGGCCTTCCTCGAACCGCACCTGAGCCGCCGCAAGATACTTGGCGGCGCGGTTCATCTGCATATCCACCGCCCCAAGCGGCGAGCCGCGATAGCCCGTAACATAGCCCGCCGTGTTCAACCCTGCCGCCCGGTCGCGCGCCGATTGCATCAACATCAGCCGCACAAGCGCCTGTGTGCCGTTCAGCAGAATCGGTGATTTTTCAAGATCGAACCGGTCGTTCAGCGATACCTGTTGCTTGCTCATGTCGTGCCTCCCTGAGGTTTGAGGACTATGCCATAATATACAGCGATATTAGGTCATAATTTATGACCTACCAAGGGGAATTTCACAAAAAAATCATTGACGCTCTATAATCTGGAACCAGTTCTCTGCTATTGCGTAACGGGCGCGCGTATCCTCAGAAAGTTAGTGTAATGGATTGGGACAAGCTTAGAATCTTTCATGCGGTGGCCGACGTCGGAAGCCTGACGCATGCCGGCGATCAGCTTCACCTGTCGCAATCCGCCGTCAGCCGCCAGATTCGCGCGCTGGAAGAGTCGCTCAATGCGACCCTGTTTCACCGCCATGCACGCGGGCTGATTCTCACTGAACAGGGCGAATTGCTGTTTGACGCCACGCGCGCCATGCTCAAACGGCTTGACGCCGCCACCGCCCGCATCCGCGACAGCGAGGAAGAGGTGTTCGGCGAATTGCGCGTCACCACCACGACCGGGTTCGGCACGCTATGGCTCGCGCCGCGTCTTGCCAAGCTTTACGAGAAATACCCTGACCTCAAGATCGACCTGATGCTGGAAGAGCGCGTGCTTGACCTGCCGATGCGCGAGGCCGATGTCGCCATCCGCATGAAAGAGCCAAGCCAGGCCGACCTGATCCGCAAGCGCCTGATGAGCGTGCACATGTGCCTTTATGCGACCCCCGGTTACCTTGAAACCCACGGCATCCCCGAGGTGATCGAGGATCTGCATGCCCACCGCCTGATCTGTCAGAACCCGCGCTCGGCGCAGGTCGGCGCCGGGGCGATGCTTGTGAACGAACTGATGACCAATGACATTCAGTCGATCCTGACGGTGAACAACTATTTCGGCGTGCTTCAGGGGGTTCTGCACAATCTCGGAATCGGCGTTCTGCCCGATTACCTGACGCGCGATTTTCCCGATCTGGTGCGTGTCCTGCCAGAGGTGCAATCGGTCGAAGTGCCGGTTTTCCTCGCCTATCCAGAAGAATTGCGCCAATCCAAACGCATTGCCGCCTTTCGCGACTTTGTTCAGGAAGAGATATTCACCTACCGTAAGCTGTTGAAAGAACAGGCTCTTAGCTAGTTAAATTGGCAGAGCTTGCACCAGCTATGCACAGACCGCATGGCGGGCATGCTGCACCTGCGGCATTATTTCCCTTGATCGGGCGATAGCGCGCCCTTAATTGCCTTTCATGACGGTGACAGCCGCAAGGCCGGTCACTATCATACCTCCCTGTTGGACTTCGGCCGAGCTTAGTGCTCGGCCTTTTTTTTGCCTGCACAGAATTTGGGCAAGTGGGGGCGTGTTGCCACTTGCGCGGGCATCCGGGGGCCGAGGTCAGATCACCGCAATGTCGCGCCCGGCAAAGGGCGAGAGCCTGCGCGGCGCGCCATCGGTGATCACGATATTCTCTTCATGCACCATGATCCGCCCCGGCGCGAGATCAACCCCCGGCTCAAGCGTGATCACCATGCCGGGTTCAAGCACCGTCTGATCCCCCGCCGTAAGCGACAGCCCCTCGGTCAGCTGCATGCCAAGCCCATGCCCCAGACGCCCGGCCTGTTCGCCGCCGCCGACGATATCGGCCATGGCGCGCCAGACATCGCTGGCCCGCGCCCCGGCACGCGCCGCGTCAAACCCCGCCTCTGTCGCCTCGATAAGCCGGTGATGCGCGCGGTTCTGCGCCTCGGTGGCATGGCCAATCGCGAAATTGCGGTCGTAATCGCAAAAATACCCGTCCCAAACCGCCCCGGTATCCAACATCAGAACATCGCCCGCCGCCAGCGGCAGCTCCGAGGCCGGCGAGATCACATCGCTATAGCCTTCCGGCCCAGCCCCGCCTGCAAGATAAGGCACCCAATCGGCGCCCTCTTCCAGCAACAGGCGTTGAAAGTCGCGAAACACCTGCGAGAGCGGCACGCCGGGCGCGGCAATCTCATGCACGCGGTCAAAGGCACGCCCCGCAAGCCCGCAAATATGCGCGACCTTGTCGATCTCGGCCTCTGATTTCACCGCCCGGAGCGCCGCCACGATCCCCGCATCGCCGCGCCACTCAAGCCCGCTGTCGCGTTTGACGCGGTCGAAATCCGCCAGCGGCATGCGGACATGGCTTTCCGGCCCCGAGGGCACGCCCACCGGGCCGCCGATCTCGCGCAGGGTCTCTGTCAAAAGCGACACACCGTCATCCTCGGGGTGCGGTGCGGGCCAGGTGCGGATATCGCTGATCCAGGTCTGCGCCATAAGGGCCGCGCCAATCGACGGGATCACCGCCACCGGCGCGCCCGAGAGCGGCACCACAAGAAACCACGGGCGGCTCGGGCTTTCCCAGAACCGCGTGAGATAGCCGGTGAAATAGCGGATTTCCGGCTCTGTCGTCAAAAGGATCGCGCCAAGGCCCGCCCGGTCCATCGCCGCCTGTGCGCGCGCCAGCCGCGCGGCGTATTCGCCCCGCGCAAAGCCGCGCTTCACCCCTCGGCCTCTTCGCTGATGATGCACAACACCCGCGCATCGGCGGGCAAATCCATCGCCTTCATCGCCGCAATCCCGGCGGCGCCCGATTGCGTGCTCGCCGCCCCCTGCGCGGCCAGTTCCGGCAAAATCGCGTCGGCCTCGTCATCGGTGATGGTCACGAACAGATCGGCGTCGCGCGCCAGCCCGGCAAGTGCAATCAACGAGGGCACCTTGCAGTCAAGCCGCCCCATGTTCGACACCGCCCCGGTGGTCTCGACCGGCTGCCCGGCGCGAATGCTGGCCTGAAGCGCGGGGGCGCGGTCGGGCTCGACGACGATGATCTCGGGCCCGTCGTCCCAGACATGGCGAAACCACGCCGCGCTCGCCCCGGCGAGCCCGCCAACCCCGGCCTGAAGGAAAATATGCGTCGGCGGTGCGGGCATCTGACGCGCGGCCTCTTCGGCCATGGCAAGGTATCCTTCCATCAAACGGTGCGGGATTTCAAAATACTCGGGCCATGAACTGTCCGACAAAAGCGTCCAGCCATTATCGGTCGCGGCGCGCATGGCGCCCTCCATGCTGGCCTCATAATTCGTGCCCTCGCGCACCACCTCGGCCCCCTTGGCGCGCAGACGCTCGGCAAAGCCCTCCGGCACGGTCTCGGCGAGGTAGATCACCGCTTGCGCCCCGAACAACCTCGCCCCTGCGGCGACGGAAAGCCCGTGATTGCCGGCACTTGCGGTTACATAAACCTGCCCGCTCAACGCCTGCGTCAGGTCATCAGCACCGGTTTCGGCGGCGCCGTGGGCAATCACATAGGCCGCCCCAAGCGCCTTGAAACTGCCAAGCCCCATCCGGGTGCGCTCGTCCTTGGCCCAAACCTCGGGCCCAAACCCGCTCAGCTTGACAAGCGGCGTCTCGGCCGCGGCCGGGCACCGCCCCAAAAGCCCGATAACCGCCGCCGCATCGGTACTTGGCATCGGCGCCCCGGCCAAAACGGCCTCGGGCAGGCCCCTGCCCCTCCACGGATTTTCCAGACGGTCCATGCTGCATCGCTCCTCTGACATTTTCCCGCAGGCAACGGCATTATTCCCCTAAGGTCAAGGCGGCATGTCACCGGCCCTGATTTCTTCTTGCTCCAAATATCCCCGCCGGAGGCTCCCACGGCGGCCACAGGCGCATCGGCCCGCGGATCAGGGCATTTCGCCCCCTTTCCCCGGCCTCGTGCTTGCTTTAAAGAAACGCGCAACCACAGCATTCAGGGGATTCCAGTCACATGCAGGAACCGGCAATCACGCCCGATCTGATCGAGGCCCATGGTCTTAAACCAGATGAATACGCTCGCATTCTCGAGATTATCGGCCGCGAGCCGTCGTTCACAGAACTCGGTATCTTTTCGGCGATGTGGAACGAACATTGCTCCTATAAATCCTCCAAGAAATGGCTGCGCACCCTGCCGACCACCGGCCCGCAAGTGATCTGCGGCCCCGGCGAAAACGCCGGCGTCGTTGATATCGGCGACGGTCAGGCGGTGATCTTCAAAATGGAATCGCACAACCACCCCAGCTATATCGAGCCATACCAGGGCGCGGCGACCGGCGTGGGCGGCATCCTGCGCGATGTCTTTACCATGGGCGCGCGCCCCATCGCCTCGATGAACTCACTTAGCTTTGGCGAGGTCGCGCATCACAAGACCCGCCAGCTTGTGCATGGCGTGGTGGCAGGCGTCGGCGGTTATGGCAACTGTTTCGGCGTGCCTTGCGCGGGTGGCGAGGTGCGCTTTGACGCGGCCTATAACGGCAATTGCCTTGTGAATGCCTTTGCCGCCGGTCTGGCGGATGCAGACAAGATTTTCTACTCGGCGGCCTCTGGTGTCGGAATGCCGGTCGTCTATCTCGGGGCCAAAACCGGGCGCGACGGGGTTGGCGGCGCCACCATGGCAAGCGCCGAATTCGACGAAAGCATCGAGGAAAAGCGCCCCACCGTTCAGGTGGGTGACCCCTTCACCGAAAAGCGCCTGATGGAGGCCACGCTTGAGCTGATGGCCACCGGCGCGGTGATCTCGATTCAGGATATGGGCGCGGCGGGTCTGACCTGTTCGGCCGTGGAAATGGGCGACAAGGGCGGGCTTGGCGTCAAGCTGCAACTCGATCACGTGCCACAGCGCGAAGAGAACATGACCGCCTATGAAATGATGCTCTCTGAAAGCCAGGAACGCATGCTGATGGTGCTGCGCCCCGAGCTTGAGGCAGAGGCGCGCGCCGTCTTCGACAAATGGGACCTCGATTTCGCCATCGTCGGCGAAACCATCCCCGAAGACCGTTTCCTGATCATGCAGGGTAATGAGGTCAAGGCCGATCTTCCGCTGGCCACGCTTGCCGGCAGCGCGCCGGAATATGACCGCCCCTGGGTCGCCACCGCCCCCGCCACGCCGCTTGACGATGACGCGGTGCCCCAGATTGACGCCATCGACGGGCTGCGCGCGCTGATCGGCTCGGTCAACTACTGTTCGCGCGAATGGGTGTACGAGCAATATGACACGATGGTCATGGCCGATACCGCCCGCGCGCCGGGCCTTGGCGGCGGGTTGATCCGCGTGCATGGCACCGACAAGCTCCTGGCCTTCACCAGCGACGTGACCCCGCGCTATGTCGCCGCCAACCCCTATGAGGGCGGCAAACAGGCGGTGGCCGAGGCCTATCGCAACCTCAGCGCGCTTGGCGCCACACCGCTGGCCTCGACCGACAACCTCAATTTCGGCAATCCCGAAAAACCCGAGATCATGGGCCAGTTCGTCGGCGCCCTCAAAGGCATCGGCGAGGCCTGTAGCGCGCTGGATATGCCGATCGTGTCGGGCAATGTCTCGCTTTACAACGAGACTGACGGCGCCGCGATCCTGCCGACACCGACGATTGGCGCGGTGGGGCTTATTGCAAATGCCGATCTGGCGATCACCGGCGAGGTCCGCGAGGGCCATGTGGCGCTTGTCTTGGGCGAAACGGTCGGCCACCTTGGCCAATCGGCCCTGCTGGCCGAGGTCTTCAACCGGGTCGAGGGCGACGCCCCCCCGGTCGATCTTGCCGCCGAGAAACGCCACGGCGATTTCATCCGCGCCAATCACACGCTGATCAAGGCCTGCACCGACCTTTCGGATGGCGGCCTGGCCCTTGCCGCCTTCGAGCTGGCCGAGGCGGCGGGCGTCGGCGTTCATCTCGACAGCGGCGACACGGCGACGCTCTTTGGCGAGGATCAGGGGCGCTACCTTATCGCCTGTAACTTCGATCAGGCCGAGGCGCTTATGATTGCCGCCGGACAGGCCCATGTGCCGGTGCACTCCGTGGGCAAATTTGGCGGCGACTCGGTGAAATTTGGCGCGAGCGACGCGCCGCTGGCCGAGCTTTCGGCGATCTATCGCGGTGCATTCGGCGAGACCTTCGCCTGATCACGTTTTGCTGAGTGCCATAGCGGCCCCGCGCCCGCTATGGCACAATCTTCGCCAGTGCCCATGAAAGGACTGTCGATGATCCGATTTCTTCTGGCCGCAACCCTCGCGCTTGCGGCGCCCCTTGCCGCCGCGCAAGACACCGCCCCGCAACCCGAAGCCGACCTTCCCGCCAAGGCGCCGATGACGCTTGCCCGGCTTGATGAAATCATCCGCGCGCTTGACCCCGAGGCCCAGACAAACGGGCGCTTCTGGCAGATGACGATCGCCGATGTACAGGTCATGATCATCACCGACGAGGCCGCCGACCGGATGCGTGCCATCTCACCTGTGCGCAAACTCGAGGAGATGAGCCAGGAGGATATCACCCGCGTTCTTCAGGCCAATTTCGACTCTGCCCTTGATGCGCGCTATGCCATCGCCAAGGACGTGCTCTGGTCGGCTTTTATACATCCTCTCCGGGCGCTTGAAAAAGAAGAATTCATTTCCGGCCTCGGGCAGGTCGTGAACCTCGCCGAAAGCTATGGCACGCTTTATTCCGGCGGTGCGCTTCAGTTTGGCGGCGGCGACAGCGGCGCCTTGCAGCGCCAGTTGATCGACGAGCTTTTGAAAAAGGGGCAGGAAATCTGACCGGAGGACAGAGGGGGCTGCCCCCAAGGCCCCGCGCCTTTCCCCCGGGATATTTCTGGCCAGAAGAAGCCCTGTCAGGTCGATGAGGCCACCCGCGCATCTTGCACTTGGGTATGGCGCGCTCTACATCTGTGGCAACCGCCCAAAGGAGACCCCCGCATGGCCCTACTTGCCTCTGACCTAGAAGCCCTGATCCGCCAGACCCTTCCCGATGCCAAGATCACCGTACAAGGCGATGACGGGGTGCATTTCTCAGCCGAAGTGATTGACGAAAGCTTTCGGGGAATGAACCGCGTTCAGCAACAGCGCGCGGTGTATGCCGCCCTCAAGGGCAAGATGGACGGGCCGAACGGCGCGATTCACGCGCTTGCCCTGACCACCAAGGCGCCGGAATAGGCGCGCACCACTTTTCTCCCGCTTTATCCGAAGCGGCCCGATGACAAGGACCTTTCCAAATGACCGATGCAAAAACCCAGATCGAAGAGACCGTAAAAGCCAATGACGTGGTGCTTTACATGAAAGGCACCAAGGACATGCCGCAATGCGGGTTCTCATCGCGCGTGGCCGGTGTTCTAAACTTCATGGGCGTCGATTTTGCCGATGTGAACGTTCTCGCAGACGAGGCAATCCGTCAGGGCGTCAAGGATTATTCCGACTGGCCCACCGTGCCGCAGCTATACGTCAAAGGCGAATTCGTCGGCGGTTGTGACATCATCACCGAAATGACCCTTTCGGGCGAACTCGACCAGTTGTTCGAGAAATCCGGCGTCAGCTATGACAAGGCAGCGGCGGACAAGATTCGCGAAGCCAACGCCTGATCTTTTACGCGCAGGCCATGACAGGTTTGCAAGGCGGCTCCTCATAAGAGGTGGCCGCCTTTTTCATGTCTGGCGGGTCCAGCCCCAGAGGCAAAGCATCTCCATCGCCACATGAGCGCCCGCAATCGCCGTCGCACCAGTGGTATCATAGGCCGGTGACACCTCGACCACATCGCCACCAACGAGGTTGATCCCCGCAAGATCGCGCAGGATGATCGCCGCCTGCGCCGTACTTAGCCCGCCCCAGACCGGCGTGCCCGTACCCGGCGCAAAGGCGGGGTCAAGACAGTCGATATCGAAGGTCATATAAACATTAGCTTCGCCGACTATTCCCTTGATTTTGCTTGATGTCCTCTCGGGGCCCGCTGAATGGACCTCGCGCGCGTCAATCGTGGTTATGCCCAAGGTATCGGGGTTCTCGGTCCGAATGCCCACCTGAACCGAGCGTTTGGGGTCAATCAGCCCGAGCTTGACCGCCTTGTAGAACATCGTGCCGTGATCGACGCGGTCCATATCGTCATCGACCCAGGTGTCGGAATGGGCATCGAACTGCACCAGGGCCAACGGCCCGAACTTCTCAGCGTAAGCCTTTAAAATAGGGAAAGAAATATAGTGATCGCCACCAATCGCAATGCTGGCCGCACCGGCGTCAAGAATGCCCCGGATATGAGCGGTCAAGGCGCCGGGAAAGGCGGGCACATTGGCATAATCAAACGCCAGATCGCCGTAATCCACGACATTGAGCGCGCTCAACGGATCATACCCGCCCCAGCCATAGGGCGGATCGAACACCTGCAGGGCACTCGCCTCGCGGATCGCACGCGGGCCAAGCCGCGTGCCGGGGCGATTTGTGACGCCCTGATCAAAGGGCACCCCGGTGATCGCCACATCGACGCCGCTCAGGTCCTTGGTATAACGGCGACGGGCAAAAGACGTAGCCCCGCCAAAGGTGTTCTCAAAACTCAAACCACGCAAGCTTTGCCGCGTAAACGCCTGATCCACCTGTTTTTTTGCATCTTCCAATGCCATCATACCATCCTTTTATTCGGTCTTTGCCAGCGGCTGTGCACGCTCTACAAGGCGCGCGAAAAACGAAGCGCCCACCGGGGCGACCGCATCATTGAAATCAAATCCGGGATGATGCAGGCCGGGGCCCTCTCCCTGACCCAGAAACAGATAGGAGCCGGGACGCGCCTCCAGCATATAGGAAAAATCCTCGGCGCCCATTTCGCGCGGGCGATCCTCGATCACCGACGCCTCGCCCACCACCTCGCGCGCCACTTGGGCGGCAAAGCGGGTCTTCTCAGCGTCATTATAGGTTGCCGGATAGCCAAGCTCGATCCGGACCTCGGCGCGCACCCCGTAAGAGGCCGCCTGCCCTTCGGCCACCTCGCGCAGGCGACGATGCACCATCTGCTGCACCTCGGCGGTAAAGGTGCGGATCGTGGCGTTGATATAGGCGGTTTCGGGGATCACGTTATCTGCGCTGCCGGTGTGTATCTGGGTGACCGAGATCACCAGATCATCCAGCGGATTGCGGTTGCGGCTTACGATGGTCTGGATCGCCTGCACGATGCCGACGGCGGCGACCACCGGATCGCGGGTTTCATGCGGCATGGCGCCATGGCCGCCCTCTCCGATCACCTCGATATGCAGCGTATCCACCGCCGCCATGATCGGCCCCGGCGTGGTTTCAAACGTGCCAGCCGCCACCCCCGGCAGGGTATGCAAAGCATAAACCTGATCAATGGCGTAGCGATCCATGATGCCCTCGTCGACCATCACCTGCCCGCCGCCGGGCCCCTCTTCCGCGGGCTGAAAGATAAGCACCACACGCCCCGCGAAATTGCGGGTCTCGGCAAGGTATCTGGCTGCCCCAAGCAACATCGTGGTGTGCCCGTCATGGCCACAGGCATGCATCTTGCCCGCCCGCTTCGAGGCCCAATCGGCGCCGGTTGTCTCGTTGATCGGCAGGGCATCCATATCGGCGCGCAAGCCGATGCATGGGCCGTCGCCCGTGCCCTCGATCACCGCCACCACTCCGCTCGTGGCGATGCCCTCTTCGATCTGGGTGATGCCAAACGCGCGCAGCCGCTCGACCACAAAGCCCGCGGTCTCGTGACAGTCAAAACCCAACTCCGGGGTTTCATGCAGATGGCGCCGCCAGGCGGTCATGTCGTCGGCAAAGCCGGCGATGCGGTTGATCACGGCCATCTCTGGACATCCTTTTGCTCACGCGTCAGGGTCCACTCAACCCCAAAGACGAGAGCACCGCAATGGCCGATGACACCCTCATTCACGATCCAAACGGCGGGTTGCCCCGGCTGATCGCCATCATGCGCGCGCTGCGTGATCCCGCATCGGGCTGTCCCTGGGATATCGAACAGGATTTTGCCAGTATCGCGCCCTACACCATCGAAGAGGCCTATGAGGTCGCCGATGCGATCGAGCGCGAGGAATGGGGCGAATTGCGCGGCGAGTTGGGGGATTTGCTGTTGCAGGTGATCTTTCACGCGCAAATCGCCGAGGATAGTGGATTGTTTGATGTCCATGACGTGGCCAACGCGATTTCCGACAAGATGGTCGCGCGTCACCCGCATGTGTTTAGCGACGAATCGCGCGATAAATCCGCCGAGCAGCAAACCCGCGACTGGGAGGCGATCAAGGCAGTCGAGCGCGCGGCCCAGGCCCAGACCGGTACGCTTGACGGCGTGGCCCAGGGCCTGCCTGCGCTTTTGCGCGCCGTCAAGCTTCAGAAACGCGCCGCGCGGGTCGGGTTTGACTGGCCAGAGGTTGGTCAGGTCCTCGACAAGATCACCGAAGAGGTCGGCGAGCTGCAAGAGGCGGCGGCCGATCTGCCACAGGAAAAGATCGAGGAAGAATTCGGTGACCTGCTCTTCGTGATGGCCAACCTTGCGAGGCATATGAACCTCTGCCCCGAGACCGCCCTGCGTGGCGCAAATGCCAAATTCACCCGCCGCTTTGGCCGGATAGAGGCGCTCTTGTCCGAGCAGGGCAAAACCCCGGCGCAGTCTGATCTGGCGGAAATGGATGCACTTTGGGATCGCGCCAAGCTGGAAGAACGGCGCGACTCCTAAGCGGTGATCACGACATGCCCAAAGCTTCTTTGTACATCTCAAGCACCGCTTCTTCTTCGGCAATATCGTCCTTGTCGCGCTTGCGCAACGAAATCACCTTGCGCAGAACCTTGGTGTCATAGCCGCGCGATTTCGCCTCGGCCATCACTTCTTTCTGCTGCTCGGCGATGTCCTTTTTCTCGGCATCCAGCCGCTCGAAGCGCTCGATGAACTGGCGCAACTCGTCTGCGGTTACGCGGTAGGTCGAGTCGGAATTCATGTCGTTCATGGGCTGTCTCCGGTCAATTGGGCCTTCTGACTATAGCCGCGCGCGCGGCTCTGCAAGATGCTTCTGCATGGTTGTCCGACTTGCGCAACGGCGCAACTTCGACTAGGCGCAGCGCATCAAGATCGCACCATAAAGGAGCACGCGATGGAAATTCTGATCTGGCTTGGAGCTGCGGTTTCACTGGCGGGCCTGGTGGGGCTGATCTGGTGCATTGTGACCGTCTGGAAGGCGCGCAAGGCAGGGCTGAGCGACGAAGCCATGCGCGCGACCATGCAAAAGGTGGTGCCGATCAACACGGCGGCGCTGTTCCTGTCGGTGATCGGGCTGATGATGGTGGTGATCGGAATCCTGCTAAGCTAGGCCGCGCCCGCACGACCAAAGAACCCCTGACCGTTCTTGACCAGATCAAGGATCATCGGCTCTGGCGCCCAGATCGGCGCGGAGCGCGCGGCAAGCGCTTTCATGTCTTTCAGAACCGCCATGAGGCTGCGCTGATCCGCTTGCATAAGCGGGCCGCCGCGCGCGCGATCATAGTTGTATCCGCGCACCATGAGCACATCGATATCCGACGCCCGCTGAACGGCTTGTGCCGCCAGCATCCGGGCCGCAGCGTTGATCAGCGCCGCATGAAGCGCGTGACGCGGCGCGACGTCGCCAAGCACCTCGCTGACGGCGCGACCGGCCTCGGCCAGGCCCTTGGCAGGGCGTGGTCCTTCAGGGGGATAGTCGTAAAATCCACGCCCGACAAAGCGCCCCTTGGCGCCCTTGGCAAGCCGCTCTTCCAGTGGCCCGGCCCAGCCATTGCCAAGCCCGATGTCACCTGCCGCCGCTTTCAATCGCTGCTCGACCTGCGCCAGCCCCTCGCTATCCATCATCAGGAACGGCCCCGCGCGCAAGCCAAGGCGCTGAGCGGCCTGATCCACCCGCAGCGGCGTCAACCCGCCGCGCATCAGATCAAGCGCCGCAAGATAAAGCGCCGCCGTCATGCCATGCCCCAGCCCCGCACCGGCGGCCGGTTGGGCGGCGCGCACGGCGACCCGGCCCATATCGGCACACATGCGCGCAAGGCTTGCAACAGCGGCAGGCGCGGCTCCTGTCTCGACGGCGATTTCAACAAGCCGCTGGCTATGGGCCGGGCGATAGATCCGCAAACCGAGGCCCACACCGGCCAATCCCGCGCCGATGTCAACGCGCGCGCCCACACCGCCCTTGCGCGGTGTCGGCAGATGGGCACCCGCCACACGCCTGCCGCGTGCGTCAAGCACAAGGTCCGCCCAGCCGTCTGTTGCGCCCTCGGTGAGGCGAGCAATCCGGGCGTCACGCCCTGCGGCATCAAGTCGACCATTGTCGACCGCATCATCCAAAATCCGCTTGAGGCGCAATGCCAGATCACCGTCGGTGACCCGGACATCTTTGCCTGCATCAACAAACAGCATCCCGAGATCGGCCAGGGTTGCGGCGTCGCCGCCCACAAGCGCGATCCGGTTGAGCGGCTGTGCCGTGCCCTGCGCCAGCTCCGGCATGATCGCCGCGCGCCGCTCTGCCGCAAAGATGTGGCGTTGCGCGCGCGCCTCGGCACTCGTCAGGCGATCCTCGAACAACGCCTGTTCAAACTCCAGCCCCTGCTCGAACGGCAACAGCTGTGCCGCCTCGACTGCGCGCACGATATCGGCACCGGCCCCGCCCTGTCCGGCGAGGCGTTCGGCCACAAGGCCAAGCGCGCGCTGATAGGCGGCGGGATCGGTTAGCCCGCGCTCGCGGTCACGGGTGCGCACCCAACTGCCCCTATCGGCCAGTTTGCGCGCCAGGGTGACCGCCGTCGCCAGCGGATCATCCGGGGTGATCTGGTCAAAAAACAACCGAAGGCGCGGATCAGAGGCCGCAACCGGCTTGCCCGAGAGCATCAGTTCAAGCGCGACCTGCGCGCCCACAAGGCGCGGCGCGCGCTGTGTGACCCCGGCGCCGGGGATCATGCCAAGGCTTATTTCCGGCAGCGCCAGCCGCGTCGTGGCCTGCGCCACGCGGGCATGCGCCGCAAGCGCCAGCCCGACCCCCGCCCCAAGAACAGAGCCGTGCAAGGCCGCGACCACAGGTTTGGGAAAGTCTTCGATCTCGCGGCAAAGCGCACTGACCCAGGGGCTGGCCAGCGGGCCGTCATATTCCGTAAGATCCACACCCGATGAAAACCCCGTCCCGGCCCCGCAGATCACAACGCCGCGTACGGCGTCTTCCTGCGCGGCCTCGCAGAGGGCGGCTGACAGATCGGCGCGCAACTGCGGCGCAAGCGCATTGGCAACGGGCCGGTTCATCCGCAGGACGGCCATCCCATCACGGCGCTCACTCTGAATTTGTCCGGTCACATCATACCCGCCCAAAACACCTGTTTGCTGCATCAATTACTACGGGGAATTGACGCACACGCAAGCGCAGGGCGGCGTTAACCGAAAGATCAGACCGGCATGTTGTCGAATTGCGCCTCAATCGCCTCGCGAAGCAATTCCTCATGCAGACGCTTTGTTGCCGCAGGAACGGCCTCGCCCTCGGCATTCAGGCGCTCGATGACACGGCGCACCTGTGGCTCATAGCGATAGCGGGTTTGACTGTCGGCCTGTGAAATCTGAGCACTCAGGCGGTCCATTTCGGGCGTTGTGTTGGTCATGGTCATCCTCCCAGATGGTGTAATCTACCTTAACGTGCATTTTTCAGTCGGAACAGAAATAAAATCCGCTCATGACGTGGACAAGACAGCGCATCAGTCGTGCTGCGCGGCACAGGTCCGGCACAGCGGCGTTTCGGGCAAAATATCAAGCCGTTCGGGCGCAATCTGCTCGCCACAGGCCGTACAGGTGCCGTAATTGCCGTCCCGTATCCGCCCAAGGGCGGCACGAATCCGCGCAATTTCGTCCTGTCCGCTCTGGCCGAGATGCTCCAGCACCTCGTCATCCTCGCGCTCGGCCGCCATTTCATCCCAATCCTTGGACTTTGGCGAATCAAGCTCGCTCTCGATGGCGTGCAGACGCTTGTCGAGTTCGCCAAGACGAGCCATCAGCGCATCGCGATATTTCTGTGTGTTGATCATGACGATCCTCCATGCTGCCCAGAGATTAGGGCAGTGCTGCAGATGGGACTTTGATACAGGTCAATCCGAGCAATCGGATGCGGCGCTGATGGCGGCCATGGCCATGCCTGCGCACGCCCCTAGCTTTCATATGGAATCAGATCGCCCTCTTCGCCCATCTCGCCGTAGGAATCAAAGTCGCTGGCAATGGGTTGCTCCACCGCCTCGGGGATATCCGCCACCTTGCGCACCGTCATTGCCGGCGCGGGTTTGGCCGGTGGGGTGACCTCTGGCGCGTCTGCGCGCTCTGTCGGCGCAAGATCCGGCAACGGCGCCGCCGCCGATGATACAAGCCGCACCGCCCGCCAGCCGTTCATCTGGCCAAGCCGCGCCTCGGCCACCAGATGCCCGGTGGTGCCAAGAACCTGCGCCGTGCCAAGGCATTCGGGCGAGACCGGCACAAGCATGCCCGGCTTGAACGCCCAGATATCCTTGAGTTGCAGGCTGACGCGCGCAAGCGCCACGTCAAGCACCACCGGCGCGTTGATCGCCACATCCCGGATGCTCGGTTGCGCGCCCGTCGCGGTGGTCTTCTTGCCGCTCGGCTTTGCGGCTTTCGGCGGCGCCACCGGCAACAATACGCTCAAGCAGCCGGTTTTCGCCCCCGGCCCCAGATCTGCCGTGATGCGAAACAGGTCGTAGTCCGGCGCCGTCATCGCCAGCGACAGGCTGCGCGTATCCTCGACCATGTCGCCATACTCGAACTTGCGGGGTTGATAGCCCTCAACCCCGCCGGCCATCTGTCCGTCAAACCCCGACAGCAGGGCATTGATCAGCGGCGCCACCATCGCCGCATCGGTGCGCGTTGCAGGCCTCGGCTGTGCCGCGCCCTGACGCACGGCGCCTGTGGTCTGCACCTCGATCAGCCCTGCCAGAAACTGTGGATCAAGCGACAGCGCGCCGCGCGGGCCATTTTCGCCCTCAAGCAGCAACAAAAGCCCCTCTTCGCCAAGCGCCTTGGCAAGATCGCTCAGCGGCACGCGCAATTGCTCGACCGTGACAACCGTCAGCGCGAGATCAAACATCGTGTCGGCGGTACGCGCCAGCGACAGCCGCAGCGCCCTGGCGGGCGACATGAGCCGCGAATCAAACCCACCGCGGGCAGCCTGTGCCTTGCGATGAATTACTGAGTGTTGATCCTGCGATCCCATACCGCCCGCCGCTGCCCACCTCTTATGCTGTCCCGGTCACACTACTGCGGGCTTGGTTACCAATTCCTTTAGGTTTGGCAGTTTATTGCGCGGCCATGCGGCGCGGCAGCGGAAGACTGACCCGAAAGGCCGCGCCCTTCTGACCCGGCAGATAACTGACAGAGCCGTCAAGCCGGGTCATGATCTCGCGACAGATCGCCAGCCCAAGCCCCGCGCCCCCGGCCTTGGTCTCGCCAATGCGCGAGAATTTCTCGAAAATCACCGCCTGCTTTTCCGACGGAATCCCCGACCCGTTGTCGGTGAAATCAATCACCAGACGCCCCTCAACCTCATGGGTGCGGATGCTGAGAACCGGCGGATCGCCATCGCAATATTTGCGCGCATTGGCGATCAGGTTGATGAAGACCTGCGCCAGCCGGTCAAGATCGGTGGTCAGCTCAAAAGCCTCGGCCGCGCGATCCCGTTCGACCTTGAGCGTGCCGACCTGCACGCCCGCGGCGCGTTCGGCGCGATCCAGAAGGTCGCTCAGCAATCCGGTTTGCGTATTCAGCACCACCTGGCCGTTTTCCAGGACGCTCAGATCAAGCAGATCGTCCAAAAGCCGGGTCAGGCGCACCGCCTCGTCATGGATGATCGAGGAATACTTGCTTTTCTCTTCCGCCGTCAGATCAGAGGTATCGCGCAAAATCTCGGAAAACGCCCGGATCGAGGTCATCGGCGTGCGCAATTCATGGCTGATCTGGCTCAGGAAGCCATCCTTTTGTACCGAAATCTGGGTTAGTTTCTCGTTCGCCTGACGCAATTGGCGCGCCGTGCGGGCCAGTTCCTGGGATTGCGCCTCGAGCTGGCTGGAATATTCCATGATCTGCGCGGTTTCATCGGCCACCGCCATCAGATCCTCGACCGAAACCGCCGCACCGCCGACGATCTGGGAAATCATCGCATGCGCCGTGGCCGCCCCGACCGAGCCAGAGAGCTCGCGTTCGAGCTCTTGCAGGAAATCGGGCGAAGGTTCGGGCAGATAACCGGCCAGGCCCTGACGGCGCGCGGCCGTGGCAAACAGCGCCTGCGCCTCAGTCGCGCCCATGATCCGTTGCGACATGATCAAAAGGTCTTCGCTCTGCGCCATGCCCCCGGACCAGCCGCCAGTGGTCGAGGAATGATCAAACACATTAACGAATTGCGCGCCCTGCAAGCGCTCGATCGGCTGTGGGAAACTCAGCAATGAGCCAAGGACAAAGGCCCCGGTGTTCAGCAGCATCGACCACATGATCGCATGCACCAGCGGGTCCATGTCCTGCGCCCCGAAAAGCGCCTGTGGGCGAAGCCAGCTCAGCCCGAAAAGCCCGTGATCCAGAACCGTCTGCGGCATGATCATCGAGGGACCGAAACTTGGCAGGAACAGGCAGTATTGCCAGAGCACAAAGCCAACCCCAAGCCCGGCCAAGGCCCCGGTGCGCGTTGCCCCGCGCCAGAACAAGCCGCCCATGAGGGCCGGCAGAAACTGGGCGACGCCCGCGAAAGAAATCAATCCGATGGCCGCAAGCGCCGCGCCGCCGCCGGTCACCCGGAAATAGAGGTATCCCAGGAACACCACGCCCGCGATGCTCAGGCGGCGCGCCAAAAGCGCGACCTGGCGCACATCGCCCGAAATCATCGCCGAACCACCGGTAAAATGAAGCCAGATCGGCATCACCATGTGGTTTGACACCATCGTCGACAAGGCAATCGCCGCCACGATGACCATCGAGGTCGCCGAGGAAAACCCGCCCAGAAACGACAGGATCGCAAGCCCGTCCTGCCCCGCCATGAGCGGCAGCGTCAGCACGAACAAATCCGGGTTGGCGCCGATTGGCATGATATCCAGTCCGACCGCCGCAATCGGCACCACGAACAGGCTCATCAGCATGAGATAGGCCGGAAACGCCCAGGCCGCAGTGCGCAGGTGGTCCTCGTCCTCGTTCTCGACCACCATCACCTGAAACATCCGCGGCAGACACAGGAACGCCGCCGCCGACAGCATGGTCAACCCGATCCAGCGGCTTCCGGGCACCTCGAAGCGGGCAATCTCTGAGGCGTCGATGCGCGCAAGTGTCTCTGACACCCCGCCCGACAGCCCCCAGACCACGAAAATACCCACCGCCAAAAGCGCGCAAAGCTTGACCACCGCCTCGACCGCGATGGCCATGACCACGCCGTGATGGCGTTCGTTGGCATCAAGGTTGCGCGTGCCGAAGAGGATCGTGAAAAGCGTAAGGCCCATGGCCACCCAAAGCGCGGTCGATTGCATGTCCGGCAGGGCCGCACCGGCCTGTTCGGTTTCGGAAAAGGCCGCGAACGACAGGGTCACCGACTGCAATTGCAGCGCGATATAGGGCGTGACGCCGATCACCGCGAGAATGGTCACGAACACCGCCAAAAGGTTCGACTTGCCATAGCGCGACGAAATCAGGTCGGCGATCGAGGTGATCCGCTGGCTGCGCCCGACCCGCACCATCTTGCGCAGGGTCCACCACCAGCCGATCATCACAAGCGTCGGCCCGAGATAGATCGTCACATATTCAAGGCCCGAGCGCGCGGCAAAGCCAACCGCGCCGTAAAATGTCCAGGCGGTGCAATAGATCGACAGCGACAGCGTATAGACATAGGGCGAGCGCAACCACTTGCCGCGCCCGTGGCGCGCCGCACGATCCGCACCAAAGGCAACGGCGAAGAGAAACGCCACGTAAACCAGACAGACCAGGGCAAGCACGTTCAGGATCGCCATGGCCTAGCTCCCTGCCCCGCGCGGCGGTTCCTTGTTCTCAGCGGCGCGCAGATGGCGCGAGATGATCCCGGCAATCGTCGCCAGGATCATCCAGAGGCCAAAGATATAGAACATCGCCATGGTGGTGCGGGTGCTGCCCGATGCGCCCTCGCCCTGCCACAACAGCGGGATACAGATCAAAACCGTGCCGACAATCGGCAAAAGCCGAGCCGCGTCGGCCAGACGGCGGCGCCGATAGGTGCGCCGCGCCAGAAAGACCGGGCCGCGCTCGGGGCTCATGGGGTTACAAGCGCGCGCACCGCCGCCAGAACATCGGCATTGGAAAACGGCTTGGTCATATATTGGCTGACACCGGCGCGTTCGGCCATCTCGCGATCCTTGCTCTGGCCCCGCGCGGTCAGCATCAGGACCGGTGTATTGCCAAGCGCCGCGTCGCCGCGAATTTCCGTCAGGATGTCAAAGCCGCTCTTGCCCGGCAGCATCGCATCCAGGATGATCAGGTCGGGCGCGCGCAGGCGCACCACCTCCATCGCGTCATGGCCATTGGAATGGGTTTTCACCTCCCAACCGTCGCGCGACAGGATAAAGCTGACCGCCTCGATAATATTCGGCTCATCCTCGATCAGCAGAACCTTTTTTCCCATGCAACCGGCCTCCCCTCCGATGTCATAACGGCAGAACCGTCACGCAACTATCCCCAAACTTACCCAGCCTGTCAAAAACCGTCTGAAATGATTGACGGTTCCCGTCTCGCCGCGCAACTGGCCAGCGAACATATCCGACAATTCACCCCCACCTCGCGCAGGGGCGCTGTGGCTGCCTCGGGCCGGTCGGGCAGCAAAAGCATATGCGCCTGCATCAGGGCGGGGCGATCAAAACTCGGGGCGGTCACCGGGGCCGATACGGCAAGCGCCTCGACGGTATCGGTGCCGCGCCCAACCTGTTTAAGCCGCATCCGAAGCGGGCTCTGGGGCTGTGCCAGCACCTGAAACAGTGGCCAGAGCGTACAGGCCCCGGCAATCCGCGGCATGGCAAAGCCTTCGAGCGGCTTGCGAAACACGAGCGAGCCCGAGGCGTCACAGATCACCAGCCCGACCGGGCCGACCGCGTCTTCGGGCAAAGCCGCCAGCCGCCGGAACAGCGTGGCCAGATCAACACCGCTTGCCTCTGCCAGGCGATCGGGATGCAGGCCGACGCTTTTGATCCAGCCAAGCAGCGGCTCAAGCGGCAGGCTGCGGGCATCGGCCAGATACCGCAGCATGACATCGCGCGCGAGGCTTTGCGCCGGGCTCGACAGCTCCGCCCCCTCACCTTCTATCAGGCGCGTAACATCGCGTGGCCCGGCCATGTCGCGCTCAAGCTCCGGCAGGTGAAACCCGCGCGCCGCCAGAAAGGCGTGCATTTCATCCTGTGGCGATTTAAGTTCGGCATCGGTATTCGGAGCACCCTCAAGATAGCGCACCAGCGATTGTGCGCCCTCGGTCAGGCGGCTGCTGTCTTCGTTGATATTGCGGTGAAAGCGGTTTTGCCATTCAGGCTCCAGCGCTTCGGTCTCGACCAGAATGGACGAGGTCGACCGGATCGCCGTCACCGCCGAAATCACCTCGTGCAGGGAATCCGCAAGATAGGGGTCATGCGCCAGCCGGTCGGTCAGGGTCTCGATAGTCCGCTCAAGCGACTCGTTGCGCCGATAGAGGTCGGCCAGCAGCTTTGCCCAGCCCGGAAACCGCCCCGCGAATTCTTCGATCCGGCTGACTTCGGCGCCGATATCATCCTGCTCGCCCGCCGCTTCGCGCAGGCCCGCAATCAAGGTCGCCTCGGCGCCTTCGGACAAAAGCGCAGGCTCGACATTGAGAACTTCGGCCAGCTTGAGCAGGGTTTTGCCACCGATTCTGCGCCTGTTGTGTTCAATCAGATTAAGGTAAGACGGCGATATGCCCGCCTGACGCGCGAGATCAGATTGACGTATACCACCGAGTACCCGCCGCTCCCTGATCCGGGTCCCGATCATCAGCCGTTCCGGCATCAAAATTTCCCTGCGTTTAAAACGACTTCATGCCGCACTTGAAATTTTATTTACAACATCCCCGTCGATAATGTCTATTAATTTACAAATTAATTATTCTGCCAAAAGCAGTTGTTGCGTAATTTTCTTACAACGCCTCATACTAAAGCAGCACAGCTGTGCAATTTGGGGAGGCGCAAGAGGAGGCCCTTCCCGAGAATTATCAATGGGAGGAATCTATGTCCAACTCGAACCTGACTCGTCGGGGCCTGATGAAAACCAGCGCCATTGCTGGTGCCGGCCTTGCCCTGCCGACGATCTTTACGGCGTCCAGCGCCTCGGCTTTCACCAACGAACCGACCGGCGGCACCGTGACCCTCGGCTTCAACGTTCCCCAGTCCGGCCCCTATGCCGACGAGGGCGCCGACGAACTGCGCGCCTATCAGCTTGCTGTCGAGCACCTGAACGGTGGCGGCGACGGCGGCATGATGAACACCTTCAGCTCCAAAGTCCTGCAAGGCGGCGGCATCCTGGGCAAGAAGGTCGAATTCGTCACCGGCGACACCCAGACAAAATCGGACGCAGCCCGCGCATCGGCCAAGTCGATGATCGAAAAAGACGGCGCGATCATGATCACCGGCGGTTCGTCCTCGGGCGTGGCCGTGGCTGTTCAGGGCCTGTGCCAAGAGGCAGGCGTGATCTTCATGGCGGGTCTGACCCACTCGAACGACACCACCGGCAAAGACAAAAAAGCCAACGGTTTCCGTCACTTCTTCAACGCCTATATGTCCGCCGCTGCTCTGGCGCCGGTTCTTCAGAAGCTTTACGGTTCGGACCGCAAGGCCTATCACCTGACCGCCGACTACACCTGGGGCTGGACGCAGGAAGAATCGATCGCGGCCGCAACCGAGGCCATGGGTTGGGAAACTGTCAACAAAGTGCGCACACCGCTCGCCGCGACAGACTTCTCGTCCTATATCGCTCCGGTTCTGAACTCGGGCGCCGACGTTCTGGTTCTGAACCACTACGGCGGAAACATGGTGAACTCGCTGACCAACGCGGTTCAGTTCGGCCTGCGTGAAAAGCAAGTCAACGGCAAGAACTTCGAAATCGTTGTTCCGCTCTACTCGCGCCTGATGGCCCGTGGTGCCGGCGAAAACGTGAAAGGTATTCACGGTTCGACCAACTGGCACTGGTCGCTGCAGGATGACGCCTCGAAAGCGTTCGTCAAATCCTTCGGTGAAAAATACGGCTTCCCGCCGAGCCAGGCCGCGCATACCGTCTATTGCCAGACCCTGCTTTATGCAGATGCCGTCATGCGCGCCGGTAGCTTCAACCCCTGCGCCGTTGTCGAAGCCCTTGAAGGCTTTGAGTTCGACGGTCTGGGCAACGGCAAGACGCTTTATCGCGCAGACGATCACCAGTGCTTCAAAGACGTTCTGGTTGTGCGCGGGAAAGAAAACCCGACCAGCGAATTCGACCTTCTCGAAGTTGTCGAAGTGACACCGGCGGCACAGGTGACCTACCCTGCCGATCACCCGATGTTCGCAGGCGGCGCACTGGGCAACTGTAACCCCGGCGCGTAATCTGTCAGATCATTCCGGTCGCGCGCACACCGCGCGCGGCCGGTTCTGACCGCAAAGACTCGGACAGACCACCATCGCCTCTAACCCATGGGTGGGAACAATGGACGCAATCATTCTCCAAATTCTAAACGGGCTCGACAAGGGCTCGGCTTATGCGCTTATCGCGCTTGGCCTGACACTGATCTTCGGCACGCTCGGGGTTGTGAACTTCGCGCATGGCGCGCTTTTCATGATCGGTGCTTTCTGCGCGGTCACCCTCCAGCGCATCCTGAACATCAGCTTCGAGACAATCGACCCGACCAGGACCGACTTCCTTGGCAACCCGATGAAGGTCAAGACGACCTATGTCGAGACATGGTTCGGACCAGAGGTGGGCGCGTCGATTATCGACTGGGCCGTGCCACTTGCGATCCTGTTCTCGATCCCGATCATGATCGGAATCGGTTTCATCATGGAACGTGGCCTGATCAAGCATTTCTACAAGCGCCCGCATGCCGACCAGATCCTTGTGACCTTTGGTCTGGCCATCGTGCTTCAGGAAATCATCAAATATTTCTACGGCGCCAACCCGATCCCCACCGGCGCGCCGGATGTGTTCAAGGGCAGCTTTGATTTCGGGGTGATGCTTGGCTTTGACGCCAACGCGATCATCTACCCGTACTGGCGCCTTGTGTATTTCGCCTTTGCCGCCATCATCGTCGGTGCCGTCTTTGCCTTTTTGCAGTTCACCACCTTCGGGATGGTTGTGCGTGCAGGCATGGCGGATCGCGAAACCGTGGGCCTTCTGGGCATCAATATCGACAAGCGCTTTACCATCATGTTCGGCATCGCCGCGGCGGTGGCCGGCCTCGCCGGGGTCATGTATGCGCCGATCAATTCGCCCAATTATCACATGGGAATGGATTTTCTGGTGCTGAGCTTCGTGGTCGTGGTTGTCGGTGGCATGGGCTCGCTTCCGGGCGCTGTGCTGGCCGGCTTCCTGCTCGGCATTCTCGAAAGCTTTGCCTCGATGAACGAGATCAAGTCGATCCTTCCCGGTATCGACCAGATCATCATCTACCTGGTGGCTATTATCATTCTGCTCACACGTCCGCGTGGCCTGATGGGTCGCAAGGGCGTGATGGAGGACTAATCCATGCTTGGACTGAACAAAAAAGACCTGTCTCTCCTGTTGGTCGTCACGTTTCTTGCGCTCTGCGCACCTTTCATCCTGAACCCGTTCCCGACCGATAGTTCACTGGCACAGTTCAATGCGGGTTATCCCGACCTGATGCAGCGTTTCGTGATCTTCGGCATCTTCGCCATCGGCTTCAACATCCTTTTCGGCCTGACCGGCTATCTCTCGTTCGGTCATGCCGCCTTTCTGGGTGTCGGCAGCTATTCGGCGGTCTGGATGTTCAAGCTGCTGAGCATGAACGTGCTTCCGGCCATCGTGCTGAGCGTGATCGTGGCGGGCCTGTTTTCCGTCGTGATCGGCTATGTCAGCCTGCGTCGCTCGGGAATCTACTTCTCGATCCTGACGCTGGCCTTTGCCCAGATGAGCTTTAACCTCGCCTATTCGGTTCTGACGCCGATCACCAATGGCGAAACCGGCTTGCAGCTGACGCTCGACGATCCGCGCATCCTTGGCGTAAGCCGCACCGAAAGCGGTGGCATTCCGGTGACCAACCTCTTCGGTCTGGACATGCGCGACACCTATGAAATGGTCGTTGGCCCCTGGTCGTTCCAGTTCAACAACGGCTATTACCTCTGCGCAATCCTGATGCTGATCAGCTTTTATCTGGCGATCCGCATCTTCCGCTCGCCGTTCGGGATGATGCTTCGGGCGATCAAATCCAACAACACCCGGATGACCTATACCGGCCTGAACGCACGCCCCTATACTTTGGCGGCCTTCGTGATCTCGGGCATGTATGCCGGTCTTGCCGGTGGCCTTCTGGCCTCGATGGACCCGCTTGCAGGCGCCGAGCGCATGCAGTGGACGGCCTCTGGCGAGGTGGTTCTGATGACCATCCTTGGCGGTGCCGGCACATTGATCGGCCCGGTTCTGGGCGCGGGTTTCATCAAGTACTTCGAAAATATCTTCTCGAAGATCAACGAAAGCGTGTTGCACACCTGGTTTGGTTTCATGCCCGACGGGCTTGAGGATCTGGTGATCACGCTGGTCTATCCCTTCGTGGGCAAAGGCTGGCACCTGACGCTTGGCATCATGTTCATGCTGGTGGTGATCTTTCTGCCCGGTGGTCTTGTCGAGGGGGGGCAGCGTATCGCAGGCCTGTTCCGGCGCAAGAAATCCGGGGACGACGCCAACAAATCGACCCAATCCACCCCCGCCGAATAAGGAGACGGAGTTATGGGTATTCTTGAAGTCAAAAACGTCAACAAACGCTTCGGCGGGCTCCAGGCGCTTGGGGATGTGAACCTGAGCGTCGCGGAAAACTCCGTACATGCGATCATCGGACCGAACGGCGCGGGCAAATCCACCCTGCTGAACGTTCTCATCGGCAAGCTTATTCCCGACACCGGCAGCGTCATGTTCAATGGCCAGTCGGTTCTGGGGCGCAAACCCTACGAGATCAATCAGATGGGCATTTCCCGCGTGTTCCAGACACCGGAAATCTTTGGTGATCTGACCGTGCTCGAAAACATGATGATCCCGATTTTCGCCAAACGTGACGGCGTGTTCCGGATGCATGCCTTTGAAAACGCGGACAACGAAAAAGGAATCGTCGAGCAGGCCGAGCATATGCTGGAAAGCCTGAACATGGCCGATGCGCGCCATGATCACTCGGCCTCGATGTCGCGCGGCAACAAGCGGCGTCTGGAAATCGGCATGTGTCTGGCGCAGAGCCCCAAGCTGTTGTTGCTCGACGAGCCGACCGCCGGCATGGCACGGGCCGACACCAACAACACCATCGACCTGTTGAAACAGATCAAGGAAGAGCGCGACATCACCATCGCGATCATCGAACACGATATGCATGTGGTATTCAGCCTGGCCGAGCGGATCACCGTTCTGGCGCAGGGCACGCCGCTGGTCGAAGACACGCCCGAAAACATCAAGGGCCATCCCAAGGTGCGCGAAGCGTATCTTGGCGAACACGCCTGAAGGAGACAGGGACCATGAACGTCAAACCCGACTTTTCCAAGGGCCATAACCACGCCGAAACCGCCCCCGCCTTCCTGTCCGTATGGAACATGGAAAGCTATTACGGCGAGAGCTATATCGTCCAGAACATCACCTTCAACGTCCACGAGGGTGAAATTCTGGCGCTGTTGGGCCGCAACGGGGCCGGCAAAACCACCACCCTGCGCTCGATCGCGCGGATGGACAGCCCGCAGGTGACAAAGGGCGAAATCTGGCTCGATCACCAGCCGCTTCACACCATGTCGAGCCATCAGGCCGCTTCGGTCGGTATCGGCCTTGTGCCCGAAGATCGCTGCATCATCCCCGGCCTGACGGTTGAGGAAAACCTGCAACTGGCGCAGATCGCCCCGCCGGTCGGCTGGTCGCTTGAGCGGCTTTACGATCTCTTCCCGCGCCTCGCGGAACGTCGCAAGCAAGAGGGCGTGACCCTCTCGGGCGGCGAACAACAGATGCTCGCCGTGGCCCGAGCGCTTGCGCGTGACCTCAAGGTCCTGTTGCTGGATGAACCCTATGAAGGGCTTGCGCCGGTCATCGTCGACGAGATCGAGAAGACCCTGCGCATCATCAAGGAGCAGGGGATCACCACCGTGATCGTCGAACAAAACGCGGTGCGCGCCCTTGAACTTGCCGACAGGGCTGTCATTCTCGACACGGGCAGCATTGTCTTTGACGGCACGGCTGCCGAGGTTCTTGAAAACGAAGAACTGCGCTCTGAATATCTCGCGATCTGACCCGGATCGCCCGCGCCCCATATCGCTTTATCGTTGGGGGCGGGCATCCGTTTATGATCGCCCTCAACGAAAAGGTCCGACATGTCCGATACCACCTATCCCCCCTCTGCCGAATTCGCGGCCAACGCCCATATCGACGCTGCGAAATACACCGAAATGTATGCAGCCTCGATCAACGACCCTGCGGCGTTCTGGGGCGAGCATGGCACGCGCATCGACTGGATCAAGCCCTTCACGAAGGTCAAGGATGTCAGCTTTGAGCTCGGCAAGGTGTCGATCAACTGGTATTCTGACGGCACGCTGAACGTCGCGGCCAATTGCATCGACCGCCACCTTGCCACCCGCGCCAATCAAACCGCCATCATCTGGGAGCCTGACAGCCCCGATGAAGAGGCGCTCCACATCACCTACCGCGAACTGCACGACAACACCTGCCGGATGGCCAATGTCCTCAAGGATTTGGGCGTCACGCGCGGCGACCGGGTTGTGCTTTACCTGCCGATGATCCCCGAGGCGGCCTATGCCATGCTGGCCTGTGCGCGCATCGGCGCCATCCATTCCATCGTGTTCGCAGGCTTTAGCCCCGACGCTCTTGGCGCGCGCATCAACGGGTCGAACGCCAAGGTCGTGATCACCGCCGACGAGGCCCCGCGCGGCGGGCGCAAGACGGCGCTCAAATCCAACGCCGATGCCGCGCTTTTGCATTGCGATGACCGGGTCAAGAACCTTGTGGTCAAACGCACCGGCGGTCAGACCACATGGACCGAGCGCGATTACGATTGCACCGCGCTTATGGCCGCCGCCTCGACCGACTGCGCGCCCGAGGAAATGAACGCCGAAGATCCGCTGTTCATTCTCTACACCTCCGGCTCGACCGGCCAGCCCAAGGGCGTCGTGCACACCTCGGGCGGCTACCTTGTCTATGCCTCGATGACGCAGGAGCTGGTGTTTGATTACCACCAGGGCGATGTGTTCTGGTGTACCGCCGATGTCGGCTGGGTCACCGGCCACAGCTATATCGTCTATGGCCCGCTGGCCAATGGCGCGACCACGATCATGTTCGAAGGCGTGCCCACCTACCCCGACGCCAGCCGCTTCTGGCAGGTCTGCGAGAAACACAAGGTCAACCAGTTCTACACCGCCCCCACCGCCCTGCGGGCGCTGATGGGCCAGGGCAATTCCTTTGTGGAAAGCTGCGACCTGTCGGATCTCAGGGTGCTCGGCACGGTCGGCGAGCCGATCAACCCCGAGGCCTGGAACTGGTACAATGACGTTGTCGGCAAGGGCAAATGCCCGATCGTCGACACCTGGTGGCAGACCGAAACCGGCGGTCACCTGATGACCCCCCTGCCCGGCGCCACCGCGACCAAGCCCGGCTCTTGCACCCTGCCCTTCTTCGGGGTGCAGCCGGTCATTCTTGACCCGACATCGGGCGTTGAAATCCACGACACCGAGGCCGAAGGCGTGCTTTGCATCAAGGACAGCTGGCCGGGCCAGATGCGCACGGTCTACGGCGATCACGAGCGCTTCGAGAAGACCTATTTCTCGGATTACAAAGGCTATTACTTCACCGGTGACGGCTGTCGGCGCGACGCCGATGGCTATTACTGGATCACTGGCCGGGTTGATGACGTGATCAACGTTTCCGGCCACCGGATGGGAACCGCCGAAGTCGAAAGCGCGCTTGTGGCCCACGCACAGGTCGCCGAGGCCGCCGTGGTTGGGTATCCGCATGACATCAAGGGTCAGGGCATCTATGCCTATGTCACCCTGATGAACGGCGTCGAGCCGACCGAGGAGCTTCGCAAAGAGCTTGAAAAATGGGTCCGCGCCGAGATTGGCCCGATTGCCAAGCCCGACCTGATCCAATGGGCGCCGGGCCTGCCGAAAACCCGTTCGGGCAAGATCATGCGCCGCATTCTGCGCAAGATCGCCGAGGATGATTTTGGCGCCCTGGGCGATACCTCGACACTGGCCGAACCCGCCGTTGTTGACGATCTTATCGAAAACCGGATGAACCGGGGCTAAGCCCGTTTCAAACCTGCGCGCGTTTTTGCCTTCGTCCGGTTCGCTCCGGGCGGGGGGTCTCTTATGATTTCATTAACCAGATAGATCAAAATCCTTTCTGGTTTCCTGAAGAACGGCTTAATATTCAATGCGGGGGCGAACTTTGACGAGGTAACTCATGTTCACCGCAATTTCATCGCCAATCCTACCATTGGCCCCAACACCGCCAGGCAGGACGGAACCGATACAGGCCATAACGGCAGCGCCGCGCACGAGCGAGCCGCTTTCGGCCTCGAATGCCATAACGCCGGGTGCGGTTTTTTCCGTTCACCCACCCGACACCACAACCCGCGCAACCGCGCTTGATAACGGTCCGCTTCGCGGCTCCACACCCGAAGACCGGGCACGCCGCATGGCCGAAGCCCCCCCTCTTGCCGCATCGGTCATGGATGCAGAGCCGGGCCTGCGCAACGCCGAATAGACCACGGCCACCCCGTTAGGCGCGTTCCCCCGCAAGGCCCTGGCCCTGCGGGTTTTTTCGCTGGGGCGGTCGCAAACAGACAAGACTGTCGTTATCGAAACCGCCAGCCTGTCCTGCAAAGGACCGATCCCCGAGCCAGGAAACCAAAGCTGGCTCGCATCGCGTCCTGACACAGAACAAGGACGTCCGATGACTCTGGTGACAGCCCCCCAAGCCCCTGCACCAGAGCGCGATTTACGCGGCTATCTGCTGGTGTTTTTCGCGGGCGTGTTGTGGTCCACCGTGGGTCTTGGCATCCGCCTTATCGATGACGCCCTTGTCTGGCAGATCCTGCTTTATCGCTCGCTCAGCATGAGCGCGCTGCTCTACGTGGTCATCCGCCTGCGCACCGGGCGCGACCCCCTGGCGCTTGCGCGCGCCTCCGGCTGGGGCGGCGTGATTGGCGGGCTGTCGCTTGTGGCGGCCTATACCGGCGGGATTTACGCGGTACAAAGCACCTCTGTCGCCAATGCCATGATGCTTTTTGCCAGTGCCCCGCTCTTGGCGGCGGTGCTTGGCCGGGTGATCCTGCGCGAGATGGTGCGCCCGCAAACATGGGTCGCCATCGCCGTGGCAAGTGGCGGCATCGCCATCATGGTCTGGGACAAATCCTCGGGGGCGGCGCTGCGCGGCAATCTGGCAGCCCTTGGCTCGGCGCTTGGCTTCGCGGTGTTCACCATCACACTTCGCTGGGGCAAGAACACCGAGATGATGCCCTCGGTGTTCATCTCGGGGCTGTTCGCGATTGCGATCATGGGGGGCATCTGTCTCTGGCTCGGGCTGCCGTTGGTGATCTCCCTGCCCGATACCAGCATAGCGCTCGGCATGGGGGTGTTTCAGGTCGGGGCTGGCCTTGTCCTCTATACCATCGGATCAAAGACGGTACCCGCAGCCGAGCTGACCCTCTTGTCGCTGGCCGAAGTGGTTCTGGGTCCGGTCTGGGTCTGGCTGGTTCTGGGGGAGACCGCGAGCATCAACACGCTGATCGGCGGCGCGGTCTTGCTGGCGGCGATTGCCGGAAACGCCCTGTCGGGCGCACGCCGCAAGCCGCCAGTTGTGATCGTCTAAGCAGGCGGCGTGACTGGTCGTTCGCTTTGATCAGTACCAACTGGTATGTTGCGCGCCTGTGCCATGATCAGGCCAGGCGGCACTGAGACCTTTGCCGCGCTTTCATTCGGAGAACGATCATGCAGCATTACATCCTGACCCTGGCCTGTGCCGCGACCCTGGCGCTGTCGGCCTGTGACACGCCCCCAAGCAAGCGCGAGGTGACCGGCGGTTTGATTGGCGCGGCAGGTGGGCTTTTGCTGGCCACGGCCTTTGACGCGAACCCAAGCTGGACAATCGTCTCCGCTCTGGCCGGGGCCGCAGCAGGCACGCTGGTGGCCCGCAACACCGCCACCAATCAATGCGCCTATGCGGTTGGCGACGGCACCTACCGGACGCGGCCTTGCTAAGTTGTGCTGCGGCTTGCCGCCTTGCCTACGAGGCTGGCACGCAAGGGCCGGACGAGTTTTCCGGCGCCCGCCCTTGCGTTTCGGCAGGTGCCGGATGCCTCCGGCGGGGATATTTAAGGCAAGAAGAAACGGCCTGATGCCGCCTTAGCCGCGCCCGCGATAAGGCGGCACGCCCTGATCGGGAACCCAGACGCCTACGGGCATCGGGCCGGTCTGATAGAACACATCAATCGGGATGCCGCCGCGCGGATACCAATAGCCGCCGATCCGAAGCCATTGCGGATCAAGGAAATCCACCAGGCGGCGCGCGATGCTGACGGTGCAATCCTCATGAAAGGCACCGTGATTGCGAAAACTGCTGAGAAACAGCTTCAGCGATTTGCTTTCCACCAGCCACTCGCCCGGCACGTAATCAATCATCAGATGGGCGAAATCCGGCTGCCCGGTCATGGGGCAAAGCGAGGTGAACTCGGGCGCGGTGAAGCGCACGTTATAGGCCACATCGCCTTGCGGGTTCTTCACCCGTTCAAGGATGGCCTCTTCCGGGCTTTGCGGCACAACGGTTGCGCCACCCAACTGTTTGAGACTGCTGTAGATTGTTTCGTCGCTCATGCCGACCTCTCCTGTCAAACGCCGCGTTTATTGCCCCAAAGCATCACGTGCAGCTGCGGCAGCACCTTTGCCGTGAACCACCGGTCCTCGATCACCCGATCCACCAGCCAACGCATCCGCGCATCAATGCCTATCTGATCAACCATGGCCGCATCGTCATCTGGCGGCGGTGGCGTGTGGTTGCCCGGTTGCAGATAGACTGCCAGATCGGGATAACGACCCGCGACGTCGCACGCCCATTGGTAATCAATCTCATCGAACACCACGATCTTGAGAACGCTCGGCGCGCCCTTTGCGGCCGCGACGCAATCCGCAAAGATATCCCAATCCACAACCATCCCGCTTGAGGGCGGTTTCGGGCTGAGCACAAGCATATCCAGATCGCTGAACCAGCGTCGCGCAACCGAGCCTTGGGTTTCAAGAGCAAAACGATACCCCTTGCCCTGCCCCAGCTTGATCAGCGCGCCAAGCGGCTGAATCGCCGGGTTCCCGCCCGAAAGCGAGACCATCAACGGCGCGCCACCGGACAGCGCCTCGATCTCGGCCATCACCGCCTCGGGCGTCATCGGTTTCCAGGTGTCGCGATACTCGGATTCGACCGCGTGCAGGCTGTCACACCAGCTGCACCGATAATCACAGCCGCCAGTGCGCACGAAAACTGTAGGCACACCGATCAGCGCACCCTCGCCTTGAATGGTGGGGCCGAAAATCTCGGAAACGCGGATGGTGTTATCGCTGCTCACGGACGAAATTCCGCCCAGGTCTTTGGCGTCTCACTCACCTTTGCGGCCGAAACCTCAGGCCAGCGGGCATGCGCCCAGTCATAGAAGTGCTTGGCCATCCGCTCTGCCGTGACGCCATCGTCGCCAAGGATATCGTTCAGGTGCCGATGATCAAGCGTGTCGTCGATATAGCGCTTGAGCGGTGCCAGATCGAGGTAGTCGCGCACAAACCCATGCGCGTTCAACTCGGTCGACGCCAACTCGATGACGACGATATAATTGTGCCCGTGCAGGCGTGCACATTGGTGATCTTCGGGCAGGCCCTTGAGTTGATGCGAGGCCGAAAAGTGGAATTCCTTGCTGATCCGATACATCACGCGCCCCTCTCGGCCAGAGCCGTCAACCAGAAATCCGGATCGTCATAAAGCGTCGGGTCGATCACCCCGGCCAGATGAAACGCCTCGCGCCGCTCGACGCAGGTGCCGCAGCGCCCGCAATGGTTTGCACCGCCCTTGTAGCATGACCACGTCTCGCCGAACGGCGTGCCATGCGCCGCGCCATCGGTGACGATATCGGCCTTTGATCCGGTCACATAGGGCGTATAAAGGCGGATATCAGCATATCCCTCGAGCGCGCGATCCTGCATCGCCTGAAACGCGTCGATAAAGCCGGGGCGGCAATCGGGATAGATGAAATGATCCCCGCCATGCACCGCCGTTGCCACCGCGTCGACCTTTTGCGCCGCCGCCATGCCAAACCCGATGCTCAGCATGATCGCATTGCGGTTGGGCACAATCGTGGCCTTCATCGTCTCTTCGGCGTAATGCCCGTCGGGCACGGCGATATCATCGGTCAGGGCCGAGCCGCCAAGCGCCGCGCCGATTGCGCGGATGTCGACGATGCTATGGGCCACGCCCAATCGCGTCGCGCAGGCGGCGGCAAAGCCAAGTTCCTTGGAATGACGCTGGCCATAATCAAAGGACAAAAGCCCCTTGAGAGTATGTTCAGCAGCAACTTTATGCGCAAGCGACACGGAATCGAGCCCGCCCGAGCAGATGACGATGGTATCCATATTAAACCCTTGTTTTGAGCGGGTAGGCTGCGACCGCGTGGGGCGCATCTAAGGCGTTTGGCCCTGAGACGCAAGACGCCCCATTTTCTTTGCAAAGAAAATGGCCAAGATTTTTCGTTGAAAAATCTTAATCGTTCAGACGCGCGCGCAGCTCTGTTTTCAAAACCTTGCCGTAATTGTTCTTGGGCAGTTCAGGGACCAAGACATAGCGTTTGGGCCGTTTGAACCGGGCAATCCGCGCCAGGCAATGCGCGTCAAGAGCGGCCTCATCGAGCACCGCGCCCGGCGCAGTCACGACAAAGGCCATGACCACCTCGCCCCACTCCGCATCGGGGCAGCCGACAACCGAAACCTCGGACAGAGCGGGATGACTCAAGAGCGCCTCTTCCACCTCGCGGGGATAAATGTTGCTGCCGCCCGAAATGATCATATCCTTTGAGCGATCCTGAAGCGTGACATAGCCATCCTCGTCCATCACCCCCATGTCACCGGTCAAAAGCCACCCCTCGGTAAAGGCCTTGTCGCTGGCCTCGGGGTTTTGCCAATAGCCGGGCATGACGGGGTCGCCACGCACCATGATCTCGCCCGTCTTCCCGCGCGCAACCTCTTGACCCGTGCCATCACCGATCCGCAGTTCGACCACCGATTGCGCCCGCCCGACCGAGCCAAGGCGCGCGCGCCAGCGGGGGTGGTCTCGGTCACTGACCTCACCGCGTGGCAGGGCCGTGATCGCCATTGGGCATTCTCCCTGCCCGTAGATCTGAATGAAGATATCGCCAAAGTGATCGACCGCTGCGATAATATCGGCAAGGTACATCGGCCCGCCTGCGTAAATCACGCTGCGCAGCCCGTCTCCGGTCGCGCCGTTGGCGCGCGCATGCGCCGTCAGGCGTTTCACCATCGTCGGCGCGGCGAACATATGCACCCGGCCATGATGGCGCGCGAGTTCAAGAATCTCGGTCGCGTCAAACCCGCCCGACACCGGACAGATATGGCGCGCCCCGCGCAGCACATGCACCATCGCGTAAAGCCCCGCGCCGTGGCTCATCGGGGCGGCGTAAAGCGTGGCATCCCCCGGGCTGACCGAATCCACATCGGCAAGATAGGCCAGCGACATCGCCACAAGCATCCGGTGGGTGATGATCACGCCCTTTGGCCGCCCGGTGGTGCCGGAGGTGTAAAACAGCCAGGCCAGATCATCGGGCGCGCGGGCGGTGATGGCGGCGACCGGCGCGCCGGTCAATGCATCGCTCTCTGCAATATCAATGACAACCACACCAGTATCGCCAAGGTCTCGTGCCAATTCACCCGTCGCCAGAACGATCCCTGCGCCTGCATCCCGGATGATCCAGGCCGCCTCGGCGCTGTGAAGCTTGGCATTGATCGGCACGACGGCGGCACCAGCATACCACGCACCATAAAGCGCCAGAAGATAGGCCGGGCTGTTCACCATGAAAATCGCCACGCGGTCACCGGGCTTTACGCCCCGCGCGACAAGCCCGCCGGCCACGGCGCGCGCTTCGGCGTCAAAGCCGGCATAGTCGAAAACCTGCTCGCACCCAAGATAGATCGCCGACCGCCCCGGTCCGTTTGCCGCCGCGCGCTCCAGCCAGACCCCGATATTCATCTGCACAGCTCCCTTTCATGCGCGCCCACCAAAGCATCCCGCGCGCCCGGTATCAATTCCGTATATCTACGCATTTCCCTTGGAGTGCTGCCACGCGCGGGGCATAAAGGCGGCATGCAGATCAAAGAGCTTGCCTTCGATCACGCCCCCGTGGGGCTCGCGGTGCTGGAGCATCGCATCATCCGGCAGTGCAATCAGCAATTTGCCGCGATCTTCGGCGACACCCCAGAGACCTATCCCGGTGTTCCGCTGGCGCGGTTTTACCCCTCGATCGAGGATTATCGCCGGATCGGGGAACGCAGCCTTGCGATCATGCGCAAAACCGAGCGGTATGCCGATGAACGGGTGATGAAGCGTGCCGATGGCACGCTGTTCTGGTGCCGGGTTCGCGGTCAGTCGGTGACCCCGGACACCCCGTTTCAGCGCGGCGTCTGGTCATTCTCGGATCTCTCAGAGGAACGCCCGCTCGTGCCCCTCACGCAGCGCGAGCGCGAAGTGGCGATCCTGACCTGTCGGGGGCTCACCTCCAAGGAAATCGGGCTTGAGCTTGGCCTGTCCTATCGCACGATCGAGGTTTACCGCGCCCGCCTTCTGGAAAAGTTTCAGGCTCGCAAACTTGCCGAACTCGTTGCAAAACTTTCGGGCATGCCGCTCTGAAGCGGGCGCATTTGCGCCGATTTTCGGGAAACCCCTCGTAATCTGATCACAAACCGCCCAAATATAGGGTCAAATGGCCGCTTTTCTCGGGCTTCAGCTTAGCCTATAAGCGGCGAAAACGAATGCCATGGGTCCGCTTTGGGCACCATCGCTTTTGGTCGAGGAACCTGATGTCAAACAAAACACATGAATCGGACGTGGCCTTTATCAAGGCCTTGGCGGAACTTCTGAATGAAAACGACCTGACCGAGCTATCGGTCAAGCGTGAATACGGCGAGGACGACACCCTAAACGTACGCGTCAGCCGCCGTGGCGAGATCGTCACCACGCAAGTGGCCGCCGCCCCCATGGCCGCCGCCCCCGTCGCTGCCGCCGCCCCGGCCGCCGCGCCCGCCAGTACCCCGGCCGAAGATCCCGCCAGCCACCCCGGCGCGGTGACCTCGCCCATGGTTGGCACCGTTTACACCCAGGCAGAGCCCGGCGTTCCGGCCTTTGTCAGCGTCGGCACCCAGGTGTCGGAGGGCGATACATTGCTGATCATCGAGGCGATGAAGACAATGAACCACATTCCCGCGCCGCGCGCAGGCACCGTGAAACGTATCCTGATCGAAGATGGTGCCGCGGTCGAATATGGCGCGCCTCTCATGATCATCGAATAAGGCACAGGCAATGTTCGACAAGATCCTTGTGGCCAACCGGGGCGAGATCGCCCTGCGCGTCATCCGCGCCGCCCGCGAAATGGGCATTAAAACCGTCGCCGTGCATTCCACGGCCGATGCCGACGCGATGCATGTGCGCATGGCCGACGAATCGGTTTGCATCGGCCCGCCGTCCAGCAGCGAAAGCTATCTGTCGATCCCGGCGATCATCGCCGCCTGCGAGGTGACCGGCGCGCAGGCGATCCATCCCGGCTATGGCTTTTTGTCCGAGAACGCGAATTTCGTTCAGATTGTCGAGGATCATGACCTGACCTTCATCGGCCCCTCGGCCGAACATATCCGCATCATGGGCGACAAGATCACCGCAAAGGACACGATGAAGGCGCTTGGCGTGCCCTGCGTGCCCGGCTCTGACGGTGGGGTTGCAACCCTGAAAGAGGCGCAGGTGCTTGGTGAAGAGATCGGCTATCCGGTGATCATCAAGGCCACCGCAGGCGGCGGCGGGCGCGGCATGAAGGTGGCGCGCGATGCCTCTGAGATGGAAAGCGCCTTCCTGACCGCGCGCTCTGAAAGCAAGGCGGCCTTTGGCAACGACGAGGTCTATATCGAGAAATACCTGACCACGCCGCGTCATATCGAAATTCAGGTGTTTGGCGATGGCAAAGGCCAGGCCGTGCATCTTGGCGAGCGGGATTGTTCGCTGCAACGGCGCCACCAGAAGGTTCTGGAAGAGGCCCCCGGCCCCTGTATTAGCGAAGAAGAACGCGCGCGCATCGGCAAGACCTGTGCCGATGCGGTGGCGCGAATCAATTATCGCGGTGCCGGCACGATCGAGTTTCTCTATGAACAGGGCGATTTCTTTTTCATCGAGATGAACACGCGCCTTCAGGTCGAGCATCCGGTCACCGAAGCGATCTTTGGTGTCGATCTTGTCCAGGAACAGATTCGCGTCGCCGAAGGTATGCCGATGTCGTTCACCCAGGACGATCTGCAAATCAATGGACACGCGATCGAGGTGCGGATCAACGCCGAAAAGCTTCCTGATTTTGCGCCCCGTCCCGGCACGATAACGCAATTCCATGCCCCCGGCGGACTTGGCGTTCGGATGGATTCAGCACTTTACGACGGCTACAAGATCCCGCCCTATTACGACAGCCTGATTGCCAAGCTGATCGTACATGGCAAAGATCGCCCAAGTGCGCTGACCCGTCTGGCGCGCGCACTTGGCGAGCTGATCGTGGATGGCGTGGATACCACCGTGCCGCTGTTCCATGCGTTATTGCAGGAAGAAGACATTCAGACCGGGAATTACAATATCCACTGGCTTGAACATTGGCTTGAAACCAACCTTCAGGGCTAAGCCATCCACCGCGCGCGAATGACAAAGGGCAGGTTGCAACCTGCCCTTTGTCATTTGCACATCGTAATATGGTCTTTTAAGCAGGTCTGGCAGCAGGCCTGAATGCGGGTCAGGACAGCGAGGTGACCCAAAGGATCGTGGCATCTTCGGTACTGACCGACACCACGTTATGGCCCATGGTCGCGTCGTAATAGGCGCTGTCGCCGCGGCGCATCTCGATGGGTTCATAAAACTCGGTGTAAAGCCGGATCATCCCGGTCAGCACATAGAGAAACTCTTCGCCGTCATGGCGCACCCAGCCGTCAAATTCCTCAATGCTGCGGGCCCTGATCTGGGCGCGGTACGGCAGCATCCGCTTGCGGCTGAGCACCTCGGCAAGCAACTCGTGCTCATAGGTCACCGTGGCCTTTTGTGCGCCCTCGCCCGAGCGTGTCACCGCCATGCGCCCGTTGATCTGATCGCGCTGTGGTTGGGTAAAGAGCTGCGGCACCGAAATCTCAAGCCCGAGGGCCAGCTTCTTGAGCGCCTCATAGGTCGGCGACATCTGGCCGTTTTCGATCTTGGAAAGGGTCGAACGGGCAAGCCCCGCCTGTTTTGCCGCCTGTTCAAGCGTCCAGCCCCGCGCCTTGCGCAATTCGCGCACGCGCCCACCCAGATCCAGGGGCTCGGCCACCGGGCTCTGACCGTCGTCGCGGCTGACACTGATCAGCGCATGGAGGGCTTTGTCACTCATAGGGCATTTCTATAGCCACGCCTCGCCCCACTTGCAACTAAGCCGCGCCCGGCCTAAGCCACCCGCATGACATCGCTTTTCGATCAGGGCCCGCAGGCCCCATGCCCCCGCCCGTTCAATCTGGCCGCCCATGTTCTGGGGCGGGCCGATGCTTGTGCCGAGAAGGTCGCACTTGCGGTTCTGGGGGATCAGAGCACAGATTCATGGAGCTACGCACGCCTGAAATCGGCGGTTCTCGGGACCGGCACGGGTTTGCTCCGCACCGGGTTGAAGCCCGGCGACCGGGTGTTGATGCGCCTTGATAACACGGTGGAATTTCCGATCGCCTATCTTGGGGCGATTGCCGTGGGCCTTGTGCCGGTGCCCACCTCGGCGCAGCTCACCTCGCCCGAGGTGGCGCGGATGATCACCACGCTGACCCCCGCCGCCATCCTGCGCGCGCATGGGGTTGCCTGCCCTGATACCCACGTCACGGTCATCGACCAGCCCACCCTTGAGGCAATGCGCGATCTGCCTGCGGCCCCCTATGACATGGGCGCCCCGGATCGCCTGGCCTATATCATCTACACCTCGGGAACCTCGGGCGTGCCGCGCGCGGTGTGTCATGCGCATCGCGCGATCTGGGCGCGTCAGATGATGTTTGAGGGCTGGTACGGCTTGCGCGACACCGACCGCCTTTGCCATGCGGGCGCGTTCAACTGGACCTATACGCTTGGCACCGGGCTGATGGATCCCTGGACCATTGGCGCCACCGCGCTTATCCCCGCACCAGAGATCAGGCCAGAGCAATTGCCGGGCCTGCTTGCGCAGCATAAGGCGACGATTTTCGCAGCTGCACCGGGGGTTTACCGAAAACTCTTAAAGCCAGACCAGAGGTTTGACCTGCCCGATCTGCGCCATGGATTGTCGGCCGGTGAAAAACTCTCGCACACGATCCGCACGCATTGGACCAAGGCCACCGGTACCGAGATTTACGAAGCCTATGGCATGTCCGAATGCTCGACCTTCATTTCCTCAAGCCCCTCGCATCCGGTCACCGACGACAGCCTTGGGCGCCCTCAAAACGGCCGCCGTGTCGCGATCCTCGGGGCGGATGGCCCGGTACCGCTTGGCCATGAGGGCACCATCGCCGTGCATCGCGACGATCCGGGCCTCATGCTTGGCTATCTCAACGCCCCCGAGGCGACGGCAGAGAAATTTCGCGGCGATTGGTTCGTGACCGGCGATCAGGGCGCGATGGACAGCGAAGGCCAGATCACCTATCTCGGGCGCGCCGATGACATGATGAACGCCGGCGGGTTTCGCGTCTCGCCGCTTGAGGTCGAGGCGGCGCTGAACCAGCACCCCGGCGTCACCCAATGCGCCGTGACCGACATCGAGGTAAAACAGGATGCACGCCTGATCATGGCCTTCTATACTGGCCCCGAACCCTTGCCGCCCGAAACACTGGATCAGTTCGCCATGGCAGAACTGGCCGCCTATAAACGCCCGCGTGGATATTTTCACGTGCCCGCCCTGCCGACCGGGGCCAATGGCAAACTCCTGCGTCGCGCATTGCGGCCCATATACGAGGCTATGAATGGTCAAGCTTGATATCATCTCCGATCCGATCTGTCCCTGGTGCTACATCGGGAAAACCCTTCTTGATCAGGCCCTTGCAGAGCGCCCCGGTCATGGTTTCGAAATCGCCTGGCACCCCTTCCAACTCAACCCCGAGATGCCCGCCGCGGGCATGGACCGGCGCGAGTATCTTGAGCATAAATTCGGCGGCAAAGAGGGCGCGATCCGCGCCTATGCCCCTGTGGTCGAGCGCGCCGAGGCGGTCGGTCTCAAGATTGATTTTGCCGGCATCAAACGCACCCCCAACACGCTTGACGCGCATCGCCTGATCCATTGGGCGGGCATCGAGGACGTGCAGAACGACATGGCGATGGCGCTCTTCCGGGCCTATTTTGAAGAGGGCCGCGATATCGGCGACCACGAGGTTCTGGCCGATTTGGCCGATAGCCTGTCGATGGATGGAGCGATGATCCTGCGGCTGTTGCAGAGCGAGGCAGACCGCGAGGATATCGCCAATCGCGACAAACAGTTCCGCGCCATGGGGATCACCGGTGTTCCGACCTTCATCGTTGCCGGCCAGCATGCCGTGCCCGGCTGTCAGCCCGCCGATCTGTGGATCAAGGTGATCGACGAACTTGGCACGAAGGCCGAAGGATAAGCTGCGATGCAACGCGCCAAAGCCCTCACCCTTCTGGCGATGCTTGCGCTGATCATCACGGGCGGCACGGCGTTTTTTCATGCGGTCGAGGGCTGGAGCTGGCTTGACAGCTACTTCTTTACGGTCGTGACCCTTTCCACCGTCGGCTATGGCAACCTTGTGCCCGCCACCGCCCTCGGCAAGATCGGCACGACGGTCTTTATCATGATCGGCCTGGGAATTTTCGCCGTCATCATTCAGCAATTCGGCTCTTTCGCGGTAAAAAAGCGCGAAGAGCACACCGAATGGCTGATTGCGCGTCTCGGGCACCATCACAAGCCAAGCCAGCAGCCCGAAAATCCCGAGGAAGAGCCCGCCTCGGCCAATCAGGATACGCCTCCGCGATAACGCCCCGCAAACCGGGCATCGCACGGCCCGGCGGCCAACTGTTGCGCCTTTGCCATGCGTGCCAAGCCGCCGCGCAAGAGACGCCAAAGGACAGCCAATGCCCGCCCAACTTCCCGCCTCGCGCCCGATGTCACAGGCCGAATTCATCGCCATGATGGCGATGATGGTGGCGACGGTGGCGTTTTCCATCGACGCCATGCTGCCCGGCCTGCCCCATATCGCCGAGGCGCTGACGCCCGAGGCCCCCAACCGCGCACAGCTTATCATCACCAGCTTTCTGATGGGGCTTGGCGTCGGGACCTTCATCGCCGGGCCGCTGTCAGATTCATTCGGGCGCAAACGCATCATCCTGATCGGCGCAGTGATCTATGTCGCAGGCGCGCTCTTGGGGATAATCGCGCCAAGCCTGAGCACTCTTCTGGCGGCGCGGGTCTTGCAGGGCCTCGGGGCGGCTGCGTTTCGCATCATCTCGGTGGCGATCATCCGCGATACATACTCGGGCCGCGAAATGGCGCGGCTGATGTCCTTCGTGATGACGATCTTTGCCATGACCCCGGCAATGGCGCCGCTGCTTGGGGCGGGTATCATTGCGCTTGCAGGCTGGCGCGGGGTTTTTGGCGCATTCGTGGTTTTTGCCGGCATTCTGACGCTGTGGATGGCGCTGCGCCTGAACGAGCCTTTGCCGCCAGAGCGCCGCCGCCCGTTTCAAGCGCGCCCGATTGCGGCGGCGATAAAAGAGGTGCTGGCCAATCCGGTGACCCGGCTTGCCATTTTGGTGCAGACGCTCTGCATGACCACGCTGTTCACCTCGCTCAGCATGGTTCAGCCGATTTTCGAGCTGACCTTTGACCGCGCCGAGAGCTTTCCGCGCTGGTTCTTCGTGATGGCGCTTGTCGCCGGAAGCGGCAGCTTTCTCAATGCCCGCCTGATCATGCGCCTGGGGATGGAGCGGATGATCGGCTTTGCCCTTGGCGCGCAGATCATCCTGTCGGTTCTGGCGATTGCGCTCTGGATGACCGGCCTGCCGCCGCAGGCGCAATTCGCCGTTTTCGTGATCTGGCAGACCAGCGTTTTCTTTCAGGCCGGCCTGACGCTTGGCAATCTCAACGCGCTTGCGCTTGCCCCGATGGGCGCGATTGCGGGCACCGCCGCAAGCGTGGTCGGCGCCCTGGCCACCATCGGCAGCGTCAGCCTCGCCATTCCCATCGGACAGCTGTTTCAGGGCACGCCGCTGCCCTCGCATATCGGCGTTCTGATCGCGGTGCTTTTGGGCTATGCCCTGATGTCGCGGCTCAAACAGCAGGTGGCTCTGGCAGTTTGATGTAATTTATTTTTGTATACTGTCGCATACCGTCTTTCATGCGCCACCGATTTGCGCTATGACCCGCCCAAGCAAACGATTCCGTGCCACGCGTGTCTGCTCCGCCCCTGCGCCAGACCCACGGCACATTTCTTAACCTGATCGAGAGGTATGCCCGATGGTCAATAAAACTGTTCCCGATATCATTTACACCAAGGTTGACGAAGCCCCCGAGCTTGCGAGTGCTTCTCTTTTGCCAATCATCCAGCGCTTTGCCGCCGCCGCCGATATCACCGTTGGCACCAAGGACATCTCGCTTGCCGGTCGCATCCTGTCGACCTTCCCCGACAAGCTGAGCGCCGATCAGCGCGTTTCAGACGACCTTGCCGAGCTGGGTGAGCTGGTCAAGACGCCCGAGGCGAATGTGATCAAGCTGCCGAATATCTCGGCCTCGGTGCCGCAGCTTTTGGCCGCCGTGAGCGAGCTTCAGGCGCAGGGCTATGACATCCCCGATTATCCTTCGGAGCCCGAAACCGACGCTGAAAAAGACGTGCGCGCGCGTTATGACACGATCAAGGGCTCGGCCGTGAACCCGGTGCTGCGCGAAGGAAACTCTGATCGTCGCGCCGCCGCTGCCGTCAAGAGCTTTGCCCAGAAAAACCCGCACCGCATGGGCGAGTGGAGCGCCGACAGCAAAACCCGCGTCGCGGCGATGGACGGCGGCGACTTTTTCTCGAACGAGAAATCCGCCACCCTTGCCGATGCCGCCAAGGCCAAGATCGTGCTGGAAACCGCCGATGGCGAAACCGTTCTGAAGGACGGGCTGAGCTATCCCGCCGGCACCGTGGTCGATGCGACCTACATGAGCGCTGCGGCGCTTGACGCCTTCCTTGCCGAGGAAATCGAAAAAACCAAGGCCGAGGGCGTGTTGTTTTCGATGCACCTCAAGGCGACGATGATGAAGGTCTCTGACCCGATCATCTTTGGCCATGCGGTCAAACAGTTCCTTGCGCCGGTGTTCGAGAAATTCGGCGCCGAGATGGACGCCCTTGGTGTCTCGACCAATTCGGGCCTTGGCGATCTGCTTGAGCGGGTAAAGAACAACGCCGACATCATGGCCGCGATTGACGAGACCATGGCCGCGCGCCCGCCGATGTATATGGTCGACAGCGACCGTGGCATCACCAACCTGCATGTCCCCTCCGACGTGATCGTCGATGCCTCGATGCCCGCGCTGATCCGCGCCGGTGGCAAGGGCTGGGGCCCGGACAACAAGGAACATGACGCGGTCTGTGTCATCCCCGACAACAGCTACGCACCGGTTTACGACGAGGCGATCAAGTTCTTCAAAGCCAATGGCAAGCTCAACCCGGCGACCGCCGGCACAGTGCAGAACATCGGCCTGATGGCGCAAAAGGCCGAGGAATACGGCAGCCACCCGACCACCTTTGAAATCCCGGCGAATGGCACTGTGAAAATGGTGCTTGGTGACGGCACAGTGCTGCATCAGCACAGCGTCGAAGCGGGCGACATCTGGCGCTCTGCCTCGGCGCGCAAGGCCCCGATCGAGGACTGGGTGAATCTGGCGATTGCCCGTCAAAAGGCGACCGGTTATCGCTCGATCTTCTGGCTCGATGCGGCCCGCGCCCATGACGCCGAGCTTATCGCCATGGTCAAGCCGATCCTCGAAGCCAAAGGCGTGGCCGACAAGTTCGAAATCATGACCCCGCGTGACGCAACCCGCGCCAGCCTTGAGACCATCACCAAGGGCGAGAACACGATTGCCATCACCGGCAACGTGCTGCGCGACTACCTCACCGACCTGTTCCCGATCCTGGAACTGGCGACCTCGGCCAAGATGCTCTCGATCGTCAAGCTGATGCAGGGCGGCGGATTGTTTGAAACCGGTGCCGGCGGTTCGGCCCCCAAGCACGTGCAACAGCTTCTGGGCGAAAACCACCTGCGGTGGGATTCACTGGGTGAATTCTGTGCGCTTGGCGAAAGCTTCAAGTTCCTGGCCGAGACCAAGGACAACGCCCGCGCCAGGGTTCTGGGCGAGACCGTCGAGACCGCCACGCAGGGCATTCTTGACAATGACCGCTCGCCAAGCCGCAAGGTCGGTGAGCCCGACAACCGCGACAGCCATTACTGGTTCGCGCGCTACTGGGCCGAAGCCCTCGCCGCGCAGAGCGACGACGCGGCCCTTGCCGCAGAATTCGCGCCCGTCGCCACGGCCCTGGCCGAGAATGAGGCCAAGATCACCGGCGAGCTTGCCGCAGTTCAAGGCAAACCGGCGGATATCGGCGGCTATTATCATGCCGACCCGGCCAAGCTTGTCGCCGTCATGCGCCCGAGTGCGACCCTGAACGGCATCATCGGCTAAACCGACAGGAGCGTGGGTTTCACCCACCCTACATGTGACAATGAGCGGGGGGCCGATTTGGCCCCCGTTTTCATTGGCCGCGATTGTGGGTCTTTGCGTACATCTCAGCGATCATCCGGCTGGCGGTTTTGTCAAACATCGCCGGGACAAGCGCATGGACAAGCGCCGCGAAACCCGCGCCAAACAGTTTCAGGCTGAACGTGCCGGCAAAGCGGGCATGCTCAAGATAGGTTTCATCGACAGACTTGGGATGATCGAGAAAGACTTTGGAAATCATGGCCTTGGCCCTCTTGGTTGATTGCTTGGATTGAATTTACCCCCGCCACATGGCAATTTTCTCCCAAAGATGCGGGAAAATGGCATAAGAGTGGGATAGCATCCCAAGTAAAGCGAATTCCATGAGCATTCTTGACGACATCGACCGCCGTATCCTCAAAGAATTACAGCGCGACGCCGCCATGGCGCTTGATGCCTTGGGCGAAAGGGTCGGCCTGTCGCGCAATGCCTGCTGGCGCCGCGTCAAGGCGCTTGAGGCCGCCGGCGTGATCCGGGCCCGCGTGGCCCTGCTTGATCCGGCAAAGCTTGGGCTTGGGCTGACCGTGTATCTGCAAATCCGCGCCGCGCGCCATGACGCCGACTGGCTGGCGCAATTCGCCCGCGCCACCCGCGCCCTGCCCGAGGTGCAGGGGGTTTACCGCATGTCGGGCGATCTTGATTACCTGATCCGTGCGCAGGTGGTCGATATGGCCGATTACGACCGTCTTTATCAGACCTTGATCGCGCGGGTGCCGATGGGCGATGTCTCGGCCAGCTTCGTGATGGAAGAGATCAAACATACCACCGAACTCCCCCTGACCCACGCCTAGACATTTGCCAAATTGCGCCGTCGCGAAAAATTGGCTACGGCTGGACGGGTTCAAGACGAAAGGTCGCGCATCATGATCCCCCAGGTCTATCTCGTACTCGCCTTCGCCATCCTTGCCGAGACCGCCGGCACCACCGCCCTGCAGGCCAGTCAGCAGTTCACCCGGCTCTGGCCCTCGGTGCTTGCCTTTGTCGCTTATGGCATCAGCTTTTACTTTCTGGCGCAGGCCCTTCGGGTGATGCCGGTCGGTGTGGTCTATGCGATCTGGTCTGGCCTTGGCATCGTGTTCATCGCCGCCATCGGCTATCTGGTGTTTGGCCAGAAGCTCGACCTGCCCGCGATCCTTGGCACCGCGATGATCCTTGCCGGTATCGTGGTGATCCAGCTGTTTTCGCGCGCCGGGGCGCATTAATCCGCCAAACCGGGCAAAAAGCCTAGAATCCTGCGTCGCTTGCCGCTATCCAGCGCGCGATGCTTAGGCGCCCACCGTCCTGACACACACCGCAACCAAAAAGGCGGGGATTTGCCGCGATGACACGAGTGATGAAGCTGGCCTTTGGCAGCGTGATCATCGGCCTGCTGGTCATGGGCCTCAAGGTGATTGCCTGGTGGCTGACCGGGTCGCTGGCGCTGATGTCTGATGCTATGGAAAGCCTTGTCAACGTCGCCGCCGCCGTCGCCGTGGTGGTCGCTCTGCGCGTCGCCGAGCGCCCGGCTGACACCAACCACCCCTATGGCCACCACAAGGCCGAGTTCTTTTCCGCGGTTCTCGAAGGCGTTCTCATCGTGATCGCGGCGCTCTTTATCCTGCGCGAGGCCTACGGTGGCTTCATGGCGCCCTTCGCACCGGACGCGCCCTTTGCGGGCATGCTGATCAACGCGGGCGCCAGCCTGATCAACGGGGCCTGGGCCTTTGTTCTGATCCGTGCCGGGCGCGCGCATCGCTCGCCGGCGCTTGTGGCGGATGGCAAGCACCTGATCACCGATGTGGTGTCCTCCGTGGGCGTGCTGATCGGGGTCGGGCTTGCGCTTGCCACCGGATGGTGGGTGCTTGACCCGGTGATGGCGGCACTTGTCGCGCTCAACATCCTTTGGTCGGGCTGGGGCGTGATCAAACAATCGCTCAGCGGCTTGATGGATGAGGCGGTCTCGGACGAGGAACTGGCCCAGATCCGCGAGATCATCGCGCTTGCCGCAAGCGGCGGTGACGCGGTCGAGGCCCATGACCTGCGCACCCGCCATGCCGGACAGGTCACCTTCATCGACTTTCATCTGGTCATGCCCGGCACCACCACCGTCGACGAGGCGCATATGCTCTGCGACCGGATCGAGGCCGCCCTGATGGATGCCCTGCCAGATGCGCGCGTAACCATCCATGTCGAGCCCGAACACAAGGCCAAGCACAGCGGCATTGTCGTTCTGTCCTAGCGTTGGTTTTGCCCCTTTCCTTTGGCGCGTTGGCCGGGCTAACAGGGGGCAGCCCTGATATGAAAGACGCCTCTCGATGGAAAACCTGCGCGGCAGCATTCTCATGGTTCTGGCGATGGCCGGTTTCGCGCTTGAGGATATGTTCATCAAGCGGCTGGCGGTGAACCTTCCGGTCGGTCAGATCCTGATCTTCCTCGGCATCGGCGGGGCGCTCATCTTTGCCGCGATCACCCTGTCGCAGGGACACCGCCTGTTGTCGCGCGATGTGATCTCTCGCCCGGTTTTGCTGCGCAATTTCGGCGAGCTGATCGGCACCATCGGCTTTGTCACCGCGATTGCGCTCACGCCGCTGTCGTCGGCCTCGGCAATCTTGCAGGCGACGCCGCTGGCGGTCACGCTTGGCGCGGCGCTTTTCCTTGGCGAGGCCGTCGGCTGGCGCCGGTGGAGCGCCATTCTGGTCGGCTTTTGCGGGGTCTTGATGGTGATCCGCCCCGGCCTTCAAGGTTTTGAACCGGCGTCGCTTTTTGCCGTTCAGGGCGTGATCGGCCTTGCCATTCGCGATCTGGCCACGCGCGCGGTGCCGCGCTCTATCTCGTCGATGCAACTATCAACCTATGCCTTTGCCACGCTGGTGCCTGCCGGCCTTATCCTGTTGGCGATATCGGGCACACCGGCCATGCCAACGGCGGTTGACTGGCGCGATTTCAGCTTTGCGATGATCACCGGGGTTGCCGCCTATTACGCGATTGTCGCGGCGATGCGGCTTGGCGATGTGGCGGTGATCACGCCGTTTCGCTATTCACGGCTTGTTTTTGCGCTGATCATCGGCACCACGCTGTTTGACGAGCGCCCCGATATCTGGACCCTGACAGGCGCCGCGATCATCATTGCCTCGGGGCTTTACACCTTCTTGCGCGAACGCCGCGTTGCGCGCCGCTCTGTCGCGCCAAGCGCCGTCAGCCTGCCGCGCGCGTGATCCTCGGGCCTCGGCGCGCCTCATGTTAGCACTACCTGTCGCAGTTTCCATTCGCCGCGAAACTTGCTAAGGCACAGCCAACTTTAATGCATGCAAGGAATCCCCAATGAGCAGCATCATCGACATTCACGCCCGCGAAATTCTGGACAGCCGGGGCAACCCCACGGTCGAGGTGGATGTAACGCTGGAAGATGGCACAATGGGGCGCGCCGCCGTGCCGTCGGGTGCCTCGACCGGCGCCCATGAAGCGGTTGAGCGACGCGATGGCGACAAGGCCCGCTACATGGGCAAGGGCGTGCTTGAGGCCTGCGCCGCCGTCAACGGCGAGATCGCCGAAGAGCTGGCCGGGTTTGATGCCACCGAACAGGTCGCGCTTGATATGGCGATGATCGAGCTTGACGGCACCCCCAACAAGGGTCGCCTCGGTGCCAATGCCATTCTCGGCGTCAGCCTTGCCTGCGCGAAGGCGGCGGCAGATTTCTCTGGCCAGCCGCTTTATCGCTATGTGGGCGGCACCTCGGCGCGGCTTTTACCGGTGCCGATGATGAATATCATCAATGGCGGCGAGCATGCCGACAACCCGATTGATATTCAGGAATTCATGATCATGCCGGTCGCGGCCGACAACATCCGTCACGCCGTGCGCATGGGCGCCGAGGTGTTCCACACCCTCAAGAAAGAGCTGTCGAACGCGGGCCTCTCGACCGGCATCGGCGATGAGGGCGGCTTTGCCCCCAACCTTAGCTCTAGTCGCGATGCGCTTGATTTCATTCTGAAATCCATCGAAAAGGCGGGTTATAAACCGGGCGAGGATATCTATCTGGCGCTCGATTGTGCGGCCACCGAATATTACCGGGGTGGCAAGTACGAGCTCTCCGGCGAAGGCAAATCCCTGAGCTCGGATGAAAACGTCGCCTATCTGGCGGCGCTTGTGGCCGATTATCCGATCATCTCGATCGAGGATGGCATGTCCGAGGATGACTGGGACGGCTGGAAATCCCTGACCGATGCCATCGGCGACAAGGTTCAGCTTGTGGGCGACGATCTTTTCGTCACCAACCCCGAGCGCCTGTCGATGGGGATCGAGCGCGGCTGCGCCAACTCGATGCTGGTAAAAGTCAATCAAATCGGTAGCCTGACGGAAACTCTTCAAGCGGTCGACATGGCGCATCGCGCGCGCATGACCAATGTGATGTCGCACCGCTCGGGCGAGACCGAAGATGCCACCATCGCCGATCTTGCCGTGGCGACCAATTGCGGCCAGATCAAAACCGGCAGCCTTGCGCGCTCGGACCGGTTGGCGAAATACAACCAGCTGATCCGCATCGAGGAAATGCTTGGCGAAACGGCGCAATATGCGGGCCGCTCGATTCTGCGCGGCTAAGGTCTTTTGCACCTGGCTTTTTGAGGGCGCCCATATGATCGGGGCGCCCTTTTTCCTCTCAGGTCAAGGCAGCACGCCCGACCCGTCGTACCTTGCTCGTTTATGGGCAGGGCGCTGTGTAATAGGTGCCATCGCCACGCGAATAGGCGCAATTGTCCGTCGCAGTGTTCTGCGCCACCACGGTGCCCGCCGCCGCACCGGCCAGAGCCGCAATCAGACGCCATTCATTACTGGCGCCAAGCGCCTCGGCGGTGATAAGCCCGGCCGCAGCGCCCCCGGCCACACCGGCAACGGTTCTCGATTCAGAGGACATACCCTCGCAGCCGCCCAGTGTCAGAACCGAGGCCCCTGCCGCAATCATCATCAAAATTCGCATCTGTTTCTCCTCTCGTATATGGCGACAGGCCGTAACACGACCTGTCGGGCCAGACCTTGACCTGCGCCAAGTATAGCCGCGCCCACAAAGCGGCATTTTGCGCCAGATCAGTTTTACGCAGAATTCCAGGCCCCCTTGATCCCAATCAAGATGGGTTTGAGCATTACGACCTATGATCGGGCACAGAGGGCAAGAACTGGCCCGGAACACAGGAGAAGACCTAACATGAAACGACTTACCGTCTTGTTGCTTGCCCTCATGACCACCGGCATACTTGGCGCATGTGCCGAAGAACGGCGATATCCGATCTCCGGCGAAGAATGCGGCCCCGATGATCCGGTCAAGAATATTGAGCCCGCTGCAGTGGATTGCTTGCCAGGCTTCTGAACCAAAAGGGAAATTACAGCGCTCGCGTCACCGCGGGCGTGATCGGCATCAGGTCATGACGCCGCGCGCGAAGGCGACCAGCTGTCGTGTAGAGGCGTCTTTTCGCGCGCCATCGCGCTCGCCTTTCAGGATCGGCTCAAGCGTCACGGCCAGTTGCTTGCCAAGCTCGACCCCCCACTGATCGAAAGAGTTGATGCCCAAAACCACCCCTTCGACAAAAACGCGGTGCTCGTATAGCGCGATGATCTGGCCAAGGCGGCGCGGCGTCAGCTGATCATAGATCAGCGTGGTCGAGGGGCGATTGCCCGGAAACACCCGATGAGCGGCCTGACGCTCCAAGGCGGCGCCTTTGAGCCCTTTTTCAACCATCAGCGCGCGCGCCTCATCCATGCTGCGCCCGCGCATCAGGGCCACCGATTGCGCGAGGCAATTGGCCACCAAAAGCTGATGGTGATGGGCCAGGTCGGGCTCGTGGCCCTTGGCGGCAACCATGAATTCACAGGGGATCACCGCCGTGCCCTGATGGATAAGCTGGTAAAAGGCGTGCTGCCCGTTGGTGCCGGGCTCGCCCCAGACAACAGGGCCAGACGGCCCCTCAAGCGGCGCGCCCTGCATGGTGACGCCCTTGCCATTGCTCTCCATTTCAAGCTGTTGCAGATAAGTCGGCAGGCGCGCCAGACGCTGATCATAAGGCAGCACCGCGCGCGTGCCATGGCCGCACACCTGATGGTGCCAGACCCCCACAAGCGCCAGCATGACCGGCATGTTCTCAAGCGGTGCGGCGGTTTGAAAATGTCGGTCCATCGACTCGGCACCGGCCAAAAACTCGGTGAACCGCTCGGCGCCGATGGCCATCATCAGCGACAGCCCGATCGGCCCCCAGACCGAATAGCGCCCGCCGACATAATCGCCAAAGCCGAACACCTGCTCGGGGGGAATGCCGAAGTCGGCGGTTTTATCCACGGCCGACGACACCGCGGCGAATTGTGCGCCGGGGTCAGCAACGGCACGCGCCATCCAGGCCCGCGCAGTGGCGGCATTGGTCATGGTCTCGATCGTGGTAAAGGTCTTGGAGGCGACGATCACAAGCGTGCGTGTCGGGTCAAGCCCCGACAGACAATCGGAAATATCCGCGCCATCCACATTGGCCACAAAATGACAGCGCGGCCCGTCGTGATAGGGCCGCAAGGCCATCACGGTCATTTCCGGCCCCAGATGCGAGCCGCCAATGCCGATATTCACGATATCGGTGATCGCCCCGCCTGCCCCCTGAAACCGGCCAGTGCGGACGTCTTCGCAGAACGCCTGCATCCGGGCACGGGTTGCGTTGATCTCGGGCATGACATCCTCGCCCGCAACCCGGATCGCCCCGCCCGAGAGGTTGCGCAACGCAGTGTGCAGAACGGCGCGGCCTTCGGTCTCATTTATCGGATCACCGCGAAACATCGCGTCACGCCGCCCGGCCACATCGCGCGCCGCCACAAGATCGACAAGAGCGGCGCGGGTGATCTCGGTCAGGCGGGTCTTGGAATAATCAAACAGCATCCCGTCAAAGCGCAGCGAAAACGCCTCGGCCCGGCCTTGGGTCTTGAACAGGTCAATGATGTCCACCCTCTCGGCTTCATCGGCCAACCCCTTCAACTCTTGCCACATCTCATTACCTTTCACAGAGCCCGCCTATGGCGCCCAATGCACCGTTGCCCCGGATAACACCGCCGCGATCGGGGCCTCGACAGGGCGCATATATCGGGCGCGTTCAAAGGCTGCACGCTTTTGTTCCCCGGTGATGACAATATGTTTGCAAAGCGCTTCATCAAGCACGTGCGCCGAAAGCGTCACCCGCACCTCGGGCACATTCGGCGCGCGCATCGGCACAAGGATCGGCGCGCGCAGGGACAAGGCCTCTTCCAATTTGTCGGCACCGGGAAAGAGCGAGGCGGTGTGCATATCCGCCCCCATCCCGAGAAGACAGACCGAGATCGGCAGGCTCGGCGCGATATTCGACTCCAACTCGGCCAAAACCGCCTCCGGGGTCTCGGCCCTGGCATAAAGCGGCAGGTAGCGCGCCTTGGCCGCCCGCCCGGTCAAGAGCCGCTCGCGGATCAGCCGCGTGTTGGATCGGACATGCACCTCGGGCAGCCATCGCTCGTCGCTGAGCAGAACATCGACCCGGCTCCAGTCAAGATCTGCGTCGCACAGATCGTCAAAGATTGGCCCCGGCGTGCTGCCCCCCGGCACGACGAAAAGCGCGCGCTCCTGATGATCGAGCGCCGCCTTCAATTCCCCGGTCAGAACATTGGCCAGGTCAATCGCCAGCATTTCGGAATCGGCATATTCAACAAAGCTCATGGCTTGATCTCCCGCCAGCGGCGTCCGTCGCGATGCATCAGCATAAGGGCCTCATCGGGGCCGGAACTGCCTGAAATATATGGCAGCGGCTCGCTCGCGCCTGCCTCCCAGTCGGCAATGATCGGATCGGTCCAGGCCCAGGCCGCCTCGACCTCGTCACCGCGCATGAACAGGGTCTGGTTGCCACGGATCACATCCATGATCAACCGTTCGTAAGCATCTGGAAAATCGGCATCTTCCGGCCCCAGAGCCTCGGCAAATGTCATGTCGAGCGGCACATCGATAAGGCGCATCCCGCCCGGCCCCGGTTCCTTGATGGTCACGCCAAGCTCGATCCCCTCATTGGGTTGCAGGCGGATCGTCAGGATGTTGCGGTGGCGCCCGGCATCGGCGCCAAAGATCGAATGCGGCGCGTCCTTGAACACCACGGCAATCTCGCTGGCGCGATCACGCAAGCGCTTGCCGGTGCGCAGATAAAACGGCGTGCCCGCCCACCGCCAATTGCTGACCAGGGCCTTGAGGGCAATGAAACTTTCGGTCGTGCTGTCGGGGTCTTCCACCTGGGTGCGGTAATCGGCCTTGTCGCCCTGTGCCTCGTACTGACCGCGCACCACATCGGCCCCCCGGACCGGATCAAGCGCGCGAATGACCTTGAGCTTTTCGTCGCGCACCGCGTCGGGATCAAACTTGGCCGGGGGTTCCATCGCGATCAGGCACAACAGCTGCATCATGTGGTTTTGCACCATGTCGCGCATCGCGCCGGATTTATCATAATAATCGCCGCGCCCGCCGACGCCGACAGATTCGGCAACCGTGATCTGGATGTGATCGACATATTGGCTGTTCCAGAGCGGCTCGAACAGAACATTGCCAAACCGGATCGCCATCAGGTTCTGGACGGTTTCCTTGCCCAGGTAATGATCAATCCGGTAAATCTGGCTTTCGTCGAAATGCCGCGCCAGAACCCGGTTGAGATCGCGCGCGCTTTCAAGGTCCCGGCCAAAGGGTTTTTCCACCACGATGCGGCTTGTGTCATCCGCCATGCCGTGTTTGTGCAGGCGTTTCGCCAGATCGCCAAACAGCGAGGGTGCCACCGAAAAGTAAAACGCACGAATGCGATCCGGCCGCATCAACTTCGCCAGTTCGACCCAGCCGGCCTCGCCGCGCGCATCCAGCGTGACATAGCTCAACATTTTGATAAACGCGGATAAATTCGCCTTTCGCCGGGATTCTTCGCCGCCGAATTCGACAATCGCCTCTTGCACGACATCGCGAAAACCCGCGCTGTCCATCTCGCCGCGCGCGGCCCCGATCAGACGCACGTCGCCCTCAATCTGCCCGGCCACAAAGCGGCGGAACAGAGCGGGCCAGATCTTGCGGCGGGCAAGGTCGCCCGTGCCGCCGAAAATCACCAGATCAAAGGGTTCTACCGGGATCACCCGCGACGCCATGACGACCACTCCTGCTTTGCCGTACCCGATCTTTTCGGATCACGTGCCATCGCTGACAACTCTAACATGTCGTGAGGCCTTCACAATGGCGTCAAGCGTTCTCAGACCCCTTCACTTGCCAGTTCGCAGCAGATAGGCGACAAAAAGCAAACAGAAAGCGGATTGCAGAATGAAAGATGTTGTCGCGGGCCCGGCCAATTCGGGCAAGTTTCAGGACCCCAACGTTACCGCCGATGGCCAGACCCGCGCCAGCGTGGCGCTGAGCCATCCTGAAACGCTGTGGTTCAACACCGGGACGCTGTGCAATATCGAGTGCGCCAATTGCTATATTCTAAGCTCGCCCAGCAATGACGCGCTGGTTTACCTGAGCGAATCAGAGGTGCGTGACTATCTGGCCCAGATAACCGCGCGCGGCTGGCCGATCACCGAGATCGGCTTTACCGGCGGCGAGCCCTTCATGAACCCCGAAATGATCGCAATGGCGCGCGCCGCGCTTGAGGCCGGTCACGAGGTGTTGATCCTGACCAACGCCATGCGCCCGATGATGCGCAAGAGCATGCGCGCGGGCCTGCTCGATCTCGCCAAAGACTGGCGCGACAAGATCACCCTGCGGATTTCTCTCGACCACTGGTCAGAGGCGCGCCACGACGAAGAACGCGGCAAGGACGCCTTCAAACGCACCATCGAGGGCATGCAATGGCTGCGCGACAACGGCTTTTCCATGACCGTCGCCGGGCGCACAGTATGGGGCGAGAGCGATGCGCAATCGCGCGAGGGCTATCGCCGCCTCTACGCCGAGCACGGCTTTGACATCGACGCCGATGATCCCGCCGCCACGGTGCTTTTTCCCGAGATGGATGAAACCGCCGAAGTGCCCGAGATCACCACCGCCTGTTGGGACATCCTTGGCAAAAGTCCGAGCGAGCCGATGTGCGCCTCGTCGCGCATGGTGGTGAAACGCAAGGGTGCCGAGAAACCGGCGGTTCTGGCCTGTACCCTTCTGCCCTATGCGCCCGAATTCGAGATGGGCGAAACACTGGTTGAGGCCGAGCGTGACGTCGCCCTCAACCATCCCCATTGCGCCAAGTTCTGCGTTTTGGGCGGGGCAAGCTGTTCGGGATAAGGCCTTGGCGCGGGCAGGTCCCGCTTGTCAGGGCGTGCGCCCTGCCCCATATATCCCTTATGTTACGGTTCACACCCATCCTGCTGGCGGTGCTTTACGCCTTTGTCATGTACCGTTTCTCGGTCTGGCGTACCACGCGAGAGCTTGATGCGCAATCGACCGAGCTTGCCGATCCGATGCTCAAACATATGACCGACCGGATGGCGCGCGCGCTCGATATTGCGCGGGTGCGGGTGCATATTTACGAGATTGACCCGGTCAACGGTTTGGCCGCGCCGGATGGCCGGATTTTCATCACTCGGGGGTTTTACCGCAAGTTTCAGACCGGCGAAGTCACTGCCGATGAAATGGCCAGCGTCATCGCCCACGAGTTGGGCCATGTGGCGCTTGGCCATTCGCGCCGCCGGATGATCGACTTTTCCGGCCAGAACGCCCTGCGCACCGCGCTTGCCATGGTTCTGTCGCGGTTCTTGCCGGGCATCGGCGCCTGGATCGCAAGCGGTTTGACACGGCTTTTGGCGGCGCGCCTGTCGCGCGGCGATGAATACGAGGCCGACGCCTATGCCGCCGCGCTTTTGACCAAGGCCGGGATAGGCACCGCGCCGCAAAAGTCGCTGTTCAAAAAGCTTGACGCGCTGACCGAAGGGGCGGGCGGCGTGATGCCGGCCTGGCTTTTGAGCCACCCCAAGACAAGCGAGCGGATCGCGGCGATCGAAAAGCTTGAAAACCGCTGGCAGAACGCCCTCAAATAGCGCGTCGTACCGGTGTCTTTGCCCCGCTTCGGGTTTTTTGATCAAATTATCTTGGCAAAGCCGGTGGTGACCGGATAGTCTGTGGCAAATCATGTTCAGGATGTTTTTCAAATGGACCTTACCCAGTTCCAGACCTTCCGTGTGGCCGCCTGTGACCTCAACGGTCGCATGCGCGGCAAGCGCCTTCCCGCCAGCCACGCCAGTAAACTCGCCGATGGCAGCGTGCGCATGCCGCTGTCCTCACTCAATGTCGATATTTTCGGCGCCGATATCGAGAATTCTCCGCTGGTCTTTGAATCCGGTGATATCGACGGCCGCCTGATGCCGACCGATCGTGGCCCGGTGCCCCTGCCCTGGCTTGACGTGCCGCAGGGCCTTGTGCCGATGGTGCTTCACAATGACGATGGCACGCCGTTTGCGGGCGATCCGCGCCACGCGCTTGAGCGGGTGCTTGCCCGCTTTGCCGCGCGCGGCTGGACGGTCGATGCCGCAACCGAGCTTGAATTCACCCTTGTCGACGACAGCGGGCGCAGCCTCAAGACCGTGCGTGACCCGCGCAGCGGGCGGCGGATGTCGGCCCCCGGCATCCTGTCGCTTGGCCAGATGGACGCCTTTGACGAATTCCTGAGCGCGCTTTATTCGGCCGGCGCCGAGATGGAAATCCCGGTTGAAACCGCTGTCAGCGAGGCCGGAATTGGCCAGTTCGAGCTTACCCTGCACCACCAGACCGCGCTGCGCGCAGCCGATGATACCTGGCTTTTCAAGACCATGATCAAGGGCCTGGCGCGCAAACATGGCTTTGTCGCCACCTTTATGGCCAAGCCGTTCGAGGATGACACCGGCAACGGCATGCATATGCACTTTTCGGTTCTCGACGCAGAGGGGCGCAACGTCTTTAATGACGGCACCGATGCGGGCACCGATTTGATGCGCGCGGCGGTGGCGGGCTGTATCGCGGCGATGCCGCCCTCTAGCCTGATCTTTGCGCCCAATGCCAATAGCTATACCCGGCTTGTGCCCGGTGCCCATGCGCCCACCGGCGCGGGCTGGGGCTATGAAAACCGCACCGTCGCGATCCGCATTCCGGGCGGGCCACCAGCTGCGCGCCGTATCGAACATCGCGTCGCGGGCGGCGACATCAACCCCTACCTGAGCTTTGCCGCCATCCTTGGCGCCGCGATCACCGGGATCGAAGAGGGCATGACCCCGCCCCCGCCGATCACCGGCAACGCCTATGAGGTCGACCTGCCGCAACTTGCCCCCGACTGGCAAAGCGCGATTGATATCTTTGAAAGCGATCCGATGATCGCCAGGATATTTGACGCCGAACTTATCCGCAATCTGGTGATGACCAAACGCCAGGAACTTGCGCGGATGGCGGAAATTCCCGAGGAACACCACTGGAAGACCTATCTCGATACGGTATAGCCTGATCCCGACGCGGCCATATCCGCAGCCCTTGCAGCAAGGCATCGGTCAGGTTAGGCTAAATTTGATCAAATTATGAGAGCCCTATGAAGATCGGAATTCTGAAAACCGGCCACGCCCCCGATATCGTGCTTGATGAGCTTGGCGATTACGAGGTGATGTTTGCCAATCTGCTGGCCGGACACGGGTTCGAGTTCGACGCCTACAACGTGGTCGATGGCGAGTTTCCCAGTGGTCCCGAGGCCGCCGATGGCTGGCTGATCACCGGCTCGAAACACGGCGCCTATGAAGGCCTGCACTGGATCGCGCCGCTGGAACAGCTGATCCGCGATATCTACGCCGATGGCCGCCCGCTTGTCGGGGTCTGTTTCGGTCATCAGGTCATCGCGCAGGCGCTTGGCGGCACGGTCGAGAAATTCGACGGCGGCTGGTCGGTGGGCGTGACCGAATACGAGATCGAAGGCACGCGCCTGCCGCTGAATGCCTGGCATCAGGATCAGGTGACTACCCTGCCCGAAGGGGCAGAGGTCGTGGGATCAAGCGCGTTTTGCGAAAACGCGGCGCTGGTCTATGGTGACCGGATATACACGATCCAGCCGCATCCCGAATTCACCGCCACGATGGTGGATCGCCTTATTCATTACCGTGGGCCCGGAAATGTGCCCGATGCCCTGCTCAAAGACGCGATGGAGCGACTGGACCAGCCGGTCGCAAATGCCGAAATAGCCAACCGAATGGCGACATTTTTCAAACGAGGTGCCTGAAATGGCCGATCTGTCCAAAATTACCAATTCCCTGCCCGCCGCGGCGCAGGCCTATCTTGAGGGCCGTCGGCTTGACGAGGTTGAATGCATCATTTCCGACCTGCCCGGCATTGCGCGGGGCAAGGCGGTGCCGGCCTCGAAATTCGCGCGGCAGGATTATTTTCACCTGCCCGACTCGATCTTTTTTCAGACCATCACCGGCGATTGGGGCGAGGCCGCGGGCGAAGACGGCTTTATCGAGCGTGACATGATCCTCAAGCCGGACATGAGCACCGCGACCGCCGCGCCCTGGACCGCCGACTGGACGCTTCAGGTGATCCATGACGCCTATGATCGCGACCACACGCCGATCCCGTTTTCCCCGCGCAATGTGCTGCGCCGGGTGGTGCAGATGTACAAGGATCGCGGCATGAAACCTGTGGTCGCGCCCGAAATGGAATTTTTCCTCGTGGCGCGTAACATCGACCCGGCGCAGGAAATCAAGCCAATGATGGGCCGCTCTGGCCGCCCCGCCGCCGCGCGCCAGGCCTATTCGATGACCGCAGTCGACGAATTCGGCCCGGTGATCGACGACATCTATGACTTTGCCGAGGCGCAGGGTTTTGAGATTGACGGCATCACCCAGGAGGGTGGCGCCGGACAGCTTGAGATCAACCTGCGCCACGGCGATCCGATCAAGCTTGCCGATGAGGTGTTCTACTTCAAGCGCCTGATCCGCGAGGCCGCGCTGCGCCACGATTGCTTTGCCACCTTCATGGCCAAGCCGATCGAGGACGAGCCGGGCAGCGCTATGCATATTCACCACTCGATTCTGGATATCGAGACCGGACGCAACATCTTTGCCGGGCCGCAGGGCGGCGAGACGGATGCGTTCTTTCACTTTATCGGCGGCTTGCAGCGCCACCTGCCCTCGGCCATCGCGGTGATGGCGCCCTATGTGAATTCCTATCGCCGTTACGTGAAGGATCACGCCGCGCCGATCAACCTGGCCTGGGGGCGCGACAACCGCACCACCGGCATCCGCGTGCCCCTGTCGGGGCCCGAAGCGCGCCGGGTGGAAAACCGCATGGCCGGGATGGATTGCAATCCCTACCTTGGCATCGCGGCAAGCCTTGCCTGTGGTCTTTTGGGGATCATCAACGAAGAGCGCCCCGACAAACAATTCAAGGGCGACGCCTATGCCGGGGATAGCGATATCCCCAACGTGATGGGCACGGCGCTTGACATGTTTGAGGCGGCCAAGGACCTCCACGCCATTCTCGGGCCGGAATTTGCGCGGGTTTACGGCATCGTGAAACGCACGGAATACGAGGAATTCCTTCAGGTCATCAGCCCGTGGGAACGCGAGCATTTGCTGCTGAACGTTTAACGCCTCTCGCATGAGTATTTGAGCCAAGAAGAAGCCCATGAACCTGCTTTATGCCAATGACCGTCGTGGGGAATATCCGCAAAGCTGGTACGCGCCGACCGCGACGCCTCTGCCCGCATTTGCGCCGCTGAAGGGGCCCGGGCGGGCGGATGTCTGCGTGATTGGCGGCGGCTATACCGGGCTTTCGGCGGCACTGCATCTGGCCGAGGCGGGCATGGATGTCGTTCTTCTGGAGGCGCAGCGCGTCGGCTTTGGCGCCTCGGGGCGCAATGGCGGGCAGTTGGGCAGCGGTCAGCGGATGGAGCAGACCGGGCTTGAGCGTCTGGTCGGGCGCGACGATGCCGCAAAGCTCTGGGAGTTGGCGGAAGAGGCCAAGACCCTCGTCAAGTCGCTGGTGGCGAAACACAAGATCGACTGTCATCTCAAGCCGGGCGTGGCGCATGCCTGTTTTTCGCCGCGCGAGGTGAAGGATGAGCATAGCTATGCCGAGCATCTGTCCCGGACCTATGGCTATGATCAAATCGAGACTCTCGATCATGACGCGATGCAGGCGATCTGTCCGTCCCCGGCCTATAAGGGCGGCACTCTGGATATGGGGGCGGCGCATTTGCACCCTTTGTCTTATGCGATCGGGTTGGCCCGCGCGGCGGCGGCGGCGGGCGTGCGCATTCACGAGGGATCGGCGGTGCATCACATCAAACGCGGTGCGCGCGTCACCGTGGCAACGGACGGCGGAGCCATCGAGGCCGATCACGTGATACTGGCCTGTAACGGCTATCTCGGCGGGCTTGATCGCAAGGTGGCCGCACGCGTCATGCCGATCAACAATTTCATCGCCGCAACCCGCCCGCTTGGCGAGAACGCCGCGCGCGTTCTGACCCGTGATATCGCCGTGGCCGACAGCAAATTCGTGGTGAATTATTTCCGCCTGAGCCATGACAAGCGCCTGCTGTTCGGAGGCGGGGAAAGCTATGGCTACAAGTTCCCGCGCGACATTGCGGCGACCGTCCGCAAGCCGATGATCGAGATTTTTCCCCACCTGCGCGATGTCGAGATTGACTATGCCTGGGGCGGTACGCTGGCGATTACCATGAAACGAATGCCTTATCTGGCACGGCTTGCGCCCAACATGCTCTCTGCGTCGGGCTATTCCGGGCATGGGGTGGGAAGTGCGACCCATGCGGGCAAATTGATGGCAGACGCCATTCTGGGCGAAGCGGCCGGGTTCGACACCATGGCGCGCGTCCCAACCCCGAGCTTTCCGGGCGGCGCGGCCCTGCGCTCGCCGCTTTTGGTGTTGGCAATGACCTGGTTTTCCCTGCGCGATCGCCTGGGCGTATAAGCCGAACCTTTTTTGCGAAAAGGCAACACCCTGCCCCGCGCCATTCCGGGAGCTATGCCCGAAAGTTGGTGACGGCGTGATCAGGCGGCGGTTTTAAGTTGCTTGATCCCGTCCTTGAATTCAATCCCTTCGATGATCTCGGGG
>NZ_FRBN01000059.1 GCF_900142625.1 Roseovarius marisflavi
AAACCGCGCAAACAGGCCGGACACATGACTGCTTCTGACAAATGCACAAATCTGATCAAAAATGTCTTGCTATGCAGGAGCCATCCACACAAGACCTTCGCTGCACTCTGTTTGAAGGTCTGCAATGCGGGACAAAGCACCATTTCGCTGCGGCTGCGCCACTGGCCGCTTTTCCATAACTGATGCCCTTAACGGCTATCTAATTCTCGCATCCGTGGCCAATGGGGGTGATAGTCATCAATGACGATAGGATGACTGTGGATTCGGCCATGCCGGACATGTGGATGGTCTATTGGAAGGTCGTCGTGCGAATGCTTCAAGGACTCGCTGCTTTCTTCCGGCCAAAGAACGATCCCGCTGATCATGCCGATACCCGCCAGCAACGCCAACACCGCAAATGCTACCGGTGGCCCGGAAACTGTGACCACCCAACCTGCGAGTGGATATGTTACCAGCCAACAAGCATGCGATAGTGCGAACTGGGCGGCGTAAACAGCGGGGCGGTCTTCCGCGTGTGCGGATCGTTTGAGCAAGCGTCCCGAGGGGGTGAGTACGGCGGAATAGCCGACCCCTATGATGAACCACCCCGCCAACAGCGGTATCCATCGCGTATCATACACCAGTGACATCAGCGACAGAGCCAAGAGCGCAATGACCAACACCATCGCACCGCCGATCATCACCGGGCGGTCGGGGCGGTTGTCCAACACCCTCGGCAAAAGGATAGCGGCTAGCATTGATCCGCCGCCAAAGGCCCCGAGGGCAATGGCAACCTGGCTATCGCCAAGGCCGAGGTAAGAGCGCACAAGGACCACCGTGTTCACCAGCACCATCGCACCCGCTGCTGCTGCGGCAAAGATGAGCGACAGCAACCCCCGGAGGCGTGGAGTAGCGAGGTAAATGCGCATCCCGCGCGTGGTTCGATCATATATGCCCCTCGGTGCGGTTGGTTGCGGGCTGGGCAACAGCACCGAGACGACTAAAAGGGCAGAGCCGACAAAGCCGACGACGGTGCCGATGAACAAAGCTTGGTAACTTACAAATGCCAGAAGGAGAGCCGCCAACATCGGGCTGATGATGTTTTCCAGATCGTATGCAAGGCGGGACAGGGACAGCGCACGGGTGTAGCGGTCCTCTTCTGGCAGGATGTCAGGGATTGTGGCTTGAAAGGTCGGCGTAAACGCAGCGGATGCGGATTGCAGCACAAAGATTAGGATATAGACCTGCCAGACTTCGGTGACGAAAGGCAGGCAAAGAGCGACTGCAGCTCGGACCAGATCGAGGCTGACCAGCATAGTCCGACGAGGCCAGCGGTTGGCGAAGGCCCCTGCAATCGGCGCAATACCGACATAGGCTACCATCTTGATCGTAAAGATTGCACCAAGTACCAGCCCAGCCCGTTCGCCCGACAGATCATAAGCCAACAGCCCCAGAGCGATGGTAGCCAACCCCGTTCCCAACAGCGCCACGACCTGTGCCACAAACAAGTGACGGTAAGTACGGTCAGCGAGGACGGAAAGCATGGGCGTTCCTTACAGATACTTCGTGATGGCCTTAAATTCGGCTGTGACAGGGGACCCCTTAGCACCCACCAGAGCATCGTCGAGACAGTTTTCGATGTGATCTTGGATCAACGTACGCTTGGCCTGTTGAACGGCCTTCTCCACCGCTTGGAGTTGCTGGGCGATGTTCGCGCAAGGCTGCTCATCCTCAATCATCTTGATGACGCTTGCGAGGTGCCCATTGGCACGTTTCAGCCGCTTGATAATGGCCGGGTGGGTTGCATGAGGCACATATTTTGTCATATCACTTTGCTAATCCCCTAGGGGGGATCAGACAAGTGGGCCGAGACCCATAAGAGCAGGTAGAATGACACGGAAGATCACGGGATACCTGAGAGGAATGCTGACCATCGCTTTGGCGCTTGGTATGCTCCTGTCTGCGAACTCCCGTTCCGTCACCCATGACTTCACTGAACTGGTGAAGATTGTTGCGGACCATCATGCTGAGATTGAAGAGCATGGCCACGCCCATGAGGACATCATCGATGTCATGCACGCCTATCACGGCCATAGCCACGAGATCGCCGATCACGACCACAATATTGCCTTTCTGCCACCGCGCGATGCATCCGGTGCTCTTTTGCCGACGAGCAAAAGTTGGGCGATGACAAACATCGCAATGCGAGATCGGCACTACTACGGCTTGGATCGTCCGCCACGCGTGTGATGCCGCGCCTTTAAAGGCGTCTCGATACATCTCACTCAACAAACGGAAAATCCAAAAATGTTACCAAACCGATCCTATCGGTCGGGGCCTCAGGCGCATGCTATGCGACAGCCTTGGACCATTTTCGCCGCCACCGTCCTGATGCTCATCGCCCTCGCGACCTCGGCCTCTGCTCATGCAGTTACGCCGGGCGATGCAGGTTACATCCAAGAGATTTTCGGGGTGCATGTCATCTCGTTCATCTATCTGGGCGCAAAGCATATGATCACAGGTTATGACCACATCCTGTTCCTGCTTGGCGTCGTCTTCTTCATCTACCATATGAAAGACGTCGCCATCTACGTCAGCATCTTTGCTGTCGGTCACTCTGTGACGATGATTCTGGGCGTCTGGTATGGCTGGGGCATCAACGCCTATATCATCGACGCAATCATCGGCCTGTCGGTCGTCTATAAGGCGCTCGACAACCTCGGGGCTTTCCAGAAATGGTTCGGGTTTCAGCCCAATACCAAGGCGGCGACACTTATCTTTGGTCTGTTTCACGGTACGGGTCTGGCGTCAAAAATCCTCGATTATCAAATCGCCGAGGACGGGCTGCTGGGTAACCTTCTGTCCTTCAACGTTGGCGTCGAACTCGGACAGCTTCTGGCGCTCTTCGTCATCCTGATCGTCATGGGATACTGGCGCCGCAGCCCGAACTTCATGCGTCAGGCCACTGTCGCGAACGTCATCATGGTCCTGCTTGGGCTGTTGCTGACTTACCAACAAGTCATGGGCTACATCGGCCTTCATGCCCACGTCTAATCGATTGGAGAGAACAATGAACAACGCACCAAAACCAAATATCGAAGACCTGCCAACTCTCGGACAGCTACGCCGGTCATCGCTCATAGCGGCCATCGGGGCCGTGGCCATCGGCGTAATGGTTTATCTGCCCGCAGAATACGGGACCGACCCGACCGGCGCGGGCAGCATCCTCGGCCTGACGGAGATGGGCGAGATCAAACAGCAACTGGCGGCAGAAGCGGCAGCCGACGAACCGCTCCACGGTGGCGATGAGTCCTCATCACTGATGAATGACATCTTCGGCCTGTTTGTCTCAACCGCTCATGCACAAGAAGCATGGCAGGACGAGATCACCTTTACCCTCGCACCAGGCGAGTCCACCGAGATAAAAGCCACAATGCAAGAGGGTGTCACCCTGACCTACGCTTGGGCGGCGACAGGCGGTCGGATCAACTTCGATCTTCACGCACATGCTGGCAGTGACGCAGTGACCTACGAAAAAGGCCGTGGTCAAACATCTCGAGAGGGCAGTTTTGAAACCCCCTTCGCAGGGGATCACGGCTGGTTCTGGCGCAATCGGGACAGTGCTGATGTCACAGTGACGCTGCAACTGCGCGGCGACTACAGCGAGATCGTTAATAGCGAGTAAGGTAAAAATTGGTCACCTGCGCTTCAATGTGCAGGTGATTACAAGGCCAGTGGTTTCCACCTAAAGCCGACCTTCGCCGCACAACAGAAAATCGGTAAAGTGGGCTCTGACCCGTCACTCGCCGCAATCGGCGTGAAGGTCCGCTGTCGGGCAACGGCGTAAACTTTGCAAAGCCCGCTTTCTGCGGCGGTTTCAACGGGTCGATGCAACACATGCATTGAAACGCTCGGCGGGTGTTTCGTAGTTGAGCGTTTTTCGGGGTCGTTCGTTGAGCTGCC
>NZ_FRBN01000010.1 GCF_900142625.1 Roseovarius marisflavi
ACCTCGTCGTCCTGTGTAATCCCGTGAACTTGAAAAACGTTCTTGGCCAGATCAAGGCCGATTGTGGTAACTTGCATTGGGTGGCTCCTCCTATACGCAGATATGGACATCTGCAGTATGGCGCATTGCGACGCCGATTGGAGCAGGAGCCATCCACCCCATCAGCTTTAGACACCGTCGCAAGATCCGCCAATCTTTTACTTTATATCTTTACAGGGTTTTTGGCTAACTGAGCGCCAGGAAAGCTGGTGCTACGAATTTCCAGTACACCATCAGCTTTAGCCCAGCTTCTAGCTTCGCGACTTGAGTTTGGATAAACCATTAACAGAAGCCCAACTCCAAAGAGCAACTGCATCCGTGATGCGTCCTGAAAAATGTCCCAAATGGCAACTTGTTTGGAACCGAACCATTTCTTAAATTTCTCAGCGTTGTCCACAGAGATAACAACGCGTTTTTAATCCGTAAATTGGCAGCTTGAAGCCCCATCATTCAGAGCATCCAGTTTACCATTCCACCTTTCGTAACCGAATTGTTCTTTCCAGTTCAGTGTTTTGCTGACCTCGTCGTAAAATGAAGGCTCAGAAGCCAGCTGCCAGCGATGATGCTCAAAATTCCTACTTGCTACCAACCATTGGGTGCTTTGGGTCCAAAGAGATCGTTCAGAAGTTACAACAACAGGCCCATCGCGGAAGAGGAGAAAATCTGTTTCCAGATTACTTGGATCGCAAATCATTGGCTCACTTTTCAGACCGTTCGTTTTGCCACATAATGATGATCAGCAAGATAACAACCTCGTCCAAAATATAGCTAGCAGCGAGAGGTTAGATTTGGCGTTGAAGATGAAAGCACCGTTGCTGCCGATTTGCATGTCGAGTGCCTCTGAGCCCATGAGCATAATGTCACAATCGCATCTAAGCGGTCGTCGATCTGAGGAAAATCTACGGCAGCTTTGGCCCGCACTGTGTGACTTCGTGCGCAGCGCAGCGAAAGTCGGTTTGATCTGAACCGGCCCTTCGTGCGGCTCGCGGCGAATGCCTGTAGAGAGTCCAAAATACCAGATGCTACGAACTGTACGGATAGCGGCAAAGGGTGGAAAGCGGCCGTTCACAACGCTCCGGATCAAGGTCCGCTAAACGGGGCAAAAAATACCGCTCTATTAGTTTATACCAATGCCCGTTTTAAGTTAAACTGAGCTGTTCCTGAACGCTCGGCTTTTTCGTTCACACCGCTGACATTTCGGCTTTATCTCAGGCGATTTCCGCAAGAGACCCCAGCGGCTGCAAAGGTGGCATTGCGTTGCCAAGCAATTGACGCTCTCCGCAATCGTCTGCAAAGCGCTCTCTGACTTTCTCTGCGATGTCGCTCGGATGAACCAAGTACAGCACACCTTTTCGCCGCTCAATCCCAAGTCGGGCTTTCTTTGCCGCTTTGTACAATTGCTCCATCACTCTCGACGAAGACCATCCAGTTTCATTCATTATCTGTTTGACGTGCACCCCATGATGCAACTCGGTCAACAAATGCGCATCAATGCTAAATTTTGAAGGCATTACGATGTCATCACAATTTCGCGCGGCGCAAACAAGCACCCTGTCTGAATTCACAAGCTTGAGAGCGCGGAGACGTCCTTGACGGGCCTTTTCAATACTCATGTTCACACCCCGCAATACTTGCGCCGCCCAGGTTAGACTTGGGTGCGCGGTTTGATTTTGTGGTGACAGGCCATGCCCAAAAGCCTGACGTTTTTCTATAAATAAAGTACATTCTATTTCCCCCTGGCCCGGTGTTCAATGATGAGGGCGCGACGAATTTCGGACACCATCGTGCCTCATTTTGGACAAAATTCAATACTTTGTGCCAATTGTTGGGATCTGTGAGACAATATCAGACAGGCTTGATTTTGTTCCAGTTAGAGCGACGAAATATCATTAATCAGAGACAGAGTTCGCAGAATGACAAGATTGTTCGCGCCTCGAATTCAGGCGAAATAGGAAGTTACTCTGTTCAGCGTTGAAATGGCGAATCGCCGTGACGATGCTGTCATTCGCCGCATATGCAAGACCGTCGGGTAAGCTCTGAGACCTGTCACTGCGCGTGCTTTGCTACCAACGTCAGAAATGGGCCGAAAGCAGACCCCAGAGTTTGAACGTAGCATGGCAGCTTGGTCTAAGGTTTGTGGCTGCTGTCATCGCGAGATGCAGCGGCGATAAATCCGACAACGAGGAAAGCGCGGGCGGGTTTCGATATGCTATGGGGATTTTGCGTTGCGGCTGCGGTTATCGATGCGCGGGGCGGCCGGTTGCATGACGACAGGCAGTTCGAATGTGTCGGTTCTCCCGACCCGATTTGACCAGTTGATCTCCCGTCTCTCTGCCAAAGGCCTGATGCAGCGTATGTTATGACGAGGTGGCCGCACGGAGTGGCCCGGCGCCTTCGCAAGGAGGGGTCAGGTTTGCGCGATTTATCATGCCGCATCCTCCCATGGTGGCGTGCGAGACCTGGGTGTTTGAACTGGCGCGTCGAGATCGGATCGATCCGGTTGCGACCCGGGAACATCCATCCTCTCGGCCGCGCTTCTCGGTAATAGTCGCGCAACAGGCTCAGGAGGTTCGGCGACAACATGACCTGCCGATCCTTACGCCCCTTACCATGCTCAATTCGGATCAGCATCCGGTCACTGTCGATATCGCCTACCTTCAGATGCGTGACCTCACTGGCCCGCAATCCTCCGCCGTAGGCAACGCTGAAGGCTGCGCGGTACCGTAACCCAGGCCCAGGTGCCGCTTCGATAATACGCGAGACTTCCTCGGCGCTGAGCACGACGGGGATCTTCTTGGCTGCCCGCTGATACCGCATGTGCCGCTTCATCTCCGGGCGTGGGCATGTGGCTGCGAAAAAGAAACTCAACACCGTCAGTCGGTTGTTGAAGGTCGGCGCACCAACGCCGCGCTCCTTCATATCGAGCTGGAACGCCCGCAGTTCTTCTGGCGTAGCGCTATCAGGCGCATGCCCCAGAAACCGCGTGAAGTCGCGCATCGCACGTAAACACATCGTCTGTGTCTTGGCCTGCAGCCCCATGATCTGCATGTCTTCAACAAAACGCTGGCGTAGTTTGGGAACATATTGGTCTGACATTGAAACCTCCTGTCGTCAGATTGAGAAGGTCTCAATCGTCCAACAGGTGAGTCGGTTCACAAAATCACAGAACTCAAATCAGCGCGAAACAACCGCCACAGGCACCAGAACCGCAAGAGCGGTTTCGTCCTTGTCCGCATAGCGGTCCTTGGTGCTATGCGCAGCGAACTTCCGCTTTACGCCCTCCCCACAAAACCCCAGCTACTCCCAACCATCACCGCTCGACTCGCAGAGAAGCCCGACCGGCCCAGGCTGTGGGCCAGATCAATCAGACCCGCTCGACGGTGACGGTCGAGCTTGAGTAGAACGCGATGTGGTCCTTGATCGCGGCGGCGGCGGGTTTGGGGTTCTCATAGCTCCAGGCGGCGTTTTCCAGCGTTTTGCTTTTGGTCACGATTGAAAAGAACCGCGCGTCGCCCTTGTGGGGGCAATGGCTTGTCTGCGGGCTTTCATCGAGAAAGGCCATCGCGATATCGCTGCGCGGAAAATAATAGACCGCCGGATATTCGCCCTCGATCAGCTCGATTGCGTTCTTGGTTTCGGCCAGAACGGCGCCACCGGCGCGCACGGTCCAGGTGCCTTCTGCTTTGCGTGTCGTGATATCGGCCATGATCCATCCCTATTTCAGTCGTTTTGATTTTTATATGCCGCGGCGCGATGACAGGCAGGTGTCAAACGGGCCGGGTTGCCTGGTCCAACCATAGCCGGGCTTGCGCCGAGAGCCGAGCCCCGATTTTGTCGCGGCACTGCTGGTGATAGGCGTCAATCCACGCGCGCTCGGGCTTTGTCAGCATATCGCGGTCGATCAGACGCCGGTCGATCGGCACGAAATTCAGCGTCTCAAAGCAGAGTTTGCCGGAGACATCGCCGCCGGGCAAGAGGTGTGCGTCGGTCACCACCAGGAGGTTTTCGATGCGGATGCCAAAGGCGCCCTCGCGGTAATAGCCCGGCTCGTTCGACAGGATCATGCCGGGCTTGAGCGGCTCGTGACTTGTCCGCGACAGCCGCTGAGGCCCTTCATGTACGCACAGATGCACCCCCACGCCATGCCCGGTGCCATGGCCGTAATCCTGATCTGCAAGCCAGAGCGGATAGCGCGCGATCGCGTCAAGGTCACGCCCGGCAAGGCCAGCCGGAAAGCGCAGCCTGGAAATGGCGATCATGCCTTGCAGCACGCGGGTAAAGGCCGCGCGTTCCTCCGTGCCAATGTCGCCGACGGGCAGGGTACGGGTGATATCGGTGGTGCCGTCAAGATATTGCCCGCCCCCGTCCAGCACCAGCAAATCGCCATTCTCAAGCGTGCGGTTGCTCGACCGCGTCACCCGGTAATGGGCCAGTGCGCCGTTAGGGCCGCTGCCCGCGATGGTGTCAAAGCTGATATCGAGAAGTTTGCCGGTCGCGGCGCGGCAGGCCTCCAGCTGGGTGGCGACGTCGATCTCGGTGATCGTGCCGGGGGATTGCTCTTCAAACCAGCACAGGAATTCGCAAACTGCCGCCCCGTCGCGCAGATGTGCGGCGCGGGTTCCGGCAATCTCGGCCTCGGTTTTACACGCCTTGGGCAGGATGCAGGGATCATTGCCGCGCGCGATGGTGATATTACTGCCGGGCTCGGCCGCCAGAGCCTGAAGGTGGCTCAGAACGATGGCGGGGGTCGAGGCCGGGTCGATCTGATAGGTGATGCCTTGCGCCGCGCCAAGCCCGTCCAAAAGCCCGTCATAGGCGCGCAGATGCACGTGATCGCCCAAATGCGCCTTGACCTCTGGGCTAACCTCGGCATCGCTGAACAGGGTAACTTCGCCGGTCCAATCAAGAAGGGCAAATGCCTGAACAATCGGATTGCGCGGGATGTCAGAGCCGCGAATATTGAGCAGCCAGCAGATCGAATCCGGCAAGGCCAGGATCGCGCACCGCTTGCCCGCCGCCTCAAGTGCCGCACCAAGGTCCCGGCGCTTCGTGGCATGGGGCTTGCCGGTAAGGTCATCCGGCTGGATCGTGATCGGGCGGCGTGGCCGCGCCGGGCGCTCGGGCCATACCCGGTCGACCTGGTTCTCGACAGCGCGCAGGGTAATGCCGCTGCCCTCCAGGGATTTTTCAAGCGCCTCAAGCTGTTCGACCGTGTAAAGCCAGGGATCAAAGCCAACCTCGCCGCCCTGCGGAAGATGCTGTTTGAGCCAATCACCAAGGCGCACATCGGGCCAGTCAACGGGTGTGAAATGCCCGATATCGACCTGCGTCTTGACCTGCACGCGGTAGCGGCTGTCGACAAACACTCCGGCCACATCCGCCAGCACCGCACAGAACCCCGCCGAGCCGGTAAAGCCGGTGAGCCAGGCCAGACGGCTATCGCAGGCGGCAACATATTCACCCTGATGCGCATCGGCGCGCGGCACAAGAAAGCCGACCAACCCGGTCTCGGCCATCTCTGCGCGCAACGCGGCAAGGCGCGGCGGACCCTGATCGGGGCGGGCGGTGTCGTCGAAGGATTGAAACATGGTCAACGGCCCTTGCAGAGTGTTTTGCCCATTTCTCACCCAGTTGTGCGGAAATGACCAGACCATGCGGTGATTGAATGTCGGAGATTTGGGGATGTGACCTGGACATGTCCGATCTTTATCGCGCCGGGCACCGAGACCTCTTTACCCGGCTATTGGGCCGATCGCGGTGCCTGCCGCGACCTGGAGTGCGCCTCTGCGTCGGGCAGAAACCCATCTGCTGTGGATTCAAGGCAGTCTTCGCAAATGGCATGGCTGATCTGAACCTTGCTGCGTCCTCCCGCTGCATAGTAGTCCTCGGCCGAAACCCAGGTGTCGCCGACAATCGGGGCATAATTGACCCTCTGGCACCAACTGCACATCGTGACGACGGGCAGGTTTTGGTCTTCCTTGGCCAGATTCCGAAGTTTCTTGAAGTCGTAAAGGTCGATAGGCGGGCGTTGATGTGAATGCTGCTCTACGGATTGAAAGATGAAACCTGTACACAGATGATCCGAGAATATCGGTTTCACCGACTGCCGGATGTGGCGCTCGCGGCCAGGGGCGTCACAGCGAAACGGCAATACCCAGACCCAGTTGGGGTCTGCGGCGACCCGCTCCATGATCCGTCTATACTGGTTTCGAACCTCAGCCCCCGCAATAAAGTCGAAAAGGTTGCGTCCGATGACCGCGTCAGCGTCGAGTTCCTGCGCGCCGCTCTGCATGGCAAATGCATTCCAGTTGCTCGCCCCGATGCTTTGGATGACGGCGTTGCGGTTGGTGGTAAAGGTCAGGCCCGCCAGTGCTTCCAGATGCGACATGTCGGCCTAAAGCCCCCGCAAAACGATGATTTGATCGTTAAAGTGGCCACTAGCCACGACCGCTTAGGCGAGTATGTTCCAGATTTCCGGCGCTTGCATTGATATCGGTCAATTTGGGTTTTCATCACGTTTCGTCGTGACGATAATCGTGTTGAACCTGCGATCCAGAGTGGTGCGCCGGGCGATTTATGCGGGCGCGACGTGTTTGGTGCCCGGCGATATGAAACCGGCCCGCCGCGAAGTCGGCCCGCAGGAGTGATGAGCCAAAGCGCAGGTCGTTACTATGATCATTGCGTTTGCGCGCATGTCGGCCTGTCCGGTCACAAAGTCCTGGTGATCGGGCGAGAGAGACATCCCGTCATCGTTGGTTCGCATTTCGATGTTTACGCCGATGACATTTGCCCGGCTCAGGACGCCTTCGGGAGAGCGGGAAACCGGCGGGCGTCATCATGCGCCCACCGCGCATCACCGTGCATCAGCGGGCGCGATTGATGCCCATTACGCGCGCCCGGGCGCGCGGGTCGCTGTCAAACAACGCGGCGAGTTGTTCGGTCATGGCGCCGGCAAGCTGATCGGCGTCGGTGATGGTCACGGCGCGCTCGTAATAGCGGGTGACGTCATGCCCGATGCCAATGGCCAGCAATTCAACCTGCTTGCGCCGCTCGACCATGTCGATCACATCGCGCAGATGTTTTTCGAGGTAATTCGCGGGGTTAACGGACAAAGTTGAATCGTCCACCGGCGCGCCATCGCTGATCACCATCAGGATCTTGCGCGACTCTTTGCGCGCCACCATCCGCCGGTGCGCCCATTCAAGCGCCTCGCCGTCGATGTTTTCCTTGAGCAGGCCTTCTTTCATCATCAGGCCAAGATTGTCCCGCGTCCGGCGCATCGGCGAGTCCGCCGATTTATAGATGATGTGGCGCAGATCGTTCAGGCGGCCGGGCAGTTGCGGGCGCCCTTCGGCAAGCCATGCCTCGCGGCTTTGCCCGCCTTTCCACGCGCGGGTGGTAAAGCCGAGGATTTCCACCTTGACGCTGCACCGCTCAAGCGTGCGGGCCAGAACGTCGGCGCAGATCGCGGCAATCGAAATCGGGCGACCCCGCATCGAGCCGGAGTTATCCAGCAAAAGCGTCACCACCGTATCGCGAAACTCGGTATCCTTTTCGACCTTGAAGGACAGCGGCATCGTCGGGTTGGCCACGACGCGCGCAAGTCGGCCGGCATCAAGAATGCCCTCTTCGCGGTCAAACTCCCAGGAGCGGCTTTGCTGCGCCTGAAGGCGACGCTGAAGCTTGTTGGCCAGACGGCTGACCGCGCCTTTGAGCGGCTCGAGCTGTTGATCAAGATAGGCGCGCAGGCGTTCAAGCTCGATCGGGTCGGCCAGATCTTCGGCGCGGATTTCTTCATCAAAAGCAGCGTTGTAGACGGTGTAATGCGGGTCCGCGTCCGAAATCGGCTGGGGCGCGGGCGGCTCCAGCGGGGCCTCGCCATCGGGCAGGTCGGTCTGCTCGTCCATCTCATCGTCGGACATATCGTCCATGCTGACCTGGGCCTGAGAGGCGTCCTGCTGTTCGTCCTGGCTCCGCTCGGCCTCTGCTTCGGCTTCGTTCTCGTCGCTGTCCTCGTCGCCGCTGCTGTCTTGCTCGTCCTGATCTTCGCCACTCTCTTCGGCGTCATCCTCGGTGTCGTCGTCAAGATTGTCCGGGTCATCCCCAAGCTGATCGCCATAGCCGAGATCCTCGATCATCCGGCGGGCGAATTTGGCAAAGGCGGTCTGGTCGGCAAGGATATCCTGCAGGTTCTCAAGCGTGCCGCCGGCCTGTTCCTCGATAAAGCCGCGCCACAGTTCCATCACGTTCTGCGCGCCCGGCGGCATGTCGCGCCCGGTGGCCAGATGGCGGATAAGATAGCCGGCCGCGGCGGGCAGGGGGGCATCGGCGCTGGAGGTGATCTGCTCATAGCCCAAACGCTGTGCGTCGGCGGCGATCTTGGAGTCGATATTGCTGGCGGTGCCGGGCATGTCGCGCGCGCCCACCGCCTCGCAGCGGGCGGTTTCCATAGCCTCGTAGAGATCGCGGGCCATGTCGCCCGGCGGGGCATAGCGCGCATGCAGGCCCGCGTCGTGAAACTTGTGGCGCAGCGCAAGCGCGTCGGCGGTGCCGCGCGCCAGCAGAACCTCTTCGCGGGTCATCCGGCGGCTGACCTGCGGCAGGCGCATCGCATCGCCCGAGATCCCGGCGGGATCGACCGAGTAGCTCACGGTAAGATCGGCGTCATCCGCCATCACCTTGGTGGCCTGCGCCAGCGCCTTCTTGAACGGATCGGCGGGGTTGTCGGTGGGTTTGTTCATAGGCTGGGTTCCAGATCTTTCAGGCTGATCCTATCGGTCGCCAAGCGGGTCAGAATGTCAACATGCACGTCCAGCGCATCAATGACGCGGTAGCCGGGATTTTGCCCGCCAAAGGCGAGGGTCAGATCGGTGCCCGCAAGCACGATGGCCTCTGCGCCATGGTCGCGGGTCATCCGGTGCCCGGCATCCATGAACAGGTCGCGCTGCGTTGTGCTACAGGTGCCGGCCACGGCCATGTCAAGATAGGCCCGCGACAGGGTCGCGATTTCATCGTCAAGCGCCACGGCGCGGGTCTTGCGTAACTGTCCGTATAGCCGGGTTTCCATCACGACGCGCGTGCCCAAAAGGCCAACAGTTTCAAGGCCCTCTGCGGCGAAATAGGCATCCAGCGGGGCAACCGCAGACACCAGCGGCAGCGAGGCGATCGCGCGCGTTTCCTCAAAGCAGAAGTGCCCCCCGAGCGAGGTGATCGCGGCACAGTCGCATCCCGCCCGCTTGAGCCGGTCGATCAGGCGGGCATAGGCCGTGGCCTGCGCGCCGCGCTCGTCGGCCAGGTTGTTGCGGATCAACTCGTGCACGTCGGCATGCACGATGGTCAGATCAAGCGATGCGCCCATCCTTTCCGCTGCCGCCGTCAACTGCTCGTAATAGGCGACAGTCGCCGCCACTCCGATACCGCCAATCAGACCAATATGCATGGTTCACTCCAGTGCTTGGCGCGCGCCGATGTGCTCATCAGCCCTGACAGGCTGCCTCGCGAGGCCGCCACGCAAGGGGCGGATGAGCAAACGCGCGCTTTACCTGACGCTCACATTTGCGGCGCTTTCCGGCAGTTCTTCGTCAAAGCAGCGCTGATAGAATTCGGCCACGGTCTGACGTTCCAATTCGTCGCATTTGTTCAGGAAGGTCAGACGGAACGCATAGCCGACATTGCGGAAGATCGTGGCGTTTTGCGCCCAGGCAATTACGGTGCGCGGGCTCATCACGGTGCTTAGTTCGCCATTCATGAAAGCGGTGCGCGACAGGTCGGCAACGGTTACCATGCGGCTCACGGTCTTGCGCCCCTCGGCGGTGTTGTAAAGCGGGTTCTTGGCGATCACGATGGCGGTTTCGGCATCATGGCTCAGATAGTTCAGCGTGGCCACAAGCGACCAGCGATCCATCTGGCCCTGGTTGATCTGCTGGGTGCCGTGATAAAGCCCGGTGGTATCGCCGAGACCGACAGTGTTGGCGGTGGCGAAAATCCGGAAATAGGGGTTCGGCGTGATCACCTCGTTCTGATCGAGCAGCGTCAGCTTGCCATCGGCCTCGAGCACGCGTTGGATCACGAACATCACATCGGCGCGGCCCGCGTCGTACTCGTCAAACACGATCGCCGTCGGGTTGCGCAGTGACCAGGGCAGAATGCCCTCGTGGAACTCGGTGACCTGCACCCCGTCCTTGAGCTTGATCGCATCCTTGCCGATCAGGTCGATCCGGCTGATGTGGCTGTCAAGGTTGACCCGCACCGTCGGCCAGTTCAGCCGCGCCGCAACCTGTTCGATATGGGTGGATTTACCCGTGCCGTGATAGCCCTGAACCATCACCCGGCGATTGTGCGAGAACCCGGCCAGAATGGCCAGCGTGGTATCGGGATCGAACTTATAGGTGCTGTCCAGGTCCGGCACGCGATCCGTGCGCTCTGCAAAGCCCTTGATGATCATATCCGTGTCGATGCCGAACACGTCGCGGACGGAAATCTCTTCGGTGGGTTTCGCGTTGATGTCGATCGTTCCGTCAGCCATTTTCCGGGTCCTTCCGTCGGGTCGTTGCGCGCTATGTGGTGCAACATATCGCGACAAAGGGCAAGGGGAAGGGCCAACATATGGCTGGCCTTATCCGCATTCTTGTCTGGCCCTACAAAGGGGCTGTCCTTGAGGCCTGTTAACTGTGTCCGCGTTTCTCAAATCGGGGCAACATCGCGCTGAAATCGCGCCCCTTGCCATCTTCTTGCTCGACGAACTGTGCATAAAGCTTGCACGCCGCCTGACCAAGCGGCGTATCGGCGTCTGCGGCCTCTGCTGCCTGTTGGGCCAGGCGCAAATCCTTGAGCATCAATTCGGCGGCGAAACCGGGCTGATAACCGTTGTCGGCAGGCGATTTCGGCCCAACACCGGGCGCCGGGCAATAGGCGTTCATGCTCCAGCTATAGCCAGACGAGGTGCTGACCACATCAAACATCGCCTGACGGTCAAGCCCAAGCTTGTCGGCCAATGCAAAGGCCTCGCAGGTGACGATCATCGTGGCGCCAAGGATCATGTTGTTGCAGATCTTGGCCGCCTGACCATTGCCGGAGGCACCGCAATGAACCGCCTTTTGACCCATGATATCAAAGAGTTCAGAGGCAATCTTGAATCCCTCTCCGTCACCGCCCACCATAAAGGTCAGCGTGCCCGCCGTGGCCCCGCCGGTGCCGCCCGAAACCGGCGCATCCAGCGCCAGAAGCCCGGCGTCGGTGGCCTGAGCGGCCACGGCGCGCGCGCTTTCGACGTCGACGGTCGAGCAATCAAGCAGAACCGCACCCTTTTGCATGACCGGGATCACCTGATCCGCGACCGAGCGCAGGATCTGACCGTTGGGCAGCATGGTGATGACCACGTCGCGCCCGGTTGCGGCCTCGGCTGCGCTTTGCGCCATGGTGACACCGTCAATGGCGACTTCCGCCATGTCAAAGCCGGTGACGTCATGCCCGGCATTTGCAAGGTTGGCGGCCATGGGCGCGCCCATGTTGCCCAGTCCGATAAATCCGATTTTCATGATGAAACCTCCTCCTCAAAGGTCAGGGCATCCTTGCCCAATGGCAAAAGCATCTGGCTGACCGCGACGGCGGGCAGGGTGGCAAGATCGTGCTTCCAGCGTGGATTGCGATCCTTGTCGATGATGGCGGCGCGGATTCCTTCGAGGAAATCGCCGTCTTGCATCGCGCGCCAGGTAAAGCGGTACTCAAGCCCGAGGGCGCGCCGGATATCGGCGCTTGGGCCGCGCAGGCGGTGGATCATCTCGATGGCACAGGCCATCGACAGCGGTGCGTTGCGCGTCATGGTCTTGAGCGTTGCGACCGCGAATTCGCTATCGTCACCGCGCAGCGAGGTGACGATATCGCCAAGGGTCTCGCCGCCGAAATGGGCGTTTATATCTGTCATGCGGCCCCGCATCGCCCCTTGCGGGGGCGTCTCGGATTGGGCAGCAATTGCGGCGATATCGCCGGTCTCGACCAGGGTGGCGATCAGGCCGGGCCAATTTACTTGCGGCACGTAACTATCTGCAAAACTGGCAAAAATGGCATCATCCGGCCCCATCCGTGACCCGGTGCAACCGAGATATTCGCCCAACCGTCCCGGCGCGCGCGCCAGTAAAAGCGAGCCGCCCACATCCGGCACAAGGCCGATACCGCATTCCGGCATGGCGATCTGGGTGCTCTCGCAGACGACCCGGTGCGCGCCATGACAGGAAATGCCGACGCCACCACCCATCACAAACCCCTGCATGAGCGCCACATAGGGCTTGGGGTATTCGGCGATCTTGGCGTTCAGCCGGTATTCATCGGCCCAGAACCTGCGCCCATAGGCAAAATCACCCGCGCGGCCGGTGTCATACAGCTTTTGAATATCGCCGCCTGCGCAAAACGCCTTGTCGCCGACCGCGTCGATGATCACCAGAGCAACAGCATCGTCGTCGCGCCATTGATCAAGCGCCGCCTCAATGGCAAGCGCCATCTCATAGGTCAGCGCATTCAGCGCCTTGGGACGATCCAGCGTGATGCGCCCGGCGCGGCCTTCTTTGCGGATGTGGATTTCGGCCTGTTCTGACATCGCTTAATGATCCGCCAGCATTTGACGCGCCACGATCAGGCGCATGATTTCATTGGTGCCCTCAAGGATTTCATGCACCCGCAAATCGCGCACCAGCTTTTCGATCCCGTAATCGGCCAGATAGCCGTAACCGCCATGCAGTTGCAGACATTGGTTGACGATGCGCGATCCGGCCTCTGTGACGAACTTTTTCGCCATGGCGCAATACTTGGTGGCATCGGGCGCGTCAGTGTCCAGTTTCCAGGCCGCCTGACGCAAAAAGACACGCGCCGCCTGAAGCTCGATTTCCATATCGGCAAGGCGGAATTGCAGCGCCTGAAACTGGTCGATCGACTTACCGAAGGCCTTGCGCTCGGACATATATTGCAGCGTCAGGTTCAACGCCTGCTGTGCCGCACCAAGCGAACAGGCGGAAATATTGAGGCGGCCGCCATCAAGGCCATTCATCGCATATGTGAAACCTTTACCTTCTTCTCCGACCAAATCAGCCCCGGAAATGTTGCAATTGTCAAATTGCACCTGACGGGTGGGTTGGCTGCGCCAGCCCATTTTATCCTCAAGCCCGCCATAGGACAGCCCCGCTTTGCCATCTTCGACATAGACGGTCGACACCCCCTTGGGGCCGGCATCACCGGTGCGCACCATGACGATATAGGCGTCCGAATATCCGCCCCCCGAGATGAACGCCTTGGTGCCGTTCAGGGTATAGCCCTCATTGGTGCGCTCGGCGCGGGTTTTGAGCGCGGCGGCGTCCGAGCCAGAGCCGGGTTCGGTCAGGCAGTAGGACAGAACGGTTTCCATCGTCATTGCCTTGGGCAGTACCCGCGCCTTCATCTCGTCGCTGGCAAACTTGTCGATCATCTTGGCGCACATGTTGTGGATCGACAAAAACGCCGCCACCGAGGGGCAGGCCATCGACAGCGCCTCGAAGACCAGCGTGGCGTCAAGCCGCGAGAGGCCAGAGCCGCCGGCCTCTTCGCTGACGTAAAGCCCACCAAAGCCAAGCGCGGCGATTTCGGGCCAAAGCTCTTTCGGGATCGTGCCGTCACGCTCCCAGTCGCGGGCATGCGGCGCGATCTGATCCTGCCCAAAGGCATGGGCCATATCGAAAATGGCGCTTTGTTCTTCGGTCAGGGCAAAATCCATCGGGCTCTCCGTTTCAGGTGAATTGAACGCTTGTTTAATTAGCAATTCTTGCAAGAGTTTTGCAAGGCCTGTGGGGCAGGGGCCCTAAAGGTCGGTGTGATATTCCTCGATCAGGTGACGCACGACCGATTGCAGGGCCTCGTGGTCATCTTTCCCAGCGTCGCGCGCGCTTGAATAGGCCTGTCTCTGGCGCTCGGCACTTGTGCCATGGCGCAGGATATCACGGGCGTTTTCGATCTCGGCGCTCGATTCAAAAAAGGCGGCATCCTCTTGAACAAGCTCGATAAGTTCCTCCAGCAGGTCACTAAAGGGCGTGATCTCGCCAAGCCCGAAATCAATCAGCCCCTCGCGGGTGCCATAGCGTTGCGCACGCCAGCGGTTTTCGGCCACGAGAAAGCTGTCGTAGATCCGCCAGCGTTGGTTTCGGATCGCCAGCCGCCAGAGCATTCGGGTCAGCGCCTGCGTCAGGGCGGCAAGCGTCAGGGTATGTTCAAGGCGTGGCTGCACATCGCAAATCCGCGATTCAAGGGTGGGAAAACGCGACGAGGGGCGCAGATCCCACCATATTTTGCTCGCATCCTCGATCACGCCCAGATCGACAAGTGCCTGAACCGAGCGTTCAAACCCTCCAAAGCTATCCATGCGCGGCGGCAGCCCGGTGCGCGGCAGGTTGTCAAACACCGTCAGCCGATAACAGCTAAGCCCGGTATCCTGCCCCTGCCAGAACGGCGAAGAACAGCTAAGGGCAAGAATATGCGGCAGAAAATAGCTTAACTGATTCATAAGGTCGATGCGACGGTCTGGTTGCTCGATCCCGACATGCACGTGCATCCCGCAAATCAGCATGCGGCGCGCGACCCCTGCAAGATCATGCTGAAGGTGGTTATAGCGTTCCTTGTCGGTATGGGTCTGGTTGCGCCAATCGGAAAATGGGTGGCAAGAGGCGGCGATCGGGGCAAGGTTATGGGTGGCAGCGTGTTTGGCGACACAGCTGCGCAGGCGTTTGAGATCCTCGCGCGCCTCGGCCACGTTGCGGCAAACCTTTGTGCCGATCTCGATCTGACAGGTCAGGAATTCGGGGCTGACCTGATCCTCCAGCTCTTCCTGACAGGCGGTCATCAGGGCCTCTGGGGCATTGGCAAGCGCAAGGCTGTCGCGGTCGACAAGCAGGTATTCTTCCTCGATGCCGATGGTGAATGCCGGGCTTTCGTCTGTCATGGTGCCCCTCCTTTTGCGCCCTGTTGCGCCGTCCAATTCAGCACGGTTTTGCCCCTTTGGGCAAGGGGATCACGGGCCCGGCACAATGACCGGGCCCGTGAGGCGATGGATTAATCCATCGCCTTGAAGTTGAACTCGCCACCTTCCTTGATGCCCGAGGGCCAGCGAGAGGTCACGGTCTTGGTGCGGGTGTAGAACTTGAACGAATCCGGCCCGTGCTGGTTGAGATCGCCAAAGCCCGACTTTTTCCAGCCGCCAAAGGTGTGATAGGCAAGCGGCACCGGGATCGGCACGTTGATACCGACCATGCCGATGTTGATGCGGGCGGCAAAATCGCGCGCGGCGTCGCCATCGCGGGTAAAGATCGCGGTGCCGTTGCCATATTCATGGTCCATCGCCAGCTTGAGCGCCTCTTCGTAATTGCCCGCGCGCACGGTGGTCAGAACCGGGCCAAAGATTTCCTGTTTGTAGATGTCCATATCCGGTGTGACATGGTCAAACAGGTGCGGGCCGACAAAAAAGCCGTCTTCATAGCCCTGAAGGTTGAAATCACGGCCATCGACGACAAGTTTCGCGCCCTGATCAATGCCGGTCTGGACAAGGCCAAGAATACGCTGCTTGGCCTCGGCGGTGACAACGGGGCCGTAATCGACATCGTCGCCAGAGGTCCATGGCCCAACCTTGAGCTTTTCAATCCGCGGCACCAGCTTTTCGATAAGACGGTCTGCGGTTTCTTCACCGACCGGAACCGCCACCGAAATCGCCATGCAGCGTTCGCCTGCCGCGCCGTAACCGGCGCCGATCAGGGCATCTGCCGCCTGATCCATATCGGCATCGGGCATGATGATCATGTGGTTCTTGGCGCCGCCAAAGCATTGCACGCGCTTGCCTTGGCTACAGCCGGTGCCATAGATATATTGCGCGATCGGGGTCGAGCCGACAAAGCCGACCGACTGGATCACGTCGTGATAAAGGATCGCATCAACCGCTTCCTTGTCGCCGTTTACAACCTGCAACAGACCCTTGGGAAGACCCGCCTCTTCGAACAGTTCCGCCAGCATCAGCGGCACGGAAGGATCGCGCTCTGACGGCTTGAGGATAAAGGCGTTGCCACAGGCAAGGGCCGGGCCGAACATCCACATCGGGATCATTGCGGGAAAGTTGAACGGCGTGATGCCGGCGGAGACGCCAAGCGGCTGTTTCATCGAATACATGTCGATGCCGGGGCCCGCGCTATCTGTGAACTCGCCCTTCAAGAGCTGCGGCGCGCCGATGCAGTATTCGATCACTTCAAGGCCGCGCTGAATGTCGCCCTTGGCATCCGGAAAGGTCTTGCCGTGCTCGGCCGAGAGGGCCTCGGCAAGCTTGTCCATGTCACGGTTCAGAAGGTCGACGAATTTCATCATCACCCGCGCGCGGCGCTGTGGGTTGGTCGCGCCCCATGCCGGTTGCGCGGCCATTGCGGCCTTGACGGCGATGTCCATTTCCGCAGCGCTCGCGAGCGGGCATTTGGCCTGCACTTCGCCGGTGGCGGGGTTGAAAACATCGGAAAAGCGGCCCGACGTGCCTTTGACATGCTCGCCGTTGATGTAATGCGTAAGCTCTTTCATGGGAGTCCTCCTTTTGGTTGGCGCCAAGGTAGCCTTGCAATTTTATTAGGAAAAGAGGCAATATCCCAAAAGCTGCCTGCATTTTTGCAAAGGAGGGCGCGATGCAGCCCCATTGGGACGATATCAGGATTTTCCTTGCCGTGGCGCGCGCCGAGAGCCTGTCGGGTGCCGGGCGCATGCTCAAGATCGATCCGGCGACGGTGGGGCGGCGGATTGCGCGGCTTGAGGATGCGCTTGGCGCGCCGCTATTCGCCAAATCCCCCAACGGCTATGTCCTGAGCGATGCGGGCCAACGCCTTATGGCGCATGCGATGCGCGCTGAAACAGCGATGGAGGACGCGGCCGAAGAACTTGCCGGCACGGCGGGGGGGATGACCGGTCAAATCCGCGTTGGTGCGCCCGATGGCTGTGCCAATTTCCTGTTGCCGCAGGTCTGTGCCGCGATTGCCCTTGAGAATCCCGAGCTTGAAATTCAGATCGTCGCCCTGCCGCGGGTCTTCAACCTGACCCGGCGCGAGGCCGATATGGTGATCGCCGTCAGCCCGCCGACCGCCGGGCGGCTGAGCGTGCAGAAAATCACCGATTACCGGCTGCATCTTGCGGCCTCGATCAAATACCTGCGCCAGCACCCGCCGATCGAAACCCTTCAGGATCTGGAGGGGCACCGAATGGTCGGCTATATTCAGGACATGATTTTCGACAAGGAACTCGATTACCTGAGCCAGGCCGGGGTCGAGCGGGTGAACCTTGCCTCAAACTCGGTCTCGGTACAGCTCAACTGGGTGCGTCAGGGCGGCGGAATAGGGGTTTTGCATGACTTTTCATTGCCGTGGACGCGCGGCGTGCAAAAGGTGCTGGCCGATAAACTCAGCCTCACGCGGAGTTTTTATCTGGTGCGCCACGCCGATGATCGCCGCCTTGAGCGGCAAAACCGCTTTGCCAGCGCCCTGGTCGCGGGGATCCGACAAGAGGTGGCGCAACTTGAAGCGCGCACTTGACAGAAAATGATTGATCGCTAACCATTTGAATAAGGTAATTTTCTTTCGGAGGGCAAGACATGCTGGTTCAGCAAATTCTGAAATCCAAGGGGGATGAAGGCGTCATCACCATCACCCCGGAGACCCTCGTATCAGAGGCCGCACAGATATTGGCCGAGCGCAGGATCGGCGGGCTTGTGGTGTCGCGCGACGGCACCAAGGTCGACGGCATCCTCTCGGAACGCGATATCGTGCGCTCCCTGGCGGTGCGCGGCGTTGTCTGCATGACCGAAAGCGTGAGCGACATGATGACCCGTAACCCGGTCTGTTGTGCGCGTCAGGACACATCAGATGCGGTGCTGACCCGGATGACCGATGGCCGCTTTCGCCACATGCCGGTGGTCGAGGATGGCAAGCTTGTCGGGATCGTCACCATCGGCGATGTGGTCAAGGCCCGCCTCGAAGAGCTTTCGATGGAGAAAACCGCGCTGGAAGGCATGATTATGGGCCATTAGGTCCAGACCTGTCTGATCCTGATCTGTTGCGATTTGGCTGAAATGCTCGGTCGAGGTTTAAGATGCTGCGCTAAGCCCTTGCATTCAGGTGCGTAATATTGTTGCGTGGCGCGACTGTAACAACGGAGTGGCCCATGCGCATCGCCCTCTATCCCGGCACGTTTGACCCGATCACCCTGGGCCATACCGATATCATCCGACGCGCGTCGGTTCTTGTGGATCGCCTTGTCATCGGCGTTGCGATCAATCGCGACAAGGGTCCGCTTTTTACGCTCGAAGAGCGGGTCGAGATGATCGAATCCGAATGTGCCAAGCTCGCCGAGCAGACCGGCACAGAGATTGTCGTGCATCCCTTCGAGAACCTTCTGATCGACTGTGCCCATGATGTCGGGGCACAGGTCATTGTGCGCGGCCTGCGGGCCGTAGCCGATTTTGAATATGAATTTCAGATGGTTGGCATGAACCGCGCGCTTGATAACTCGGTCGAGACGGTGTTCCTGATGGCCGATGCCGGGCATCAGGCGATTGCCTCTAAGCTGGTTAAGGAAATCGCGCGCCTTGGTGGCGATGTGTCAAAGTTTGTCACACCCGCCGTGCACCGCGCGCTGCGCGCCAAATACGATTAACGCCAGAACGCCACGTATTCGATCAGCAGAACAAGCTTGCGCCCCAGAAAGACAACGCCTTCGCCATCGAAAAACACCTGATCGGCGATAAGACCGGCGGCGATCATCGCGCCAAGGATCAGGGCAATCTTGTTGGTCATAATCTGGCGCTCTCCGTTTCTTCGGGCTGTGGTGCGCCTTGATGCCAGAGGCGCGCGCGCCTGTCACGCGCGTTCTTGAAGCGGGATCAATGTCGCGGTGCCTTCGGCAAGCGGATAGAGATCGTCGATCAGCAGACTAAGAAGCGCGCCGCGCCCGGCCACGCCTGCCTTGCGGTATATCCCGTTGAGATGGGATTTACCGTGCCTTCGGCGCTGCCACGCAGGGCGGCGATCTCGGTGATGGGCATGCCCTTGATGGTAAAACGCGTCACATCCTGTTCGGCCGGGGTCAGGCCCCAGCGTGCAAAGTGATCCTGAATGATATCGTGAAACGCCCCCGCGGCCAGCGGTACCTGGCGCTCCAGATGGGCCTTGCGGCGCAACAGCGCCATCAGATAGCGGGTTTCAAACAACACTGCCGCCAGCAGGCAAAGCGCCGAAACGGCCTCGGCCACGACATGAAAATCGCGCAGCGCCAAAACCCCGAGCGGCCCGGCCTCCTGCATGACATCCCAGAGGAAAAACGCAGCGCAAAGGGCTTTCACCAGGATAAGCGCGACCAATGCGCCGGTTTTTTTGGGGGACACCCTACCGGTCATTTCACAAGGTTCAGATCATCCGGCACCGATTTGACACCTGTCACCATCGCCTGCGGGAGGTTCACGCCTGTGCGACGACTTTCCCAGATCACCGCCGCGATATGCGCGACGACCGAAATCTCGGCCCAGAACACGACCACCTCATGAAGTTCTTCAACCCATTCAACACCAAAGAACATATTGGTCGTCATCATGTAGCCGCTTAACCCGATCACAAGCATCGCCGCCAGCAGGTTGAAGATCATCAGCGCACCAAGCGGCGAATGCCCCAGATGCGCGCGTCTGCGCCGGGTCGCCATGTCGAAAATCTGTTCGATCACATCGGCCAGTCCGGGCGTGAAGCTTGCAAACCGGGCCGTGTGAGGGCCGATAAAGCCCCAAAGCAGCCGTAACACCACAAGCGCAACAACCGCGTAGCCGACCCATATATGCGCCTTGCCGTCATCATCCAGAATTAGGGCATTCGCCGTGAAGGCCCCCACCAGCGACCAGTGAAAGATGCGAATGAGCGGGTCCCATGTCTTGAAGGTTTTCATCGTGTGTGTCCGTTGCGTTTAGGTGGCATAGGGGCGACCGGGCCGATGGTCCGGCCCGGTCTTTTCTGGAGGTTTATTCGGATTTTGTCCGCACGACGTTAAGGTCGACGCCCATGAAGATTTCAAACTTCTCACCGTTCTTAAGAGCATAGGCCTCATAGAGACCGTCTTCGGTTTTCACCTTGCGCACCTCATAGCCTTCCTCGGAAAGCTTGGCGGTGATCTGTTCGGTGACGGCGGCATCGGGTTTGCCGGTGACCTTGGCGGTTTCGACCTCTGCGGTGACCAGCGAACCGGCCAGAAGAGCAAGCGAAAGGGCAATTATACGTGTCATTGGGTTAGGTCCTTTGTGATCGGTTGGAATGCGGTCAACCCTGCCGCATCTCCTGTCACATGCACCTTGCGTGAACCTGACAGACATCACCCAAAGGTTTCTCTGCCGGGCTCTATAACTTTGGTTCAGAAGGATTTCGCCGATTGGACATGAAAAAACCCCGATACCGCTCATGGCAACGGGGTTTTGAATACAATTCAGGGTTGTGGTCGGTTTACCGCAGACCGCCCATCGCCACCGCAACATCGGCCATGCGGCAGGAGAACCCCCATTCGTTGTCATACCAGGCCAGAACCCGCACAAGACGGCTGCCCATGACCTTGGTCTGATCCGGGGCGAAGATCGAGCTTTCTTCGGTGTGGTTGAAATCAATGCTGACCTTCTGCTCGGGGTCATAGCCCAGCACGCCTTTCATCGCCCCGGCGGCGGCCTCGGCCACGACGGCGTTGACATCGGCCACGGTGACATCGCGCTTGGCGACGAAGGTCAGGTCGACAGCCGATACATTCGGCGTCGGCACGCGGATCGCAGAGCCGTCAAGCTTGCCCGCCAGTTCCGGCAGAACCTCCCCAAGCGCCTTGGCGGCCCCGGTCGAAGTGGGGATCATCGACATCGCGGCGGCGCGCGCGCGGTAAAGATCCTTGTGGCGCCGGTCCAGCGTCGGCTGATCGCCGGTATAGGCGTGGATCGTGGTCATGATGCCGCTCTCGATCCCGATGCTGTCGTTCAGCACCTTGGCCAGCGGCGCCAGACAGTTGGTGGTGCAGGACCCGTTCGAAATCATCCGCTCGGAGGCCTCAAGCTGATCGTGGTTCACGCCGTAAACCACCGTGCGGTCAACGTTTTTGCCCGGTGCCGAGAGCAAGACCTTGCCTGCGCCACGCTCAAGGTGCTTGTTGGCCTTCAAGCCGTCGTTAAAGTTGCCGGTACATTCCAGCACCACATCGACGCCGTCCCAATCCAGCTCGTCCATGTCATAGGTCGAAAACATCTCGATCGGGCCACGGCCCAGATCCATGGTGTTGTCGCCGAGTGTGATCGGATGGGGAAAACGACCATGCACCGAGTCATAGCGCATCAGGTGCGCGGCGGTCTCAAGCGGGCCGGTGGCGTTGACCTTGACGACCTTGATGTCGGTCCGCAGGCTCTCTGAGATATGGGCGAGGGTGGCGCGGCCAATGCGGCCAAAGCCGTTGATGCCTACGGTGATGGTCATGGGGACTCCTGTGAATGAGGTTGGGGGCGATATAGACCCAAGCACCATTGGCGGAAAGGTGGAAAAGGTGGATTTCATTTGAAATTCAGCTTGTTAGCGATAACCGTTACCGCAAAACCTGCCTGCGGTGGCATGATTGCGCTAACCGGTCCGGCGCTCTGTGCCTTGGGCCACCGGGGGATTCTCTTTGCGCGTCGGCCCCTGCGCGCTTGATCCACCTCAAGGCCAAAGCCGCATTGACCTGCTCATATAAGGGCTGGCAAGGGGGCGCGCGTGATGATGAAGAAACTGCTTTTGCCGGTCATCCTCGGGCTGCTTGTCTTTGGCTTCTGGATCAGCCCGGATTTTCAGGAGATCGCCGCAGGCGTGGCGATTTTCCTCTTTGGCATGCTGATGCTTGAGGATGGGTTCAAGCTGTTCAGCGGCGGCTATCTTGAGCGCGCGCTTGAAATGGCAACCGGCTCGATCACCCGCGCGCTTGGCTTCGGGGCGATTGCCACGACGATCATGCAATCAAGCTCGCTTGTGTCCGTGATCACCATTTCATTCCTCTCGGCGGGCCTCATTCCGCTTCTGGCCGGTGTCGGCATCATTTTCGGCGCCAATATCGGCACCACCACGGGCGCCTGGCTGGTGGCGGGGTTTGGTCTCAAGGTCAAGATTTCGGCCTATGCGCTGCCGATACTGGCGATCAGTATCGTGCTGGTGTTCCAGCGCTCAAAATACCTTAAGGGTGCGGGCTATGTGCTTGCCGGGCTTGGATTTCTGTTTCTCGGCATCCATCACATGAAAGAGGGCTTCGAGGCCTTCAAGGATCAGTTCGACCTGACCCGCCTGGCCATGACCGGGGTTTTGGGGCTTGTGGTCTATACGCTCACCGGGGCGGCGGCGACGGTGGTGATGCAATCCAGCCATGCCACGATGGTGCTGATCATTACCGCGCTTGCGGCCGGGCAGATCAGCTATGAAAACGCCCTGGCGCTTGCGATCGGGGCCAATATCGGCACCACGGTCACCGCCATCATCGGCGCGCTGACTGCGAATTTCCAAGGCAAGCGGCTTGCCCTGGCGCATCTGATGTTCAACGTTTTGACGGCGGGCGTGGCGCTTGTCTTTATCGGCCAGATCCGTCTGGCGGTCGATGCCATCAGCAGTTCCGTCGGAATTTCGGTCAGTGATTATGCCCTTAAACTTGCGGTATTCCATACTATTTTCAATGTCTTGGGCGTCGCTCTTATCCTTCCGTTCATCCACAGGCTTGTGACCTTCCTTGAGCAGACTATCGTGCAACCCGCTGAAGACCTGAGCCGGCCCAAGTACCTTTCGGAGGCGGTGGATGAGTTCCCGCAAACCATTCAGATCGCGATGCGCCGCGAGGTGCATCATCTCTATGAAAACGCGGTCGAACTTATTGTGCATGGGCTGAACCTGCACCGCTCGGAGCTGTTTGAAACCAAGGATATCGCGGCCACCGTTCGGGCAAGCCGCGCGCCGGTCGATTTCGACATTGATGCGCTTTACGAACACCGTGTCAAAACGCTCTATTCCGCGATCATCGAATTCGCCACGCGGGTCGGCAGCAAGGATATTCCGGCAAAACCGATGGATGACGTCTATCTCATGCGCGATGTCGCCGGGCAGATCGTGCATGCGGTCAAGTCGATCAAGCACATGCGCCGCAACGCCACCCATTTCACCCAAAGACCACAGGGCGTGATCACCGATCTTTACAACGGGTTGCGCACCGAGATTGCCCGCATTCTGGTCGAAATCCGCAAGCTTGACGAGGCCGACCCCGAAGACCGCTCTAGCCTCTGGCTTGATCAGGAACGCCTTCAGGTCGAAGCGGATGCGCGCAACACCAATCAGACCGTTGATCACCTGATCCGTGATCATCACCTGAGCGCCAGCATGGCAACCTCGTTTCTCAACGATTCAAGCTATGCCTATAGCGCGATGCGCGATCTTCTGGACGCCGCGCGCGCCTATTACATCGACACCGAAGACGCCATGGCCGAGGTCGAGCGTATCCTGACGCTGGATGAGGACGACCTTCAGGATATGGTCACAGACGGCCCCAAGAGCCCGCCCAAATCGGCCGCAGAAAAGACAAGGACAACGGAATGAAACTCAAGAACAGTATCGAGAAACTGGATGCCTATTTTGAGCGGCTTGAAAGCGGCAAGGCGCAGAAGATCGACCCGGATCATGTGTCCAAGATGATCCGAAAGCTGACCAAAAAGCGCGAGGGGCTGATGGGCGAACTCTCCGAGGCGGTCAAACCCTCGAAGAAACAGCGACTCCTGCAGAAATGCGCCACGCTCGACGCCCAGATCGAGCGCGCCAGATGGCTTTTGGATCAGATCGGCTAGCGCCTAAAACCACGCGCCGAACGATCGCCGTCGTCGCTTGACAGCATTCGGCCCGAGGGTTACGCCCCGCCTTTTCCTGGAAGGGGCAGAGATCGAAAATGGCACAGATTAGCCCCGTTTTAGGCCTGGATTTCGGCACTTCCAACTCGGCGGCGGCCTATCTGCGTGACGGTGATCCAGTGCTTGTTGCGATGGACGGCGGTCATACCACACTGCCGACCACGTTTTTCTTTGAGTTTGACACCCGGAAAACCCTCATTGGCGATGCGGCCAATCAGGCGCTGCTTGACGGGATCGAGGGGCGGTTCATGCGCGCACTCAAGCGGGTGCTTGGCACGCCGCTCATGCATGAAACCCGCCAGATCCTGAAAGAGCGCGTGACCTTCGTCGAAATCATCGCCCGCTTTCTGAGCCACATCAAGACCCGCGCCGAAGCACAGGCCGGGGTGACTTTTGAGCGCGTGCTCTCTGGTCGTCCCGTCGTATTTTACGGCGCTAACGATCCGCGCGAGGCGCAGGCCGAGGCGGACCTGCGCGCCTGTTACCTTGCCGCCGGGTTCAAAGAGGTCGGCTTTCTGCCCGAACCCGAGGCCGCCGCCCTTGCCAATGGTGCCGCGATCCAACCCGGCGAGACCGGGCTTATCGTCGACATCGGCGGCGGCACCTCGGATTTCTCGGTGTTTCGCGCCACCCCTGCGGGCGTTTCCGTGCTGGCCAGTCATGGCGTGCGGATCGGCGGCACGGATTTTGATCGCGCGATCAGCATCGAGCGGGTGATGCCGCTTCTTGGCAAGGGATCAGAGCTTCGCAAGGTGATGGGGCCGGGCCGCTCGCCTGTGCCAAACGCGATCTTCAACGATCTCGCCACCTGGGAGAAAATCCCGTTTCTCTACACGCCCCAGACCCGCCGTAAGGTCGACGAAATGCTGCGGCTGGCGAATGAGCCGGAAAAGCTGGCCCGCCTTGCAACCCTGTTGGAGCATGAGCTTGGCCATGAGGTTGCCTTTGCGGTCGAGCGTGGCAAGATCGCGGCCAATGCCGGGGATGAGGGTGCCGCAATCGCGCTTGACGAGATCGAGCGCGGCCTGTCGGCAATATTGCCGCCGCAAATTCTGGCAGCCTGCCTCTGGCCACAGGCGCGCATGTTGCACGAGGGGGTGCGCGACACCCTGCAGATGGCGGGCGTCGATGCGGCGGCGATTGACCACGTGATTTACGTCGGCGGATCAAGTCTTATGGCGATGGTCGCGCAGGCGGCACGGGCAGAGTGCCCCGATGCGCATCATTCCTTCAGCAAGGTTTTTACCGCGGTCACCGACGGGCTTGCGATTGCCGCGGCGCGCGGCTGAGGGCCACGAGAAACCCCCGAATGCGATGGCATCCGGGGGCTTCGATCTTGGCAAGGCTCACAAGCTTCGAGCATGTCGCATGTTCGAGAAGCTCAAAACCCGGTTCCCACTTTTGAGCAACATGCTTTACAGCAGGGATTTGACCTTCGCGGCCACATCCTCGGCGGTGATGCCGAATTCCTTATAGAGCGTCGGGGCAGGGGCCGAGGCACCGAAATCATGCATGCCGATGAAACCGCCCTTATCCCGACGGCCACGCTCGCCATAAAGCCAGCGATCCCAGCCAAAGCGAATGGCAGCCTCGACCGCGACCCGCACCGGACCACCGGGCAGAACGCGCTTGCGATAGGCCTCGTCCTGGTCCTCGAACAGCTCCCAGCAGGGCATCGACACGACCCGCGTGCCGATCCCGTCTTTTTGCAGCAGGTCGCGCGCCGCCATGGCGATTTCCACTTCGGAGCCGGTCGCCAGCAGGATCGCCTCGCGTTTGCCGATCGCATCGGCCAGAACATAGGCGCCCTGGGCGGTCATGTTCTTGGTCTTATGCTCGCGGCGCAGCGTCGGCAGGCCCTGACGGGTCAGCGACATCACCGAAGGCGTCTCTTTCGAGGTCAGCGCAAGTTCCCAGGCCTCGGCGGTCTCGACCGTGTCACAGGGGCGGAATACCCAGGTGTTGGGCGTGGCGCGGCTGATCGCGAGATGCTCGACCGGCTGGTGGGTCGGGCCATCTTCGCCAAGGCCGATGCTGTCATGGGTCATGACAAACACGGTCGGAATCTTCATCAGCGCGGCAAGCCGCATTGCGGGGCGCGCGTAATCGGTAAAGCACATGAAGGTGCCGCCGTAAGGGCGGATGCCGCCATGCAGAGCCATGCCGTTCATTGCCGCCGCCATGCCATGCTCGCGGATGCCCCAGTGGACATAGCGCCCCTTGCGGTTGTCCACGTCAAACACCGTCATATCGCCCGAGCGGGTGTTGTTGGAACCCGACAGATCGGCCGAGCCGCCGACGGTTTCCTGCATCACCGGGTTGACCACCTCAAGCACCATTTCCGAGGATTGGCGCGTGGCAACCTTGGGGGCCTCTTCGCTGATCTGTTTCTTGAGCGCCTTGATGCGCGCCGAAAGTTTCGGCGGCACGTCGCGATCAAAGATGCGGGTGAATTCGGCCTGACGGGGGGCTGACATCTCGGCCAGACGCGCGGCCCAGGCGGCCTGTTCGGACGCGCCGCGTTTGCCGATCTCTTCCCATGCCGATTTCACATCGGCAGGCACCTCGAACGGGCCATAGGGCCAGCCATAGGCGTCTTTCGCCGCCGCAAGCTGTTCTGGATTGGTCAGCGCGCCGTGGCCCTTTGACGTATCCTGTGCGGCATGGCCAAGCGCGATATGGGTCTTGCAGGCGATCATCGTCGGGCGCTTGCTTTTCTTTGCTTCGGTCAGGGCCGCATCAATCGCCGCCGGGTCGTGGCCGTCGATTTCAAGCACCTGCCAGCCGCTGGCGCGGAAGCGTTTCACCTGATCGGTGCGATCGGCAAGATCGACGGTGCCGTCGATGGTGATGTTGTTGTTGTCCCAGAGCACGATCAACCGGCCAAGCGCGTGCCGTCCGGCAAGGCCGATCGCCTCCTGGCTGATGCCCTCCATGAGGCAGCCGTCACCGGCGATCACATAGGTGTAGTGATCGACAAGCTTGCGCCCGAAGCGCGCGCGCAGCATTTCTTCGGCCATGGCAAAGCCGACCGAGTTGGCAATCCCCTGACCAAGCGGGCCGGTGGTGGTTTCGATGCCCTTCGCGTGGCCATATTCCGGATGACCTGCGGTGATCGCGCCCCATTGGCGAAAGTTCTTGACCTGCTCAAGGGTCATGTCGTCATAGCCGGTCAGATGCAGCAGCGAATAGAGCAGCATCGAACCATGGCCCGCCGACAGGATAAAGCGGTCACGATCCGGCCAGTCGGGGTTGGCGGCATCAAACTTGAGGTGCTTTTCATAAAGCACCGTCGCCACATCGGCCATGCCCATGGGCATGCCGGAATGGCCGGAATTGGCGGCTGCCACGGCATCCAGCGTCAGGGCGCGGATGGCGGTGGCTTTGTTCCAGTGATCGGGATTGGCAGTGCGCAGGGCGGCGATATCCACGGGATGACATCCTTTGAAGTGGCAACAGATGGGGGTTGCATAACAGCCCGGCCCCAAAGATCAAGCATCGCCCGGTCGAATGCCCAGTGTTTACCCGGTGTTTACCCGGTGATTGGCGGTAAAGGGGGCGCATTTTGTCTGGCGGTTCGCTAGACTTGCATAAAACCCGCCTGATGTGCGATTCGATGGGGCAGGGCAAGGATATGGGCAAAAACAAGTGAGGGACTAAGGCGATGAGCCAGATAAACGAGCTGGAGACGCGGATCACCGCAGCGCTTGACCGCATAGCGCAGGGTCTTGAGGCCCGCCAGAAGACCGGAACAGAGACCACCGGTGATGAGGTGGCGGCCCTGAAGCAGCAGCTTGAGGACGAAAAGCTGGCCAATGCTCAGCTTGAAGAGCGGGTCAGGGCGTTGCGCGATAAACTCGCCGCCGTCGAGGCCGCAAATGAGGCCGGGCAGTCAGAGCAGTCACAGGCGATGCGCAAGCTGGACCAGGACCTGCAATCGTTGCGCAAGGCCAACCAGCAGCTTCGCGATAACAACCAGGCCCTGCGCGAGGCGAATCAATCCGGCGTTGCCGAGCCGCACCTGATCAACAAATCCATGCTCGCCGAGCTTGAAGGCCTGCGCGCCACCCGCGCGGCGGACCGCGACGAGGTCGAGGCGGTGCTCGCAGAGCTTGGTCAGGTGATCAACGGCTCCACAGACCCCGAGACCCAGAACAGCAAGACGGAGGAAGCCTGATGCCCGAGGTGCAGATCGAAATCGGAGGCCGCACATTCGAAGTGGCCTGTCAGGCGGGCGAAGAGCATTACCTGCAATCCGCCGCAAAGATGCTGGATGAAGAAGCCTCGGTTCTGGCGGCGCAGATCGGGCGTATCCCCGAGCCGCGGATGCTGTTGATGGCGGGGCTGATGCTGGCCGACAAGACCGCCGGGCTTCAGGACAAACTGCGCGAGGCGCAGGACAAACTTGCCGAGAAAGACGCCGAGCTTGATCAGATGCGCAATGCGCCGACGCCAGAGGCACAGCGCATCGAGGTGCCGGTTGTTCCGCAAGAGGTGACCGATACGCTGGCGGAGATCGCCGCGCGCGCCGAGGCGCTTGCGGAAACGGTTGACGGTAGCCGCGCGGGATAGTGACCACCGCGAGGCTCGTCGCGCTCTTGCGTGCGCGCCCTGCGAGGTCGGCTGTCGGGCCGGATGAGCATCGCCGCTGGAATAGGGCAACGATATGAAGCTGATCTTCGGTCTGATGGTTTTGGTCGTTGTGGCGGGCGCGGCCTATGTGCGCCTTGCGCCGACGAACACGGCCCGGTGGCATCAAATGCCCGAGGCAATCACCGATCAGGGCCTGAGTGGCGGGGCGGTGCGTGTAATCGCGGCGGATGAAAACACTCTTGAGCGGCTGGACGCCATCATCCGTGACACGCCGCGCACGCATGTGCTTGCGGGCGCTCCGAGCGAGGGGATGATCACCTATGTCACCCGCTCGGCGGTGTTCGGTTTTCCCGATTACATGACTGTCCGTCGCGTTGGCGATCAGATCAAGATTTACGGACGACTGCGGTTCGGGAAATCAGATCTTGGCGTCAACGCCGCCCGTATCGACGGCTGGCTGATGCGATTGGGGCAGGGCGGATGACAAGCAGCCATCGCTGACCTTGCGCCACATCGGCACGTTAAGCGACATCTGGCATTGCGCCATGAACATCTTGCCATCGACCTGAAGGCAGATCGTCTCGCCCATTTCAATCCGCGCGCCGGTCCGGTCGGTGCAATAACACTCAACCGTCTTGCCGCCGATCGTGGCATCGCCAAATGCGGGCGTCGCCGCAAGAATAAAGGGCATGATCCATCGCATGAGAAATATCATAGCACAGTCATCCCTCTTGACCAAAGCCAAAGGATAGGACAGAGCCTCGCATCATGGTGCCCTTGGACAGACTAGAACAAATCACACAGCGCTTCGAGTATATCGAGGCGCAGATGGCACAGGGCGGCGGGGATATCGCGCGCCTTGGTCGCGAATATGCCGAGCTTCGCCCGGTGGTCGAGGAAATCCGCGCCTATCGCGAGCTTCTGAGCGATCTCGACAGCGCCCGTGCGATGCTTGACGATCCCGAGATGCGCGATCTGGCCCGCGACGAGATCGAGGCGTTGGAGGCCCGCCAGCCCGAGTTTGAGGCGGCGCTGCAACTGGCGCTTTTGCCGAAAGACGCCGCCGACGCGCGCCCGGCGATCCTTGAGATCCGCCCCGGCACCGGCGGCGAAGAGGCCGCGCTTTTTGCCGCCGACCTGATGCGCATGTATCAGCGCTATGCCGAGGCGCGGGGCTGGAAGTTCGACGTTCTGGAAGAACAGCAAAGCGAGCTTGGTGGCATCCGCGAGTTGGTCGTGCATATCAAGGGCGAGAATGTTTTTGCCCGGCTCAAGTTCGAATCCGGTGTGCACCGCGTTCAGCGCGTGCCCGAGACCGAAAGCGGCGGGCGCATACACACCTCGGCGGCGACCGTGGCGGTTTTGCCCGAGGCCGAGGATGTTGACGTCAAGATCGACGCCGGCGACTTGCGGATCGACACGATGCGCAGCTCGGGCGCGGGCGGTCAGCACGTCAACACCACCGATTCCGCCGTGCGCATCACCCACCTGCCGACCGGCCTTGTGGTCACCAGCTCCGAGAAATCCCAGCACCGCAACCGGGAGATCGCGATGCAGGTGCTGAAATCGCGGCTGTTTGACATGGAGCGACAGCGCGTCGATAGCGAACGTTCCGCCAGCCGCGCGGCGCAGGTCGGCTCGGGCGACCGCTCCGAGCGGATTCGCACCTATAATTTCCCGCAAGGCCGGATGACCGATCACCGCATCAACCTGACGCTTTACAAGCTTGATCAGGTGATGAACGGTGATCTCGACGAGGTGATTGACGCCCTTACGGCGGATGCGCAGGCCAGCATGCTGGCCGAGATGGGCGCTTGACAGCCCCGCATGAGGCGGCCTCGGCAGGACAGGCCCTGGCCCTGGCGCTTGGCCTTGGACGCGACCGTCTTGGCGATCTGGATGACCCGATGCGCGACGCGCGCCTGCTTTTGGCCCATGCCGCCGGGTGTGAGCGGGGGGCGTTGAGCCGCCTTGAAGTCGAAGATTTCACGCCCGAGGTGATGACCGTCTATCTTGCGTTGATTGATCAGCGCGCGGCGGGGCGGCCGGTGTCGAAGATCCTTGGCTACCGCGACTTCTGGAACCACCGCTTTGCCGTGACCGAGGATGTGCTTGACCCGCGCCCCGATACCGAAACGCTGGTCGAGGCCGCTTTGGCGCAGCCATTCGAGCGGGTTCTTGATCTTGGCACGGGCTCGGGTTGTATCCTGCTGAGCCTTCTGGCCGAGCGCCCCCGGACGGTCGGGCTTGGCACCGATATCTCCGAGGCGGCGCTAAACGTGGCGCGACAGAATGCCGGGGCTTTGGGCGTACTGGCGCGGGCCGACTTTGCGATCTCGGACTGGTTCGCGGCGGTTGCGGGCCGCTTCGATCTTATCGTGTCAAACCCGCCCTACATCGCCCTGGCCGAAATACCCGGCCTTGCCCGCGAGGTGCGGATGCATGACCCGCGCATGGCGCTGACCGATGAGGGCGACGGGCTTGCGGCCTATCGCGCGATCACCGCGCAAGCCGGGCATTACCTGCGCCCGCGCGGACGTATCCTGCTGGAAATCGGCCCGACACAGGGCCCGGAGGTGGCGCAATTGCTGAGCGATGCGGGATTCGATGGGGTGGAAATTCTGCCCGATCTTGACAGCCGCGACCGGGTGGTTGGCGGGGTTTGGCCGATCTGAACCGGGAAAAACCGGCCATAATCCGCATAAATGGCAATAAAATTCAGTTTTTGGCTTGTATGAACCGCCTCTGCATGGTTAGTCATGGGTCAGTTAAGACGGAGGATGCCTTTTGGGCGGTCCCGCTTGACACCAAGCCAAAACATGTCCGATCCGGTTTAATTTTCGGCGCAAGGGGCGCCAGTCGGGTCGAGTGAACATTTGAGCATAAGGCTGGACAGCATCAACATGAGATCATCTAAGTCACGTTCGCGGAACAAGCCGAACCGCAATCGCCCGAGCACGGGCAATGTCGTCAACCGGACCTTTGACAGTTCCGGCCCTGAAGGCAAGGTGCGCGGCACACCGCAGCAAATCATTGAAAAGTACAACCAGCTGGCACGCGATGCCCAGCTGTCGGGCGACCGGGTTGCCACAGAGAACTTTCAGCAGCATGCAGAGCATTACCTGCGTCTTCTGGGCGAGGCCCAGAAAGAGCAGGAGGCGCGCCGCGAAGAGCAGGAGCGCCAGAACCGCGAGCGTCAGGTTGAACGCGATCGCGAGCGCCCCCAGACTGAACGCCAGCAGAATACTGGCGAGCGTCAGGGTCAGGGCAACACCGAGCGCGACCAGACCCGCAATGCAGGGCAGGACGCCGGTGGTCATGATCCCGCCAGAAGTGCGCAGCCCGATGTGATCGACACCACCAGCCATGTCGAAAGCGGCCTTGTCGAGACCCCCGAAAGCCAGAGCGCGCCGGTTCCGCCCAAGCGTCCGCGCAAACCACGCGTCAAGAAACCGGCCAAGGCCGAGGCACAGAGTGAACCGGCCGGCGATCAGGACAATGGAACGCCTCCGCCCTCTGGTCCGGCCGAAGCGGCCGAATAGGACTTTGGGATAGAGCATGTGAAAAAGGCGCGGGACCGATCAGGCCACGCGCCTTTTTGCTGGCTCCGGGATGCCTGCGGCGCGAGTATTTGGGGAACGATGAAAGTATCGGGTCTTTTCAGCCGGACCCGGCTGGCCTAAGACGCGGCTGAGCGCCATGCCCGCAACGCCAGAGAGAGACCCCGCCATGCCCACAGACAGACCGCAGCCCGCCTTTGTGCTTGTGCGCCCGCAAATGGGCGAGAACATCGGTGCGGCGGCGCGGGCGATGTGGAATTTCGGGCTCGACCGGATGCGGATCGTTGCGCCGCGCGATGGCTGGCCAAATCCGAAATCCGTTGCCATGGCCAGCGGCGCGGGGCGCTTGCTTGACGAGGCACAGTTTGTCGATACCACGGGCGAGGCCGTGGCCGATTGCCACTATGTTTTTGCCACCACCGCACGGGCACGCGGGTTGACCAAGCCGGTTGTGAGCCCCGAGCGCGCGATGCAGATCGCCGCCGAGCGGATTGCGGAGGGTGAAAAGGTTGCGGTGCTGTTCGGCCCCGAGCGCGCGGGCCTTGAGAATGACGACATCGCGCGCGCGAATGCGATCATCAACGTGCCGGTCAATCCCGAGTTTGCCAGCCTGAACCTAGCGCAATGCGTGCTGTTGACCGCCTATGAATGGCAACGCGCCGCAAGCGAGATCATCCCCGAGCGGGTGGATATGGCCAAGGCCCGCTGGGCCGAGCAGATCGAGATTGAAAAGCTCGGCGATCATTACGAGGCACAGCTTGACGAGGCCGGGTTTTTCTTTCCCGACCACAAGGCCCAGAGCATGAAGCTTAACCTGCGCAACATGTGGAGCCGGATGGCATTGACGGGCACGGATGTGCAGATGCTGCACGGGGTGCTGCGGCAGATGGTCCGCTGGAAGCAGCGCGACGGTTGAGCGCGCTTGAAGGCGGGCATGTCGCGCACTAGGCTCTCAACCAAATTGAATGAGGTTCACGATGAGCGGAAAACGCAGCATTTTCGAAGAGGTCGACAGCGCGGATAAACCCGCCCCCGAGGCCCCACGCGGCGGCATGATTGATGCCGGAAAACGCGGTGCGCGCCGGGGCATCCGGGTCTGGCTTATGGTGCTGTTCACGCTGGTCGTTTTGATGATCGCGGTGGGGGGCCTTACCCGGCTGACCGATAGCGGTCTGAGCATCACCGAATGGAAACCCGTGACCGGGGCGCTGCCGCCGATGTCAGAGGCGGTTTGGGTCGAGGAATTCGAGAAATACAAGACTATCCCGCAATATGAACTGCTCAACAAGGGCATGAACCTCTCCGAGTTCAAGACGATCTATTGGTGGGAATGGGGCCATCGCCAGCTTGGTCGTTTCATCGGTCTGGTCTGGGCGCTTGGGTTTTTCGGCTTTCTGCTGGCGCGCCAGATTCCGGTTGGCTGGACCGGTCGCTTGCTTGTGCTGGGCGCGCTGGGTGGCGCACAGGGGGCGATCGGGTGGTGGATGGTGTCCTCTGGCCTCAAGGGCGAGATGATCGCGGTGGCCTCGTACCGTCTGGCGATGCATCTTGGGCTGGCCTTTGTCATCCTGGGAGTGATTGCGTGGTATGTCCTTCTGATCGGGCGCGAAGAGCGTGATTTAATGCAGGCGCGGCGCGGGCGCGAGGGGCGGCTTTACGGGCTTGCCACCGGCTGGATGCACTTTGCCTTTCTTCAGATCATTCTTGGCGCGCTTGTGGCGGGGATTGATGCCGGGCGCACCTTTACCGACTGGCCGTTGATGGCGGGGGGGATTTTGCCGCCCGACATGTGGGGGATCGAGCCCGCCTGGCGGAACTTGTTCGAGAACCCCGGCACGGTACAATTCATTCACCGCATGAGCGGCTATCTGCTGTTTGCCTTCGGGATCGTCGTCTGGCTCAAGGGGCGGCGCAGCGCCAATGAGGCCACGGCGAGGGCCTTTACCATGGCCTTTGGCGCGCTTGTGGCGCAGGTGGTGCTTGGCATCGTGACGGTGCTTTACATCGCGCCCTGGCACCTTGCCATCGCGCATCAGTTTCTTGCGGTCATCGTCTGGGTTTTGATCCTGCGCGCCCGCTTTCTAAGTCAGTACCCGCTGGCGCAATCCATTCGGAGGACCTGAAATGTCAGCCTATGACGATCTGATGGCGCATGAGCGCGAGACGCAGGCCCTGTCACAGGTGGCGGGGCGTCTGGGGTGGGATCAGGAAACCATGATGCCGCGCGGCGCGGCCCATCAGCGGGCCGAGGAAAGCGGCGCTATGCAGGCGGTGATCCATGCCCGGCGCACCGATCCGCAGCGTGGTGAATGGCTTGCCGAGGCACGCGCAGCCGATGATGTGGCCCGCGCCAACCTGCGCCATATCCGGCGCGATTACGAGCGGCTCTGCCGGGTGCCGGGCGATCTTGCGGTGGCGCTTGCGCGCCTGACAAGCCGGGCGCAGGGGGCCTGGGCCGAGGCGCGCGGGCGCGATGATTTTGCGGCTTTCGCGCCGGTTCTGGCCGAGGTGATCGCGCTCAAGCGCGAAGAGGCGGCGGCATTGGCAGAGGGCGGCGATCTTTATGATGCTCTGCTAGAGGATTACGAGCCGGGCATGACCTCGGCCCTGTTGGACGAGATGTTTGCCGCCATGCGCCCCCGTCTGGTGGCCTTGCGTGCGCAGGCCTTGGCCGGTGCGGCGCCCCCCGCGCTTGGCGGCAGCTATGACGAGGGCGCGCAAATGCGCCTTGCGCGCGATCTTGCAGAGGTGTTCGGCTATGACATGACACGCGGGCGGCTCGACAAGGCGGTGCATCCCTTTAGCTCTGGGTCGGGCGATGATGTGCGCATCACCACACGCACCAGTACGTTGGACCCGTTCAACTGTATCTATTCGACCATCCACGAGGTTGGCCATGCCTGTTATGAACAGGCGATCAATCCGGAGTATGCCCTTGGGCCATTGGGGCAGGGCGTGTCGATGGGCGTGCATGAAAGCCAGAGCCGGATTTACGAAAATCAGCTGGGCCGCAGTGCGCCGTTCTGTGGCTGGCTTTTGGGGCGGATGCGTTCGGTCTTTGGCGATATCGGCGTGGCCGATGCCGATGCCTTTTACCGGATCGTGAACCGGGTGCATCGCGGCTATATCCGCACCGAATCCGATGAGGTGCAATATAACCTGCATATCATGCTGCGCTATGATCTTGAGCGCGCCCTGATCGCTGGCGATCTTCTGGCGGCCGATCTTGAAACCGCCTGGAATGATCGCTTTGAGGCCGATTTCGGCTATGCTGTGGATCGGGCGTCAAACGGGTGTTTGCAGGATGTGCATTGGTCGGTGGGCCTGTTCGGGTATTTCCCGACCTACAGTCTTGGCAATGTCTATGCCGGCTGTCTCAACCATGCGATGCGCGCCGCCCTGCCGGGGCTGGACGCAGATTTGGCACGCGGCGACCTGAGCGCGCCAACCGCGTGGTTGCGCGAGAACGTGCAGCGTCATGGCGGGTTATACGAGCCGCGCGAAACCATCACCCGCGCCTGTGGTGCAGAGCCGGATGCAGAGCCATTGCTGGCCTATCTGGAACAGAAATTCAGGGCACTCTACCCCGGTTAGGCGGGCATTATTCGTTAACGCTTGCCTCGTCCACGGGATCGGTCTGTTCGATCCAGCGCGACAGGATGGATTTAAGCAGGGCCACATCGCGGGTTTCAATCGCCTCTGACAGCGACTTGAGCGCCTTGGCCAGCTCGATTTCCGACAGGTGCCCCTCTTGCGCGCGCAAAATCTTGGGGTGCGGCGTGGTCAGCATGTCCGAGCCGATCAGCAATTCTTCATGCAGCTTTTCGCCGGGGCGCAGGCCGGTGGTCTCGATCTCGATATCGCCGTCGGGATTTTCGGCGCTGCGCAGGCTTAGCCCGCTGCCCTCGATCATCTTGCGGGCGATGTCGCGCACCGCAATCGGCTTGCCCATATCAAGCACGAAGACATCGCCGCCCCGTGCAAAAGAGCCCGCCAGAAGAACAAGGCGCGCCGCCTCGGGGATGGTCATGAAATAGCGCGTCACATCGGCGTGGGTCAGGGTGACAGGCCCGCCCTTGGCGATCTGTTCGGCAAACAGCGGAATGACCGAGCCGGACGATCCCATGACATTGCCAAAGCGCACCATGGAAAACCGGGTTTGTCCGGCGCGGGTGGCAAGATCCTGCGTGATCATTTCGGCAAAGCGCTTTGAGGCTCCCATCACACTGGTCGGGCGCACGGCCTTGTCGGTCGAGACCAGAATGAACCGCTCGACCTTTGCGTCGCGCGCTGCATTGGCCACAACATGCGTGCCAATCACGTTGTTGCGCATGCCCTCAATGGCGTTTTCCTCGACCATGGGCACATGCTTATAGGCCGCCGCGTGCAGCACGATGGCAACCTTTTGCGATTTTATAAGAACACTGACCAGCGGCTTGTCGCAGACCGATCCAAGGATCGGCGTGATCTTGATTTCGGGGGCAAGGGCACGCAGTTCACGATGGATCTCAAACAGCGCATGTTCGCCGTGATCCAGCAGGATTATATGGGCCGGGCGGTAGCCGCAAATCTGGCGGCACAGCTCTGATCCGATGGACCCGCCCGCGCCGGTGACAAGAATGTTGCGCTCGGCATAGGTGTCGCTTACGCCGGGTAGCTGAACGTCCAGACCATCGCGCCCGAGCAGATCATAAAGATCAACGGGGTGGCTTTCACAGAGCTTGCGCGTGTCGCCTGAGATTAAAGCGGCAAAGGACGGCAGGGCGTGCACCTCGCATCCGGTATCGGCCAGCTCGCGGGTCAGCCGCTCGCGGACAGTGCCGGGCGCGCTTGGCATGGCAAGGACGATCCGCATAATGTCATGATGCTCAACCAGCTTGCGGATTTGCGATGGGTGATGCACCTTTAGCCCGGCAATGGTCAGCGACTGGAGGCGCGGATCGTCGTCGACAAATGCAACGGGTATCACCGCATCATCGGTCGCCAGGGCGGTCGCAAGTTGCTGACCTGTTTGCCCTGCGCCATAGATAAGCACGCGCAAACGCCGATTTTCGCTTTGATAAACCTTCAGCACCGTGGCCCGCATCGCCAGCCGCACAAGGACCGACAGGATCAAAAAGATCATACCCGTGACGATGTAGACAGCCGGATGCGTCGGCTGGCCCTGTAACAAAAAAGAACTGATTATGCTGACGCCCGCAAGCGACAGGGCAACGAGGGCCGAACCCACCATGCCCTGCCTCTCATAGGCATTCAGTTTCACCTTGTTGAGGCCAAGCGCGGCGCTTAGCCCGCCCACAACAACAAGTATGATGCTGAGATCAGTCAAGACCGTGAGCGTGGTGGGAAGTCTCCCGTTTTCACCACGTAACATGGTCGCAGCCAGGCAATACGATAGCGCCGCCAGCCCAAGATCAGTTGCCAGAAAGATAACATGCTTTTGAGTCGGGCGCAGTGCGTTCACAAAGTTATGGAGCATGGTAAGCCAGAACCTTTCTCGTAAATTCGCAACACGCGTAAGATCACGACGCTTGGCCATTTGAATCTGCCCTATGCGCACTATCGTTTAAAGCAGAATAACATATCGCGACCCACTTTGATCAAACAAATCACGATTACTTCAGTCACGACCACAACCGCGCTATCTGGTCGAAGCGAAGGCTTTGCGGATCGCCAGAATTAATTGTGTTTTCAATTTATTGAAGGCCTGAATGAGTATTCGTCCGATCAGGCGGGGAACGTAACAGGCACTTCGGTGACGCGCCCGGATCAGATCAGGCCGGGCCTTGAGCGGGCTGGCGCTCCGCACATGGATATGGTCGGTCTCCCGCGCGTCCCGCAGGCCTGCAACAGCCGCTCTTTGGTGCGGTGGTAAATCTGTTTGGCAAGCCGGTGACACCAGGCCAACCTAAAGGGGGTGCGTGAAGACAAGCCACGCGACGTAGCGCTGTGCTGCGATGGTCGTCTAGACCAGCGCCATGCGTTCGGCGCGCTCGGGGTCCGGGTAGGGGCGGTAGAGGGCAAAATCGGCCCGCGCAATCTGTGAATGAACGCGGTCATGCAGTTGCGCGGTCTCGTCGTCATGTTTGCCAGTGAGGCGAAAGGCGCGATCCAGATGCGACAGATCCTCGACCTCGATTTCGAGCAGAAAGTCGCGATAGGCGTCGGCGGAAAGGTTCAACTTGCTGCGATAGAGCCGCCACTTGCCGATCGCCCCATGGGTTTGCAGATGGCTCATCCAGGCATCCAGCGCGGCGGCAAAGGCAAGCGCCTTGGCATCCTGTTTCAGGTCGATCATGCAACAATAAAGGTTCATCTGGCGCTATCCTGCGGCTCATAAGGTCGCTCGCATCCTGCCCCAGAAGGTTTGACAGCCGGTTAACCGCCGCAGATTTCACAGATTCGCGAAAATATTGAGGATTTCCGGCTCGTCCTGTGCGTTTCGCGGCCGCCGCATCAGCTTGGCCGCGATCAGGGCGCCGCGAATTTCCTGTTGGATCGGACGTTTGCCACGCGCGGGCAGGGTGATACGGCGCGGGTTGACCTCTGTCTTGCGCGCGCGCCGCAGCCTTGCCCGATGCGCCAGAACCGAAGCACGGCGCAGGGCCGCGCCGCTCAGGCTCGAAAAGGACAAAAGCACCGCGCAGGTCAGCGTCAGATCACGCCAGAACGCCGATACCGACCCCGGTACGACATGCAGCATGTTCAGCGTCAGGCTGTTGGAAAAGACGAAAATCGCGAGGCTGAGCGCCACAAGCCGAAGCTGCACGCCCGCCATGAAACAGGCACTCAGGAAAAACATTGTCGTCCCGCCAAGAATATCCGCGAGCAAGGCCGGCATCAGCGGCGTGAAAATCGCCGCCGGATCAAGCCCCGCCACAAGGCCAATCGACAGCGCCATGAAATATGATCCGATCACGATGCGGATCAGGTTCAGACCGGCCTGGTCAATGGAAAACCGGGGTTTAAGGCTCATGGGGCGAAGTCCCTGTGCAGTGAGGGCGCGAAAAATGAGCTGAGACAGGCACAACCGGAACGCGCAAAGATAAACCCCGGATATTCATGGTTAATGGGGCGAAATTCGGCCCAAACCGTGATTCTCCGGGGTCAACTCATAGTGGACGTGCTGTTTTAGCTTTCGGCGTCGTCTCCGGTCTCTGCGATGGCCTCTGCGTCGACCTCAAGGTCGCTGACCTCGTCCTCGTCGCCCTGATCGGCGATCCAGGCGACGCTGACCACGACTTCGCCGCGCCCGGTGTCAAAGACCTTGACGCCGCCAGCGCTGCGCGAGCGGAAGGAAATGCCCTTGACCGGCACGCGGATCGACTGTCCCTTGGAAGTGGCAAGCATGATCTGATCCTCAAGCGTGACCGGGAAGGACGCCACAAGCTCGCCACCGCGCATCGCCTTGTCCATCGCCATCACTCCCATGCCGCCACGCCCGCGCACGGGGTAGTCATGGCTCGAGCTGAGCTTGCCGGCGCCCTTGGCGCTGATGGTCAGGATAAGGTTCTCGGCCTCGGACATTTCGGCGTAACGCTCGGCGCTGATGCTGGCGTTTTCATTGGCCTCTTCATCGGTACCGGCTTCCTCTTCGGTCACACCGGCCAGGGCGCGGCGCATCTTGAGATAGGCGGCGCGTTCGTCGGCGGTTGCCTCGAAATGGCTGATCACTGACATCGACACAACCCGATCTGTGCCGCTCAAACGAATACCGCGCACACCGGTCGATTTGCGGCCCTTGAAGACCCGCACAGCGGTACTTGGAAAACGGATGGCGCGGCCCGAATTGGTGAACAGCATCACATCGTCGTCTTCCGAAGTGATGCGCGCATTAACCAACTCAACCCCTTCGGGCAGGTCCATCGCGATCTTGCCGTTGCGTTTCACATTGGTGAAATCCGACAGCGCATTGCGCCGCACATCGCCCGCCGAAGTGGCAAACACGATCTGAAGATCGTCCCATTCATCCTCGGGGCGATCCACCGGCATGATCGCGGCAATCGACACGCCCGGCGGAATCGGCAGGATATTGACGATCGCCTTGCCCTTCGAGGTGCGCCCGCCAAGCGGCAAACGCCATGTCTTGAGCTTGTAAACCATGCCATCGGTGGTGAAGAACAAAAGCTGGGTATGGGTATTGGCCACGAAGAGGGTGGTTACCGCATCCTCGTCCTTGGTCGACATCCCCGAAAGGCCCTTGCCGCCGCGTTTCTGCGCGCGGAAATCGTTGAGCGCGGTGCGCTTGATATAGCCGCCTTGCGTGATCGTCACGACCATGTCTTCGCGCTCGATCAGGTCTTCGTCTTCCATGTCGCCGGACCAGTCGACGATCTGGGTGCGGCGCGGCACGGCGAAAAGCTCTTTTACCTCGCGCAGCTCGTCGGCGATGATCTGCATGATCCGCTCGCGGCTGGCGAGAATGGCAAGGTATTCCTTGATCTTGCCGGCCAGGTCCTGAAGCTCGTCGGTGACCTCTTTGACGCCAAGCTGGGTCAGGCGTTGCAGGCGCAGATCAAGGATCGCGCGGGCCTGAATTTCGCTCAGGTTATAAGTGCCATCGTCATTGGCCGGATGGCTCGGGTCATCAATCAGCGCGATATAAGGCAGGATATCACCCGCAGGCCAGCGCCGCTCCATCAGCTTTTGACGCGCCTCGGCGGCGTCGGCCGAGGATCGGATCGTCGCCACGACCTCATCCACGTTGGATACGGCAACCGCCAGACCACACAGAACATGCGCCCGCTCGCGCGCCTTGCGCAGATCATAGGCGGTGCGCCGTGCAACCACCTCTTCGCGGAAGGTGATGAACAGCGACAGGAACCGGTGCAGCGTAAGCTGTTCGGGCTTGCCACCATTCAGCGCCAGCATGTTACAGCCGAAGTAGGTCTGCATCGGCGTGAAGCGGTACAATTGGTTGAGGACAACATCCGGCGTCGCATCGCGCTTGAGTTCGATTACCACGCGCACACCGTTGCGGTCGGATTCGTCCTGGACGTGGGCGATGTTTTCGATCTTCTTGTCGCGCGCCGCCTCGGCGATCCGCTCGATCATCGTGGATTTGTTGACCTGATAGGGGATCTCGTCGATGACCACCGCATAGCGGTCTTTGCGGATTTCCTCGACGCGGGTCTTGGCGCGGATGATGACGCTGCCGCGCCCCTCAAGATAGGCTTTGCGCGCGCCGGTGCGGCCAAGCATGATGCCCCCGGTGGGGAAATCGGGGCCGGGCACATATTCGATAAGGTCTTCGCTTTCCAGATCGGGGTTGTCGATCAGCGCCAGCGTGGCATCAATCACCTCGCCAAGGTTATGCGGCGGAATATTGGTGGCCATGCCGACGGCAATACCGCCCGCACCGTTGACCAGCATGTTGGGAAAGCGCGCCGGAAGAACCGTCGGCTCGCGGTCCTTGCCGTCATAGTTGTCCTGAAAGTTGACCGTGTCTTTTTCGATATCGGCCAGCAGGTAGGCGGCTGGCTTGTCCATGCGCACTTCGGTATAGCGCATCGCGGCGGCGTTATCGCCATCCATCGAGCCAAAGTTGCCCTGCCCATCCAGCAGCGGCAGCGACATCGAGAAATCCTGTGCCATCCGCACAAGGGCGTCATAAATCGCGCTGTCACCATGCGGGTGGTATTTACCCATCACATCGCCGACCGCGCGGGCGGATTTGCGATAGGGCTTGTCGTGGGTATTTCCACCCTCGAACATCGCATAAAGGATGCGTCGATGCACCGGTTTCAACCCGTCTCGCAGATCGGGGATCGCGCGGCTCACGATCACGCTCATCGCGTAATCGAGGTAGGATGTTTTCATCTCTTCCTCGATCGAGATCGTCGGCCCGTCGTACACCGGCCGTTCAGGCAGGTTTTCTTCTGTATCTTCAGGGGGTTGGGGCGTATCGCTCACGGTTTTTCCCATCCTGTGCATTGGGTCTATATTTAGTTGTAACCACTATATCAGAGGCAGGATATTGGGTGCAATGGGCCAGCGTCCCGCCGCTTGGCAGCCGCCAAACATAAGTGATAACACACTGTTTTTATTGAAAAGTAATTTCTTTCAGGCATCATGATTCTGCAGGTAACTTTAGGAGCACAAAATGCAGATGTCAGAGACTGAATTGATGCTGAAGGGATACGGGCTCACTACTGCGGAATTTTTCTATCGGATGCCGGATTATCAGAACGTCCTCAACAGCTATACCTGGCAGGATTACGATCTGGCGCCGGACCACCCCAAGCTGTTCGATTTCATCGAGTTCTGGCAGCGCGAGCTTGATGGCCCGTTGCATTCGGTGCGCTTTACCCACCGCAAGCTGATCGCGCCGGGCGAGTGGCGCAATGTGGTGGGCGAATTTACGCTGCATTGACGCGCGTGGGTTTCACCCACCCTGCGAATATCGTGCAGGGTGGGGCATACTTGATCCGCGTTACGGGATGATGCGACTGTACTTCATGCCTTCAAGCGACACGCCGGCCATCGCTCCGGCCTGGCCAAAGATGACCGCGACCACGGGAGAGGCCGATGTGGTGGTTTCCGCCCGCAGGTTTTCGCCGGTGTCGTTGAACACATATTCGATATCCGCCCCTGCGGCCCAGCCAGAGGACCGGCGAAAGCGTTGAAGCGCGTCTTCGGTCATGAAAAACAGCACATGCGCAAACTGCTGCGCGCCGATTTGCAATCCGAAGCTTCCTTTTGTGGCCGAATAGTAGTCGACCGTCACGTCGTTCACGCGAAGTGCGCCACGACCAAAGCCGCCGCCCACGAGAAAGCCCGCTTCGGTCATGACCGGCATGACAAGCATGCCGGTGGATTTATCGGCAAGCGTGCGGGTGTTGGGATATCTGGAATACATATGGTTGATCGTTGCATCGACGCGCGCGTCGATCTTGGCAGCGCCGCCGCTGCCCACGCCATTGCCACATGCCGCCAAAAGCGGTGTGCCCGCCATTAGGCCCAATGTGAAACTACGTCTTGTCAGAATGCTCATGTCATTGCCTGTGTGTTGCCTTTGGGGGCCGGTCTTTTGTCATACCGGTCTGCCACATACTATAGGGGCAGAGGCGCGCCCTGTCACTATAGATTGCGGCCCTGCGCGGGATGTTGCGTAAACCGCCTAGCCTTGCGCCAGAGCGCGGGCCACCCGTGGCGCGAAATAGCTCAGCACCCCGTCACAGCCCGCCCGCTTGAACGCCATCAGGCTTTCAAGCATCGCCCGGTCGCCATCAATCCAGCCGTTTTGGGCGGCGGCCATGATCATCGCGTATTCACCCGACACCTGATAGGCAAAGGTCGGCGCGCCGAAATTGTCTTTTACCCGCCGACAGATATCCAGATAGGGCATGCCGGGCTTGACCATCACCATATCGGCCCCCTCGGCCAGATCACGCTCGACAAGGCGCAGCGCCTCATCGGTGTTGGCGGGGTTCATCTGATAGGTTTTTTTGTCCCCCTTGAGGGCGTTCGAGGCGCCAACCGCATCGCGGAACGGCCCGTAAAAGGCGCTCGCATATTTGGCGGCATAGGACATGATCATCACATTGTGGTGACCCTGGGCCTCAAGCGCGCCGCGGATGGCGCCGATGCGCCCATCCATCATATCCGACGGCCCGATGATATCGACGCCCGCCTCGGCCTGTGACAGCGCCTGCTTCACAAGCGCCTCGACGGTGGCGTCATTGATGATTTCGCCATCCACCACAAAGCCGTCATGGCCAGTGTCCGAATAGGGATCAAGCGCCACGTCGGTCATCACCGTGATGCCCGGTACCGCCGCCTTGATCGCGCGGGTGGCGCTGTTGCTCAGGTTCTCGGGGTTCCAGGCCTCGGCGCAATCGGCGGTGCGGTTTTGCGCAGAGGTATAAGGAAACAGGCAGATCGCCGGAATGCCAAGATCGGCCGCTTCCTGCGCGGCCTCGACCACCTTGTCGATCGAGCGCCGCTGCACGCCCGGCATCGAGGGCACCGGTTCTTCGACCCCCTCGCCATCGCGCACGAACACCGGCCAGATCAGATCGGCAGCAGTTAGCGTATTCTCGGCCACAAGCGCCCGGATCGAGGGCGATTGACGTGTGCGGCGCAGGCGGGTGGCGGGAAAGGGGGCTTGTGTCGGGCGCATGAACAATCTTTCTGGATGAGCGATACTGTCTGAGTGCCACGGAATTTAGCGCATCTCAAGGGTAGGAATTACCGTGCAGCGGCGCTAAGAGGGACGATGTTGATGGTTAAAAGGCTATGTCGTGGACTGGTATCAAAACGTTTTCGACCTGATCGACTTTCGCAGTTTCAGCAACCTGTGGTTCTGGATCGCCCTTGCCGTGACCTGGTCAACGGCAAGCCATTGGGTGCTTGGCGTGCCATGGGATATGGCTGTGCGTGCTCATAAGGGCAAAAACGCACAAAGCATCATCGACTTTGAGGACATGGTGCGCATCAACACCAACCGGATTCTGTTCATTGCCCACGAATCAGGGCTGTTGCTCTCCGGGATGGTCGCCTTTGGCATGACGGTTCTGGTGCTTTTGGGTTTTGTCTATGACAACGAATTCTCGCAGGCCGTGTTCTTGCTGGGCATGCCGCTGACTCTGGTCGGGCTTTTGTCGGTGCGCACCGCGACGCGCATTCAGGCCGAGGCCCTGTCTGGCGCGGCCCTGATCAAGCGGCTCACCCGGCATCGCCTGATCATTCAGGTGATCGGTGTGGTCTCGTTGTTCATGACCGCTATGTGGGGCATGTATCAAAACATGAACGCCGGCGTTCTGGGCTAGGCAAGGCCCGCACCCGGCCATGAAGGTTAGACTGGCATGACATCTGCGACCCATATCACCGTCGGCGGAGCGCCCGAGGGCTTTGACGCCGCGCTTTTGCTGAATGAGGTCGAAAAGACCGGCGCCCCTCTGCTGCATGTGGCGCGCGATGACAAGCGGATGGCGGCGATGGCCGCCGCTCTGCGGTTTTTTGCCCCCGACATGCCGGTGGTGACCTTTCCGGGCTGGGATTGCCTGCCCTATGACCGGGTGTCGCCCAATGCCGATATTTCGGCTACGCGGATGGCGACGCTGGCGGGGCTGGTGCATGGCATGCCCGAGCGCTTTGTCCTTCTGACCACGCTCAACGCCGCGAGCCAGTTCCTTCCGGCGCGCGAAGTCTTGCGCGATGCGGCCTTCTCGGCGCGGGTCGGCGAGCGGGTTGACGAGGCGGCGCTGCGCAACTTCCTTGTGCGCATGGGCTTTACCCAGGCCCCGACGGTGACCGAACCCGGCGATTACGCCCTGCGCGGCGGTATCATCGACATCTTTCCGCCGGGCGAGGGCGGGCCGGTGCGCCTTGATCTCTTTGGCGATATTCTTGACGGCGCGCGCCGCTTTGATCCGGCCACGCAGCGCACCACCGAAAAGCTTGACCTTATCGAGCTTGCCCCGGTCAGCGAGGTCATTCTTGACGAACCCGCGATCCGCCGCTTTCGCCAGAACTACCGCATCGAATTTGGCGCGGCCGGCACCGATGATCCGCTCTATGAAGCGGTCAGCGCGGGGCGCAAACACGCCGGTGTCGAGCATTGGCTGCCGTTCTTCCATGACCGCCTTGAAACGCTGTTTGACTATCTGCCAGAGGCCACGATCAGCCTTGATGATCAGGTCACGCCGACCCGGCTCGCCCGCTGGGACAGCATCGCCGATCAATACGAGACCCGTCATCTTGCCCTGAGCCAAAAGTCGCGTGGTGACACGGTCTATAAACCCGTGCCGCCGGGGCTTCTCTATCTTGACGATGCCGCCTGGGTGAAGGCCACCTATGCGCGCCGGGTGTTGCAACTGGTGCCGCTGCCCCAGGCCACGGGGCCGGGGGTGATTGATGCAGGCGGGCGCATCGGGCGCAATTTCGCGCCCGAGCGCCAGCAGGAAAACATAAATCTTTTCAGCGCGCTGAAGGATCATGTTGAAGCAAAACTTGCCAAGGGCTCGGTGCTGGTCGCCAGCTATTCCGAAGGCGCGCGCGAGCGTCTTGAGGGGCTGCTTGAAGATGAGGGCCTGATTGGCGCGGTGACCGTGACGGATGCGCGCCGGATTGGTAAACGGGGCCTGCATCTTGCGGTCTGGCCGTTGGAGCACGGTTTTGAAGCGCCCGACCTGACGGTAATTGCTGAACAGGATGTGCTGGGCGAGCGGTTGATCCGCTCGGCCGGGCGGCGGCGCAAGGCCGAGAATTTCCTGACCGAGGCGCAAAGCCTGAGCGCGGGCGATCTTGTCGTGCACGTGGATCACGGGATTGGCCGCTATCTTGGGCTTGAGGTGATCACCGCCGCCGGGGCGGCGCATGAATGTCTGGTGCTCGAATATGCCGAGACCGCCAAGCTTTACCTGCCGGTCGAAAACATCGAACTCTTGTCGAAATACGGCCATGACGATGGTCTTTTGGACCGGCTTGGCGGCGGGGCGTGGCAGGCCAAGAAGGCCCGCCTCAAGGAACGCATCCGCGAGATGGCCGAGCGGCTTATCCGGGTGGCGGCCGAACGCGCGCTGCGCCGCGCCCCCGCGATCGAGGCCGAACATCACGCCTGGGAGGCTTTTGCCGCGCGCTTCCCCTATCAGGAAACCGATGATCAGCTGGCGGCGATCTCGGATGTGATGAGCGACCTTGAAAGCGGGCGGCCGATGGATCGTCTGATCTGCGGCGATGTCGGCTTTGGCAAGACCGAGGTGGCGATGCGCGCGGCCTTTGTGGCGGCGATGTCGGGCCTTCAGGTGGCGGTTGTCGCCCCCACGACCCTCTTGGCGCGCCAGCATTACCAGGAATTCGCCAAGCGCTTTCGCGGGTTTCCGGTCTCGGTGCGCCCGTTGTCGCGGTTCGTATCGGCAAGCGAGGCCGCCAAGACCCGCGAGGCGATGGCCAAGGGCACGGTCGAGATCGTCATCGGCACCCATGCTCTTTTGGCCAAGGCGATCCGGTTTCATAACCTCGGGCTGTTGATCATCGACGAGGAACAGCGCTTTGGCGTGACCCATAAAGAGCGCCTCAAACAGCTGCGCTCGGATGTGCATGTGCTGACCCTGACGGCGACGCCGATCCCGCGCACCCTGCAACTGTCGCTCTCGGGGGTGCGGGATCTCTCGATCATCGGCACGCCGCCGGTCGACCGTCTGTCGATCCGCACCTATGTCAGCGAGTTCGATAGCGTCACCATCCGCGAGGCCCTGTTGCGCGAGCATTATCGCGGCGGGCAGTCGTTCTATGTGGTGCCCCGGATCAGCGATCTGCCGGAAATCGAAGAGTTCCTGAGCACCCAGATGCCCGAACTGACCTATGTCATCGCCCACGGCCAGATGGCGGCGGGCGAGCTTGATGACCGGATGAACGCCTTTTACGATGGCAAATACGATGTGCTTGTGGCCACCACGATCGTGGAATCCGGCCTTGATATCCCGACCGCCAACACGATGATCATCCACCGCGCCGATATGTTCGGCCTGAGCCAGCTTTACCAGATCCGCGGCCGGGTCGGGCGCTCGAAAACGCGGGCCTATGCCTATCTCACCACCAAGCCGCGCGCGCCGCTGACGCCGGGGGCCGAAAAGCGCCTGCGTGTGTTGGGGAGCCTTGATACGCTTGGCGCGGGCTTTACGCTTGCCAGTCAGGACCTTGATATTCGCGGGGCCGGCAATCTCTTGGGCGAAGAGCAATCGGGGCAGATGCGCGATGTCGGCTATGAGCTTTATCAATCCATGCTGGAAGAGGCGATTGCCAAAATCCGCTCTGGCCAGATGGAGGGCCTCTCGGAAGCCGATGAACAATGGGCGCCGCAGATCAATCTTGGCGTGCCGGTTCTGATCCCCGAGGCCTTTGTGCCCGATCTTGATGTGCGCCTCGGGCTTTATCGCCGCCTCAGCGGGTTGGAGACCAAGGTCGAGCTTGAAGGCTTCGCCGCCGAGTTGATCGACCGCTTCGGCAAGCTGCCGCGCGAGGTCAACATGCTGATGCTGGTGGTGCGCATCAAGGCGATGTGCAAACGCGCCGGGATTGCCAAGCTTGACGGCGGCCCCAAGGGCGCGACGATCCAGTTTCACAACGACAAGTTCGCCTCGCCGCAGGGGCTTGTCGAGTTCATCAGCGATCAGCGTGGCTTGGCCAAGGTGCGCGACAACAAGATCGTCGTGCGCCGTGACTGGAAGGGCGAAACCGACCGTATCAAGGGCGCCTTTGCGATTGCCCGCGATCTGGCGGAAAAGGTCATCGCGGAAAAGAAACGGGCCTCAGCGAAGGTATGAGGCCGGGCAGGGGGCGCTGCCCCCATCGCGTGCCGCGAGTCCCCCGGGATATTTTCAGCAAGAAGAAACCGGCTGTTGTGCTCTGGAGGGGGCGGCCCTAGCCTGTGATCTGACAGAGGGGGACGCGGGATGGATATCACGGGGCGTGAGGCGGGCGATCTGCTGACGATGCTGGAGCGTAAAGAGGTCAGCGCGCAGGAGTTGATGCGGGCGACTCTTGAGAGGATAGCGGCCAGCAATGGCCCGCTCAATGCGATTGTCGATCTGCGCGATGAAGACGTTTTGATGCAAGAGGCGCGCGCGGCGGATGCGGCGCCGATGCGCGGCGCGCTACATGGGCTTCCGATGGCGGTTAAGGATCTGGCCAATGTGGCCGGCTTGCCGACCTCGCAGGGCTCGCCGCTATTTGCCGGGCAGGTGGCGAAGACGGATGATCTGCACGTGGCGCGGATGCGCGCGTCGGGGGCGATTTTTATCGGCAAGACCAACACGCCCGAGTTTGGGCTTGGCAGCCACACCTTCAACCCGGTGCACGGGGTGACGCGCAACCCCTATAATGCGGCGCGGTCCTGTGGCGGATCGTCGGGCGGGGCGGCTGTGGCATTGGCGGCGGGCATGCTGAGCCTCGCGGACGGGTCGGACATGATGGGCAGCCTGCGCAATCCGGCGGGATGGTGCAATGTCTATGGCATGCGCCCAAGCTGGTCTCTGGTTCCGAGCGAGCCGCGTGCCGACACGTTTTTGCATCAGCTTTCAACCAACGGCCCGATGGCGCGCAGCCCGCGCGACATGGCGCGGTTATTGGCCGTGATGGCGGGCCCTGATCCGCGCCAGCCGCATGGCATGCCGGTGCCGGATCTGAGCCATATCAGGCCAGAGGCCAAGGGCGCGCGGATCGGCTGGCTTGGCAATTGGGGCGGGGCCTTGCCGTTTGAGGCGGGTATTCTGGAGCTATCGGACGAGGCCTTGCGCGTGTTCGAGGGGCTTGGCGTGACAATCGAGCCGGTGCAGCCGCCGTTCAGCCGCGACGCGCTTTGGCAAAGCTGGGTCACCCTGCGCCACTGGGCGGTGTCGGCCAATCTGTCGCCGCTGCTGGAGAGTGGGCGCTTGAAGTCCGAGGCGATCTGGGAGGTGGAAGAGGGCCAACGGTTGAGCGCGCTGGAGGTGCATAAGGCGAGCGTCATCCGCAGCGGATGGTTTGCCGCCGCCGCGCGGTTGTTTGAGACATACGAGGCACTGGTTCTGCCGACGGCGCAGGTCTGGCCGTTTCCGGCCGATTGGACCTATCCCAAAGAGATCGCGGGCCACCAGATGGATACCTATCACCGCTGGATGGAGGTCGTGGTGCCGGCTTCATTGGCGGGCCTGCCTGCGGTTGCGGTGCCCGCGGGATTTGGCACAGATGGCCTTCCGATGGGGATTCAGCTTATCGGGCGGCGCGGCGGTGATGCGCGCTTGTTGGAACTGGCGCAGGCCTATCACGAGGCGACGCTTTGGCCGACAAGGCGGCCCCCTGTGCTAAGCTGAGTTTGAGTTACATCTTTGCGGCGGGTGCGGCCTTGGCTAACCTCAGCCAAAATCGGGAGAGATATTGAGATGCCAGCCAATGAGATCAAGCCGCTTGGGCGTACCGAGATGGGCGAGGTGCGTTTTGCCATGCTGGGCGAAGCGCTTCGCCGGGGGTGGGGGGACATGCGGCGTGCGCCGGGGTATGCAATTGTTTTTGCAGGCGTATATGTGGCTGTGGGGCTTGTCATGGCCGGGGTTACCTGGAGCACGGGAAAAAGTTATTGGCTTATCTTCGCGGCCGTTGGCTTTCCTTTGATCGGACCTTTTGCCGCCGTTGGGTTTTACGAGGTCAGTCATCGCCTTGAGCAAGGGCGCGCGCTTGTGCCCTCGGAGGTGATGGGCGTGATCGCCCATCAGCGGCGGCGTCAGTTGCCGTCGATCTGTGCGATCATTATCATGGTGTTCCTGTTCTGGTTCTTTCTGGCGCATATGATTTTTGCCCTGTTTCTGGGGCTTTCGAAGATGACGAATGTGTCGTCGTCCTTTGAGGTCTATCTTACGCCAGAGGGTCTTGGCATGCTCACAGTCGGCACGGCCGTGGGCGCGGTTTTCGCGCTGTTCATCTATGCGATTACCGTGATTTCCCTGCCGCTTTTGCTGGATCGCGAGGTGGATTTCGTGACCGCGATGCTGACCAGCCTTGAGGTGGTCCTGCACAATCCGGTGCCGATGCTGGCCTGGGGCGTGATGATTGCGGTGCTGACCTTTCTCGCCTTGCTTCCGGGGTTTTTGGGGCTGTTTATCGTGCTACCCTTGTTGGGGCATGCCACATGGCATCTTTACCGGCTGATCTGTGCGGCAGGGGAGGTCGCCGACCAGTCAGCGGTCAGCGGCTCATAAACCGACGCGAAAGACATGCGGACCCAAGAAAATGCGGCGAATTTTCTTGGGCGGCAGGCGTCAGGCCTCGCGCCCGTGGCGTTTGAGGCGCGCATGCAGATCGCGCGCCTGTGGGGCCCCTGCCTCAAGCGCAAACACATAGGCATGGGTCAGGAAAAAGCAGGCCGCATCAAGATCATTCGCACTCTCGGCCGCCGCTGCATAGAGCGAGATCAGAGCCATCTGATCCCGCGCCTCATGGGCCGCCAACATCTGGTCGTGCAGATCGCTCATTCGGCCGCCTTCGCCATCCCGCGATGCGTGCCGACCTTGCTTGCCACCCAGTGGTGAAAGCAATGCGTCGGGCTATCCATCACTGGTGAGAACCGACCGCCATCAAAATAGGTCGCATGGCGCCCCTTTTGCATGCCCTCGACAACAAATATGTCTTCCTCGAACACGGTTTTCCAAAGCTGGGTATTGCGCGCGCGCAGGCCCTCATCGCTATCGGGCACCGAGTAATAAAGGTGAATATGCTCGACAGTGCGATCCGTTGCCTTGGGTTCCAGAATGATCGCGAAGGCATGATCGCGATGCACACCGAGAAGAACATTCGGATAGGCCGCGATATATTCGGCCTGTTCGTTCCACTTGCTACCAACCTCTTCGAAATCGGGAAATGTCTCGCCGTTCTCGTTTGTAAGCTGGCGGTAAACCATCGTGCCCTGACCGGAAAACGCGCCGGGCTTTTCGATGTGATAATGATCCTCTAGCTTGGAATAGCTGTTAAGGCCGGGATGTACCCAGGGCAGGTGATAGCTCTCGCAGTAATTTTCGACCGCCAGCTTCCAGTTGGTGTTGACCTCAAGTTCAAACCGGCTGTCATGGCCGCCGTGATAGATCGGCAGGTCAAACTCTTTCCAGCGCTCGATAATATCCGACATCGCCTCTTCAAAGGCGGGCGCGTCACCAGACACGTTGATCCAGACCACGTCGCGCCAGATATGACTGCGCACCTCGTTAAGGCCAAGCTCGTCGCGCTTGATCGCGTCGTGGGTGTTATGGCCGGGGCCCCCCACATGCGGCGTGCTCACGAGGTTGCCCTTGGTCGAATAGCACCATGAATGATAGGGGCAGCGAATGGCGCCTTCGATCTTGCGCGGCTCTTCCACAAGGATCATGCCGCGATGGCGACAGATATTCTGAAACACCCGCACATCGCCATCCTTGTCGCGGATCAGCAGAAGCGGCATGCCGAGAAACTCCACCGGCTTGGCATCGCCCGGTTCCGGCACATCGGCGCCCACCGCAAGCCCGGCCCATTGCGAGAACAAAAGCGCGTGCTTTTCTTCTTCGAACACTGCGGGATCAATGTAATGCGCGTTGGGCAGGCCATTGGCCGTATCGACACTGGCGCTTACGTTTGACAGATCAGTCAACTGAGTCATTTTGGATCTCCGGGTCAATCATTGGCAAAACGATTGCGCGGATGGATCCCAAGTGTTCGCCTGTCTGCGACCCGAATTTCCTCAAGGCGACAAATTTAGCGGGCCCAGGGGCAAAACCCGACCCTGCCTGAGAAAAGCGGGGCCCGAAGACCCCGCTTTTGCTATGTCATGATGAGTCGGTTCAGAGGCCGCGGGGCAGGGCGGCGACGCCGGTGCGCGCGATCTCGATCAGGCCAAGCGGACGCATCAATTCGGCAAAGGCGTCGATCTTGTCCGGCGCGCCGGTGATTTCAAAGACGAAACTGTTGAGCGTGCTGTCGACCACATTGGCGCGGAAGATATCCGCAAGCCTTAGCGCCTCGACGCGTTTGTCACCCTCGCCCTCGACCTTGAGAAGGGCCAGCTCGCGTTCGACGGCAGGGCCCTCGACGGTGAGGTCATGCACCGCATGCACCGGCACGATGCGGCCAAGCTGGGCCTTGATCTGTTCGATCACCTGCGGCGTGCCGGTGGTGACGATGGTGATCCGGCTGGTATGGCCGGTGTGATCGACCTCGGCCACTGTCAGGCTTTCGATGTTATAGCCGCGCCCGGAAAACAGCCCGATCACCCGCGCCAGAACGCCGGGCTCGTTATCGACAAGGACGGCCAGCGTGTGACGCTCGGTGGTGTCCGAAAAGTTTGGCCGCAGATTATAGGCCGAATGTTTGTTCGAGCCCTTCTTGATGTGCAGTGGTGACATATCGTTTTTCCTTTGTTCCGGTGGCCTGGCGCCGGAATTTTCAAAAAATTCCGGACCGTTTTCTTTAAAAGAAAACGGGTGTCACACCAGCACCGCGCCTGTTGATCCGATTGCGCCCTTGGTCGAGGCGTCACCCAGAAGCATCTTGTTGTGCGGCTCGCCCGACGGGATCATCGGGAAACAGTTTTCATGCTTTTCCACCAGACAATCAAAGATCACCGGCCCGTCGTGATTGATCATTTCCATGATCGCGTCATCAAGATCGGCGGGGTCCTTGCAGATGATGCCCTTGGCGCCGAACGCCTCTGCCAGCTTGACAAAATCAGGCAGCGATTCCGACCAGCTTGAGGAATAGCGCTCGCCATGCAGCAATTGTTGCCACTGGCGCACCATGCCAAGGCGTTCGTTGTTGAGGATGAACTGTTTCACCGGAAGCTTGTATTGCATCGCGGTGCCCATTTCCTGCATATTCATCAGCCACGACGCCTCGCCTGCGACGTTGATCACAAGCGCGTCGGGGTGCGCCATCTGCACCCCGATCGAGGCCGGAAAACCATAGCCCATGGTGCCAAGCCCACCGGAGGTCATCCAGCGGTTGGGATCGTTGAAGCCAAGATACTGCGCCGCCCACATCTGATGCTGGCCCACTTCGGTACAGATATAGCGATCATGATCCTTGGTCAGCGCCTCAAGCCGCGCGAGGGCATGCTGCGGCTTGATCACCGCGCCCTTTTGCTCGAAGCGCAGGCAATCGACCTTTTTCCACTCGGCGATCTTGGCGCTCCATTTCTGGATGCCCTCGCGGTTGACCTTGCGGCCGCGTGATTTCCAGACCTGGAGAAGATCTTCAAGCACATGGGCGATATCGCCGACAATCGGGATATCGGTCTTGATCACCTTGTTGATCGAGCTGGGATCAATGTCGATATGCGCCTTGATCGAATCCGGGCTGAACGCGTCCAGGCGCCCGGTGATCCGGTCGTCGAAGCGCGCCCCGATATTGATCATCAGATCGCAACCGTGCATCGCCATGTTGGCCTCGTAGAGACCGTGCATGCCCAACATGCCCAGCCAATGTTCGCCATTCGCCGGATAGGCGCCAAGGCCCATCAGGGTGCTGGTGATCGGAATGCCGGTCGCCTCGACCAACTCGCGCAAAAGCTGGCTTGCGGCGGGGCCGGAGTTGATCACGCCGCCGCCGGTATAAAACACCGGCCGCTTGGCGGTTTCCATCGCCGCCACCAGATCAGTGATCGACTGCATGTCGCCCTTGACCTGCGGCTGATAATGGCTGGTGCGGGCCTTTTGCGGCGGGGTGTACTCGGCGCTGGCGAATTGCACGTCCTTGGGGATATCGACCAGAACCGGGCCGGGGCGACCGCTTGTCGCCACGTGAAACGCCTGATGCAGAACGTTCGACAGGTCCTTGGTGTCATTCACCAGCCAGTTGTGCTTGGTGCAGGGGCGGGTGATGCCAACGGTATCGGCCTCCTGAAAGGCATCGGTGCCGATCATGAAGGTCGGCACCTGGCCGGTCAGAACGATGATCGGAATGCTGTCCATCAACGCGTCCGTAAGGCCGGTCACCGCATTGGTGGCACCGGGCCCCGAGGTCACAAGCACAACGCCCGGCTTGCCGCTTGAACGGGCATAGCCTTCGGCGGCATGAACCGCGCCCTGTTCGTGGCGCACGAGGATATGCTGGATGTCGTTTTGCTGAAACACCTCGTCATAAATCGGGAGCACAGCCCCTCCGGGATAGCCAAAGACGACGTCCACGCCCTGATCCTTGAGGGCCTGAACCACCATTTTCGCTCCGGTCATCTGACGTGTCATGTGCTTTGCTCCGTATATGACATCAACTCAATTCGCATAAAAAAGCCCCCGGTTTGATCCGGGGGCGCATGGGGTTCCATTATGGGTGCCTTACCGGCCCATGCGCCATTTACCTGACGGTACGACTAGGTTTGCCATGCGGCGACTCCTTTGCTGCGTGTGCGAGACATTATGGCTGGTGACGGGGGGCGTCAACCCGATTTGGCCGATAAAATGTCGCAAAACGGGGTGAAATCTTTGCATTTGTTGCGCGGGCTGGCCGCGATCCGTGATTTTCCGCGCATTTTTACAGAGCAGGCCCGATTTTTGCCGCAAGAGTCACGGTTTGCGCAGGGTCACGGCGCGGCGTCCAACATGGCGTGTTTTGTACCATACCTCTCGACGTATTGCTTTGGATCGCGCGCTGCTGCTGGCTAGGGTCGGGGTACGGGGCGGCATCAAGGGCCGCGGCCCCGCGATAGATTGACCTCAATTGACTGCCGTCACGATCAACGACCGGGCGCGCCAGCATTGGACAGGAGAGTGATATGACAAAACGCAGGATCACTGCATTGGCCGGGGCCTTGCTCTTGGCCGGGCTGATGCCCGCCACCGCGCAAGAGTACCCGATGGGCTTTTTCGTCACCAGCACCGGGCTGGGCGATGGTGCCAATCTTGGCGGCCTTGAAGGCGCGGACGCCCATTGCGCCGCGCTTGCCACTCCGGCTGGATCGACCGGACGCGACTGGCGCGCGTACCTGAGCACGCAGGCCGAGGGCAAGCGTGGCGTCTCGGCGCGCTACCGGATCGGCATTGGCCCTTGGTACAATGCCCATGGTGAACTGATCGCCAGCGACCTTGACGATCTGCATGTCATGGCGAACCTCAAGAAACGCACGGCGGTCGATGAGAACGGCAATCAGATCAACGGCTATGGCGATAGCCCGAACGTGCATGACGTGCTGACCGGATCAATGGCCGATGGCATGGCCTATTTCCCGAGCGATCCCGCCAATCACACTTGTGGGAACTGGACCAGCAATGGCGAAGGCAGCGCGCAGGTCGGCCATAGCGACCGGCACGGCGGCGGAAATGTGTCGTGGAATTCGGCGCATGCCTCGCGCGACTGCTCGCAGGAGAACCTTGCAAGCATCGGCGGCGCGGGCCTGCTCTATTGCTTTGCGGCTGACTGAGGCCAACAAAATCAATGGCGCGCCAGCAGGTCCGGCGCGCCTATCCTGTTGTCGAACGGCAGATACCTTTGACCGTCACGTCAAAAACTGACCCAAATGAAAAACCGGACGGTCTTGCCGGGCGCGGCGAAGGTCTTGCTTGAGCCCAAAGGTAGGAAGGCGGCGCAATGCTAAAATGACCACTTAGCGACGAGAGTGTACAGTTGCATCAATTTGGTGTGCTCCGAGCTTTTCGGATAAAACTGCTGACCAGTTGCAAGCTCACAGGGAGGATCGAGACAGAGCCTTCGCCCTCAGTGCAATACAACAGAAGGCAGGTTCCTGTTTCGACTTACAGTCGCCAGCGTGCTGGGTCTTGGGAAAAGTCGTTTCGCTTTTCCAGCTCCAACAAGCTGACGGACCGGCTCCAGCGGTTCACGGTCGACCTTGAAAAGTTCAGGAAAAATCGAGGTTAGTTCGCTCTTGGCTGCTTGGTCCAGCGTCCCAACCGCAACAGGCCCGGGATAAAATGATTCCGTTGCGACACCCTCGGAAAAGATCACCTCATGCTGATCGAATATCAGGTGAAGATACTCGACCGCCTTGCAGCCGTTTTTCTGGCGCAGACCGTGATGGTGTAATAGCCCCTTGGCCGCCACCAATTGCCCAACCGCGCTTTGCCGATTTTCCGTGACGGTCGGGGTGATCAGTATGCGATGCTGCGGCGACACGCAAAGAGCGCGCTTCGGCAAACCAGGACCCAGACTGCCCGGCTTGAACTCGATTGGTTCATGTGCGTCATCATCATGGTCAAAGTCCAGCCTTCGATGGACAATCATCCGGACCGGACGGGCGCGACCATCTAACGTTTCAACCAGATCGCCCGTGTTCAAACTCTCGACCGGCACCTCACCGGTCGGAGTCATGATCCGGGTGCCTTTGGCAAAGCCAACCACATTCGAGGTGTGAATGTTGAAAACACCATTGCCTTCCTCGACCGTGCCCGTATCGCTGGCAAAGCGGAGAGTCGATGAGTTCGATTGGGCGTTGTTTTGATCGTGCGTCTTCATCGGTCTTTCCTCACCTTGCAGCGACCGGTGGCATCCGGCCACCTGATCGCAAGAGGCCCCGTCTTGCGCTAAGCCTGATCGAAAGGGAGGAGATTTCGCGTGGACTTGCAGCCAAGCGTTCGTTTCGCGCCATTGCGAGGATCTTGAAGCGGTCGCCGTCGACGATCAGCCGGGAAGTTCATCGCAACGGTGGGCGGAATGCATATCGCGCCGCACAATCTATCGCGCGCTGCGGTCGGGCTAGCAGGGTGAACGCACCAACGCAGAAACAAGAGTTTGCAAGACCAGTGAAGTGATGGAATTTTGTCAGCCCTAAAACCAAGACGCCCCGTGCTTTGCCCTGAACGCTTGCTGTTCGATGTGCGGAATGGGACCTGGCTGGTGGAAACCATCTGGGCCAGCCGCCATGTACGTCGCGCTAACAGGTCGAACACAAGACTGCTTCTGACAAGACCCCATCCACAAAAAACGGTACTTGCAAAAAAGGAGCCATCCACACTGGACAAAGCGCACGGACCAGATCAACAGGGCCGCAACGCCAGCGATGTGTATCAGGATTTGGATTGCATGCGGTCCATTCACCGGATTTGCTTTCTTCCAGGTCCGGCCATCAGAACGGAAAGGGCCCCGATCCGGATTCGGGCCCGATCCTGATCGATTGAAACCCTGCGTCCCAACGGTGCAACAGGCAGCCATCCTCTTGTGTCGTGTACCCAACCGGCGCATCCGCTCGCAGATCATAAGCAAAAGTGCTGGCAGGCGACGGCCCAGAGATGGCAATGTGGCCCGCGACATCGCTGACGATCATACTGTGGATATGGCCGCAGACAATGCGCAGCGTGCCGCCAAAGCCGGCCAGGATATCGCGCAGGGCCTGCCGGTTGGTCAGCCCGATCTTGTCCATGAAACCGATGCCGCAGGCAAAGGGCGGATGATGCAGTGCCAGGAGGACCGGCGCATCCCCCGCTTGGGACAAGGCGCTTTGCAGAAAGGACAGACTGTCGGACGACAGCGTTCCCGCCCCCTGTCCTTCGACCAATGTATCAAGCCCGATCAGATGGATGCCACCGACACGGCGGGTCCAGTTCAATGGGCCGTTGGCTGGCAGATCCCGTGCGAAGGCGGCCCGCATCGGATCGCGTGCGTCATGGTTGCCCGTGATGACATAGGTCGGCAGGTCCAGGGGCGCTATAAGCGATTTGAAACGCGCGTAACTTTCGGCGCTGCCGTCATCGCTTACATCGCCGCTGATCAAGAGCGCGTCAATCGGCCCGATCTGGTCGCGGATGCCGGTGATCCGTGCTACCAGCCGCGCCAAGGCGTCAGACGTTTCCAACCGCCCGGACACCAGCGCGCCTTCGGCCACGATATGCGTGTCTGAGATTTGCAGGATCGTCGTCATTTGATCCCTGCACGCAGGAAGGCCTGCACGAATTGGCGTTGAAAGATCAGGAATGCGAGCAGCAACGGGGCAACGGACATCAGTGTTGCCGCCGAAATGACGCTGATATCGACGCCGTTTTCGGGTGCGCCAAAGATTGACAGGCCCACGGTCAGGGGGCGTGTTTCGGGCGAATTAGTGACAATCAGCGGCCATAGAAAGTTATTCCAGTGGGTCGACACCGACACCAGCGCATAGGCCAGATATGTGGGTTTCGCCAAAGGCACGTAGACCCGCCACAATATGCCCAGCAAACCGCAGCCCTCGATCCGTGCCGCCTCGTGCAATTCAATCGGGACGCCCTTAAAGGCCTGGCGCATCAGGAAAATGCCAAACGCGCTGGCCATATAGGGCATGCCAACGCCAAGGATCGTATCGAACAGACCAAGCCGTGAGATCATGGCATAGTTTTCCACGATCAATACTTCTGGCAGGATGAATAGCTGCATCAGCACCAGAATGAATAGAAAATCCTTGCCGGGGAACTGAAGTTGCGCAAAGGCGAAGCCCGCCAAGGTGGTCAGGATGAACTGGCCAATCAGGATCACGGTCACAAGCATGAAGGTGTTGACGAAATACTTCAGCCACGGCGCACCGGCCCAAGCGACGCGGAAATTCTCAAGTGTCCAAGGCGAGAACAGGTTCAGGTTGACCGCGTCAGAGGTGGAGTGGGTCGCTGCCCAGAAGGCAAAAAGAAGGGGGGCAATCCAGATGATCGCCAGCAGGATCGCGCCGAAGCTGTCCGTGAATTTGGTCAGGCTCTTCATTGGTAATGCGTCCTTTTGTCGAGGTAGAGGAACTGCACGGCCGCTACGATCCCCAACACCGCGATCACCATCATCGTCATGGCCGCCGCACTTGGGGCGTCAAAGAAGGCGAATGCCATCTCATAGATATAATACAGGATCAGTTTGGACGCATCTGACGGCCCGCCTTTGGTCAGGATGAACAAATGGTCGATCAGCTTGACCGAATTGATCATAGCGTTCACGGCGATGAACAGCGTCGTCGGCATCAACAGCGGCAACACGATGCGGCGGGTATAGGTCCAGCGGCTGGCGCCTTCGATGTCGGCAGCTTCCTTGAGGTCCTCGGGGATCGTCTGCAACGCGGCGAGGTAGAAGATCATGAAGAACCCCGCCTCTTTCCAGATCGTCACGATGATGATGGCCCAAAGTGCGGTTTCGGGCTGGCCCAGCCAGTTTACGGACGGCAAGCCGAACAGGCTGCCGATCTGGTCCAGCACACCTAGGCCTGGGGTGTAGAAGAACAGCCACAGGTTCGCGGCGGCGATCATTGGCAGCACGGTGGGGGTGAAATAGGCGGTCCGCACAAAGCCGCGTGCGCGGATCTTGCCATTGGCCCACAGCGCCATCGACAGCGCAATGAAAATTGACACCGGGATCGTGACGCCCGCGTAAAGCAGGTTGTTCTTGACCACGATCAAGAATGTCGGATCGGCGAAAAGCTCGGCATAGTTTTCTGTGCCGACAAATTCGGTGGGGTTGCGGCGGGTGCCGCGGGAAAACAGGCTCGACCATAGGGTCGAGATCGACGGATAAAACGCAAAAAGCGTCAGCAGAATTGCCGCTGGAGACAGCAAAAGCCAGCCATAAATGGCCTGCCTGCGGCGTTCGAGGTTGGCATGGGCTGACATGACGCGTCTCCGGGTTTGGGGTGGGCTGGGCCGACGCGCGTCGGCCCAACCAAGGCCGTTACTGGTAGGCAGCGAGCAGGCGCACCGCAGCGGCCTGTGCTTCGGCCAGCGCTTCGGCCGGTCCTTTTGCACCGGTCAGGGCGGATTGGATCGCGTTGTTCAGCCCATCACGCACGCGGGCCGTCTCGAAAGTCGAGAATTCGGCCACGGCGTTTTCCAGCTGGTTGCGCGCCACAAGAGCGGGCGGGAATTCAGCCGTATACGCCTTGAGCGCTTCGGTTTCATAGGCAGCGGGCGACACACCCATATAGCCTGTGCCGATTGACCATGCCGCCGCCTGTTCGGGCGAAGTCATGAACTGCATCAGCTTGAGCGCTGCAGCCCGTTCTTCGTCGGTCGTATCCTTGAACAGATAGAAGTTACCGCCACCTGTGGGCGACCCCTTGCGCACGTTGGCCGGAAGCTCGGCCACACCAAAGTCAAAGCTGGCGCCATTCTTCACTGCCGTCAGGTTGCCGGTCGAGTGCCACATCATTGCAGTCTGACCTTCAAGGAACGCTTGGCGCAATGTACCCCATTCGACGGTGCCCGTCGGCATGATGCCATGCTCGGTCGACAACGATTTCCAGAACTCCAGTGTTTCAACAACAGTCGGATCATCGAAGTAGGTTGTCAGCCCGTCGCCAGACATCAACTCTTTGCCGTTCTGGATCGCGAGCGCCTGGAACATCCAGTAGGGGTAGCCGGTAGAAGGAATCATCAACCCGTAGGTATCGCCTTGGGTCAAGGCCTTGCCCATCTCGATCATTTCGTCCCACGTGGTTGGTGGCGCTTCGGGGTCAAGGCCGGCGGCGCGGAACATGTCTTTGTTGTAATAGGCCACGATGGTCGAACGCTGGAACGGAATGCCCCATGTCTGACCTTCGATCAGGCTGTTGGCCATCAAAGCAGGATAAAAGCTGCTCAGCCATTCCTTGTCGGCGTCTGTGGTTGCAACGTCTTCAAATGGGATGATCAATTCCTGTTCGATCAGGTCATAAGCGTCGATGGAAAACATCACCGCCAGCTGCGCAGGCTCGCCCGATGCAAGGGCCGAAAGGGCACGCACGCGGGTGTCGTCATAGTTGCCTGAATAAATCGCGTTGACCTTGATATCGGGATTGGCCGCTTCAAAGTCGGCGACGATGCCGTCCACCACTTCGGTCAAGGCACCACCGACAGCAATCGGGTAGTACATTGTCAGTTCGGTTTCAGCACTTGCCGGCGCGGCAAGCACTGCGGCCATCGCCGTAGCGAGGCCCAGCCCCGTTGTTGAAAATAGCTTCATGTCTCTCTCCCTTTCGTTTCGTTTCTTGTTTAATCGACTTGTCAGGTGCTACCCCGACAACCGTTGGCCCGCGGCGTCAAAGACGTGCAGATTTTCGTCGTGAAAAGTGATGTCGATTTCATGGCCCTCGGCCATCATCGACAGGCCGGGCCTGAGCACGGAAAGACCCGTGGCCCCCGCGTGATCAAGGCCGATCAACGTCTCTGCTCCCAGAAATTCGCTTTCGGTAACGGTGCAATGCATCCGGCCTTCGCCCTTGGGAACGATTTGGATGTTCTCAGCGCGGATGCCGATTGTCTTGTCCTCGCCAAACCCGGCCAGAACGGACGATTCCAGCAACGCCATCGGCGGGGCACCGACAAATTCTGCAACAAAGGTGTTGTCAGGACGGCTGTATAGGTCTTCTGGGGTGCCGACCTGTTGGATGTGGCCGTTTTTCATGAGAACCACGGTGTCGGCCATGCTCATCGCTTCGGTTTGGTCATGGGTGACATAGACTACCGTAATGCCGAGATCGCGCTGTAATTTCTTGATATCCCTGCGCACCGCATTGCGAAGTTTCGCGTCAAGGTTGGACAGCGGTTCATCCATCAGGCACAGCCGTTGCCCAGCCACGATCGCACGCGCCAAGGCAACGCGCTGCCGCTGACCGCCTGAAAGTTCGCCAGGTTTGCGGCTTTCAAGACCAAGAAGCCCCGTAATCTCGAGCGCGCGGTGCAGTTTTTCCAGCCGCTCCTTTTTCGGAACACGCCGGACTTTGAGACCGAACATGACGTTTTCGGCAACCGACAGGTGCGGAAACAACGCGTAAGACTGAAACACCATTGACAGGTTCCGATCCGACGCCGCACTGGTCGTGACATCCTTGCCATCGATCAGAATCTTGCCTTCGTCGGGCAACTCCAGTCCGGCCAAAAGACGCAGGGTTGTCGACTTGCCGCAGCCAGACGGGCCCAAGAGCGCCGTGAAGCTGCCCTCGGGGATATCAAGCGATATCCCTTCCACCCCCAATTGGCCGTTCCAGCGCTTTGCTACGCCGTCGAGTTTTACAAACGGTGATGGTGTCATGTTGCATGTCCTTCAGCCACAAGCAGGCGGTCTTTGATCTTGGTCAGTAAAGGCGCGAACCTGTCGCCCGGCAGGCGGTCCACGATGATCCGGTCCATGTCAGTAATATTGCCGCCAAATGCAGGGGCCTGGCGTCCGAACTTAGACCCGTCGATCACAAGGAGGGATTGTTGGGCGTTTTCACAAATCTTTTGTGTCGCGCGTACTTCGGTTGTGTGAAATTCCAGCAGACCACCGTCCTCTGCAATCCCCGCAGCACCAAAAACCGCAAAATCAGCCCGGAATCGCCCAAAGAAATCAAGAACATCGTTCCCCAGTATATCGCGATCCGGCAGGCGGACCTCGCCGCCGGGCAAGATGATCCGGTTCGACACTTCCTCGCTCAGCGCCATTGCAGCACTCAGGTTGTTGGTGATCACCGTCAGCCCCTCATGGCTGCGCAGCGCCTGTGCCACGCTAAGCGGGGTCGAGCCGATGGAAATGAACAGTGTCGCACCATTGGGGATCAGCTTGGCAGCCGCTTCGCCAATTGCGCGCTTGCCCATTAGGTTGGTGCCTGCACGCTGATCGAATGGCGTGTTGAGGAATTCTTCACTCAGCTCGATCCGGCCATGGACGCGGTGCAGCATGTCGCATTGGCACAAGGCATCAATATCGCGGCGGATGGTCTGCATGGACACGTCAAAGCGTTCGGCAAGCGATCCGACGGTCGCCGCGCCCTGTTCCAGAACCAAAGCCGAGATCGCTCCGCGACGTCTTTGCTTCTTTGATAACATGCCGCTCCCCACCCCTGAGTCTGCCGTAACGTTAGTGGGTGAAAAACAACAAAACAACATTTTATTCCGCGGCCTTATGCGATAATTTTTCAAATAAACTTGAAATATTTGATATAATTGGGAATTCCATCATAAATGTTTACATAGTTTTGTTGTTTTGTTGTTTTAACTTTCGTTTGCGCGAATTTTCTCTAAGGTGTGTCCCAAGTCCTGGACGAAAGACCGAGGTGGGGAAGAATGCTGACAACGCAGTCAATTTTTGATCGCTATCAGGAAGTCCGAGCAAGATTCCCCCGTGTAACACCGCGCGAGGGATCGCTTGAAATCCAGTCTTTGCTGGACATCGTCGATCAGGTCGATGCCTTTGTTTTCGACGCTTTCGGCGTGCTGAACGTCGGCGAAACGCTGATCCCCGGTGCGGACGAACGGCTGGACCAATTGCGCGCACATGGCTGCGCCATTCGTATTCTGACCAATGCCGCGAGCTATGACCGCAACGGCGCCATAGCCAAGTTCAAACGCCTTGGACTGCGCGTTGAAGACGACGAAATCATCACCAGCCGGGAAGCGACACTCAAGAATTTGGAAAAGGGACATTGGGGCGTTATTGCCGCCGATTCCGATACGCTCAGCGATTTGCCAGAAACAGTAACGCGCCTTGGCGACACGCAGGCCGACTATGATAAGGTTGATCGGTTCCTGTTTCTATCAACGGCTGACTGGACCACAACACGCCAAGACTTGCTGGTTGCATCCATGCGGGACCGCCCCCGCAGCTTGCGCATCGGCAACGCAGATCTGGCAGCTCCCCGCGATGACGGGTTTTCTGTTGAGCCTGGGTTTTTCGGCCACCAAATTGCTGACCAGTTCCCTGAGCATGTCAAGTTTTTCGGCAAGCCGTTTGCGGAGGTCTATGACCTGACCGAAGCATCTCTGCCTTCAATCCCATCGCATCGTATCGCGATGTGCGGAGACACGCTTCACACAGATATCCTAGGCGCTGCTGCCTGCGGATGGCGCACCGTCCTTGTCACCAAAGATGGCCTGTTTGCAGGTTACGATACGCGGCCATTCTCTAAACAGTCGCGCCTGTTTGCCGATTGGCGGCTTGATCGCATCTGACTGCCTTTGTGCAGAAATTTGGTGTCGGATGTCCATCCGGGGTTGGTTGGCAAGCATTTTGGTGTCTGGACGAGTGTTTCAGCACCGAGATGACCCGATGTACACCTCTGAAAGTAATACCTTCAGCAGTCGGGACGCATACAGAGCGGCCTTTGATGAAGCCATTGCGATGGTGCGCTTTGTCCTGTGTGGATGGCTCCTTTTTTGCAAGTACCGTTTTTTGTGGATGGGGTCTTGTCAGAAGCAGTCTTGTGTTCGGCCTGCTAGCGCGACGCACATGGCGGCTGAACGGGCATCAGGATCACTGAGTGAGACCTGCGTCTCGCTGGTCTCGTCCGTGCGCTGGTCAATTGATCTGTAGCGCGGCCTCTTTTTGCAGGTGTTCCAGCATCTTCAAGGTGCGTTCCATGCGGGCCTCAGGCAGCACCGTGCCGGTCTGCTCAAACACCTCATCGGCACGATCCAACTCACCCAGATATCGCCCGATGGCCTTGTCGATCTCACCCAGCTTCTGACGCAACTTACCACGTGTGTAGTTTTTGACCTTGGCATTCAAAGCCTTGAACCGGCTGCCATTGATGGCAACCACGTCCCCATCGAGCAGGTTCATGCTACGACAGAGGGCCACGAACTGCTGACACACCTTGCAGATCGCAGGCCCGTTATCTTTCCTAAAGTCCGCGATTGTCTTGAAGTCAGGCTTCAGCCGACCCGTCAGCCAAATGAGCTCCAGGTTGCGGCCACATTCTCGTTCCAACCGCCGCGACGACTGGATCTGGTTCAAATATCCACACAGATAAATCCGCTGTATCAACCCAGAATGATAGCCCGGTCGACCAGTGGCGGCGGGCTGCGCACTAAAGCCAAGTGCGGCGAAATCGAGCAGCTCTGTGAAAGCATCAATGGCACGAACCGGGCTGTTCTCGTCGACATGATAGTCCAGATGTTCAGGTAATAACATCGTCTGCTGGCGATCCAAACCCTCGATAAATTGCGTCATGAACAACCTCCGCATCGAATACGAAAATCATACCATCATTCAGGAAAAATTGGCCGGGTTTTCACACACCCTCTCCGCGCACCGGACCCTGGTGCGCCCTGCGTCGAAGGTCCGGTTTCGGTCGGAAATGCTTGACGGTTGGGTAAGTATTGCGTGACGTCAGCTCTTGATCGGCGTCACAAAATTCACCGCACAGAGCGCAAAGATGCGCGACGGTCCAGACCTATAATGACACGCCCGTTCCCTGTAAAACCCCGTGTTCCAGCGCATAGCGGGTCAGGCCGGCGGTGCTTGAAATCCCAAGCTTGCGCTTGATGTTCTTGCGATGCGTCTCAACCGTGCGCACCGAGATATCAAGCGCAAGCCCGACCTCCTTGTTCGACTTGCCCTGCGCCAGTTGCAACAGGATGGTCTGTTCGCGGTTGGTCAGCTGTTCGCGCTCGCGGCTGTCATAGGGCGCCAATGATCCTTTTGCCCCGGTACACAGATAGCGTTGCCCGGCCATCACCGCATCAATCGCGCGCTTGATTTCATCGGTCGGCACATCCTTGAGAACATAGCCCGCCGCGCCATGGCTGAGCGCGCTGGTGATATATTCGGGGCTGTCATGCATCGACAGAATAAGAATGCGGGTCTCGGGGCGGCGCTCAAGGATGATCTCGGTGGTGCTCAGCCCGCCGATGCCCGGCATGTTGAGATCAAGCAGGATCACATCGGGATTAAGCGCGCCGACCTGTTCGATGATCGCGTGACCGCTGGCGAGGGTGGCGATCACCTCGACATCGTCATAGCTTTCAAGGATCGACTGAATGCCTTCGGCGACCATCGGGTGATCGTCCACGATTGCGATGCGAATACGGGGCGTTGTCATGCGCGTGCCTTTGTCTTGGGATCAGGAAGGGCGGGGCTCTCGGGGGCGGCGTCAGAGCGGCCTTGGGGCTGCAATAGATGTGTCAGCGGCACATTGGCCTCGATCACGGTGCCGGATTTCGACGAGATCACCCGCAGCACGCCGTCAAGCTGTTCGATGCGTTCCTGCATGTTGCGCAGGCCAAGCCCGCTATTGGGGGTCTGATCGGTCTTGGCGTGGTCAAGCCCACAGCCGTTGTCTGCAATCCGCAAGGTGGCCCCATCGGCATGGCCGCGCACGTCGATCATCACCTGAGTGGCGCCAGAGTGCCGTTCAATATTGGTCAGCGCCTCTTGCGCGACGCGGTAAAGCGCGATCTTGGCCTCGTCATCAAGGCGGTTGCGAAACACCACGGTTGTGAACTCTGTCCTGATGCCGGTGCGGGCGCTAAAGCCTTCGGAGAGCGCCTTGATCGCGGGGCCAAGGCCGAGGTCGTCAAGCACGCCGGGGCGCAAATCGCGGCTGATGCGGCGGACCTCCTGAATGGCGCCCGACAGATGCGTGATGCCCCGGTCAAGCGTGTCGCCGGCGCGGGTATCGCCCGCCGCCAGCCGCCGCTTGGCGGTATCAAGCGCATAGCGCACGCCGACAAGGATCTGGCTGATGCCGTCATGCAATTCGCGCGCCACGCGGCCGCGTTCTTCTTCCTGGGCGTCAAACACCCGCTGGGTCAGCTTCTTGAGCTTGGCATCGGCCAGACGGCGTTCGCGGATGTTGATGAACAATCCCGACACGAAGACCAGCAAGAGCGCCGCCAGCATCGCCGCACCAATGTAGAGAAAGGTCTTTTGCACGCGGTCCTCGACCTTTTCGCGCGATGCCGAGACCGCCGCGACAACATCGTCGATGAACACGCCGGTGCCGACCGCCCACCGCCAATCCTGAAGCCCGATCACATAGGTCACCATGCGGGCGCGCTCACCGCTGCTTGGCTTGCGCCACTCATAGCTGTGATAGCCCCCGCCAGAGCGCGCCAGCCGGATAAGTTCGTCGGTGATCGGCGCGCCGCTCGGATCTTCGAGCCCGGTCCAGTTGCGCCCGATCAGATCGGTGTTGCGCGGGCTGACAAGGTTATTGCCGTCATAATCGAACACAAAGAAATAGCCATCCTGACCGTAAAGCATCCCCGACAGGATCTGGCTGACCTGAAGCATCGCGGCCTCGTCATCGGGGGCGGCGCGGCCATAGATATTCACGAAAGCCGTGCGCGCGATCGACAGGTAATTGCGCAGCTCGGCGCGCTTGGCCTCGATCAGCTGGGCCTCAAGCGTTTCGATCTCTCGCTCGGCCAGTTGGCGCGATTGCAGCGTCACCACCACCGAAATCGCCACCGCCGTCAGGATCAGCGGCAGCGTCGCCACCAGAAAAAGCTTTTGGCCGTAATTCAGCCGGAAAGAGGTGAACAAGCGGATCATGGCAAAGCGATACGTCGAAACCGCCGTGATATCCAGCATTTCGGCGGCATCAGGCGTCGGGCGGGGTCCAGTCGGCCTCGGGGACGTGGCGCTTGCGCAGGCGCAGGGCAAGCCCAAGCGCCACCCCGACGCCAATCGCCACCGTCAGGTCGGCCAGCACCGTCAACACAAGCGTCAGAAGAAGCAACACCTTGTCCGACGTCGCCCCGGTCACGTAGCCGCGCCATTTATGCGGCTCGCTCATGTTCCAGGCGGTCAAAAGCAACAGTCCCGCCAGGGCGGGCATTGCGAAATAGCCCGCCAGCGGCGCCACCAGAAGCATCACCAACAGGATGGTCAGCGCATGGATCATCCCCGCCACCGGGGTCCTGCCGCCGGCGCGCACATTCGTGGCGGTGCGCGCAATCGCCCCGGTCGCAGGCATGCCGCCAAACAGCGCCGAGCCGATATTGGCGACGCCATTGGCCAGCACCTCGGCATTGGGGCGGTACTTTCCGCCGGTCATCCGGTCGGCGACGGCGGCGGACAAAAGCGATTCCACCCCGGCGAGAAAGGCGATGACCATGGCCGAGGGCAAGAGCGTCATTACCCGATCAAAGCCAAGCTCTGGCAGTCCCGGCATCGGCAATGTCGAGGGCAGCGCGCCAAAGCGCGAATAAAGCGTATCAACCGGAAGCACCCAGACCGCCACCGCCGCCGAGGTCACCCCGACGGCCACGATAAGCCCCGGATAGCGCGGCGCCGCGCGCCGCAGCCCCACGATCAGCAGCATCGTCGCCAAGCCGATCGCAAGGGCCATGCCGTTGAAGGATGCGCGCGCGTCCCAGAGGGCGGCAAGCTTTTCCAGGAATTCACCGGGCAGGGCGCCGATTTCAAGTCCAAAGAGTTCGCGTAGCTGGCTGGTGGCAATGATGATGGCAATGCCGATGGTAAAGCCGTTGATCACCGCCTCGGGGATATGGCGCACAAGGCTTCCGGCACGCAGATAGCCCGCGATTATCAGGATCAGACCGGCCATAAGCGTCGCCAGAACAAGCCCGTCATAGCCAAAATCGGCAATCACACCATAGACCACCACGATAAAGGCCCCGGTCGGCCCGCCGATCTGAACGCGGCTTCCGCCGAGGGCCGAAATCAGGAACCCGCCAACGATCGCCGTGATCAGCCCCGCGCCGGGCTCGGCCCCAGAGGCGATGGCGATGGCGATGCTAAGGGGCAACGCCACCATGGCGACGCTGATGCCGGCAAACAGGTCGGCCTGAAACAGCCCGGCGGTATAGCCGGGCAGGGTGGTCAGAACTTTGGGTTTCATGGCGCGAATCAACACCCCCCACTGAGCGGCTTCAAGCGGAATTTACACAGACCGACCGAAAGTTGATCACAAAGCCGTGCCTGCGCCGGGCATCGACCGTCAAATATTTTTGCTCTAATTGCGCTATGTACGCAGTAGTCGGTATTTTCTACTTTCTCATGCGCCTCTAAGGTCGCCAGACTTCAAGTGATCCGCGCGCGGCCTCAAATGGCCGTTCGCATCGAAATAATGGGGAGGAAAACCATATGGATCGTCGTTCGTTTCTGAAAAATACCGCTCTTGGTGGCGGTGCTGCCGTTGCCACATCGGCCCTGGCCGCACCGGCCTATGCGCAGGGCAAGCGCACGCTGACCATGGTCACCACATGGGGCCGTGGACTTGCGGGCGTGTTTGACGCCGCGCAGCGCGTTGCCGATAACATCAACGGCATGGCCGATGGCGAGCTGACCATCGAAGTCAAAGGTGCCGGCGAACTTGTTGGCGCTTTCGAGGTGTTTGACGCCGTGACCGCCGGTCAGGCCGATATGTACCACGGCGCTGACTATTACTTCGTGGGTCAGCACCCGGCATATGCCTTCTTCACCTCGGTGCCCTTCGGCATGACCGCGCAAGAGCTGGTGAACTGGTATTACCACGGCGATGGCGCCGCGATCCATGACGAGCTTGGCCAGATCTTTGGCCTTAAATCCTTCCTTGCGGGCAACACCGGCGCGCAGGCGGGTGGCTGGTATTCGAAAGAAATCAATGGCCCCGAAGATTTCAACGGTCTCAAGTTCCGCATGCCCGGTCTTGGCGGCAAGGCGCTTGGCAAACTGGGCGCCAGCGTTCAGAACATCCCCGGCGCCGAAGTCTATCAGGCGCTTGCAAGCGGCGCGATTGACGGCACCGAGTGGATTGGCCCCTGGGCGGACGAAAAGGCCGGTTTCCAGGAAATTACCAAGTTCTACTACACCGCCGGCTTCCACGAGCCGGGCGCGGGCCTGTCGATCGGCATGAACCGCGAAGTGTTCGAAAGCCTGACCCCTGCCCAGCAGAAAATGGTCGAAATCGGCTGTGCCGAAGCGCACCAGTGGAACCTGTCGCAATTCCTGTCCAACAACGGTGCGGCGCTTCAGCGTCTGCAATCCAATGGCGTGAAAACCCTGGAATTCCCCGATAGCGTCTGGGATGCCTTCGGTGAGGCCTCGAATGCGGTGCATCAGGAAAACATGGGCGACGAGCTTTATAAGCGCACCTATGACAGCTATACCGCTTCGCTGAAATCGTCCTCGGGTTGGATCAAGAAATCCGACGGCGTCTATACCGCACAGCGCGACCGGGTTCTGGGCTAAATCCCCTTTACGACGTTGGAGATGGCGGGCCCCGGTTGTTTCCGGGGCCTGTCACCACGTAAATAAAACAGGCGACCCGGACCTGAAAAACCGGGCAAAGGGGGGAAGAGATGCTGGACGCAATCCTCTGGGTATTCCAGAACATCGCAATGGCCTTTTACAACCTGGGCTACGCCATAAGCCATCCACAGCTTTGGCTGGACTGGTCGGACAAACAGGCCATCATGCGGGTGGTCTATTACGGCGGCTCGGTCGAGTTTTTCTTTGTGGCGTTCACCATATTCCTGGTTCTGACCGGGATCGGCATCTGGAAAAACAGCTTTATGTGGGGCCTCGTGCGTGGGCTTGAGGGCTTTGCCAACACGGTGGGCCGCTTTGCCGCCTGGGCGGGGCTTATCATGGTGATCCAGCAGATCATCATCGTCTTTATCCAACGCATCTTTGCGCGCCCCGACCTTGTGATCGGCTTTGGTATCCCGCTTCAGTTCGACGTGAGCTGGTATTCCGAAGAACTCAAGCTTTACAACGCGCTGATCGTCACTCTTTGTGCGACTTATACCTTCGTGCAGGGCGGTCATGTGCGGGTTGATCTGATCTATTCCGCCGTGGGGCACAGCGCAAAACGGGTGATCGACATGGTTGGTTCGCTGATCTTCATGATGCCGATGGCGGTGCTGACCTGGATGTATGGCTGGTATTTCATGTGGCGCCATTTGATCGTGCCGAACCCCTCGGCAAGTGACACGCTTGACCGGCTGTTGATGAAATCGCGCGCGCTGCGCTGGAACGTGGAAACCATCGGCTTTAGCCCGAATGGCTTTAACGGTTATTTCCTGTTCAAGGTGCTGCTGATCTCATTCGCCGGCATGGTTTTCCTGCATGCGATGGCATTTTTCTGGCGCTCTTATCTGGAGTTCAAGGAAGGCCCGGAGAGCGCGAATAAATACCTCGACAAGGACACGCTTGGCGCAGGTGAAGAAGCCTATGAAGGCACACATTAAAGGGGCAGGGCACAATGCTATTCGGACTTGACGGCGTCGAGATCGGCCTGATCATCGTTTTTCTTTGCCTCTTTGGGGGCATTCTATCCGGCTTTCCGGTGGCCTTTGCCATTGGCGGTGCCGGGATCATTTCCTTTGCGATCATTGCCGCGCTCGACAGTGCGGGTATCCTGATCCATCAGGCGATCGACACCGGAAGCGAGGCCTATAACGCCCTGCTTGCCAGCGGTGTGCGGGGCGATGCGATATCGGTGTTTCGCTATCCCGATCTGCCGCGTATCGCGCAGCCGGTGTTTGAACGCGGCTGGGAAGTGGCGCTTGATCGCAACGTGTCCTTTATCGTGAACCGGATCAACGAACGCGTGCTTGCGGGGGCCTCGATCGAGACGCTTCTGGCGGTTCTGATGTTCGTGATGATGGGGATCACGCTGGAACGCTCGAAGATTGCCAATGACCTCTTGACCACCATGGCGCGGGTGTTTGGCCCGCTTCCGGGCGGTCTTGCGGTGTCGGTTGTGGTTGTGGGCACGTTTCTGGCCGCCTCGACCGGGATCGTCGGCGCCACGGTGGTGACCATGGGCCTGCTCAGCCTTCCGACGATGCTGCGCGCAGGATACAGCCCGCAGATCGCCACCGGTGTGATCGCGGCGGCTGGCACCCTGGGGCAGATCATTCCGCCCTCTATCGTGATCGTGCTTTTGGGCACGCTGGCGGGCGATCTTTACTCAGTCGCGCAGGAAAATCGCGCCATGTCGGTCGGTTGTAGCGATGCTCTGACCTATCTGGGCGAGCCTGCTGTTGTTTCGGTCGGCACGCTGTTTCAGGCGGCGCTTTTGCCGGGGGTATTGCTGGCGCTGCTTTATGCGCTTTATGCCTTTGGTTATGCCCTCGTGAACCCGTCCAAGGCCCCTGCGGTGCAGATGGCGAGCGGCACGCGCGGCGAGGTGATCACCCGCAGCGAAAGCTTTACCTGGTTCCTCGGCGTGCCGGTTGCCCTGATCGCGGGGGTCATGCTGTTGTCCTCGTTCGGGGTTGTCGGCTCGCAGAACCTGATCGTCGACAGCTTTACCGACCAAGGCCAGAACGCGTCTTTGCGCACCACTGTCGGGCCTGAATGCCAGGCCGCGATGATCGAGCTGCACGGCCAGGAAGCCTGGGATATCGCCGTGGCCGAAACCGCCGCAATCGAGGCCGCTGGCGGGGTCGAGCAAAGCGTTCGCCTGACCCCTGAAGAGATCACCGCGCTGATCGCCGAGAAAGAGGCCGACGCGGCCCCTGTCGGCACCGGCGTGGCGACGATCCTTGTCATTCTGGGGTTGATCCTTGCGGTGGCGAGGGGCGTCAAACCCTCGGCCAGTGCGGCGCCACTCCTGATTGGCGCACTCGGGATCGTTCTGGCCTTGCTGGTGGATATCCTGCTGATCGCACCGTCAAACAGCGCCGGGGCGACGGTCCTGTTGCTGGCGATCCCGCTGGCACTGGCGCTCTATGGCTGTGCCCATGGGGCCGCCCGCATGGCCCAGAACGAGATCATCCGCGTGGTCTTTCCGCCGCTTGTCCTTATCGTGGCGGTGTTGGGTTCGATCCTTGGCGGGATCACCAACCCGACCCCGGCGGCCGGCCTAGGCGCGGGCGGGGCGATCATGCTTGCTGCCTATCGCAAGCTGCGCGATCAGGATCGGTCACCCAAGATCATCATCCTGGCCACTCTGGCCGTGGTGATTGCGATCCTGATGGGCATCAACTTTGATCTGCGCATCAATCAGGAGGGAGTCAGCTTTGAATCCTGGGTGGCGTTCTTTGTCGCCTATGCGGCCTATCTCTATGCCGCCTTCGGTCTCTTGTTCGGCTGTTGGGTGCTTTACACCGGCGGGGTTCTGACCCCGATCGTGCGTGAAACGGCCAAGGTCACAAGCATGGTCTTCACCATCCTCATAGGCTCGCAGCTGTTGAACCTTGTGGTGATCAGCTTTGGCGGCGAGCACTACATTCAGGAATTCCTCAAGAGCTTTGACAACGAGTTCAAGGTTTTCCTGATCGTGATGCTGGTGCTCTTTGTGCTTGGCTTTGTTCTCGACTTCCTCGAGATCATCTACATCGTGATCCCGATTGTCGGCCCGGTGATCTATGGCGGCACCTTTGATCCCAAATGGGTGACGATCATGATCGCGGTGAACCTGCAAACCAGCTTTCTCACGCCGCCCTTTGGCTTTGCCCTGTTCTATCTGCGTGGCGTGGCGCCCAAGGAGGTCACGACCGGCCATATCTATCGCGGCGTGTTCCCTTTTGTGCTAATCCAAGTGGTCGGGCTGGCGATCCTGTGGTTCTTCCCCTCTATCGTCACCATCGTGCCGGCGCTTATGCCAAACTAGGCCGGGCAGGGGATGAAAACACGAAACGCCGGGGTCAGTGCCCCGGCGTTTTTCGATCTATGGTATGGGCGCGCCGCGCTAGACCATCATTTCCTTGGTCGAGGTCAGGGTCACATCCGGATAGTCACGCTCGACCCGGTCAATATCCCACTGCATCCGCGTCAGGTAAACAACGTCGCCGTCATTGTCGCGCGCGATGTGCTGCTTGTTGGCCTCGGTGAATTTATCGACCGCCGCCTTGGGGCCATTGACCCAGCGTGCCGAGGTGAACTGCGAATTCTCGAACCGCACCGGCAGGCCGTATTCCTGTTCGATCCGGCTGGCCAGCACCTCGAATTGCAAGGCCCCCACGACGCCAACAATAAAGCCAGAGCCAAAGGCCGGTTTGAACACCTTGGCGGCGCCCTCTTCGGCGAATTGCATCAGCGCCTTTTCCAGGTGCTTGGCCTTCATCGGATCGCCCGCGCGGGCCTGTTGCAACAACTCGGGCGCAAACGACGGGATGCCGGTCACGCGCAGGTCTTCGCCCTCGGTCAGGGTATCACCAATGCGCAATTGGCCGTGGTTGGGAATGCCTATGATATCCCCGGCCCAGGCCTCTTCGGCCAGCTCGCGGTCAGAGGCGAGAAACAGCACCGGCGCGGTCACCGTCATCGGTTTTTTGCTACGCACATGGGTGAGCTTCATGCCACGCTTGAAGTGCCCCGAGGCAAGACGCACAAAGGCAACACGGTCGCGGTGGCGCGGGTCCATGTTGGCCTGAACCTTGAAGACAAAGCCGGTTACCCTGGTTTCCTCGGGTGCAATCTCTCGCGGGGTGGCCTTTTGCACCTGCGGCTCGGGGCCGAATTCCGCGATGCCGGTCATCAATTCCTTGACCCCGAACGAATTGATCGCAGAGCCGAACCAGATCGGCGTCATATGCCCCTCAAGCACCGATTGGCGGTCGAGAGCGGGCAAAAGCTCTCGTGCCATCGCCACCTCTTCGCGCAACTGCGCCACAAGGTTTGCGGGCACGTGCTCGTCCAGCTTCGGGTCGTCCAGCCCGTTAATCTCGATGGATTGCGCAACCTTATTGCGATCGGCGCGATCCATCAGCTCAAGACGATCATGCAGCATGTCGTAACAGCCAATGAAACCGCGTCCGACCCCGATGGGCCAGCTCGCCGGGGTCACGTCAATCGCAAGGTTTTCCTGAATTTCGTCGATGATATCAAAGGTGTCCCGGCTTTCGCGGTCCATCTTGTTACAAAAGGTCAGGATCGGCAGGTCGCGCAAACGGCAGACCTCAAAGAGCTTCTGGGTCTGGCTTTCCACACCCTTGGCGCCGTCAATCACCATGACCGCCGCATCGACCGCCGTCAGCGTGCGATAGGTGTCTTCGGAGAAGTCAGAGTGGCCCGGCGTGTCGACAAGGTTGAACCGGAAGGTTCCGAAATCAAACGACATCGCCGAGGCCGAAACCGAAATGCCGCGATCCTTTTCCATCTGCATGAAGTCCGAGCGCGTGCGACGGGCCTCGCCTTTGGCGCGCACCTGTCCGGCCATCTGAATGGCGCCCCCATACAGAAGAAACTTCTCCGTCAGGGTGGTTTTGCCGGCATCCGGGTGCGAAATGATCGCAAAGGTGCGGCGCCGGGCAATTTCTGCCGGCAGATCGGGGCGGTTTGAGGCGGTGTCTAACATGACCGCGCATATAGAGCGCCAATGAGAAGGGCGCAATAACGCTGTGGCAAGGGCGCATTTTCTTCGGGAAGAAAATGCATCAGAAAATTCGGAGAATTTTCTGGGGGCGGCTACCGCGTCGAGGCGCGTTTTAGGATTTCCGCCGCATCGGGGTGGTCAAGCAGGGCTTGGCCAACCTCGAATTCCATGTGCGGGCGTGCGCTGTGGCCGCTGCCCCCTGTGGTCAGCGCCTCGCCGAGATCGGCGGGCAGCGCGGCGCGCGTGCGCGGATCGACCAGCAGGGTTTCGGCGGCGATACCTTCGGCATAGATAATCTGATGGGCATCAAACAGGAGCTGGAAATAATCTACAAATCCGCCGGATTCGCGCAGCACGCTATCACCATTCACAAGGTGACGCGCACGCACCAGAACCTCGTGACGCCCCGCGCCAAGCGCGTCAGAGCGTTGATAGATGAACAACCGGTGATCGGGACTGACCAAAAGATCGTTTTCGTTGTGCAACGCGCCTGCGCGAATACGGATCGGGGCGAAATCGCCAACCGCACGCACCGTGGATTGACCGATCCAGCGGATCGCCTGCGGGCCGTCGTCGCGTGTCAGCACCATATCGCCAAGCGCAAGATCTTCGACCCGGCGCTGTGCGCCCGAGCCCAGCGTGATGTGGGTGCCGCGTGAAAAGGAAACGCAAGCCACCTGCGCAAATTTCTGCAACGGCGTGTCACGATCCACCCCGACAAGCGCATAGCCTGTCTTGGGGGCCATATGCGCCAGCGGCATGGCATAGATATCGGCCACATCGCCCGCGCCATCGACTTCGACCAGCACCAGCAATTCGCTGGTGCGGCCGGTGCCAGACATCAGCGTCAGGCAGGAATCAAGATGCAGATGAGAACCCGGCGCGCCAAGCTCCGTGTCCGGGGCGATAATGAACGGTCCGGGCCCGTCCAGCGTCAGCGACAGGCGGTATTGACGCGCCTGCGAGCGCAGCTCGTAAACGTCGTCAAGGTCAAGTTCAGTGGCAAATGACAACGCATCGCCAAGATTGGCCCCGCTCACGACGCGAAGGTCAACCGCCTGAAAAACAGGGACGGATTGCGCGGGGCGGGGGCTGGTCTTGGTCATGCAAATCGGCCGATATCAAAGGGGTTGGCAGCAAACGCTCTGCCCTGAATCATAACTTAGAATTATGGCAGCATATGGTCAATGAGCAGGACATTCTGGTCCGTATCAGCATCGAAATGGGGCATGGCGGGTCTCCGTCCAGGGGGCGCATTCGGCATTTATCTGGTCATTCTAATCCGGGCAGTGTTAATTCCGGGTTGAAACAACACGGAGGTGCGACATGGACTTGGGGATTAAAGGCAAACGGGCGTTGGTATGTGCGTCGTCCAAGGGTCTTGGGCTTGGCTGTGCGCGGGCATTGGCCGAGGCGGGGGTGAACCTTGTGATGAACGCCCGCGGCGCCGAGGCGCTTGAGGCGGTGGCGGCGGCGATCCGCGCCGATTACGGCGTTGAGGTTGTGACCGTGGCGGCCGATGTCGCGACCGAAGAGGGGCGCGCGCGCCTGCTCGCGGCGGCCGAGGGTGTCGATATCCTGGTCAACAACGCCGGTGGTCCGCCGCCGGGTCTGTGGACAGATTGGGAGCGCGAGGATTTCATCAAGGCGCTCGATGCCAACATGCTTGCGCCGATTGCCCTGATCAAGGCACTGGTGCCGGGGATGATCACGCGCGGCTGGGGCCGGGTGGTGAATATCACCTCGCAGTCCGTCAAGGCGCCGATTGCCGTTCTGGGCCTGTCCAACAGCGCGCGCGCAGGCCTGACAGGCTATGTCGCGGGCACCTCGCGTCAGGTGGCGGGCAAGGGCGTGACGATCAACAACCTCTTGCCGGGCATTCACGCCACCGACCGCGCGGTCTCGCTTGATAAGGGCGTGAGCGAAGCGCAGGGCATATCGATGGAGGAGGCCAAGGCGCAACGCTGCGCGGGCATTCCGGTCGGGCGTTACGGCACGATCGAGGAATTCGGCGCGACCTGTGCCTTCCTGTGCAGCACGCATGCCGGCTTTATCGTCGGGCAGAATATCCTGCTGGATGGCGGCGGCGTGAACGCCACGCTGTAAACAGCGACTGAAAGCTGCTTCTGTCCGGTCTCCGGGCAGGAGGTATGGCGCCCAATTCACAAATTCGTAGGTCGAGGTGTTTCGTGTGGTTTTGCCTGCGGGCGGCTGCTAGGCAAATCGTAAACAACGCGAAACGGGGACGGATCTTAAATGCAAGCTATGGTCATTATTGGGCTTTTCGGACTGGTGGTTGCCGCGAGCCTTGTCGTGTCGCCACGTCGCGCCACGATTGAAGGCTTCTTTAGCGGCGCCGGTCAGGACGGCCGCGCACCGGGGGTGATGGTTCTGGTGCTGAGCCAGGTCACCACCTGGATTTTCGCGCGCTCCCTGATGAACTCCGCGATCCTTGGCTATTTCTACGGCATTTGGGGCACGCTGGCCTATGCGGCCTATTACGCGTCTTTCCTGACTGGCGGTTTCATTGTCGGTCGCTTGCGGGCCGGGGGCGCACGGTCGGTGCAGGACTGGCTTGGCGACCGGTTCGGCGGCCTTGGCGTGGCCTGTTACAACCTGGTGATCGGTCTGCGGCTTTTGTCTGAAGTCTTTGCCAATCTGCTGGTGGTCGGGCTTATTTTTGCCGCCGCCTTGCCAGAGACCGATTTTGCACGCGAGGGCGCGATCCTTGTCGTGGCGGTGCTTGGGCTGGCCTATAGCGCCTGGGGCGGGCTAAGTGCGGCGCTGCGCACGGATGTGTTGCAGATGCTGGTCTTTCTCGGCGTCTTTGCCGCCGCCTTTCTGGCGCTGGTGCTGAGCCCCGGTTTTGATCTTGGCGCGGTGCTGACATCAAAGGGCACGTCGGGGTCGTGGAACGGTCAGGTGCTTTTGCTTGTCGCGCTGCTTCAGGTGTTTTCCTACCCGGCGCATGATCCGGTGATGATGGATCGCGGCTTTCTCGCCGATCCGGCGACAACGCGGCGCTCGTTCCTGCATGCCTTCTGGATTTCGACGCTTTGCATCATCGGGTTCGGGTTTTTCGGCATTCAGGCGGCCCTTGTGGGCGCGGAATACGAAGGCCAGCTGATCGGCACATGGGCGGGCATGTTTCCGCCCTGGCTGTTCGTGGCGCTTTTGGTGTCGCTGTTGATCTCGGCGCTGAGCACGCTGGATTCCGCGCTTGCCAGTGCCGCGCGCCTCGTGGTCGACGAATTGCGGCTTAGCCCGCGCACCCTTGGCGGCGGGCGCGCCGCGATGGTGGTATTCATGGTGCTCGGCACGCTTCTGACGCTTTGGGACAATCAGACGCTGTTTGATGCCACCGCCGTCAGCGGCACCGCGAGCATGTTCCTGACGCCGGTCCTCGTCGTCGGGCTTGCGATGCGCCGCGAGATTGCGCTTTGGGCCTATGTTGTGGCCTTTGGCGCCGCGATGCTTGGGGCCGCGGCCTATTTCGCGCGCGGTTCGCAGTTTGTAGCGGCGATCCTGCCGGAGGGGCATAAATACGAGCAGCTTCTGGCGATTTGCGTGGTTGTGCTTGTGGTTGGCTTTGCGGCCGTGATCGCAGGCGCGCGGCGGGGCGCTCGTCAGGCCTGACAGCCTGCCTCGCGAGGCACACCGCAAGCCGTGACAAGCCGCGCGGATGTCAGAGCAGATGCCCCGATTTCGCGGCCTTGGTGGCCAGGTAGGCGTGGTTATGCACGTTTTCGCCCAGCTTGAGCGGCACGCGCTCGACCACGTCGATCCCGTTCTGGCGCATCATCTCGATCTTGGCGGGGTTATTGGTCAAAAGCCGCACGGCAGAAAACCCCATCAGCGTCAGGATCTGCGCGCCGATCCGGAAATCGCGCTCGTCATCTTCAAAGCCAAGCCGGTGATTGGCCTCGACCGTGTCAAAGCCCTGATCCTGAAGCGAGTAGGCGCGCATCTTGTTGGCAAGGCCAATCCCGCGCCCCTCTTGATTTAGATAGAGCAGCACGCCGGCTCCCTCGGCCCCCATCTGCGCCAGGGCGCCGCGCAATTGCGGGCCGCAATCGCACTTGAGGCTGCCCATCAGGTCGCCGGTGAAACAGGCCGAATGCAAGCGCGCAAGCACCGCGCTGTCGCGCGGCGGCTGGCCGATCTCGATGGCGTAATGCTCTTCGCCGCCATCTTCGGGGCGAAAGATGTGCAACCGTCCGGCCTCGGACACATCAAGCGGCAAACGCGCACTGACCACCGGATGCAGCGGGCTGGAGCGCATGAGATGCGGCGCGGCCGTCACCGCAGCGACCTGTGTCAGCCCGTGTTCGATCGCAAATCCCGCACCGCCCGTCAGAGGCAACACAAGGGCGGCCGGCAAAAGCCGCGCGGATTTCACAAGCTGCAAGGCGATGCGGTGCAAATCGGCGGCGCCATCGCGTTCGGATGCAAGCGGGCCTTTCATCGGGGTTTTGAGATCATCCGCCGGATCGGCCACCCCCAGAACCCAGGACAACGCGGCATCGGGCGGCAGGATCACCCGCGCCAGATCACCGTCATAGGTGCGGGCCTTGAGGGTCTCGGCGCGCCGCGCCGTGATCGCCAGAACCGGGCGTCCACCAAGCGCGCGCAGATCGGCGAGGCGCTGCGCATCGACCGTTTCCGCCGCCATCACAAGTGCGACGCCATCTTTGCCCGAAATCACCACAGGCACCCCCATCCGAAGATCGGCGCGGGCGCGGGCGATAATCTCGGTGATGTCAGGGGCGAGGGTCATGGCGTAACTTTCCGGTGGCAATCAGCTTTATGTAGGTGGTTTTGAAATGAATTGAAAGAAACGCTCGCGTCGCAACACGTGGCCGTGATTGTTGTGTTGCACATCTTGTCGCTGCGCGCCTTGTCCCTCATGTTCTGTCAAAGGACGAGGAAAAGCAAAATGGCACAAGTCAAAAAGATTCTGCTGGTGGACGATGACGACGACCTGCGCGAAGCGTTGGGCGAGCAATTGGTCATGACCGAAGATTTCGATGTGTTCGAGGCCACAAGCGGCGCGGATGCGATGAGCAAGGTCAAGGACATGATCTATGATCTTGTCATTCTTGACGTTGGCCTGCCCGATACCGACGGGCGAGAGCTGTGCCGCCTGATGCGCAAGCAGGGGGTCAAGGCGCCGGTGATGATGCTGACCGGGCATGATGGCGATGCCGACACGATCCTTGGCCTTGATGCGGGGGCCAACGACTATATCACCAAGCCGTTCAAGTTTCCGGTGCTTCTGGCGCGTATCCGCGCACAGCTGCGCCAGCATGAACAGTCCGAGGATGCGGTATTTCAGCTTGGGCCCTATACCTTCAAGCCGGCCATGAAGATGCTGATCACCGAGGACGAGCGCAAGGTGCGCCTGACCGAGAAAGAGACCAACATCCTGAAATACCTCTATCGCTCGACCGAGGGCGTGGTGGCGCGCGATATCCTGCTGCACGAGGTCTGGGGCTATAACGCGGGGGTCACCACCCACACGCTTGAGACCCATATCTATCGCCTGCGCCAGAAGATCGAGCCGGATCCAGGTAACGCACGCCTGCTTGTCACTGAATCGGGCGGTTATCGTCTGGTGCTCTGAGTACGGCCTAAGATCAAAGTAGTATGCGTAACTCAGGAAAATGTGCTACTCTACGTTGTATATGCGGTAACGCATATACCTCCCTGTTGGACTGCCCCGGCCAGCGTGCCGGGGTCCTTTTCCTTTGGGCGCCGGGGTGGATCGCCCGATCCCACTTTTTCGCCGCGCCCCGTCGTTCCGGCTGGCGCCTTGGCGCGCATCGCTTTAGGGTCTGGCCCGACACGGGCACAGGAGAGGCGGCATGGCGTTTACATTGGCAACCTGGAACATCAACTCGGTCCGTCTGCGCGAGGGGCTTGTCTCGCGGCTTTTGAGCGACGAGGCGCCGGATGTCCTGTGCCTTCAGGAATGCAAAAGCCCGGTCGACAAGATGCCGCTCGAGAGCTTTGCCGAGCTTGGCTATGGCCATGTGGTGGCGCGCGGGCAGAAGGGCTATAACGGGGTTGCGATCCTCTCGAAGCTACCGATCGAGGATGCAGGCGACAAGGATTTCGCCAGCCTCGGCCATGCCCGCCACGTCGCAGGGCGGTTGGAAAACGGGGTCACGATCCATAACTTTTATGTGCCTGCGGGCGGCGATATCCCGGATCGCGAGAAGAACGAGAAATTCGGCCAAAAGCTCGATTACCTGACCGAGATGCGCGACTGGTTCCGCGACAGCCGCCCGGAAAAATCCATTCTGGTGGGCGATCTCAACATCGCCCCGCGCGAAGACGATGTCTGGAGCCACAAGAAGCTTTTGAAGATCGTCAGCCACACCCCGGTCGAGGTTGAGCATTTTCATGACGTGATGGAGGCCGGCGGCTGGGGCGACGTGACCCGCGCCGATATTCCCGAGGGGCTGCTCTATAGCTGGTGGTCGTACCGCGCCAAGGATTGGTCCGAGGCCGACAAGGGCCGACGGCTTGATCATCTCTGGGCAACCGGCGATATCGCGGGTTCGGCCCATTCAAGCCGCATCCTGCGCGAGGTGCGCGGATGGGAGCAACCTAGCGATCACGCGCCGGTTTTTGCAACATTTGACCTTTGAAATCGACGCAGACTTGCTCATATAGGGGCAAGCGAATGGAAGGAAGACTTTGATGATTGAGCTTGGCCAAACCCAAAACGCCCCGGCAGCGGGCGACCTGATCAAGGACGTGTCCGAGGCCGATTTCATGACCGAGGTCGTTGAAATGTCCCAGACCGTGCCGGTGATCGTTGATTTCTGGGCGCCCTGGTGTGGCCCTTGCAAGACGCTTGGCCCGGTGCTTGAGGCGGCGGTGACGCGCGCCAATGGGGCCGTGAAAATGGCCAAGGTCAACGTCGATGAAAACCAGATGATCGCGGGCCAGTTGCGGGTGCAATCCATTCCGACGGTCTATGCCTTCTGGCAGGGCCAGCCGGTTGACGGCTTTCAGGGCGCGGTGCCGCCCTCGGAAATCGACGCCTTTGTGGCGCGCGTGGTCGAGGCCGGTGGCGGCGCGCCCGACGGCGGGCTTGACGAGGCACTTGATGCGGCCGACGAGATGCTCGAAGAGGGCGCGGTTGCCGATGCGGCGCAAACCTATGCCGCCATCGCCCAGGAAGACCCCAACAACGTGCGCGCCTATGCCGGCATGGCGCGCGCCGAGATCGCGCTTGGCGAACTTGATCAGGCCGAGGCGATCCTGAACGGTGCCCCCGCCGAAATTGCCACCGCCCCCGAAATTGAGGCGATACATGCCCAGATCGCGCTTGCGCGTCAGGCCGCAGATGCCGGCCCTGTGGCCGAGTTGCGCGCCGCGGTGGACGCCGACCCAAGCGACCATCAGGCGCGCTTTGATCTGGCGCAGGCGCTTTATGCCAACGGTCAGGCCGAAGAGGCGGTCGACGAATTGCTGGCGATTTTCCGGGCTGATCGCGAATGGAATGACGGCGCCGCCAAGGCCCAGCTTTTCACCATTTTCGAGGCGCTCAAGCCTAACGATCCGGTGGTGTTGAACGGGCGGCGAAAATTGAGCTCGATGATATTTGCCTGAGGCAGTTGTCGGGCTAGGTAAGGTGCATGACAAAAAACCTCGATCTGCCTGAGATTATTCCGGTTTTCCCCCTGCCGGGCGCGCTGCTCTTGCCGCGCTCGCGCTTGCCGTTGCACCTGTTCGAGCCGCGCTATCTGGCGATGCTTGAGGATGCCCTTAAAACCCCTTCGCGCCTGATCGGGATGGTGCAGCCAAACCGCATTCCGGGCCGCGACGCGGGCCCCGGCCTGCATACCATCGGCTGTGTGGGGCGGGTGACGCAGTTTTCGGAAACCGAAGACGGCCGCTATATGATCACGCTCACCGGCAAGTCGCGGTTTCGCCTTTTGGAAGAGGTCGAGGGGTTCACGCCTTATCGGCGCGCCAAGGTGTCATGGGCCGGCTTTGAACGCGATATGGGGCCAGAGGACGCCGACCCCCATTTTGACCGCACGGCCTTTATGAACCTCCTGTCGCGCTATTTTTCCGCGCGCGAGCTTGAAACCGACTGGCAGTCCCTGAAAGAGGCCGAGGATGAGCTGTTGATCAACTCGCTGTCGATGCTTTTGGGGTTCGAACCAGAGGACAAGCAAGCCCTGCTTGAGGCGCCATCGCTGAGCACGCGGCGCGAGACGCTTGTCACCCTGATCGAATACGCGCTGCGCGGCGGCGACAGCGAGGACATCATGCAATGACCGACACCCCTGATACCACTCCCGCCTTTGACCGGCGCATGCTTGAGGCGCTGATTTGCCCGCAAACCCACCAGACCCTGCGCTATGACGCGGAGCGTCAGGAGTTGATCAGCAAAAGCGCCGGCCTTGCCTTTCCCATACGCAACGGTATCCCGGTGATGCTTTTGGATGAGGCGCGCAAGATCGACGACTAGCGCGCCGCGACTGCGTGCGCGTTCAGGGCGCGCGACTGGCGGTCAGATCGACCTTGATCTCAACGCCAAAGCCAAGCGAATTTGGGTCGGTCATCCCGGTGCCCACGTCAAACTCGCGCCGATCCACCGAGAGCGCGCCGCTGACGGTGGCGGTGTCGCCGTCAATTGCAAGATCAAAAGGCATTTCGACCGGCACCGATTGGTCGCGGATCGTGAGCGCGCCGCGCGCCACATGGCCTTGGTCGGTCTTAAACAAATCGGCGCTGAACTCTGCTGTCGGGAAGGTGCTAACGTTGAAATAATCCGGCCCCATCGCCTGTTTGGTGACCGATCCAAGCGAGAGCGACTCGATTGCGATGGTGACCGTGACGCTGCCATGTTTGCCCGCCGCGTCGCCGGTCTCGTCATAGGTGATATCGGCGGTCCAGTCGGCAAAGCTGCCCTGCACCGATGATCCCATCTGCTCTACGGTGATCTGAAGGCTACCGTCCGAGACGGTCCAGTCGCTTTCGACCTGCGCAAGGCCCGTGGTTTGCGCCCCGTCGCCCGCGCCGAACAGGCCGATCATGCCCGCCCCGCCAAGCGCCGCCAGCCAGACCGCAAGCGCGGTCACGAGTGGCAGCACATGACCGGGCTGGCGCGCGGTCGGTCGGCCGGGGGTATGACCCGGCAGCATCCGGCGCAGCGTGGCGTCTCCATCCAGCAGGTGATGCTTGAGCGCCCCCGCCACATGTGCGCCAATCGCGCCGATCAGCACCCATTGCAGGATATAATGCAGCGTGCCCGCAAGCGCCGAGAGGGGCTCGGATTTCGGCACCAGTGGCAGGTTTTGGCCCAAGGGCCACCAGATCGGCGCAAAGCCCGAGGTGGCCGCGTGATGCACCCAGCCCGACATCGGCACCATGACAAGCGAGCCATAAAGCAGCCAATGCACGGTCTCTGCCGCCCAGGCCTCGGCCCATTTGTCGCCATTGAGCAACCCCGGCTTGGGCTGGCTTATCGCCCAGGCTATGCGCGCAAGAGCGACAAAGAACATCGCCACGCCAATGGTTTTGTGCAGGGAAAACAACACCGTGGTACGGTTGACCAAGGCCTCGGTCGGGGCGATCTGAACCTCATGCGCAAGATCGGTGGCGATCAGGCCGATCGGAATGTTGGACAGGATCAACAGCGCGGTCAGCCAGTGAAAGGTTTTCGTCACACTGCCATAGGTGCTGGCCGAGTTGCTGGTTGGCATCGCTTTGATCCTTCTGGTTGCGCGCTCACTCTAGCCAAACGACGGGGCGGGGCAATCGCATCTGGCGCACAGGCCCGGTGCGGCCCTGCAACACACTCGAAGGGCGTTGCCATAATCCGCCCGGCGCGGTATCCCAAGGCACTTTTAGGGAGGCAAAAAGCATATGAACCGAGCATTCGTATTTCCCGGGCAGGGGGCACAGACCACCGGCATGGGGCAGGCATTGGCCGAGGCCTATCCGGCATCCAAAGCGGTTTTCGACGAGGTCGACGAGGCGCTTGGCGAAAATCTGTCGGGGTTGATCTGGGAGGGGGACCAGGACACGCTGACCCTGACCGAGAACGCCCAACCGGCCTTGATGGCGACCTCGCTGGCGGCGCTGCGCGCGCTTGAGGCGGAGGGCTTTGAGATTTCGCGGGCCGGTGGCTTTGTCGCCGGGCATTCGCTTGGGGAGTATTCCGCTCTGGCCGCCGCTGGCGCGCTGAGCATTGCCGATACGGCGCGGCTTTTGCGGATTCGCGGGCTGGCCATGCAAAAGGCCGTGCCGGTGGGGGTTGGCGCCATGGCCGCCATTCTGGGGCTTGATTACGAGGCGGCCCGCGCCGTGGCGGTCGAGGCCGCGCAGGGCGAGGTCTGTCAGGCGGCCAACGACAATGACCCCGGTCAGGTCGTGGTCTCGGGCCATAAGGCCGCGGTCGAGCGTGCGGTCGAGCTGGCCAAGGCCAGGGGCGCCAAGCGCGCGGTGCTGTTGCCGGTCAGCGCGCCGTTTCATTGCTCCCTGATGGCCCCGGCCGCCGAGGCAATGGCGGCGGCCCTCGCCGAGGTCAGCTTTGCCGCGCCGGTGGTGCCGCTGGTGGCAAATGTGCGTGCGAGCGCCGTGCAGGACCCGGATGAAATTCGCGCGCTTCTGATCGAGCAGGTGACCGGCGCCGTCCGCTGGCGGGAATCGGTGCTTTACATGGCCGCTCAGGGCGTCACCGAAGCCTGGGAAATCGGCGCGGGCAAGGCCCTGTCGGGGATGATCCGGCGGATTGACCGCGAGATGGCCTGTCGTGCGGTCGGCACGCCCGATGACGTCAAGGCCGCCGCAGAGGCCTTTGCAAGCGCCTGAATCAAGAGCAGTTTATAACGAAAGGACGATAGATGTTTGATCTGACAGGAAAATCCGCGCTGGTCACGGGCGCATCCGGCGGCATTGGTGCCGCGATTGCACGGGCGCTGCACGGTGCGGGGGCCACGGTCGGTCTGAGTGGGACGCGGGTTGAGCCGCTTGAGGCCCTGGCCGGCGAGCTTGGTGAACGTGCCCATGTGCTGCCCTGCAATCTTGGCGACAGCGAGGCGGTCGAGGCGCTGCCCAAAGCCGCGATCGCCGCGATGGGCAGCCTTGATATTCTGGTCAACAATGCCGGGATCACCCGCGATCAGCTTTTCATGCGGATGTCGGACGAGGATTGGCATAGCGTCATCGACGTCAATCTGACGGCGGCCATGCGTCTGTGTCGTGGTGCGGTGCGCCCGATGATGAAATCCCGCTGGGGCCGAATCATCAATATAGGCTCGGTCGTGGGCTCGGTCGGCAATCCCGGACAGGTCAATTATGCCGCTGCCAAGGCCGGTCTGGTCGGCATGACCAAATCCATCGCCTATGAGGTGGCCAGCCGTGGCATCACCGCCAATGCGGTTGCCCCCGGTTTTATTGCGACGCCGATGACAGACAAGCTTGGCGATGAGCAGAAAGCCGCGCTGAATGCGCAGATTCCTGCCGCGCGGATGGGCACGCCGGAAGAGATTGCGGCGGCTGTGCTGTATCTTGCCAGCCCCGAGGCGGGCTATGTCACCGGCGCGACGCTGCATGTGAATGGCGGCATGGCGATGATCTGAGCCGGGCCTGCTCGGCGGTTTCAAATTGAGCGCTACCGCGCGCTTGATTCGCGAGAATGGAACGGTGACGCTCGTGTCTTGATGAGCGCGCTTTTTTGCTGGCGGTGGAATTGAGTATTTTTGGAAAGATGAAAGCAGGGCAGGGCGTGACCAAGTCTGATCGACCATACGGTGACGTCCGGCAAGCTCCATGGGCCGGGCATCCCTCTGTATAGTGCCGACAGAATGCTGCGACGGGTCGCGTGGGATCGTGCAAAAAGCGCAAGGCGGCCGCGACACACCTTTGTCTGAGTGCAAATCTCTGTGCGGTGAAAGCATTTGCCAATGCCGCGCCATGTGCTATAGGCGGCGCAGAATTGCCGGGGGGATAAGCGGATTCTCCCGGTGGGCCGCAGATTGCGGGTAGTCGAGAGCCGCCCGCTGGGGCACTATCAAAGCCGCCCTCTGAATTTATTCGGGGGCATAAAACGGGCAAGACTGCCCATGAAACGATGAGGATTATGACATGAGCGATATCGCAGACCGCGTTAAAAAGATCGTTGTGGAACACCTGGGCGTTGAAGAGGACAAGGTTGTCGAAAAAGCCTCGTTCATCGACGATCTTGGCGCTGACAGCCTGGACACGGTCGAACTGGTCATGGCCTTCGAAGAGGAATTCGGCATCGAGATCCCCGACGATGCTGCCGATACCATCCAAACCTTTGGCGACGCGGTGAAGTTCATCACCGAAGCCTCCTAAGTTTTTCGCCCTGTGCGAAGGAAGGCCCTGCCGGTTGGCGGGGCCTTTTGCGTTGCGGGGGATGCAAGAGACTCTGTTGCTCCGCCGCGAAACGCGTCTATCATGCCGATTTGGGAACAGTGTTAAGTGCGCGAAACAAGCACAGTCTGTGTCGACCGGTACAACCGCCGGGGGTTAGACCTGAAAAAAGGGCGCGACGATGATCCTCTATCCGACTTTGGAAATTCTGAACGGCAAATGCGTCAGCCTGACGCGTGGGCGGCTGGACGAACCGGTTATCTGGCATGTGGACCCGGTCGAGACCGCCCGCGGCTTTGCGGCGGCGGGGGCGGACTGGATGCATCTGACCGACATGAACGGGCTGCGCGGCGAGGACGGCAATGACGAGCTTATCGCCGAGATCATTCGCGCGGCGGGCATTCCTGTGCAATTGGGCGGCGGTTTCCGGTCGCGCGATGCGATCAGCCGCTGGATCGACAAGGGGGCGGGGCGCATCGTGCTCGGCACCATGGCGGTGCGTGATCCCGAAACCGTGAAAGAGATCGCCAAGTTCCGTCCGGATCAGATCGTTGTAGCCGTCGATATCTTTCAAGGGAAATTGATGACCGATGGCTGGCGCAGTCAAAGCGCGATCAGCCCCGAAGACTTTGTCAGCGCTTTTGACGGGGTGCCGCTTGCGGGGATCATCGTGACCGATATTGACGCCGATATCGAGGACAGCGATGGCAGTCTTGGGGTGATCTCGGGTCTTGCGGCCACCACCCGCCAGCAGGTGATCGCCCGTGGCACGGTGCGCAGCGTGGATGATGTGGCACGGCTGAAGTACATCCCCAATATCGCCGGCACTTTGATTGGCCGCGCCCTTCTGTCCAAGGATGTGGATCTTGGCGCCGCACTGGAGATTGCGCGCGCAACGCCGGAGCCGACCGCACCGTTCGAATAGGCCGACCTGGCCTTTTGCCCCGGGCGGCGTGCCCAAAATCCCGGCATGCCGTCGCGTAGCCATGCGCGCGCCTCTTGCCCCCCGGTGGCAAGCCGGGGTAAGAGCTTTTAACGAATATGTACTGAAAGGGCAGCATTATGCGGCGTGTCGTTGTCACAGGTCTGGGTCTGGTGACCCCGCTTGCATCCGGGGTTGAAGAAAGCTGGAAGCGTCTTTTGGATGGGCAGTCAGGTGCGGGCACCATTACCCGCTTTGACCCAAGTAACGTGGTCACCAAATATGCCTGTGAGGTACCGCTTGGCGATGGCAGCGATGGCACCTTTAACGCCGATCATTACATGCAGCCCAAAGAGCGCCGCAAAGTAGGCGATTTCATTCTCTACGGCGTGGCCGCCGCCCAGCAGGCGGTGGAAGATGCCGGCTGGATGCCCGAGGATGAAGAAAGCCGCGAGCGCACCGGTGTGATGATGGGATCCGGCATTGGCGGGCTGAGTTCGATCGAGGAGACCACGCTTGTTATCCGCGACAAGGGCGCGCGCCGCGTGTCACCGTTCTTCATCACCAGTGCGCTGATTAACCTGATCAGCGGGCAGGTCAGTATCCGCTATGGGTTCAAGGGACCAAACCACGCGGTTGTTACGGCGTGTTCGTCCGGGGCGCATGCGATTGGCGATGCGGCCCGCCTGATCATGTTTGACGATGCGGATGTGATGCTGGCCGGCGGCGCCGAGGCGGCTATCTGCGAGATAGGGATTGCCGGATTCAACGCCTGCAAGGCTTTGTCGACCAAGCGGGCCGATAACCCACAGGCCGCCAGCCGCCCCTATGATGCGGACCGTGATGGTTTCGTCATGGGCGAGGGCGCCGGTGTGGTGGTGCTGGAAGAGCTTGAACATGCCCGCGCGCGCGGGGCCAAGATTTACGCCGAGGTGCTGGGCTATGGCATGTCGGGCGATGCCTATCACATCACGGCACCTGCCGAAGATGGCGATGGCGCCTATCGCGCGATGAAATCGGCACTGAAGCATTCCGGTCTTGAGCCGTCGGATGTGGATTACATCAATGCCCATGGTACAAGCACGATGGCCGACACGATCGAGCTGGGGGCGGTCGAGCGGCTCTTGGGGAATGCAGCGGCCAAGACCTCGATGAGTTCGACCAAGTCGTCCACAGGGCATCTGTTGGGGGCGGCAGGCGCGATTGAGGCGATTTTCTCAATCCTGGCGATTCGCGACCAGGTCGTGCCACCGACGATCAACCTCGACAATCCGGCGGTCGAGACTCCTCTGGATCTGGTGCCGAATGTCAAACGCGAACGCGACGTGAATGTGGCGATGTCGAACAGCTTTGGCTTTGGTGGCACCAATGCCTCGGTCTGTTTCGGGAAAATGCGCTGATGTGGCGCCATATTGCGTCTAATTTCCTGACGCTTCTGGTCGTCATCATCTTTCTGCTCGGGGGGATGATCCTCTGGGGACAAAAGCAATATAGCACCAGCGGCCCTCTGAGCGAGGCGATGTGCCTTCGGGTCGAACCCGGAAGCACGATGCGGCGGATTTCGCGGCGCCTCGAAGACGAGGGCGCGATTGCCAGCGGCACGATCTTTCGCATCGGTGCGGAATACGGCGATAAAGTCGACGATCTCAAGGCAGGCAGCTGGCTTATCCCCGAGCGCGCCAGCATGTCACAGATCACCGATATCATCACCCGCGGCGGCGCCAGCAGTTGCGGCACCGAGGTGGTGTACCGGATCGGCATTGCCAGCGCCGAGGTGCTCGTGCGCGAGCTTAACACCGGCACAGGGCGCTATGAGGAAAGGATCGCGTTTGATCCGGCCATCGACGAGGCGCGCCCCGATCTTTTCACCCGCGTGCGCGGGCAGGCCGACACCCGCTATCGCATTGCTTTGGCGGAAGGCGTGACAAGCTGGCAGGTTGTGGAAGAGCTCAAGTCGGTTGATGTTCTGGAAGGCGCGGTCGCGGAGCTGCCTGCCGAAGGCTCGCTTGCCCCCGATAGCTATGAGGTGCGCCAAGGTGACACCCGCGAGAGCGTGATCGCCCGCATGCGTGCGGCGCAGGATTTTATCCTGGCCGAGGCCTGGCAGAACCGCGCCGAGGATGTGCCGCTGGCAAGCGCCTATGAGGCACTCATCCTCGCCTCGATCATCGAGAAGGAAACCGGCGTTGCCGAAGAGCGCCGCCAGGTGGCGAGCGTCTTTACCAACCGCCTCAAGCGCGGCATGCGCCTGCAAACCGACCCGACCGTGATTTACGGCGTGACCAAAGGTCAGGGCATTCTGGGCCGCGGACTGCGCCAAAGCGAATTGCGCGCCGCCACGCCCTGGAACACCTATGTGATCGACGCTCTGCCGCCGACCCCGATCGCAAATCCCGGCCGCGCCAGCATCGAGGCGGCGGTCAATCCGGACAGCACCGATTATATCTTCTTCGTGGCCGATGGCACCGGCGGCCACGCCTTTGCCCAAACCCTCGAAGAGCATAACCGCAACGTCGCCAAATGGCGCGAGATCGAAGCAGAGCGCGCGGCCAACTAGGACCGGCTGCGCTCTGCGGCCTCTGTGGATTGAGTATTTATGGAAAGATGAAAGCCAGATGCAGCGCTCTGGTTTCTTCTTGCTTTAAATATCCCCGCCGGAGGCTCCCGCAGGTACAACCGGGCGTGCAGGTGCGGGACAGGCGGTTCCTAGCCCTTGGCGCAGGAGATACAGCGCGTTGCCGCCGGATCAAGCGCCAGCCGGGCCTGGGCGATATCATCGCCACAATCCTCGCAATAGCCGAATTCCCCCTCATCCATACGCCGCAGGGCCATCTCGAGCCGGGCCTTGAGGGTCTGACGACGCAGGTGGCTGGCCTTGGCCATGGCCTGATTTTGCAGAGCATCCATTCGGCTCAACCGGCCCACGGCCTGTTGATCAAGCTCGACCGTGGCCTGAGCCGACTGGCCAAGTGCATCCTCTTGCGCCAGTTCTGTGAGCAGGGCGTTGATCCGGGCGCGAAATCGGCTCTGGTCGTTCTCATTCATTTTGCTTATGCCCCCGATCACGCCTTTGCATTTTATTGATCCTGCCTATCTGTTATACTTGATCCAATCCAGAGGAGCATAGACGTGGCGAAAATACATTCAAAACTGGCGGAGCTTGATCCGGTCTGGGCTCGGATTGCGTCCGAGGCAAAAGGGGCCATTGCCGATGAGCCGCTTTTGGGCGGGCTGATTCATTCAAGCGTTCTGCACCATGATACCTTCGAATCGGCGCTGGCCTATCGGATTTCTCTCAAGTTGACTTCGAATGAAATGCCCGAACAGATCCTGCGCGAGATTTGCGACAAGGCACTGAACTCGGACCCCAACATCGGCCTGTCGGCGCGCGCGGATATTGTTGCGGTCAATGACCGTGACCCGGCCTGCGATCGCTTTATCCTGCCGCTGTTGTTCTTCAAGGGATTTCAGGCGGTGCAGGCATACCGCATTGCGCATTGGCTCTGGAGCAGCGGGCGCCGCGATCTGGCGCGGTTCTTTCAGATGCGGGCCTCTGAGGTGTTTGGCGTCGATATTCATCCGGCCGCGCGCATCGGCAAGGGCATCATGATCGACCATGCCCATTCCATCGTGATCGGCGAGACCGCCGTGGTTGGGGATAATGTCTCGATGCTGCATTCGGTCACCCTTGGCGGCACCGGCAAAGAAGAAGAGGATCGCCACCCCAAGATCGGCAATGGTGTTCTGATCGGTGCTGGCGCCAAGGTTCTGGGCAACATCCGGGTTGGCAATTGCTCGCGCATCGCCGCCGGTTCTGTGGTGCTTGAAGAGGTGCCGCCCTGCAAGACTGTGGCCGGCGTGCCGTCGCGCATCGTGGGCGAGGCGGGCTGTGCCCAGCCCTCGGTCAGCATGGACCAGCTTTTGGGCGTGCGCGGCGACGGCAAAGACGCCGAGTAAGCAGGGCCCGCGCCCGATACGACGATTTAGCAACGCCCCCGACCGGATCAAACCTTGTCGGGGGCGTTGGTGTTTCAGGCCAGCATGACCATCGGATTTTCGAGGTTGTCGACGATCTGGTTCAAGAGCTCGGCACCCATGGCGCCGTCAATCACCCGGTGATCGACGCTCAGGGTGACTGACATCACCGTCGCCACGGCCAACTCTCCATCGCTTCCGACGACGGGCTGTTTCTTGCCTGCACCGACCGCAAGGATCGCGCCATGCGGCGGGTTGATCACTGCGTCGAAATTATCGATGCCGAACATGCCGAGGTTGGAAATCGCGAATGTGCCGCCCTGGTATTCCTGCGGCGCAAGCTTGCGGTCGCGGGCACGGCTGGCCAGATCCTTCATCTCGGTCGAAAGGGCCGAGAGCGATTTCATCTCGGCATCTTTCAGGACCGGCGTGAATAGCCCGCCCTCGATCGCCACGGCCACCGCCACATCCGACGGCTTGAGCTTGAGCACCTTGTCGCCGGCCCAGACCGCATTGGCATCCGGAACCGCCTGAAGCGCAAGCGCGCAGGCCTTGATGATAAAGTCATTGACCGAGAGTTTGACGCCGCGCCCTTCGAGCTGTTTGTTGAGCTCGCCACGGAATTTCATCAGCGCATCAAGCTTTATATCGCGACGCAGATAGAAATGCGGCACGGTCTGCTTGGCCTCGGTGAGGCGCGCGGCGATGGTCTTGCGCATGCCGTCAAGCTTGACCTCTTCATACTCGCGACCCTGATACATCGCCATGACCGCCTCCGAGGACGGGCCGCTGGCCATGCTGGCCGGGGCAGGGGCCTTGTCGGCGGACTTGGTGGCCTCTTTCGCCGGTGCGGCAGAGGGCTTGGCACCCTCGACATCGGCCTTGACGATCCGGCCATGCGGGCCAGAGCCGGTGAGACCGGCAAGATCAACGCCCTTGTCGGCGGCAATCCGGCGCGCCAGGGGCGAGGCGAAGATACGCCCGCCATCACCGTCAGTCGGCGCTGCGGGCGCTTTGGTCTCGGACGCTGCCGCAGGGGAGGCGGTCTCGCTTTTGGCATCGTCCTTGGGTGCCTCGGCCTCGGCAGGGGCGGCAGAGCCGCCCGCCGAACTGTCACCAGCCTTGATGTCATCGGCGCTTTCACCCTCTTCCAAGAGCACGGCGATGGCGGTGTTCACTTTCACGCCCTCGGTGCCCTCTTCGATCAGGATCTTGCCGATGGTGCCTTCGTCCACCGCCTCGAATTCCATTGTGGCCTTGTCGGTCTCGATCTCGGCCAGAAGGTCACCGGCGTTGACGGTGTCCCCCTCCTTGACCAGCCATTTCGCGAGCGTGCCCTCTTCCATGGTGGGCGAGAGGGCGGGCATGAGTATTTCGGTTGGCATTAGTTGTCCTCCCGCACGACAATACGGTCAAATGGTCTGCGGACCACACCGCCTTTGATTTTCGATTCAGCGGCTTTCACGATCTCTTCAATATTATTTTCAACCCAAGCATCGCGATCAGCGTCTGAACAGTCATCTCCCACTTCGTCGTCGAGTAATTCTGCCGGAATGAATACAGTATGCTTTTGGTCCGGCGCGTTCAGGCGGAATTCTCGCCCATTTCCGTCAGTGGACTGATTTATCGAGACTTTTGACATTCTCACATCCTTACCGGTAGGTCACTTGGCGCACGGCGTCGATCACCTCGGTGGTCGAGGTCAGCGCCAGCTTTTCGAGATTGGCCGCGTAGGGCATGGGCACGTCCTTGCCGGTGCAGTTGATGACCGGCGCGTCGAGATAATCGAACGCGCGCTCCATCAGCGTGGCCGAGATGTGGTTGCCAATCGAGGCCACCGGCCAGCCTTCCTCAACCGTGACGCAGCGGTTGGTTTTCATGACGCTGGCAATGACGGTGTCGTAATCAAGCGGGCGCAGGGTGCGCAGGTCGATCACCTCGGCGCTGATGCCGTCTTCGGCAAGCTTGTCGGCCGCCTCAAGCGCATAGGTCATGCCGATGCCAAAGCTGACGATGGTCACGTCAGAGCCTTCGCGCCAGATCTTGGCCTTGCCGAAGGGAATGGTGAAGTCATCCAGTTTAGGCACCTCGAAAGAGCGCCCGTAGAGGATTTCGTTCTCAAGGAAAACAACCGGGTTCGGGTCGCGGATTGCCTGTTTCAAGAGGCCCTTGGCACAGGCCGCCGAATAGGGCTGTACCACTTTCAGGCCGGGGATTTGTGCGTACCAGGCCGCGTAATCCTGGCTGTGCTGGGCGCCGACGCGCGCGGCGGCACCGTTGGGGCCGCGGAACACGATCGGACAGCCCATCTGCCCGCCGGACATGTAAAGCGTCTTGGCGGCAGAGTTGATGATCTGGTCGATCGCCTGCATGCCAAAGTTCCAGGTCATGAATTCGACGATCGGGCGCAGGCCGCCAAAGGCCGCGCCAACCCCGATCCCGGCAAAGCCGTGCTCGGTGATCGGCGTGTCGATGACGCGCTTGCCGCCGAATTCCTCCAGGAGGTTCTGGGTGATCTTATAGGCGCCCTGATATTCGGCCACCTCTTCGCCCATGATAAAGACCGACGGATCGCCGCGCATTTCCTCGGCCATGGCGGCGTTAAGCGCCTCGCGCACGGTCTTGGTTTCCATCTCGGTGCCCTCGGGCCAGTCCGGGCTGGTGTCGGCTTTGGGGGCCTCGGGCGCCTTGGCTTGCGCCGGGGCGGCTTTGGGGGCAGTAGCCTCTTCTTTGGGCGCGCTTGCCGGGGCAGCGGCGCTCTGGATATCGTCGGCGCTTTCGCCCTCTTCCAGAAGCACGGCGATGGCGGTGTTCACTTTCACGCCCTCGGTGCCCTCTTCGATCAGTATCTTGCCGATCACGCCTTCATCGACGGCCTCGAATTCCATCGTGGCCTTGTCGGTTTCGATCTCGGCCATGATATCGCCGCTCTTGACGGTATCACCTTCCTTGACCAGCCATTTCGCAAGTGTGCCTTCTTCCATTGTCGGAGAGAGGGCGGGCATCAAAATTTCGGTTGCCATGGGTGTCTCCCCTTCTCAGGCGTTCTGCGGCGCCACATCGGCGTAAATATCGGTCCAAAGTTCCTCGGGGCCGGGCACCGGGCTTTCCTTGGCAAATTCGGCACTGGCGTTGACGATCTCTTTGATCTCCTTGTCGATCGCCTTGAGGTCGTCTTCGGTGACGTGGCTGCCCGAGAGCAACAGATCGCGCACATGCTCGATCGCGTCCTTCTCGTCGCGCATCTTCTGCACCTCTTCGCGGGTGCGATACTTGGCCGGGTCCGACATCGAGTGGCCGCGATAGCGGTAGGTCTTGATCTCCAGGATATACGGCCCCTTGCCAGAGCGGCAGTGCGCCACTGCCTTGTCGCCGGCCTCTTTGACGGCCAGAACATCCATGCCATCGACCGCCTCGCCGGGAATGCCAAAGGCCTCGCCGCGGGTGTAGATATCCGGGCTCGAGGTCGAGCGTTTCTGCGAGGTGCCCATGGCATACTGGTTATTCTCGATGACGAAAATCACCGGCAAATCCCAAAGCGCGGCCATGTTGAAGGTTTCATAGACCTGGCCCTGGTTGGCGGCGCCATCGCCGAAATAGGTGAATGTCACGCGACCGTTTTCATTGTACTTGTCGGCAAAGGCCAGACCGGCGCCAAGCGGTACGTTCGCGCCGACGATGCCATGCCCGCCGTAGAAATGCTTTTCCTTGCTGAACATATGCATCGAGCCGCCCTTGCCGCGGCTGTAACCACCCTCGCGGCCCGTCAGCTCGGCCATCACGCCTTTGGGGTCCATGCCACAGGCCAGCATATGGCCGTGATCGCGGTAGGTTGTGATGCGTTTGTCACCCTCTTCGGCGGCGGCCTCAAGACCGACAACAACCGCTTCCTGGCCGATATAAAGATGGCAGAACCCACCGATCAGGCCCATGCCATAAAGCTGGCCGGCCTTTTCCTCGAATCGGCGGATCAGCAGCATGTCGCGATAAAATGTTTTGAGTTCGTCGGCAGAAACGTTTGGTTTCTTTGTGCTTTTTCGGGCAGCCATGGGTGGGCGACTCCTTGTTTGCAAATATAGTTTAGCGTTAAACTATCAAATACACCAATCGCGTGCCGGTTGCGAGTGTGAATTTTTCCCATGGGTTAAGGGCGGATGAGCCGCCGCTGTCGGAGTGCTAGAGCGGCGGCAGGCCCGTCACCTCGCCCTCGCGGATCACCGCCGGGTCATAGGCCTTGCGTGCGAAGACCTCGCGCACCATCGGCTCGAAGGTCGCAAGCGGCTCGGCCACGTAATCGGGATCAAACGAGGCCTGATCCCACCGCTCGCAGAACGCCGCGCAGCTTTCAAAGCAGGGATGATCCTTGAACTGATCGCGCGCGTTGCGATCCCAGCCATAGTGGTGGCCGTAATAGAGCATCTGGAAAATGCCGTGATGTTCCACCACCCAGGCCACATCCCACCGCACGAACGGGCGGATCACCTCGGCCGAGAACCTGTCGTGGTTCTGCGGCGCAAGCCCGTCGCCGATGTCATGCAAAAGCGTGCCCACGACCCAGTCGATATCGGCCCCCTCGCGCAACGCGCGGCTTGCCGATTGAAGCCCGTGATCAAGCCGGGTGATCCGATAGCCTTCAAGCGAGACCTCGCCCTGACGGCGCAGCTCGTCCAGCACCCGGTCGGCGGTCAGCGAAAGATAGGGTTTTTCGAGGCGTTCAAGAAGCTCGTAATCCTCCTTGGTGCCATCCTTCATCTGGGTAAAGTTGACTGTCTGGCGCTCGCTCATCGCTCATGATCCTTTGCTGATCAGTCCCAAAAGGGGGGAATACGGCAAGGGTAGGCCGCCGCTGGACGATCCGACAAGCGGATTCTCTTTGTGCGAGGTCAGCGGATGACGATTTCGTCGCTGCGCAACAGGCCGAGCACATCGCGCGCCTGTTGATCCAGAAGATCAAGGTCAAGATAGGTATCCGACAGCCGGTGCGTCAGGTTTTCCATCCGCGCCACTTGCGTGTTCAACTGATCAAGCTGGGCCTGCAACAGCGTGCTTTGCGCGTCGATTTCAGCGCGGCGGAACAGGCCGTAATCCCCCTGCACGGCGGCAAAGGTGAAATACGCGCCCAAAAAGAACGCCACCGTGAAAAAGATAAGCATGCCCCAGGGCCTGTTGCGGGTGTTCATACGCGTGGTCTGCCTCATTATCCGCCTCTGACGGGCGGTCTGGGCACCATGCCACAGCGCGCGCAGTTTGTGAATCCCCTTTCACAGGATTTGCTGGCGCTTTACGGTACGCCCTAAAGGAGAGTTTGATGCAAGACACACCGCCCCCTGTTGCCCCCCAATGGCATGACGCGCTCAATCAGCCCGCCCTGCGCGGTGACCTTGACCTATGGGCCAGCGATCCGGCGCTTCAGACCCATGCGGCGGCGGCGGGGGCGGACGTGGGGCATCTGGCCTCTTACGGCGCGCGGATCGGCACCGCCGAGATGCGCCGCCTCGGCGAAGAGGCCAACCGCCATGCGCCCGAGCTGGTGCTGTTTGACACCGGTGGTCGCCGCCTTGACGAGGTGCGCTTTCACCCGGCCTATCATCAGCTGATGCAGGTCGGCATCGGCGCGGGCTATGCCGCGATCGCCTATGAGGGCGGGCAGGGCGGTCATGCGAGCCACGCCGCGATGGTCTATCTCACCTCTCAGGTCGAGGCGGGCGTGTGCTGTCCGATGACCATGACCTATGCCGCCGTGCCGGCCCTCAAGGCCGACAAGGCGCTGTTTGCGACTTGGGTGCCCAAACTGGTGGCGCGCGCCTATGACGGGATGCCAAGGCCCTTGGCACGCAAGGCCGGGGCGACGCTTGGCATGGCGATGACCGAAAAGCAGGGCGGCTCTGATCTGCGCCACACAAGCACCACCGCCACGCCCGAGGGCGATCTTTATCGGCTTGAGGGGCACAAATGGTTCTGTTCGGCGCCAATGTCGGACGGGTTTCTTACGCTGGCGCAGGCGCCCGGCGGGTTGACCTGTTTCCTGGTGCCGCGCTGGCTTGAAGGGGGGCGCAACGCGATCCATCTGCAACGGCTCAAGGACAAGATGGGCAATCGCGCCAATGCCTCGGCGGAAATCGAATATCACGGCGCCTATGCCCACCGCTTGGGCGATGAGGGCGCAGGTATCGCGACGATCATCGAAATGGTCCATCACACCCGGCTTGATACCGCTCTGGCCCCTGCGGGCCTGATGCGGGCGGCGCTGGATCAGGCGCGCCACTGGGTGCAGCAACGCTCTGTGTCCGAGGCGATGCTGATTGATCAGCCGCTGATGCGGCAGGTGCTGGCCGATCTTTGCCTCGACTGGGAAGGATCGCTTGCGCTTGGGCTTCATGTGGCGCGGGCCTTTGACGGCACCACGCCGCAGGACCGCGCATTTGCGCGCCTTGCGGTGGGTTTGGCCAAATTCATCAACAACAAGCTCTGCCCCGGCGTGATTTCCGAGGCGATGGAATGCCTGGGTGGCATGGGCTATGTCGAGGATACCGGCATGCCGCGGCTTTACCGCGAGGCGCCGCTGAATTCGATCTGGGAAGGGTCGGGCAATGTCATTTGCCTTGATATCCTGCGCACCCTGCGCCGTGAACCGCTTGCGGGCGAAAGCCTGATCGCGGAACTTGGTGCGGCGACGGGGCATGACCGCGCCTTTGATGCGGCCCTCAAGGCGCATATGCAGAAATTTCCAAAACTGCCCGACGTGGCGCAGGCGCGGTGGTACTGCGAAAGCCTTGCGACGCTGCTGACTGCCTCGGTTTTGATCCGTAACGCGCCCAACGAGATCTCGGGTGCCTATATCGCCGCGCGCCTGTCGGGCGCGCGCGGTCGCGTGGCCGGGGCGATGGGCGGGTTGGATTGCGCGGCGGTTCTGGCGCGTCTTGGCAATGGCGAAAGATAAATTCACAAAATTAGATGTGTTTGATTTGGATCAACGCCTTTCGTCGGGCGTGTATCTTAGGGTGGGGCGGTAAACCGTCATTCAAGGTTCATCTTTACCTGCACCCGAAAGGATATATCCGATGCGAAAAACGCTTGCTGCCGCCACGCTTGGCCTTGCCGCCCTGACCACAAGCCCCGCTGTCGCCGAAGAGGCGCCCAAACTGGTGACCATCCTCACCAGCCCCGACGCCCAGACCCAGTTGATGGGAATGGTGCTGACCATGCAGTCGATGCAGCAGGGGGCCGAGGCCTATATGCTGCTTTGCGGCCCGGCGGGCGATCTGGCACTCAAGGAGGCCCCTGCCGCCGCCACCGCACCGCAAAAACCAAAGGGCATGAGCCCGCAGGGCCTGATGCAGACCATCATGGCCAAGGGCGGCGTGGTCGAAGTCTGTGCAATTTACTTGCCCAACAAGGGGATTGAGGCATCAGCCTTGCTTGATGGTGTGAGCGCGGCCAAACCGCCGGCGGTGGCCGCGCGTTTGCTGGCCGACAAGACGCGGATCATGTCCTTTTAACGCCAGAAAGAGGCTGGGGGCAGAGAGAGCGAGGCGGCCTGTCAGGGCCGATGAGCGCGCGCTCAGGCCTCGGCCTTTTTCTCCCAGCGGCCCGAGCCTTCGGACCAGTATTGCGCCGAACAGCCCGCGCCGGTGAGCGCCTTCCACTGGGCGCGCGCCACGCTAAGCGCGGCGTCGTCATTGCCGTCAAAAAGGATACAGACCCGCTCCAGCGCCTGTACCTCTTCGGGGGGCACTTCGGCGCCGTCAATGCTCATCACGCAGACCGCCCCATTGGGCCGCTCGGGCGCGGTGCCAAGCAGGATCGGCTGATCTGCCTCATGCTCCGCCCCTTCAAGACCGTGCGGCAAAAACCCGTCCTCGGGCCCAAGCCAGAGCTTTTCGTCAAGCCATTCCATCCGTGCCCGGTCGCGCCCGCGCACCATGACACGCCAGCCCGCGCCCTGTGCCTTGCCCAAAAGCATGGGCAAGGTCACCTCTAGCGGCGTGCGTGTCAGGTGATAGAAATAGGCCGCCCCCATCACTCTTGCTCAAGCATGTCCGCGATCATCCGGTTGAGCGATATCACGCCCCAGCCGGTCGCGCCGCGGGGCGCATAGGCGGTTTCGGCCTTCACGCTGGCCACCCCGGCGATATCGAGGTGAATCCACGGCATGTCATCCTTGACGAAGCGCTTGATGAACTGCGCCGCCGTGATCGAGCCGGCCTCGCGCCCGCCGACGTTCTTCACATCGGCGATCTGACTTTTGAGCTTGTCGTCATAGGCCTGCCCCATCGGCATCCGCCAGGCACCTTCGCCCTCGGCCTCGGCCGCCTTGAGGAAGGCCTTGCACAGATCGTCATCGTTGGAAAACACGCCGGCGTTTTCATTGCCAAGCCCGACGATGATCGCGCCGGTCAGGGTGGCAAGGTCGATCACGCCGCGCGGTTTGTAATGTTCCTGCGCGTACCAGATCACATCGGCCAGCACCAGGCGCCCCTCGGCATCGGTGTTGATCACTTCGATGGTGTCGCCCTTCATCGAGGTCACCACATCGCCGGGGCGGGTGGCGCGATCCGAGGGCATGTTTTCCACCAGGCCGACAAGACCGACCACATTGGCCTTCGCCTTGCGCAGGGCCAGCGTGCGCATCGTGCCCGCGACCACTGCGGCGCCGCCCATATCCATGGTCATGTCTTCCATGCCGGCGGCGGGCTTGAGGCTGATGCCGCCGGTGTCAAACACCACGCCCTTGCCGACAAGCGCCAGCGGCGCCTCGCCCTTGGGTCCGCCCAGCCATTCCATCACGGCAATTTTCGACGGCGTCGCACTGCCGTGGCCGACGCAGAGCAGGGAGCCCATGCCCAGCTTTTCCATCTCGGCCTCGTCCAGAACGCTGATCTTGAGGCCCAGATCCTTGAGCGCCTCGATCCGCTTGGCAAACTCGGTGGTGGTCAGGTGGTTGGCCGGATCAGACACCAGATCTCGGGTAAAGAACACGCCCTCGGCGAGGGCCTGAACGGTGGCCGCCTCCGCTTTGACCTCGTCGGGTTTGCCCACCATCAGCGTGACACCGCCGGCCAGCTTGGCCTCGGCGGTCTTGTGGGTGACGAATTCATAGGCCCGAAGCACCAGTCCAAGCACAAGCTCGCCAGGGCGGCGCAGCGAGCCGCCGAGCACCAGAACCGCCTTGTCGCCCTTGGCCCGGCCAAGCGCCGCACCGGCGCGGCGGGTCTCGGTGATGCTGGCGTTGCGCGGCAGGCAGACCACGTCAAGCGCCTCGGCCGCAAGCCCCGCAGGCCAGCCAAGGCTGATCACATCGCCGGGTTTTTTCTTCTCGAAAGCGCCTTTTTCGACCATCCGCGCCAGCACGCCTTTGGTCAGCCGGTTGACGCGCCGCGCGGCGGGGTCAAGCTTGCCATCGGGGGTGACAAAGACCGCGACGCGGCCCTCTGCCGTGGCAATGGCATCAAGATCGGTCTCTTCAAAGGCAACGGAAACGGGCGTAGTCATCAACAGGCTCCTTTATGTCGGTTCCCCAAGACCTAGCGTGCCTTTGCCGCGATGACCAGTTAGCAGTTTTCCCTCGGACTCAATTCCGATAAGTTGCCGGACAAGTCAGCTGTACGTGGGGGGTAATTTGACCAGATTCGACAGATACATGCTGTCGCAATTCATGGTTTTGTTCGGTTTCTTTGCGCTTGTCCTGGTATCCATTGTCTGGATCAACAAGGCGGTGCGGATGTTTGACCGGCTGATCGCGGATGGCCAGTCTGCCTGGGTCTTTCTGGAATTCACGGCATTGACACTGCCGGGGGTGATCGGTGTTGTCTTGCCGATCGCGGCTTTTGCGGCGGTGGTCTATGTGGTCAACCGCATGAGCACCGAAAGCGAGCTTACAGTGGTGCAGGCCACGGGATATTCGCCGCTGCGCCTGTTGCGCCCCGCGATCATATTCGGGTTGATCATCACGGTGATGATGTCCTTGCTGTCGCATTTTCTTATTCCGACAAGCCTGACCCAACTGCGCCTGCGCCAGCATGAGGTATCGCGCAATATCTCCGCGAAACTATTGAGTGAGGGCGAGTTTCTGCACCCTGCGCCGGGTGTCACGCTTTATGTTCGCGACGTCACGCCGCAGGGCGAACTCAAGGATGTGTTCCTGTCGGATCGCCGCAGCCCGGAAACTCCGGTCACCTATACCTCGGCCCATGCCTATCTTGTGGTGGAAAGCGGCGGTATCAAGCTTGTGATGGTGGATGGGCTTGCGCAAATCCTGCGCCAGCCGGGCAATCGCCTGTTCACCACGCATTTCGATGATTTCTCTTATGATGTCAGTGCGTTGATAAGTCGTTCCGCGATCAACCTTAACCGGGTTTCCTATATCATGACGCCAGAGTTGCTGACGCACCCGCATGCGGTGGCGGAGCGTACAAAAAGCACCTATGGCATCGTCATGTCCGAAGTGCATGGCCGTTTTACCCGCGCGCTGCTTGGGCTGATTGGCGCAATGATGGGCTTTGCGGCGCTGCTTGTCGGGGGCTACAGCAGATTTGGCGTTTGGCGTCAGATCCTGCTGGCCTTTGCTCTGTTGGTGCTTGTCAAGGTTGTCGAGGGCATGGTCGTGGGGCCGGTTCTTGCCAATGGTGCCCTCTGGCCGATCCTTTATATGCCGACCCTTCTGGGCGCTTTGGCGTCGCTTTTGCTGATCTTCGTCGCCTCGCGACCGGGCCTGTTCTGGCGGTTTTTCGCGCGCTGGGCGCGTGCCGAGGTGGCGGCATGATCCTGCACTACTATCTCGCGCGCCGCTTTTTCTGGAGCGTTCTGGGGGTGGCGGCCGTGCTGGCCGTCGTGCTGGCGCTGATTGATCTGGTGGATGAGCTGAACGATTATCCGCACCTGCCGTTCGCCAGGGTGCTTGGAGTGGTCGCGCTCAAGATGCCCGAAGCGAATTACGAGATTTTGCCGCTGGTGATGGTCCTGGCCTCGGCGGCGCTTTTCCTGCGATTGTCGCGCAGTTCAGAGTTGGTGGTGCTGCGGGCCTCGGGGCGTTCGGCAATCCGCGGGCTGGTGGCCCCGGCCGTGGTGGCGCTTGGCATCGGCCTTGTCGGGCTGGCGATGGGCAATCCGATCGTGGCGGCCACTGCAAAGCGCTATCACGATCTGGTCAATACCTTGGATGGGCGCGGCTCTGCTATATTGGCCATCGCCAGTGAGGGACTGTGGCTGCGCCAGGGCGGAGACGGCGGCCAGACGGTGATTTTTGCCGCCCGCGCCAGCTCTGATCTGGCTGTTCTCTTTGAACCGAATTTTGTCGATTTCGCCCCCGGTGGCCAGCCTCTGCGCCGCATAAGTGCCGCGGCCGCACGACTCGGAGACGGGGCGTGGGAGTTGAGCGACGTCAAAATCTGGGACCTCTCGAAAGGCGTCAACTCCGAAGCCACGGCGAAGCGGCTTGCCAGCCTTTCGATTCCCTCGGAGCTGACCCGCGACCGGATTGTCGACAGCTTTGGCAAACCGATCTATATCCCGATCTGGGACCTGCCCAGGTTTATCACCCAGCTTGAACAGGCCGGATTTTCGGCGCGCCGCTATGCGATCTGGTTTCAGACCCAATTGGCCAGCCCGGTCTTCCTTGTGGCGCTGGTGCTTAGTTCTGCGGCCTTTACAATGGGCCATGCGCGTGGCCGTAATACCGGCCTGTCGGTGTTGACGGCGGTACTCTTGGGCTTTGGGCTGCACTATGTTCGCAATTTTGCCCTGATCCTTGGTGAGAACGGCCAGATCCCGATTCTTCTGGCGGCCTGGGCACCGCCTGTGGCCGCGCTTTTGCTGGCGATCGGTATTTTGTTGCATCTGGAGGACGGATGACCCTGTTTGCTCGACTTTTCAGCTCAGTCGCTCTGATCGCGGCGCTGATCATGACGGCGGTTTCGGCGCAAGAGGCTGCGCCTCAGCCCGCCGTTCTGGTCGCGGACGATGTGCGTGTGACGGCCGATGATCAACTGATTGCAACCGGCAATGTCGAGGCGCTGTATCAGGGCCGCCGCCTGACGGCGCGCAAGATCATCTATGACCGCGCGTCCGACCGATTGCTGATCACCGGGCCACTGACCCTTACCGAGGGGGGCAATACGGTCATTCTTGGCGATAGTGCCGAGCTGGACCGCGACATGCAGAGCGGTCTTTTGTTCGGGGCGCGAATCGTCATGGAGGATCAGCTACAGCTGGCGGCGACTGAAATGCGCCGTGTCGATGGCCGTATGACACAGCTTTACAAAGCTGCTGTGACCTCTTGCCGGGTCTGCGAAACCGGGCGCCCGCCGCTCTGGCAAATCCGCGCAGAGCGGGTGGTGCATGATGCCGATGAACGCCAGCTTTATTTCCACAACGCCCAGTTCCGGGTGCTGGATGTTCCGGTGTTCTACCTGCCACGCCTGCGTTTGCCCGACCCTACGGTCGAGCGCGCTACGGGATTTCTGACGCCCTCTGTTGAAAATTCCTCGGTTTTGGGCATCGGCGTCAGGGTGCCCTATTTTATCGTGCTTGGCGATCACCGCGATCTGACGCTTGCTCCGTTCTGGTCGACGAAGTCGCGCCGTCTTGAGCTGCGCTATCGTCAGGCGTTCCGGCGGGGCACGATCGAGTTCAACGGCGCGGTGGCGGATGACGATTTCAATTCACCCTCCAGCCGGGGTTATCTTTTTGGGGGGGGCCGGTTTGATCTGAACCGCGATTTTGTGCTGCGATTTGGGATTGAGGTCGTGAGCGACGACACGTTCCTTCTGGATCACGATTTTTCCGACAAGGACCGGCTTGAGAGCGAGATCTCGATCGAGCGCGCACGACGCGACGAATATATCCGCGGCGCGTTCACTCATTTTCAGTCGCTGCGGGTCAATGAACCCCGCGCGACCCTGCCGTCAATTGTCGGCAATGGCGACTATGAGCGGCGTTTCTTTCCGCGCCGTCTGGGCGGGGAACTGCGGTTTTCGGCCGAGGCGCAAAGCTCTTATCGCTCGTCCGATCTGACCACTGACGGGCCCGATTTTGACCGGTTTTCCGATGGGCGTGACGTAACGCGTCTGACCTCGGCCCTGGATTGGCAACGCAACTGGACTCTGCCTGCGGGCGTGCTTGCATCGGTCCAGACCGGCGTGGTGGTGGATCATTTTCAAATCGCTCAGGCAGGGACGACCAGCGTGTCGGACGCGACCGAGCTGACCCCGAGGGGCGCGGTGCAATTGCGTTGGCCGCTGATAAAATCCAACCGGCACGGTGTCACCCATGTGGTTGAACCGGTGGTGCAGATGGCGTGGTCAGGGGGCTCAAACCCCAATGTTCCGCTGGAGGAAAGCACCGCCGTCGAATTCGACGAGGGCAATCTTTTCAATGTGTCGCGCTTTACAGCACCTGACCGGCGCGAGCGCGGCTATAGCGCGGCTTATGGCGCCACCTGGACCAGGATCGACCCGACCGGCTGGCAGGGGTCGCTTGCCCTGGGGCAGGTGCTGCGCGACCAGCGGTTATTTGAGGCAGATGGGATTACGCCATCCTTTACCAAGTCCTCGGGCCTGCGTGACCGCACCTCTGATGTGTTGGTCGCGGCACAGTTTCAGAATCGCAACGGGCTGACGGTGACCGGACGCAGCCTGCTTGAAAACCTCTTTGACAGCCCCAAGGCCGAGGCGCGTGCAAGCTGGCGCAACGACAGGACCAAGGTCGCTGCCACCTACACATGGCTGGCCAATGATCCGGATGAAAACCGCAATGGCTCGGTGTCGGAATGGGCCTTTGACGGCAGCTATCGCTTTGCCCGCCATTGGACCGGCAGCGCCGACTGGCGCTATGACGTGGCCGCTGACCGCAGCGTGCGTGCCGGCGTTGGCATGACCTATTCCAACGAATGCGTGGATGTGACGCTTTCGGCCTCGCGCCGCTTTACCTCATCGACTATCCTTGAACCCGAAACCAACTTCAGCTTTACCGTGGGGCTACGGGGCTTTTCGGCCGCGACGCGCGATAAAAGCTTTACTCGGAAATGCAGGAAATAAGCAGTATGATATCGAAATTCCGCCGAACCCTCACCGCCCTGGCCATACCCGCTCTTCTTGTTGTGACCGGGGGGCTTGGGATGGCGCCCGCACAGGCGCAAAACCTGTTCGAGCCGATGATCCATGTCAACGATCAGGCGATCACGCGCTATGAGCTGCAACAGCGCGCCCGCATGATGACACTGTTTCGGGCGCCGGGCGATCCGGCAAAACTGGCGCGCGAGCAGCTGATTGAGGAAAGCATAAAGCTTGATGCGGCGCGCGCCAATGGCGTGGTTATTGATGATGAGACGATCAATGGCGGCATGGCCGAGTTCGCCAGTCGTGCCAATATGGAGGCTGAGCAATTTGTCCGCGCGCTTGAAGGCGCCGGGGTGTCTGAATCCTCGTTCCGGGCCTTTGTGCGCGCCGGGGTCACCTGGCGTGAATTGACGCGCGCCCGATTTGCAAATCGCGTGTCGGTGAGCGAAGACGACATCGAGCGCGCCACGCTGGCGCTGACTGGCGGGTCGAGCGTGCGGGTGCTGTTGTCAGAGATCATCCTGCCGGTGCCCAACCCGGCAGAGGCCGAAAGCGTGCAGGCGCTTGCCGGGAGCATCGCCCAGTCGGAGGGCGAGGCGGCCTTTGCCGCTCAGGCGCGCCGTCATTCTGCCTCTGCCAGTGCCGGGCGCGGCGGGCGCATGGACTGGGTCGAGCTTTCCGCCCTGCCGCAGGGGCTTCGGCAGGTGATCCTTGGTCTTGCGCCCGGTGATGTGTCTGATCCTTTGCCGATTGAGGGGGCGGTCGCGCTGTTCCTGCTGCGCGATATCGAGGAAACATCTGTCGCCACGCCGGAGTATTCGGCCATTGAATACGCCGCCTTTTACATTCCCGGTGGGCGCAGCGAACAGGCCCTGGCCCAGGCCGCCCGCGTGCGCGCCGAAGTTGATGTCTGCGACGATCTTTACGGCGTGGCCCAGGGCCAGCCGCCCGAGGTTCTTGAACGCGGCAGCCGCGCGCCCGATGAAATCCCCGCTGATATCGCCGTGCAACTGGCGCAGCTTGATCCCGGCGAAGTCTCGACCAATCTGACGCGGGCCAATGGCCAGACGCTGGTGTTCCTGATGCTCTGCGGGCGCTCGCCGAAACTTGACGGGGAACAGCCCTCGGTCGATGACCTCAGCAACTTCATCCGCAGCCGTCGGCTTGAATCCTTCGCGAACAGCTATCTGGAGCAGCTCCGCGCCGAGGCCCGGATCAGCGAAAAATGAGCCTTGCCGTCGCCCTGAGCTGTGGCGAGCCGGCAGGTGTCGGCCCCGAAATCGCGGCCAAGGCCTGGGGTTTGCTTGGCGGGGATTTTCCGTTCTTCCTGATTGGCGATCCTGGCCATCCGCCTCAAGGCATGCCGGTCGTCGAGATCTCCGATCCGTCCGAGGCTTGCGCCGTGGCGGAGAGGGGCCTTCCGGTGCTGCGCCATCACTTTGACGGCGCCCTGACCCCCGGCACGCCCAACCCGGCCCACGCCAAGGGCGTGATCGAGGTGATCGCGCGCGGGGTTCATCTGGTGCAATCGGGGCAGGCGCTGGCGCTTTGCACGGCGCCGATCCACAAACAGGCGCTTCAGGATGGGGCGGGCTTTGCCTATCCGGGCCATACCGAATATCTCGCGGCTTTGGCGGGAGACGCGAAGGTCGTGATGATGCTCGCCTCGGATGTGCTCCGGGTGGTGCCGACCACCATTCATATCCCTCTCTCGGAAGTGCCCGGCGCCCTGACGCCTGCACTGTTAGAGGAGACGATCCGCATCACCCATGCCGCGCTTATCAGCGACTTTGGCGTCGCGCGCCCGCGTCTGGCGATTGCCGGGCTCAACCCGCATGCGGGCGAGGGCGGCAAGATGGGGCGTGAAGAGATCACGGTGATCACCCCGGTGCTTGAGCGCCTGCGCGCCCAAGGCTTCGATCTGCGCGGGCCGATGTCGGCGGATACGATGTTTCACGCCGCCGCGCGTGCGGGCTATGACGCGGCGATTGCGATGTATCACGATCAGGCGCTGATCCCGATCAAGACGCTGGATTTTGATCGCGGCGTCAATGTCACGCTTGGCCTGCCGTTCGTGCGCACTTCGCCCGATCATGGCACCGCGCTTGATATCGCAGGGCAGGGGATCGCCAACCCCACCTCGTTGATCGAGGCCCTTAAAATGGCCCATAGCATGGGGGCCGCGCGCCGCAGATGAGCAGGATTGACAGCCTTCCGCCTCTGTCAGAGGTGATTGCCACGCATGGCCTTGCAGCGCGCAAATCGCTGGGGCAGAACTTTATCCTCGATCTCAACCTGACCGCGCGGATTGCGCGGCTGGCGGGTGACCTTACCGAATGCGATGTGCTTGAAATCGGCCCCGGCCCCGGTGGTCTGACCCGAGGGCTTTTGGCGGAGGGCGCGCGCCGGGTGCTGGCGATTGAAAAAGATGCGCGCTGTATGCCCGCCTTGCAGGAAATATCCGACGCGATGCCGGGGCGGTTGCAGGTGATCAATGCCGACGCGCTCGATCTTGACCCGCTGCAATACCTGACGCCGCCGATCCGGGTGGTGGCCAATCTGCCCTATAATGTCGGTACAGAGCTTTTGATTCGCTGGCTGACGCCGAAAGACTGGCCGCCGTTCTGGCAGAGCCTGACCCTGATGTTTCAGCGCGAGGTGGCGGAGCGGATCACCGCCACGCCGGGCAGCAAGGCCTATGGCCGCCTTGCCCTTTTGTCGCAATGGCGCGCGAGCCCGCGCATCGTGCTTGGCCTGCCGCCCGAGGCCTTTACCCCGCCGCCGAAAGTCTCAAGCGCGGTGGTGCATTTCGAGGCCCTGCCAGAGCCGCGCTTTCCGGCCGATCCCAAGATCCTTGAATGGGTCGTGGCGCGCGCGTTCAATCAACGCCGCAAGATGCTGCGCGCCGCCCTCAAGGGCAGTGCGCCCGACCTTGAGGATCGCCTTATCGCGGCGGGGATCAAACCCACCGACCGCGCCGAAACCGTCAGTCTTGAACAATTCTGCGCCCTTGCGCGGCACATGCCCGGCGGCTCTGAGGCGGGTTAGAGCGTTTCGAACATGCGACAGAGTCTAACGCGTCAGAACCAGCGTACCGCCGGTGATCTCGATGCTTGAGTAGAGCTGGAGATAGCTCATCCCCAAAAGCGATTGATCCATATCGCCCTCGTTGACCACGGCGCGCACATCCTCGTGTCGCACGCCACCGACCGCGACCGTGCCAAGGCGCACCGGCGCGGTGCGCACCATGCCATTGGCGGTATAGGCGCGCCCCAGATAGGCCAGTTTGCTCGTATCAATCCCGACTTTTTCGGCGTCGGCGTGGCTTAGCACCACCTGCGACGCACCGGTATCGACCACAAAGCGCACCGGCTCGCCGTTGATATCCGCGGTCAGGTAATAATGCCCGTCAGGCGCGCGGGGCAGTTCAATGCGGCCATCCTCGATGGTGGTCTGCATCGGGCGCACCGTCTGGCGGATGTCATCCCAAAGCCCGACAACGGCAATCGCGCCGAGAAAAATCAGCCCCCAGATCAGCGCCTGCTGCACCAGCTTGCCAAGCGACGCGCGGTTCTGGGCCACGAACCAGAACAGCACCGCCGCCGCGAGGATCACGAGGTAGGTCAGCCGTGCGTAATCGAAGGTGTCACCGAAGTTTTCCATCAGGCTGATATAGGGTGGGGCCCGCGGATTTGAAAGATCAACCCGCCAGTCCAAAGCCGCGCAAGCCATCCAGCACGAATTGCACCGCAAGCGCCGCCAGAAGCATCCCCAAAAGCCTGGTCACCACATTCGTGCCAACCCGGCCAAGCGCGCGCTCCAAAATGCCGGACATCAGGAACATCAAAAACACCAGAAGGATCACCGAGAGCATGACCCCGATCACCCATGCCAGCCCCTCGAACCCCGGTTTTTGCCCGGCCAGAAGAATCACCGTGGCGATCGAGCCGGGCCCGGCAATCAGCGGGATGGCGATGGGAAAGATCGAGGGGTCGTCGCTATCGTCTTCTTCCGCCTCTTCGGCCTGATCCGCGCGCCGCTTGGTGCGTTTTTCAAACAGCATTTCAAGCGCGGTGAGAAACAGCAGAATACCGCCCGCGATCCGAAAGGCGGGCATGGAAATGCCGATAAACCCAAGCACGGCCTCGCCAAGGGCGGCAAACATCACCAGCAACAGCGCCGACGTGACACAGGCCCGCACCGCAATTGCGCGGCGTTTTTGCGGGCTCATGCCTTGGGTCAGCGCCACGAAGAGCGGCGTCATGCCAATCGGGTCGATGATCACGAAAAGCGTGACAAAGGCGGTGATCAGAAAAGCGGTATCCATCGGGCGACCTTAACGTGATTTGACGCGGGGCGCACCCTGCGGTTTGTCGGCTTAACTCTCGGCTGTTTCAAGGCGTTCCAACGCTTCCATCCAGAGGGTCTCGGCGAGGGTCAGGGCCCGTTCGATCTCGGCAAATTTCTTTTGCCACTCCTTGAGGCCGTGAATGTCGTCATAGATCGTCGGATCGGCCAGCTTGGCGGCAACGCGGGTTTTCATTTCTGAAAGCTTTTCAATGCGTTGTTCGCAATTCTTCGCGTCTTTCTTTAACGCGAGAATGGCGTCGCGCGAGGGCTTTTTCACCTTGGCCGGCTTGGCAGATTCCGCCGTCCTGGCGGCTTTGGCGGGCTTGTCACTGCTCAAGAGCATGGCGCGATAGCTTTCAAGATCGCCCTCGTAAGGCGCGACATTGCCGTCTTTCACAAGCCAGAGCCGGTCCGCCACGAGGCTCAGCAGGTGCATGTCGTGGCTCACCAGAATGACCGCGCCGGTATAGGTGGTCAGCGCCTCGACGAGGGCTTCGCGGGATTCGATATCAAGGTGGTTGGTCGGCTCGTCGAGGATAAGCATATGCGGCGCATCAATCGTTGCCAGCATCAGCGACAGCCGCGCCTTTTGCCCGCCCGAGAGGCGCCCGACAAGGGTTTCGGCCTGTTCGGCGCCAATGCCGAACCCGCCAAGGCGCGCGCGCAGCCGTGCCGGGGTCTCGGTCGGGCGCAGACGGCGGATATGGTCAATCGGGGTTTCATCAATGTGAAGCTCGTCGACCTGATGTTGGGCGAAAAAGCCGACGCGCAGTTTCGAGGCCTTGGTGATCCGCCCCTGCATCAGTTGAAGTCTGTCTGACAAGAGCTTGGAAAGAGTGGATTTTCCTTCGCCGTTGCGACCCAGAAGGGCGATCCGGTCATCCTGATCAATGCGCAAGTCAAGGCGCGACAGGACCGGCTTGCCGTCATAGCCGACAACGCCGTTTTCAACCCGGATAATGGGCGGCGAAAGTTCCTCGGGTTCGGGGAAGGTGAACCGCTTGAGCGCGGCCTCTTGCGGGGTGGTGATCGGCTTGAGCTTGGCAATCATCTTGAGGCGCGATTGCGCCTGCACGGCCTTGCTGGCCTTGGCGCGAAAGCGATCGACAAAGCTTTGCAGATGGGCGCGGCGGGCATCCTGTTTGCGCGCCTCGGATTCGGCCGCCGCAAGACGGGCCGACCGGGTCTCGGCAAAGGTCTCGTAACCGCCCTGATAGAGCGTCAGCTTTTTGTCTTCGAGATGCAGGATTGAGCCAACTGCGCGGTTCAAAAGCTCGCGATCATGGCTTACGATCAACACCGTATGGGGATAACGCGCCAGATAGCTTTCAAGCCAGAGCGCGCCCTCAAGGTCAAGATAGTTGGTCGGCTCATCGAGCAGCAACAGATCAGGCTGGGCAAACAGCACCCCGGCAAGCGCCACCCGCATCCGCCAGCCGCCCGAAAAGGCAGAGCAGGGCATGCGTTGCTCGGCATCGGTAAATCCGAGCCCCTTGAGGATGTTCGAGGCGCGCCCTTCGGCCGACCAGGCGTCAATATCGGCAAGCCGGGTCTGAATGTCCGAAATCCGGCCAGCGGCGGTTGCGGTCTCGGATTCTGCAAGCAATTCAGCACGTTCCGTATCGGCCGCCAGAACCGTGTCGATCAGTGAGACCTCGTTTCCCGGCACCTCCTGAGCGACCCCGCCAATGCGGGCGCGCGACGGCAGGCTGATCTCGCCGCCCTCAAGCGCAAGCTCGCCCCGGATCAGGCGGAAGAGGGTGGTCTTGCCGGTGCCGTTTCGGCCGACAATGCCCACCTTATGGCCATCAGGAATGGTGACCGAGGCGTGATCAATCAGCGTTCGGCCAGCGACGGAATAGGAGATATCATTTATGCGCAACATGGCCCCCGCATGCCGCATGCGCGCGCCCGCGTCAATCGCGGCTTTTCAAGAGGCTGTCCGGGTGGTATTGGGGCCGCGATCAAAAGCGGTCGGGCAAGGGGCCTGATCGATGATTTTAACTGAAAAGAGGCTGAAATGGCTGTTGAACGCACGCTGAGCATCATCAAACCCGACGCAACCAAACGCAACCTGACCGGCAAGATCAATGCCAAGTTCGAAGATGCAGGCCTGCGCATCATCGCACAAAAGCGCATCCAGCTGACCCCGGCACAGGCCGGTGTTTTCTACGAAGTCCACAAAGAGCGCCCGTTCTATGGCGAACTGTGCGATTTCATGGCGTCTGGCCCGGTTGTGGTTCAGGTTCTGGAAGGCGAAGGCGCAATCGCCAAAAACCGCGAAGTCATGGGCGCAACAAACCCCGCCGATGCGGCCCCCGGCACCGTACGCGCCGATTTTGCCGAGTCGGTTGGCGAAAACTCGGTCCACGGCTCTGACGCCGCCGATACCGCCGCTCAGGAGATCGCGTATTTCTTCTCGGGTCTCGAACTGGTCGGCTAAGACCTGACGCAAGACTTTAAGTTCAAACCGCATCCTATTCATAGGGTGCGGTTTTTTCATTTTAAACGTTGCTCATATGCTGGCGAAATCGTCAAAAACCGGTTTCGGATATTTATGCGTCAACTCCGGATCGCGGGGTTTTTCTGCTTGGGGTTTCGCCTCTGATTTGGGCGGTTTTGCCTGTGCCATGGGTCTGCTCCTGGGCTTGCTCTGGTTTTATTGGCACGGTCCGGGTGCGCCGGGCCTGCGCATTTTATACCCTTTAGAAGGCCACGATTTCGCAGCGCTGGTGCGGCGCAAATGTGGCAGAATTGCGGCGGCCCCGTTCCCTGCGCGCAACCGGGGGCGGGCGCGCAGGGACGATCGCGCCTTTCAGGCGACCATTTTTTCGACCACCCCGCCAAAGGAAGAGGGTGTCGGCACGATGGTCACCCCGGCCTCTGACAGGATCTCGACCTTTTCCTGGGCTGATTCGCCAAAGGCCGACACGATCGCGCCTGCATGCCCCATGCGCCGCCCCTTGGGCGCCGAAAGACCGGCAACATAGGCGGCGACCGGCTTGTTCATGTGATCGCGGATATAGGCGGCGGCTTCGGCCTCTTGCGGGCCGCCGATTTCGCCGACCATGACCACGGCGTCGGTGTCGGGATCGTTTTCAAACAGCTCAAGCACATCGCGAAAGCTTGATCCGTTGATCGGATCGCCGCCAATCCCGACCGAGGTCGACACGCCGATGCCGCGCTCTTTCATCTGGCTGGCGGCCTCATAGCCAAGCGTGCCCGAGCGCCCGACAATCCCGATCCGCCCCGGCAGGTAGATCGAGGGCGGCATCAGCCCGGCAAAGGCCTCACCGGGGGTGATGATCCCGGCGCAATTGGGCCCGATCAGGCGCATCCGCTTTTCGGCTTTGTAGCGGCGCATATAGCGCTTGACCTGAATCATGTCCTGCGCGGGGATGCCATCGGCGATGCAGACACAGGTTTTGATCCCCGCATCGGCGGCCTCCATGATCGAATCGGCGGCAAAGGGGGGCGGCACGAAACAGATCACAAGATCGGCGCCGGTCTCGGCGACGGCACCCTTGACGGTGTTGAATACCGGAAGACCGTTATGCTTGGTTCCGCCCTTGCCCGGGGTCACGCCGCCCACCACGTTGGTGCCATGGGCGATCATGTCCTGAGTGTGAAAGCTGCCGATGCGCCCGGTCAGGCCGGTCACAAGGACGCGGGTCGATTTATCAATGAGAATGGCCATCATGCTGCCCCTTTTTGGGCGGGTTTCGTGTCTTTCCAGGCATTTACCACCAGATTTGCGGCATCAACGAGGGTCTCTGCGGTGATGATCGGAAGACCGCTTTCCTTGATGATCCTGCGGCCCTGATCGACATTGGTGCCCGACAGGCGCACCACCAGAGGCATGCTTAGATCAAGCTCTTTATAGGCGCGCACAACCCCCTCGGCGACCCAGTCGCAGCGGTTGATACCGGCAAAGATATTGACCAGGATCGCCTCGACATTGCGATCATTCAGCACCGCCTTGAACGACATCAGTACCCGCTCGGGCGAGGCCCCGCCGCCCACGTCAAGAAAGTTGGCAGGCTCGCCACCGGCCATCTTGATCATGTCGAGCGTCGCCATCGCAAGCCCGGCGCCGTTGACGATACAGCCGATTTCACCATCAAGCCCGATATAGGCCAGCCCGCGATCCTCGGCGAAGGTTTCGCGGCTGTCTTCCTGGCTCTTGTCGCGCAGTTCAGAGATTTCCGGGCGGCGGTAAAGCGCGTTGTCGTCAAAAGACATCTTGGCATCAAGCGCCATGATCTCACCGCTCTGGGTCACCACGAGCGGGTTGATCTCGACCATATTGGCGTCAAGTTCGGCCATGGCGCGGTAACAGCCGGTGATCGTCTTGACCGCCTGCGGGATAAGCGCCGGGTCAAGCCCGAGCGAGAATGCGATCTCGCGGGCCTGAAAGGCCTGCATGCCGACGGCCGGATCAACCACCGAGCGGATGATCGAATCGGGTTCGTTGGCCGAGATATCCTCGATCTCCATGCCGCCCTGCGCCGAGGCGACGACGACGACGCGTTCCTCTTTGCGGTCCAGAACAAAGCCAAGATAGATTTCCTGAGCGATCTTGGTGGCTTCTTCGATGTAAAGGCGGCTCACAAGTTTGCCCTGCGGGCCGGTCTGATGGGTGACAAGCATCCGGCCAAGCATCCATTGCGCGGCCTCGCTGATCTCGGATTCATCGGCGCAGATCCGAACGCCGCCTGCCTTGCCGCGCGCGCCGGAATGGATCTGGGCCTTGACCACCCATTTGTCACCCGAAAGCTCGCTGGCGCGGTACACTGCCTGTTCGGGGCTATAGGCGATGCCGCCGCGTGGCACGTTGACGCCGAACCGCTTGAGAAGGTCCTTGGCCTGATATTCGTGAATGTCCATGTTCCGTCCTCCCTATCACTGTGCGGCGATGGCATCGGCCACCGTAAGCACGTTGCGGGCCATGCGTTCGCTGGCGGCGTCGATCATCTTGCCGTCAAGGCTTGCGGCGCCGCGGCCCTCGGCCTCGGCTTTTTTGAGCTCTTCGATGATGCGATGCGCGCGGGTCACCTCGGCCTCGGGGGGCGAAAACACCTCGTTGGCAAGGGCGATCTGGCTGGGATGGATCGCCCATTTGCCCTCGATCCCAAGGGCGGCGGCGCGCCGCGCCGACAGGATATAACCATCGGGATCGTTGAAATCGCCAAACGGCCCGTCAATCGCGCGCAGGCCAAAGGCACGACAGGCTACGGTCATCCGGCTCAGGGCAAAATGCCACTGATCGCCGGGATAATCGGGGTTGAGCCCGCCAATCACCACGGTGCGCGCCCGGTTCGAGGCGGCGTAATCGGCGACGCCAAAATGCAGCGCCTCAAGGCGGCCGGGCGTGGCGGCAATCGCCTCGACATTGGCCATGCCAAGCGCGGTCTCGATCAGCGCCTCAAGCCCGATCTGATGGGAAAAGCCCATGGCCGTCTCGATCTGGCTGACCATGGTTTCGACTGCGTAGAGATCGCCGGGCACGCCGACCTTGGGCACAAGGATCGTATCAAGGTGCTGCCCGGCCTGTTCGACGATCTCGACCACGTCGCGGTACATGTAATGCGTATCAAGGCCGTTGATACGGATCGACATGGTCTTGCCCTTGGCCTTCCAGTCGATATCGTTGAGCGCCTGAATGATGTTCGAGCGCGCCTGAATCTTGTCGGGCGGCGCGACCGCATCTTCGAGGTCGAGAAAGATGTAATCGACATCCGACTCGGCGGCTTTTTCGATCATAGTCGGGTTCGATCCGGGCACGGCCAGCTCTGAACGCTGGAGCCGTTGCTTTTTCAGCGGATGCAGGGTGTAGCTCATGGGATTTGATCCTTTCGGCGCTTATGCTGCACGGGCCTTGGTGACGGATTTCTGAACCGGCGGGGTGGTGGCGCGGAAATGCTCCTGTGCGGCGGCAACCCCGGCGCCGGGTTCGATTGCGACCCCGGCATCGACAAGCGCCATTTCCGCCGCCGACAGCGCCCCGCAGAGCATCACCGGGTTGAGCGAGCCAAGATGCCCGATCCGAAACGCCCGACCCGCCAATTGCGCAAGGCCCGAGCCAAGCGAGGTCTGGTATTTGTGATAGGCGGTCTCGATCACGTGGCGCGCATCCACGCCCTCGGGCGTGTAGATCGCCGATACGGTATCAGAGTGCCACTCTGGCCCATGGGCGACAAGGCGACAGCCCTGCCATTGGTCCACCGCGCGGCGTACACCGGCGGCAAGGCGGTTATGACGCTCCCAGACGCTTTCCATGCCCGCCTCAAGCAGCATGTCGACCGACAGCCGAAGCCCGCGCAAAAGCTGCGTCGCTGGGGTATAGGGGAAATAGCCGGTATCGTTGAGTTTGATCATGTCTGAAAAGCTGAAGTAACAGCGCGCCATGCGGGCGTTTTCATGGGCGGCAAGCGCCTTGTCACTGACCGCCAGAATGCCAAGACCGGCCGGAAGCATGAAGCCCTTTTGCGATCCGGCCACCGCAAGATCGACGCCCCATTTTTCCATTTCGAACTCGACCGAGGCGATCGAGCTTACGCCGTCGACGAACAACAGGGCAGGGTGGCCCGTGGCGTCAAGCGCCGCACGAATGCCCGCGATATCCGAGGTGACGCCGGTGGCAGTTTCATTCTGGGTGGCAAAGACCGCCTTGATCTTGTGATCCTTGTCGGCGGCAAGCCGCGCGGCATAGTCCTCAAGCGGCACGCCCTTGCCCCAGTCAACCTCGCAGAGGTCCACCTCAAGCCCGAGACGCTCGGCCATATCGACCCAGAGCATCGAGAACTGGCCAAAGCGCGACATAAGCACTCGGTCGCCGGTGTTCAGCGTGTTGGTGATCGCCGCCTCCCAGGCACCGGTGCCCGAGGTCGGATAGACAAAGACGCGCCCGGATTTCTGGCGGAACACCTTCTTGAGATCGGCCAGCAGCGGGATCACGAAATCCGCGAAATCGGGCGCACGCATATCCTCCATCGGGATGTTCATGGCGCGTCGGATGACGTCGGGTACATTGGTGGGGCCGGGGATGAAAAGATGCGGGTTGCCGTTCATGGTGTGTCCTCCTCTGATTTCACCCAGTATCGCCGCGGCAGGTGCCACCTGGTAATCCCCGCGCGCATGGAAATGCGTGACTGCGCGGGGGGATTTGGCCCCTTCCGGGTAGGGCGTACTACCCGCGCGTGGCCGCTCCGGCATGCGGTTGCATGCCGAATTTTTGTTTGATTTCATCGGGTTCCGGTGTCTTTGTGTCGTAATTCTCAAGTTTGACAGACGCCGGATTGTGAATAATGAGCCCATGACAGAGACCGATAAAACCCCGCCTGACGTGATCGTCGCCGACCGACAATTGATTGTCTGTCAGGGGCTTGGCTCGCTCGTGGCGCAGATTCCCGAGGTGCGGCTTGGGCCCTTTGCCACCGATATGGCCAGCCTGCGCAAGGCCCTGTCAGAGCGCCCCGGTCCGGTGATCGTGGTGCTTGGGGTGCGGCTTGCCGACGCCGATCTTGCGCGCGCTCTTGATATGCTTCGGCGTGATTATGCGCGCGCGATGGTCGTGGTGGTGGCCGAGGAAAGCGAGTTCGCCTTTATCCGAAGTGCGATCAAGGCGGGGGCGCATGGGATTTGCATGATGAATCAGATCCTGACCAGCCTGCCGCGAATCCTTGGCCACCTGATCGAAGGGCATAGCATCCTGCCGATCGAGGTTCTCAAACGGCTGAGCGGCGAGCAGACGGATGCGCTGACCCGGCGAGAGCATGAGATTCTCGGGCTTCTGGTGGATGGTCTGACAAATTTTCAGATTTCCGCCCGGCTTGGCCTGTCGGAGAACACCATCAAATACTACCTCAAGGCGATCTATCAAAAGCTTGACGTCAATTCGCGCGGCGGGGCGATTGCGAAATATGTGGCGGGGACATATTAGAGCATGCTGCTCAAAAGTGGGGACCGGTTTTGAGCTTCTCGAACATGCGACATCAATAAGTCAGAGCATGTTGCTCAAAAGTGGGGACCGGTTTTGAGCTTCTCGAACATGCGACATCAATAAGTCAGAGCATGTTGCGTGAATTTTGCGTGAATGCGACATGCTCTGGGCGCGTGGCCTAATCCGCGACGCTCACAAGGTGCCACCGCAGGGCGTCATTTGGCACCGGATCGAAATGGGTCACGCGGTTCGAGAGCACCACAAGCTGGGTCACGTGAAACGGGATCAGCGAGCCCGAGGTTTCGCGCAGCTTTTCTTGCGCCGCCACGTAGAGCGCGCGGCGCTTGGTAAAATCAAGCTCGGCGCGGGCCTTGGCCAAAAGTGCGTCAAATTCGGCGTTGTGGTAGTGGCTTTCGTTCCACTTGGCGGTTGAATGAAATGCCTCGTTCAGCGCCTGATCGGCGGGGCGTTCGCCCCAGCTTGTGGTGAAGGCATCCTTTTTCATCCAGACGTTCGACCAATAGCCATCGGCGGCCGCATTCACCAGTTTGACGCGAATACCGGCATCGGCGGCCTGATCCTGAAAGGTGACGCCCATCAGCGGCCAGGATTGATCCAGCGACGAGACATTGACCTCAATATCGACCCCATCGGGATAACCGGCCTCGGCCAAAAGGGCGCGGGCGCGTTCAACATCGCGCGGACAGGTCATATCGGCGCGGTACTGGTCATTCGGGGCCACCGGCGTGTCACAAGACACCACCCCACCGCCATCAAGTGCGAGCTTGAGCATCTCGTTGCGATCCACGCTTAGCCGCATCGCAAGGCGCACGCGGGGATCGTCAAACGGCGGCACATCGGTGCGAAAGATGAGCCCCATCCAGTTGCCGGTCGGGATTTCAAGCAATTGATAGCGCAGGGATCTATCAAGCGCACGGCGCAAAATCGGCACGATCCCGCGCTCCATGTCAAGCTGTCCGCTCAGGAATGCCTGAAGTCGGGCCTGTGCATCGGGCACGCCGATCACCTCGATCCGCGCAAGGGCGGGGGGGCCTTCCCAATACTCCTCGTTGGCGGTCAGGATGGTGATGCCGTCGGGGTCGAACTTTTCAACCCGGAACGGGCCGGTGCCAATGCCGCTCTGCGCGACGCTCTCGCCCGAGCCATCGGGAATGATGCGCAGGCGCGGATCCATCAGTTGCAGCGGCAGATCGGCAAAGGTCGAGGCCAGCGTCATCCGCACGGTCAGCCGATCAAGCGCCTCGACGGTTTCGATCATCTTGACGGCGGCGCGCGCCGGGCTGCCCTGATCGGGGTCGATCACGCGCTTGAGGGAATAGACCACATCGTCCGCATCCAACGCGCTGCCGTCGTGAAAGCGCACGTTGTCGCGCAAATGAAAGGTCCATATGGTGCCGGTCTCGTCCGGCTCCCACCGCATCGCAAGATCGGAGGCGGGCTTGCCGCCGCGTCCGGGGCGCACAAGGCGGCTCTGGATTTTCTCGATGATCTGAAGCACCCGCCCTTTGGAGGCCGGATCAAGGCTTGAATGCGCGCCAAACCCTACATTATGGGCATGACGAAAGGTGCCGGTCGGGTCAGCCCCGGCAAAAGACCCACCCGCCATGAGCAGGGCTGATGCCAAAGTGGCAAGCACAAGAGGCCGCATCTCCGTCTCCCTCTGGATCGGTTGACCATTTGTGACAAACAGGGCGCGGAAAATCAAACCCTTAAAGGCGTATGCGGTATCACGATTGAGGTGAAGCATGGCCCCCGGATCGCGACCCGCAGCAAATGTCAGACACGCCGCGAACGCATCAGTAATGGTTCGGAAAAGCGCACCACTCAGACCATTCGGGTCACCCGGGTGACGGAAACATCATCGCTTCTGTATGTCTCAGCTGTTGTCTGACAGCGCAGGTTTGACCTTGTGTGTAAAATTATCTTTTACAAGTAAATGCTTGGTTGTAGTCCTGCTCCTCTGACCCAAAGGGGCGATCAGAGGAGCAGCATGGTCTGTGCTCTGTCCGAAATCAGGATGTGCCAAAGACGCGGGCAAAGATCGTGTCGACATGTTTGGTGTGATAGCCAAGGTCGAATTTTTCTTCGATCTGTTCGGCGCTCAGTGCCTTGAGAACGTCGGCGTCGGCCAGAAGCTCGGTTTTGAAATCCTTGCCCTGTTCCCAGACTTTCATCGCGTTGCGTTGCACCAGCTTGTAGGCATCCTCACGCGACACGCCGGCCTGGGTGAGAGCCAGAAGGACACGCTGGCTCATCACCAAGCCACGGAATTTATTCATGTTTGCCAGCATGTTATCGGGGTAGATCACCAGCTTTTCGATCACATTGGTGAGCCGCGCCAGAGCGAAATCAAGGGTCACCGTCGTGTCCGGGCCGATGGCACGCTCAACGGAGGAGTGCGAGATATCACGCTCGTGCCAGAGGGCGACGTTTTCCATGGCGGGGATGACCGACATGCGCACCAGACGGGCCAGACCGGTCAGGTTCTCGGTCAGCACCGGGTTGCGTTTGTGCGGCATCGCGGAGGAGCCTTTTTGGCCCGCCGAGAAGAATTCTTCGGCCTCGAGCACCTCGGTGCGTTGCATGTGGCGCACTTCGATGGCGACGTTCTCGATCGAGCTTGCGATCACGCCGAGGGTGGCGAAAAACGCCGCGTGGCGGTCGCGCGGAATGACCTGTGTGCTGATCGGTTCAGGGGTCAGGCCGAGCTTGGCGCAGACATGTTCTTCGACCGCCGGGTCGATGTTGGCAAATGTGCCAACCGCGCCCGAGATCGCGCCGGTGGCGATCTCTTCGCGCGCGGTTTTGAGGCGGCGCAGGTTGCGATCCATCTCGGCGTAAAAGCGGGCAAAGGTCAGGCCCATCGTGGTCGGTTCGGCGTGGATGCCGTGGCTGCGCCCGATGCGCACCGTGTCTTTGTGCTCCAGAGCGCGGCGCTTGAGGGCGGCCAGAAGCCCCTCCATATCCGCGATCAGGATGTCGGCGGCGCGGGTCAGCTGAACGTTGAAACAGGTGTCGAGCACGTCCGAGCTTGTCATGCCCTGATGCACAAATCGCGCCTCGTCGCTGCCGACATGTTCGGCAAGGTGAGTAAGGAAGGCGATCACGTCATGCTTGGTCACCGCTTCGATTTCGTCAATCCGGGCCACGTCAAAGGTGACATCCTTGGCCTTCCAGACCGCCTCGGCATTGGCGCGCGGGATCACGCCGATATCGGCCATCGCGTCGCAGGCATGGGCTTCGATCTCGTACCAGATGCGGAACTTGGTTTCGGGGGACCAGATGGCGACCATGTCGGGGCGGGAATAGCGGGGAATCATCGGCGATCCTTGCAAATAACTGTGGAAACGGGGTTCGTCGCGCTTGTAGTGCGTCAGGCGGTGCGCGGCAACCCGAGCGTTGTGCGGCAAAGCGTGCGGGCGTGCTGTTTGGGGGTGCGGGCGCGCATTGACTTGGCTAAGTTTGCACCATGACCGGGATTTTACAAAAAAGCCTGCCCTATGATGTCGTGACCGGACGGCCCCTGCCGGGGATCGCGCCATTGACGCTGGCTGACTGGCTTATGGTGGATGAGGCCTTTGGAGCGCAGATGGCAGAGCGCGCGCGCCTGTTGCGCGATCAACGCGAGGATGTGCTCGCAGTGACACCGGAGGGCGCGGCAGCGGCGCAGGAATTGCTGGAAGTCGTGCTGGGCTGGCTTGCCGCGCATGCCCCGCTTTACAAGGTTTACGCGGATCACGTCACCCGCCCGGATGGGGCGCGCATCACGCTTGATCACAGCGATCCGATGGGCACGCTCGGGCATCTGGTGCAAGAGGATTTGTGCCTGCTGCAGCGCGAGGGCGACGAGCATGTTCTAAGTGCCGCCGTGCTGTGCTTTCCCGCCAGTTGGCGGCTGGCCGACAAGATCGGTCGCCCGCTGACCTCGATCCACGTGCCGGTACCGGAATATGACGCGGGGCTTGCGCGGCGGGTGCAGCGGCTTTTTGACGGGGTGCAGGTGGATCGCCCGCTTTGGCGGTTCAACGCGCTACGCTATGGCGACCCAACGCTGCATCAGCCTCGCTCGCGCGTTCAGCCAAGCATCAAGGGCGGGGCGGATTATCCTTATCTTCGCTCAGAGCGGCAGTGTGTTGTACGACTGCCCAAGACACGGGCCTGCGTGTTTTCGATCCATACCTTCGTGATCGACGAGCGCCTCTAGGTGGCAAGCGGGCCTGCCTCGCGCAGAAAGGTATAGGTCAAAAGCGCGGCGCCGATGGGGGGTGCGTGCAGGAACAGCGTGACCCCGAAGGTCACAATCGTCAGGCGCATCGGCACCGTGGCCTCGGGGAGGACAAGCTCTGCCTCTTGAGCGTCTTCGGTGTTGCGGCGGCTCTGGCCGGGCTTTGCCTTTGCAGGGTGCGTCGGGTTTGGCGTGCTGCGGTCCTTGGCGGGTGCTGTGCGGCTGGCCGGATCCTGTGCGCTATCGCCCGCACTTTGCGCCAGCAACTCGAAGGTGTCATCCATCAGGGCGCTGCCAACCGGACGATTGGCCTCGCCGCGCAGCACCGCATCAAACGGCATAAAGCTGCGCACCCGGTTAATGATGCGTCGCAACAAAACCTCATAGGCACTTGCATCAAAGCCTGCGCCGCCCTTCGTCGTCTTGGCCCCGACCGCAATCACAAGGTAAAGCGGCGCATCGGCATCGACCGGCGGCAACCAGCCAAGGGCCATGCGCACCGCTTCGCGATCAATCAGGGCAATGTCCTCGCCATCCCAGGTCAGGCTGCGCACCTGTGTCGAGATCTTTTGCATCGCGATATCGAATTCCTCGACGATGTCGGGAAAAGCCATCTCTGGCGGGTCGTGATATTCCAAAGCGGCAATCTGGCCGTAGGTGTGTCTGCTCATGGTGTGGCCTGTTGATCTTGGGGTTGAACAAAGGGAACCGGTCAAACTTGGCACAATGGGGTGTACGATGCGGCGGGGCGCAGGGCGCCCCACCCGGCAAGGGGGGCTTAGCCCCCGTCGATCCGCGCCGCCATGATCGCAATCGCCTTTTGATAGACGCCTGCGGCATTCCATCGCTGGATGACGGCGAAATTGGGTTGGCCTTCCTGGTAGCCCTTGCCGGGTGTCCACCCCTTCTGGCGCAGGAAATTCCCGGTCGAGGCCATGGCATCGGCAAGATTATAGAAATCAATTCGCCCGTCGCCATTGGCATCGATGCCGTATTTCAACGCATTGCCCGGCAGAAACTGGGTATGCCCCAGTTCTCCGTGTTTGGCGCCTTTGGTCTGGGCGGTGATCGCGCCGCTATCCACCAGCTTGAGCGCGCCAAGCGCATGCGGGCGAAAGAAATCGGAACGTCGGCAATCATAGGTCAGGGTCACGATGGCCGAGACGACCGCGCTGTCGCCCATGAAACCGCCAAAGCCGGTTTCCATGCCATGGATGGCAATCAACACACCGGCGGGCACGCCGAAACGCTGTTCAAGAGAGGCATAAAAGGCGGCATTGCGCGCCTTGCGCTTTCGACCCTGGGCCACGATCGTATCGGCGCCGCGCAGCTTCATGAATTTGTCGAGCGAGTAGCGAAAGCTTTTCTGATTGCGGTCCGCTGCGATGGTGCGGCTGGCGTAGCTGGTGCTTGCGAGTGCCGCCAGGCCGCGTTTCCCGACGCCTTCGCGGGCGGCCTCTTTGGCAAAGGCGGCTTTCCAGCCGGAAAACCCGTCTGCCGTGTTACCGCAGGGGGCCGCCGCGACGGCGCCGGCAAGCCCAAGGGACAGGCACAGACCCATCAGGACGGGACGGATTTTGCATTTCGGCAACATTTGAAGACTCCTGTAAGAACCAGTCACCGGGAGTCTAGCGGATTGCCGGGGCCGCTCAAAGGCTCTGCTTGGCAGAACGATCACCATGGCCTAACCCAACATGCTCTGTAGAGCCGACATTGCGTTTGCGGTGGTGCCGAAGGTCTGAAACGCGATAAATGTCCCGGTGAGTGCCGCCGTCTGTGACGTGAGCCTGAGGTTTTCGCCTCGCAACAGATTGAAGACCGCCAAGGCAGCCGCCATCGGCAGGGCAAACAGCCCAAGAGTAATTGTCAGCAACCAGACCGCGAGGCGCAAAGGCGTGGTCTTTTCGCGGATATCATCTACGATGGCGGGCCGATCAATCAGATCTTCACGAAAGGTTGCGCGCAGGGCGCCCTCAATCGGATCAGCGGACCTCAAACGGGCCTGAAGGATGAGGTTGGTTTCCTCGATGCCCGGCAGGATGTGGCGGCGCGGCTTGGTTTTCGCGGCCTCGGTGCCGTCGTCGAAGCTCAGCTCTTCAAGCGTCGGTTCCCGTTCGGGCAGGGTTGTAGCCATCTCGAAATCGGCGCTGCTCAGAAGGGCCCGCGGATCAATCCACTGGACGTAATCGGGCGAAAGGCCAAGGTGCAGGGCCTGGAGCACATGCGCCATGATCGACTGGTTGCACGGTCCGTCGTCCTCGTTCGTCGGTTCAAAGGGCGTCAAGGTCAGCGCCAGAAAATGTGCCGCAGGCCGTTCAAGGGTGGGCACATGGCAATCGGCCTTATTGTCGATGCACAACTCGAAGTCGGCCGTGCGTATCGTGACCCTGTCATCGGATTGGACCGAAAACCCGCCAACCTGAGTGTAAAGCCTGTCCAATGTGGCACAGACCCGGTTGCCGATCATCACGATATCAATCGTTCTCATACCGAGAAATACTAGCCCAGACGTAACCTTGTGAGCGGTGCTGGTCATGGTGTGATTCATCCATAATTCATCTACTACGGAATAAGTGACCGACAAAGTTGTGTCTGATTTGTTTCAAATATGAATAGTTTGAGGCAATCGCCCGATTTTGGCGCTTTTGGATCGAAATTGGTAACAGTCTCGTAAAAAAGAGAGGGCGCCCCAGGATGGAGCGCCCTCTGATTGCGATTTCGCGGCAAATTTGCGGCCGCGTGCCGCTTTAGCAGCTGTAATACATGCCGAACTCGACCGGGTGGGGTGTGTGCTCGTACTGGTGCACCTCGTCCATCTTGAGGGCAATGTAGCCGTCGATCTGGTCCTTGGTGAAAACGTCACCGGCCAGAAGGAAGTCGTGATCCGCCGCGAGGCACTCAAGCGCTTCGCGCAGGCTGCCGCATACGGTGGGGATATCCTTGAGCTCTTCCGCGGGAAGATCATAAAGGTTCTTGTCCATCGCTTCGCCGGGATCAATCTTGGATTTGATGCCGTCAAGGCCGGCCATGAGCAGAGCCGCGAACGCCAGGTAGGGGTTGGCTGCCGGATCGGGGAAACGGGCCTCGACGCGCTTGGCTTTGGGCGATTCTGTCCACGGAATACGCACGCAGCCCGAGCGGTTGCGGGCCGAATAGGCGCGCAGAACGGGGGCCTCGAAACCGGGGATCAGGCGCTTGTAGCTGTTGGTCGACGGGTTGGTGAAGGCGTTCAGCGTTTTGGCGTGCTTAAGAATGCCACCGATGAAATACAGCGCTTCCTGGCTCAGGTCGGCATATTTGTCGCCTGCGAAAAGCGGCTTGCCGTCTTTCCAGATCGACATGTTCACATGCATGCCAGAGCCGTTGTCGCCATAGATCGGCTTGGGCATGAAAGTTGCGGATTTGCCATAGGCGTGGGCCACATTGTGGATCACGTATTTGTACTTCTGGATCTCGTCGGCCTGCGTGGTCAGCGTGCCGAAGATCAGGCCAAGCTCGTGCTGACAGCTGGCCACTTCGTGGTGGTGCTTGTCAACTTTCATGCCGAGGCGCTTCATGGTCGAGAGCATTTCGGCGCGGATGTCTTGTGCGTCATCCACCGGGTTGACCGGGAAATAGCCGCCCTTAAGGCCCGGGCGGTGGCCCATGTTGCCCATTTCATACTCGGTATCGGTGTTCCAGGACGCATCGACCGCGTCAACCTCGTAGGACACCTTGTTGATCGTGTTCGAGAAGCGCACATCGTCAAAGAGGAAGAACTCGGCCTCGGGGCCGAAATAGGCCACATCACCGATGCCGGAGGACTTGAGATAGGCCTCGGCCTTTTCGGCGGTGCCGCGCGGGTCGCGCGGATAGGATTCGCCGGTGTCAGGCTCGACAACCGAGCAATGCACGCAGAGCGTTTTTTCCGCATAGAACGGGTCAACATAGACGCTGTCGGTGTCGGGCATGAGTTTCATGTCCGAAGCTTCGATCGACTTCCAGCCGGCGATTGACGAGCCGTCAAACATGAACCCTTCTTCAAGGAAATCCTCGTCGACAAGATCGGCGACAACGGTGACGTGCTGCAACTTGCCGCGCGGGTCGGTAAAACGGATGTCGACATATTCGATGTCTTCATCCTTGATCAGCTTGAGAACTGCGTCTTTGCTCATTCTCTTGTCCTTTTCTTACTGGTGTAGGGATTACAGCGCGTCCGAACCGGTTTCGCCGGTACGGATACGGATGGCTTGTTCGACCGGGCTGACAAAAATCTTGCCATCGCCGATCTTGTCGGTTTTCGCCGCGTCGATGATCGCCGCGATGGCGGCATCGACCTGATCGTCGTCAAGCACCACGTCGATTTTCACCTTGGGCAGGAAATCAACGACGTATTCGGCACCGCGGTAAAGCTCGGTATGGCCTTTCTGGCGGCCAAAGCCTTTGACCTCGATGACCGAAAGGCCCTGAATGCCCGCATCCTGCAAAGCTTCTTTGACCTCGTCGAGTTTGAACGGTTTAATGATCGCTTCGATCTTTTTCATCGGCTCGGGCCTCCTCGGCTGTCGTTTCGCAATGTGCAGACCACTTCCGTGCGGGGGGCTCAATCGGTTAGGGTGGGGATTGTGCCTTCATCTGGGGCGCCCTGTCATTAATGCCTAAAAAATAGGCGGAATGCACAAAAAGTATGCGAAATTGAATCGCGAAGGTTTGAGAATGAGCGAATTATTAACCGCTGCCCAAATGCGCAGCCTTGAAATGGCAGCAATTGAGTCGGGCAACGTGACGGGGCTCGAGTTGATGGAGCGCGCCGGGCGCGGCGTGGTCGAGGCGGTGTTCGAGGCATGGCCGGACCTTGCGGCGACCTCGCACCGCGCGATCGTTCTCTGCGGGCCGGGCAACAATGGCGGCGACGGCTTTGTTGTGGCGCGATTGCTCAAGGACTGGGGGTGGGAGGTTTCGGTATACCTTTATGGCGACCCTGCAAAACTGCCGCCAGATGCGAAGACCAATTACGAGCGGTGGCGCAAGACGGGGGAGGTCGGTGAATGGAATGACCGCGCGATCGAGGATATCCTGGATGAGCGTCTGAACGACCTGGTGGTCGACGCGCTGTTTGGCACGGGTTTGACGCGACCGATGCCGGAAGACACGCTGCGGACATGGCACGGTTTTGTCCCCAACGTCACGCATCAAGATGCTGCATCGCGTCCGAAATATGTCGCCATTGATGCTCCGAGCGGGTTGTGTACCGATTCTGGCGCGAATCTGGATGGGTTTCCGGCTGATCTGACGGTTACATTTCATACGGCCAAGGTGGGGCACTTCCTTATAAGGGAAAGGCATTTCGGCGGTGGTCCGGGATTGAGTGGAATGGTCGTGGTCAAGGATATCGGCCTTGAACGCCCCATTGGCCGGGACATCGTGCAGCTGTTGGAAAAGCCGACAACGCTACGACCCAAGTGGACGCATGAGCACAAGTTTTCCCACGGTCATGCCCTTATCCTCTCGGGCGGTGCAGGCAAGACCGGTGCGGCGCGGCTGGCTGCGCGCGGTGCGCTTCGGATCGGGGCAGGGGTGGTGACGCTTGGCGTGCCTGGATCGGCTCAGATGGAGGTCGCGGCGCAGATCACCGCGCTGATGTTAAAGAGGGTCGAGGACGGGGGAGCGATGACCGAGGTGCTTGAGGACAGGCGCATCAACGCGCTCTGTCTGGGGCCGGGAATGGGTGTCGGAGAGCGAGGCAAGGCATTGGTCAGGGCGGCGTTGGCGCCGCGTGGGTTTCACCCACCCTACGACGGCCGGTCGGTTGTGCTTGATGCGGATGCGTTGAGCGTTCTGGCGCAAGATGACGCGCTCTTTGGGATGCTGCACGATCGGTGCGTTCTGACCCCGCATGCGGGCGAATTTGCCCGGCTGTTTCCCGATATTGCGGAGAAATTGAACGCAACCGCAACCAAAGGCCCGGCCTATTCCAAGGTGGATGCGACGCGCGAGGCGGCAAAGCGGGCGGGATGTGTGGTGCTGTTCAAGGGGCCGGCGACGGTGATTGCGGCGCCTTCCGGCGCGTGCAGCATCAATGCGGCCCTTTACGAGCGCGCCGCGCCTTGGTTGGCGACGGCTGGCTCGGGTGATGTTTTGGCAGGGTTCATCACGGGGCTTTTGGCGCGCGGCCTGGCGCCGATGCAGGCGGCGGCAATCGCCGCCTGGCTTCATGTGGAATGCGCGCTTGAATTCGGCCCGGGCCTGATCGCAGAGGATCTGCCCGAGGTCTTGCCAAAAGTGTTGCGCGCGCTTGACGCTTAGGCGGCTTGCGCCAGCGGTGTCAGGGTTTCGCTCGGCAGCTCAAGGCCGTCCACATAAAGGACATGCGTGCGATCAAACCCGAGGGTGTAAAGCGACATTTCGCACTCTTCGATCAGGGTGACGAATTCGCCATCCACCAGTCGTGCAGCGGGCACCATCGCCTGTGTAGCGCCAAACAGAGCCTTCGCGCGCCAATCGCGCACCAGAATCTGTTGATCGGCCGGCAGGGTTACATCGCGCTCGGGGCGGGTATGGCCAAGCGATCCGGCCTTGATGCGCACCGCGCGGGTGGTGATGGTCTGGGTGTCGACATGTTTGACCACAGCCATGCCGCTATCGCGGGTGATGACCCGGTCGCCGGGGCGGATATCGCCAACGCGCTTTTCACCGTCAAGCGTGAGAATGATGCTATCGGCCGCAAGGCCTGCTGGATTCATGGGGGCCATGACGGCAATTGTGCCATCTGAGCGCCCGACCGTTTTCGGTTTCATGGCGTTTCTCGCTTTACTACTGCCTCAGTTTTGACACCATAATATGGCAAGAATAGGTTAATGTCCTGCCTTTTTTCGCCTAGGTTGATCAACGCACCCTGCGCATTTTCCTCTCGCATCCGGTGAAATGCTTTGCTAGATACCGCGCCAGTGCGGGTGTGGCGGAATTGGTAGACGCACCAGATTTAGGTTCTGGCGCCTATGGCGTGGGGGTTCGAGTCCCTTCACCCGCACCAATCTATCCCCTTGAAATCAAATAAAACTCTTGCATTACAGGTGCTTTGCCCGTTTTGTGGTTACAAATTTGGTTACAAATGGGATCGTTATGGCGGGCAAGGTTAGAAACATGGTGAATCGCAACGGGCGCTTTCACGCCCGGCTGGTGGTCCCGAAAGACTTACGCGGAATTGTAGGCAAGACTGAGTTGCGCAGCCCTTTGGGTGGTGACCACCGGCAAGCGCTCAAGCTACTGCCCGGCGCGGTAGCGCAACTTCAACACCAGATCGGCCTTGCCGAGCAAAAGGCCGGGGCAGGGCGACCACAATCAGCCCCAGCACGCTATCCCCTAGC
>NZ_FRBN01000011.1 GCF_900142625.1 Roseovarius marisflavi
TGGCATATCCTTTTCTCAGATGAGAATTGCGGCGCGTGAACAACGCCATGATATGCCGCCCCTCAGGGGCCATCACCAACTTTTAGCTATATCTCCCATTCCGGTGGCTGGATTTTTTTTGGCTTTCTGTGAATTTTTCACGCTATATATTCATCGATTCCGAAGACTACTTTCAGGAAAGCCGAAAACATGCCCCTAGCCCCCAACGTTTATGACGCCGATCCGATCCCCGAATCCGCCCGCACCGAGGTCGACAGGATGCTTAAATCGGGTGATCTCTTTCGCTATACAGCGCCGAAAAATGCCCCCGTCACCCTGCTTGAGGCAGAGTTTGCGGCTTTGCTTGGCTCGAAATACGCCTTGGCTGTCTCGTCCTGCTCAGCCGCGCTTTTCCTTTCGCTCAAGGCGCTTGGTCTGCCGCGTGATGCGCGGGTTCTGATCCCGGCCTTTACATTTGCCGCCGTGCCGTCGTCGGTCGTGCATGCCGACTGCGTGCCGGTGCTCTGCGAGGTGGGTGAGAATTACCGCATTGACATCAAGGACTTCGAGGCGCGCCTTGCGGACAACATAAGCGCCGTCATCATAAGCCACATGCGCGGGCATACCTCGGACATGGATGCGATCCTCGCCCTTTGCGACGCGCGCGGCATTCCGGTGATCGAGGATGCGGCGCATTCGCTTGGCACCACCTGGAACGGGCGCAATATCGGCACGCTGGGGCGGATCGGCTGTTTCAGCTTTCAATCCTACAAGATGGTCAATGCCGGCGAGGGCGGCATAATGATCACCGATGACGCCGATCTTATTGCCCGCGCCGTGATCATGTCGGGCGCTTACGAACACAACTGGACCAAGCACATTGGCGCCCCCGACCCCTTGCTTGAGGCGGCATTTGCGTGCGCGCAGAACAAGTTTCCGCTTTATAATCTGCGGCTTAATAATCTGTCGGCCGCGATCATCCGTCCACAGCTTCCTGAACTTGCGCGGCGTGTCAGCCAGGGGCGCAGAAATCACGACTATGTCGCCGAGCGTCTGAACCTGTCGCCTTGGCTGAGCGTGCCTCCCAAACTTGGCCCGGAAGAGCGCGCCCCGGATTCGATCCAGTTCAACCTTGTCGGGCTCAGCGATGAGCAAACCCGCGCCTTTGCCGATGCCGCCTCTGCGCGCGGCGTCAAGGTTCAGGTGTTCGGGCAAAACGTCGATAACGCTCGCGCCTTCTGGAACTGGCAATTCATTCCCGGTGAGACGCCCCATCTGCCGCAGACGCGTGCGATGCTGATGCGGGCCTGTGATACCCGCCTGCCCGCGCGGCTGACCACGCCCGAGCTGGACTTGATTTCCGACGCGCTTGTCAGTTCCGCAGAGGATGTGATGGGTGTTGCACGCGCCTACGGCACTTAAGGCGGCTCAATCAGAGCAACACAAAAGGCCGCCTGCATCCCCGCAGGCGGCCTTTTTCCCTGAGTGGTCAACACGCCGGATGGCTTATTCGGACCGCCCTGCTTCGATCGAGATTTTCACGTCGATTTCATCGCTGACATAGGGCGCGAACTTATCGACACCAAAGTCAGAGCGCAGCAATGTCGTGGTGGCATCGAACCCCATCCAGGGCTTGCCATTCATCGGGTGCGCCTCAAGGCTTTGGTTCAAAGTCGCGTTCAGCGTGACCGATTTCGTCATGCCGTTCATCGACAGATCGCCGGTGATTTTGGCCGTGTTGTCGCCGGTCACTTCGATGGCGGTCGAGGTGAAGGTAACCATGTCGCCCTCAGAGGCGCCAAAGAAATCCTCGGTCATGAAATGATCAAAGCGTTTTTGCCAGCCGGTCATCATCGACATCAAAGGCATCGAGACAGTAACCGACGAGGCCGCAGGATCTTCGGCGTCAAAGCTGATCGAGCCCTCAAAGCCCGAAAACATCCCATAGGTGGTCGAGAAACCCAGATGGTTGTAAGAAAACACAACTTGGCTGTGGCTCGGATCCAAGGTGTAGTCTTGCGGAGCGGCAATCGCCCCGGTCGTGGTCAGGGCAAGAGCCGCTGCGATCAAAGTCTGTTTCATTATCAAGAGCCTCCAGGCGAGAAACGTACAAGTCATGCTTATACACTTCGCCCCGGTGGCCCAAAATCACAATTACGTAGATTCAAACAGGGGCTGTGAACTGGCGAACACTCGCCGGTTCAGGCGGCAAAGCTTAACGCTCGGCGCAGGGCGCGTTCCGTCGCGCGGTCATTCACAGGCAAGGCCACGACCTGACGACCCGAAAAATCGCGCGCTGTCAGAACATGGTCACGCAGGGACAGTTCCGCCAGATCGTCAAGCGCATATACCGCAACCCGTCGCGTGCGCCCGTCAAGCCCGGTCTCTATCACACGAAGCTGGCGGCGCGTGGTATCGATTTGCACTTCGGGTGCGATATCTTCGGGATCGAGGGTGGAAAAGCACATCGCTCCGACACAGAACAGGGACAGCGAAAAGACCAGCTTGATCAGCATCATAGCCGCATCATTCGCGCCCGTTGACACAAGCCAGATGCCCGCAGAAGACAACAAAAGCACGCTTCCAAGGAACCCCTTGGCGGCACGGCGGAAGTCCTTCTTCTTCGTCTTTTTCTCGGACATTGCGGTGTTGTCATGAAAGCTGTGAGGCGCATGTGTGAAATCACGCGGCAAATCCGGCAAGGCAACCATGTCTTTATCCTTTCCACTCGAACAGGTACAACTTGGCCGCAAAACGTGCCGTAAATGGGACAAACCCAAGGCATTCCTTCGACCCGGTCAAACCGGCTTGCGCGTCGACCGCATCCATCGTATACGCGCCGGACCTTTCGTAATCGTTATGCACCGCGCAGTCTCTCGTGGATGGGCCGCGAAAGGGTCTTGTCCGTCCTATGAAATGCGCCTTGATAGAAATGGAGAAAACATGCCGCTATATGAGCATGTCATGATCGCGCGCCAGGACCTGTCCACCGCGCAAGCCGAAAGCCTTGTTGAACATTTCGGCACCGTGCTGACCGATAATGGCGGCACACTCGTTGAAAGCGAGTATTGGGGCGTCAAGACGATGGCCTACAAGATCAACAAGAACCGCAAAGGCCACTATGCCTTTCTGAAAACCGACGCCCCGTCGTCGGCGGTTCAGGAGATGGAGCGCCTGATGCGCCTGCATGATGATGTGATGCGCGTTCTGACCATCAAGGTCGATGAGCACGCCGAGGGCCCCTCGGTGCAGATGCAGAAGCGCGAGGAACGTGGTGAGCGTGGCGAACGCCGCGAGCGCCGTTAATCCATCACTTGAAGAAAGGACTATAACCAATGGCTACCAAACCGTTTTTCCGTCGCCGCAAGGTCTGCCCCTTCTCGGGTGATGATGCGCCGAAAATTGACTATAAAGACACGCGCCTGCTGCAACGCTACATCTCTGAGCGTGGCAAGATCGTGCCGTCCCGCATCACCGCAGTCTCGGCTAAAAAGCAGCGTGAACTGGCCCGTGCCATCAAACGTGCCCGCTTTCTCGCCCTGCTGCCTTATGCCGTGAAATAAGGAGACATTGATATGCAAGTGATCCTTCTTGAACGCGTGGCCAAGCTTGGCCAGATGGGCGAAGTCGTTGACGTAAAGCCCGGCTTTGCGCGCAACTATCTTCTGCCGCAGCGCAAGGCGCTCTCGGCTTCGGCCAAGAACATCGAAGACTTCGCGAACCGCAAATCGCAGCTTGAGGCACAAAACCTCGAGACCCGCAAAGAAGCCGAAGCCATGGCGGACAAGCTGAACGGTCAGCAGTTCATCGTGATTCGCCAGGCCTCTGACAGCGGCGCGCTTTATGGCTCGGTCAGCACCCGTGACGCGGCCGACTCGGCAACCGAGAACGGCTTTACCGTCGAGCGCAAGCAAGTCGCGCTGACCAGCCCGATCAAATACCTTGGTCTGCATGACGTTATCGTCACACTGCACCCCGAGGTCGAGGCGACCATCGTTCTGAACGTTGCGCGCTCTACCGAAGAAGCCGAGCTTCAGGCGTCTGGCAAATCCATTCAGGATGCCGCCGCAGAAGCCGAACAAGCCGCCGATTTTGAAATCGCGGAACTGTTCGAGGATATCGGCGCAGCCGCATCGGACGACGATGATCTGTCAGCGATTGCCGAATCCGTCGAAGACGACGCGAACACCTGAGGCGAGCACGCCGTTGCGTTCTGAAAGCCGCGCGCCCTGACTGGCGCGCGGCTTTTTTTGTTGACAAAACGTCGCAGGCACCCCACTCAACTGTCGGGAGACTGCTACATCTGTTTTGTTCCGAGTGTTACCGAGACCTCCGTTCGCGTCAAAAGCACACCGATCCCCCTTGATTGAAATGCGGGGGTATAGTGGTATCGTAAGCAACCAACTCACAGAACTGGGAGATTCGGTTGGAACATGAACAAGAGATGGAGGATCAGGGGTAACTTCACGGTCCCATGGCGAAATGCAAAAACGCATCGACCTCATAGATCTGGCAAGCACGCCAGAGTGTCAGCGCGACTATGTCGGACACCTAAACAAGCTGTGTGACACGCTTGGTGTTGAGCATGCGACCTATTTCGCGGCAAACCCGATCTCTGGAAAGATGCATGGTTTCACCACCTATCCTGACGACTGGAAATCTCATTACGTCGCAAATCGCCTTCAGGAATACGACCCCACCTTGAATTCAGCTTCCCGATCGGTCGCACCGGTCGACTGGCAGCGCCTGATGCGCGACCCAAATTATGACCGTGTATTCAAAGACGCCCATGATTTCAAGCTGCCCGAGCGGGGCGTCACGGTGCCAATTCGCGGAATGTTCGGTGAAATCGGACTGCTGTGTGCCTGTAGCTCAGTGCCACAGGCCGAATGGATCAAGCTGAAACGCGACATTCTGGGCAGCCTTCTCAACAACGCCGTCCACCTGCACGACGCGGTGATGAACTCTGATCCACTCTTGAAAACGCTGCGTCAACCAAAGCTTTCGTCGCGGGAAATCGAAATCCTACAATGGGTTGCAGCGGGCAAGTCCCAGCAGGACATTGGCGACATTCTGATGATATCTTCTCGCACTGTCGAAGTTCATGTGCGTTCAACCCGCGAAAAGCTATGCACGATCAGCACCGCGCAGGCTGTTGGGCGCGCAGTCAGCCTCGGATTGATCTACCCCGGTTGAATTCACCAAAGAGATGTGTCAGGTTTGTATCGCCGGTTTGAACAAACGTTTTCGTGAACATGGCCGCACTACGGGATTTCCCTAATTTTTAAAAAATGAAATATCGGTATCTTCGTCCCTCTAGCACTCACATTGGGGAAGAAAAACCATGATCCTTGTAATCGACGCTTTGAACCGAGACCGGTTCCAATCTGTTATCGACGATATGTTCCAACTTCGGGCCCGTGTCTTTCAAGACCGCATGGGATGGGATGTGACGGTCGAAGACGGGCGCGAATTTGATATTTTTGACAACCTCGATCCGGTCTATCTCGTCGCTCTGGACGACTCATATAACGTGATCGGGTGTAATCGCATGCTGCAGACCACTGGTCCGCATATGCTGACAGATGTGTTCCAGGATATCCTGATGGGAGAACCGCCCTTGCGCAGTGCCACGGTCTGGGAAAACACGCGGTTTTGCATCGACACCGACCGCCTGAAACAGCCGGGATCCACGCGCAGCGTTTCCGCCACAGCCTGTGAGCTGATGGCCGGCATTGCCGAATACGCCTACGAATCTGGCATCTCGGATGTGATCAGCGTCGTAGATCCGGCCATGGACCGCATCCTGAAGCGCTGTGATAATGCGCCCCATGGCTATCTCGGCCAAACCGTTCAGATGGGTAAGACAAAGGCACTTGCCGCGCTCAGCGATATCACCGAAGAGCGCATTGCCCGCATTCGCAATTTCGCCGGGATCACCGGAAATATCTTTGCTGACGAAGACGAAGTTGCAGATGCACTTGCCGCGCGGTCCACTGACGACACGATGTCGCCGGACCTTCGCGACTATTGCGACGAACAGATCGCAGCCGCTACCACCGAACACGAAAAACGTGCGGCAGTGGCGCTTCGAGCCGCCCTTGCGCAAACAATTCGTTCCAGCTCAGACATTCGCGCTACCCCCCAATAAGCGCAGTTACTCACGGACAGAACGCACACCCTGATCCGCTCTGCAGCGAAAGAACGAAAAAGGGCCGCTCGGTTTCTCCCCAGGGCGGCCCTTCTTTTTGTAGTGACGCCGACGGCGATTATTCGTCGTTCATGGCCTCGATGGCTTTTTCCAGGTCGTCCTTGGAGATTTCTTTTTCGGAAACCTCGGCCAGCTCAACCACGAAATCAATCACCTTGTCCTCGAAGATCGGTGCGCGCATCTGCTGACGCATTTGCGGGTTTTTCTGAACGTATTCAAAGAACTCCCGCTCGTGGCCCGGATATTGACGCGCCTGGTTCATCACCGCCTGGGTCATTTCGGCATCGGTCACTTCGACATTTGCCTTCTGGCCAAGCTCTGCCAGAACAAGCCCGAGACGCACCCGGCGCCCGGCCAGTTTGGTGTGCTCATCGGTCACTTCGACCTCGGGGTGATCATGGCCCTGAACCTCGGGGTTGTCCTCGTGCCAAAGCTGATGCGCGATCTGCTTGGCCTCGGTTTCAACCATCGTCGGCGGAAGATCGAAGCTGATCTTTTCGTCGAGAACGTCAAGCAGGTTACGCTTGAGGATGGCGCGCGAGGCACCGGCATATTCCGCTTCGAGGCGTTCGCTGATCTGGGCCTTGAGACCGGCAAGATCTTCTGCGCCGTATTTCTGGGCCAGCTCGTCGTCGATCTTGGCGGCAACCGGCTTGCGCACGGCTTTGATGGTGCAGTCAAACACCGCCTCTTTACCTGCCAGATGCTCGGCCTGGTATTCCTCGGGGAAGGTGACCGTGACGGCCTTTTCTTCCTCGGCCTTCACACCGACCAGCTGCTCCTCGAAACCGGGGATGAAGCTGTTGGAGCCAAGCACAAGCGGGTAATCCTCGGCGCTTCCGCCTTCAAAGGCTTCGCCGTCAACCTTGCCGACAAAGTCGATCACAACCTGATCGCCGTCTTTCGATTTCACGCCGGCCTTGCGGTCTTTGAAATCCTGTGCGCTCTCGGCCAGATTGGCCAGCGCCTCGTCGACGGCGGCATCGTCGGCCTTGACCACCAGGCGCTCAAGCTTGATGGTTTTCAGGTCAATTTCCGGGATTGGAGGCAGAGCTTCATAGCTCATCTCGACTTCGACGTCGTCGCCTTCTTTCCAGTCCTTGTTTGTCATTTTGACATCGGGCTCAAACGCCGGACGCTCTTTCTTTTCTTCGAAGTGCGCTTTCATGGCGTCATCGACGGTTTCCTGCATGGCTTCGCCAAGCACCCGGTCGCCGAATTGCTTTTTCAAGAGTGCCAGCGGCACTTTACCTTTGCGAAAACCTTTCATCTCGACATCGGGCTGGGCTTCTTTCAGCTTGTCCATCACCTTGGCGTCCAGGTCTTTGGCCGACAGGGTCATCTTGTAGCTGCGCTTTAGGCCTTCGTTCAGGGTCTCGGTGACCTGCATTGTTCGTCCTCATCCATTGCAATCGGGCCGCGGAGGCGTCCGCAGCGGTCAAAATCAGGGGTCGTTCTAGGTGCGCAACGCGCGGCTTGCAAGCAGAGTCTTTTGTGCGCGATCCCGCCAGCATCGAAACCCCGCAGATTATCCCCAAGAATGAAAGGCAGCACTGGGCCGCTTGACGCATCAGCCTTCAGGCAAGGGTCGCCCGTAATCCTCCAACCCCGACGCATTCACCCTTGCGCGTGACCCGCCTCACCCCGCGCTATCGGGCATTATTTTGCTGCGAACGTCGGGCCATTTCTGCACGATCCTGCCGGATCAGGGAAATTCCGCCGCTCAAACTTTATTCTGCACCATGCGCCACCACCTGACCGGTATCGTCAACTGTCAAAGGCGACGTAAGAACCTGCCATTGGGGCGGAGCAAAAGTAGGCCAGCTTGGGGCGTGCGCCCTGGAGCGTGTGGCCCTCAATCAGCAGGCACGGTCCAAGGCGCATCGGCCGTCAGGCCAATTGTTCATTTATCAGGTTGAAGGATTAGCGAGGCGTGCGCGGCTTTGGTCGAGGCGTTAGCGTTCGCCATTCATTTCCAGGATGTTAACGTGGTGGGTCAGCCGGTCGAGTAGCGCAGCGGTCAGGCGCTCTGGGCCGAAGGTTTCCGTCCAGTCTTCGAACGGCAAATTGCTTGTGATCAGAGTTGATCCTCTGGACGGCTGGCGGGATCAGGCCTGGTTCTACATTCGCCCCGAATGCTGGAAAGCCATCCATGATGAAGGCGATCCGATCGAAATGGCCCGCCTGCACGGAGAGGGAGACCTGCTCAAGACCCAAGCGGGCACGGGTCGTCACCCGGCGGAAGTTGTTTGATCGCTACGCGCGCGGCAAACCGACTTCACTGAGGATGCCCCGCTGTTTGATCTCTGGCGAACCCATAGTCAGGCCCTGTTGACGATGTGGGAAAAAGATCCTTTCCCGATCATCAACTTCAACAGCTCTCCGACGGATTATGCACGCCAGATTGCAGCTTTGTCTTGTCCCTCATTGATCACCTTGATGCACGAAGCGCCTCGTCATCATTTACCTGAGTCCCTGAATTTCATCCAGTTTTGTGTAGACCTAGGGGCTCAGGTTAATCTCTGAAACATACTGTTTCCACAGCCAAGGCGCGATCAGGACAATTTTGCCCAAATTATGCCAAAGTATCCCAGCAAATGGTTTCAGCATTAGATCGCCAATTAATAAGAGAGGTTAATGCTGTGTTCAGTGAATACGCGAGAAAGAATGACGCAACAGACATAAACGGAAGCAGTAAGCCAAGGTCGCAATCAAGACATGACAAGTTTCCTGCGCTCATTGATCAGACAGAAATTGATGAAGGCTGCCACCCGATTACTCTTTCAAAGCTCCGCAAGTGGATATCCAGCGTGACTGGCAGGTAGTGAAGCGCTAGGCACGCACCGCTTGCTCCGGCGCTTCAAAGACGCCTAAAGATACGCATCAACGGTAAAATGCAACTAAAGCGAGATCATCAGACTGCAAACTAGTCGAAAATGCTTGATGAGCTCTGGCCTGGCCCTTACTGCGTGACGTCGGCACATTTCAGACAGAATGACAAACTTTAACCGGAAAGCAGACCCATTCCTTCCCTAAGATTATGTGACAATACTACTCGTTTAAAAGATAACAGAAATTTAGACAGGTCAAATCATGAGGCTTTCTGGAGTTGATCAGCCGAAAGACTCGGCTACGGCGGCCGACGCCAAGCTGCTTCAAAACCTGAAAGACTATACTTGGGGCGCATTCGCGCTGCTCTGGCAGCGTCAGGCCATCTATCTTGCGACCACACTGCTGACGGCTTTTTACTTTGATGCTGTCAATGCCGCGATCTTTTATTGCACGATCGTCTTTTGCGAACTTCAGGATATCATAATTGCCAGACGTGTTAGACGGCTGCACGTAAATCAAAAGCGGGCCATACACTCCAGCCTGGTATGGATTCTTCTGAATACGATCCTAAGCTCTGCTGCAATCTGTCTCTATGCCGTATCCGTTGCCTTCAAACAGGAACTCGGTGGCCATTTCACGCCATTATTCTTTCTTTTTGCGGCTGCACTGTTTGCTGCCATGAACAACCACCAACTGGTGCTGGCGTTGGGCATCAGGTTGGCAATGTACGGATTATCCTTTTTGGTTATCGTATTCACGGATATCTGGATATCGCAACCCAGCTTGGATTCAGAGCTTTGGCTGCACTTTTTCACGGTCATCTTTGTGATGTATTTTCTGATCGACTGTTCAATCGTCTTCCTGAGACTATATCGAAAAAATCTGGCACAGCTAGAGGCGCTCAGGCAGGAACATGAGCGAACGAAAGCCGCCTACATCGTAAAGTCCCAATTCATATCGACGGTCAGCCACGAACTTCGCACGCCACTTACCTCGATCAGGGGATCGCTTGACCTTCTGAATTCTGGCGCGATGGGCGAGATTCCGGAAAAGATGAAGAGTCTTCTGAACATGGCTGGCAAAAACAGCAAACGCTTGTCCAATCTGATCGACGATGTGCTTGACCTGCAAAAGATCGAAGCCGGGGAAATGAACTATCGCAGGGACGTCCTGAGCGTTCAGGCTCTTGTCAGTGAAGCGGTCAACAGCAACGTCGGCTATGCGACCGCGCATAATGTAACCCTTGTCGAGGAATGCCCCGAGGACACCCCCTTGGTGATCGAAGGGGATGAAACCCGCCTCATGCAGGTCATGGCGAACATGATTTCAAATGCGGCAAAGTTCTCCGAGGAGGGGGGAACAGTGACCGTTGGATACGAGAGCATCGGCGACAAGGTCAGAATTTACGTGAAAGACACAGGCTGCGGAATCCCCGACGGAGCAGAAAGCAAGGTTTTCGGTCGCTTTAGCCAGTTGGATTCTTCCGACCAGCGACGAGCGGCAGGAAGTGGCTTGGGAATGAATATCTCGAAAGAGATTGTGGAACACCATAACGGCATACTTGACTACGTAAGCGAAATTGGATGCGGGACCACCTTTTTCACTGAATTCCTCGCCCACAGAGTGCCACCAGAATTGCCTTGAGCATTTTGCATTTCACTCAATTGAACAGCTCAGCTTGAATTTGCGAGTACACGCAAAATCTTCTCTTGCCGTAAGACCGTTCAGACAGGTGTCGCATTCAGAATCATCGGTCCTTCTGGGCGCATCGTGAACGTCAGAACGGGACGTGGAATGGGAACATCGGTCAACGAAAATTCGATCTTGCGCAGAACACTGGCAATCAGAACCATGATTTCGGTTTCCGCATATTGTGCGCCAATACAAATCCTTGGTCCGGCTCCGAAGGGTATGAACTGACCACGAGGAAACTTGTCGGTCAGAAATCGACCGGGCCGGTAGAGGTTCGGCTCTTTCCAGAGTTTCTCGTTGCGATGAAGTGAATAGACGGGAAAGAAGAGTGCATCCCCCTTCTTGAACGTAATGCCCTTGATCGTCAGGTTTTCCGCGGCATCGCGGGCAAAAAATGCAGCCGAGGGATAGAGACGCAGCGTCTCATTGATATGTGCCCTCAGCAGATCCATTTTCTGAATATCGTCAAACGTCACAGGCCCGTCGGGACAGATGGACAAAATCTCCTCTCGAATCATCGTTTGCACCTCGGGATACAGCGCTAAAAGATAATATCCCCAGGCCAGCGCATTGGCGGATGTCTCATGCCCTGCGACGACAAATGTGAGCAGATTGTCAACCGTAGTCGCGATATCCTCATAGTCATCGTCCAGCGCCGCAATCATCAAGTCCAGGAAATCCTGCGGAATGTCCCGGTTCTCCTCACGCCTGTTTTCGATGACCTGCCGCGCAAGAATTCGCATATTCGTAACTGGCTTTTTACTCCGCAACCATTTCCGCCGCGGAATCCATTTCGGCAACCGCATAAGATCAAAAAGCGAAATCTCTGAGATGTATTCGAAGTATATCTTCAGCCCGGCCCTTATTTCTTCCGCCGACACCTCTTCGTTGCCGGAAAAGATGACCCGTGAAATGTTCGTAATGGTGGATGCCGGCGCCATTTGTGTGACGTCCACAATCCCGTGCCCTTCGCATAAGGAATCCGCCACCTCGATGCCGGTTTCAGCGAAATGTGTTGCCAGAAGGGGCAAGTTCCTTGCCGCAAACAAGGGGGAATACCGCTGACGCTGTTTTCTCCATTTTTCGCCTTCAGCCAAGATAAGACCGTTGCCGACGGCCGAACCGATGATGTCCTTGGTGAATTTGGCCTTCGGAAAGTGTCTGCCACTACCGACCAAAAGTTCCGTAATAATTTCGGGATCACAAATGTAGTGAATATTCAAAGGCCCCCGAACATAGGTTTCGACCGAGGTTTCAATTGGAATGACCTCGAGCATATTTCGTCCGGCCAGCCGCGCAAACTCCATCAGCCCGACGGGTTTTGTTGCAAGCTTGGCCGCAATTGGCACCGCCTCAAATGACACTGGTGTCGTCATCATCACCCCCACCCCAAATTGCCAACCATTGGCTTTTGCTTCCCCCTCGACACCCCCATATGAGGGCATTGCAAGACTCAAGCATAGCCACTAGGAAAATTCGGAAACGTTTTCGTTAACTCAGCCCAAAACATCCAGTCAGCGATACAACAGTGCCGTGGGGCTCATCCTTATTACTTTCGCAATCAAAGCGAATTCCAAAGGAGTGTTAACCATGCTCGTCATGTTCGGCAAGGGCAGCAGAAATATCCGAGCAAATGGTCGGTGGTCTTTTGTGGGTGTTTTTGAAAGTGCAGCCTGTCAGCGCTCAGTGGCAAGCTGGAGCTGGAAAACTGTTCTCGCGAAAAATCTACTCGACGTTCAGATAGTTGTCTTCACCAAAGAGTTCTCTCAAAACGCGTTCGTAAACCCGCTTTTTCCCCGTTTTCTGGCGGTGGTAATCGCGGTCAAAATCGAAACTTTTCGCATAGTCGTTCTTTCGCATCTCGGCTTCAAGAGCCTTGGCGCAGTCAATGGCTCTTTTAAGTGCTCCGGTCGCGTTGCTCCGGGACAACAGGCGCATCGATACCGGCTCTCCTACCAGGACTTCTACACGCTCATCCGTCACATGCTGTCTCAGTTGCGCGCCTATCATCTCGCCAAGAGTCACTGTTCCAAGTATGGAATCCGTTACCTTCCGGCCATGCAAAATAACTAGGAAAACGCCACTGCCACGGTATGAGAAAACAAAATCCATGTCATCCGCTGCGCCTTGAATGCAAGATGCCACGTCCTGGATGGCCTCCCGAAAACCTTCACAACCAACATGGTGATAAAAGAGATCGGCATCCTGCAATATGACTGAAATGGCTTGTGAACCAAACATCTTACGCCGCGCGAGTTGGGCCGCGTAGTTGTCAAATTCGATATATCGGAGAAAGTTCTTCAACCCCTTGAGTGAGATTGGATCTTCGAAATCCATTTGCTGGATAGTTTCCAGCTTGCATTTGAGATCGCTTGCGCATTGCATGCTTTTTTCGGCTTCGCGGCGCGACTGTACAAGACTATGCGCGCACTTGATGCGGCTGCGAAGTTCGAGAAAGTCGAAGGGCTTGTTTACATAGTCAGTCGCACCTTCCACGAACGCATCGTCAATATACTTGCGATCACTCATGGCGGTGAGCATGAGAACGGGTGTCTCTGTATATTCCGGAATTACCCGCAGCTGCCGCAGGAGCTCGATGCCGTTCATATCCGGCATCTGGATATCAAGCAGGATACAGTCGAACGGTTTTTCAGCGCCGTTGATTACGTCAAGTGCGGAGGCTGCATTGCTTGCAGTTGAAACTTGATAATCTTCCAGCGTTTCCAGTGCTGTTTTCACAACCTCCAGAATGCTTGGCTCGTCATCTACGACCAAAATTCTGCAACCTGGTTGCTTTTTAGCGCGGATTTCCATTTTGCGTTGGAAACGGCTATTTCCTTCAATAGACATTATATTCACCCACCGGCCGTTTGATACGGATTAGTGGACCATTAATCATTTATAATTGTGATCAATTTGAGGCCTAAGATAGTCTATTCTCCCTAAATTTTGCTGAAAATAAGGTGAAAATATAGCATTGTCTTTAAGTGCCAAACAATACAGGGCATCAGCCCGGCATTGTCTTCCAAAGTTCGCGCCGACCGAAAATCTTTGATTGAGTCACTCAGGATATAAGATCGGTGACCTTGAACAAAACACACTGGCTCGCGGTCCCGTCGATGGAAAACTTTGCTCCTATGGGCGTCGCATTCACACCCAAACGCCGGGCCCACCGAGCCCATAAAGCGGGCACGATACCCAGAACATGCGCTGCACCATTATCCATGGCAGTCTGGCACATTGACCTAAACAATAAAGTCTGGACCCTTTGACGCTGTTGCGCAGGAACGGAATTTGTAATGAAGAACCGGGTGGCTTCCCATACACTATGCTCTACCGGGGCCTCAAAAAAAAGAATGTCGGTTGGAATATCTTCCAACAGGCCCATCTGTGCATCTCTGATCATATAGCTGAAGGGGCCGCATTTGGCCGTGGTGGGAACCATGCGAACGCCGCCAAGGACTTCACCGAACTGATGAATTACAATCCAGCGACAGTATGGCGTATCGTACTGGTCGAATTCCATTCCGTCGGATTCTGAGACATGCCAGCCGAGTTGGTCCAGGAAAATCAATTTCCTGACTTCAAGGTATTTTACCAACAGCCCGCCATATTCAGTCATATTTCGAAACGAAATGGTCGTTGACCTGATGTGATCGACGGGCTCCCCGGCAACCTTATCGTTTCGTTTCGTAGAACTGTTTACTCTATTCTGCGAACGTTCATGCCGATCGTTAACATCAATGTTTTCAGTTAGCGGCGCAGTTGGTGGAAGTGCCTGTGCCCGGAAGGGCGACCACGTACGATTCATAGACTGCTCGTCACTTTTTTGCCTTAATACGGTTTAACGTTGCAGTTGTGAAGTCCGACACCAACACATTCTACCGGAAAAGTTGAATCGCAACTTGCTGTTGCGGCTTCTTGGCCACACCGAACCCCTCGCCTTTATGGCGAGTGCGCGCTCTTATTTGTCAATTAGATGCAAGCAGGGCGCCCGTCGGTCGTGAATACCGGGCACAACTCAAATCGGCGACTTCTGCGTCAAACCGTTGCGTTCAGCCCTGTAGTGCCGAAAACTTTCCGCCAGTCATCCATGACCGCGACCCTGCCTTGGTTCGGAACCGCCGCCAGCAGGCTATCCGTGCCATCCCTGGCAACGATTGCCTGCCATCCCGGTGCCAGCGCAAAAGCCGAACAAGACGGCCCCGCTCTGTCCAGACGGCGCAGGGTTCCCTTTGCCCCGCGATGCGCGGCAAAGATCTTCTCAACATGGTCAAGGCGCAGCAGGACGGCCTCGGGCCCCTCGCGCTCTACATCCCTGCCCTCGCGCGCCCGCATAATCCAGCCTTTCGCACGCGGCTGGATCATTTTCAGAAAGCCATGCATCCGGTTTTCGTGGCCCAAGCTTTCACTGACCTCTGCCAGACGCGCCGCCGAACAGGACTTGCCGCTTGTGGATGGATTCAATGCGCGGCCCATGCGCTGCAATGCTGTTCCTGCTGCCTGTTGGCCTATTTTCTTGATGGTTTGTGCATAGGCCCGCGCAGCGTCTTCTGGGTCTGTTTCGCCACCCTCAGCTTTTTGTTGGACCGTGTCATTGGTGCGCAACTCGATCAGACGCCTGTTCGATGCAACAAGCATCGCCTCAATTCCGCTATCAGACAGCAGTGCCATCTTGCGTGGCAGGACAGCCTCGTCAATTTCCCGCATGATAATGCGCAACAGACTTTGATGGTCTGTCGCCGTCTCTCGGATGTCCGCCAGAAGCTCGTCGCGATCCATGCCGAGACGCACCAAAGCACCACGCAAGTGACGCGCCGTTTCCTCGGATCCGATTTGGCGGGCTTTTGCAATTCTTACCATCACGCTTCCCCAGACACCATTAGAAATACCTTCTTTGCGTATGCCTTTACATGTGTGACCGCCTCAGCACGGTCACACACGCAGCAAACGACATCGGATTTCCTCTCTTGCGATCTGACAAAGATGCGTACATCGTCAGGTGTGGCCACGATGACGCTGTGGTCTGTCTCTTCTGCTTGGCCATCATCCGCAGACAAAGTATCGGAAACCCCGAAATTCAAAGCGGCCTGTTGGATGATTTCTTCCAGATAGTCCTGTTTGTGCTGACGGTTGGCGCTTGTGCGCAAGACCAGGCCCGTCTTCAGATCCCCGAACGAAACGAGCGAACAGCCGGGCACGCCGCATCGCATTTCGTCAAGGCATTCGGATATGGTCATTTCGCGCTCCAGATCGGCGGGACGTAGATGTGCGGGCCTCCAAACACACCTGCTCCCTTTTGCCTCATGACTTTTCTCACCAGTTGGCGTCTACCGAAGGGCTGGGCCGGGCGGTGCGCCCGCGCATCTCGGTCAGAACGCGCACTCGTTTCGGTATGACACTGCTCGACTTGTAGACCACAGGTTCGGCAGACGCATTTTGAGCGGACGGCGATGCTTCGGCCAACGACCTGCCCGCCATCTCTTGCGGCGCGCCCGATGCCGTGCTGTCCGGCAAATCCTGCACTTGCGAAGACTTGGTCGTTTCTTGCGATGCGACCGGCGCAGAACGGCCTTCTTCGGGTGCGTTCAGCAACAGTTCCACAAGGTGATCGACAAACTCCGCCGCTCCGCTCTCCTGCCACTTTTGAAAGTCGTCCCCTGCATTCAGCGCCTCGATAATCGAGATCGGATAGACCGCTTTGAACAAACCCTCGGTTTCCTTGCGGACGCGATTGATCACCCGATCGACATCGCGATCAACCCTAAGTTTGTCAACCTGTGTCACCAGCAGGATGTTATCTCCGTTCGTCCGCTCCCTGATCAGCTCCCATGCCGCCGCCTCGGATTGGCGCCATGCCTGCGTTGCCTGCGTGCACCACACGACGCTGTCGACGTGTTCGATCATGGATAACCAGACATCCGACGACATGCTTGGGTCTGAAATTCCGGGCATGTCAATCAGATCACATATCTCCAGAGTTTCCGAGCGGTTGTACAAACGGACCATCCTGGTTTCGTCAACGCAGATCGCTTCCAGATCTTCAATGTCGATCTCTCTCTCGGTGCCGTCACGATCCACGGCAATTGCGGCCTCAGCGCCGTAGCTGATCCAGATCGGGGGAAGCCGGGTTGCGGTCACCTGTACCGGCAGTGGCGCATTCCCAAGAAACAGTTTGGAAAGCGTGCTTTTCCCGGCGCTGAATTCGCCCATGAACGCCAGGCGCGGTTTTCGGGGCAATGGTGCCGGGCTTAGACTCTCAGTGTTCAATGTCTTCTCCTTGGTCATGTGACGTAACGCCCCAACGTCTTAAGCGTGTTGTTCAGCGCATCGTTGCGCGTTTGCTCATCTTTGTCGCAGAACATGTCTTCCACGGTCCCGGAGCGATGCGCTCCGGAAATCAAATCGAGCAGAATACCTTTCTGCTCTTCAAGAAAACCGCGCAGTTCCTCTACGAAGTCGTCTTCGATGGTAGAGGTCTGGACATCTTTCATCTGTCTCATGAAGTCTTCTGTCTCAGAGCGGATCAATTCTCGGAACTGCCTGGCGAAGGCTTGGTAGCCTCGCGTTCTTCGCCACCACATCGCCCACCAGCTATCATTGAAATCCAACGCAATCGTCTGCCCGAGGGTGACTGGCGACGGAATTTGAGGGATGCCGGGGACCGAGAGCTGAATACCTTCGACAGCCGGGCCAAAGCAGCGATAAAGTAAATGTGCCGTGTCAGATACTGCGGCTTCATAGTGTGCCTCGGCATCCTTGCGGACCTTGCTGCCCATGGTCGAGTATGCAGACCGCAGCAGAATGCGAAGTCCGGCCGGGTCATATTCCCAGATCTGCTCGTCACCATAAACCTCAAGGTGAGCCAGCAATGAATGTGTTGCGCGCTCGATAAAGTTCTCATGCACGCGATCTGCGCGTGTATGATATTCGGCAAAAATTTCTGCCATTGATGCCTTGAACCTGCTCAGGTTCGTCTCTGCTATCCGCTCGAATTCGGCTCGAATATCGTACATGCTGACATCAGATTTGAAATCGTTACCTTCAACCATTACCGTTCGCGCGGCTTTCTGTGATGTCGCAATTGCCACGGCTGAAGATGCAATTTTCTTCAGAAAGGGCTCGCCCAGGCTGAGTACGATTTGTGATGACAGTGCTCGCATGAGGGCGGGTAAGCCTGACAATTCCCACACATGGGCAGACGGCGACTGATCTATTTTTGTTGTACCGAGAACGGCTTTGGTAAGGTTCAGCAACGCATCGGCATTGGCTTCGGACATGTCGCCCAACTCTCCATGCAGAACCTTACCCGCCCAGTAGGCGCTACCGAAAATGATCTGTGCGTCCTGAGGACCATCATTGTTCTTCAGCGTCCCGCGAATGCTTTCCTCGATCTCGATCATCTGATTGGCCGGATCGGACAATTCATCAATGCGGTTCACGAAGATGATTACTTCGCGCGACTTGAGGGTCGAGATCATCCTGACCAACGCCATATCTACAGAGGTCAGTGCCTGCCCCGCAGACAGGACAACCACACACACGCGGCTGTCGCGGATGGCTCTGATCGTCACCATTTCGCGCATCATGAACGTGTCGTTGACGCCGGGTGTGTCGCGAAGACACAGACGAAACGGCACAGTATGGCAATTCAGGTAAAGCTCGGCCGACCGGGTTATATCTGCAAATCGGCCCTGATCATCACTGGCCGGCTCGTGACCCGGCACGTCAAAATCGTCGCCCAGGCAAATATACCGCTCAAGCAGGTTCTTGTCGAAATACCCGTACTCATGTTCCTGCCCCATCAGCAGTTCAAAATTTCTGCCGAGGCGCCTGCGGGACTTCTCGCGCATGGAGTGTATCTGTTCGCGTATCTTGCCCAGTTCGCCTTCTGCGCCGGCGCGCCCGGCCAGTTCGCCAATCCTGCCGCCCTTGGTGGTCAGGCGATCCCATTCCTCTTCGGTCATGAACTGGAAACGTGCCCCGGTCTCACCATTTTCGGCGGCGGGGGTCAGGTGAAGCGATGTGACCACAGAGGTCCAGGGATTGACATCCGAAGGCAACAAATCGGCCCAACCGGTCATGGCATTGATCAGCGATGTTTTCCCTGATTTCACCTGACCAAGGACCGTGACTGAGGGCTCAAAGGCCGCAAGTTGATCCTTCAGGCGGGACACTGACCGGCGCGATTCTTCTCCGGTCAGCTCGACAAGCCTATCCAGTGCGGCTTCAAGCTCTGCGGCCTTTTGGGCGAAAGCTGCAAGGTCTTCCATGCCAGAATTCAGATTAGTTCGGTGCGCTGAAGCCCGGATATTGGTGGCAGGATCAATTTCAACTTCAATGTTCATTAGATTTCCGGTGTCATTTGCGTTGCGGATACATTTCGCCGTATTTGAAAACTCGGAACAACCAAGCGTTGCGCACTTTTGCCATGGCAAAAATGGTAATCAAATGTGTTGATAATTGGACGGGTCTGAGGAAAGATTTCCTGAAGTTGAAAATTCTTTATCAGACGACTTTGTCTATAAGCTCCTTTCTCATCTGCAAAAGCAGGGTTACGGCGTCCAGCGCAGCCTCCTCGCTGTATTCCAGTTGGAACAACATCAGCATTTCTTCGCCCTCCTGCACGTCTTCGCGTACACCTTGGGCGGTGGGGTCATTTACCGGTGCCGTGTCGAGCAATCCTGCCAGCGACGACATTGCCTCCGTACAACTATTCAGAATGGCACCGGCATCCAGATTGTCATTATGGTCCATTTCATCAAGCATCTCGCGGGCGCGCTGTTGAAGCATGTCAACGGCTTCGGACAACAGGGCAACGGATCGCGCATCCGGCGCCACGTCATCCACAGCCACATCATCCGCTCTTGTCGCGACCTCGCTCTTTTCCTTGGTGTCCGGGCCATCTATGGCAATCGGATCCGGCATCTGCGGGGCCTCGCGCCCCTCGACATCGACCTCCGGCGTGCGTGCTGCCAGGCGATCCAGGAAAATCCGGGCCTGATCGACATCGGCGCCACGCCCCTGCTTGATCTGTCTGAGCACCGGCTCCATCAAGTGCTTTCCGCCACTCGACGTCCAGAGAGCCTGATTCAGACCCTCGCCGGATGTCTGCGCCGCGATCCCCTGAATAGTGGCCACGGGATAAAGCCCCATGAATTCATCCGCCACGATGGATTCCAGCCGGGCAATATTTTTTGACAGCACATCGCGCATCAACTGGCGGTCCGCCATGGTCAGAACCAAAAAGCTGTGATCCTTAATCTGGTCGGGCACGCTTGCCCACAGGTGCTGCTCTTCTTGGGAAAACTCCTGACTACACCAAATGATGATGTCCGCGCGCTCGCATGCGGAACTAAGGATCGCTCGTTTTTGCGCAAGATCGCCCGAAAGTCCTATCTCAACAAAAGTTTGGCTGATCAGTTTCGTATCGGGCAATTCTTGTCGGGCACGGATTGAATCCTGAGGACATTCGCAATCCTTCAGAAACCCCGGGAAACTGGTCATTGAGCCGTCCTGTCTTTCGAACAGACCGCGCTCTTTTTCGCCATAGGCCAGTTCTATGATAGGTACTTCCAAATGCTGGCCGATAACAGGTTGTGCCGACATCATTTCAATCAGAGTCGACTTGCCGCTTCCGGCGAGGCCGGTCACGACTACCTGCACTGGCTTTGTCAGGTGCGCCAGCAGACGTGCGCCCCAGCGGTCATAGGGGGCCGGAATATCGCCCCTGCCTAATATGTTTTCCAACCGATCGATAACCGGGTTGATCCTAATTGCCTGGTTCAACGGAGGTCTCCCCGAGAATTCATCATCCTGTTGCCTTCTTCTTCCGCATCACCTTTGCCATGATTGTGATCGACGTGTTGCTGTGTTGCTGAGAGCGCGAGATGGTTTGATCTTGATCTTGATCATTCCCAACCGTCCCGGCACCCTGCGCCATAACTTTTACGACACACAAAGAGACATTGTCCTGGCTGGGATCGTCCAGTTTCTGGACCTCTTTCATAAGGGCCGCGCCTATATCTTCCGCTGAGCGCTTCTGCGTGAAGCGCAGGACGCCCTCGATCTGTTCTTCGCAAAGAAATTGCAGTCCATCACTGGCAACAATAAGAATGTCGCCGTCCTTGATCTGTACCGGCACGGTCCGGCAATCAACCTGCGCAATATCGCGACCGATCAACACCGATGTCAGGCAGCTTTGGTCAGGGTAATTGATGGCCTCTTCACGGCCCATGATCCCGTTCGCAACCAGATAATCTATTTGGGACATAAGGGCGTGGTTCTCGTTCAGGCGTTCGAGCACGCCACTCCGGAACAGGTAGAGCGGGCTGTCGCCAACCGATACCCAGTACAGCCGGTCATGTATGAACACCGGCGCCAGCAAAGTGGCGCCCATGCCCTGCGCATCCGGGCACTCACGCGAATACACCCCAACACATTTGTTCGCACTGACGGTCGCCCTCTGCAGCACCTCGCCGATATGGGGCTCCAACAACTCCGGATCACCGGATTGCAGTTTCAGTTCGCTGAACACCTCGGTCACGACGATCTTGCTTGCGACATCACCTGCGGCATGCCCGCCCATTCCATCGGCCAGCACCACAAATCCAAACGCCTCTCCTGATGAGAAGTCCGAAACCACGGCATCTTCCTGCCGTTCGCGCCGCCCCAGGACCATGGCCATCGACGTGTCATAAACAAGATCAACCGTTGGATGCATGGGGCCAGTCCCTCTCTTTCGATTCTTCCCAGGTAAAGCCCGCGCCACAAAGCGGAACAAAGCGAAGCATCGTTTCACCAATCGTGATCTCATCACCCGCTGACAGTTCTTCGGTGCTCAGGACCGGACGGTCATTCCGCCGTACAAGGTTTGCCTTACCACCGTGACCGATGAAGAATATTTTCTTCGCGGGGTCATAGGCAATCGCGGCATGATTTTCGCGCGAAATGCTATTATCGCCGAAATCAAGCGGCACAGTCTGATCTTTGCCACGGCCGATTTTGCTAACGCCATTGAACAGCGTGAAGGCGGCACCTCGGCCCGGACCCGCGACGACGATTAACCACCCGAGCGGGAAATTGGTGTAGGCGGCAGGCTTTGCATCTGCGCCGCCCGTAATGGGGTCAATGTCGGCATCCTGACTGCTTGTGAAGCCAAGAAGCCGGGTCTTTACCCGACCCTGGCGGCTTGCCCCGCGGCCCACAGCGGGTTGCGGAACGTCGACTGCCTGATAGGCATCAGGTGCCTTGGGGGCTGACTGCGGCATTGCCTGAGGCGGCTCTGGTGACGCATCCGGTGCCTCTTGATCCATGTCAGAGGTGTCATGATGAAACGGTGACGTTGCCGCCGGTGTTCTCTCGACGGGATCAACGCTTTGCTCAAGGGGGGGCTGAACCACTGGCGCTGCGCGATCAACCTTCCCGTCCTGCGCTGTCTCAGAAGTTTCCGATGTGCGATATTGCGGTTCAGCAATCCAGGTCACGACAGGTTGCTCGTCCGCTCCGTTCTCTTCTGCATCGCAACTGGCCCCCTCCTGTTCTTCGAAGAAAATGTCCAGACCACCTGTAAAGTCTTCGACCTCTTTTTGTTGCGGCTCGCTGGCATCGGCACTCTCCGGTGCGGTCGTCGCAACATCCTCAAAGGTCACATCGTTAATCAATGCTTCAAGCTGCTGCTGGTCTGCCGCAGGGGCAGAATCTGATCGCGACAGGAACTCATCTTTTAAAGGGTCGCTCGCCTCTTTGGCTGCCGAGAGACCATTTGCCCGATGACTCATGTCGCGTTTTTCGCCAATGATATCGCGAATAAACTTCATTTTAGTTCCTTTCAGGTTTTATTTTTTCGGCCGAACGGCGCCATCTTTTGACAAGAGCGCTGAGTACACGCGACAACGTCGAGCCGGTGCCTTCAGCTTTAGATGAGGCGTCTTTTTCGGCTTTCTGATTTAGCTGACGCGCTTCATCCCGTTGTCGTTTTGATAGTTTATCCTGTTCGCGCAGCCATGCATCGACGTCATCAATCGGGCAGCCGAACATATCGACAAGCCGGTTGGGCTGATCGTCTTTCTCGGATTCCGCGGGTACTTCGACATGTTGCCTGGCCCGCGGGTCGAGTACCGGTTCGAGGCTGCTGTTGGTGTCCTCCACAAGCGATGAAATCGCTTCCGCCATGCTTGGATCAAGATCGTCGACCTGCGGTGCACTCTCTTGCAGAGATGCCGCAATATGATCCTGTTGCAAGGGCGCGGCCTCGCAGGTCTCGAGTACGTCCAACCAGTCATTTACAGACTGAAAGCGCTTCTGCTGCGAAACCGACAGGGCTTTGTCGATTGATGCCAGAAAAGCCGGATCAAACGCCCACGATCCGGAGGCAAGCGGTTTAAAAGGATCAGGTTGGCCTGAGCTCAAAGCTGCGAGGCGTTTCTGACAATCCGGCGGTGCATAACCGGCGATCAGGTGATAAAAGGTTGCACCGACAGAGTAGAGATCACTGGATGGCTCGTGCGAGCTATCCGTGTAGTAGAACTCATGAGGTGAATACCCATCCTTCACGGACAAGACAGTGGAAAGCACCCGTTTCGGGTTGCGAGCATCTTCGCGCGCGGCCCCAAAGTCGATCAGCGTCAAATTGTTCTGAGCATCCAGCAACAGATTGTCCGGTGAGATATCGCGATGCAGCATGCCGAAGTCATGCACATGATCCAATGCATTGAGTGTTTCGCTTAGCAATGTTTGAAGCAGGGTGTTGGTGAGGCGCCCCGGGTCGATATCCATCATCGACAAAAGATCCATGCCATCGACAAAGTCCATTGCGATGTATGCCGTGTTGTTCTCCTGAAAAACCTGGTGAACCTTAACAATGTTGGGATGTTCGAATTTGGCGAGCCTCAGCGCCTCTCGCAAAAAGTTGCGAATGACACTTTGGTATTGGTCCAAATAGCAAGGTTTGCGTGGGCGCACCTCGCCGTTGATCCGGCGGCAAATGGAACTGGGGAAGCACTCTTTGACGACAACATGACGGTTCAGGCTGTCGCGGGCCAGATAGGTCATGCCGAACCCACCGTCGATCAGGTGACGCTCAATCGTGTACTGGCCGTACAGCAGCCTACTACCGGATGAGAGTTCGTCGGTCTCATGCTCTTCCAAAAAGGTAATATTGTTTTGCACGTCGTGGTCTTTCCAGTTGGCAGCTCGGGAAGCACAAAGAGATTCAAAACACTCAATCAGAACGTGTGAGGCTGCACCGAAAATATGATCACATCATGGCAACAATTGGCCAATGATCCGACATCGCTCAAAAAAATGGTGTTGTCAGGTACTTTTAAACCCGTCTCGGGTTGGCGCCGAATGCCGGAAAATCCCCAGATTCTTAGCCGGTTCATCTAGCCACTATCTGATCCAAAAGAACCACAGGCTCAGTGTCGATGTGGAAGCAACGAGGCCGATACGTCAGGCCAAGGCCGGTTCCCTGCGCATGAGCTTGAACCGGGTTAAAGGCAGGCTTTATAACCGGCCGTTGGTCAGCAATGACATGAAGCGGGACTTGGCGATTGAGGTGTTGAACATGACCTTCGCATTTCGCGCACCACAACACCACAAAAGGACTGCATCCGTTATACGGATCGCGGCAGCCAATATTGTTCACATGACTATCAAAAATTCGGTCTCAGGAAAACCTTATGTTGTCCAGCCATTCCTTGACGGGAAAAATTCAAAGCATCTATTGCGGACTGCGACTCAAGAAGGAGCGGAAGACCGCCAGAGGTTGAGATTGCAATTGCACAGGTTCACCATGGCATCACCGCATGAAGCTTGCAAAAGAGAGCGTTACCTCCCGCACAAAGACCACCAAGAGCAGCACCGTGACCGGTGTTTTGCGTTAACCTGCATCTCGCTATCGGCTTTGCGCCTTGCCACACTGGCAGGACGCAGGTTTATCCCGCCGGCCGGAGATGAACCCCGCAACATGCGTCCCGGTCCGGGCCGTTTGCTTTCGTTCCCGGCCTGACGGCTTCGTCCCGCTTAGCCGACCTCGGCGCAAAGTGCAGCGAATGTTCTCTATCTGCGGTCGTTAATTCAAGGGCGTATTTCGGTCTCATCGAGTTCATGGTTCTCTCCGAGGTCGGCGATGCCGCCTCATAATGGCGTCGGGGACTGGTGCCTCAAAAAGGTCCGCTGCGAGGTCACCTAATTTTAGGCGCATCAACATTCGACGGCGAGGTCATCCGGCCACCGTCCCGATGGGACGTCTCTACACCCAGACGGGCGTATTCGGTTTTAAGTTAATTCATGTTGGTAATTCCTCTTTGGTCCAGGCGAAGGTCGTGCCATCGCGCCAGATGCGGGTCATGATGACGGCCAACTTTCTGGCCGTGGCAACGATGGCCTTCTTCATCCCCCTCCGCGCGACAAGCCGCATCGCCCATGCTTTGAGCGGCGAGAAGCGCGACACACGTTGGATCAGGATGTTGGCCGCCTCATAAAGCAGCTTGCGCATGGACCCGTCACCACGTTTCGAGATGCGCCCCGACCAATTCGTTTCACCAGATTGATATCGCCTCGGGGTCAGTCCTAAATACGCGCCTACATCGGTTGCTTTGCCAAACCGCGTTACATCGTCGATTGTCGCGATGAAGCTGAGGCTGACCAAGCAGGACATGAAATTTTTCTGCGATATGGTCACCGCGACACAGAACAATCATATGTGGCCTCCGAGACGGGATTTCTGGCTGGAACTATATGAGGACAAAATGATTGACGAGGCATGGGTCGCCTTTGGCGCATCTGCCCGGCAATACGCGCAACGCCATCTCGTGGGGTCTGATAACAACCATACGAACCGACGGTTCGGGCGACAATTGGACCGTGGCGGCAGCACATCCTTGCTGGTCATGCGGATCGGCAACAAGATCGTGGTTGATGGATGCCACAGTTACAAAACTCACATCTTTCGACAGAATGACCCGAAAGCGCCCAAACTCTATCAGAGAACCTATTACTGCGATGACATCATGCGCAGTTCGTGGAGTTCGAAATCTCACAGTTCGATTCCGAGCTGGAAAATCTGGGTGATGCAGAATGTCTGATGATCGTCCCGTTGCCACCATTTCCGCCGATGGCGTCGACATCCGCTTTGCGGAGAAGAAGCATGGACTACTGCAACGCCTGATGTCCACTTCGCCAGCAGAACAGTCTTTCACCCATCTGAATGACGACCACCGGGATCTTCTTTTTGCCATCGCAGACCTGCGGAATTGGCAGGATCAGCACCAAGGTGAGGTGGACAAACGCGACAGGCAAGCTGATGCTAAATGTCCTTGGCTCTGTCGCTCAATTTGAAAGGGAGATGATGCTAGAGCGGCAACGGGAAGGCATCGCCAAGGCGAAGGCGCTGGGCAAGTACAAGGGGCGGCGTCCAACGGCCCGAGAGAAGGCCCCTGAGATACGGCAAATGGTTGCCCAGGGGGTCAGCAAGCGAGAGGTTGCGGAAGCGTTGAGTGTCTCAGAGAGGTCGGTCTACAGGGTGCTTTGTGGGTAGGTTAAAAGCAACCTTCGGCAAAGAGCGGGTGGTTAACCAGGGTTTCGGTGGCCACTCGCACAATCCAAAGGCTAGGCCTGTTAAAGCGCTCAGCCATCGAGGCTTTGTTACTGGACGCAACTTTCTCACCGTCGACATTCAATTCATAAAAGTTGACATGGGCTGGTTTCAGTCAGTGAAATTAACCTGTTACTCGAAATTATTCTCCTTAAAGGGACAAGGGGAATAGTCAAACGCAGTTAGTTTGATCGTGGAATCACTATACCTCAGAAAATGCCGCTGATACCTGTGCTGCGGCTGATTGGCTTGCCAATATGCGCCGACCGTAGCGCGCAGGCATTTCAGGCGAACTCCAACGCCCCGCGACCATAATAGATGAAAGATCACATCTGAGTCTGAACGCATCATGCACCCCTCCCACGCGTGTGCTGTGTGCAGAAATGTCCTTCCGGCCAGTGCAACGCTTCAGAATCCGTGAGATTGTGGCAGGGTCCATATGCTGTACTTTCGAATTTGGTTGCGATTTAGTCAGCATCGGATCGTCGGATTTCAACCCAGCTATTTCAAGCCAGCGCAAAACAGATTCTGTCCCTGCCTCTGATAAGAAAGCGTAGGCTCCGTCGCCATAGGGGTCAGTTTTGGAGCGAGTAACATAAAGCAAGCTCGACCCGTCATCCTGGCGAATCAAATCTTTAACCTTGAATGCCACTATTTCCGAAGAGCGGCACCAACTGTCCGTCGCAATCCACAACACAGCTTTATCACGTTGCTCTAACCGGCTGTCCCCTAAGCTCTCGATGGCCTTTAGGACTTCTTTTTTACCAAGAGGCGGTGCCTGTCTTACCGCTGCTCCATATCTGCGTTTTACTGCCTTCAACGCGAGTTGGACCAACCGGTCTCTACATGGCGTAGCCTCAAACGCCGCTCTATGCATTTCCGTGATAGCCCAGAGCCGTGTCTCAATCGTGGAGCTTTTTACCTTTCCACCAAGGTAATCGACATATGCAGCAACTACCTTTGGATCGATAGGTAGGCTGGCGTCAAATCCTTGATCCTCACACCATGCGCAGAACGTTGCTTTGATTTGCCGGTAGTTCCGACGAGTCCCAGGGGCAAATGCAGCTTCAGACCGTCGCCGGTACTCTTCTATCACGTGCTCTCTGGAAACAGTTGGATTTTGTGCCAGTTGTACGGCTGCTGCTAGTCTCTCGTCGATGCGGTAAAAATCGCGGTTCATCTGAAGCCTCCCAGTTTCGCGTTTATAAAAGCATACTTCGGCGCGGTTTGTGCCGCTTCAATGCCAGTCGAGTTAACTGTTTGTTAGGAATTCATAGGTACAGTGAATCCACTTTCATTGTTGGAGAACAGCCAATGTCGCGGGAGAATATCATTGAGTTGGAGATCATCATATTAGGCTACGTCGAAAGATACGGTCTGACGGAAAGGGCCCGTAGATATTTCGTCAACCAGTCATCGAAGATTAATGCATCCGCGCAATGCAAATTACTTTCAAATGAAGAAGAGTGCGGCCTAGAAAAGCAAGGAAAGTGATCGCCCAAAAGGAGAGTTTACTTGAAAGACTGAACGTCAAAATGCACAATAAGTGGAAGACGTGAGGCCATGGTCATTTACAATAGGAATGGGATGGCAGCTTTCTACTCTCTTTGGTCTCCAAAGATGTGTATTTGCCGCCTGAATAACGGGGGCAATCTCTCGCCTGCCCAGCGCCAATTGCAAGCGCTCCAATGTCTCTCTCAGATGCATCGAAACAGGTCCCAACCCATCTGTCATAGGTCTTTTTTCCGGTGAGCCAGCAGCGAACGGGTTTGCGAAGTATTGCCTTTTGCATCCATCGCTTAGCCGCCTGGCCGCCACGCTCATTCAACTCTGGACCATCTACGCCCTTCAGCCTGACGGGCAAATTGCTGACTTCGATGGTATCCACGTCTCGGACGTGGGTGACGCGACCTTCAATCCACTCACCTGCGCTTACAACTGTGCTGCCAAAGATTATCATTAAAAGAGAAATTCTAAGCGTATTCATTCAAGAATTTTCCTGGCAGAATTGGAGATTTTCAATCATGAGGCCCAGCATAGCCGACGGCCTTACCGAAAACCCCTTAAATGCATGATGCAACCTTTGGCCAATAAAGACCTAAGCTTCGTAGGCCAAAGGTGAAGAGTCATATTTGGATCAAATAACCGTCAAGTCAGTGGCAGTGATAGGGTTTCGAGCCTGCATGGCAACATTGTCCACTAGGAGAATCCTTACGGCAGCCACCACCATGCTGAACGGCAGAGCTTGGCGACACCAGATTCACATCTGCTGCATACCCCGCAAATAGAGGTTGCGCCGCGAGCAAGGCCACCAATGCAGCGCTAAAGCTAAGACTTTTCATACTTTTTCTCCTAATTGAATACGCCCCTGAAAGAAACGGTAGTGGTTCCCACCGCATCACTCAATGCCTTTAGGTTGAATTTTTTGAATACTTTCAACTTTTTCTTACGGCCTAAGTCAAAGCCAATAACTTCCCCGAGAACCGAGTTGGCGACTGTTGGTGGGAATACATCGCACCACTGACGCAAGAGAGATAGAAATGCGTAAGTCGATCCTAATCAATGGAAAAGACCGGAGCTGAGCACCGTTTCCACGCGATCAGAATTAAGAGAACTCGCAAGTAAATTGTACTAAACTGTTGATTTTTTGGAGAGGCCTAGTCCAGGTACCTACACCGTTTAGGATTTTCAGAGGTTGAACATGAGTGATTTGAGCGAAGCAATTTACAAGGTCGATGGTCAACACAGGGAAGCTTTACAGTGGTTTGCTGATAGAGCAGGTGCAGTGGTGTCGTGGGCGGAAATTTCAGCACACGCAGATACAGGTGCTAGGTTAGCAAACCTGGCGAAAGGCATTTATAAACCCGCATACACAGATTTAGCATTAAGCGTAAAACAGTTGATTTCCAGTCCATACGCAGACTCGGACACAGACTTTCGAGCTGATGGCAGTTGGAGTAGTCAATATTATCAAGAAGGACAAAAAGCCGAAGAGCGTGACCAGTTCGCCACTAACCGCGGATTGATAAATTGTATGGAGCAAGACGTACCTGTTGGGGTCTTGCTTCAAACCAAAGCTGGTAGGGGCGCTCAGTATAGGATTCTGGGGTTAGCACGGGTAGTCGGTTGGGAAGATGGTTTTTTTACACTAGAAGGTTTTTCGTCCGATGGCGATATTACCCAACTCAGAAGAACACCTGGGCCCGTGGCAATACTCACCAAGGAAAGCGCTAAACTGGCTTGGAAAAGTGATTTTGACCTCCGAACCATCGAGGATGTGCGGAAACGTGCAATTGCGGAAATAGTAGTTAGACGAGGGCAGCCTGGCTTTCGTGCTGCTATTCTCAATGCTTACAGAGGGAAATGCGCAATTACCTCCTGCGACGCTGTTGAGGCATTAGAAGCTGCGCATATTACTCCGTACCTCGGCCCAGAATCTAATCACGCACAAAACGGCATTCTGCTGCGCGCTGACATCCACTCATTATTCGATTTGGGGCTGATATCAATAAATCCGGAAACCTTGTGTGTAAGGTTATCTGACAAACTCAGGCCGACCGTATACGGTGAATTCGACGGGCAAAAATTTTCCCTGCCTGCTGACCTTGCCTCGCAGCCTAGTTTAGATGCCCTTAAATCTCACTGGGAGTGGGCAGCCATTTAGGGCGTTGTCAGGTGCTCAGCGATTTGCAGCGTGAACCAAACCCGCACATAACTTGACCCTGCTTCAAACCTGGGCTGCCAATTGTGGAGCATCGACACTGACAAACGTTCTCAAAACCGGATTGGCTTCTTTTGTGTGTGGTGAACGTGTGTGGTAAGTGTGTGTGGTTTTGCATTTACGTGAATTGGTATTATGGTTTTAAATCAAACACATAAGCCACCGTAAGAAAGGTGGCGGAGCCGATGGGATTCGAACCCACGAGACCCTTCCGGGCCTACTCCCTTAGCAGGGGAGCGCCTTCGACCACTCGGCCACAGCTCCGTCGATGTGTTTATGAAGTTGTCGCAGGATGCACAACCCGTTCTTTTGCTTTGTTTGAAAAATTTCCGTCTTAACCTGACCTTATTCCTTCCGGTGCGCCGCCGGAATTCGTATGGTCAAGAACAACTTTACCTACAAACCCAAAAAGGCCCCCACATGGACAGCGCAACGGGTTTTCTCGTTCGATGCAGGCAAGGGCCGCGCCATGTCTTCAACGCGCGCAAAAAGAGTGATCGAGGGTGAGTTTCGCGCCAGCCATCCTGCTTTTACCGCCATGCCCAAAATCAACTTAACCCTATCAAGAGCGACCGATGCCACCGCACGTCCTCGGCCGTCATCAAGAAAGTGCTCGAAACGTACATGGCGGGCCGCGTTACCTTTCACGTGCTTGAGAAAGATGTCGAAAGCATCATAGTTAACGACCCGGCTGACCGTGACAGCTGGAACGATATGAAGAATGACCTGCGCCAAGCGAGAAAGAATGCGGCCCGGGTCTTTGCCAGCAAGCAAAAATGCGAGGTTTATGCGCGCTCAAGTCTGGCAACGATCCAGGCTCTCTACAAGATGTTATTCGCCGCGCCGCAAAACACATTCACCGGCGATCGCCGGACAAACCAGAGCGTGGGAGAACACTTTGATCCGCGCGTGGAACGCGACCACAAAAACCAATGGTCGCTATCGCCACGCAGCCGCCGACAGGCAAGGCTACGCGACCGGAATCCGGAACTTCACGAGGGCTATTCTGTCCGCAGATCGGCCTCAGGTGTTGAACAGGAAGTGCAGCACGTCGCCATCCTTGACGATATATTGCTTGCCCTCGGCGCGCATCTTGCCGGCGTCTTTGGCCTTCTGCTCGCCGCCAAGCGTGACAAAATCGTCATAGGCGATCGTCTCGGCGCGAATGAAGCCCTTTTCAAAGTCGCCATGGATGACCCCGGCGGCCTTGGGGGCCGGGGTGCCCGCCGGAATGGTCCAGGCGCGGGCCTCTTTCGGGCCGACGGTGAAATAGGTTTCAAGGTGCAAAAGCTCGTACCCCGCGCGGATAAGGCGATCCAGGCCTGCCTCATCAAGCCCCATTTCGGTCAGGAACATCTCGGCCTCTTCGGGGTCAAGCTGGCTGATTTCCTCTTCGATCTGCGCCGAGATCACTACGCTGGCCGCGCCCTGTTCGGCGGCCATTTCGGCGACGCGGGCCGAGAAATCATTGCCCGCGCCGGCACTGCCCTCATCGACATTGCAGACATAAAGGATCGGCTTGCTGGTCAGCAGTTGCAGCATCTTCCACGCCTTAAGATCTTCGGCGTCCACTTGAACCGTGCGGGCGGGTTTGCCCTCTTCAAGAGCGGCCTGCGCTGCGGCCAACAGGCGATCCTGCGTCACCGCCTCTTTGTCGCCGCCCTTGAGCTTGCGCACCAGACCGGCGCGGCGCTTTTCGATCGATTCGAGATCGGCCAGCATAAGCTCGGTCTCGATGGTGTCGGCGTCGGCCACCGGATCAACCCGGTCCTCGACATGGGTCACGTCGTCGTCTTCAAAACAGCGCAGCACATGGGCGATGGCATCGACTTCGCGGATATTGGCCAGAAACTGGTTGCCCAGCCCCTCGCCCTTGCTCGCGCCCTTCACGAGGCCGGCGATATCGACAAATGTCATGCGCGTCGGGATGATCTGTTTCGAGCCTGCGGTCGCCGCCAGCTTGTCCAGCCGCGCATCGGGCACGGCCACTTCGCCGATGTTCGGCTCGATGGTGCAGAACGGAAAATTCGCGGCCTGCGCGGCGGCCGTTTTGGTCAGCGCATTAAAAAGCGTCGACTTCCCCACATTGGGCAGCCCCACGATCCCCATTTTAAAGCCCATGACGCCACTCCTTATTCATGCAGCGCCGCTTCTATTGGCAGTCCGGTCCAGACGCAAGCGCGCCTTTGGCAAAACGCGGGGGTCTGGGTCTGGGCCTTTACGCCGCTCGATCGCCTCAGATGTCAGGCCTGCACCTATTGCTGCGCCATTTGATGCCTTGGTCCAAGGAGAAAAACCATGAAACTAAGGGCCGCGGCGGCGCACACAACCGTCAGATACACCGGATTGAAGCTGCCGGGAAACAAGGCAAAGGCCGTGCCAAGAATAAGCAACAGCGAAAGCGAGAGGGAAATTCCAGGACGAACGAAACACCCTAGTATAATGGTTGCGAAACCCTGTGAGCTGAGAAAAACCCACAAATAATAGAATAGAATTCCAAAGCTCACGCCGCGCGGTTTGCCCCAGGTATAGACGGAAACGGCGTTTATGACGGCGAGAATGAGGCTGTACAAAACCGCCAGTGCAATTGCCTTGAAGATACGCTTGTCCAAAATTTGATCCATCAAACCCAAAACTGAACCCTCGCGTTTGGCCGGGAATTTGTCAATTTGGCCGGGCAAGAAGTCGGAGACGTGGCCGCCCGACCCTCATGCGCCAAAAGTCATGCCCCGAGATTGGCGAAACAACCTCGCTCAAATTCTATCTTTTCGGCTCAATCCAGTCCAAATCCCATGCCGGACATGCGAAAAACTTTCACTTGCCATTGATTTCCGCCGCGCGCTGCCGCAAACGGTATCCAACAATACGGGATAAAAGAAATGACTCGGATCGACGCCAAATTCGCTGACCTTCAAGCCGCAGGCAAGAAAGCCTTCGTGTCCTATATCATGGCGGGTGATCCCGACTATGACACCGCGCTTGAGATCATGCAGGGGCTGCCGGAGGCGGGCGTCGACATCATCGAGCTTGGCGTGCCCTTTACCGACCCGATGGCCGATGGCCCCACCATTCAGCTTGCCGGTCAGCGAGCCCTTGCCGCGGGCATGACCCTGAGCCGCACGCTTGAAATGGCGAGCGAGTTTCGCAAGACCGATGACACCACGCCGATCGTTCTGATGGGCTATTACAACCCGATCTACAATCGCGGCGTCGATAAATTTCTGGTCGATGCCAAGGCGGCCGGGATTGACGGGTTGATCGTGGTCGACCTGCCGCCCGAAGAAGACGACGAGCTTTGCATTCCGGCACAAAAGGCCGGGCTCAACTTTATCCGTCTGGCCACGCCCACAACCGACGATAAACGCCTGCCCAAGGTTCTCACCAACACCAGCGGTTTTGTCTATTACGTCTCGATCACCGGGATCACCGGCGCCGCCGCCGCCGAGGCGGTTGATGTCGGCCCCGAAGTGGCCCGCATCAAGGCACAGACCGACCTGCCGGTCATCGTCGGCTTTGGCATCCGCACGCCTGAAACCGCGCAAACCATCGCCAGCGTCGCCGATGGCGCAGTTGTCGGCTCGGCGATTGTCGGCAAGATCGCCGAAGGCGAAAGCGTGGCCGACGTGCTTGAATTTGTGCGCGGTTTGGCAGCGGGCGCGCATCGCGCCTAAGGCGCGTCACAAGAATGCGCCTTAGGCGCGTGCTCGTCTGTGCCTAAGCGGCACCTGACCTCCCCTGCGACGACAGGAATGATTGCGCGATTGCCTTGGCGTTGGTAAAGGGTCTTTACCAATTTCCAAAAGGGAACGACTGATGCCCGTGATCACCAATATCGACGACCTCAAGAAGATCTACGCGCGCCGCGCGCCGAAGATGTTTTATGATTACGCGGAATCCGGAAGCTGGAGCGAACAGACCTTTCGCGAGAACACCAGCGATTTTGACCAGATCTACCTGCGCCAGCGGGTCGCCGTCGACATGACCGGGCGCACCACCGCCACCAAGATGATCGGCCAGGACGTGTCGATGCCCGTTGGCCTTGCGCCGGTGGGCCTTACCGGCATGCAATGCGCCGATGGCGAGATCAAGGCCGCCCGCGCCGCCGAGAAATTCGGCGTGCCCTTTACGCTCTCGACCATGTCGATCTGTAGCATCGAGGATGTGGCCGAAAACACCACCAAGCCTTTCTGGATGCAGGTTTACACCCTCAAGGACGACGATTTCATGCAGCGCCTGTTTGATCGCGCCAAGGACGCCAAATGCTCGGCGGCGATGATCACGGTCGATCTGCAATTGCTGGGACAGCGGCATAAAGACCTGAAAAACGGCCTTTCGGCCCCGCCCAAGCTGACTGTGAAATCGGTCACCAACATGATGACCAAGGTGCAATGGGGCCTTGGCATGCTTGGCACCAAGCGCCGCTTCTTTGGCAATATCGTCGGCCATGCCAAGGGCGTGAGCGATCCGTCCTCGCTTAGCACCTGGACATCGGAAGCGTTTGATCAGGCGCTCAACTGGGACCGCATCCGCGAGTTTCGCAAGATGTGGGATGGCCCGCTTATCATCAAGGGCATCATGGACCCGCGCGATGCGCGCGAGGCGCTGAACGTGGGGGCCGATGCGATTATCGTTTCGAACCACGGTGGTCGTCAGCTTGACGGGGCGATCTCGGCCATTCGCGCCCTGCCCGCGATCATGGATGCGGTCGGCGACAAGATCGAGGTGCATCTTGATAGCGGCATCCGCTCGGGACAGGACGTGCTCAAGGCGATGGCCCTGGGCGCCAGCGGCACCTATATCGGGCGCGCCTTTGTCTACGGTCTTGGCGCCATGGGCGAAGAGGGCGTCACCCGCGCGCTTGAATGCATTCACAAGGAACTTGATAGCAGCATGGGCCTGTGCGGGCGCACCGATGTGGGCAAACTTGACCGCGACATCCTGATGATCCCCAAGGGCTTTGCCGGCGACTGGGAATAACGCCCCTTCGCCAGGTCGAAACCGGCGCGATTTGCCCTTTCCAAAGCGCGCCTCGTGGTCTATAGGCACAGGCCTTACCGCGGGGCTACAGCCTTGGAGGAGCCCCGCCCTTATTTATGGAGAATTATCATGGCTGGAGAAATTCCTGATCTTCAGGCCCAGGAACGTACGGGGACAGGCAAGGGCGCCGCTCGTCAGGCGCGTCGCGCCGGTATGGTTCCGGGTATCGTTTTTGGTGGCGACGTCGATCCGTTGCCGATCAACATCCCGTTCAACGTCCTGTTGAAGCGCCTCAAGAAAGGCCGTTTCAAGTCGACCCTGTTCAACCTTCAGGTTGAAGGTCAAGACGACGTTCGGGTGATCTGCCGCGACGTTCAGCGCGACGTGGTCAAAGACCTTCCGACGCATGTCGATTTCATGCGCCTGCGCCGCACCACCAAGATCAACCTGTTCATCCCGGTTGAGTTCATCAACCTCGAAGACTGCCCGGCGATCCGCAAGGGTGGTGTCATGGCCGTTGTGCGCAACGAAGTCGAAATGATCGTGACCGCGGGCGAAATCCCCGATCACCTGACCGTCGACATGGGCAAGGTCGAGAATGTTGGCGACACTGTCACCATCTCTGACGTTGATCTGCCGGAAGGCAGCAAGCTGGTCATCAGCGACCGCGACTTTGTGATCTGTAACGTTTCGGCGCCGTCGGCACTTAAATCGAGCGGCGATGACGAAGACGAAGAAGATGCAGTCGAAGCAACCGAAGAAGGCGAAGGCGAAGAGGCGTAAGACCGCCCTGCCCCTTGGCACTATTATCGAGAAACGCGGCCCCACACCGGGGTCGCGTTTTTTCATGACGGCGCTGTTATCTGTCGCGGACCCGGCGAAACCCGAGGATACGCCCGCGCGACGATAGCGGATCGTAGGTCAGCCCCGAGACCGACATGCAATCGACGATCCGCTTGATCACCACGTCGGAATAGCGCCCGGGGTGCAATTCCATCATCACCGCGCGCACAAAGGCCGGCCAAGGCGCATCAAACAGATGCTCTTCGGCGCCTTCGATATCCATGATTACAACATGCGGGCGATAGGTCTTGAGCAGATCGCCAAGCCCAAGATGCGGCACGCTCACCACCGAGTCAGGGGTGGTATCCATATCCGCGATCCGTGCCGCCCAAAATGTCTTTTTGTTATCAAATTCAATCGGCTCTGCGGCACCCTTCATGCCACCAACCGCGCCGTGCAGCACGGTCGCCGCGCCAAATCCGTTGCGCTCGAGGTTGCCCCGGATCACCGGCAGCATGTTGGGATTGCCCTCGACCGTGGTCACATTCCCGGCGCCGGTGATGCTCGCGCAGACCGAGGCGATATAGCCGATCCCAGAGCCAAGCTCCAGCACCCGCTGCCCCTCGCGCAGGCGCATCCGCGCGGCATGCGCCTCATGCGCCTCATAGCCGCCAGTTGACAATTTGTCCGACAGCTTGGGGTTCAGCATCTCATCGGGCACCACAAGGTGAATACCGTCAATCTCGAACTCTGCCATCCTGCGCGCCCTCTGCCCGTTGATTCCCCGCGCATCGCGGCGTAGACCAGCATCACCAAATATGAGGGCATCGGCAATGCAGCTGTTCGTGGGTCTGGGCAATCCCGGCGCAAAATACGAAAAAAACCGCCATAATATCGGCTTCATGGCGCTGGACCGGATCGCAGAGGATCACGGCTTTGGCCCCTGGCGCGCCAAGTTTCAGGGCCATGTCTCGGAAGGCGTGCTTGGCGGCACCAAGGTGATCCTGCTGAAACCCGGCACCTTCATGAACCTGAGCGGGCAAGCGGTGGGCGAAGCGATCCGGTTTTACAAGCTGACACCCGGCGACGTGACGGTGTTTCACGACGAGCTTGACCTTGCCCCCGGAAAATTGCGGGTGAAACAGGGCGGCGGCCACGCGGGCCACAACGGGCTGCGCTCGATCCACCAGCACATCGGCGAAGCCTATCAGCGGGTGCGCCTTGGCATCGGCCATCCCGGCCACAAGGACCGCGTGGCGCAATTCGTGCTTCAGGATTTTGCCAAGGCCGACACCGATTGGCTTGATGACCTGTTGCGCGGGATTTCGGAGGGTGCGCCCTGGCTGGCCGGGGGCAAGCCGGACCGCTTTCTGAATGCCGTCGCGCAGCGCCTCTCGCCGCCGCGCCCGTCAAAACCCAAGCCCGCGGCGCAAAACCCTGCGAGACCGGCTGAAAAGGCGGAAGAGCCGCCCACCTCAGACGGCCGAAGCGCGATGCAAAAACTGATGGATAAATTCCGCTAAAATGCGTCGCCACCGCGTCAGCCTTGCAATCTTGGGATCAGACTGATCTTTTGCGGCCAAACTTGGGGGATGACATGCGAGTAGTTTTCAAATGGACAGCGCGGGTCTTGCTCTTGCTGGTGCTTGCGGGTGCTGCCGTCGGCATCTGGAAACGTGAACAGATCACCCGGCTTATGGCAGTCAACAGCCTGTTTTCCGAAGATAAAATCGTTCACAATTTCTCGAGAATGAACAACGCCTTTCTCAATCGACCCGTTTCACGGGGCGATGGCCCGGTCTCGCCCCTGCCCCTTGGCCCCACGGCCAGCTTGCCCCCGGAGGTCGCCGAGTGGATCAGCGCGCGCGACGTCACCTCGCTTTTGGCTCTCAAGAACGGCAGAATCGTCCATGAAAGCTATTACCTCGGCACCACGCGGATGGATCGCCGGATAAGCTGGTCAATGGCCAAAAGCTTTCTCTCGGCCCTGTTCGGTGTGATCGTGTCAGAGGGCAAGATCGCCTCGCTCGACGATCAGGTGACCACCTACGCCCCCCTTCTGAAAGGCAGCGCCTATGACGGGGCCACGATCCGTAATATCTTGCAGATGACCAGCGGGGTCACCTTTGACGAGGAATATCTCGACTATAATTCCGATATCAACCGGATGGGCCGGGTGCTTGCGCTTGGCGGCACGATGGATGGCTTTGCCGCCGGCCTGAACGAGCGGGACGCCGCCCCCGGCGTGCGCTGGAAATATGTCTCGATCGATACCCATATTCTGGCCATGGTCCTGCGCGGGGCGACCGGGCGCGACCTTGCCGATCTTCTGTCAGAAAGGATCATCGCGCCACTTGGGCTTGAGGCAGAGCCCTATTACCTGACCGATGGCAAGGGCGTGGCCTTTGCGCTTGGCGGGTTGAACCTGACCACCCGCGATTACGCCCGCTTTGGCCTTATGATTGAGCAGATGGGCCAGTGGCAGGGCCAACAGTTGGTGCCCGAGGACTGGCTGCGCGCCTCGACCGAGGCAAGCGCGCCCACCCTGCCCGGCAAGATCGGCTATGCCTATCAATGGTGGATTCCCAAGGGCGCGCCCGACGGCCAATTCATCGCGCGCGGTATCTATGGCCAGTATATTTTCATCGACCAGAACACCGATGTGGTGATTGTCGTCACTGCGGCCGACCGCAATTTTCGCGACCCCGGCGTGCATGACGCCAACATCGCCATGCTGCGCGCCATCAACGACGCGCTATAGACGGCCATTGACGGGGCCACATTCCACGCTAGGCTCGTGATCGAAAGAGAGGCCCCGCGCAATGATCGAAAAAGACCCCGCCATCAATGTCATGGGCACGGATCTTGAGCCCTGTTCAAACGAGCCTGTCACCGGGTTTTTCCGGGATGGCCATTGCAACACCTGCGCCCAGGATCAGGGAAGCCACACGGTCTGTGCGCTGATGACGGCCGAGTTTCTGGCCTTTTCCAAATATGTCGGCAATGACCTGAGCACGCCCAAGCCCGAGTTTGGCTTTGCCGGGCTCAAGCCGGGGGATCAATGGTGTCTTTGTGCTGCGCGCTTTCTTCAGGCCCATGACGAGGGCTGCGCGCCCAAGGTGCGCCTTGCGGCCACCCACATGCGCGCACTCGATATCGTTCCGCTGGCGATCCTTGAAGAAAACGCCAAGACGCAATGATATGCTGTCTCGGGACATGGGTGTCCGCCAGGCCGGTGTGACCCACCCGCCTGGCGATTTTCGCTGAAAGGTCGGGTCGACTCAGGCGCCGCTCATGTCAAAGCCAAGGTGTTTGGCGACGGTGAATATATCCTTGTCGCCGCGGCCGCACATATTCATCACCAACAGGTGGTCCTTGGGCAGGGTCGGCGCGATCTTCATCACATGGGCAAGCGCATGGCTTGGCTCAAGCGCGGGAATGATGCCTTCCATCGCACAGCTCAGCTGAAACGCCTCAAGCGCCTCCTTGTCTGTGATCGAGACATATTGCGCGCGCTTGGTTTCATGCAGCCAGCTATGCTCGGGGCCGATTCCGGGATAATCGAGGCCCGCTGAAATCGAATGCCCCTCAAGGATCTGGCCATCGTCATCCTGCAAAAGATAGGTGCGGTTGCCATGCAAGACCCCCGGCCGCCCGCCGGTCAGCGAGGCGCAATGCTGCATCTTTTCGTTGACGCCAAGGCCGCCGGCCTCGACGCCGATGATGTTGACTTCTTTGTCGTCAAGGAAGGGATAGAACAGGCCCATGGCGTTCGACCCGCCGCCGATCGCCGCAATCAGCGTGTCGGGAAGACGGCCTTCGGCGGCCTGCATCTGTTCGCGCACTTCCTTGCCGATGATCGACTGGAAATCGCGCACCATCGCCGGGTAAGGATGCGGGCCGGCAACCGTGCCGATGCAATAAAAGGTGTCGCGCACATTGGTCACCCAATCGCGCAGCGCATCGTTCATGGCGTCCTTGAGCGTGCCGCGTCCGGATGTCACCGGCACAACCTCGGCCCCCAAAAGCCGCATGCGAAACACGTTCGGCGCCTGACGCTCGACATCATGCGCGCCCATGTAGACCACGCATTGCAGCCCGAACTTGGCACAGACGGTGGCGGTGGCCACGCCGTGCTGGCCCGCGCCGGTTTCGGCAATGATGCGTTTCTTGCCCATACGGCGGGCCAGAATGATCTGTCCCAGCACGTTGTTGATCTTATGCGCGCCGGTATGGTTCAACTCGTCGCGCTTGAGATAAATCTTGGCCCCGCCAAAATGCTGGGTCAGCCGGTCGGCATAGTAAAGCGGGCTGGGGCGACCGACATAATGCGTCCAGAGATCGTGCATCTCGGCCCAGAACTCATCATCGGTCTTGGCGCGCTCGTATTGCTCTTCCAACTCCAGGATAAGCGGCATCAGCGTCTCAGATACGAAGCGCCCGCCAAAATCGCCAAAGCGACCCTTTTCATCGGGGCCGGTCATGAAGCTGTTGAAAAGATCGTTCATTGCAAGGGCCTTCTCATCCTGGATGTGTTGAGGATGAATATGGGACGCGCTCAGGATTTTCCAGCGAAAAGCGGCCCTGCCGCAGTCGAGATTTTTCGGCGAAAAATCCAGGTCGCGCTTAACTGCGGCGGATCACGTAGAGCCGCGACCACAGATCAGGCTCGGCCAGCAGAAACGGCAGGAAGGGTTGCGAGCGCTGGATGATCCGGACCTGACCGCTATCGACCAGCGATTCCAGCACGGATTGAAACCCCTGCTCTTTCCAGGTCGCATCAAGAAGGTTGAAAACCCCGATCCCGCCGGACCGCGTGACCCGGCTCAGGTGGATAAGGCTCTCGGGCGGGGCGTGACCGGGCCCGAACGCCCCGAGGCAGGTAAAGCCCGCGAAGGTCTCATCCTCGAACGGCACCCCCTCGCCCATGTCGGCCTCGACCAGATCGTGATAAGCCCCGGTTTGGCGCGCCGCCGCCAGCATGGCGGGCGACAGATCACAGCCCAAGATCGCCCCATAGCCCATGATTGCCAGGCTTTCCCCGACAAGCCCGGTGCCGCAGGCCGCATCAAGCACGGGCCCATCCGTCAGCCCCATGTGGCGCGCGAACATCCCCGCGCCAAGCGACGGCAGGCGAAAGCCGCGCTTGAGGTTGTCGGCGTCATAGCTTTGCGCCCAATCGTTATAGAGCGCGCGCGACTGATCGGGCGTTTTGGCGCCATAAACATCACTTAGGTCATCAGGATCGCGGGTCATTTTTGCCTCCGGTGGTTTCGAACAAAGCATCCTGCCTGTCCGCAGCGCTGTCAACCAAAGGGCCTAGTCAAGCGCGCGCTTAAAGCCGAAATGCGAGGCGGTGAAGCCAAGGCTCTCGTAGAACCGGCGGCTGTCGGTGCGGGTCTGGTTCATGGTGAGCTGGATAAGCGAGCACCCGGCGGCGCGCGCGCGGGCCTCGACATCCGCGAACATCTGATGGCCAAGCCCTTGCCCCCGCAGAGCGCTTGCAATGCGCACGCTTTCCACCTGCGCACGGCGCGACGCCGCAAGCGACAGCCCGCTGATAAAGGTCAGCTGATAGGTCGCAAGCACGGTCTCGGCCGCATCCACCCCGACGATCAGATGGTTGTTGCCCTCGGCCTGCATCGCGTCAAAGGCTGCAAGATAGATCGCAAGATCGCCCTTCTCACGCCCCTGCCCCAACTGGTCATCGGCGAGCAAGGCCACCACCGCCGCCACATCCTCGCGGCGCCCATGGCGAAACCTCAGCTGCATGTCGCCGCCTCGATAAAGGCGCGGATCAGCGCCGGGTCCTTGATCCCCGGCGCGCTCTCGACCCCCGACGACACGTCAAGCTGCCGTGCGCCGGTCAGTTTGATCGCCTCCGCCACGTTCTCGGGGACAAGCCCGCCCGCCAAAAGCCAGGGCAGTGTCCAGCGCCGCCCCGCAATCAGCGTCCAGTCAAAGGCAAGCGCGTTGCCACCCGGACGCGTGGCGCCCTTGGGCGGCTTGGCGTCGATCAAAAGCTGATCGGCCACGCGGGCGTAAATCTCGATCTGGGCAAGGTCATCGGCCTCGGCCACGCCAATCGCCTTGATCACCGGCAGACCATAGCGCGCCTTGACCTCGCGCACGCGCTCGGGCGTCTCGTGACCATGAAGCTGAAGAAAATCGAGCGGCACGGCGGCGGTCAGCGCATCAAGCGCGGCATCATCCGCATCCACCGTCAGCGCCACCTTGGCCACGCCGGGGGGCACAGGCAGAGCAAGCGCCGCCGCCTGCTCAAGCCCGAGATTGCGCGGCGATTTCTCGAAGAACACAAAGCCGACGTAAGCCGCCCCCGCCGCAACGGCAGCAGAGACATCGCGCGCGGACGTCAGACCACAGATTTTTACACGGATATCTTTCGCCATGCGGCCTTTTAGCTGGCCTGTTCCAAAAGCGCCAGAACCTCATCCTTGCCCTGATGCTTTTCACCCTTGAGGCGCTTGACCTCGGCGCGCAGGCTTGCAAGTTCGCGCGCCTGGCGGGCGGCAGCGGCACGTTCGCCCGCCTCGCGGATCCATTCCCAGATAAAGCCGACAATCAAACCGGCCAGAATGCCCAGGAAAATCACCAGGAACAGCGGCATTTCATAGGTCGGATTAAGCGCCGCCAATCCCGCCATTTCATCCGGCAGCACCCGCAAAGTCACGGGCGCGCGGTTTGCAAGAGCGATCAGAACAAGCGCAATGGCGAAAATCGCAATCGAGGCATAGCGGATATAGCGCATGGATTATTTCCCGTTCAGCCTGTCACGCAAGAGCTTGCCCGTCTTGAAAAACGGCACATGCTTTTCCTCGACCTGAACACTTTCGCCGGTGCGCGGATTGCGCCCGGTCCGCGCATCTCGCTGTTTCACCGAAAAGGCGCCAAAGCCGCGAAGCTCGACCCGGTTACCGCTGGCCATGGCATCGGTAATCTCGTTGAAAATGGTGTTTACGATACGCTCGACGTCACGCTGATAGAGATGCGGGTTTTCATCGGCAATTTTCTGAATCAGTTCTGATCGGATCATCGGTGGTTTCTCCCCCGGCCATTTTGCTTTTTTAGGTTGTGGCAGTTGGCATGACTATACGCACAATGGCGCCAAACCCAAACAGAAAGCCGGGCCCAAGGGGCGGAAATATATGAAATATTTGCCCCTTGGGTGATGATTTCTCCGGCATTGCCCATCTCATGCAAGGGATCGGCCCCATGGCGCGGACTTTTCTGCGGCGCGGCATCAGATTTGATTCGCACGGGCCGGGCATCGGCGGGCGCACGCGCAGGCAGGCGCCAGACCGGTGGACATTTGCCCGCGCCCGCCGCATGGTTTGCGAAATCAAAAGAGACCGTAATGACCGCACGCCAGATCATCATCGACACCGACCCCGGCCAGGATGACGCCGTGGCGATATTGCTCGCCCTGGCCTGTCCCGATGCGCTTGAGGTTCTTGGAATCACCTGTGTCGCAGGCAATGTTCCTCTGGAGATGACCACCAGAAATGCGCTTATTATCTGTGAGTTGGCGGGCAAGGCTAATGTGCTTGTCCATGCCGGATGTGACCGCCCCCTTGGCCGGGACCTTGTGACCGCCGAGCATGTGCATGGCCGTTCGGGTCTTGACGGGCCGAACCTTCCGGCACCGATCATGCCGCTTCAGGAGAGGCACGCGGTCGATTTCGTCATCGATACCCTGCGCGAACGCCCGGCCAAGAGCGTGACACTCGTACCAATCGGGCCGCTCACCAATATCGCGACCGCATTTAAGAGCGCCCCGGATATCATTGGAAAGGTACAGGAAATCGTTCTTATGGGGGGCGCGCATTTTGCCCAGGGCAATGTTACCCCGGTGGCTGAGTTCAATATTCACGTTGATCCCCAAGCCGCCGAGATCGTCTTTGGCGCCGGGGTGCCGCTTGTGATGGTGCCGCTTGATGTCACCCACAAGGCGCTTGTGACCCGCGCACGCAATGCCGCCCTGCGCGCCATCGGCACGCCGGTGGGGCGCGCCGTGGCCGATCTGACCGGGTTTTTCGAGCGCTATAACCCCGAACGATATGGCGAAGATGGCGCGCCGCTGCATGATCCCTGTACAATCGCCTGGCTGCTGAAGCCTGAGCTGTTCAAGGGCCGCCGGGTCAATGTGATGATCGAAACCCAGTCAGAACTGACCATGGGCATGACCGTCACCGACTGGTGGGGCAACACCGGCCGCCCGCCTAATGCGACCTTTATCCATGACATTGATACAGAAGGCTTTTTTGACCTTCTTATAGAAAGGCTGGCCCGGTTATGACGGCGCTTAATCTTGCAAAACCCGAAGACCTTGACCGCCTCGCCCCGCTCGTGCGGGCCTTTCACGAAGAGACGGACATTACCCAGGATGAAGCCAAGCGCCACACCGCGCTGATGCCGCTTCTGCAAGGAAGCCCGCATGGTGCGATCTATCTGATCGGGCTCGGACGCGCGCCGATCGGTTATATCGTGATAAGCTTCGGCTGGTCGGTGGAATTTGCCGGCCTCGACGGCTTTGTTGACGAGCTTTATATCCGTCCCGGCGTGCGCGGGCGCGGGATTGGCAGCGAAGTGATGGGCGCCCTGCCCAAGGCGCTTGCCGGGGCCGGATTGAAGGCGCTGCATCTTGAGGTGCGCCGCGACAACACGAGGGCGCGCAAACTTTATGAAAAACTGCGGTTCTTACCGCGTGACGAGTACAGCTTATTGACCCGCGAGATGTAGCAATTTCCGGCGAATGCCTTACCTTAGGTCAATGTCTATGAATATCCCCTTTCAAAACAGCTATGCGCGCTTGCCTGCGCGGTTCTTCACACGTCAAACCGCCGTGCCGGTGAAGGCCCCGAAAATGATCCGGTTCAACGATGCTTTGGCCGTCGAACTGGGCATCGTTCCGGGCACGCCGGGTGAGACCGCCAAGGTGCTTTCCGGCAATCTTGTCGCCCCCGGCTCCGAACCACTGGCGCAGGTCTATGCCGGGCATCAGTTCGGCGGCTTTTCTCCGCAGCTTGGCGATGGTCGCGCGCTTTTGCTTGGCGAAGTGATTGATACCACCGGTCAGCGCCGCGATATTCAGCTCAAAGGCTCGGGCCCCACGCCCTATAGCCGGATGGGCGACGGGCGCGCCTGGCTTGGGCCGGTGCTGCGCGAATACGTGGTCTCCGAGGCGATGCACGCCTTTGGCCTGCCGACGACACGCGCGCTAGCCGCCGTGGCTACGGGCGAGGCGGTTTACCGCGAGGCGGGCGGTCTGCCCGGTGCGATCCTGACGCGGGTCGCGGCAAGCCATCTGCGGGTTGGCACGTTTCAGTATTTCGCGGCGCGGCGCGATATTGAGGGGCTGCGCGCGCTCTATGACTATGCGGTCGCGCGCCATTATCCGCATGTCGAAGGCCCGGCGCATTTGCTGGCCGAAGTGATCCGCCGCCAGGCAAAACTTGTCGCGGGCTGGATGTCGGTCGGCTTTATTCACGGCGTGATGAACACCGACAATACCGCGATTTCCGGCGAAACCATCGATTACGGCCCCTGCGCCTTCATGGACGTTTATCATCCCCAGACCGTGTTTAGCTCGATCGACGTTCAAGGGCGCTATGCCTATGACAATCAGGCGCATGTCATCGTCTGGAACATGGCGCAGTTTGCCACGGCGCTGGTGCCGCTCATGCCGGATCAGGATGAGGCGATCGAGGAATTTACCGCCCTTGTCCACGCCATGCCCGATCAGATCGAAACCGAATGGCGCCGCGCCTTCGGGCGCAAGATCGGGATCGCCAAGGCCGGTGCGGGTGACGCCCCGCTGATCGGTGATCTTCTGGCGCGGATGGCCGAGAACCGCGCCGATTTCACCAATACCTTCCGCGCGCTTCTCACCGGCAAGGCCCGCGATCAGTTTCTTGATCCTGCGGCGTTTGACAATTGGGAGTCGCAGTGGCGCGCGCGCCTGACCTCAGAGGATGACCCAGAAGGCGTGATGGCCACGGCCAACCCAGCCTTTATCCCGCGAAATCATCGGGTTGAACAGATGAACGAGGCCGCCGTATCGGGCGATTTCGCCCCGTTCGAGCGGCTTTTGAAGGTGCTTGCGCATCCCTGCCTGGATCAGCCGGAGGCAAGCGATCTTGCCCGCCCGCCAAAGCCCGACGAAGTGGTGCAGAACACCTTTTGCGGCACCTGACCCCCAATTAAAAGCGGCGCCGAGGATGTCCCCGGCGCCGTTTCAAATCTTAGGCCGCGTTGGCGCGCGGGCCACCGCCGGGCTTGCCCCGACGGCGATTGCCGCCCGCCGGTTTACCCTGTGCGAATCCGGGCTTGCCACCACCGGCACCGCCACCACCGCCGCCACTGCGACGACGCGGGCCACCCCGGCCAGAGGGTTGTTTCTTGGCCTTCGGATCAGGCAGAACCTCCCACGGGCGACCAGAGGCGACGGGGATGGAAATACCCATAACCTTTTGAATATCCTTCAATTCACCCATTTCATCGGGGGCGCAAAAGGCAATCGCACAGCCGTCACGGCCCGCACGTGCGGTGCGCCCGATCCGGTGGATATAGTTGTCGGGCACATTCGGCAGCTCGAAATTATAGACGTGCTTGACGTCCGGAATATCAAGCCCGCGCGCCGCCACATCGGTGGCGACAAGCACTTTGACCTGACCATCCCGGAACGCTTTCAACGCCCGATCGCGCTGACCCTGGCTTTTGTTGCCATGGATCGCGGCCACCTTGAAACCGGCCTGCTCAAGCTTGCGCGCAAGCTTGTCCGAGCCATGTTTCGTGCGCCCGAACACAAGTGCCAGCTCGTCTTTGTGCTTGCCCAGCATTTCGATCAAAAGGTCGGGCTTGGCCGCCTTGGCGACAAAGTGAAGCTCTTGCGTGATCTTGTCGGCGGCCTTGCCCGGCGGGCTGACCTGTACCCGCTTGGGATGCTTGAGGTAGGTGCTTGCGATTTCTTCCATCTGCTTGGGCATGGTGGCCGAAAACAGCATGGTCTGACGCTCTGCCGGGATCAGGCTGGCGATCCGGCGCAGGGCGTGGATAAAGCCGAGATCAAGCATCTGATCGGCCTCGTCGAGCACCAGAAAGCGGGTTTCGTCAAGACGAAGCGCGCGGCGATCCAGAAGGTCGAGCAAGCGACCGGGTGTCGCCACAAGAATGTCGGTGCCGCGATCAAGCCGCTTGATCTGGGCGCTGATCGAGGTGCCGCCAACCACAACACCGATCTTGATCGGCGTGTCCTTGACCAGCGGGAAAAGCGCGTCGCGGATCTGGCCGGCCAATTCGCGGGTCGGCGCTAGGATCAGGCTGCGCACGGATTTCGGCGAGGGTTTGCCGGGCATTTCAATAAGCTGCGCCAGAAGCGGCAGACCAAAAGCGGCGGTCTTGCCGGTGCCTGTCTGCGCAAGCCCCATCACGTCAAAGCCGTTGAGGGCATGCGGGATGGCATGTGTCTGGATCGGTGTCGGCTCGGTGATGCCCATGGCGCCAAGTTTGCGCACAAGCTCGGTCGGCAGACCCATTTCCTGAAAAAGGTTCAATTCATATCCTTTCGGGCCCGGGCAAATGCCGCAGACCGTGACGGACAGGCCCCATGGCCGCCCGCTATCGTGGTTGCGTCTGCGCCAAAGCCCAAGGCCGATTGCCCCGCTGCCCAGCAGACGTTTGACCCCACGCGTGATTTTGGGATTAATCCGCGACATTTCATTACTAGGCGGCCAATTTTTGGCGGCACTGCTCACGCGGCAGGAAATGTCGGTTGACTGGCATATGAGGGCACGGCGCCTCAAAGTCAAGCTTGGCGTTGAAAACCAGCGTGAAATCGCGCTTTAGCGGACCATCCACCGGCCCTTTGGCCAAAAGGCGTGAAAGGCAAAGGCGAACATCACGTCATGGGCCACATTGCGCCCCTGCCCGTCGCGCACCCGCACCGTGCCCACATCGCGCCCCTTGGCGATGGTCGCGTGATCAAGCGCCGAGGCCTGACCCTTTTCCCAGCTGATACTGACCCCCGCCTCGTGCACGCCGCCCGTCTCGCGAATGCGCGTCAGGGGCCAGGCGCGATTGCCGACCCGGACCACCCGTTCAAGCGGCGATATCCCATGCGGCGGGTTTTCCCCGCTATAAAGAAACGGGCGCGATGAACTGTCGTAGCCGGCATAGGGATTGCGCCCATAGCTGCGGTCATAATCCGGTTGCTCCATCACAAGGCCGCTTGGGTTGCGCGCCTTGAATTGCGCGAAACTTTCCATCCAGCTTGGCAGTGCCCTGAGTTGGGTGCCGGTCAGATCGCCCACGATTGCCTCGCCAATCGCCTGTTGCCACCAACTCTCGGTTTCGCGGTCAAACATCACCATGTCCGAATTGCGCAGCTTGCCCGTGACCCCGAAGCGCAGCGTACCGCGCCTGATCCGCCGGTCAAAGGTGATGCCCGAATTGCACAGCGGACAGAAGGTGACCGCAATCGGAATGCCGCCGACGCTGTCGTTGACGATCTCATGCCATGTCAGATAGCGCAGCGGATAGGCGCGCGGCGTGGCGCCGCCCATCTCGACCGTGATCACCGGCTCTGTGCCGGAAATCCGCCGCTCGGAGCCTACCTTGCGAAACGTCGGATCGTCCAGCGCCGGAATGCCGTCCCTGGGCGGCCCGCCCGACATGATTTCGGCCCAGTTCTTGACGCTGGTCTTGTTGAAATTCGTATCGGGCCATTCATGGCGCCAAAAGGCGGGGTCGGCGTGGGCAAGCCCGGCCATCACGATAAGCGCGCTCAGGAACGACAGGAAACGGGTCATCGGCATCCTCCCTTGGATGCGCGAATGATGCCGGGGTTCGGCCTGCTTGCCTAGTCCCACCCACGCGATTGTGACGCCCGGCGATCAACGCTTGGCGGCGTCGCGGGCCTTGCGCTCTTTGGCATCGCCAAGAATACGGTCCCATTTTCGTACCCTCAGCAGCTTGCGAAAGGCGCGCTCAAGCTCGCCCACGCCGTCGCGCAGATAACAGCGCCCATGCGCCAGCACGATCCGCTCGGGCGCCCAGCCGATCAGCGTCTCGACGCTATCGGCCATCGCCTCTTTGTTGCGAAAGGTCCACCGCAGGAGCGGCGGCGTCTTACCATCGGTGTCGTCGATCCCATTGAGCCAGACAAACGGGCGAAACCGCGCCGCAAGCTTTGCGGTCTCGATATTCTCGATCAGGTCGGTGAGGATAAGCGTGCGGCTCGCCTTGTGAAAAAACACCGCCTCGCGGTGGATCTTGCTACCGGCCACAATCAATTGTTCAAGCTGGCCTTTCCACGGCGCCTCGGCGCGATCCGGCTTGAGCTTGCGGTCCACTGCGAGCGTGACGCCCTTCTTAGCGGCGCGTTCCACCACGCCGGGCGCCGCCCAGACCTTGGCGCGCGGATAGGCCGCCTGCCAGTCCTTGAGGTGCGTGTAATGCGCCCAATTTGGCGCAATCAGATGCGCCACCGGGCCAAGCGCGTCCAATTCGGCGCGCAGGCCCTCAGTCATCTGAGTGGGGGAATGCACCCACAAATCCCCGTTCTCCAGCCGCACGACCGTGGCGCGGGTGGAAAACGGAAACCCGCAGGACTTGACCGCAGGCCCATCAACAATCCAGATCCCCTCGGCCAAAGGCTTGAGGGTATTGAGCGGCTCGTATCCGGTGGCCTGCGTCACGCGATCATTCGATCACGGTGACCTTCTTCATCACGTCAGGACGCCCGATCACCGATCCGTTCGGGCCATTGCCGCGCTTGATCGCGTCAACCACATCCATCCCTTCGGTGACCCGGCCCACGACGGTATACTGACCGTTCAGGAACGCGCCCGCGTCGAACATGATGAAGAACTGGCTGTTGGCGCTGTCGGGGTCTTGCGCCCGCGCCATGCCAACCACACCACGCAGGAACGGCTCTTTCGAGAATTCGGCCTTGAGGTCAGGGCGTTCACTTGCGCCCGATCCCGCGCGGGACATATTGCCGCCGTCGATCTTGCCAAATTGCACATCACCAGTCTGCGCCATAAAGCCCTCGATCACGCGGTGAAACACCACGCCATCATAGGCCCCCTCAGACGCCAGAGCGGTAATCTGTTCCACGTGACCGGGGGCCACATCTTCGAGCAGGTCGATGGTGATTGTGCCATTGGCCTCGCCTTCGACTTCGATCTGCAACCCGGACGCAAACGCAGGCCCGGCCAGCAGTGACAAGACAAACGCAAGCTTACGCATCAGAGGCCACCTTGACGCTGATCATGCGGTCCGGGTTCGCAGGCGGCTCGCCACGCGCGATCTTGTCTACATGCTCCATCCCCGAGATCACCCGGCCATAGACCGTGTATTGCCCGTTGAGAAAGCTGTTGTCCTTGAAATTGATGAAGAATTGCGAATTTGCGCTGTCAGGGCTCTGGCTGCGCGCCCCGCCGATGGTGCCGCGATCATGCGGGATACGGCCAAACTCTGCCTTAAGGTTGGGCAGGTCGCTGCCGCCGGTGCCGGCCATGCGCGGATTATAGTCTTTTTCCATATTGGCATGCTGCACGTCGCCGGTCTGGGCCATGAAGCCGTCAATCACCCGGTGAAAGGCCACGTTGTCATAATGCCCGCCACGGGCCAGCTCTTTCATCCGCTCGCAATGACCGGGGGCGATATCGACCAAAAGCTCGATCGCGACGGTGCCATCCTTGAGTTCGATCAGAATGGTGTTTTCGGGGTCTTTAATCTCGGCCATCGGGCCCTCCTTGCAGATAACTTTCCCCGAATACCTAGGCGGTTCCGGCGCGATTGCCAAGCGCAGAGGTTGACGCCTGCGGGTGCGCGCGCCAATAGAGGCCGAAAGAAACGAAGGAGCGCGCTGCGATGAGCTGGAAAACCCTTGATGACATGGACCTCGGCGGCAAACGCGTGCTGGTGCGGGTCGATATCAACGTGCCGGTGAAAAACGGCCAGGTGACCGATGCAACCCGGATCGAGCGTATCGTGCCCACCGTCAAGGATATCCTCGCCAAGGGCGGCAAACCGATCCTTATCGCGCATTTCGGCCGTCCCAAGGGCAAGGTGGTGCTGGATATGTCGCTGCGCGTTACCGTGCCCGCGCTTGAGGCCGCTTTGGGGCGCAAGGTGCGCCTGATCGAAACCCTTGAGGGCGCCGAGAACCTCACCGACGAGGCGCTCGCCTCCGAAGTCCTCCTGCTGGAAAACATCCGCTTTCACCCCGGCGAAGAGGCCAACGACCCCGAATTCGCCGCCCGTCTGGCGAATCTTGGCGATGTTTTCTGCAACGACGCCTTTTCCGCCGCGCACCGCGCGCACGCCTCGACCACCGGCCTCGCCCAACAGATGCCCTCTTGCGCCGGTCGCCTGATGCAGGCCGAATTGCAGGCGCTCGAAGCCGCCCTCGGCACCCCCAAACGCCCGGTCATGGCCGTGGTCGGCGGCGCCAAGGTCTCGACCAAGCTTGACCTGCTCGGCAATCTGGTCGGCAAGGTCGACTGCCTGGTAATCGGCGGCGGCATGGCCAACACATTCCTTGCCGCCTTGGGCCTTAACGTGGGCAAATCGCTCTGCGAACACGATATGGCCGATACCGCCCGCGAGATCATGATCAAGGCCGGCGCGGCGGGCTGTGAAATCCTGCTGCCGGCCGATGTGGTCGTGGCGCGCGAATTCGCCGCCGGTGCCCCGCATGAGGTGGTCGGCGCCCATGCCTGCCCGCCCGACGCGATGATCCTTGATGCCGGCCCCCAGGCCGTTGCGCGCATCATCACCGCGCTCGACAATGCCAAAACCCTGATCTGGAACGGCCCGCTCGGCGCCTTCGAGATCGAGCCGTTTGACACCGCCACAAACGCCGCCGCACGCCATGCCGCAACACTCAGCCGCGAAGGCAAACTGATCTCGGTCGCGGGTGGTGGCGATACGGTCGCGGCCCTCAACAAGGCCGGCGCGGCGGAAGATTTCACCTATATCTCGACCGCCGGCGGCGCCTTCCTTGAGTGGATGGAAGGCAAGGACCTGCCCGGCGTGGCCGCCCTCAAGGCCTAGCCCGCTTCTCTGTTAGCGCGACCATCATTGCACCCTGCGCGCCGCTCGCCTAGAAGCGGCTCCAATTGTGACATCATCAAGCGGGACCCCGGACATGACGAAAACCAGCCAGACAGACAAGATTCGCAGCGGCCAGGGCTTTATCGCGGCCCTTGACCAGTCGGGCGGCTCGACCCCCAAGGCGCTTGCCCTCTACGGGATCGAGGAAGACGAATACGGCTCCGAGGCCGAAATGTTCGACCTGGTGCACGCCATGCGCTCTCGCATCGCCCAGGCCCCGGCGTTCAACGGCGACAAGGTGCTCGGCGCGATCCTCTTCGAGATGACCATGGACCGTGACATCGCTGGCAAACCCGCCGCCCAATACCTCTGGGAAGAGCGCGGCGTCGTGCCTTTCCTCAAGGTCGACAAAGGGCTGGCGGATGCGGCCGACGGCGTCAAACTGATGAAGCCGATGCCCGACCTTGACGCCCTTCTGACACGCGCGAGCGCCGCCGGCATCTTCGGCACCAAAATGCGCTCGGTGATTGATGCCGCCTCGCCCTCGGGGATCGAAGCCGTCGTCGCCCAGCAATTCGAGATCGGCAAACAGATTCTCGCCCACGGCCTCATGCCGATCATCGAGCCCGAAGTCACCATCTCGATTGCCGACAAGGCCGAGGCCGAAGCCCTCTTGATGCGCTCGCTGCTGACCCATCTCGACGCACTGGCCGAACCCCAACAGGTCATGCTGAAACTCACCCTGCCCGAAACCGCCAACTTCTACGCGCCCCTGGTCAACCACCCCCGCGTGCTGCGCGTCGTGGCCCTGTCGGGCGGCTATAGCCGCGAAGAGGCAAACGCCCGCCTCGCCCAAAACACCGGCATCATCGCAAGCTTCAGCCGCGCCCTGACCGAAGGCCTCTCGGCCAAACAAAGCGACGCCGAATTCAACGCGGCCCTCGCTGCGGCCATCGACGACATCCACAAGGCCTCAATCAGCGGCTAATCCCTGATCAAAACCAAAAGGGCGCCCCAACCGGCGCCCTTTTTCATGCCTCTCACATCCGGCTTCTTCTTGGCCCAAATACTCTGGGGGTTTGGGGGCAAAGCCCCCAAGGCCTGCGTGGCCTGAACGCAAAACACCCTGCCCGGCCCTCGGGCCGCTCCGCCTTTAAAAGCGTCAAAGACCGCTAGACTGAAATCCCGCGCCGCCCGGCCAGGTCGGTGAAATACTGCCAGGCCACACGACCGGACCGCGATCCGCGTGTCGCCTGCCACTCGATTGCCTCGGCGCGCAGGGTGGCGTCGTCAATGTCGACGCCATGCGCGTCGCAATAGCCCCGGATCATCGCAAGATACTGATCCTGATCACAGGCATGGAACCCAAGCCAAAGCCCAAAGCGATCCGAAAGCGATACCTTTTCCTCAACCGCCTCCGAGGGGTTGATGCCGGACGAGCGTTCATTCTCGATCATGTCGCGCGGCATCAGGTGGCGCCGGTTTGATGTGGCATAAAACACCACATTCTCCGGCCGCCCCTCGATCCCGCCGTCCAGAACCGCCTTGAGCGATTTGTAATGCTGGTCATCATGGCTGAACGACAAATCATCGCAAAACAGCACGAACCGCTCGCCACTCTCGCGCAACAGCGACAGCAACCGGGTCACCGAGGGCAGATCCTCGCGCTGCAACTCGACAATTTTGAGGGACAGCCCCTGCCCCAGAACAGCGGCATGAACCGCCTTCACAAGGCTCGATTTCCCCATCCCGCGCGCGCCCCACAACAGCGCATTATTGGCCGGAAGGCCGCGCGCAAACTGAAGCGTATTCTCAAGCAAGGTGTCGCGAGCGCGGTTGATGCCGATTAAAAGCTGCATCTCGACCCGGCTGACCTTGGGCACCGCCTCAAGGCGATCGGGGCCTACATGCCACACAAAGGCATCGGCGCTTGCAAAATCGGGGGCCTGCATCGGCGCCGGGCTGATCCGTTCCAGCGCGGCGGCGATACGTTCCATCGGGTCGGTGGTCATTCAGCTTTTACCCTTGTCGTCCTCATCCCCGGCCATCTCGTCGGCCAGCGGATCATCAAGGTCAAAATCCTCGTCCTCGTTGTCATCCACCCAGAGGCCCTGAGCGCGCAACTCGGCTTCGCGCTTGCGCTCAACCCGCCCGACAAGCTGAATCGAAATCTCATAGAGCCCATAGACAACCACGAAGAGGATCACCTGCGTCACCACATCCGGCGGGGTCACAAGTGCGGCAAGGATAAGGATCGCGACCACGGCGTATTTGCGCACGCTGCGCAGGCCAACCGCACTGACAAGTCCGGCCTTGCCCATCAGGGTCAATAGCACCGGAAGCTGAAAGCACATGCCGAAAGCGACGATGAACTTGATCGTCAGGTTAAGATATTCCTGGGCAGACCCCTGAAACACGACCGAAAGCGGTGCGGCTCCCTTGACGCCCTCGACCGCTTCGCCTTCGCCGCCAAACTGTTGGAAACCCAGGAAAAAATCATAGGCCAGCGGCGTGACCACATAAAACGCGAAGGATGCCCCAAGGATGAACATGAAGGGCGAGGCCACCAGGAACGGCAAGAACGCGCCCTTCTCGGACTTGTAAAGACCGGGGGCCACGAAGCGCCACATCTGGTTCGCGATATAAGGAAAGGCGAGCATGAAGCCACCCAGAAGCGAGACTTTGATGGCAACAAAGAAGCCCTCTTGCGGGCTGATGAAGATCAGGTCGCAGTCCTGGCCACGGTCGGCCAGCACCGAACAGAGCGGCTCGGTCAGAAAATTGAAGATTGGCGTCGCCATGGTAAAGCAGATCACCATGCCGATGATGAAGGCCACGACCGAGTGAATAAGCCGCGTGCGCAGTTCCGCCAGATGTTCAATCAGCGGCGCGCTGCTTTCTTCCATATCGTTGCTGGCACTCATGCCTTATCCCCGGCATTCTGTTTCGGGCTTGCCTTGGGTTTCGGCGCAGCCTTTGCTTTCGGCGCAGCCTTTGCTTTCGGCGCGGCTTTGGGCTTGGGCGCTGCGGCCTCTGCCTTTGCTTTCGGCGCGGCTTTGGGCTTGGGCGCTGCGGCCTCTGCCTTGGCAGTCTCGGCCTCGGCTTCGGCGGCCTTGCGGCTTGTGGCCATCTCGGCGGCCTTCTCGCGGATTTTCTCGGCCTGCGACTGACGCTCTTCACTCAACGGCGGTGTGACGCTCTCTTTAAGATCGCGGGTCATGCTGTCCGTGGACTTCTTGACCTCATCCATCGCGCTTTTCATCGGATTGGCCGCTTTGCGCAGCGTTTCCTTGATGTCATCCACCCCCGACCCTTCGGCCGCATCGTTCATGGCGTGACTGAATTCACGGGCCATGCCCTTGGCCTTGCCGATGAACTTGCCCACCGCACGGAACATTCCGGGCAGATCTTTGGGGCCCACGACGATCAACGCCACGATGCCGATCAGCAGCAGCTCGGTCCAGCCCAGGTCGAACATAGGAGGTTCAGACCTTGTCTTTTTCGTCGGTCGGCGTCACGTCGCGCGCCGTTTCGACCGATTCTTTGCTTTCGTCTTCAAGCTCTTTGGTGCCTTCAGAGACGCCTTTCTTGAAAGAGGTGATCCCCTTGCCAACTTCGCCCATCAGCGACGAAATCTTGCCGCGCCCGAAAAGCACAAGCACCACAACGGCGATCAAAAGAAGGCCGGGAAGGCCAATGTTGTTCAGCATGTCTATCTCTCCCTGTCACGGGGGCAAGATTTGCGCCCCCGGCAATATCACTGGTTTTATCTAGTCGTTCAAAGCGTCGGTTGGAAGCACCAAAGCGCCAAAACGCATGGAATTTTAAAATGACCGCTCAGGCAAAGCATAGCCATGCGCCACGTGCAACCGCCTGTTTCGCCAGAGGTCATAAGAATTCACCTTAAGCGCCGTGCGCTGCGACAGCTCACAACCCTCGCTCCTCCCCTCCTCTCGCCTTAGCCCTCGCCCTGCGCCTCGGCGCGCGATTTTCCGCTGACATTCATCGCAAGCGTCGCGGCCATGAACTGATCCAGATCGCCATCCAGCACGCCCTTGGTGTCAGAGGTTTCAACGTTGGTGCGCAGATCCTTGACCATCTGGTAGGGCTGCAACACGTAAGAGCGGATCTGGCTGCCCCAGCCGGCATCGCCCTTCGCGTCATGCGCGGCGTTGATGGCGGCGTTGCGACGATCAAGCTCCATCTGGTAGAGCCGCGATTTCAGCGCCTTCATGGCGATATCGCGGTTCTGGTGCTGGGATTTCTCTGAACTCGTCACCACGATGCCGGTGGGATGGTGGGTGATGCGCACCGCCGAGTCGGTGGTGTTCACGTGCTGACCGCCGGCGCCTGAACTGCGATAGGTATCAATCCGGATATCGGCGGGGTTCACCTCGATCTCGATATTGTCGTCAACCACCGGATAAACCCAGACCGAGCAGAACGAGGTATGCCGCTTGGCAGCCGAATCAAACGGTGAAATCCGCACCAGGCGATGCACGCCGGATTCCGATTTCAGCCAGCCATAGGCGTTATGCCCGCTGATCTTGTAGGCGGCCGATTTTATACCGGCCTCGTCACCCGGACTTTCGGACTGAAGCTCGACCGTATAGCCGCGCTTTTCCGCCCACCGCACATACATCCGCGCCAGCATCGAGGCCCAGTCACACGACTCTGTGCCCCCGGCCCCGGCGTTGATTTCAAGGAAGGTGTCATTGGCATCCGCCTCGCCATCCAGCAGCGCCTCAAGCTCTTTGGCGGCGGCGCGCTTGGCCAGCACCTTGAGCGCCGATTCGGCCTCGCTGATGACCTCGCTGTCATCTTCCATTTCACCAAGCTCGATCAATCCGGTGTTATCGGCCAGCTCCTGCTTGATCTCGTCATGGGTCGCCAGGGCATCGACAAGCGCCTGACGCTCGCGCATCAGCTTTTGCGCCTTTGCCGGATCATCCCAAAGCGTCGGGTCCTCGACCCGCGCGTTGAATTCCTCGAGCCGGTGCCGGACGGTTTCCCAGCCCATCCGCTGGCGCAACAGCTCCAGCGACTTTTCGATCTCGGCTACGATGTTCTGGGTTTCTGCGCGCATTTGGGCTTCCTTGGCTGCTCAGGTGCGGGTGATAGCGCAGCGCGCCGGGCCGGGCAAGATCAGCCGCCCCTTTGCGCGCAGCAATCGCGCGATCGCGTCAATAAAGTCCGCCCGAACTCATCGAGCCAAAGCTGGCCTTGTCGCCGACCTTGGCCTTTTCCCCGGTCGAGGTGATCACCTCCTGCACGGATTCACGCGTGCCAGAGGTGAACAGCTCAAGGTCATTGCCCATGGCAAAACCGCCGTCGAACATGAGGCCAAAGACCGGCTCTTCGCCATCGCGGAAATATTCCGCGACCACATAATCGCCCAAGGCATCATCCGACAGGCGCGCGCCGGTAAAGCGGTCGATCTTGAGGAAATGCCCCCCCGGCGGCACCTGAAATGGCCCGCCGCCATATTTTTTGACCGCTTCGGTCATGAATTCCTGAAACACCGGTCCACAGAGCGACGACCCATAGGCCGACCGCCCAAGGCCGCGCGGCTGATCGTGACCGATATAACAGCCCGCTGCGATATTGCTGGTAAAGCCCACGAACCACACGTCGCGCGCGTCATTGGTGGTTCCGGTCTTGCCCGCCACCGGCACCGGCAGATTGATCGCCCCAGAGGCGGTACCGCGATCCACCACGCCTTTCATCATCGAGGTCAGCTGATAGGCGGTGATCGCATCCATCACCCGCTCGCGATCCGACACGATGCGCGGCCCGCGATTATCGGGTAGCGTCGGATCATTGCAATCGACACAGTCACGCTCATCATGGCGATAGATCGTCTTGCCATAGCGGTCCTGAACCCGGTCAACCAGGGTCGGGCGCACCCGTTCGCCGCCATTGGCAAACATCGCATAGGCCGCCACCATATTGTAAAGCGTGGTCTCTTCCGAGCCCAGAGAGTTGGCCAGAAACTGGCCCATATTCTCGTAGACGCCAAAGCGTTCGGCATAATCCGCAACCACATCCATGCCGACCTCTTGCGCAAGGCGGATGGTCATCAGGTTTCGTGATTGCTCAATTCCGGTGCGCATCGGGGTAGGGCCGTAAAACTTGTTCGAGGAATTGCGCGGCCGCCACAGGCCCTGAGGCGTGTCAATCTCGATCGGGGCGTCGATCACGATGGTGGCGGGTGTGTAACCGCTGTCCAGAGCGGCGGCATAGACGAAGGGCTTGAAGCTTGATCCCGGCTGGCGCATCGCCTGCGTGGCGCGGTTGAACACCGAGGCCTGATAGGAAAACCCGCCCTGCATCGCCAGCACGCGACCGGTGTTCACATCCATCGCCATAAAGCCGCCCTGCACCTCGGCCACCTGGCGCAGCGTCCAGCGGACAAACGCGCCGCTGTCGCCGTCGACCATCCGGCGCACATGCACCACATCGCCGCGCTTGAAGGTCTTTTTGAAATCCCCCGGCAGCCAGGCAATATCCTTGCGCGGCACAACCTGAGGTTCGGCCTCGGTCTCGGGCACGCCCTCGATCCCGATCCGCATTTCCTGGTCACTGGTCTCAAGCACAACCGCCGGATACCATTGTCCGTCCTGATCAATGTCGCGCGCCACGGCGAGTGCACCAAGCGCCTCGCGCCAGCTCTCCTCGCTCGCAAGCGCCTCTTCCGGCAGGCTAAGACCGGTGCCGCGCCACTTCCCCTGACTGCGATCATAGCTTTCAAGCTGGCGCCGGAGCGCCTGCGCCGCGCGCACCTGCATCTCGGGGTCGATGGTGGCCCGCACACTCAGACCGCCGGTGAAAAACTCGCCTTCGCCAAAATCCTGGCTCAGCTGACGGCGGATTTCATCGGTAAAGTAATCGCGCGGCGGAAGGTCGCCCGAAAACGGCTCAAAATCGCCGTTCTGCACGCTGCGCAGCGGGGCGGCCACCTCGGTCTTGTAAGCCGCATCCGAGATATAGCCGTTCTCGGCCATCTCGCGCAGAACAAAATTGCGCCGCTGCACCAGGCGCTCTTTCTCGCGCACCGGATGGAAATCGCTCGGCGCCTTGGGCATCGCGGCAATCGTCGCCGCCTCATGGGGGGCCAATTGACCAAGGGTTTTGTTGAAATAGGTCTGCGCTGCCGCTGCGACGCCATAGCTGTTCTGACCAAGGTAAATCTCGTTGAGATAAAGCTCCAGGATCTTCTCCTTGCTCAGCGTTTCCTCGATCCGGGTGGCAAGGATGATCTCCTTGATCTTGCGCGCAAGTTGGCGGTCGCCCGACAAAAGGAAGTTCTTCATCACCTGCTGGGTGATGGTCGATGCCCCGCGCACAGTGCGCCCGCGCGTGCGCACCGCCTCAACCAACGCCGCCGCAATCCCGCGCGCGTCATAGCCGCCGTGGGTGTAGAAATTCTTGTCTTCAGCGCTGATGAAGGCCTGTTTGACAAGGTCGGGGATATCCTCGGCCGGGGTGAACAGGCGGCGCTCGCGGGCGAACTCGTCAATGATGCGCCCCTCGCCCGAATAAATCCGGCTGATCGTCGGCGGGGTGTAATTGGCAAGCGATTCATGGCTCGGCAAATCCTTGCCGTAGATGTGGAAAATCGCGCCGATGCTGAGCGCTATGACCATGATGGCAAGCGTCAGAAGGCTGAAAACCGTCCCGAAAAGGCTTAGAATCGCACGCAGCACCGTGGCCCCCGTATATTGGTTGCGCCCCATATAGGCACCCTGCGCGCGCGGGTCAAAAGGGAATACCCCTGCCCTTGCGCCAATTTTCGCTTGGGCCTCACTGCCGCACCAGTCCGGCGCGCGCCCCGTCTTCGCGCCGCCAGACCAGCATCGCATCGCGCAGCGCCCCCGCCATCCGCGCCCGCCAGGCCGGATCGCGCAGGTTCTCAAGGTCGCGCGCACTGGACAAGAACCCAAGCTCGAGCAGAACCGAGGGAATATCCGGCGCTTTCAGCACCGAGAACCCCGCGTGTCGCTGCGGGCGCGACAAAAGCGGCAGGTCCTGCGCCTTCAGCGTGGCCAGCACCGCCTTGGCAAGACGCTCGGCGCGCGGCTGGGTTTCCTGCCGCGCAAGGTCAATCAGGATATCGGCCACCACGTCATCCTTGCCGCTCAGATCGACACCGGCAAGGATATCGGCGCGGTTGTGACGCTCGGCCAAAGCAGCGCTCGCCTCGTCCGATGCGCTGTCCGAGAGCGTATAAACCGACGCCCCGCGCGCCCGTGCGCCTGACAGGGCATCGGCGTGCAGCGACAAGAACACATCCGCCCGACCCTGATGGGCAAGCGCGACGCGCCGCTCAAGCGGCACGAATTCATCCGCATCACGCGTCAGAACCACGTCAAACCGCCCATCCCGCAAAAGCACCTCTTTCAGTTCCAGCGCGAATTGAAGCATCAGATCCTTTTCGGTGACCTCGCCCACCTGCGCGCCGGGATCAATCCCGCCGTGCCCCGGATCAAGCACCACGAACAAAGGTCCCTCGCCGGGCACGCGCCGCTCTGGTGCCACAAGCGCGCCCTCGGGGTTCGGCAAATCCCAGCCCGGCAAATCCGGCGTGCCTGCTTTTGCGGCAAAGGCCCCGGCGTCGGCGGCCCCAAGAACCACACGCAAATCGCCCGCGCCAGTCACCCGGTCCACCACAAGCCCTGCGGATTCAAGAACATGCGGCCCCGCAAGATCGACCACCATGCGTGACCAGCCCGGCCTGATCTGACCAAGCCGCACGGCGGTGGCGCGCTCGGCATCGCCAAACTCCGCGCCGCTCAGCCCCTGCCAGTCGATTTCACGAAAATCCATCACAAGCCGCGCCGGTTCATCCAGCGTGAACACCCGGTAGGGCACGCCCTGACTCAGCGCCAGGCGCAATTCCATACCCCTGCGCGTATCGGCAAGCCTGCTCGCCTCGGCATCAATCCGCGCCAGAGCGCTAAACCCCTGCTCCTGCGCGCGCAAGCCCGGCGCGATGCAGAGCATCGCCACAATCATAAGCCATTTCATCATTGTTCTGCTCACCCGCCGGTCCCCGGTCTTTTATTGGCGGAGATCATACCAGAGCCGGGGCCGCAAAACAGCCCCGCTCTTTCATCTTTCCTCAAATACTCACCTGCGCCGTCCCTGCCCCGCGCGCACCGCTCAGGGACAGAATATATCGTTGAACAGCGCAAACAGCATCAGCGACAGCACAAGCGTCAGACCGACGGTCATCATGATCCGAAGCGCCTTGTCACTGGGCGGACGCCCCGTGACCGCCTCATAGGCGTAAAACACCAGATGCCCACCGTCGAGCACCGGCACCGGGAACAGGTTCAAAAGCCCCACCGCCGTTGAAAGAACCGCGATGAACCAGATAAAGCTCTCTGGTCCCTGGCTTGCCATCGCCCCAGAGACCTGCGCAATCCCGATCGGGCCGGACATGTTACAACTGCTGATCGCGCCGGTGACCATGTGATAGAGCCCCGAGACCGAAGAGCGGATGATCTCGCCGGTCTGCACCACCGCATTGCCCACGGCCTCGACCGGGCCAAGGGTTTCGGTGGCCGGCTCAAAGGCCAGACCGCCGGCGATGCCGATCCGCCATTCGGTCTTGAAGCCGCCATCGGCTTGCGGTTCGTCCACCCGGCGCGGGGTGATCGCCACGTCAAACGCCGCGCCGTCCGGGCGCCAGAGTTGCAGATCAAGCTCCGCCCCGTTCGAGCTTTCGACAACCTCTTTCAACTCGCCAAAGGCTGCGACGGGCACGCCGTTTATCGCGGTGATCACATCGCCCGGCAGCATCGCCGAGGCATAGGCCGAGGATTGCGGCGCCAGCCCGCTGATCAGCGGCGGCATCAGGTGCGGGCCCTGCGCGGTGATGCGCCGACCGTCACGCTCGACCTCATAATCAAGCAGCGCGCGCGTCGGCAGCGCGTCGAGCAGATCGTCAAAGCCCTCGCCGAACTCGGGCATTTCGATGCCTTCGATCGCCAGGATCCGATCGCCCGGCTCAAGCGTCACCCCGACCACCGGAAGCGGCTTGAGCGCGCCCACGGCGAAGGGCTCGGCGGTTTTGCCCTGGGTCATCATGATCGCCGCGAAGACGATGATCGACAGGATGAAATTGAAGATCGGCCCCGCCGCCACGGTCGCCGTGCGCGCCCAGAGCGGTGCGCCGTGCATGGTCTGACGCAGGCGTTCGGGGGGCACGTTGGCCATCGCCTCGGCGTCCTTGCCGCTGGCGGCATCGGCGTCGCCAAGGAATTTCACAAAGCCGCCAAACGGCAGCGCCGCCAACTGCCAGCGGGTGCCGTGCTTGTCCATCCGCGAGAAAAGCACCGGGCCAAACCCCAGCGAGAACACCTCGGCCTTGATCCCGGACCATCGCCCGACGATGTAATGGCCATATTCATGCACCGCCACGATCACCGAAAGACAGACGACAAAGGCCAGCAAGGTCATGAAAATATTGCCGAACTGCGGCAGGAGGGTCAGAATATCCACGCGTAATCCTTAACTGTTTCGCTCCGTGACAACCTGATCGGCGCTCTGTCTTGCCAGATGGTCCATCCGGGACACGCAATCAAGGGTCAGGGTCGCATTCATTTCTTCGGGGTCGCGCGTCAGACGCGTCAGAACCTCTTCGACGACCACGTTCATATCCGAAAATCCGATGCGCCCGGCGATAAAATGATCAAGCGCGCGCTCCTTGGCGGCGTTGAACACCGCGCCGCTCAAGCCGCGCATCTCCATGACCTCGCGGGCAAGGCGCAAGGCCGGATAGCGCGCAATGTCGGGCGCGCGAAAGTTCAGCGTGCCGATGGCCGCCAGATCAAGCGCCTCGACCGGCAGCGCCTGACGCTGCGGCCAATGCAGGGCATAGCCGATGGCGTGGCGCATATCGGGTGGGCCGACATGGGCCATAAGCCCGCCATCGCAAAATCCGACCAGCGCATGCACCACCGATTCAGGGTGAATAAGCACTTCGATCTGATCCGGGGTAAAGCCGAAAAACTCGCGCGCTTCGATCATTTCAAGCGCCTTGTTGAACATCGAGGCGCTGTCGATGGTGATCCGCTGGCCCATCGCCCAATTGGGGTGGCTTGAGGCCTCGGCCACGGTTGCGCGTTCGAGATCCGCCAGCGGCCAGTCGCGAAACGCCCCGCCGCTGGCGGTGATGATCACCCGCGACACGGCGGCGGACTCTTCGCCAACCATGGCCTGAAAAATCGCCGAGTGCTCGCTGTCTACCGGCAGGATGCGGGCATGATTTTCGCGCGCGGTGCGGATCATCAAAGGCCCCGCCGTCACCAGCGATTCCTTATTGGCAAGCGCAAGGGTCGCACCCTGTTCAAGCGCCGCCAGACCGGGCGCCAGACCCGCCGCGCCGACGATGGCCGACATCACCCAATGGGCAGGGCGACCCGCGGCCTCGATCAGGGCGGCGCTGCCGGCTGCGGCCTCGACCTCGCTGCCCGCGAGGGCGGCGCGCAGATCGGGCAAAAGATCGTCATAGGCCGTGACCGCCACATCGGCGCCAAGCGCCACGGCATCCGCCGCAAGCCGGGCGATATTGCGCCCGCCGGTCAGGGCCACAACCTCAAAATCCTCGGGCGCGCGACGGATCAGGTCAATCGTGTTCTGCCCGATAGACCCGGTTGCGCCCAGAATGGAAACCCGCTTCATGCAAGCCCCGGCATCAGGTTGAGCGCCCAGAGAATGACCACGAGAACCGCCGCACCAAGCATGGCATCAAACCGGTCCAGCACGCCGCCATGGCCGGGAATGAGGCCGGAACTGTCCTTGATCCCGCGCAGACGCTTGACCGCGCTTTCGGCGATATCGCCCATCTGGCCGGCAAAACCAACCAGCATCGACACCGGCACAAGCGCCAGCCCCGCCCCGGTCGGCGCCATGAACAAAAGCCCGATGACGGCGGCGCCAAGCCAGCCGGCAATCGTGCCCGACCAGGTTTTCTTGGGGCTGAAGCGCGGCCAGAACTTTGGCCCACCAAGGGTGCGCCCGGCAAAATAGCCCGCCACATCGGAAACAACCACCACGGCGACAAGCCAGAGCACCCAGATCAACCCTGCATGATCGCGCACAAGCGCCATGGCGACACAGCCAAGCAGGCTCCAGAATGCCAATGCGAAAAACGGGCCCTTTTCACGCTCGACCGATCCGGCGGCCACAACAATGGCCGCGAGCAGCAACGGAAGCGCAAATGGTCCAGGCAACCAGAGCGCAAGGCCAATAGCGAGAGCCGCCAATACACCAGAACGCCGCGCATCGCGCGCGCCAAACATGCGCGCGGCCTCCCACATCATGAGACCGCCAAGCACGCAGATCAGCGCATGAAACAACAGGCCACCGGTCCAGATTGCAGCCGCACCGACACCCGCCATCAACACCCCGGAGATCGCCCGCGGTGCAAGGTCAGACCATTGCGCGCTGCCGCTCATGCGGACACCGCCCCAAAGCGGCGATCGCGTGCGCCATAATTGGCCAGCAATTTGGCAAAGATATCCGAGGTGAAATCGGGCCAGAGCGTGTCAATAAACTCGTATTCCGCATAAGCCGATTGCCAGAGCAGAAAATTCGAAATCCGCGCTTCACCGCTGGTGCGGATGACAAGGTCGGGATCAGGCAGCAAGCAGGTATCAAGGTATTTGGGCAGGGTTTCCTCGTTCACATCCGCCGGATCAAGACGCCCCTCGGCCACATCCATCGCCAGCCGCTTGGTGGCGCGCGACACCTCATCGCGGCTCCCGTAATTCAGCGCAATCGTCAGATTGGTGCCGGTGCAACCTGCGGTCATCGCCTCGGCCTCATCCATCAGATTGCGCAATTTGCGATCAAGACGTGGCCGGTCCCCGATAAAGCGCACGCGCACGTTATCGGTAACAAATTCCTGCATTTCCTTCATGATGTAACGACGAAACAGGCTCATCAGACCGGCAACTTCGGTCTGCGTCCGCTTCCAATTCTCCGTGGAAAACGCGAATATTGTCAGATACTTAACACCAAGAGGCGGGCATGACTTGACGATATCACGCACCCGGCGCGCGCCGGCGTGATGGCCAAAAAGACGCGGACGGCCACGTGCCTGTGCCCATCGGCCGTTGCCATCCATGATGATGGCCACATGCCTCGGGCCCTCGCCACTGGCGTGCTTAGCTGACATAGGCGTGTCCCTCGTCATTCAGACCTGCATGATTTCCGCTTGTTTGGTCTCAAGAGCGTCATCAACATTCTTGATATAGAGGTCGGTAAGTTCCTGAACCTCGGCTTCCCAGAACTTCTGGTCATCCTCAGAGAGCCCGTCGGCCTTGGCCTTCTTGATCTGATCCATACCATCGCGGCGGATGTTGCGCACGGCGACGCGGGCGTGTTCGCTATATTGCGAGGCAACCTTGGTAAGCTCCTTGCGGCGCTCTTCGTTCAGCTCGGGGATCGGCAGCATGATGATGGTGCCGTTGAGTTGCGGGTTGATGCCAAGCCCGCTTTCGCGGATCGCCTTTTCAACCTTGCCGACAAGGCCCTTGTCCCAGACGTTGATCGTGACCATCCGCGGTTCGGGCACATTGACGGTGCCGACCTGGTTGATCGGGGTTTTCTGACCGTAGGCATCCACCATCACCGGCTCCAGCATCGAGGCTGACGCGCGCCCGGTGCGCAGGGATGCGAATTCGGTTTTCAGTGCCGCAATTGCGCCGTCCATGCGCCGCTTAATATCATCGGTATCAAGAAGAAAATCATCTGCCATCTGTTATGCCCACAACGTTTGTTTTGTTTGTGCCGGGTATATCGGCCTTTGCCCCGGCAATCCAGCCATTTGCGCAGACCCGGTCCAAGGCCCCTCCCCTCAAATCAGCGCCGCCCGCCTTGGTCCGCTCGATTTTGAGAGTTTTCTTCGCCTGAATTGATACGAATCCCGGTCCTGACGTCTGATCAGCCGTGCACGGTGGTATAGGTGCCCTCGCCCGCCAGAATGCCCTTGAAGCCGCCCGGCTCGTCAAGGCTGAAGACGATGATCGGCAGGTTGTTGTCGCGCGCAAGCGCGATCGCACTGGCATCCATCACCCCAAGATGCTGCGCCAGCACCTCGTCATAGCTTACCCGGTCATAGCGCTTTGCATCGGCGTGTTTCACCGGGTCCTTGTCATAGACCCCATCGACCTTGGTGCCCTTGAGGATCGCCTCGCAGGCCATTTCATTGGCCCGAAGCGTGGCCGCCGTGTCGGTGGTGAAATAGGGGTTGCCGGTACCGGCGGCGAAAATGCAGATCCGCTTTTTCTCAAGATGGCGCACCGCGCGGCGGCGGATATAGGGCTCTGCCACTTCATCCATCCGAATGGCCGAAATCACCCGGCAATGCGCGCCAAGTCCCTCAAGCGCGCTTTGCATTGCAAGGGCGTTCATCACGGTGGCGAGCATGCCCATGTAATCGGCGGTGGTACGCTCCATGCCCTGCGCACTGCCCTGAAGGCCGCGAAAGATGTTGCCGCCCCCGATGACCATGCAGATCTCGACCCCGAGATCATGCACGATCTTGACCTCGCGCGCGATCCGCTCGACCGTCGGGGGATGAAGCCCATAGCCAAGATCGCCCATCAGCGCCTCGCCAGAGATCTTGAGCATGACGCGGCTGAACTTGGCGTTGGGGTCTTGGGGGGCGGACATCGGCAGTACTCCACTACGTCTATGAGATCGCGCGCAAAATGTCGCAAATGTCCGGAAGGTTCAATCGCTGAAACCCGCGCACCCTGCGAAAAGACGCAAAACCGCCTCGTCAAGGCGCGCGATCTTGGGTAACGGGGGACATGGGCATGCCATTTGATATCGATCCGGGCCAGCCAGTGCTGATTGCAGGGCCAACCGCCAGCGGCAAATCCGCCCTGGCGCTTGCCATCGCGCGCGACCACGGGGGCGTCATTGTCAATGCCGATGCCCTACAGGTCTATGACAACTGGCGCATCCTTTCGGCGCGCCCGAGTGCCGAGGACGAGGCCACCGCGCGCCACGCGCTTTACGGTCACGTGCCAGGCGGGGCCGAATATTCAACCGGGCATTGGCTTCGTGATGTGGCGCCGTTTCTCAAGGGGGCTGACCGCGCGATCATCGTCGGCGGCACCGGGCTTTACTTTACGGCCCTGACCGAAGGGCTTGCCGATATCCCACCCACCCCGCCCGATCTGCGCGAGAGGGGCGACGCGATACGCGCCACCAAAGGCCTTGAGCCGCTGATCGCAGCACTTGACGCCGAAACCCGTGCCCGCATCGACACGCACAACCCGATGCGCGTGCAACGCGCCTGGGAGGTATTGCAGGCCACCGGGCGCGGTTTGGCCGATTGGCAAGACGACACCCCGCCGCCGCTTTTGCCGCTCGATGCCTGTCAGCCGCTTCTGGTCGAGGCCGAAAAGGACTGGCTCAACGCGCGCATCGCGCGGCGTTTCGATGCCATGCTTGAGATGGGCGCGCTTGACGAGGTGCGCGCCAACCTGCCCGGTTGGGATGCGGCGCGCCCCTCGTCCAAGGCAATCGGCGCGCCCGAGCTTGTGGCCTATCTGCGCGGCGAGCTAAGCCTTGATCAGGCCCGCGAGGCCGCCACCATCGCGACCCGGCAATTTGCCAAGCGGCAACGCACCTGGTTTCGCGCGAAAATGCGCCGATGGCGGCGGATTGCCGCCGAAACGCTTTAGAAATTTCGCTATTTTGCCCTGACATTGCGCCACTCTTGTGCAAATGATTAGTCTTATTGCGACTATTTTGGGAAATCCCCCGATCACCCCGGAGACAGCGGATCATGCGGCACGCCGAAATCAAGACCCTGGTGCAATGGGCGCGCGGCAGCGATTGGCGCAGCACCCTGCAACACAGCAGCGAGGCGCATGCTCTGATCTGGATCACCCGTGGCCAGGGCATCGCGGTTGTTGACGGGGTGCGGCGCGGCGTCGGGGTTCACAATGCCCTGGCGATTCCGGCGGGCAAGATGTTTTCGCTCGATATTGGCAAGACCGGCTTTGGCCTTGTCTGCCTTCTCCCTGCTGGCGGGCCGATCCTGATGCCGGACACAAGCCAGCACCTTCGGATTCGCGATGTCACCAGCCAGAACGAGCTTACCGCGATCCTTGAGGCGATGCAGCGCGAGCAAAGCGCCGCGCGCCCCTTCATGGATGAGGCGATGAATGCACAGGCCAGCATTCTGACCGTCTGGCTGCGCCGGGCAATGATCGACTATGGCGTGCCCGACAAGCCAAGCGCCACCGAGCGCCTGATGCGGGCCTATGCCGCGCTGATCGAGCGCCACTACAAAAGCGGGCGCGCGATGGCGGTCTATGCCCGCGCGCTTGGCGTGACCCCCACCCATCTGACCCGCGTCAGCCGTCAGGCCTCGGGGGTGACGGCGGCGGACATGCTGACCGAACGCAGCCTGCACGCCGCGCGCGACCTGCTTGAAGACAGCGACATGCCCATCGGTCAGGTCGCCGCCTCGCTTGGCTTTGGCAGCGCCGCCTATTTCTCGCGCTTCGTCCTGCAACACACCGGGCTAAGCCCCTCTGCTCTGCGCGCCAAGTGCGCCGAGCGCGCGCCACGCGCGAATATTGCCTGAACGACATTTATGCCGGGCCAATCGGCGCAGAGCGGGTTGCCATTGAAAGCCGCTCGTTATCTAATGCTGGCAATGATTTGACCGGTGCACGGGATTCCGTCACCCCTCATTGAAAGCCTTCCATGTCGCGACACATCTGCCCCCCGGTCCATCCTGCCGCCCGCCGCTACGCCGGTGATCTCAGGGCCGGGCGCATGGACAGGCGAGAGTTTCTGAGCCGCGCCACATCGCTTGGCCTGACGGCGGGCGCGGCCTGTGTGCTCGGCGGGCTGCCCGGCCCCGCCGAGGCCCAGACACCGGCCATTGCCAAGGGCGGCACCCTGCGCATTCAGCAAAACGTCAAACCGCTCAAGGATCCGCGCAGCTATGACTGGAGCGAACTCGGCAATCAGACCCGTGGCTTTCTGGAATACCTGGTGGAATATGTCGGCGACGGAAGCTTTCGCGGCATGCTGCTTGAAAGCTGGAGCGTCAACGAGGATGCCACCCGCTATCTCTTGAACGTTCGCAAGGGCGTGACCTGGAACAATGGCGATGTTTTTGACGCGAACGACGTGGCGCGCAATATCGCGCGGTGGTGCGATACCACCGAACCGGGCAATTCCATGGCCGGGCGCTTTGCCGGGATGATTGACCCCGAGACCGGACAGGTCCGGACCGGCGCGATCACCGTGCTGGATGACAGCACCGTCGCGCTTGCCCTTTCGGCGCCCGATATATCGGTGATTGCCAATATGTCCGATTACCCGGCGGCAATCGTACATAAGGACTATGCCGGCGGCGATCCCTTTCTGCACGGCGTCGGGACCGGCCCGTTCCGTCCGGTGTCGATCACGCCCGGCGAGACCTGTATTCTGGAGCGTGACCCTCATCACATCTGGTGGGGGACGGATGTTTATGGCGGCCCCTACCTTGATCGCGTGGAATTCATTGATTACGGCACCAACCCGTCAAGCTGGCTTGCCGCGGCAGAGGCGGACGAGGTTGACCTGCTTTATGAAACGGTTGGTGATTTTATTGATGCTATGGATGGTGTTGGCTGGACCAGAACCCGCACGGAAACCGCCGCGACCACGGTGATCCGGGCCTCGCAGAGCGCCGCGGTGGTGGGCACCAACCCCTATACCAAGCGTCAGGTCCGCCGCGCCCTTGCGCTTGCCGTCGACAATGCTATTTGCCTTGAGCTTGGCTATGCCGGGCGCGGCACCGTGGCCGCCAATCACCACGTCAGCCCGATCCACCCCGCCTATGCCGATATCGGCCCTGCCCCCTATGACCCGGCGCAAGCGCGCGAGGATATCGAGGCGGCCGGCCTTTTGGGCTATGTTCACGAGCTGGTCACCGTTGACGATGAATGGCAGCGCAACACCGGCGATGCGGTGGCCGTGCAATTGCGCGATGCCGGCCTGAGGGTACGGCGCAGGATTTTGCCCGGTGATCAATTCTGGCCCAATTGGCGCGATTTTCCGTTTTCTTCGACCCAGTGGAACCACCGCCCGCTGGATGTTCAGGTTCTGTCGCTGGCCTATCGTTCCGGTGCGGCGTGGAATGAAACCGGCTTTGCCAATGCCGAATTCGACGCGCTTCTGGATCGCGCCAACACGCTTGCCGATGCCGTGGCGCGCCGCGAGGTGATGGCACGGCTTCAGACCCTGCTGCGCGACGAAGGTGTGATCATTCAGCCCTATTGGCGCGCGCTGTTCAATCACCACAACGGCAAACTTGTGAATGCGCAAAAGCATCCTGCAAACGAAATTCACCTCTACAAGATCGGTTTTGCCGCCTGATTGGCGTGGCTTAGCTGCCCCAGATCACGCGCACGTAATTGCGGGTCTCTTTATAGGGCGGCACGCCGCCGTATTTCTTGACCGCGCCGGGACCGGCATTATAGGCCGCAAGCGCAAGCCGCCACGATCCGAACTCCTTGTACTGCGTGGCAAGATAGCGCGCGCCCCCCTCAAGGTTTTGACGCGGATCATGCGGGTCAACGCCAAGCACGCGCGCGGTTTGCGGCATAAGCTGGGCCAGACCGATCGCGCCCTTGTGCGAGCGTGCCTTCACCTTCCAGCCGGATTCTTGCTGGACAAGGCGCAGGAACAGGTTCTCGGGCACGCCATGACGGCGCGCCGCCTGTTTCGCCACATCAAGATAAGGCCCGCGATAGGCGCCCTTGAAGCGCGGCGACAGATCATCCCCCCAGATCGTCGGCGTATTGACGCGCTGTGGCTGAAGGCGAACGGAATTGTTATATTGCTGGCGGGCGCGATTGTCCAAGACGCTGGTTTGCGATTTGAACAGCGTTCCCCGGCTCTTGGTGGATAGAACCTCGGCCCCGACACCGACCGGCTGGATCAGACCAACGGCCAGAACCGCCCCTGCAATTGCTCGAATCCCCATTCCGCCCCCAGAATTAACCTTTGCCGCAATCTAGAGAATTTGCCCCGGATTTTCGAGCCTTCTTTTCAGGATTCAGCCATGTTCCGCCAGTTTCGGAGGATTTGAAGACAATTTTTACCTTTCCTTCACCCCCATCCAGTGGTGTAACCACCAGAACGCCAACCCGCAGCATGATTCAAGGAGGGCACGATGGCCGGCTCTGTAAACAAGGTAATTCTCATCGGCAATCTGGGCCGCGACCCGGAGGTCCGCACATTTCAGAACGGCGGCAAGGTCTGCAACCTGCGCATCGCGACCTCTGAAACCTGGAAAGACCGCAACACCGGCGAGCGGCGCGAAAAGACCGAATGGCACTCGGTCGCGATCTTTTCCGAGGGTCTTGTCCGGGTGGCAGAGCAATATTTGCGCAAGGGTTCCAAGGTCTATCTCGAGGGCAAGCTTCAGACTCGCAAATGGCAGGATCAGTCCGGTCAGGACAAATACAGCACCGAAATCGTCCTTCAGGGTTTTGATGCGACGCTCGTGATGCTGGATGGCCGTGGCGAAGGCGGCGGCAGCGGTGGTGGCGGCTATGGCGGCGGTCAGGACAGCGGCGGCTATGGTGGCGATTACGGTGGCGATTATGGCGGTGCCAGCGGCGGTGGCAGCAGCCCGGCCCCAAGCCGCCCCTCGCGCGACATGGATGACGAGATTCCGTTTTGACGTTGATCGACATCAAAACGTAAACGTCCGAACAAAAGATAAGCTGCCTCAAAGGGCTGACAGTTGTCAGCCCTTTTTCCTTGCGCTAGAGGTGAATTATATTTTTCACTTTGAACGCAGGTGAATTTTGCATCTCTTCGACCGCACGCTCAAAATGAAAACGGCACAGCCTTTGCCCTTGCCGGCCGGCAGCCGCCGTCATCCCTTGCGCGCCAGAGCCCGCCGCGCCGCAGACCCGCAGGGTCTTGCTGAATGACCGATCCTGCCAATACATCCGCCTTTCCGCATGCCTCAGCCGATGCAAACCGCCAAAGTGTCATTCCCATCATTTTGATGACGCTGCTTGCGGTCTTTGTGATCTCGGCGCCAAACCTGATCGACCCGATGATCCGGTTCGATGACTACCCGGCCTTTTTTGCCGATCCCACAGGATATTGGGTAAAGACCAAAGACGAGGGACGGTGGCTGAATTATTGGTGGCATCTGCGCGGGGTGACAACACCTGCATGGCTGAATTTCGCGGCCTACGAAATGCTGTGGGCGCTTTTTGCGGCCTTTTTTGCGATTGCGGCGCTTGGTAAGACGCATGCCTCGGCCTGGTTTGCGACCGTGCTGGCGCTTTTGATCCTTATTGCCCCCCCGGCGACACTCATTTCGGTGTGGTTCAATACACTGCTTCCGGGCCTGGCATTGGTCGCGCTTTATGCCGGGTTAAGTCTGAAACTGTCGCGCCGCATGCATCGTGCCTTGCTGGTGCCGTTCACTGTGCTGACTTTTATGGCCTACACGACCTATCCGCTGCTTTTGTTGGCGGTTGCGGTCGCATGTAATCAACGGCGCAGTCTGAGCGATCTCATAGGGCTATTGGCGCTGTTCACAGCCAGCTTTGTGCTGGCCGTATTATGCGTCTACACACTGAATTTATCCGCCCACGGGGTGTTTGGCGTGCCTGTCGCCGAATGGCGCAACGCTACCCCTGCGACTGATATGGCAAGTCTTGTTGCCAACCTTCCGTTGGTTGCGCAATCGTTCAGTGACTTCATGTTCCGCAGCAGTTTTGATTTCACGCCTACCGTCTATTTTCATCTTGGGTTCCTGGTGCTTGGGACACTGGTGCTGGCACGTCACGCCCCCTGCGAGGCGCTGTATCTGCATGCAGGTCTTGTCACCGGGCTTACGCTGATCGTGGTGCAAAATCTGAAAATGGGGCTGATCGTTCCGCCGCGCGCATTTCTGTTTGCATGGGTCCTCTATGCGGTCCTGATTGCCCGCGCGGCGCAAATCCTGACAGCACACAGCGGCTTTGCGGGCCGCATGGCGCGCAACGCAGTCCTGTTGATTATCGGCAGCTACATGCTCCAAACCGCCAAACAATACTACTCGTACCGCGACTGGCAGGCCTATACCCGCGACCTTGGCGAGACCGTGCAAACCATTGACGCGCCGATGGCGATCTCTGGCGATATACGCACCCTGCCAACCGCACGCAAAGCGTTCATCCAAGACAACCGCGCACTTAGCTTTCGCTTGCGCCAATTGACGGGAAAACTCATCCCACTGTGTGACAGCGGCCAATCCCAGTGCTGCCTTGAATCGCCAAAGGGCTCAGCGGCGGGCACAGATTGCCCGACCATCCTACGCGCTGTCACACAAAACGGCACAACACGCATCATCTTCGACTGATCCTCAAATTCGCCAATCCAGAGAATCTGCGCAAAAGGCAGGACCGGTTTTGCCCGCCTTGAACATGCGTTTTCCAAGGGTCAGAGCGTGCCGCGACCCTTGGGCTGCGGCCTTTTTATGCGCGTGTTAATCAAAGTTTAGTGGTTCTGGCGATTAAATCGGGGCATGCAAATAGACCTGAGTGATCACGGCGCCCCCCCGCCCGGCCCCGCCGCCCTACAACAAATGCCACAATATGCCCGCGCTTTGGCGGCCATGGGCGCAAAGGTGCAGGGAATCACCGGGCGCGTTTGCGACGGCGTCGCAGCACAGGCGCTTGTGGTGCAGCGCCGCATTGGCCCAATGACGGTCAACTGGCTTCCGCGCGGGCCAATCTGGCGGCCCGATCTTTCCGAGCACCAGCGCGACACCTTTCTCTCTTGCATGACCGGCGTGATGTCCGGCGGCGCGCTCTGGATTGGCAGCGCTGACAATGACCATGCCGCAGCCGAGTTTTCCCCACATGGATTTCGTCCCCTGATCGCCGCGCAATCCGTGGCTCAGCTTGATCTGATCCCCGCCGCCAAGGTCCGGATGGCAGCACAGCATGGCAAATGGCGCAACCGGTTGCGCCATGCCCAAGGGGTCGGGCTTATGGTGTCTGAGCGTGAATTCGACCCCACCCGCGACACTGCAATCCTGCGCCGCGAGGCCAGACAGCGCCGCGACCGCCGCTATCGCGCCTTGCCGCTCGGCTTTGCGGTTGCGTTCAGCGCGCAAAACCCCGGCGCGGCACGGATCTGGAGCGCGCATAAGGCGGGCGAGTTGGTGGCGCAGATACTCATCCTGCATCATGGCATGACCGCCACCTATCACATCGGCTGGACCGGCGATTTGGGGCGCAAGACCTCGGCGCATAACCTTTTGCTCTGGGAGGCGCAAAACTGGCTGGCCGAGCGCGGGGTCATGCGGCTTGATCTCGGCCCAATCGAGGCCTTGAGTGCGCCTGGCCTTGCCCGCTTCAAGATGGGCAGCGGGGCTACGCTTTGCGCGCTCGGGCCAACCATGATACGGTTTCCCCGGCCCGCCCTGTTCCAAAAGCGTCACAGGCGCGCGGCATGATGGCGCTCACAAAGCGCTTTGCCTCTGGTCTTTCCGCGCTGCGGCGTATAGGGCGCAGGCGAACAATATCAGGACACCGCCCCTATGGACATGCGCAATATCGCAATCATCGCCCACGTTGACCACGGCAAAACCACGCTGGTCGACGAACTGCTGAAACAATCCGGCGCTTTCCGGGCCAATCAGGCCGTCGACGAACGCGCCATGGACAGCAATGACCTGGAGCGTGAACGCGGCATTACAATTTTTGCCAAGCCCACGAGCCTGGTTTGGAAAAACACCCGGATCAACATCGTTGATACCCCCGGCCACGCCGATTTCGGCGGCGAGGTCGAGCGTATCCTGAGCATGGTTGACGGTGTGGTTCTGCTGGTCGATGCCGCCGAAGGCCCGATGCCGCAAACCAAATTCGTGACCGCCAAGGCGTTGCGCCTCGGACTGCGCCCGATTGTTGTGCTCAACAAGGTCGACAAGACCGATGCCGAGCCCGATCGCGCGCTGAACGAATGTTTCGATCTCTTCGCCAGCCTTGACGCCAATGACGATCAGCTTGATTTCCCGCATATGTATGCCTCGGGCCGCTCCGGCTGGGCCGATCACGAGCTGACAGGCCCGCGCAAGGATCTTTCGGCGCTGTTCGAGCTTATCGTGAACCACGTGCCCGCGCCCAAGCAGATCGCCCATGTGAACGAAGATTTCCGCATGCTGGCCACCACCCTTGGCGCCGACCCCTTTGTGGGTCGCCTGCTGACCGGCCGGGTTGAATCCGGTCGTCTCAAGGTTGGCGCAACCGTTCAGGCCCTGAGCCGCATCGGCCAGAAGATCGAACAGTTCCGCGTGACCCGCATTCAGGCCTTCCGCGGCCTTGCAAGCCAGGATATCGACGAGGCCCTTGCCGGCGACATCGTCAGCCTTGCCGGCATGTCCAAGGCCACCGTGGCCGATACCATCTGTGCCCTTGCGGTCGAAGATCCGATCGAGGCCCAGCCGATTGATCCGCCCACCATCACCGTGACCTTCGGCATCAACGACAGCCCCCTTGCCGGTCGCGAAGGCAAGAAGGTGCAGTCGCGCGTCATCCGCGAGCGGCTGATGAAAGAGGCCGAATCCAACGTTGCGATCCGTGTCACCGACACACCAGGCGGCGAAGCCTTCGAGGTCGCCGGACGTGGCGAATTGCAGATGGGCGTGTTGATCGAAAACATGCGCCGCGAGGGCTTTGAGCTCAGCATTTCGCGGCCGCAGGTTCTGTTGCGGACCGGCGAGAACGGCGAGCGCCTTGAGCCGCTCGAAGAAGTCACGATTGACGTGGACGACGAATATTCCGGCGCCGTGATCGAAAAGATCACTGGCCCCCGCAAGGGTGAGCTTGCCGAGATGAAACCCGCAGGTGCCGGCAAGACCCGGATCATCGCGCTTGTGCCCTCGCGCGGGCTTATCGGCTATCACGGCGAATTTCTGACCGACACGCGCGGCACCGGTGTTCTGAACCGGGTATTTCATAGCTGGACCCCGCATCGCGGCCCGATTCAGGGTCGTCGGACCGGGGTGTTGATCTCGATGGAAAGCGGCGAATCGGTGGCTTATGCCCTGTGGAACCTCGAAGAGCGCGGGAAAATGTTCATCGGCCCGCAGACCAAGGTCTATACCGGCATGATCATCGGCGAACACAGCCGCGAGAACGATCTCGAGGTAAACCCGCTCAAGGGCAAAAAGCTCACCAACGTGCGGGCCTCTGGTACCGACGAGGCCGTGCGCCTGACCACGCCGGTCACGCTCAGTCTGGAACAGGCGATTGCCTATATCGACGATGACGAGTTGGTCGAGGTCACGCCCAATTCGATCCGCATGCGCAAACGCTTTCTCGACCCGATCGAGCGCAAGCGGAATGCCAAAAAGGCCTAGGGCCTACGGCGCAATCATGAATCGCCCGCTGACCGCCAGACCCTCTGGCGTGCGGCGGGCGATGATGATCTCTCCCGAGCTTACCCCAAGACCGGTCAGCGCTGTGATATTCACTTGATGAGTGACGATCAAAAGACGCGCATCGGTGGGCAGGCTTTGAATTAGTTCAAGCGTTTGTTCCGTCTGTGCCTTGGCATCGCCCTGTCCGGCGTAAAATGAATTGAGCGTCGGCTGTTCCGTGACCTCCCCCAGATTCAGCAGATGCGCCGTGTCGCGCGTCCGGCACCATTGGCTTGTCCATATCTGGCCAAAGGTCACCCCTGCCGCGCGCAACGCCTGCCCCGTGCGCCGCGCCTGATCCCGGCCGCGCGCATCAAGGTTTCTCTGGGTCGCGCAATCGCCAAGCGCAAAGTCGGACGGATCGCCCGTTCCCGGCGCGAGCGCATGGCGCATCAGGGCAACCACGCCGGGTTGCTTGAGCGCGCTCAAATCATCGGCCGAGGCAAAACCCGCGAAGAGACATAGGTATACGGTTAGTAAAAATCGCATGGCTTCCCCTTATCGCTTCAGGAAAACCTAGGGCGACGCGCGGGTTTGACCAGCGTTATTCGGTGATTTCGACGATCACCAACTCGCGCTCAGAGGCGCCGCGCGCATGGTTCAGCGCCGCTTGATAGTCGTCGCTGTGATAACAGGCCTCGGCGGCCTCGACCGAAGGAAAGCGCGCCACCACGTTGCGCGGGCGCTCCTTGCCCTCAAGTTGTACAAACCGCCCGCCGCGCGCAATGAAGGCGCCGCCGTGCTTGGCAATCGCCGGGCCTGCTAGCTTGGCATATTTTCCATAAGCCTCGTCATCGGTCACGGTCACATGGGCAATCCAAAGCGCGGGCATGCTGGTCTCTCCTTGGGGTCAAAGGCCGTCTACGACGACAATATCACGGTCACTGCTGCTGATCGCGATCGGCAAAATGCGGCGATAGGCGTCAGAATTATACCACTCAAGCGCGGCCTCTCGGTCCGGGAATTCGATGATCACATGCCGGTCAGGGCCGTTGCCCTCCAACTGGGTCTGTGCGCCCCCTTTCACCAGGAACCGGCCACCGAATTTCTCAGCCAATGCAACCGTTTGGCTGGCATAGTTCTTGTAATCTTCGGTATCGGTCACATTGATCCGGGCAATAATATAGGCGCTCATCGTTCCTCCTCAGGTCGAAATGACCCCCTCTGCCGCTTTGATCGCGGCCTCTGACTGGCTGATGTCGCTGCCCCCGCCCTGGGCCATGTCGGGGCGACCGCCGCCGCCCTTTCCGCCCATTTCGGCCACAGCGGCCCGCACCAGATCCACCGCCGACACCCGAGTGGTCAAGTCATCGGTCACGCCGGCGGCGACCGCCACTTTGCCACCGGTATCGGCCATCAGCAAGACCGCACCCGATCCAAGGCGCGCCTTGTGCTCGTCGATCAGCGGCGGCAGGTCCTTGCCCTGAACGCCGGACAGCACCTGCGCGATGAACTTCACGCCGTTGATCTCGCGTACCTCAGAACCGCCGCCGTCACCCGGCCCGCCGGCCATGGCCAATTCACGGCGCAGCTGTGCCACCTCGTTGGACAGCGCGCGGCGCTCGTCCATCAGGGATTTGACCCGCTCGACAACCTCGTCCGGGCGCGCCTTGAGGTCCTGCGCAATCGATGACAGGCGCGCGCTTTGCCCGCTGAGATAGTCAAAGGCCGCAGCCCCGGTCAGCGCCTCGATCCGGCGCACACCGGCACTTGATGCGCTATCGCCAAGGGCCACGAACACGCCGATGTCGCCGGTTTGGCGTACATGGGTGCCACCGCAAAGTTCGATAGAATAGGTCTGCCCGTCCGGCCCGCGACCCGAGCCCTCCTCGAACCCCATCGACACCACCCGTACCTCATCGCCGTATTTTTCGCCAAAGAGCGCCTGTGCGCCAAGGCCGCGCGCGTCATCCGGGCTCATGATCCGGGTTTCAACGGCACTGTTCTGGCGGATATAGGCGTTAACGTCGGCCTCGACCTTGGCCAGCTCATCGTCGCTCAGCGGCTTGGTATGGCTGAAATCAAAGCGCAACCGGTCCTCGGCATTGAGCGATCCGCGCTGTGCCACATGATCCCCAAGCGCCTCGCGCAGCGCCTCGTGCAGCAGATGCGTCGCCGAATGGTTGGCGCGAATGGCGCTGCGGCGGGCGTGATCGACGGCCAACTGGGCCGCCTGCCCGCTTGTTACCTCGCCCTCGGTCACCTCGGCGAAATGGATGAACACGCCGGCCACCTTCTTCGTGTCGGTAATCCGGGCCGTACCGGTTTCGGTTTTGAGCAGGCCCTGATCGCCGACCTGACCGCCGGATTCGGCATAAAACGGCGTCTGGTTCAGCACGATCTGGACAGTCTCGCCCGTCTTGGCGACCGCAACCGGCGCGCCGGACGCCACCAGCGCCGTGATCTGCCCCTCGGCAATCTCGGTGTCATAGCCCAGGAAATCTGTCGTTCCCTTGTCCTCGGCAATGTCAAACCAAACGGCCGCATCCGCCGCCTCGCCCGAACCCGACCACGCCGCACGCGCCTTGGCCTTTTGCTCGGCCATGGCCGCATCAAAGCCCTCGGTATCAACCGAGCGGCCCTTTTCCCGAAGCGCATCCTGCGTCAGATCAAGCGGAAACCCAAAGGTGTCATAGAGCTTGAAGGCCGTCTCGCCCGGAAGCGCCGCCCCCTCGGGCAGATCGCCAAGCTCGTCATCCAAAAGCCGCAGGCCGCGATCAAGCGTCTGCTTGAATCGGGTTTCTTCAAGGCGCAGGGTTTCCTCGATCATCGATTGCGCGCGGCCAAGTTCCGGATAGGCCTGGCCCATCTGCGCCACAAGCGCCGGGACCAGACGGTGCATGACCGGGTCCTTGGCCCCCAGAAGATGCGCGTGCCGCATGGCGCGGCGCATGATCCGGCGCAGGACGTAACCGCGCCCCTCATTGCTCGGCATCACGCCATCGGCCATCAGGAAAGAGGTCGAGCGCAAATGGTCCGCAATCACCCGGTGGTGCACATTGCCGGGGCCATCAGGATCCTGGCTTGTGGCATGGGCGCTCGCCTCGATCAGGGCGCGCATCAGGTCGGTGTCGTAATTGTCGTGCTTGCCCTGCAACAGCGCGCCAATCCGTTCCAGCCCCATGCCGGTATCGATCGACTGCATATCAAGGTCGCGCTGTGTGCCGTCTTCAAAGCGCTCATTCTGCATGAAAACGAGGTTCCAGATCTCGATGAAACGATCACCGTCCTCTTCCGCGCTACCCGGAGGGCCGCCCCAGATATCGGGACCGTGATCATAGAAAATCTCGGTGCAGGGGCCGCAGGGGCCGGTCGCGCCCATCGACCAGAAATTGTCATCCGTCGCGATCCGAATGATCCGGTCATCGCTCAGCCCGGCGTATTTCTTCCAGATCGACGCCGCCTCGTCGTCGGTATGATAAACGGTGACCAACAGCTTGGACTTATCGATGCCAAAATCCTTGGTCAGCAGATCCCAGGCATAGGGGATCGCCTGTTCCTTGAAATAGTCGCCAAAACTAAAGTTGCCGAGCATCTCGAAAAACGTGTGATGGCGCGCGGTATAGCCGACGTTATCAAGGTCATTGTGCTTACCACCGGCGCGCACGCACTTCTGGCTTGTGGTGGCGCGGGTGTAATCGCGATGCTCAACCCCGGTGAAACAGTTCTTGAACTGCACCATCCCGGAATTGGTGAACATCAACGTCGGGTCGTTGCGCGGGACAAGCGGCGAACTGTCGACGATACGATGATCGTTGCGCTCGAAAAAGTTCAGAAAAGTCGAACGGATCTCATTCAGCGTTGGCATGGGCATCTCTTTCCGGGCGGTTATTTGGCCTGCATCCGGATGATTTAACTGTGCCGTCTTGCCATGTCCACCGCAAGAAAAGGCCCGGCGCATTGGCCGGGCCTCAATCCTGTCGCCTATGTCGGATTACCCTTCCAGGATATCGCCGTCATCGCTGTCGTCGGGGCGCCCGGACATATCAAAGTCCAATCCGTGCGAGGCGCGGATCTTATCCTCGATCTCAAGCGCCATTTTCGGGTTCTCACGCAAGAAGGTCTTGGCGTTTTCACGGCCCTGCCCGATGCGTTCATCCCCATAGCTGAACCAGCTCCCGGATTTCTCGACCACGCCCGCCTTGGAGCCAAGATCAAGAAGCTCGCCCATTTTGCTGATGCCTTCGCCATACATGATGTCGAATTCCACCTGTTTGAAGGGCGGTGCCACCTTGTTCTTGACGACCTTGACGCGCGTGGCGTTGCCAACGATTTCATCGCGATCCTTGAGCGCCCCGATACGGCGGATATCAAGCCGGACCGAGCTGTAGAACTTCAACGCGTTGCCGCCGGTTGTGGTTTCCGGGCTGCCGAACATGACGCCGATTTTCATGCGAATCTGGTTGATGAAAATAACCGTGCATTTGGTGCGGCTGATCGAGCCGGTCAATTTGCGCATGGCCTTGCTCATCAGGCGGGCGTGCACGCCGACGCTGCTGTCGCCCATTTCGCCCTCAAGTTCCGACTTGGGGGTGAGCGCCGCAACCGAATCGACCACGATCATGCTGACCGCACCGGAACGCACCAGCGTATCGACGATCTCAAGAGCCTGCTCGCCTGTGTCGGGCTGTGAAATCAACAGATCGTCAAGGTTAACGCCGAGTTTGCGCGCATAAACCGGATCAAGCGCGTGCTCCGCGTCGACAAAGGCGCAGATGCCGCCCTTTTTCTGTTCTTCCGCCACACAATGCAGCGTCAGCGTCGTTTTGCCCGAGCTTTCAGGCCCGTAAATCTCGATGATGCGCCCCTTGGGGATGCCACCAATGCCAAGCGCGATATCAAGGCCAAGCGATCCGGTCGAGGTCGCCTCGATATCGGCGATCGGATTGTCGCCCCCCATGCGCATGATCGACCCTTTGCCGAACTGCCGCTCGATCTGGGCGAGGGCGCTGTCCAGCGCCTTTTGCTTGTCCGTGTCTTTCTTTTTGTCCATGGATAAAAGATCTGCCGTTGCCATTTGTTCGCTTCCTTATTCCACACCCGGTCACGGGCGGCAATCGCTGCCTTTGTTCGCTTCTTGTTCTCGACCTTATGAGGACAAAAGTGGAACATTTCAAGAAAATTATTGGTAAATCGACTTTTGCCTGAAACGATTAACAAGTAGTTTACAGTGATCCCATATGTGAAAATCTCTTGGAAAAGGCCGCTAAATGTTAGTGTTTTCAACGGCAAAGCTGGTGTTCCTGTCGGTGCCCAAAACCGGTAGCACCGCCTATCAGGCCAGCCTGGTCCCTCTCGCGGCGATCGCTGTGACGACGCCCCCCGAGCTAAAACACGCGCCGGTGTTTCGCTACAATCGCTTCTTTCGACCGATGATCGAACGATTCATCGCACCCGACGTAGATGTTCTGGCGGTGATGCGTGAACCAATCAGTTGGCTGGGAAGCTGGTATCGTTACCGTCAAAGACCGGCAATGGCCGGGACCGCCAATAGCACGCAGGATCTTAGTTTTGATGATTTCGTCACGGCCTATTGCATGGGCGAGCAACCCGGCTTCGCGCGTGTTGGCGCGCAGTCAAAGTTCCTCGAACCGCAGCGTAATGGCACCTGCGTCACCCATCTGTTCCGCTATGAAGATCAAGCAGATCTGATCCGTTTTCTGGAACAGCGACTTGGCACAACGATAGAAATCAAACACCTCAACGCCTCCCCCGCTCGCGACCTTGAACTGAGCGCAAAGACCGAGGCCCGGTTACGCCGCAAATTTTCCAGTGATTTCGCCCTGTGGGAGGGAATCGGTGAAAATGGCCAGTATGCGCCCCTGCCTGCGCGCCGAAAGCCCGTCTCAAAGACCTAGCTACTGCGCATCACAGCAATTTCGGCGCCCCAGCCTCCCCTCAGCCCATTTGGCGGTGAACGGTCTCGGTCAACTCATTGAGAGAGAATGGTTTGGGAAGAAAGATCGAGTTCGGGATTTTGGCCTGCGCGTCGCCAAAGGTCTCTTCGGCATAGCCGGACATGAACACGACCTTGACATCGGGGCGCTCCTTCAGAGCGGTCTGTACCCAACTCGGGCCATCGATGCCTGGCATGACCACGTCGGTGACGAAAACATCCACCTTCAGCGACTCATCCATCAAAAGCTCTAGCGCATCTTCTGCGGATTCGGCCTCGAGCACGGTAAATCCCCGCAACTGCAATGCGCGGCTGGCAAAGGCGCGCACCGGCGCCTCGTCCTCGACGAGCAGGATGACGCCGCTCATCGGTGCCTCGTTCCTGGCGGCGGCCTTTGGAATGACTTCGACCTTTTCGTCGCCGAGATAGGCCGGGAACATCAGTTGGAAACTTGCGCCCTCGCCCGGCGTGCTGTCGACGAAGATGAACCCGCCGGTCTGCTTCACAATGCCATAGGCCGTGGATAGACCAAGCCCGGTGCCCTCACCGGTGCGCTTGGTCGTGAAGAACGGCTCGAACACCTTCTGGAGTTTGTCCGGCGCGATCCCAAGCCCCTCGTCGATCACCTGAACCGACACGTAACGCCCCGGCGCAACCACGGCGCAGCCGCGGCGCAACGGCTCTGACAATGTGAGGTTTTCGGTCACGATCCGAATGTCGCCACCACCGGGCATCGCATCGCGGGCGTTTACCACCAGATTCATCAAGACCTGTTCGAGTTGTCGCTTATCGGCCCGGATTGCAGAGAGGGTCGGGTCGTGGCTTAGCGAAAGCGTGACCTTCTCGCCCACCAGACGGTTCAACAGATGCGTCAGATCCGACAGGGTGTCGCGCAAATCGACAACCTGCGGGCGCAACGTCTGCTTGCGCGAATAGGCCAAAAGCTGGCTGACCAGAGCCGCCGCGCGATTGGCATTCTGGTTGATCTGCATGAGATCGCTGTAATCGACATCGCCCTGGTCATGGCGTAGCAAAAGAAGGTCGCAATGGCCTGAAATCGCGGTCAGAAGGTTGTTGAAATCATGCGCCACACCGCCTGCCAACTGGCCGATCGCCTGCATCTTCTGGCTTTGGACAAACTGCGCCTCAAGCGATTTGAGCTCGGTGGCATCGCTCAGCACGGCAATGAGCACTACCTCACCTTCTTCCATGGCGCGGTTCAGGGTAACCTGCACAAAAACCTCGCGATCCTCACGCCGCACGCGCAGGAATTCAGAATGCACGGTTCCGCGCCCTGCGGCCGCATCGTCAAGCCAATCTGTAATGGAACGGCCCAATCCCTCCATCACGTCGCTCAGAAGGGCGTCCTTGCAGCTTGCAACACCCAAAAGGTCACGCGCCGGACGGTTGGAGAGCTGAATCCCGCCGTCCCGCGCAACCTTGAGCAGGGGCACAGGCAGATCATCGAAAAACGCCCAGCCATCAGGCTGTCGCTCGGCGCCGGCGATCCCCGGCAACAGGAACACCTCGCGCCGTCCGGCTGTGCCCTCCAGTTCGACCACCAAACAGGATACCTCGCCGTCGGGCGTGTTGATCTCATTCATCTGCCCCGAGCGCAGCGGCAATTTCGAGCTGATCCTCTCCAATGTGCGGGCGCGCTCGCCCACAAGGGTGCGCGCCGCGGAATTCATGAACAAGACCGCCTCGTTGCGGCCCACGGTCAGCATCGGCAAAGGCATCGGATCCGCATCCTTTTGCGGTCGATCAGCAGATTTTTCAATTCGCCAGAGAAAATGATCGGGGCCGACGCGATGAACGCTCAGGTGCAAATGCCCGGCGCGTGTCACCACATCCTCGACGGCTGCGCCCTTGGCAATGGCGCGGCTTTCCATCCGGAACAGGATAACGCCGGGATTGGCCAGCAGCTGGCGAAGCGCGCCTGCCAATGTCACGGCGGCCTCTGCATCGAAGGTCTGAACCGCCGCCGGGTTACAGTAGATGATCTTTCCCTCGGGGCCGGTCAGGATAGAGGGCGCAATATCCTCGCCAATCAACTCCTGCGCGCGCTCGTATACACCCCGCGAAGCGCGCGCCACCGCGCGTTTGATGACCACAACCCAAATCGCCACAAGCGCCAAGGTGGCCCCCACAAGCCCCAGCGTCAGCTGTGCAAGGCCCGCAGGCATCAGATAGGCCGCAAGCCAAAACAAGACCGCCGCCACAAGCACGACGCCCGCCCGCGGGCCGATGCGCAGTGCAGCCTGACGGATCGGCCCGTCAGAAAGGGTCATGAAAGCCAAGAGCCACTCCCTTAAGTACGATGTTTCCCCTCATGTCTGAGGCAAAACTCTTAAGCGAGACTTAACGATACCCTGAAAAACACGTCAAGGTTGCGTTTTCGTTAACTTTTCTTGCGAAGCTGTGCGATGTAGAACCCATCCCCACCATCGGAGATCTCAAACCCGGTCTCAGTCACAGCCTGCCACTCGGGGTTTTCACTTAAAAAGTGACGTATAGAATCCTGATTTTCATCATTAAAAACAGAACAAGTGGCATAGGCCAGAACACCACCCGCCGCGACAAGGGGGGCGGCGTCCTGCAATATCCGGCGCTGGATCGTGGTCAGCTCGCTCAAGCGTTCGGGCGTCAGCGCCCATTTCGCCTCGGGCGTACGGCGCCATGTCCCACTTCCTGAACAAGGCGCATCACAAAGCACAAGGTCAAATGGCCCCTCATCGCGCAGCCGCCCTGTCTCGACAATGGTGACGCAAACACCGGCCCGCTCGGCGCGCACCGGCAGATCCTTCATCCGCTGCGGTGCAGTGTCATGGGCGAAAAACACGCTATCCGCACGCGCCGCAAGCGCCAGAACCTTGCCGCCACCCCCGGCGCAATAATCTATCACACGCGCGCCGGGCGCGATCTCAAGGCGCGCCATGGCCGCCTGACTGCTGCCATCCTGAAGCTCGACCAAACCATCGTTATAACAGGCAGAGCCGGAAATTTTCCTTTCCCCTTCAGTGACATGCAGAGCAGTTGAGGCAATGTCATGCGGATGCGCGACAATGCCTTCATCGGCCAGACGCGCAATCGCCTGCTCACGATTTCCCTGCCGCAGATTGACCCGCAGCATCACCGGCGCACGCGACTGCAAGGCAAGCGCCGCGTCCTCGGCCGCCTCGCCAAGCGAGGCCTCGAAGAGCGGCCAGACCCAATCCGGGATATCAAGCCGTGCCGCGCCCACAGGCGCAGATCCGGCATCGAGTTCTGCCGCACTCAACGGTTCGGGCGCATGACCTTCTCCGGTAAAAAGCTCTGCAGGGTCAACGCCTTGCGCCCGCAACGCGCCGATCATCAAACCACGCCCCGTGCCGGCACCGCCAAGCGCCACAAAAGAGCGCCAGCGGCGCAGAACACCAAACACGTGATCCCGCAGGGCCGCCCGATCCTTGGACCCGGCAAAGCGTGAACGCCTGGCCCATGCGCTGATGGCTTTTTCCGCATGCGCGCCATCAAGCATGGCATCAAGTATCTCAATCGCGGCGGAAATCCGGGCGGCGGGGGTCATGCTGTCACCTTAAGTTATCCGCATAATCCACGGAATATATTACCCAATCCGATAGTTCGGACTTTCACGCGTGATCTGAACATCATGCACATGGCTTTCCTTGAGGCCCGCGCCGGTGATGCGCACAAAGGTGCAATCGCTGCGCATGTTTTCAATCGTCGCACAGCCGGTATATCCCATCGCCGCCCGCAAGCCGCCGACAAGCTGATGGATCACATGGCCAGCCGCGCCTTTGTAGGGCACCTGCCCCTCGATCCCCTCTGGAACCAGCTTGTCACTGGCCGCATCCTTTTGGAAATAACGGTCGGCCGAGCCGCGTGCCATGGCGCCAAGGCTTCCCATGCCGCGATAAGCCTTGAAGGTCCGGCCCTGATAGAGGATCACCTCGCCGGGGGCCTCATCGGTGCCGCCAAGCATGCTGCCGACCATGGCGCAGGAGGCGCCGGCGGCAATCGCCTTGGCGAAATCGCCGGAAAACTTGATGCCGCCATCGGCAATCACCGGGATGTCGCCGGCCGCGCGCGCGCTGTCTATGATCGCGGTCAGCTGTGGCACGCCAACACCGGCCACCATCCGCGTGGTACAGATGCTGCCCGGGCCGATCCCGACCTTGACCGCATCGGCGCCCGCGCCGATCAGGGCGCGCGTCGCCTCGGCGGTCGCGACGTTGCCGGCCACCACCTGAACCTCGTTCGAGAGCTTCTTGGCGCGCTCAACCGCAATCGCCACGCCCTCGGAATGGCCATGCGCCGTGTCGATCACGATCATGTCCACGCCCGCATCGACAAGCGCCTGAGAGCGCTCGAACCCGGCATCGCCCACGGTCGTGGCCGCCGCAACGCGCAAGCGCCCAAGGTCATCCTTGCAGGCCGTCGGGTTAAGCACCGCCTGTTCGGTATCGCGCAGGGTCAACAGGCCGGTCAGCTTACCCTTGCCATCCGTCACCAGAAGCTTTTCGATCCGGCGCTCTTTCATCAGCGATTTGGCCTGCTCGCGATCTGCGGGCTCTTGCAGGATGGCAAGGTTGTCGCTTGTCATCATCACCCGCACGGGGGTTTTGTCATCTTCGGCAAAGCGCATGTCACGGTTGGTCACAATGCCAAGCACGCGCCCCTTTTCATCCACCACCGGAAAGCCGGTAACGTTATAGCGTTCCTGAAGCGCCTTGGCATCGGCCAGCGTCTGATCCGGGGTCAGGGTGATCGGGCTATAGACAATGCCGCTTTCAAACCGTTTGACGCGACGGACCTGATTGGCCTGCTCTTCAACGTCAAGGTTGCGGTGGATCACGCCCATGCCGCCAAGCTGGGCCATGCAGATCGCCATCCGGCTCTCGGTGACCGTATCCATCGCCGAGCTGAGCAGCGGGATATTCAGGCTGATCGAGCGCGTCACATGGGTGCGCGTATCCGCCGTATTGGGCAGCACACTTGATGCTGCAGGCACCAGCAGGACGTCATCAAAGGTAAGGGCCTCGCGAATCTCCATTACGGTTCTCCATGGATATCTCGTTTGGCGCTTCCCTATTTCACGGATCAGCGGCAGGGAAAAGGCCGATTCGTGCCTTGCCGCCCGCGACATTTCCGGCCACCTTCGCGCAGACCAATAAAACAGCGGGGGATCGCATGGCGGATCATGGCTATGAAGGCGGCAGGCTTGACCTGCCATTCGTGGGAATTTGCACCTTTGGCAAGCGTCCCTATGTCGCCGACTGGGCGTCGATTGATGCCGATGTGGCAATCCTCGGCGCGCCGTTCGATTTCGGAACCCAGTGGCGGCCCGGCGCGCGCTTTGGCCCGCGCGGGATGCGCGAGGCCTCGACCCTGTTCAGCTTTGGCCATGCCGGGGCCTATGACCACGAGGATGACGCGATCTATCTGCCGGGTGACGTGCGCATCGTCGATCTTGGCGACGCCGATATCGTGCATACCGATACGATGAAAAGCCACGCCAATATCGAGGCGGGCGTGCGCGCGATTCTGGCGGCGGGTGCCCTGCCCGTCACCATCGGCGGTGATCATTCGGTCAACATCCCCTGCATCAACGCCTTTGATGATCAGGGCGACATTCATGTCCTGCAAATCGACGCCCATCTTGATTTCGTTGATGAGCGGCACGGCGTGCGCTTTGGCCATGGCAATCCGATGCGCCGCGCCGCCGAAAAGCCCTATGTCACCGGCCTGACGCAACTTGGCATCCGCAATGTCAGCTCGACCGCGAAAGAGGGTTACGAGGATGCCCGCGCGCGCGGCTCTGATATCCTGTCGGTGCGTCAGGTGCGCAAACTTGGCCCCGAGGCCACCGCCGCGCGCATCCCAAAGGGTGCTCGGGTCTATATCACCATCGACATTGATGCCTTCTGCCCCTCGATCGCGCCGGGCACCGGCACGCCGAGCCATGGCGGGTTTCTCTACTACGACGTGCTTGAAATCCTGCAGGAGGTTGCCAAGACCCACGACATCGTCGGCATAGACCTTGTCGAGGTGGCGCCGGATTATGACCAAAGCGGGTCAACCACGATTCTGGCGGCGCAGGTTCTGCTCAATCTGCTTGGGTTCATCTTTCACGCCCGTGCCGCGCGCACCTAGGCGTCGCGGCCTTTGCGCCCAGACTTTGGCTCTGGCACCGGATCGTGGCCGCATTGCCCCCAGGGGTTACAGCGCCCGATCCGCTTGGCCGCCATCCAGCCGCCGCGCAACCCGCCGTGCTTTTCAAGCGCCTCAAGGGCGTATTGGCTGCAGGTCGGGTGATAGCGGCAGTGATAGCCGACCCAGGGCGACAGGATAAGCCGATAGCCCTTGATCGGCAGCGACAGAAGGCGCGCCAGCGGGGTCATGATGCCGGATGCAGTTTTTTGAGCGCTTGGAGCAGATCGCCCTTGAGCGCCTCAAAGGGCCGCTCTGCGGTGACATCCTTGCGCCCGATCAGGACATAATCCCAACCATTCAAACCGCTTACAGGAAGAACTTCGTGTGCAGCGGCGCGCAGGCGACGCTTGGCACGGTTGCGCGCCACGGCGTTGCCAACCTTTTTGGAGCAGGTAAATCCAACCCGGATGCCAAGGTCATCATCGCCACGCTTGCGCGCCTGCACCATCATCGAGGCGGTACCTTGACGGCGCGCGCGCGCGGCGGCCAGAAAATCGGCACGTTTGCGCAAAACCGTCACCGGTTTTGACTTGACCTCTGGACATGACGAAACCGCTGGGTGCATGGGTCCTGCATCGCTGTCAGGGGCGCCCGGCGGTGTCATTGTCTGAACAAGACTGGCGCTTACGCGCTCAGTTCCTTACGGCCACGTGCGCGACGTGCGTTAAGGATCTTGCGGCCTGCTTTGGTGGCCATACGTGCACGAAACCCGTGGCGGCGTTTGCGAACCAGGTTCGAGGGTTGAAAGGTGCGTTTCATCGCTCCGTCTCCGACTTTGTCAGGTGGCGCATTTAGGAATCGCGCCTCGCCCTGTGTTATCTGAAGCCCGGTCTATAGAGGGCCGATTTTCACAAGTCAAACCCACAGGGCGGCTTTTGCAACAAAAACATACACATTCCTCGACCCAATGTTACAGTCCGCGCATTGGGCGCCCGTAACGTAGCGGAAACACTCACCCCCGATCACCCCCGCGTGAGGCCACTGGCGGTGGCGGGTTCGGCTATGCAAGTAGTGTTCAACAATACCAAACCGGGCAGGACCATGGAAAAAACTTCGCAAGACACTCCCAAGACCCAAAAGGCCGGGCTTATGCGGCATGCACCGCTGGCGATCATCCTGACGGTCGCCGCCATCGGCTTTTTCACTTTACGCGATTATATCACCTTCGACACGCTGCGCGAACATCGCGACACATTGCTGGCGTTCCGCGATGCCAACTTCGCGCTGATGGTGCTGGCCTTTATCGCGGTTTACTTTGCCATCGTGGCGTTTTCGCTGCCCGGTGCGGCGGTGGCCTCGGTCACCGGCGGGTTCCTGTTCGGGCTGTTCCTTGGCACGGTGTTCAACGTCACCGCTGCCAGCCTTGGTGCGATGACGATCTTTCTGGCCGCCCGCTGGGGCCTGGGCCAGACCCTTGCGGCCAAGATCGAAACCTCTGACGGGACGATGAAAAAGCTCAAGGCAGGGCTGAATGACAACGAGATCAGCGTGCTCTTTCTGATGCGCCTTGTGCCTGCGGTGCCGTTTTTCGTCGCCAATCTCTTGCCGGCACTTGTCGGGGTCAAGTTCATTAACTTTGCCTTCACCACCGTTCTGGGCATCATTCCCGGCGCGATTGTCTTTACCTGGATCGGCGTCGGTCTTGGCGAGGTGTTTGATCGCGGCGAAAGCCCGGATTTGTCATTGCTGTGGGAGCCGCAGATAATCGGCCCTATTCTGGGCCTGAGCGCGCTTGCCGCGATGCCCATCGTGATTAAGGCCCTTCGGGGCAAGAAAGGAATTTGAGCATGACCAAGTTGAAAGCGGACCTTCTGATTATCGGGGCCGGCTCTGGCGGCCTGTCGGTCGCGGCCGGCGCGGTTCAGATGGGCGCAAGCGTGATCCTGCTAGAGGGTCACAAGATGGGCGGCGATTGCCTTAACTTCGGCTGCGTGCCCTCGAAGGCGCTGATTGCCAGCGGCAAGGCGGCCTATGCGCAGTCGCATGCCAGCGTTTTCGGCGTCGCCGATGTCACGCCTTCGGTCGATTACGCCGCCACCAAGGATCACGTCGCCGATGTGATCGGCCAGATCGCCCCGGTCGATAGCCAGGAACGGTTCGAGGGCATGGGCGTGCGGGTGATCCGCGAATACGGGCGTTTCATCTCGCCCACAGAGGTGCAGGCCGGCGAGCATGTGATCACCGCCCGCCGGATCGTGATCTCGACCGGGTCTTCGCCCTTCGTACCGCCGATTCCGGGGCTTGAAAACGTGCCCTATGAAACCAACGAGACGATCTTTGAACTGCGCGACAAGCCCGAGCACCTTTTGGTGATCGGCGGCGGGCCGATTGGTATGGAAATGGCACAGGCGCATCGCCGCCTCGGCTGTGAGGTGACGGTGATCGAGGGCATGAAGGCGCTTGGCAATGACGACCCGGAACTGGCCGCCGTCGTGCTTGATCGCTTTGCCGCCGAGGGCATCGAGATTGCCGAGGGCGCCATGGCCGCCGAAATTCGCGGCAAGCTCGGCGCGATCGAGGTCGAGGCCAAGGATGGTCGCATTTTCAAGGGCAGCCATCTTTTGATGGCGGTCGGACGAGCGGCCAATATCAACAAGCTTGACGCCGAAAAGGCCGGGATCGAAACCACCCGCCGCGGCATCAAGGTCGATGCCGGCATGCGCAGCACCAACCGCCGCGTCTATGCCATCGGCGATGTGGCCGGCGGGCTTCAATTCACCCATATGGCGGGCTATCACGCCGGGCTTATCATCCGCTCGGCGCTGCTTGGCCTGCCTGCCAAGGAACGCACGGATCATATTCCCTGGGCCACATACACCGACCCGGAACTGGCGCATGTCGGCCTGACTGAAGAGGCCGCGCGCAAGGAACATGGCGGCAACCTCGAGGTGGTGCGCTTTCATTACAATCATAACGACCGCGCCATTGCCGAACGCAAGACCGAGGGGCTTATCAAGGTCATGGTCGTGCGCGGTCGCCCGGTCGGTGCCTCGATTGCCGGGGCGCAGGCGGGCGAGCTGATCAATCTCTGGGCCTTCATCCTGGCCAACAACCTCAAGATGAAACATATCGCCAATATGGTCGCGCCCTACCCCACGCTCGGCGAAATCAACAAACGCGTCGCCGGGGCCTATTTCTCGCCAAAACTGTTTGATAGCCCTATGGTGAAACGCGTTGTGCGCTTTGTGCAAGGCTGGCTGCCCTAGGGCGGCGATTAAGGAGACAAGGGATTGCTCAACTCACTTTCAGGGCGCTTCCTGATCCTGACAGCGGTCTTCGTGATGCTGGCAGAGGTGATGATCTTTGTCCCCTCCATCGCCCGCTTTCGCGAGGATTTCCTGCTGACCCGGCTTGAGCGGGCGCAAATTGCGTCGCTGGTGCTTTTGGCCGATGCAGAGGTCACGCCGGACCTTCAGGATGAGCTGTTGCGCAATGCCGGCGTGTTCAACGTGGTGCTGCGCCGCGATGAGGCGCGCCAGCTTGTGCTGAGCTCTCCGATGCCCGGCCCCATCGCGCAGACCTTCGATTTGCGCGATGCCCCGGCCTTTACGCTTATCCGCGACGCGACCATGCGCTTGCTGACCCCGCAAACCGAGGTGATCCGGGTGATCGGTCAGCCGGTGCGCATGGGCGGCCTCTTGATCGAGATCACGCTTGAAACCGACGACTTGCGCATGGCGATGATTGACTATGGGCTGCGCATCCTGATGCTGTCGCTGGTGATCTCGATCTTTACCGCCGTGCTGTTGTTTCTGGCGGTGCGGGTTTTTCTGGTCAAACCGATCAAACGGGTGATCGGGCATATGAAATCCTATGCCGAATCCCCCGAAGACGCGCGCCGCGTTATCCAGCCCTCGGCCGGGATCATCGAACTGCGCGAGGCCGAGGAAACCCTGCAATCGCTGCAAACCCAGCTGACCGGCGCCCTCAAGCAAAAAGAGCATCTCGCCCAATTGGGCGGTGCCGTGGCCAAGGTCAGCCATGATTTGCGCAACATCCTGACCAGTGCCCAGCTTTTCACCGACCGCATCGAAATGAGCGAAGACCCGAGCGTCAAACGCATGGCGCCCAAGCTGGTGAATTCGCTGACCCGCGCCGTGCACCTGTGCGAGGCGACACTGGCCTATGGCAAGGCCGAAGAGCCCGGCCCGACGCTTAACCGCTTTCGGCTGGCCGATATCGTGGATGATGTCATCGACAGCGAACGCCTGTCGGTCGGCGACAGCGACATAAGCTTTTCGCAGGATATCCCCGACACGCTGTTCCTGCGCGCCGACGCAGAACAACTCTATCGCGTGATTGGAAACCTTGTCAGGAACGCCCGGCAAGCGATTGTAAATTCTCACAAACCCGGCGAAGTGAACATCACCGCGACCGAGGATGACAAGGACTGGATCATCCGCATCACCGACACCGGTCCCGGCCTTGCCCCCAAGGCCCGCGAGCATCTCTTCAAACCCTTTCAGGGCGGCGTCACCAAGGGCGGCACCGGTCTTGGGCTGAGCATCGCCATCGAACTGACGCGCGGCCACGGCGGCGATCTGACGCTGGAGCGCAGCGATGAAACCGGCACATCCTTCTGCGTGACCCTCCCCAAGGGAAATTTATCCCAAGGGGCGTAATTTCTGCCAAAACACCCTTGCAAACCCCTGCGCCAGAGTCTAATTGCTGGCCTCAACGGACCGATAGCTCAGCTGGATAGAGTACTTGACTACGAATCAAGGGGTCGGGGGTTCGAATCCTCCTCGGTCCGCCACTTTCCCCTTGATAACAAGACGATAGATAGGGCATTTATTGGGCCCCGATCAATCGCCGTTGACCTTGTCACTGCACTTATCGTCGGCCTTCAACGTCGTTCTGCAAAGTTCGGCGGGTGGGCGCGTCTGGTTGGATAGGACGATGACCGGAGAGAACGTTTGTTTCAGAGCGAGAGCGATAGAGAAGATCGTTTCTGGGCTCGGCTTTCTGTCCTTGATCGTCGGATGCATGTACATTTTCAAGCCATTAGCTTGACCAAGCACTTAGCTGGCTCAAGACAGATAATATCCCCGAGCGGGGTTCGTCCTGGGCAACGACTGACGTAGCCTAGAAGGCGGTGTCAGGGAGGGCCGCATCAAGCGATGCCTGATAGATGAAACGCCCGTCGCTGTCTTGAAGCTTCCTGATTTTGTTGCGCATGGCCCGCGTCATCATCCACGATGCCCCGGCGATATAAGGCGCTCTGAGCGTATCCACCGTGTCGGCCAAAGCATCCTCCCCGTTAGGCACCCAGCCAGACCACCGGCAACACCTGTAAAGAGTACGCCAATCTGATCAGCCGACGGGTCTGCGCAGCCCGGTCAGGCGAAATCACTGGGTTAATGCGTCTCATGTAAATGCGGCTGGACGAGAGAGGCTCTGGTTTACGCCAAAACCGGCCACCAAATCGGGAGTAGCTCAGGTCGTGCGTTTGGCAGATAAGTTCGGATATTTTGGGCCAGAAGAAGCCCGAGCGCATGCGCCCTCTTCTTCTGGCTTTAAATATCCAAATCCCGCGCCCTCAAGAGGCGCGAGACCTGCGCTTAGCCAAGCGCGTCGTTACAGCGCTTGCAGGTCCCGGGATGGGCATGGATGCCCACATCGGGCAGGATTTTCCAGCAGCGCTGGCATTTTTCGCCCTCCGCGCGCTCAAACACGACGGTAACGCCTTCGACCTCGGGAAAGCGGAAGGCCTCGGACGGGGCCGGGTCGCCGGTGAGCTGGATGTCGGACGTGATGCAGACATCCTCGAAATTCACCGATTTCAGCAGGGCAAGCCTTTCTGCGTCCTGAACGTGGACCACTGGGGCGGCTTCAAGACTGGCCCCGATGACCTTGTCGGTGCGCTGCACTTCGAGGGCGGCTGTGACGACGCGGCGCGCGGCGCGCACATGCGCCCATTTCGCGGCCAGATCGCTGTCAAGCCAGGCGGCGGGCGTCTCGGGGATATCGACCAGATGCACCGAGCTCTCCTCGCCCGGGAAGCGCTCGAGCCAGACTTCTTCCATGGTGAACACAAGCACCGGAGCGAGCCATGTGGTCAGCCGATGGAACAGCACGTCCAGCACCGTGCGCGCAGCGCGGCGGCGCGCGGTGTCGCCATCGCAATACAAGGCATCCTTGCGGATATCAAAGTAGAACGCGCTTAGCTCGATCGTGGCAAAGTTAAAGATTTGCTGGAAAACTCCTTGAAAATCATAGGTTTCAAAGCCGCTCTTCACCTTCTCATCAAGCTCGGCCAGACGGTGCAGCACCCAACGCTCCAGCTCGGGCATATCGGCGGGCTCTACACGGTCAGCCTCGGAGAAATGCGCCAGAGCGCCCAGCATGAAGCGCATCGTGTTGCGCAACCGGCGATAGCTGTCGGCCACGCCTTTCAGGATCTCGGGCCCGATCCGCAAGTCGGCGGTGTAATCGGCCTGTGCCACCCAGAGGCGCAGGATATCTGCGCCGTATTGCTTGGTCACATCCTCGGGCGCGACGGTATTGCCGACCGATTTGGACATCTTGTTGCCCTTCTCGTCGAGCGTGAAGCCATGGGTCAGCACCCCGCGATAGGGCGCGTGCCCGATGGTCCCGCAGGCCTGAAGCATCGAGGAATGGAACCAGCCGCGATGCTGATCGGTGCCCTCAAGGTAAAGATCGGCCATGCCGTCCTCGGAACCATCCTCGCGGTCGCGCAGAACAAAGGCGTGGGTCGAGCCGGAATCAAACCAGACGTCCAGGATGTCATCGACCTTGTCCCACTGATCCGCGTCATGGTCATTGCCAAGGAAGCGTTCCTTGGCGCCGGGCTTATACCAGGCATCCGCGCCTTCGGCCTCGAAGGCCGCAAGGATGCGCGCGTTGACCGCCTCGTCGCGCAACAGGAAGTCCGGGTCGGTGGGCAAAGCGCCTTTCTTGACAAAACAGGTGAGCGGCACGCCCCAGGCGCGTTGACGGCTCAGAACCCAGTCCGGGCGCGCCTCGATCATCGAGTAGAGCCGGTTGCGCCCGGTTTTCGGCGTCCATGTCACCAGCTTGTCGATGGAATTGAGCGCGCGTTCGCGGATTGTGGTGCCGTATTCATCCTGCCCGTCGCCAACGGGGCGATCCACGGCGGCAAACCATTGCGGCGTGTTGCGATAGATCACCGGCGCCTTGGAGCGCCAGGAATGCGGATAGCTGTGCTTGATCTTGCCACGCGCCAGCAAGCCGCCGACCTCGGCCAGCTTGTCGATCACCGCCTTGTTGGCGTCGCCCTCTTTGCCGTTGGGCTTGAGGATCGCCTTGCCGCCGAACAGAGGCAGGTCATCGCGGAACCGGCCATCTTCCATGACGTTATAGGTGATCACCTGCTCCAGCATGCCAAGATCGCGGTAAAGTTCGAATTCCTCCATCCCGTGGGACGGCGCGCAATGGACGAAACCAGTGCCTTCTTCGTCGGTGACGAAATCGGCGGCGCGGAAATCGCGCAGGTCGTCCCATTCGCCATTGCCGCCCTCAACCCCGGCCAGCGGGTGTTGCAGCGCAAGGCCCGAGAGGTCCTCGGCGGTGACATCGCGGACACGGGTATACATGCCCTCATCAAGGCGGGCGCGCGCCATCACATCGCCGGCAAGCTTGTCTGCCAGAATGAAGCGGTCGCCAACATTGGCCCAGCTTTCATCGGGGGTCGAGGTGACCTCGTAAAGGCCATAGGCAAAGTTTTCGCCGTACACCACGGCCTTGTTGCTTGGCATGGTCCATGGGGTGGTGGTCCAGATCACGACGTAGGCGCCTGACAGATCTTGGGCAACGGTTGCACCCTCAACCTTGAACTTCACCCAGATCGTGAAGCTTTCCTTGTCGTGATATTCCACTTCGGCCTCGGCCAGGGCGGTCTGTTCGATCGGCGACCACATCACGGGCTTGGAGCCTTGGTAAAGCACGCCAGTCATCAGGAATTTCTGGAATTCCTCGGCGATGATCCGTTCAGAGCGGAAATCCATCGTAAGATAGGGCTTGTCCCAGGTGCCGGTGATGCCAAGTCGCTTGAATTCGTCGCGCTGGATGTCGATCCAGCCTTCGGCGAACTTGCGGCATTCCTGACGGAAATCGACGATATCGACCTCGTCCTTGTCTTTGCCCTTGGCGCGGTACTGCTCTTCGATCTTCCACTCGATGGGAAGGCCGTGACAATCCCAGCCGGGGATATAGCGCGCGTCGCGCCCCATCATCTGTTGGCTGCGCACCACCATATCCTTGAGGATCTTGTTGAGCGCGTGACCGATATGCAAATGCCCGTTGGCGTAGGGCGGGCCATCGTGCAGGGTAAAGGGCTTACGCCCATCGGATTTGTCGCGCAGGCGGTCATAGACGCCGATCCTTGCCCAACGCTCAAGCCACTCCGGCTCGCGTTTGGGCAGGCCCGCGCGCATCGGGAAATCGGTCTGCGGCAGGTTGAGCGTGGTTTTATAGTCGGGCGTTTGGCTGGTGTCGGCGCACATTGCGGGCGTCCTTTGTCACTGGTCTTGCATCAATCTGGATGAGGGGCGGCGCGCTTGCTCATACGCCTTGTCCCGGCGGCTCGATCTGATCAGAGCGCCGGGCATGTAATTCGAATAATGATCGCAGTGCGTGTCATCATGGCCGCCTTATAGGCCCGCCTTCCTGCATCGTCCAGAGGGGGGATTGCCTTGGGCGCATGGGCACGCCACATAAGGGAGATGACAAACGCCCTACCCCCACGTTTCGACATCACCCGCGCGCAGATCGAGCAGGTGGTCGCCGCCTTTTATGCCGCCGCGCGCGAACATCCCGGCCTTGGGCCGGTGTTTGCCGCCCATGTCACCGACTGGCCCAAGCATGAGGCCAAGGTGGCGGATTTCTGGGCCAATTCGATCCTGCATGAGCGGGTCTATGACGGCAGCCCGATGGAGGCGCATGTCAAGGCGCGCAACGTTCAGCCGGGGATGTTTTCCACCTGGCTGTCGCTGTTTGACCGCACGCTTGATCGCGAGTTGAGCCCGCAGCAGGCGGCGGCGTGGTCGGCGCTTGCGCATCGTATCGGGCGGTCGTTGCGCGCGGGCGTGGTCGATCGCTCCACCCTGCCCGGCGGCATCCCCAAGCTGCGCTAGGGCTGTGGCTTGGCCATATGGCGCGCGATGCGTTGGTTAAGCCAGGCCAGACCGGCAAGGCTCAGGCCCAGGCCAAGAAAGGACGCCACCCGCACGAGACCGGCGAGGCCCGACATATCGACCAGGAACACCTTGGCCACGGTCAGCGCCACACCGGCCATCGCCAAACGGCGCAGGGTCTCGGAACGGCGCAGCAGCGCCAGCAAAAGCAAGACACCCGAGACCGCGATCAGCGCAAGGGTATAGCTGTATAACTCGCCGTCGCTGACGCCGGGCACCGACAGGTCGCGCCCCTGCCACAGCCGCCGGATTTCAAGCCCGCCGTACCAGGCGCCATAGGCGGAGGCCAGCACCACAAAGCCGCCCCGCAAAAGGCGCGGCAAATGCCCAAGCTTCCAAGCCGCCACGGCAAAGACCAAAGCCACAGGCAGGTATGCCGCCGCCAGACTGTCGAAAATCATCGGGCCGGTGACCAGCTCCTTGCGCCACATGAACGGCACCAGCGGGTTGGTGATCACCGCCTGCGCCACAAGCAGGACCGCAGCAATCGCGCCCATGACGACCGCCAAGGTGATACGAAGCGCCCCCATGATGCGCCCACTCACCTTAAGGCGGTAAAGCTGGACCATGGCCGCCACAATCCAGACCACCGCCATCAGCCCGAGCCCGGCATGCCCCATCGCGCCAACCTCGCCAAGCCAGCGTTGCAACAGCACGCTGGCGAAAATAGCAGCAATGCCCCAGATCGCGCTTTCGATGACAACCCGCGTGGCGCCCTGCGCGCGCGGCGCCATCACCACCCAAGCAGCGGTCAAAAGCACCAGAGGCCCGGCATGCGACAGGATCACATCGCCCAATCCGGCGCTTTTGACCGCCCAAATGACGCCCGGATCAAGCACAAGGCGATAGCCGATCACGGCCACGCCAAGCTGGGCAATCCCGCCCAGAAGCGGCAGGTTGAAGCGCCGGTCGATCAGCGCCGTCACCAGCACCACGACCGCAAGCACCAGCGTCAGGGCGGTCGCGCTCAGCATCACGAACAGCGCCAGCGAGATCAGCACGATCGCGCTTCCGGCAAAAAGGGCGGCGCGCAGCCGCGCGTCGGGGGCCGCGCCCTTGGCGCTTCGCATCGCGAGCCAGACCATGAGCCCGGCCATGCCAAGCACATGCAGCGCCCAGGGATAGAGACCGATCACATCGCCGGGCTGCCACCACAGCTCGAGGATAAGCGCAAGCGCAGGCCCCGCGACCGCCGCGCAGAGCGCCCAGAGGATTGATGGCACGGCGGCCCCGGCCTGTTGCATCCGAAGCGCAAACAGCCCCGAGGTGACCGCCCCGCCCAGCATCAGAAGGCTGGCCGCAAGCGGCGCGGGGGTTTCGGGCAGGCGCTCGGCACCCGCTCGGAACGTCGCCCAAAGCGGGCCGCGCTCCAGCCCCTCAAGCATCACCAGAACAAGCCCTGCAAGCGCCGGAAGCACCGGCAGATCCTCAAGCGCGGGGGCGAGCGCCGTGCCAAGCACAAGTGCCGCGATCATCAGCGCCAAAAGCCCCAGCGAGAGCCAGTCTGTCACCACATCACCGGCGTTGCGCGCCACCAGAACCGCCGCCACAGAACCAAGCGCAACCATGGCCAAGGCCAGCCGCGCCGGAAAATCCGGGAAATCGCCGCCCGCCATGATCCGGCGGCTGATCGAGTTGCCCGCATGCCTCGGCGTCAGGCTTCGCTCGGGCACCAGCACGGCAAAAAGCATCACCAAGGCCCAGAACGCCAGGTAATGCAGCGCGCCCGCATCCCCAAGGTAAAGCAGATTGGCCCCGCTCACCGTCACCGTCAGGGCAAGCACTGAAATCCACGCCCATCGTCGCAGGGCATCCACGGCCAGACCGACAAAGGCCAAGACGGCGTAATAATAGTAAAACAGCCACGGCGTATCCGATGAGCCGCCAACAAGGAACGGCGCGGCCCCTGCCCCGATCAACCCAAGCGCCGATAGAACCGGCCCATAAAACCAGCCCAGAACGATGGCGACAGCAGCAACGCCGACAAGCGCCGCAAGGCCGGTTTCAGAACCAATCAACCCGTAAAGCGCACGCGCCGCCAGCACGGCGGCAAAGAGTGTTATCACGCCCGCCCCCGATAAAACCGAGGGCAAGCCTGCCGTCGCGCCGCCCTCGTCACCGTGGCGGCGCCGAATGACCTCCCCCCCGGCAATCATGGCCGCGCCAAGCGCCAAGGCCCCCATGACCCGCCAGAACGGCGTCAAAAGGCCCTTTTCGACGCCGTATTGCACCATGAACACCCCGGCCAGGGCCAGTGAGACGCCAGCCACGGCAAGCGCCCAGTTGTCGCGCATCCAGCCAAGAAGCGCGGCCAGTTTGTCACGCCGGAGCACAAAGGCACGGGGCGGGCCGACCTTGTCCGGCGTGGGGCGCGGGGCGGGTATCGGGGTCGGCATTGGCTCTTGGGCACGGGCCCATGGGCCGGTATCCTCGGATTTGCTCTCGGGTGACGGCATGGCGGCGGCGGGGCTTGACCCCGCTTTGACAAGCTGTACCTCAAGCGCGCTGACCCGCGCCTTGAGGCGGGCATGCGACACCAGAAGATAGGGAAGCCCGAACACCACAAGGGCGAGAATGCATAGCGCAAGAATTACCACGATCGCGTCCATTTCCATACCCGTCTACCGCCCATAAGAGCGCAGCCTAGCCTTGCCCGAAAAGCCCGGTCAATGCCCGTTTTACAAGCCCCGTCACCGAGGGGCGGCGCACCCGCACAAACGGCAGGGGGCGACAGACCTCGATGGTGGCGACCCCAACCCGCGCGGTCAGCGCGCCATTGACCACGCCTTCGCCAAAGCGGCGCGAGAGCTTTGAGACAAGGCCGCCGCCGGCGACGCTGCTGATCAGGTCATCGCCCACAGCCACCGCACCGGTGGCCACCAGATGGGACATGACCGCGCGCGCCAGCCGCCAGCTTCCCAAAACCCCGGCGCGCCCGCCATAGATTTCGGCAACCCGCCGGATCATCCGCAGATTGGCCACAAGCGCGCCAACCACATCGGCAAGCGCCAGAGGCACAAGCGCCGTGACGGTCGCCACCAGCCGCGCCGCACTTTCGACCTCGCGCAGGGCGAGCGCATCCAGCGGCGTCAAAAGCTCGGCCTCGGCCAGACCGATCAGCGCCTCTGCGTCAAACTGTTCCGGCGCGCGTTCCCTGAGCCGCTCAAGGCCCCAGCGGGCCTCGTCTCGTTTGCCATAAAGCGCCTGCATCCGGGCCACGACATCGCGCGCCTGCGCAAGATCGCCGCCCGCAAGCGCCACCACCGCCGCGCGATTAAGCGCGTCGAGCCGCCCAAGGCGCGCGAACCCGGCCATTTCGCGCAGGCCAAGCAGGAGGGCGACGCCCAAAAGCGCGATCCCCATTGCCGCCACCGTATAGCCAAGGATCGGCAGCCGGTCGATCAGGTTCAGGGCAAAATCCCAGGCCGCGACCGACACGACCGCCCCCAGAAGACCAAGCGCAAGCGCCCAGAAGGCGCGGCCAAGGCGCGACGGCGCGCGCGCTGTGCCAGTGATCGCGGCCTGCATCGCGCGCCCCTGCGGCGAGGGAGCCTCGATTTCGGGCACCGGCGGGGCGCGGTCGGGGCCGGGCGTGTCGGCGCTGTCATCCAGTTCGATCAGCACCGGGTCGCGTGACTTTCCATTGCTCATCCGGCCACCCCTTTTTCGGACGTCCACACCATCAGGATATCAGGCAGATTCTCGTCATTGCCATAGCCCGGACTGCGCCCGCATTCGATAAACCCGTTGGCGCCGTAAAACGCCCGCGCCTCGGTATTGGCCTCAAGCACCCATAAATCGAGCGCCTCAACCTCGGCCTTGGCCTCGGCCAAAAGCGCGCGGCCTATGCCTTTGTTGCGTTGATCGGGATGAACATAAAGCGCATGGATGCGGCGGCCGTCGCGCACGATAAAGCCGACCACGCCACGGCCATCCTTGAGAACCCGCACCCAGCCCCAGCGGATCACCCTGAAAAAGGTTTCAAGGTCTTCGCGGCGCGTGCGCACCTGCGGCAACCAGGGCGTTTCACCGGAAAAGCGCCACAAGATGACCGCAAGATGCGGCAGATGCCAGAGCCGCGCCGGGCTTGGCGCCAAAGCCGGGACAGCAAAAGTCATAACCTGTCGCCGAACAGAAACTCTGCGGCGCGGTCAAGCCGGATATGAGGCGGCCCCTCGCCCGGTCGCAGGTTCAGGCGCGCGGGCGCGAACCGCATCACGTTGTATTCGCCGTCAAGCCAGCGTGTCGCGCCGGAGCGCGAGGCCGACAAAAGCGCACCGGGGTCCTGCGGCAAGGCACCGGGATAAAGCACCGCCTGCTTGCCCGTTTCCAATAGTCGGCCGCGCACGCAATCAAGATCGCGGCCCTCATGGCTTAGCTGTTCCTCGACCGTGGCGCGCAGGGCCGCAATCGCCATGGCCCCGGTCTCGGCCCCGGCAAAATCGGCGCGATCACGCGCCTCGCGCATCAGAGCGGCCATGATCGCGGTCAGCTGCGGGTGCTGATTGTGATGCAGATGATCGGCCTTGGTTGCCGCAAACAGGATTTTCTCGACCCGCCTGCCGATCAAAAGCCGGGTCAGAAAGGCGTTTCTGCCGGGCCGAAAAGTGCCCATGATCTCGGCCATGGCGCGGCGCATGTCCTCGACGGCCTGCGGGCCCTTGTGGATTGCATCAAGCGCATCGACAAGCACCACCTGTCGGTCAATGCGCGAAAAATGGTCGCGGAAAAACGGGCGCACGACATCGCGCTTATAGGCCTCATAGCGGCGCGCCATCTCGGCGCGCAGGCTTTTGCGCGGGGCCGCTGCCCCCTCGGGCAAAGGCGCGAAGGTCACCACGGGCGAGCCGGCCAAATCCCCCGGCAGCAAAAACCGCCCCGGCGTGCAGTCATAAAACCCGGCGTCCCGCGCGGCATGCAGATAGGCGGTAAAGCCCTGTGCCAGCCCCTGCGCCACGGGTTCGTGCAGGGGCGCGGCAGGATCGACCCCGCCAAGCGCCGCAAGATATGCGCCCGCCTCGGGGCGCTTTTCGATGCGCGCCAGAACCTCGGCCGACCAGACCTCGTAGGATTTATCCATCAGCGCCAGATCGAGCAGCCACTCACCGGGATAATCGACGATGTCGAGGTGAACGGTGCGCGGCCCTGTCACCCCCGCCAAAAGGCCGGTCGGGCGCACCCGCAACGACAGGCGCAACTCTGACACGGCGCGCGTGCTTTCGGGCCAATGCGGCTCTGCTGCGGTGAGGGCCGCGAGGTGATGCTCGAAATCAAAGCGCGGCAGGGTGTCATCGGGCTGTGGCTGAAGGAAGGCGGCGGCAATGCGCCCCTCGGAGGCCGCGAAAAGCCCCGGCATCCGCCCGCGATCCATCAGGTTGGCGACAAGCGAAGTGATGAACACCGTCTTGCCCGCGCGCGCAAGCCCGGTGACGCCAAGGCGCAAGACCGGCTCGAACAGCGCGCCCGACACCCGGTCGCCAAGGCCTTCGACACCCCGCGTCAGCCCCTCTGCCAGCTGTGAAATCACCAAAAACCCGCCCCTTTACACCCGTTTGCCACAAGATAGACCCGCCGGCCGCCACATGCTAGGGGGGCAAACCGCTGGTATATTCCGCAAAACGCAGCGTTCGAGGCGTGGCGCAAGGATTTGAGTATTTCTGGAATGGTGAAAGCCAATGCCGGTGATAGCCAAAGCGGTTTTTCCGCGTTATACGAGCGGAAATTTGAGGAGCCCCCACATGGCCGAGACCGAGCAGCCGCAGATCTATCTGATCACCCCACCCGAGTTTGAGCTTAGCCGCTTTCCCGAGACCCTCGCGCGGGTCCTGGATTCGCAGGACGTGGCTTGCGTCCGCCTTGCCCTGGCGAGCCGCGACGAAGACCGTATCGCGCGCGCCGCCGATGCCTGTCGCGAGGTGACCCATGAGCGCGACATCGCGCTGGTGATCGACACGCATGTTTTGATGGTGGAGCGGCTTGGGCTTGACGGGGTTCACCTGCTTGATGGCGCACGCACGGTGCGGTTTGCGCGCAAGGAACTGGGCGATGATGCGATCATCGGAAGCTTTTGCGGCACCTCGCGGCATGTCGGGATCAGTGCCGGCGAAGCGGGCGCGGATTATATCAGTTTCGGCCCGGTCGGCGCCTCGGCGCTTGGCGATGGCAGCCAGGTCGAGGAAGAGCTTTTTGACTGGTGGTCGAAGATGATCGAACTGCCGGTCGTGGCCGAAGGCGCGCTTGACGCAGCCCTTGTGGCGCAGCTTGCCCCAATGACAGATTTTTTCGCCTTTGGCGACGAAATCTGGCAGCAAGACGATCCGGTCGCGGCGCTCGCCGCTCTTGTTGCGGCGATGGGGTAGTCACCGGCCCCGGCGATCCTTTGGCATGGCCGCGCGCACCGCGTTCTCAGCATGCGCGGCCAATGCCTTTCTGTCACTGAAATCATCAACCTTTACAGGCGGGTGATAGATGACCTTAACGTGCCCTTGCCGCCCTGCGGCCAACACCCGCAGCGCATGTCCGCCAAAGGTCATGTCGCCCCACCAGGCGTAGAATCGCGGATCTTGATCAGGCGGCGCGTGATAGATCACGGTCACCGGCTGAACAAAGATTTCATGGCGAATATGTTCACTGAAGAGCGCCTGAAAAAGTGTTGATTTAAAAGCCAAAACGCGCATTCCGTCGGTCGAGCTTCCTTCCGGGAAGAACAGAAGTTTGTGCCTTGCCAAAAGCCGACCTTCAAACAGCTCGGTTTGCGCGCGCGCCTGTTTGGGATTGCGATTGATGAAGACGGTCCCGGTGATCCGCGCCAAAAGCCCGATCCCCGGCCATTTCGCCACCTCGGATTTCGAGACAAAATACACCCTCTTGCGCGCATTGAGAGCAAAAATATCGAGCCATGAGCCATGGTTAGCAACCACAGCTCCAGCATGGGGCATCGGCGCGCCCTGAACCTCGTGGCGCATGCCGAGCACGATAAAGGCCATCCGGCAGACCCACTGAGTGATGTAGGGTGTCCAGGGGCGATGCAGCTTGTAGAGCGGTTGTTCTATCAGCCTTATCAAGGCGCTGAGCACAACCCCGGTGAGCAGGATGCAGACCAGGACCGAGCCCCGCAAAACCGCGCGCAAAACGCCCGCCGGGCCAAGCCGGACGACCGCGGGTGGCTTGGGCGAATTCCACGTGAACGTCACCTTGTAAGAACCTTTGAATAAATGGATTTCTTTCGGTCATTCAAGCGCTCTGTATCCATCACAAGACAGACATCCGTGGTGTTGAACTGATGATCAACATAGGCGCCCTCACCGACATGGCCGCCCATCCTGAGATAGGCCTTGATCAGGGCGGGCACTTTTAGCATCGCCGCGCGGCGATCAAGAGCATCGTCAGGAATGAGGTTCATGGTCTGAAAATGCTCGCGACGGGCGCGCACGCGGATTTCGGGAGGCGCAAGATAGCGGTGATGCAAAAGCGACAGGGGCTGCGCCAGTTTGCCAAGGCCCGTGCCGTGAAAGCTTGCCACTCCAAACAGGATTTCCACATTATATTCAGATATATAAGTGGCCAGGCTATTCCAAAGGTGAAACATGCCAGGCCCGCCGCGATATGGTTTGGCAAGACAGGACCGCCCCAACTCCATCAACCGACGCCCACTGGCGCGCAGAACAGAGAGGTCATATTCATCCTCTGAATAATACTGACCGGCGCGCCGGGCCTTATCATCGCGCAACAGCCGATAGACCCCGACCACAGCGCCCCCTTGCGCGTCATCCAGCAAAAGCAGGTGATCGAAATAGGCGTCAAAACGATCAACCTCAAGCCGTGCGTCGTGCTCGACCATCGGCCCGGTGCCGCCCAGTTCCTCGACAAATACTTCGTAGCGCAGGCGTTGCGCGGCCCGCAATTCTTGCGGGGTCGAGGCAAGTTTGACGCGAAAGATCGGGGATTTGGCGGGCATTTCGCTCTCGGGTTGCTGGCTTTGGCGAGGGTTTAGGCAAGCTGCCGGGCAATGACAACGCGCGTTAACCGCGCATCTGGCCGAAAAGGCGGGGCGGTGTTAACCTTTTGCTAACCATGTTCAGGGATCAAAGACAGGAACAAGTTCCACCCGCGCGCCATCTATCACCACTTTGCCGACCTCTCGAAAGTTAACGGTGATACGGCCCGCGATATTTGATTGCACCTGGCCGGTGCCCCAATCAGGCTGCTGGGGATGACGGACAAGCATCCCCGGTTCCAGTATCGAGTTCATATCGCTCATGTCGTGCCCCGCTTCGGAGAATACCTTTGAACAACCATAGTCAGACCCTCGCCGCATTGATAGGCTCTCGTATCTGCCATGACCTGATAAGCCCGATGGGTGCGGTCACCAACGGGCTGGAATTGCTCGAACTTTCCGGCATGGGCGCCTCGCCGGAAATGGCGCTTATCTCGGAGAGCGCGGCCGATGCAAATGCACGAATCCGCCTGTTCAGGCTGGCCTTTGGGGCCGCATCCGAAGGCCAGAGCCTGCGCTGCGAAGGCCTTGGCGATATCCTTGGTACGATCTATCGTACCGGGCGAATCACACTTGATTTTGGCCTGTCAGGGACAGTAACCCAGCCCCTCGCACAGGTGGTGGTGTTAAGCCTTTTGTGCGCGGAACAGACCATCCCCTTTGGCGGCACCCTCGGGGTCGCCCAACAAGAGGGGCGCCTAGAGGTCAGTGCAAAAGGCGGGCGGCTTCAGGTGAATGACGTGCTGTGGAACAGCCTTGGGGCGATGGCCCCCGCGCCCGAGGTAACCCCGGCACAGGTGCAGTTTCTGCTCTTGCCAGAGCGCCTCGCCGCGCTTGGGCGCACGCCAGAGGTGGAGCACGGCGAAACCGAGCTGCGCCTGCGCTTTTAGAGGGCGGCGCCTTCATTCGAGTTCACGCGACACCCTCTAACCTATTGATGTCGCATGTTCGAGAAGCTCAAAACCGGTTCCCACTTTTGAGCAACATGCTCTAGGCGCGCGTCGAGCCGTCGCCATCGACCAGATATTTGAAACTGGTGAGCTGCGCCGCGCCAACCGGCCCGCGCGCATGCATCTTGCCGGTGGCGATACCGATTTCCGCGCCCATGCCGAATTCGCCCCCATCGGCGAATTGGGTCGAGGCATTGCGCATCAGGATCGCGCTGTCGAGGCGGGCAAAGAACTGGTTTGCGGCGGCGTCATCCTCGGTGATGATACAGTCGGTGTGGTTCGAGCCATAGCGCCGGATATGGGCGATCGCGGCGTCAAGATCATCGACCACCTTGGCGGCGATGATGCTGTCGAGGTACTCACAGCCCCAATCATTCTCGGTGGCCGCGGTGGTGCCCTCAATGGCGCGCAGGGTTTCATCGGCGCGGACCTCGACGCCCGCATCCAGAAGCGCGCGCACCACGCCCTGACCGATCGTGCCAAGGATATCGCGGTGGATCAAAAGACACTCGGCCGCGCCACAGATGCCGGTGCGCCGGGTCTTGGCATTCACCACCACGCGCAGCGCTTTTTCGGGATCGGCCTCCTTGTCGATATAGATGTGAACGATGCCTTCCAGATGGGCAAAAACCGGCACGCGGGCCTCGCGTTGCACAAGGCCGACAAGGCCTTTGCCGCCACGCGGCACGATCACATCCACCGTATCGGTCATGGTCAGCAGCGCCTGCACCGCCGCGCGGTCACGGGTCGGCACAAGCTGAATCGCATCCTCGGGAAGACCGGCGGCGCGCAACCCTGCCACGAGGCAGGCGTGTATCGCGCCTGATGAGTGAAAACTTTCAGAGCCGCCGCGCAGGATCACGGCATTGCCGGACTTCAGGCAGAGCGCCCCGGCATCCGCCGTCACGTTCGGGCGGCTTTCATAGATCACGCCGATCACCCCCAAGGGCGTGCGCACGCGCCGGATATGAATGCCAGTGGGCTGATCCCATTCGGCCAGAACCTCGCCGACCGGATCATCCTGTGCGGCCACCGCGCGCAGACCCTCGACGATGCCCTTGATCCGGCTTTCATCCAGCGCCAGGCGATCCATCATCGCTTCGCTCAGCCCCTTGTCGCGGCCATAGGCAAGGTCTTTTGCATTGGCGGCAAGAATTTCGGCGCGCCCGTCCCAGACCGCATCGGCGGCGGCCTCAAGCGCGGCGCGCTTGGCTTCGGGGCTGGCGACGGCCAGATCGGCGGCGGCGGCCTTGGCGCGCGCGCCGATATCGGCCATGAGGGCCGTAATATCCTGGTGCTCTGTCATGTCACACTCTCCTCTTCGGGGCTTGCGTGTTGATGTCCTTGGCGGACCTCTAAAAGGCCATGTCGTCGCGATGCATCAAGGGACCGCGCGCCGCATGGCCAAGCACGGCTTCGATCTGATCCGAGCGCAGCCCGCTGATTTTCTGCGCATCCGCGCCGTCATACCGCGTCAGCCCCTGGCCCAGCGTGCGCCCGGCCTCGTCAACGACCTCGACCGGGTCACCGCGCCCGAACCTGCCGCTGACCTGAAGAACACCGGCGGGCAACAGGCTGCTGCCCGAACGCAGCGCCTTGGCCGCGCCGTTGTCCACCACGACCCGGCCCTTGGGCTTCATGGCGGCGATCCAGGCCTTGCGCTTTTGCTGGGGGTCGCCCTGGGCCAGGAACCATGTGGCGGCGGCACCCTCCTCAAGCGCCCTGATCGGGTGCAGAACCGCGCCCTGGGTGATCGCCATGTCACAGCCGCCCGCCGTGGCCGTCTTGGCCGCCATCAGCTTGGTTTTCATGCCGCCCTTTGAGAGGCCAGACCCGGCATCGCCCGCCATCGCCTCGATCTCGGGGGTGATCACCTCGATCACGTCATAGCGGGTGGCGGTCGGGTCTTGCGTGGGGTTGGCGGTATAGAACCCATCCACATCCGAAAGCAGGATAAGCTGATCCGCGCCCGCCGTCACGGCCACCTGCGCCGCCATCCGGTCATTGTCGCCATAGCGGATTTCATCGGTCGCGACGGTGTCGTTCTCATTCACGATCGGCACCGCGCCAAGGCGTAAAAGCTGTTCCAGCGTGGCGCGCGAATTGAGATAGCGGCGCCGGTCGGCGCTATCCTCCAGAGTGACAAGAACCTGCGCAGAGGTGATGCCATGCGCGCCAAGCACCTGATCATAGGCCCCGGCAAGGCGGATTTGCCCGACGGCCGCCGCGGCCTGGCTCTGCTCAAGCGACAGCTCTGTTGCCGGCAGGCCAAGCACCCCGCGCCCAAGCGCGATCGAGCCGGACGAGACAAGAATAACGTCGGTGCCACGCGCCCGCAGGCGCACCACGTCCTCGGCAAGCGCACGCAGCCAGTCGGCGCGCAACTCGCCAGTGGCGCGGTCGACCAACAGGGCCGAACCGATCTTGATGACAAGTCGTTTGGCGTCGCTTACGGTTGCCACGGCGCGGGTTCTTCTTCGGTGGTGATCTTGTGGCGCAGGCGATCATCGTCGATCTGCGTGCGCAGGGTACGCAGCACATCGACCACCCCCTCGCGCGACACGCCCGACATCATCATGACCGGCCCGCCAGAGGCCTCTTCAAGCAGCGCGCAAGCCTCGGCGCGTTCCTCATCATCAAGAGCGTCGATCTTGTTGAGAGCGGTCACGCGCGGCTTATCGGCAAGATCGCCGCCGTAAAGCTCAAGCTCGTTGATGATGGTGTGATAATCCTCGGCAATGGTGTCTGAGGTGCCGTCAATCAGGTGCAACAGAACCGCGCAACGCTCGACATGGCCCAGAAACAGATCGCCAAGCCCCTTGCCCTCGGAGGCACCACCGATCAGGCCGGGGATATCGGCCACGACGAATTCAACCTCATCGACGCCGACGACGCCAAGGTTGGGGTGCAGCGTGGTAAAGGGATAATCGGCGATCTTTGGCCGCGCGTTCGATGTGGCCGCTAGAAAGGTCGACTTACCGGCATTCGGCAAGCCCAAAAGGCCCACATCGGCAATCAGCTTGAGACGCAGCCAAAGCGTGCGCTCGACGCCTTCCTGGCCGGGATTGGCGCGGCGCGGGGCCTGGTTGACGCTGGTCTTGAAATGCAGGTTGCCAAAGCCGCCATTGCCGCCCTTGGCCAACAAGACCCGCTGGCCAAGCTCGGTCATGTCGGCGACCACCGTTTCCATGTCGTCGTCAAGGATTTCGGTGCCCACGGGCACGCGCAACACGATGTCATCGCCGGTAGAGCCTGTACGCTGACGGCCCATGCCGGGCTGTCCGCTCTTGGCGAAGAAATGCTGTTGATAGCGGAAATCGATCAGCGTGTTGAGACCGTCAACCGTCTCGGCCCAGACCGAACCACCATTACCGCCATCCCCACCGTCCGGCCCGCCGTATTCGATGAACTTTTCACGCCGAAAGCTGACACAGCCGCCGCCGCCGCCGCCAGAGCGGATATAGACCTTTGCGAGATCAAGAAATTTCATGTGTCATCCTTTCGCAAAGGCCATAATGGCCTCAAACCGCTTTTCTGCTATAGGTCCAGGTTGCCACTTTTGCACCGCGCGCAATGCAAAAGGTCTCGGCATCCCCAAGATACTGAAATCCGCAATTGGTCAAGACCCGCGCCGAGGCCGCATTGTCCTGAAACACGCTGGCAAATGTCATCCGCGCCCTTTGCGGATTGGCCGCCAGAAGCGCCTCGACCGCTGCCGAGGCGACACCGGTATTCCAATAGGCAGGCGCCACCCAATAGCCAACCTCGGATTGCTCAAGCTCGAGCCGCACGAGGCTTATCACCCCCATAAGCTCTGATCCGCCGATCTTGCTGCCGTCCATCGCCCAGAAATCCTCGATCCGGTCGTCGGCCTGCGCGCGCGCGATGATCGCCTCGGTGGTGCCGGGCGGCAAGGGATGCGGGATGCTGCTGGTGTTCATCGCCACGCGCGCATCGCTTGCATACATCTCGATCAGCCCGGCATCCGACGCCCGAAGCGGGCGCAGGTCAAACCGTTCGGTTTCGATCACCGGCTGATTTACAATCGTCTCAAGCCTCATGCGTTGCCTCCTCCAAAGAGCACGAAGAGAACCGAGGCGACGGTTAGCGCCGCCAAAGTCCACATCAGGTATTTCTCGGCCGGTGTCCCGGCCACGGTCTGGGCGATCCGATCCCCTCCATAGGTCCAGATCGGATGAAGAATGGCCTGTAAGCCAAACAAACAAATGGCTATTGCCGCAGTCGCTTGCAAGGCCGGGGTGCCCGGTATCACGAAATTGGTAAACCCCGTGACAATCATTGCCCAAGCCTTGGGGTTGAGCGGATGCACAATCAGCCCGGCCATGAAACCCGGCGGCGTTTCAACAGATTTGCCGCCGTCCAGGCGCAGATGCGCCACCTTCCAAGCCAGCCAGCAGATGTAGGCCGCCGATACCCACTTGAGCGCCGAAAAGATGACCGGCGCCTGCGCCGCCAGTTCCATCAGGCCAAAGCCGATCGGCCAGATGATCAGCTGTTTGCCAAGCGCCACGCCCGCCACGAACGGCAAGGCCGCGCGAAAGCCAAAGCGCGCGCCTGTGGCCAGAAGCGCCATATTGGCCGGCCCCGGCGTGCCCACCTGGCTTGCGCCAAAGGCCAGAAAACTGATCACGGCAACGCTCATCACGGGTTGCCTCCTGCGCAAAAATGAAAAGGGACCGGCGGTATCGCCGATCCCCTTGATGTCTACAACAACCTTAAGGTCAGCTTATTCAGCGGCCTCCGCCACTGGCAGAACCGAAATAAAGGTACGGCCCTTGAGGCCCTTGTGAAACTTCACAGCGCCTTCGACCTTGGCAAAGATTGTGTGGTCCTTGCCTTCGCCAACGCCCTGACCCGGCCAGAACTTGTTACCGCGCTGACGCGCGATGATGTTGCCCGGAATCACAGCTTCGCCGCCATATTTCTTGACGCCAAGGCGACGGCCGGCAGAATCGCGACCGTTACGGGATGAACCGCCTGCTTTTTTATGTGCCATCTGGTCTCTCCTTAGCCTTTTGCCAGCTCGGTGGCCTGTGCGATCCAGTCTTCACGACCGACACGACCTTTGAACGACAGTTTCTCTTCGATTGCTTCAACGTCAGCATCTGTCCATGCTGCAATCTGTGCAAAGGTTGTGATGCCTTCACCATGCAGTTTCTTCACGATCACCGGACCAACACCGGAGATCTTCGACAGATCGTCACCACCTGCGGCGGCTTTCGCTGCGGGCTTGGCAGCAGCTTTGGGAGCTGCGGCTTTCTTGGCGGGCTTTTCAGCCGCGGCCATTGCCGTTGCCGAAACCGAACCCGACCCGATTGCGGCCTTGACGCCGGACTTGTCGCCGCCGTTTGCCAGAATCTCGGTCACGCGCAGCAGGGTAAGCTGCTGGCGGTGGCCCTTGGTGCGCTGCGAGCCGTGCTTACGACGACGCTTGACGAAGTGGATGACCTTGTCACCCTTGACCTGATCAACGATCTCGGCCTGAACCGCGGCACCCTCTATGAAAGGCGCGCCGACAACAGGTGCGTCGCCGCCCAGCATCAGAATCTCGTTAAATTGAACTTTTTCACCGGCATCTGCTGCAAGCTTTTCAACACGAAGCATGTCCCCTGAGGACACCTTGTACTGCTTGCCACCGGTCTTGAGGACCGCAAACATTGCATTTCCTTTTCCGTCTCCGCGCTCTGTGGTCCCCGAAATCCTCGGGCGTTTCCGGCCTTATGGCCACCTCGAACTGCGCGCCCCTGGGGCGTCATTCAAAAACAAACCCGGCAAGATCATCCCGCCGGGTTGCGCGCTTATTCGGGAAAGCGGGGTAAAAGTCAAGGGTCATCGCCGCGATGCGTGCACGATATCGCCTATAAATCCTCGCCCTGCATCTGAAGGGCCACCGCAAGGCCAAGTTGATAGGACAGATCCTCGTACATTCCGTCATAGGCCGCAAACAGCGCCCGGTTCAGATCGCGCCCGGCCGGGCTTTGATACAGCGCGATATACGCCTCAAGCTTGCTGCGCGCCAGCGGTTGATAGGCCATCACCAGAAAAGAGCGCAGCCAGGTTTCGGTTTGCTTGCGCATGTCCTCTTCCTGCGCCCAGATATCGGCGAGCATCTCGTCCTGCGGCAAATCAAGCGCGCCGCCGTCGGCAAGGCCGGTGTAAAACACAAGGTTGGCATTCAGCGCGCCGGTGACATTACGCTCGATCAGGTCGCTGTCGTCGATAAAGACATCCACACGCTCGACCAGAACATCGCCGTCCTTGACCATCTGGTCATAGAGTTTTTCGGTCGCGGCCTCGATCTCGGGATCAAGCAGGGCGTTGCGCGCCGCCAGCTCAAGCGCCACGATCTCCTGCCCCGGCCCCTCGAAGAACGCCAGAAGCGGCGCCAGATCGACCCCGTCAAGCGCCGTGGCAAAGCCGCCCGTCACCTTGGCCCGCATCGCGTCGCGGTCATAGACCTTGGCCACGATCACGTCCCAGCGGGCAAGCTCGGCCTCGGCCAGCATTTCCTGTCCGACCTCGCCGCCATAGCGCAGCCCCTCGTCGCGCATGATCTCGATGGTCTCGTCAAACCGCAGTGCGGCGATCAGCCGGTCGATCTCTTCGGCGCGATCCGCCAAGGCCGGGCCCGCCAGCAGGACCAGACCGGCCAAACATCCCAAAAGCGCCCGCCGCGTGATGCGCGCCGCCTGCCTCATAGCTCCTGACCGGGGTGCATATCGGCCATCCGCGCCGCGAGAACCTCGAACCGCCCGGCCATGATCTCGTATTGCACGGCATTCATAAGCTCGTAGACCCGCGCCATCAGCGGATGCTCAAGTGCGTCGACATAGGCGCGAAGGTCATCGGTGCTCAGATCCTGATAGGTATAGGCCGCATTCGCCAGCGCCGAGACGCGCAGGGCCTCGCGCAGCTCATCCTCGCCCTCGGCCAGAATGGCCCGCAGGCTGCCTTCGTCCAGTTCCGCCTCAAGCACCCCCGCATAAGAGGCCGCCAGCAGGAAGCGCAGCTGAATTTCCTGCACCGCGCGCATGCCCGACCCGGCCCCGTCAACGGCGGTGTTCATGTCCTGCAAGACCTTGATCCGCGCGTCATCGGCCTCGGCCAGCAGGGTCTCGCCCTCGGCCCGCTTGGCCGCGTCATCCTCGATCAGATGCGAGGCATTCTCGACCGCGACAAGGCGCTGCCCAAGGTCAGAGGCGTAAAAATCCGCCGCATGGGCCAGCATCTCGTCGCTGAGCGTTCCCGACAGGATCTCGAGGCCGGTCTCGCGCATCCGGGCGGTATCGAACACCTCACCCGCCACCCGCGCCCAGTCATGGCCGAAATCGCTCGCCGAAAGGCCAAGCATCCCAGGCGCATCGGCGGCGGCAAGCGCGATGCTGTCAAGCGCCACGCCAAATCCCGTAACCTCAAGGAACGCCTCAAGCCGGTCCCGGTCGGCCGCGCGCAGCGGCAAAAGGCCGATCAGCACGATCAGCGCCCCCGAAAAGACGATCTTCGCCACGCGCGGCGCCTGGCGCATCCGGGTCACAAGCATTGCGGTTTGTCCTTCTTTGAGGGTCTGAAAATGCAACTCCCTACAACCTAGGCAATTTATCCGGACAAACAACGCAAAACCCCTTGCCCCCCCCGCCAAAGGCAATTAAACGCCCTCCACCAGACCCCCGCGGAGAGGTGCCGGAGTGGTCGAACGGGGCGGTCTCGAAAACCGTTGATCCTGCAAGGGATCCCAGGGTTCGAATCCCTGTCTCTCCGCCACAACACTCAAGCTACTGTTATTGCAAGGTTTTTACACCGATGTCCAAGCGATTGTTGTCCAATACGGACCACATCAAGGCAGCGAAAGAAGACAACCGACCTCACAAGCCGTGCGACGCATCATGCGCAAACAGATACTGGCGGATGTCGCTCAGATCGACGAACCGGTCATTCGAACGCAGAAGATGATCTTGCGGAACGTGATCGTTCAGCGAGAACTCATAAAACAGCGCCGCCTGTGCTTCCTGCCTCGGTCCCAACATCGCAAAATCCCCCGATCAATATGGGAATTGAATCAGTGATGCACGCCTCGATCAAGGAAGAGTTTTTCAACAGAATTCGCCCATTGTGTTGAAAAACTGGGTTTTTGCCAGAGAGGTAGACATTAGGCAGAACATCATTCCGCAATAGCACCCTTATGCAAATGTCGTTTACAAGAAGGCGCCATGCGAGAAGGATATTCCGGATTTTCGGTACGATTTTATTTTCGGTACGATTTTAAAGCAGCGGAGTTTTTCAACAAAACCCGCCCTTCGCGTTGAATGCGTGCGGACGTCGCAGATCTGACCACCTGTGCAATATATTGCAAACTGCTTTTCACGCCGTTTGAAAAGTGGGGCCTTTCAGACTGCCCTGCCCCCAATTTAGGCAAAATCATCGTCCATATTTGGAACGAACAGGGCATCTTGCGCATCCCATCCGTACCTATTTGGGAACATCCTTGTTACCATACAGCGAGCTTGCAGCCAAACAGCAGGCTCACCACCTATTAACTATTCCTAAACCTCCAGAAGCGCATAGCCGCGCTTATGCCAAGGTCGGCACCTCTGCTTTTGTCCGACGCGGGTCTTCACGCTTTGCGAGTTTCAGCCGCATCGCTTGACCGTCGGGATGATCATGACCTCGCGCGACGATCTGATGACCTGTCACCGCGCAGCGCCTCAAGCGCCACAGCAGCTTTAAACTTGTCTGAAAAGTTCCGTCGCTTTGTCATTCTCGTATCCATTCCTGCGCGTTGGATACATCTTAGCACGCTGTCCAAATTTGCCGGACACTTCAAGACCTGTCTTGCAGCGACCCGTTGAAACCCCAGGGGCAAAAATGCCGTTCACGAAGTTCATACCAATGCTGCTTGAATTTAGATTCAGCTAATTTCGACCGCTCGGATATTTTGGTCGCGTTGCTATAAATTTAGAATATATATCAGGCGCTTACCTCAATATTCCGCAGCGGCTGCAATGGTGGCATTGCGTTGTCAAGCAAACGACGCTCTACGCAATCGTCAGCAAAACGCTCTTTGACCTTATCTGTGATGTCGCGCGGATGAATCAGATGCAGCACGCCTTTTCGCCGCTGAATGCCAAGCCGAGCTTTCTTTGCCGCTTTGTACAATTGCTCCATCACTTTCGACGAAGACCATCCCGTTTCATTCATTATCTGTTTGATGTGAACCCCATGATGCAGCTCGGCCAGCAAATGCGCATCAATACTGAGTTTTGGAGGCATTACGATATCATCAAAATTTCGGGCGGCGCGAACAAGTACCCTGTCCGAATTCACAAGTCTGAGGGCGCGGAGGCGTCCTTGGCGTGCCCTTTCAATGCTCATGTTTGCACCCCGCGATACTAGCGTCTCCCCGGTTAGACCGAGGTGTACAGGTTAATTTTCTGGTGACAGGCCATGCCCATACACCCGGTGTCTTTCTAGAAGAAATATCCAACTTCTGCTTCCCCATGGTCGCGTGCTCAACGGTGAGAGCGTGACGAATTATTGACATTATCGTGCCACATTTTTGACAAAACTCAATATTTTTTGCCAATTGTTGGGGCGCGCGCGACAATATCAAACAGGCTGGATTTTGTGTCAGTTTTGGCGACAAAATATTGTCAATATGGAAACAGATCTCGCGGATTGGCAAGACTATCCGCGCTTCAAATTCCGGCGGAATAAGAATTTATTCCAACAGCCCACTCTTGACAGGCAACAAAACTTGCCGCCGATTCCCGCAAGCTAGTCACCGCGCTCTTGCTCAGACCGGGACTGGCGTTCGAGTTTGCGGATATCAAATTCAAATCAAACCCGAAGCAGGATCTCAATTATTATAGCTAAAGCGGCGAGCTTGAACCCTGAAGCGGGGGATTCCCAATTGTTGTGATTTGTGATTCATCCTGTTTGGGAGGATATTTCATGTCAGCAGCACTACCATCAGAATTCCGATCGCGTTTTCGGGAATATCTTGAAGAAGGGTTAAGCGGGCGCGCAGCTGCGGCCCGCTTGAGGCTATCTGCAGCAACGGGTGTCCGCTGGCAGCGTAAGTGGCGCGAGACAGGATCGGTTGCACCAGGGGCTCAGGGTCGCCCCCTTGGTCAGGGCAAGCTTGCAGCCCATCAGGTGTTTCTGGAAGAACTGGTCGCACAGGAGGGTGACATCACGCTGCCGGAACTTTCCGGAGCCCTGGAAGCGGTGGACCTGTCCCGTTTTCGTGCCGCCCCAAGTGCTCGTTTAAGCCACTTTCCTTTCGAACGCGACCGTGCTTTTCCATCCCAAGGCTGAGTGTCGGCGTCGTGGATTGTAGAAGCCTGTGTGGATGCCCCTTTCAATGCAAGAAGTTTTTAAGATTGCTTGGAACAAGTGATCAGTACAGTCGTGTGTCCGGCCTATTCCGCTAAATGACCCCGCAAAGCGTTTACCAACTGGGAGCGTTGGCGGACAAACAAATCGCGTGCTCGAAAGACCATGCCCTGCGACTGTTGTTCTGCGCTTTTGACCGAGACGTAGCGCATCGTCGGACGCGATGCCGCCTCCGCGATCGCTTCTGCGTCATTTGCGTCGTTCTTTTGACGCTTCACAAACGGCTTGACGTAAACAGGTGGGATAAGACGCGCCTCATGGCCAAGCTTGCCAATCTCACGCCCCGAATAATGGGATGTAGCGCAAGCTTCCACCGCAACAACGCACCTTGGGAGCTCACTCAAGAACGCGGTAAGCTGAGGGCGCGACAATTTCTTGCGGAACGCCACAGAACCATCAGCGGCAGCCCCGTGCAGCTGGAAGCTCCGTTTTGCTAAATCAATTCCTGCTATGCTAACATTCTCCATGGATGCTCTTCCTTTGTATGACAGTTTAAACTGCTATCATTCTGGCACATTGCGATGCCGCCGGGTGGGGCATCCACCCCATCATTGATGTATTCGAAGATCGCGCCCTCTGCCTGGCGACGTATGTCCCGGAGGGTGCGCCGGATCAGCTCTGCCGTGATGGATTTGAAGACCGTCTCAACCATGGAATTGTCGTAACAATTTCCCTTGCCGCTCATGGATATTCTG
>NZ_FRBN01000024.1 GCF_900142625.1 Roseovarius marisflavi
TCTTCGATATAAATCCGGTTGACCTGCTTGCCGGCAGGGCCGGTCTGCTTGGTCACAAGGGTGCGGCCGAGCATGCGCTTGGCTTCCTCGGCGGCTTCCTCGACGGATTTGGCAAGGCGTACACCGCCCGCTTCGCCGGCGCCGGCCTCTTTGAATTTGCCTTTTCCGCGACCACCTGCGTGAATCTGGGCTTTTACAACCCAAAGCGGGCCGTCAAGGGCGCCAGCGGCGGTTTTGGCTTCTTCGGCGCGAAGAACCACGCGGCCATCCGACACCGGGGCGCCGTAAGAGCGAAGCAGTGCTTTCGCCTGATACTCATGGATATTCATGAAATTGTCCCGTTTTGCTACGATTGGGACTGGTATAGGCATATATTTAAGGGCGTATTAAACGGTTTCTTCCGAATTGCGGATTTTTCGGCAATTTTTCCGGATTTGTGATCACAGGATTTAAGCGTGTGATCACAAATCCGGATTGGGCCGGACGCAGAGACCCAAAAGAATCGGGGCCGGATGTGATCCGGCCCCGTTCTATACAGTGTATTAAGGGTATCAGGCCAGCGAGGGGTCGATTTCCTTGCAGGCCTTGACCAGACTTTTGACCGCATCAACCGATTTGTCGAACATTGCCTGCTCGTCTTTGTTCATGCTGATGTCGATCACTTTTTCGATGCCGCCCGCGCCGATCACGGTGGGAACGCCGACGTAAAACCCGTTCAGGCCAAAGGCACCGTCTACGTAGGCAGCACAGGGCAGAACGCGTTTCTGGTCTTTCAGATAGGCCTCGGCCATTTCGATGGCGCTTGTGGCCGGAGCGTAGAACGCCGAACCGGTTTTCAGCAGGCCAACGATTTCGGCGCCGCCATCGCGGGTGCGCTGAATGATGGCATCCAGTTTATCCTGTGTGGTCCAGCCCATTTTGACCATATCCGGCAGCGGGATGCCGCCAACGGTCGAATAGCGCGCCAGCGGCACCATGGTGTCGCCGTGGCCACCCAGCACAAAGGCGGAAACGTCGCGCATCGACACGCCGAATTCCAGCGACAGGAAGTGGCGGAAGCGCGCGCTGTCCAGAACACCGGCCATGCCGCAGACCTTTTCATGCGGCAGACCCGAAAATTCGCGCAGCGCCCAGACCATCGCGTCAAGCGGGTTGGTGATGCAGATCACGAAAGCGTCGGGCGCGTGGGCGGCAATGCCTTCGCCAACCGATTTCATGACCTTGAGGTTGATACCCAGCAGGTCATCGCGGCTCATGCCGGGCTTGCGGGCGACACCGGCGGTGACGATGCACACATCGGCGCCTGCGATATCGGCATAGGATTGGGTGCCGCTGAGGGTTGCGTCGAACCCTTCCGAGGGGCCGGATTCGGCGATGTCGAGCGCTTTGCCTTCGGGGGTGCCTTCGGCAATGTCGAACAGGACGATATCGCCCAGTTCTTTAAGCGCGGCGAGATGGGCGAGGGTGCCGCCGATCTGTCCGGCGCCAATCAGCGCAATCTTGGGTCTGGCCATCGGATGTATCTCCAGTCGGTTGAAAAGTTGCGCTTGGGCCTAGTCCTATTTTCTGTCGCTGGCAAGGGTGCTGCAACGCGGCAAAAAGGACGCGCCGGGGTGTTGCACCGGTCTCCGGGTGGCTAAAGTGCTTGTGCAGGCGGGATTTACGGGGTGCAGACCATGGGGCTTGAAGTCTTTGCGATTGGTGTCTTTGCGGCGCTTTTTGCGGGCATTTCCAAGGGCGGATTCGGCTCTGGCGCCGCTTTTGCTGGGGCGGCGATTCTGGCGATTGCGATCTCGCCGGGCGTGGCGCTTGGGATCATGCTGCCGATTTTGATGCTGATTGATCTGGCCAGTTTGCGCGCCTACTGGCGGCAATGGAGCGGGCGCGATGCGGCGCTTCTTGTTCTTGGCGGCCTGCCTGGGGTGGCGCTTGGGGTGCTTCTGTTTCAACGCACAGATGGGGATGTGTTGCGGCTGTTGATCGGGGGAATCGCGATTGGCTTCGTGCTCTGGCAGCTTGTGATGCGCGCCGGTTTTTTGCGCCGTGCGGCAGGTGCGATACCGGTCTGGGGCGGGGCGCTGGCCGGAATGGTCGCCGGGTTCACCAGCTTTGTCAGCCATGCAGGCGGGCCGCCCGCCGCCGTGTACCTGTTGTCGCGCGGTCTTGATAAAACCCGCTATCAGGCGACGACGGTGCTTGTCTTTTGGGCGCTCAACATCGCCAAGGCGGTGCCCTATGCGATGCTTGGCCTGTTCACCCGCGAAACGCTGTTGTTTGATCTGGCGCTGGCGCCCTTCGCCCTTATGGGCACTTGGATCGGCGTGCGCGCGCACCGGATCGTGCCGGAGCGCGTGTTTTTCGGCCTGACCTATGTCTTGCTGGTCGTGACCGGGGCCAAGCTAATCTGGGACGGATTGACCTAGGCGTCATTGCCGAGGGCAGGCAGGCTCTCTGCCATGGCCTCAAAGGACTGACCGCTGGCGACAAGGCAGGTGATGCCATTGGTGCCGGTCACGGTGATCGTCCAACTGCCGGATTTGTCCGAGGCGAACACCTCGATCACGGCATTATTGGCCCCAAGCCCCATGGATTGCCGCGTTTCGCCGTAAGTGGCCGCCAACCGTTCGACAACGGCATCACGCGGGGCACAGCTCGCCGGTTGCGCAAGCGCCGGGCCGGTCAAAAGCATCAGAGCCGCAGTGGCACCTGTGAGCAATCGTTTGATCATCGTCTTAGCCTTTCCTGTGGTGTGGTCCCTGCCGTCACACGAGAAGGATGCGGAATCAGGCGTGAAAAGATGGTTAATGCGGCGTTCCAAAGCCTTTGTAGAAGTTAAAAGTGATCAGTTGCTGCGACGCGGCGATAAAATGCTTGAACATTTCCGCCAAAAAATGCCATTCCTGCGCAAGATTATTACAAAATAGAATCCACGCGAGGGCAAATCCATGGACAGCAGCATGCACCCCTACCGTTCGGTGCTTTATATTCCCGGCTCGAAAGAGCGGGCGTTGGACAAGGCGCGCAGCCTGCCCACCGACGCAATCATCTTTGACCTTGAGGATGCCGTGGCCCCCGATGCCAAGGCAGAGGCGCGTCAGCTCTTGGTCGAGACGCTGCGCCAGGGCGGCTATGGTAAACGCTCCAAGATCGTGCGGATCAACGCGCTGACCACCGAATGGGGGCTGGAAGATGCCCGCGCGCTGCGCGATGCGGGGGCCGATGCAATCCTGTTGCCCAAGGTCAATACCTCATCGGATATCGACAACCTGTCGGATGTGATTGGCAGCGACCTGCCGATCTGGACGATGATGGAAACACCCGTGAGCGCGTTCAACGCCCGCGAAATCGCGTCGCATGCACAGGTGGCCGGGCTTGTGGCAGGTACCAATGATCTTACCAAGGACCTTGGCTGTCGCACACGAGCCGATCGTCTTCCGCTTATGACAGCGTTGCAGATGATCGTGATGGCGGCGCGCGCGGCGCGTATCGTTGTGGTGGACGGAGTTTATAATCGGTTCCGCGACGGCGATGGTCTCAAGGCGGAATGCGAACAGGGCCGCGATCTTGGGTTTGACGGCAAGACCCTGATCCATCCGGCGCAGGTCGAGATCGCCAATACCGCCTTTGCCCCGACCAATTCCGAGATTGAGCTGGCCGCGCGCCAGATCGCCGCTTATGAAGAAAGCCGCGCCTCGGGTCAGGGGATCGCGGTTGTCGACGGGCAGATCGTCGAGAACCTGCATGTTGTGGCGGCACAGCGCATTCAGGCCAAGGCGCGGGCAATTGCGGAAATGGCAGCGGAGTAACCTGCGATGATCTATCTGATCCTTGGTCTGGCCCTTTGGGTAGCGGCACATCTTTTCAAACGGGTGGCCCCCGATCTGCGCACGCAGATGGGCAATGCCGGCAAGGCGCTGGTGGCGGTTGGCATTCTGGCCGGTCTTGGCCTGATGATCCTTGGCTATAAACAGGCCGAGGTCGTCAATCTCTGGTATCCGCCCACATGGGCGGTGCATGTCAACAACCTGCTGATGCTGGTGGCGGTCTTCGTTTACGGCATGAGCGCGACCACGGGCCGCCTGCGCGGGCGCATGCGCCACCCACAGCTGACGGCGGTCAAGATCTGGGCGGTGGCGCATTTGCTGGTCAATGGCGATCTGGCCTCGGTTGTCCTGTTCGGCGGCATGCTGATCTGGGCGGTGCTTGAGGTGATCGTGATCAACCGCTCGCAGGATTGGGATCGCCCCGAGCCGGGCCCGGCGAAAAAGGATATCATCCTGGTGACCATCACGCTGGTCATGTTCGTCGTGATCGCGGGCATTCACATGTGGCTAGGCGTGCGGCCGTTTCCGGGGTGAAGCTCATGAAACTCTATCGTTTTCTGTCGGCGGATGACACGTCGGAGTTTTGCCACAAGGTCACCGAAGCGCTCAACAAGGGCTGGGTGCTGCAGGGCGATCCGACCTATGCCTATGACCACGCCAAGGGCGTCATGCGCTGTGGTCAGGCGGTGGTCAAAGAGACCGAGGGCACCTATACGCCCGACATCAAGCTGGGAGAGCAGTAAGCATGGCCAAGACCAATCCGGGCCGGTTTTTCGAGGATTACACCCTGGGCGAAACCATCCAGCATGCCGTGCCGCGCACGGTGTCGGGGGGCGAACGCGCACTTTACCAAGCGCTTTATCCGGCGCGTCATGCGCTTTATTCCTCGGATGAATTTGCCCGTGCCTCTGGTCTGCCTGCCAGCCCGATTGACGATCTGGCGGCCTTTCATCTGGTCTTTGGCAAGACGGTTCCGGATATCTCGCTCAATGCGCTGGCCAATCTTGGCTACGCCGAAGGGCGCTGGCGGCTGCCGGTCTATCCCGGTGACACGCTCAGTGCCTCCTCGACCGTGATCGGGCTCAAGCAGAATTCCAATGGCAAATCCGGTGTGGTTTATGTGCGCACCAAGGGCATCAATCAGCGCGGCGAGGTCGTGATCGACTATGTGCGCTGGGTGATGGTGCGCAAACGCGACTTTGACGCGCCCGCGCCTGAAACGGTGATCCCCGATCTGGCGCCTGCTCTGGCCGCCGGGGATATTACGATCCCCGAGGGCCTTGATTTCACCAGCTATGATTTTGGCCTTGCGGGCGAGCGCCACCGCTGGGGCGATTACGCGGTGGGCGAACAGATCGACCATGTCGATGGCGTGACCGTCGAAGAGGCCGAGCATATGATCGCAACGCGCCTTTGGCAGAACACCGCCAAGGTGCATTTCGATGTCGGCTCGCGTCCCGATGGCCGCCGCCTGATTTACGGCGGGCATGTGATTTCGATGGCGCGGGCGCTGTCGTTCAACGGTCTGGCCAATGCGCAAATGGTGGTCGGGCTCAATGCCGGCGCGCATGCCAACCCGTGTTATTCCGGCGATACGATCAAGGCCTGGTCCGAGGTGATCGACAAGGCCGAGACATCCGCGCCGGGCGTTGGCGCGCTGCGCCTGCGGCTTGTGGCGACCAAGGGCGGCGAGCCGTTCACGCTGAAGGGCGAGGATGGCAAATACCTGCCGCATGTGATGCTCGATCTGGATTACTGGGCGCTTATTCCGCTCTGATCCGGAAAGCTCGCGCGTACTGCTCCTTCCCATGTTAAGTCTCTGGCCTGAACAGCGGGAGGGGAGACTTTTGACATTTGCAGTTGGGCTTTTGTGTTTGTCGACGCTTGGCGTGGTCGGGCTGACCTCGAAGTACCTGTTGGGGCCTGCGCCGATGGCTTATCACACCGCGATCATGGCGCGTGACGGGGGTGCGCACGCCCTGGCGCCCGGCGGCGGTGCTTTTCGTGATGACGCTGTGCGGCATTGTGTTGTCGCTCATCTAGCCGCAGCTCGGCCTTAGGCGGTCAGACTGTTGAGGATATAGAAGATCATCGCAGACATTAGCGCGGCGGCGGGCACGGTGATCACCCAGGCCGCGATAATGGTCATGAAGTGGCTGCGGCGCACAAGCTTGCGGCGACGGCGTTCCTCGGCCGCGATCTTGAGCTTGGGGGCGACGGGCATGTTCTTGCGGCGGCGATTCTCCATGTGCCATTCGCGGAAGAATCCAACGCCAAAGACACCGCCCACGGCGATGTGGGTCGAGCTGACCGGCAGGCCAAGCCAGCTTGCCACGATCACGGTGATCGCCGCACTGAGGGCCACGCAATAGGCGCGCATCGGGTTGAGCTTGGTGATCTGGCTTCCGACCATGCGGATAAGCTTCGGGCCAAACAGGAACAGGCCGAACGAGATGCCAAAGGCGCCGATTACCATGACCCACATCGGGATGGCCACTTTGCTGGCGAAATCCCCGGCCTCGGCGGCGTGGACAATGGCGGCCAGCGGACCCACAGCATTGGCCACGTCGTTGGCGCCATGGGCAAACGACAGCATCGCGGCGGAAAACACCAGCGGCAGGCCAAACAGAACCTTGACTGACTTGTTGCGGTTTTCCAGGCCCTCCGACTGGCGGCGGATCATCGGGCGGGTGATGAAATAGGTCGCCACACCCAGCACGAGGCCGATGAGCAGGGCCGTCTGCATGTCGATCTTGAAGAGCTTTTTGAAGCCCTTGAGGGCAAGATAGCTTGAAAAGGCGGCGGCCATGATGGCCACCAGAATGGGCACCCATTTGCGCGCGGCGGCGATTTTATCCTCTTGATAGATGATGCGGCTTTTGATCAGAGCCAGAAAAGCGGCGGCAATGACCCCGCCCAGCACCGGGGAAATCACCCAACTCGCGGCGATCGCGCCCATCGTCGGCCAATTCACGGCGGCAAAGCCGGCGGCGGCAATACCCGCCCCCATCACACCGCCCACCACCGAATGGGTGGTCGAGACCGGCGCGCCGACCTTGGTGGCCAGGTTGACCCACAGGGCGGCACTCAAAAGCGCGGCCATCATCGCCCAGATAAAGGTTTGGATATCGGCCATGCCAGAGGGATCAATGATCCCCTTGGAGATGGTCGATACCACGTCGCCCCCGGCCAAAAGCGCACCGGCACTTTCAAAGATGGCGGCGATGATGATCGCCCCACCCATGGTAAGCGCATTCGCGCCAACGGCGGGGCCCATGTTGTTGGCCACGTCATTGGCGCCGATATTGATCGCCATATAGGCGCCGATCACCGCAGCCGCGATGACGATCATGTTGACCGGCGAGGCCTGAAAAAACAAAGCGGCGGCAAGGCCGGCCAATACCATGAAGGCAAGCGCGATGCCCGGCGCCACCAGCGGGCGCGAGACATAAGCCGCCGCATATTCGACCTGAGAAATCCGGCCGAGGTCGCGGTCAAGGGTGGTCCAGTGTTTGCTGTCTAGTTTGTCGGCCATGATCATCCCCGGATTCTACGCGCTCATAAAGCGGGTACCGGGGGCGGCCCTTCGTTTCAACCGACTTTTGTCTGAGAGGCGCGGATTAAGGTCAGATTTGGTGCAGGATGTCGCGCAAACCCGGCTCGTTCACAAGATTGGCAGCCTCTGCGGGGCTGAACCACTGACGCTTGCGCTCGCCGACTTCGGGATAGGTATCCTCAAGCTCATCGACCTTGACCTTGAACACATGCGCCTCGACCGGGGTTTCATAGCCCGCGTCGATCCATTTTTCGTACTCAAAACTGCCAACGGCCTCGGCGGTATGGGCAAAGGCTCTGACGCCGGCCTCTTCCCAGGCCTCCTGCAAGGCGGCCTCGATTGCGTTCAACCCGTCGATCGGCCAACCCTTGGGTACGATCCAGCGACCGGTGCCGCGGCTGGTGATCAAAAGCACCTCGCGGCCGGGGTTGTTGTCGCGATAGCATAGCGCGGCGACCTGAAGTCGGCGCGGGCGGCGCAACAATGGCTGGACCAGTTCGGCCCATGTTTTTCTAAATCCGTCTGTCATGTTTACGTCTGACCTGCTCGTGTTTTTCTTTTTATTATCACGCTAATATAATGTGATTTTGGAATATTACAATTCACACCTGTGTTTAGGGGCGTGTCACCGGGGTTTGCGCGGCTTGGCGCGCAGGGTCGGATCGGCCTCGGTCGGGTCCTCGGGCCAGGGGTGTTTGGGATAGCGCCCGCGCATGTCCTTGCGCACATCGCCGTAGGAATTGGCCCAGAAACCGGGAATATCCATCGTGGTCTGGACCGGCTTGTGCCCCGGCGACAACAGCGTGACCCGCAACGGCGTGCGCCCCACCATCGGATGACGGGTCTGGCCGAACATCTCTTGCAGGCGCAACGCGATTTCCGGGTGCTCGCCACTGTAATCAATCGGGATTTTGCGCCCCAGCGGGGTGGTGAAGGCGCCGGGAACGGAGCGGTCAAGCGCCTGCATCTGGTCCCAGCTTAGCCGCGCACGCAGGGCCTCGAGCATCTCGAAGCGTTTCCAGTCCTGCGCGGTCTTGACCCCCTTGAGATAGGGCAAAAGCCACTCTTCCAGACTGTCGAGAAGGGCCGCGTCGGACATGTCGGGCAAATCCTCGCCCGCGTCGCGCATCAGCGACACGCGCGCCACGAAGCGGCGGGCGGGGGCGGACCAGTTCAGCCCTAGATCGCGCACCCCGTCCAGCATGGCGCGCGCAACGGCCTCTGGTGGGGCGTCTTTCCAGTGGCGGTCGTCAAGCACCAGGGCGCCGAGACATTCCTGTTGCCGGGCGATCACCCGGCGCTCGCGCCTTGACCAGTCGCAGACATCGCGCCAGACGATCTGATCGGCGTAAAGCGCGCGAATTTCGCCCTCGGTGATCTGGATCGCCTGACGGATGCGGGCCTCGCGCGGGTCGCCGTCTAGGTCGGTGGCGATGATCAGCCGGGCCGCGGCCAGCGTGTCATCCTCAGGCAGGATCGCGCCCTTGCCGCCCGAAAGCACATAGCGCGGCTGATCGCCCTTGCGGCGCAGCCCGATGCGATCAGGATAGGCAAGCGCGGCCATTTCGGCGTCGCTCATCGCGTTCTTGCGTGCGCGCCCCGCTTGGCGTGCAAGGCGCTTGGCCTCGATCTTGATCCACTCGACCGCGCCGCGATTGGCGGCATGCGGCGAGCGCTCGGAATAGGCGCGCAAATCGCGAATGGCCGCCAGCCGCAAGGTCAAATCCACCGGCGCGCCGCGTGCCAGCGGATCGCGGTCGGCCAGCAAGGCCGCCATCGGCGCCGCGTCGGGCCCCGCGATGGCCAGCATATGCGCCAGGCGCGGGTGCAACGGCAGGGCCGCAAGGGTGCGGCCATGATCGGTGATGCGCCCCTGTGCATCAAGCGCGCCAAGCATTTGCAAGAGCGCCTGCGCTTCGCCAAAGCTGGCGGGATTGGGCGGCGTCAGAAACGGCAGGTCGTCTGGCCCGGCGCCCCAAAGGGCAAGCTCAAGCGCGAGGGCGCTCAGGTCAGCGGCCTCGATCTCGGCCGGGGGAAAGGGGCGCAATGCGCCTTCTTCGCCCTTGGTCCAGAGCCGGTAACAGGTGCCCTCGGCCATGCGCCCGGCGCGCCCCATGCGTTGGGTCGCCTCGGCGCGCGTGACCGCTTCGGTCACAAGCCGCGACATGCCCGATCCGGGATCGAAACGCGCCCGCCGCGAGCGCCCGCCATCCACGACCACGCGGATATCCTGAATGGTGAGTGAGGTTTCGGCAATCGCGGTGGCGAGCACGACCTTGCGGCCCTGCGACGCCGGGGCAATCGCCGCCCGTTGCGCGGCAAAATCCATCGCCCCGAACAGCGGGCGGATATGGCAATCAGGCGGCAGGCGGCCTTTTAGGCGGCCCTCAAGGCGGCGAATTTCGCCCTCGCCGGGCAAAAACACCAGAATGCCGCCGGTTGTCTCGCCCGCCGCCCGCGCCACAAGATCGGCAAGCGCCTCTTCAAAGCGTTTGCCTTTGGGCAAGGGCCGCTCGAGCCAGCGGGTTTCCACCGGATAGCTGCGCCCTTCAGAGGTGATCACTGGCACATCGCCCATCAGCTCCGCCACCGGCCCGGCATCAAGCGTCGCCGACATCGCCACAAGCAGCAGATCGTCGCGCAGCGCGCCCGCCACCTCAAGGCAAAGCGCCAGCCCGAGATCGGCGTTGAGCGAGCGTTCGTGAAATTCGTCAAAGATCACCACGCCGATGCCCGAAAGCTCTGCGTCGGATTGAATCATCCGGGTCAAAATGCCCTCGGTGACCACCTCGATCCGGGTTTGGGGCGATACTTTGGCCTCGCCCCGGATGCGATAGCCGACGGTTTCACCCGGCTGTTCGCCCAAGATCTGTGCCATACGCTCGGCGGCGGCCCGCGCGGCAAGGCGGCGCGGTTCAAGCATCAAAATACGGCCCGTCGTCAGGCTCGCGCCAAGGATTTCAAGCGGCACGACTGTGGTTTTCCCCGCCCCCGGCGGCGCCTGCAACACCGCGCGCCCACGCCCCCGCAACGCATCAAGCAGCGGGGCAATCGCATCATGGATGGGCAATCGGGGCGTCATTCCCGTCTTATCGGTCATCGCGGGGCGGAATTCCATAGCCTGCGCATCTGGACAAGCCTGCCCTGCCCAAGGCATGTAAGGCGCAGGACAATGATCACAGAACAGCGGGCCGCGCGCATGGATATTTCAGACCTCAAAGACCGGATTGTCGCCGGTGACCGCCGTGCCCTGTCCCGCGCGATTACCCTGATTGAAAGCACGCGCGCCGATCACCGCGATCAGGCGGCGACGTTGATTGAGGGGCTCAAATCCGTGGATCGCGAGGCCATTCGCATCGGCCTTTCGGGCACGCCGGGGGTTGGTAAATCGACCTTTATCGAAAGTTTCGGCATGATGCTGACCGGGCAGGGATTGCGGGTTGCCGTGCTTGCGGTTGACCCAAGCTCGACCCGGTCGGGCGGCTCTATTCTGGGTGACAAGACGCGCATGGACCGGCTAAGCCGCGATCCCAATGCCTTTATCCGCCCTTCGCCAAGCCGGTCGCATCTTGGCGGCGTGGCCCGGCGCACCCGCGAGGCGGTCACCCTGTGCGAAGCGGCCGGATTTGACGTGGTTCTGATCGAAACCGTTGGGGTAGGGCAGTCCGAAACCGTGGTGGCAGAGATGTCTGATCTGTTCATCCTGTTGCTGGCACCGGCGGGCGGCGACGAATTGCAGGGCGTCAAGCGCGGCATCATGGAGATGGCCGACATCATCCTTGTGAACAAGGCTGATGGTGATCTCAAGCCGGCGGCAATGCGGACCTGTTCGGATTATGCCGGCGCGCTTCGGCTCTTGCGCAAACGTCCGCAGGACCCAGAGGGCTTTCCCAAGGCGACAACGGTTTCGGCGCTGCATGAAGAGGGGCTGCGCCAGGCCTGGGACGAGATGATGACATTGGTAAGCTGGCGACGCGACCACGGCCATTTTTCCGGGCGGCGGGCCGAACAGGCGCGCTATTGGTTCGGCGAAGAGGTACGCCAGGGCTTGTTGGCGCAGCTTGCCACGCCGGAGGCCCGCGCCGAGATGGATGACTATGCCGAGCGGGTGGCCGAGGGTAAGATGACCCCAACAGTGGCCGCCGCCGAAGTGTTGAAGCGGTTACGCGGTTAAACGCGCGCCGGGCCGCATGCGACTATTTCTGTTTGGGCGCCTGCATGTAAACGCCCTCAGGCAGATCAAGGGCCGATGCCAGATCGCGCAACTGGACCATCGACAGGGTAATCACATGGGTCTGATCGGTGCGCGGATCGTATTGTTCGACCGTGACGCATTCTTCAAACGCGTTCACGATCACGTCTTCGCCAAGCGGGGCTGGCCCCTCATCGACCAGTGTGATCACGGTTGCATCGAATTCGTGTTCAATTGAAAACATGCCTCCAGCCTAGCGGGTTGGCGGGTCTTTGCAAGTCTGCAGATCACGCGCGTGCAAGGGGCTGTCAGCGTTACGAAACCCTGCTAAACACAGGGGGACAAATCGTTGGATAAAGAGGTGCGTGATGCGTTTGATCCCCATTCTTGGTTTGCTTGCGATGGCGGGCTGTGTCTCGACGGTCGAGTCAGGCCAGACAAGCCGCCCGGCCCCGGCGCAGGCGGCTCAAAAGGCGCCTTCAACGCCAACGCGTAATAAGATTCAACAATTCCAAAGTGTTGTGAGCACGGTAGAGCCGGTCGCAGAGCGGGAATGCCGCGCGCGGACCTCTGGGGCGAATTGTGATTTTCGGATCGTTGTGGATGACCGCAAGGGCCAGCCGGCCAATGCCTATCAGACCGTTGATAAGTCCGGGCGTCCGATTCTGGCCTTCACGCTTGCGCTGATTGCCGACGTGCGCAACCGCGACGAGCTTGCCTTTGTGATGGGGCATGAGGCCGCGCATCACATCGAAGGGCACATCCCGCGCCAGCAACAGAACGCAGCGGCGGGGGCGATTTTGCTCGGTGGGCTGGCGGCTCTGACCGGGGCCGACTCGACGGTGATTGATCAGGCGGTTGATATTGGCGCAGGTGTCGGCGCGCGCAGCTATTCCAAGAATTTCGAGCTTGAGGCCGATGCGCTTGGTACGGTGATCACCAAACGGGCGGGGTATGATCCGGTGAAGGGGGCTGCATTCTTCACGCAGATCCCTGATCCGGGCAACCGTTTCCTCGGCACGCATCCGCCCAACTCCCAGCGGATCGAAACCGTGCGGCGCGTGAACGCCGGGCTGTAACATGCGGCAATTGCGCGGAGTCATCAGCGACCGTGGCTCGACCTATGCGGTTTCGGGCGGGGTGGTGCGCGACCGCGAGGAAGTCGAGTCCTTTCTGAAAGACCTCAAACGCGACAAGAAATTCGCGCGGGCCACGCATAATACCTGGGCGGTTTTGCTGGCGGATGGTACGGCGCTCAAGGGTGATGACGGTGAATCCGGTGCCGGAATGGTGATTTTGCGGATGCTGGAACGCGATGATCTGCGCGATCATGTGATTGTCGTAACGCGTTGGTATGGCGGCAAAAAGCTGGGCGGTGATCGGTTTCGCCACGTTCAGGACTGCGTGCGCGCGTATTTCGAGAATTGTGAAGCTTGATCTAGGTCAAAGTCAAAAACCGCAAAACCCCGCATCCTGAGTCTAGCAACAGGAGAATGGGCATGCAAAGCACCAGAACATTAAAGCGTCACGCCGATCTGGTTGACCGGATGGCCAGCACCATGGGTGTCGATCTGGAAGAAAAGATGATGGCCGGGCAGTTGCGCCCAGGTCAGCTTGGCGATGCGGTGCTGGCCTGTACTGGCTGCGCCAATCCCGAGGCCTGTGGTCATTGGCTGGCGGCGCAAGATGGGGTGACAGAGCAAGGCCCGGATTATTGCCGCAACACCGATCTGTTCTCGCTTTTGAAAGCGGGCAAGCGCGCCTAAGTGCATTTCAGTTCTGGATAGGGTACCAAGGTGGCCCGGGTGCCCCATTCTTGATCGCGCCTCAGAGGGTCGTCGCCAGAGCACCCGAAATCCCGAGGAAAAAGCAGGCCGAAGCCAGGGCCACGAAGACATGCCAGATCGCATTGGCAAAGCGCAGGCTTTCCCAAGCGTAAAATACCACCCCCGCCGTATAAAGAAGCCCGCCCGACATCATCAGCCAGATGCTCGTGCTTGGCAGGATATCCATCAGCGGCACAAAGAGTGCCACACCGAACCAGCCAAGCGCCACATAGGGCAGCCAGCCCGTGGTCATCTGGCCGCGTTTAGCCAAGAGTTTGGCCGCGGCCCCGATCAACGCCAGAACCCAGACCAGCGCCAGGATGACATAGCCAAAACCGGTGCCCAGAAGCACGCTAAGTGGGGTGAAGGTGCCCGCAATCTTAAGGTAGATTGCCGCATGATCGAGCCGCCGCAAAATCGGGCGCGCGGTGGTATGAGCGGCAAGGTGATAGACGGCCGAGGCGGCCAGCATCAGGATCAAAGCGCCGGAATAAACGATGGTCGAGGCCAGCGTGACCCCATCCATCCGCAGCGCCCACATGGCAAACAGAACGCCTACACCGGCGATGGCGGCCAGAAGGCCCACGATATGAACCGCGCCATCGGCCATACGTTCGGCCCGGGAATAATTTGGATAAGACATATCAATCATCACTCCTGTTTGGCAGGAAAACGTTAACAAATCCATGATGCCAGAGATTTCGGGCTTTTATAGGGTGACGTTGCGGCAATTGCGGCGCTCGCGGGCAAGGTGACGGGCGTACAGCCGGGGCGCGAGAATACGGTTGTAGATCACCCCGGCGAGGTGTCGCAGCCCCGGCAGCCCAACCATACGCGCGACAAGCCGATAGCGCGGCATCGCGGACCAGAGCAACACAAAGGCCTCAACCCCAGAGGTGACGCGACCGCCTTGCCGCACATGCAGCCGACGCGCGGCGGCATCGGCGCTTATCCCCCAATGCTCAAGCGCATGGCTGTTGAGGTCATGAAACGTGATCGACAGATCATGTCGCCGCGCATAGCCCGCATAATGATCAATCTCGGCCCTGCAGACGGGGCAACGGGCGTTATAGAGAACTTGGGTTTCGCGGGTCATATCGGGGCCTCCTTTGACAGGGGAGGTAGGGCGGATTTTGGGTTGGGGTAGGGGGGGACGTGTCTTTGCAAATGGGCGCGTGGGTTTCACCCACCCTACGGGACGTATCGACCGTTGGACATTTGGCGTAGACGCCGGCGGCACCCCAAGTCCGGGGCGCCTGCGACCCGGACAGCGCCCGACCCTCCCCACGGGAGGGCGCTTCGCACCCACCCAGGGCCGGGCGCTGTCCTTTGTAAGGAGTGGTTGGCTTAATGCAGCCTCTCTGCTATTTCAAAACCAAATATTCTTTTGCCGTCAGAACGTCTAGCGCGCACTCCAAGAAGAATTTTTCATCCCCAGAGAAGGGTTCGTCTGCCGAAAATTCGGCTTTGTACGTCATGTCCATTGCAACAGAACAGAGGCAATGAATATGTGTTAGCAACAACCATTCTGCAAAAGCTTTGTCGAACTTAGGGTCTAAGTTTGCAGGTGATCCACCGGACAAGTATTGCATAGCATCGCGCTTGGAATTGTGCGCGACGTTTGTTAGGGACTTATATACGCCGTCTAAGTGCTTGTACGGTTTGATATGGGGATTTTTACCGTCCTTTTGTTTCCCTTTTCTATAGGCATAGCAATTGTTGACTGCTTCCAGTTCTCTCCGAATAAGAGTTGCTGCAGCGCCGTAAAGCCCTCGCTGTAGGCAATGTTCCACTGCATTTATGCTCTTTACGAAGTCGGCGTGAATTGAAGCCCGATTCTTATCTTCATCAGTTATCGAAAGAATACAAATTCCGGCTTTTCGCGCCAGAACTGAATTCAGAACAGATAGCGCTGCCTCGTTGGCGTTCAGAATGTCCGCATCCAGATCGTGCCATTGGGCGCTAACACCGTCTGAAATTTCAGCCTGCGTCTGCCGAAAACAATCGGCGTAGCCCAAAAAACCTTTTATGTTCTCGTCAGAGATGCCCAAAGATCATACTCCCCCGCCTCATCCACCTCGACCGAGACGATATCCCCGACCGACAACCCATCGGTGCCTTCATCAATAAACAGGTTCCCGTCGATCTCGGGGGCATCCGCCTTGGTGCGGCAGGTGGCGATGCCGTCGCTGTCGATGTCGTCGATGATCACGTCGATCCGCTGACCGACCTTGGCCGCCAGCTTGGCCTCGGAAATGCCTTGCGCCTTTTCCATGAAGCGGTCCCAGCGGTCCTGTTTGATCTCATCGGCCACATGATCCGGCAAATCGTTGCTGCGCGCGCCGGCGACATTTTCGTATTGAAAGCAGCCGACGCGATCAAGTTGCGCCTCGTCTAGCCAATCGAGAAGGGTCTGAAACTCGGCCTCGGTCTCGCCCGGATAGCCGACGATAAAGGTCGAGCGCAGGGTTAGATCGGGGCACACACTGCGCCAGGCGGCGATCTCATCAAGCGTGCGCGCCGCCGCCGCAGGCCGGGCCATACGGCGCAGCGTTTCTGGGTGGGCATGCTGAAACGGAATATCGAGATAGGGCAGCACAAGCCCCTCGGCCATCAGCGGAATGAGGTTGCGCACATGCGGATAGGGATAGACGTAATGCAGCCGCACCCAGGCCCCGAGCGCGCCGAGATCGCGCGCCAGGTCGGTGATATGCGCACGGTGCCCGTTCGCCTCGGCATGTTTGATATCAACGCCATAGGCGCTTGTGTCCTGGCTGATCACCAAAAGCTCTTTCACGCCATTCTCGACAAGCTTTTCGGCCTCGCGCAGCACCGCATGGGCCGGGCGCGACGCAAGGCGGCCGCGCATGTCGGGGATGATGCAGAACTTGCACTTGTGGTTACAGCCTTCGGAAATCTTGAGATAGCTGTAGTGGCGCGGTGTCAGGCTTACGCCCGAGGCGGGCAACAGGTCGATGAACGGATCGGGCGAGGGCGGCACGGCGGCGTGCACGGCATCGAGCACCTGTTCGTATTGATGCGGGCCGGTGACGGCCAGAATACGCGGGTGATGCTCGCGGATATAATCCGGCTCGGCACCAAGGCATCCGGTGACAATCACCCGCCCGTTTTCCGCCAAAGCCTCGCCGATGGCATCAAGGCTTTCGGCCTTGGCGCTATCGAGAAAACCGCAGGTGTTGACGATCACCGCATCCGCGCCGGTGTAATCGGGCGAGATGCCATAGCCCTCGGCGCGCAGGCGGGTGAGAATGCGTTCACTATCCACAAGCGCCTTGGGACAGCCGAGGCTGACCATGCCGATCGTCGGCTGGCCCTTGCGGGGGGTGTCGGTCAGTTTGGCGCGGGGCGCCAGATCCGGGCGGAGGCTGGGTGGGTTCTGTGACATGGCCCGCGTCATACCGCTTGTGCGCGCCAGAGTGAAGGGGATCTGGGAGGAGGATTGCGTGACAACGCCCGGTTGCGCATAGTCGGGGTGGGTGTGTTTGGGGGGGGCGATGTACAAGCCATTGATCGACGAAGTGAAGGGCGACCGGGAGTGGTCCTTGCTGGAGCAGGATTTTCTGGATGAATGCAAACTGGGCATGGTTGCATATCTTCCGGGAAAAGGGGATTGCCCCAAGGATCAGAGCGATCCCGACCGGCGGGTGCGCGCGGGGCTGATCCGCTATCTGCTTTTAGGTGGCTGCAAGACAGAGGGCGGCGCCCGCCCGCATCCCAAGGGGGTGCGGCTAATGGGGCGTGGATTGACGGCGTGCTGGATTTTGAGGGATGCACCACGCGGCTGAACTTGGCCCTGCACCACTGTTTTTTTCGCGACGGACTGGTGTTTCGGGATGCAGAACTGGGCGGGCTTTACCTGACGGGAAGTCGCGCAGAGCAGCGGGTGGACCTGCACCGCCTGACCACAAAAACCGATGTGCATTTGCGGGGTGGGTTTCATGCCACCGGCTTGGTTAATCTGGGTGGGGCCAGGATCGGCGGGCAACTTTCCTGCAGTGGCGGGCGATTTGACGGCACCGGAGGCACGGCGATTAATTGCAATGCGGCGCGGATCCGGGCGGGAGTGTTCCTAAAGTATGGCTTTCACGCGTCAAGGCGGGTGAATTTTCGGGGTGCCCGGATCGACGGGACCTTTGAGGTCCTAGTGGCAACACTTGAGGGTGGGATTGATCTTGGCTCATCTCAGATTAAGGGCCGCTTCTTTTGGCAGAACATTCAGGGTTTAGTGCCTGTGGTGGACCTGACCGAAGCACAGGTGCGGGTTTTGGTGGATGATTTGCCCTCGTGGGACAAGGTGACGGAATTGCACCTGTCCGGGTTCACCTATGAGCGGATACAAAGCGGCATGGGGATTGCGGACCGGTTGGAGTGGCTCGATGGAAAGCGCGAGCGCAAATTGCCGACCGAGATGCATGAGAAATTGCGAGCCCAGCCGTGGCTCGCGACGGGTTCGGGGTTCGATCCGCAGCCCTATACCCAACTGGCCCGTGTGCTTGAGGATCAAGGCAACCGGGGTGGCGCGGCTAGGGTACGCGAAGTGCGTGAGAGCAAGTTGCGCGTGGCCGAGCAGTCTCGGGCTTTTGGCCGGGTGGATGGAACCTTTCGCGCCGCCTTTGGATCAATCCCCGCGATGCTGCGGCGGCTCTGGGATTTCATGTTTCGCTGGATGTTCGGCTATGGGCATCAACCGGCGCGGGCCTTGGTCTGGGTGACGGGTATCTGGCTCTTGGCCTTCCTGCTTTACAGCAGCGTTTATGCCGCCGGACAGATGGCGCCGAATTCGGATGTGATTTTGACCTCGGCGGATTGGCTGGAGATTGCCAAGGCCTATAAGGCCGGGGACGAGATGCCGATGCACGCTTGGCTAAACACCCCCGCCGCGAGGGATTACGAGACCTTCAGTGCCGGGCTTTATGCGCTTGATCTTTTCCTGCCGCTCGATGCCCTCGGGCAAGAGGCGGCATGGGCGCCGTCCTTGGAACGTGGCGCGCTCGGGGTTTTGGGATACTGGATGCGCATGCCGATACAGCTTGCCGGCTGGGTGATCACCGCCGTTGGCGCCGCTGTTCTGACCGGGCTTGTGGGGCGCAAGGAATAGCGCGCCGTAAGACGTGATCCAAAAGCGGTTGCCCCGGTGCGCGCGGCGTGCCTACACTTGAGCCGAGACAAAAAGGGGTTTTTGCCATGCGTTGGGTGTTTCGGCTGATCGGGCTTTTGGTTGTGGTCGTTGTGATCATCGTGGGGTCGCTTTTCCTGCTGCCGGGGGACCGGATCGCGCGGATCGCGGCGGATCAGATCAGCAGCGCCACGGGTCGCAAGGTGACCATGCAGGGCGATACCAGGATCAGCTTTTACCCGGTTCTGGGCGTCAGCACCGGCGTGGTCGAGGTTGCCAATGCCGATTGGACCAAGGCGGGGCCGATGCTGCGCGCCGACAGCCTCAAGATCGGGGTCGAGCCGAACGCCTTGTTTGGCGGCGATATCCGGATCACCGGGCTTGAAATGGTGAACCCCGAAATCCAGCTTGAGCGCGCCGCCAACGGCAGCGTCAACTGGGAGCTTGGGGTTGAGGGCGTCGCGCCCTCGGGGCAATCGGGCGAGGGCGGTGCGCCTGCGCAATCCAAACGGCTTGCCCTGACGCTTGACCGGGCGCTGATCACCGGGGCGTCGCTCAAGTATACCGACCACGGCACGGGCGAGGTGCAGGATTTCCGCAACATGGATTTCGAGCTGCGCTGGCCAAGCTATGACGGCACCGCCACCTTTGAGGCCACCCTGCGCCCGGCGGGCGAGTCGGTGCACATCACCGGCCATCTTGATCAGGTCGGTCAGTTCCTTGACGGCGCGGTGACTGGCGTGGTGGCCAGTCTGACCTCGCCGGGCGGCAGCCTTGGCTTTGCCGGGCGCGCGGGGTTGCAGCCCCAGCTTGAGGGGCGGCTTGATATTGATATCGCCAGCACTTCGGGCTTCATGACCGGGCTTGGCCTTGGCGCGGTTGACGTGCCCAAAGGTTTGGGGCGCAGCATCAAGGGCAGCAGCCAGATCACTCTCACCCAAGACATGCGCCTGTCGCTGCGCGATCTTGCGCTTGCGCTTGGCGGCAATCAGCTTGCGGGTGCGGCGGATATCATGCTTGGCGAAAAGGTGCCGCGCATCAACGCACAGCTGAACGCCGGCGCGCTTGACCTGTCGTCGCTTGCCGGGGCGGATAGCAACGTTGGCAACAGCGGCGCTGATACCGGCTGGTCTAAAGCGGCGATTGATGCCAGCGCGCTCGGCCTTGCCAATGGCGAGGTGGCGCTTGTGGCCGATAGTGTTAATTTGGGTGATCTTAAGCTTGGCAAGACGCGCACCCTGATGACGCTTGACCGCTCGCGCGCGGTCTTTGCCCTGCGCGAATTGCGCGCCTATGAGGGGCTGGTCACAGGCGAATTCGTGGTCAACAACCGCTCCGGCCTGTCGGTCGGCGGCAATATGAATGTCAGTGCCATCAACCTTGAGACCTTCCTTGCCGATGCGATTGATGTGAGCCGCTTTGCCGCGCGCGGCGATAGCAGCCTGAGCTTTCTGGGCTCAGGTCGCTCGGTGCATGCCATCATGAACAGCCTGAGCGGCAAAGGCGCGCTCAAGACCGGGCGCGGGGTGATCAGCGGCATTGATCTTGACCGGCTGATGCGCTCTGGCGACATGACCGGTGGCACCACGGTGTTTGACGAGATGAGCGCCAGTTTCACGATGGATAAGGGCAACCTGTTCAACAGCGACCTGTTGATGAACCTGCCGCTGGCCAAGGCTACCGGGACGGGCCGTGTCGGGCTTGGGGCGCGCGATATCGATTATCTGTTCACGCCGGTTCTGCTTGAGGGCGAAAACCGTCGCGGACTTGCTATTCCGGTGCGGATCAGGGGGCCCTGGGCCAATCCGCGGATCACGCCTGATCTGGAAAAGGCGATCGACATGAACCTCAAGGAAGAGCGCAAGAAGCTGGAAAGCAAGGCCAAGAAAGAGATCAAGCGCGCCGTCGAGAAAAAGCTTGGCGTGACGGTCGAGGACGGACAATCGGTCGAAGATGCGGTCAAGGACAAAATTGAAGACCGTGCCAAGCGCGAGCTGTTTAAACTGTTCGAGTGAGGCCGCGCGACGCGTCTGGTTGCTCGAGCGGAATTTGAGTATTTCGGGAACGGTGAAACACTGGGGGTCACATGCCCCGTCGCAGAACATGAGGCAGGCATGAGTGAGGTCAAGGCGCAATACGAGGCCTATCCCTATCCCGAGCGTGATCCGAAGGATGAGAAGAAGCGGCTTATCAGCGGCTCGCCCTCGCATGTGCTTGAGATAGACCATTTTCTCTTTGGCGGTCAGCGAGACTGGTCAAAGCCGCTGCGCGCGCTGGTGGCGGGGGGGGGAACCGGCGACGGGCTTGTTCAACTGGCGCAGATGATGAAATCCGCCGGGCGGGCGCTTGATCTGACCTATGTTGATCTTTCAACGGCGTCGCGCAAGGTGGCCGAGGCGCGCGCCAGGATGCGCGGACTGGAGGGCATACGCTTTGTTACCGGCAGTTTGCTGGACGCCGCCGATCTGGGGCAGTTCGACTATATTGACTGCTGCGGGGTTCTGCATCATCTGCCCGACCCGCAGGCGGGGTTCGAGGCGCTTTTGGCGGCATTGGCGCCGGGCGGCGGCATGGGGTTCATGGTCTATGCGCCTTATGGGCGCTCTGGGGTTTATCCGCTGCAAGAGGCGTTCGGCGCGCTTTATGAGGGGATGACGCCCGAGGCGCGCCTGAAGGCGGCCAAAAAGCTGGTGGCGGACCTGCCCGAAGGCCACCCGTTTCGCGCAAATATCAACCTTGGCGATCACAAGGACAGCGATGCGGGGTTTTATGACCTGCTGTTGCACAGTCAGGACCGCGCCTTTGATGTGACGGCCCTGGCCGAGGTGATGGGCGCGGCGGGCTGGCAGTTGAGCGGCTTCACCATGCCGGCGCTTTACGATCTGTCGCGGATCACGCCGGTGCCCGATCACCTGAGCACGCCGGAACAGATGGCCCTGGCCGAAAAGCTGCGCGGGACGATCAAGACCCACGTCGGTTATGCGATCCGCGCGACAGAGGCCCGTGCCCCCGCGAGCGGGAAAAATCGCGCGCTGGTGCCGCATCTCAAGGGGGTTGGCGCCGGTGATCTTGCGCGCGCCGTGGCACAGGGGCAGAAACCCCGGCTTGGCTTTGCCGGGCTCGACATATCTCTGAGCCTGCCCAAGGGGGCCGCGCCGCTGATTGCCTTGATCGACGGGCGCCGTAGCCTTGCCGAGATCGCCGCGCAGACCGGCACGGACCCGATTGGCATGGGCGCGCTTTGGGGCCGGATCGAGCGTGATCTCGGGGATTTCGGGATGCTGCTTTATTCCAACATTCTGCGCAAAGCATAGGCGATGTGCGGGCGTTTCGCGATCACCCTGCCCAGTGATGCCATGGCACAGCTTTTTGGCGCGGCCCCCGACAATGACCTGCCCGAGGTGCCGAATTTCAACGTCTGTCCAACCAATCCGGTGCACGTGGTGCGCGGGGCGGACGGCGATCATGGCCGTCGCCTTGTGGCGATGCGGTGGGGGTTTTTGCCAAGCTGGTATGACAGCCCCAATGCCGGGCCGCTCTTGATCAATGCGCGCGGCGAAACTCTGGCCGAGAAACCCGCGTTTCGCGCGGCGGCGCGGGCGCGGCGCTGTGTCATTCCCGCGGACGGGTTTTACGAATGGACCAAGGATAGCGCTGGTGCGCGCCTGCCCTGGTACATCCGCCCGCGCGCGGGCGGGGTCATGGCCCTTGCCGGGATCTGGCAACGCTGGGAGCGGGGCGATGAGGCGATCGACACCTGCGCGATCGTCACCTGCGCCGCCAACCAGGCGATTGCGAGGCTGCATGACCGGATGCCGGTCATTCTTGCGCCTGAGGACTGGCCGCTTTGGCTTGGCGAGGCTGGCCACGGAGCGGCGCGCCTTGTGGTGCCTGCCCCCGAGGACGCGCTGGAGTGTTGGCGGGTCGATCCGGCGGTGAATTCCAGCCGGGCCAGCGGACCCGCCCTTGTTGCGCCCCTTGGGGTGTGATGGTTTCTTTCGCGCGGCCCCCCTTTTCTAACGGGCGTTAAAAGTTATATAGAAAGGCCAAACCACGCCGCGTTTTCAAAACCCACCTGGCATAGCGACTGACATGATTGAGAAACTCATCAAAATGGCCGGACCCAAAGAGGACGAAGGCGACCCTTCGGTCGTGGTGGAGACACGCCCCAAGACCAAGCGCCCGCCGCTTTACAAGGTCTTGCTGCTGAATGACGATTACACCCCGATGGAATTTGTCGTCGCCGTGCTTGAGCGGTTCTTTGGCATGAACCACGCCGAGGCGTTCGAGATCATGCTGACCGTGCATAAAAAGGGCCTCGCCGTTGTCGGCGTGTTCAGCCATGAAATCGCGGAAACCAAAGTGGCGCAGGTGATGGATTTCGCCCGCCGTCACCAGCATCCGCTGCAATGTACAATGGAAAAAGAATAATTGGCTGATCCCATTCGCCTGACGCTCGCCCTCGCCGAGGGCAGTGTGGCCCTGCCTGACGCCGGGCGTATCGCCGTATTTGCACCGCGCGTCGGGGCCGATTTGCGCGCCCTGCCGCAAGACCGGGTCGAGGTGATCACCGGGTTCAAGCCGGATGCCGATTATTTTGGTGGCCTGGGCTATACCTGCGTTGTTGCGCCCGAGGGGCGCTATGGCGCGGCGATCGTCTGTTTGCCGCGTGCCAAGATGCTGGCGCGGGCCCTTGTGGCAAAGGCCGCTGCGGTCACCGACGGGCCGATCATCGTTGACGGGGCCAAGACCGACGGCATCGAATCGATGCTCAGGGAATGCCGTCGGCGGGTGACGGTAAGTGCGCCGATGTCCAAGGCGCATGGCAAGATTTTCAACTTTCCCGCCGGGCCGGAATTCGCCGATTGGGCGGCAGGCACGCCAGAGCCCGTCGAGGGCGGTTACGTCACCGCTCCGGGGGTGTTTTCGGCTGACGGGATTGACCCCGCCTCGCGCTTTCTGGGCGATCACCTGCCGGTCAAGATGGGCACGCATGTGGTCGATCTGGGCGGCGGCTGGGGCTATCTTGCGGCCCGCGCGCTCGAGCGCGACACGATTTCCCGCCTTGATCTGGTCGAGGCCGATCACGCGGCACTGACCTGTGCGCGCGAGAACATCGGCGATCCGCGCGTGCGGTTCCACTGGGACGACGCCACCCGTTGGCAGCCCGAGAGCGCAGTTGATACCGTGATCATGAACCCGCCGTTTCACAAGGGGCGCGCCGCAGAGCCAGAGCTTGGACGGGCCTTCATTCGCGCGGCGGCGGCAATGCTGAAACCGGGCGGGCAGCTTTGGCTGGTGGCCAACCGGCATCTGCCCTATGAGGCGGCCCTGGCGCAAAGTTTTGCTCAGGTCAAAGAGGTGGCGGGCGATACCCGCTTCAAGGTTTTGCGCGCGGCGCGCCCGGCTCGCAAGGTGCGGTGACTTGGCTTAGGCTGTGCAGGACAGAATCAGCTTGAAAGGCGCATTACATGTCATTTTCCATCTCTGGTAAAACCGCCATCGTGACCGGTGGGGCCAATGGTATCGGCCTGGCCATCGGGCGGCATTTTGCCGACAAGGGCGCGAATGTCATGTTCGCGGATATGGATGAAGAGCGTCTGATCAAAGAACTGGGCGAGAATGATGAGGGCTGCAATATCCGCTATTTCGCCGGTGATCTGCGTGAAAAGCTGGCGCAGGCCAATCTTTTGTCGGCCACGATTGATGCTTTTGACGGGGTCGATATCCTGGTCAACGCCTGTCGTCAGGTGGTGCCGTCTGATGCGCTCAACCCCGACGATGATGCGGTTGAGATGTTGTTGCAGCAAAACCTGCTGACCGCGCTGCGGATGAGCCAGCAGGTTGCCAACCGGATGATCAAGCAATCCGAGGGCGCGCGCGAAGGCGTGGCGGGGACCATCGTGAACCTGTCGTCGATCGCGGCGCGGCGCACCCAGCCCGAGTTGATGGCCTATTCGATTTCCTCGGCGGCCCTCGATCAGATGACCCGAAGCCTTGCCGTGGCGCTTGCGCCACACCGCATTCGGGTGAACGCAGTGGCGTTTGGCTCGGTGATGAGCGCATCGCTCAAGGATAGCCTGCGCGAACATAGCGATTACCGATCCGACATCGAATGCCACACCCCGCTCGGGCGCATCGCCTCGCCTGCGGAGCTTGCCGAGACGGTGCAATATCTCGCCTGTGACGGGTCGGCCTTTATGACCGGTCAGATCATGACCGTGGATGGCGGGCGTACATTGCTTGATCCAGTGACCTCTCCGGCGCATTAAAGGGGCAGGGCTTGTCCGCCCTCACAGGCGGCTGCGCCGGGTGTCGGGGCGCGAGTCTGGCAGAACAGTAAAGAGGCTAAGATGAGCGAAGACTTCACCACAGAGAAACAACGCGCCGCCGCATGGTTTCGCGAGTTGCGTGACCAGATCGTTGCCGCCTTCGAGGGGCTCGAAGACAGCCATACCACCGGGCCGATGGCCGATGCCGCACCGGGGCGGTTTGACGTAAGCGAAACCCGCCGTGCGAGCGATGACGGATCGGATGCGGGCGGCGGATTGATGAGCGTCATGCGTGGTGGCCGCGTCTTCGAGAAGGTGGGGGTTAACGTCTCGGAGGTGTACGGAACTCTCGGTGAGGCCGCGCAAAAGGCGATGGCCGCCCGCGGTGTGCCGGGCATGGACAGTGATCCGCGGTTCTGGGCCTCGGGCATCAGCCTCGTGGCGCATATGCAAAACCCGCATTGCCCCGCCGTTCACATGAATACCCGCATGTTCTGGACCCCGTCGGCCTGGTGGTTCGGCGGCGGCTCCGATCTTAATCCCTGCATCGAATACGCCGAAGATACCGCGCATTTTCATGCCACCCAGAAGGCGCATCTTGATCCGCATGGGGCCGATTTATATCCGCGCCTCAAAGCGTGGGCGGATGAGTATTTCTATATTCCGCACCGCAAACGGGCGCGCGGCGTTGGCGGCATTTTCATGGATGACCGCAACACCGGCGACTGGGAAGCTGACTTTGCCCTGACTCAGGATATTGGCCGGGCTTTCCTTCCGGCCTTTGTGCCGCTGATCGAAAAGCGCCGGGTGCAGCCCTGGGACGAGGCGGATAAGGACACGCAGCTTATCCATCGCGGGCTTTATGCGGAATATAATCTTGTCTACGACCGTGGCACCAAGTTTGGCCTTGCCACCGGCCATGACGCCAACGCGGTCCTGATGAGTCTGCCGCCATTGGCGAAATGGACGTGAGCCTCTGGCGCCTGTGAGGTTTCAAATGGGGGGCGCTGTCCCCCAAACCGCAGGATAGATGGGGGACGCTGTCCCCCAAACCCCCTGGGATACTTAAAGCAAGAAGAAACACTGTTCAGTTTTTTTGCCGGTCCGCGAGGTGCCTGGCGCCGCGATCCGCCAGAGGGCCGGTGCCATCTTTCCAGCGGCGGTGAATCCAGAACCATTGATCCATGCGTTCGCGCACCTGATGTTCGAGGCGGTCATTGACCGTTTGGGTCATGGTGATCGGATCGCTGTGTGCGACCGGCTCATCGATCAGAATTTGAAAATCAAGTCCGTTTTCCTTGCGGATGCCCCATGTCGGCACAAGGGGCGCGTTGAATTTCAGGGCAAGCTCGGCGGTGGCCGGCGACGAGAGGGCCGGTTTGCCGAAGAAATTAAGCGGTACCCCGTCATGAGCATTGAGATCGGTGAGGATCGCCAAAGCCCCACCATCGCGCAGGTGTTTGACCATCTGCATCATGCCGCGCCGCCCCTGTTCAAACATCGGCTGGCTCAGTGCGCCCATGGCGGCAATGTAGCGGGTGTTGAACCACTTGTTTGCCATCGGACGATAGAACACGCCCATCTTGAAACCCTGTTCGATCATCGCGATGCGGGCGGCGTTGAAGCTTCCGAAATGGCCAGTGACAAAGATGATCGGGCGTCCGTCGGCCCGGGCCGCGCGGATCGCCTTGAGGCCGGGACCATAGACCCTTGATTTGCGGGTGCGGGCGATGAACTCTGCTGTGGAAAACAGCTCTGCCATGTTGCGCCCGGCGTTGTCGGGCACGGCGCGCATCAGGCGGCACACCTCGGTTTTGGGTAAATCGGGCAGGACATGCGCAAGGTTGTCGCGCACACGTGTGTCATAGCCAGCAACCGGAGCGACCAGGCGCGCGGTCAGCCAGCCCAAAAAGGGAATGCGCAGGCGGTATGGCAAAAGTTTTGCCAGCGCAATAGGTCCATACATTACCATGCCGCTGGCAGTATCGGTGATGCGTTCGAGGGTGCTGCTCATGCCGGGGTGCCTTGATTTTGCGGGCCAGACGTGCGCGCCCGATCACAAGTCTGTCAGGGAGTGCGCGCAAGGCCCGTGCCGATCATCGCGTCGCGGCTGACTAGACTGGCCAGTTCGGCCTCGGTCATCTTGTCGGTGCCTGCGGGGCGGGCCGGCAGCACGATATAGCGCATATCCGCAGTACTGTCGTGCACGCGAATGCGGGTGCTGTCGGGCAGATCAACGCCAAACTCGCGCAACACCGCGCGCGGCTCGCGCACCGCGCGGCTTCGGTATTGCCGGGTTTTGTACCAATCGGGCGGAAGCCCCAACAGGTTGCGCGGATAGCAGGAGCACAGGGTGCAAACGATCAGGTTATGCACCGCCTCGGTGTTTTCCACCGCGATCAGGTTGAGCGGCCCGATATCGAACCCCATCTCGCGACTGGCCGCTCCGGCATCGGCCAAAAACCGCGCCTTGAAGGCAGGATCGCACCAGGCGCGCGCCACGACGGCGGCACCGTTGGCGGGGCTGCGGGCATCCATTGCCTCGATCTGGGCGGTGATTTCGGCCGGGGTTATCTTGGCCTTTTCGATCAAAAGCTCTCGCACTGCGATTTCCATGCGTTGCCAATAGGTAAGCGGCCCGTCGTTGTCGGCGCGGTAGGGGTGGCCAGAAGGGCTTAGCCCGTGATCATGCGCATGGTCGGGGTGGTCATGGGGCATCGCTCATAGCCTTTCGAGCCAGTGATCATAGAGTTCCGCATCAAGCGTATCGCCGGGATTTTCCGCCGCCTTGCCCCAAAGCTCATCCATGCGAAAGCGCACCCTGTAAAGCGGCTTTTTCTCGGCAGGCAGGCCATAGGCCAATTGCTCGGGGTTGTGAAAGGCGCCGAGTGGGCGCTCGATAACACCCTCTTTGCCACGCAGGTAGGACGGGGCGCGCACATGGCCCGGCGGCATCATGGCCCTGACGCGCACCCGCTCAGCCATTTTGCGCCTCGCCATAGGTCGGCCCGCGCGCGGCGATCTCTTCCATCCGGGTGCCAAGCTCTTCAAGGCTGTAAACGCCACCCTCGATGAGGTTCTGATTGACCGCTGCAATCCAGCGTTCGTAATAGCTGTGTTTTTCAAAGGCGTCTTCGCCCATGTCTTCTAGCGCACGGCGCAGCCCATCTACGGTGAAAAACCCCTTGGCCCCGCAAAGCACCATAAGTGCATCCACACGTTTTTCCCAGAGGGCAAAATCATGCCCGTCCATCGGCACAGGCCCTGCGACCTGTCCGCCCATATCATGCCAGCGGCGTCCATCCGTATCACTCATGCCTGAGATGGTATGGGGCAGGCGCGGAACTGTCTATAGCAGTCTTGCGCCCCGCCTGATAATCCAAGGGGCGCCGGAAAGCGCCCCAGGGTTTAGGTCAGTTGATGGTTGCACTTGCACGCATCCCCGCCTCCAGATGGCCAGCGATCTCGCAGGTCACCTCCACCGGGCCACCGGTTGGCTGGACAGGAACAAAGAACCATTCGACCGTCTGGCCAGGGCCAACTTCAACTTCGCGAATATTGCCTTTGACCTCGGTGATAAGGTCACCGTTGGAATTTGCGGCCTCGACCTTGCGGGTGAAGATCCGCTCGGTCATCTCATTGAGGGAAACTTCGTGTTTGATCTCGTCCACATTGGTCAGGATCAGGTTATACGCCTGACCTGTGACAAACTCGAAATTGTCAGGTTTGAAATACATACCATCGTCATTGCTGCCCATCTCCATCGGTACATCAACAACGTTGGCGCGACTTAAGTCGCCCTCTGCGAAGGCCGGAAATGCTGTTAACGCTGCGATCGCAAATGCAGTTGCTCTAGTCAGTTTCATTCTGAATCCTCTCAGTGACCGCGATTGGCCAAAAGCGCATCATCGCGCTGCGCTCATTCGACGCCTCTTTCGGCGGGATCACCATGATCTCTATCAACTGTGGGTGAAACGTGATCAGGGGAATCGAACGCTATTCTGTGTCCTCCTCGCTATCTTCGTCGGACACGATCAGGGTTATCTCGCCCCCGGCCTCCAGGGTGCGAACGGCGTTCACCACCGCCGTCATGGCCTCTTCGCCGTCGCGCCCTTTTACGCGGCCAAGCTCTTGCATCTCTTCGCGGATCGCTTCGGCCATCCGCTTGCTCATATTCTCGAGAATGAACTCGGAAACCGGTGCCAGTGCCCCGGCCGAGGCCGCCGCAAGCGCCGTGACAAGAACCGGTTGATCGACCTCGCGGATCACACGCGGGATATCGACGGCATTCACCCGCTCGGGAATGTGGACAAAGGTAAAGATCGCGCGCCGCACGAGGGCGGCAAAATCCTGATCGGTTTCATCCAGCCCGATCAGAACGTCGTCGCGTGTGGCCGCAGGCGACGAATTCAGGATTGCGCCAACCCGTTCAACGGCGCCTTGGGCAAAGGCGGTTTCGGGGACGTCATGCAACTGGGCCGCAAGCGCAAGCCCGATCCGATCCACCGCTGCCGGGCTGACTGACCCGGTTTGCGATACCGCATAGGTGATCCGCCGCGCCTTGTCGCCCGGCAGTTTGCCAAGCAATTCGGCCGCGCGGGCGACATCCAGTTTGGATAACATGACCGCAGCCACCTCGGCACTTTCACTCTCGATGATCGGCATCAGGTCTTTCAGATCGGCCTGCCGGATCAACTCCCAGGGGTCGCCATATTGGCGCACACCGGCCTCTTTACGTAGCCTCGCGGCGGTTTGCGGGCTGATCCGCCCATCAAGCGCCGTCAGCGCTCCGGCCATGCCACGCGGAAAGGTAAGTCCCATCCCCTCCAACTCCTGCGCGAACTCGGCAACGACATCGGCAAGGGTTGACCGGTCAACATAGCGCATCGAGCCCATTTGCGTCGTAAGCTGCGCCTGAAGCGGCTCCGGCAAATCGGTCAACGGCACGTCCGCGCCCTCGTTCAGCAAGAACCGCACGATAATGGCCGCCTTCTGGCGACGTGACAAATGGCTGGTTGCACCTGCACGCGGTGATGCGGAAATGCGCGCCAATGGTGTGGAATTGCTCATGCCGTCCCCTTATCCGAAAGCTTTCCGGATCATAGGGCGGTAAGAGTGAAGAAATATCTAAGCGTCACGGATTTTTGCAGGCCCGTTTCTTCCGGCCATAAATATCCCCGCGCGGAACGCATCCCGCACTCGCCAATTGCGCAGAGGGGACGAGCCGATAAAACTGCCGGTCCCCCACGCGCCAATCACGAAAACAGCGCGCGCGTCAGCGCGCACCACTTTTTCAAACGGGTCAGGTGCGGTGTTACCGCTTGCGGTCGCGGCGGCTGCTCATCGGCTGAAAGGCGACGCCGACATGGGCTTCGCAATAGGGCTTGCCCGATTGCACCGGCAGACCACAGAACCAGAAATCCGGCGTCGCAGGGTCGCCCACCGGCCATTTACAGGTCCGCTCGGTCAGCTCCATCAAGGTCAGGCGCTTGGCCTTCTTCTCGACTTCGCTCACCTTGGCAAGGGCCGCGGGGTCGATCTCATTGGCCGAGGGCTGCGGCGGCAGGGGCTGGCCTGCGGGAATGATCGCCTTGATCCTGCTAACCGGCGCGGGGGCCGGGGGCGCTTCGACAGCAGCCTCGGGTTTGGGCGCGGGCTTTGGCGCGGGTTTCGGGGCGGTGGGTTTGGCCTTGGTCTTGGCCTCTGGCGCGGCTTTCGCCTTGGTGTCAGATGCGGCACCCGCCGTGGTGGCGGTGCCCCCCGATCCGTTGCGGTTCGACAGGCCAAGACGATGCACCTTGCCGATCACGGCATTGCGGGTCACTCCGCCAAGCTCTTTTGCGATCTGGCTGGCCGACTGACCTTCCCCCCACATCTTTTTCAACAGTTCAACGCGTTCGTCGTTCCAGGACATCGGGGCTTCCTCATGTCAAAAGGCGGCCCGGGCCATCGGCCCGCCGCCTTGCAAATTCGATCAAGGCCCTATTCTAATCACTGGCGGCTGAGTTACAAGGCATCGAATCGACCCACAGACCGTCAAAGACCGCCAATTTCGGCCTGCAGGGGCCGAAAGCGGGTCCGGCCCGGACGGGCGCAGCAAAAGCGTCACCAGAAATGAGGATAACGAGATGACACAGGCAAGCGGCCAGGACCGGCCATCCCCACAGATGACAATGGGCACACGGCGCTTTGGTCGGGTCAACTGGCTTGGGCTGGCAACACTGGCCGAGCGCGAAGTGCGCCGCTTTCTGGCGGTCTGGACCCAGACCCTGCTGGCGCCGCTGGTCACGGCCGGCCTGTTCCTTCTGATCTTCAGCATCGCCATCGGCCCGCGCCGCGGCGATGTGATGGGGGTCAGCTTTACGACCTTCATCGCGCCGGGCATCCTGATGATGACGGTCATCCAGAACGCCTTCGCCAATGCCTCTTCCTCGATCGTGATTTCCAAGGTGCAGGGCAATATCGTCGACACGCTGATGCCTCCGCTGAGCGGTGGCGAACTGGTGCTGGGCTATCTTGCGGGCGGAACCGGGCGCGGCCTGTTGGTGGCCTTTGCCATCGGTCTTGGCCTGTTGCTGTTCCTCGGGATCGGGGTGCAGCACCCGCTTTGGGCGCTTGCCTTTGTCTTTCTCGGCGCGGCCTTCATGAGCGGAGTTGGCATCATTGCGGGCATCTATGCCAACAAGTTCGATCAAATGGCGGCGATCACCAATTTCATCGTCACGCCACTCGCGTTCCTGTCAGGCACGTTTTACTCGGTTGATGCCTTGCCGCCGGTGCTCAATGCGATCACGCATTTCAACCCGATCTTCTATCTGATCGACGGCGCGCGCTATGGGGTGATTGGCGTCTCGGACAGCTCGCCGGTGCTGGGCCTTGCCGTTGGTGTCGGTTCCACGCTGGCGGTCTGCCTTGTGGCCTGGCGGATGCTTGCGACGGGCTATCGCCTCAAGGCCTAGCCTTGGATGACCTAGCGGCAGATCCGCTCCGCGCGCTCTGAATAGGCCTTGTACGAGCGCCAGAACCGTTCGTCACCCGCCCGATCCGACTGGCGCACATCCTGCGCCTCTTGCGGGTCGCGATAAAACCGGACTGCGCGGCGTTGTTCGGACCCGGAAAGGGTCTGGTTTGCCACAGCCTGAATACAGCCGCACAATGCGCGCGAGCGGGCCTTGCGATCTGAACTCATGCAGGCATCGCCGATCGGGCCAGAGGCCATCGGCGCGGCGCGCGGCACATTGCGCGTGTCACCCTTGAAGCCGTTCGCCCCGCCACAGCCTGCCAGGAACAGCATCACGCCAAGGGTTGAAAGTCGTTTCATCACCGCGCCTCTTGTTTGCCTCTGGCCCTCACGGCCATTTTTTCTCTGCTCGTTATACTGATCAATGCCTTATCGGGCCTGGATTTTCAATTCACATCATGGCCAAGGCCTGCGACAGTTGCGCAAAGCGCCCGCCGGGCGGTCATCGTGTGAATGAAAGAAGTATCCGCGCCATGGATTTCAACCTCTCGACCGTTTTCTTCGTGTTTTTCCTGATCATGGTGCTGCAACCGATCCTTATGGGGCGGATGTTTGCCCTGCGCCGGGCGCAGGCGATCCGCGCGATCGAACGCAAGCGGGGCTCGCGGGTGATCACCATGATCCACCGACAGGAAAAGCGCAGCCTGTTCGGCTTTAGCATGTCGAGCCAGATCGGGCTGGAGGATGCGCAAAGCATCATCTCGGCGATCAAGGCCACGCCGGACGACACGCCGATTGATATCGTTCTGCACACGCCCGGCGGGCTTGTGATCGCCTCGATGCAAATCGCCCGCGCGATCGAGGCGCACCCCGCAAAGGTCACGGTGTTCGTGCCGATCTACGCCATGTCCGGCGGCACCCTGATGGCCCTCGCCGCCGATGAAATTGTGATGGGCGAGTTTTCGATGCTGGGGCCGATTGACCCGCAGATCATGGGAATTTCCGCCGCCTCGATCATCGCTGCACGCGACGCCAAGCCGATAGAACACGTCTCGGATATCGCCCTTGTGCTGGCCGATGTCAGCGACAAGGCCACCGCTCAGGTGAAACGTGGCGCGGTCGAGATCATGACCCCACGCCTGGCGCGCGACAAGGCCGAGGCTCTGGCCGAAACGCTGACTTCAGGGCAATGGACCCATGATTACGCGCTGACCCCTGCCGAGGCCACCGATCTCGGCTTGTCAATCACGGTGGGCCTGCCGCAAGAGGTGCTTGAGCTGATGACGCTTTACCCCTCGCCGGTGAAACAGTCTGCGGTGGAATTTCTGCCCTTCGATCCGCCGGGTCGGCGCATGGGCTAGCGGGACCGGCGCGCGGGTTCAAAAGGCGTAGGGTGGGTGAAACCCACGCTCTTGCGGTGAAAGGTGCAGTTTCGGGGTCGCGGATGTCAGGCTTTAGTCAGGCCGAACTCAGCGCAACCGCGCGCCAACTCAACGAGCGGCCCAGAAAGACCTTGCAATACCATACTCCAGCAGAGAAATTTGAAGCCTGTGTTGCAGCGACCCGTTGAAACCGCACCCGCAAAGCGGGCATTCACCATCTCAAGCATTTGCAATAAGAAGGCGCCTCGAAAGTCTTCGGGCGCCCTCCGCTGTCTTTTCCGTTGCTTCTCTTGCCCTTCAGGATGCCGCGAGTCGGTTCTGCATCATTTATTGCAGAGGGCTGGGCTGAAACCGGATCACCTGCTGTCCTGCTGGCGTCGTGCTGCGATAGACCACCTGATCAGGCAGGTGCAGTGTAACTGCCTTGCCCGCCTCTTGCGCCGCCCAGGGAAGGCCGGTGTCGAGACAGGTTGCATCGACGCCGGTATAATCGCTGCGGGCCCGTACGCGCCGCAACCCGCTCAGATCGCTGAGCACGGTCTTGCCCGCCTGTCGCGCGGTGGTGCGGCGCAGGATCTCGCGGCCAAGATCCTTGGTTCTCTCACCCTGCCCGGCCAGATCGGACCACGCCCCACAAATATGCGCGCTGCCATTGACCGCCACCAATTCGGCGGCCACACGCACCCCGCCGCCCGTGCTGTAGCGCCCCTCGGCGATGTTCGGCCCCGGTGCGAGGCGCACAAGGCGGCTGTTGCGGGTCAGGAACGGCACCACCTCAAGGCCATGGCCCACAGCACCTGTGCCGGTCTGGCGAAAGGAAATCTTGGGGCTGCTGCCGCCTCCAGCGCTATGGCTGATCTGCTGGCGCGGTAAAAACACCTCTGGGATATGCCCTGCACGCCATGGCAGGTCGGTCAGCACACAGCGCGCCGGAGCCCCGGCGTAATCCAGACGCGGCGCGGTTTGCGGCATAAAGCCAAGGTCCTGATAAATCCGCTGCCCCTCGACATAGACACTGGCCAGTTTCACGATGTTGTGCGCGGTGCCCGATGTATAGCTCGACTGGCTCGTGCTTTGCGCCCATGTGCCGCAAAGCGCGGTGCGCCCATCCTTGGGGCGTAACTCGGCGGCGATGGTGATGCCGCCACCGGAAGAATAGCTGCCATGGGCAAGGGTGACCCGCTCGGAAAGCGTGTTTTGGGCCTGCGCCGAGGTGGCAAACCCAAGGATCAGGGTAAGAGCGAACGCATGTTTCATGGCGGACCTCCGGGGCTGTTTCGTCCAGCCTAACAGGGCTGGCGCCACGGCTCAATTCACGGCTTTGCGTGTGCGCGTCAGGTGGCGTCAGACAGCCACCTGCAAAAGCTGATCTTCGATCATCCGGTCGGCAACACGCGCGGGGCTGAGGCCTTCGCCCTCTGCGCGGATCAGGATTTTCGCCATGGTGGCCTGCATCGCGTCAAGGCGTACGGCGACCCATGGACCGCTATCGGTGATCTGCAAAATCTCGGCGGCAACATTGATGATCCCGCCGCCATTGGCCACGTAATCGGGCAGATAGAGAATGCCGCGCGTGTGCAGCGTGGCGGCGTCTTCGGGCGTCGCAAGCTGATTGTTGGCGGCGCCGACCACAAGGCGGGCCCGGCCGGCGGGGCGGCGGCGTTCACCACGGCCAAGGCTGGCTTGCGGGTGGCGCTGATTGATCGCAAGACATTTCCGCGTGACAAGCTTTGCGGGGGGCTGATCACCGGGCGGGCGCGGCGCCATTATGCCGAGATTTTCGGCCATGAGATGCCGTTTGAAGCGCAGGATCGCAAGACCACCGTCGACTTCCGCTTTCGCGGTGCGCCGATGGGCGTGATCAGTGATGCGCCGCCGCTTTGCGCGACCATGCGGCGCGATATGGATGCGATGATCTGCGCGCAGGCTCTGGGCGCCGGAGCGGCGGATTTTACCGGGGTGAGCGTTGCCGGGATTGACCCCGAGGCCAAATCCCTGGCCCTAAAGGATGGGCGGCGGATCGGGTTTGGCGTGCTGATCGGGGCCGATGGCGCCAATAGCCAGGTGGCCAAGGCCCTGTTCGGTGAGGCCTTTGATCGCGCCGAGGTCGGCTTTGGCCTTGAGATCGAGGCCGTGGGCGAACACGTCGACCCAAGCGCGCCAATTCGGATTGATCTTGCGGCGGCGAAATGGGGCTATGGCTGGTCCTTTCCCAAACGCTGTTCGACCACCATTGGCGTGGGCGGGTTGCTGGCCAAGAACCCCGACATGAAGGTCGCCATGGCCGAGTATTGCGCGCTTTTGGGGGTCGAGGCCGACAAGAGCAGCTTCAAGGGGCAGTTCCTGCCCTTCGGCGATTTTCGCAAGGTTCCGGGGCGGGGGGCGGTTTTGCTGGCGGGCGATGCGGCGGGGCTGGTCGACCCGATCACCGGCGAGGGCATCGGCTATGCAATGCAAAGCGGTCATCTTGCGGCACAGGCCGGGATCGAGGCGCTGCGCGCTCGGCGCCCTCAGACAGCACTGGCGCTCTATCGCCGCCATCTGCGCCCCATTCACCGCGCGCTGTGCATGGCGCGGCTGATCCGGCCAGTGATCTTTCTGCCCGCGATGGAGGCCGGATTTGCGCGCGCCTTTCGGCGCTCTTCGACGCTTCGGATGCAATATCTGCGCCTGATGGCGGGCGAGGCGGAATATGGCGATATCCTTGCCCGGTTGATCCTGCGCCTGCCGCGCCTCACCGTGCTGGCGATCCGCGCCAAGTTTTGACGGCTCGGCCCGGTTAAGGGAAAGATGGGGGACGCTGTCCCCCAACCCCCCTGGGATATTTAGAGCAAGAAGAAGCCGAAGCGCTGTCTGGTTTCAGAGGGCGGCGTGAAACAGGGCCGTCAGGTTGGTCTCGGTCAAGGGAACCGGGTTGCCACCACAGCTTGGGTCAATGATCGCGCCTGCGACGAGGTCTGGAATCGCCTCGGCGGTGACGCCCAGATCTGCGAGGTGGCGCGGTATGCCAAGGCTATCGTTGAACTCCTGCACAAAGGTGCGGAAGCCGTCAAAGCCGCCGGAAATGCCGAGATAGCCCGCCGCGCGGTCGAACCGTTCGGCGATCACATCGGCGTTGAGGTCAAGCACCGCAGGCATGCAGACCGCGTTCGTGGTGCCGTGATGGGTGTTGAAATAGGCGCCGATGGGGTGGCTCATGGCGTGGATCGCGCCAAGGCCTTTCTGGAAGGCGGTGGCGCCCATGGCTGCGGCGCTCATCATCTGGGCGCGGGCCTCAAGATCGGTGCCATCGCCGTAGGCGCGCGGCAGGTAATCGATGACAAGGCGCATGCCTTCAAGGGCTATCCCGGCGCTCATCGGGTGGTAATGCGGGCTGCTGAAGGCCTCGACGCAATGGGCAAAGGCATCAAGCCCGGTGCCTGCGGTGATGAATTTCGGCATGCCGACGGTCAGCTCTGGGTCGCAGATCACCACGCTCGGCAGAACCTTGGGGTGAAAGATGATCTTTTTCACATGGGTCACAGAATTTGTGATGACACTGGCTCGGCCAACCTCTGATCCGGTGCCCGCCGTGGTGGGTACGGCGATGATCGGCGCGATGGCATCCGAATTGGCGCGCGTCCACCAATCATCGACATCCTCGTAATCCCAAACGGGCCGCGTTTGCCCGGCCATGAAGGCGACCATCTTGCCCAGATCAAGCCCCGAGCCACCGCCGAAGGCTATCACCCCGTCGTGGCCCCCGGCCTTATAGGCGGCGACGCCGGCGGCAAGGTTGATCTCGTTGGGGTTTGGATCGACCTCGGAAAACATCGCCCGGCCAAGGCCTGCGGCCTCGATGATATCAAGCGTCGCTTGCGTGACAGGCAGGCCCGCAAGCCCCTTGTCGGTCACCAGAAGCGGGCGCTTGATCCCGGCCTGGGCACAGGCGGCGGGCAGTTCGGATATCCGGCCTGCGCCAAATTTGATTGCGGTCGGATAGGACCAGTTTCCTGTCAGGCTCATTGTGTCACCTTCTTGAGATGGTAGGATTTGGGACGTGTCAGATTGTGATAGCCGATGACCGAGAGGCCGCCACCGCGCCCGGTATTCTTGCACCCGGTCCAGCACAGGCCGGGATCAAGGTAATCGGCGCGATTGAGGAAAACGGTGCCGGTCTCGATCTGGTCGCCGACCGCCTGGGCCCGCGCCACATCGCCGGTCCAGAGGCTGGCGGTCAGGCCAAACTCGCTATCGTTCATAAGGGCAATCGCTTGCGCGTCGCCCTTGACAGGCATGATGCCTACAACCGGGCCAAAGCTCTCGTCGTGCATGACCCGCATCTCGTGGCTGACATTGGTCAGGATCTGCGGCGTCAGGTAAGCCGCACCATCATCGCCCGGCATGGCCGCGATATGCGCCACCGCCCCCATTTTCAGCGCCTCGGTGATCTGGCCGCGCACCACATTGGCAAAGCGCACATTGGCCATCGGGCCGATCGTGGTCTCTTGGTCCAACGGATTGCCAAGGCGATAGCCCTGCACAATCGCCACGGCCTTTGCGACAAAGGCGTCAAACAGGCTCTCGTGGACATAAATCCGTTCGATCCCGCAACAGCACTGGCCGGAATTGAACATCGCCCCGTCAATCAGCGTATCAACGGCGGCGTCAAGATCGGCGTCCTCCATGACATAGCCGGGATCCTTCCCGCCAAGCTCAAGGCCAAGACCGGTAAAGGTGCCTGCCGCGGCCCGCTCCATCGCGCGCCCACCGCCGACCGAGCCTGTGAAGTTCACGAAATCAAAGGCGCGCCCGGCGATCAGGGCGCTGGTGGTGTCGTGATCCAGAAACACGTTCTGAAAGACATCCTCGGGCACACCCGCGGCGTGAAAAGCGCGCGCCATCCGCTCGCCCACCAACAGCGTCTGGGTGGCATGTTTCAACACCACCGAATTGCCCGCGATCAAGGCGGGCGCCACGGTATTGATCGCCGTCATGTAGGGGTAATTCCACGGCGCGATGACAAACACCACGCCATGTGGCACGCGCTTGATATAGCGCAGAAAGGTCTCATCCTCGCCCACGGCGATATCGGCCAATGCGTCCTTGGCAATCAACGCCATATGGCTGGCGCGCTCATTGAAGCCGCCAAACTCGCCGCCATAGCGCACCGGGCGGCCCATCATATGCGCCAACTCCGGCACGATCTCATCGTTCATCTCGCCCACGGCGGCGACGCCTGCCATGACAAGGTCGATCCGCTCCTGCAAGGGACGCGCGGCCCATGCGCTTTGCGCCGCTCGCGCGTTCTTGGCGACGGCTTGCGCAGCCTCGACGCTCAATACCTCGCGGGTGGCGAAAACCGATCCGTCGATGGGTGAGATACATTTCAGTGTCTGCATGATTGCATCCTTGGTCACGGACAAGCGCGCTCGCCCTGCTTCTTCTTGGCAAAAATACTCAAATCCTTCGGCGCGGCAGTTACGCCCGCTCGAATCCGCGCGCCACCTCGTAGTCGGTGACCACGCGGTCAAAATCCTCGATCTCGACCTCGGCGGCACGGGCATAGTGGTTGATCACATCGTCGCCAAAGGCCGCGCGCAGCATGGCCGAGCCCTTGAGCGTCACATAGGCATCGCGCAGGGTTTGCGGGATAAGCCCGGTATCGCCCGCATAGGCATCGCCCACCGTGGGGGGCGCAAGCTCAAGCGCGTCCTCGATGCCCTTGATGCCCGCCGCCAATTGCACGGCCATGGCGAGGTAGGGGTTCAGGTCAGAGCCACCAACCCGGCATTCGACGCGCACTGCCTTGCTGCCTTCGCCACACAGACGGAACCCAGCCGTGCGGTTGTCCACGGACCAGATCGTGCGCGTCGGCGCAAAGGTGCCCTTTTGAAAGCGCTTGTAGCTGTTGATATAGGGCGCCAGGAAATAGGTGTAATCGGGCGCGTATTTCAGCAGGCCGGCCATGTAGTGCTTCATCAGCTGGCTCATGCCAAGGCTGTCGCTCGGGTCATAAAACGCGGGCTTGCCATCCTTCCAGAGCGATTGATGCACATGGCTCGACGAGCCGACGCGCGCGTGATCCCATTTCGGCAGAAAGCTGGCGGCGTGGCCCTGCTGCCAGGCGATTTCCTTGATCGCGTGCTTGGCGATGGTGTGGTAATCGGCGGTGTCAAGCGCGGGGGCGTATTTGATGTTCAGCTCTTCCTGACCGGCCTCGGCCTCGCCTTTGGAATTCTCGATCGGCAGTCCGGCGTTCCACAGATGATTGCGCACCGGGCGCATCACGTGTTCTTCCTTGGTGGTTTGGAAGATATTGTAATCCTCGTTATAGCCCGAGATCGGCACAAGGTTGCGATAGCCCGATTTACGCAGCTCTTCAAAGCTTTGCTCGAACAGGAAAAATTCCAGCTCGGTCGCCATCATCGCGTCAAAGCCAAGCGCCTCAAGCCGCTTGAGCTGTTTCTTGAGCATGGCACGCGGCGAATGCGGTACATCCTCGTGGGTGTGGTGATCAAGCACATCGCAGAGCACCATGACCGTGCCCTCAAGCCATGGCATCGGGCGCAGGGTGCTCAGGTCCGGCTTCATCACGTAATCGCCATAGCCCTTTTCCCAACTGGTCGAGGCAAAGCCCTCGGGCGTGCTCATTTCAAGGTCGGTAGCCAGCAGATAGTTGCAACAATGGGTTTCTTCCCAGGCGCTGGCGATGAAATGGCCCGCGTGAAACCGTTTGCCCATCAGGCGGCCCTGCATGTCCACAAGACAGGCCAGAACGGTATCGACCTCGCCGGTTGCGACTTGGGATTTCAGGGTTTCGAAACTGAGCGGGCCTGACATGGGGAATGTTCCTGTGTGATTTGGGCGGATGATCTTGGGGTGCCCCGGCGCGGGTATTGCGCCGGGGCAAGGGTCTTAGCCGAAGGTATAAGGCGGGCCTGCCTTGCTTGTCACTTCGTTATAATCGCGGAATATCTGGACAATTTTCGAGTGAATTTCGCCTTCTTCGGCGATTTCATCCCAGAATTTCACGGCCGCGTCTTCAACGGTCTTCCATTCTTCCTGCGGGATTGAGCGCAGCTTGAGCTGATCACCCGTCGAGCGCAGGCGCGCCTCACCGCCCCAGTACCACTGGTTGCGATAGGTGTGGCTGGCCTCGATGCCGGCCATGACGATCGCCTTGAGATGCTCTGGCAGGTCGGCCCACATCTTCTGGTTCACGTAGAACGACCCGATCCAGGCGCCCGAGATGTTGTTGGTCAGGAAATAGTCGGTCACATTGGCCCAGCCGACGGTGTAATCCTCGGTGATGCCCGACCATGCCATGCCGTCAAGCTCGCCGGTCTGCACCGCGACTTCGGCATCCTCATAGGGGATCGACACCGGCACGACGCCGAATTGCGACAGGAACCGCCCCGCAGTGGGGAAGGTATAAAGCTTGAGCCCGTCAAGATCGGCCAGCGATGTGATCTCTTTTTTGGTGTTGAAGTTACACGGGTCCTGACCCGCCGCCGAGAGCCATGTCACGCCGACTTTCTCGTATTCCGCGCGCCAGATATCGGCGAGGCCGTATTGCTGGAACAGCACCGGCACATCGAGCGCGTGCTTGGTGGCCAGCGGGAAGTAGCCGCCAAAGACCTGAAGCGGCGTCGGCGAGGCCATTGAGTCGTCGTCGGAATGAACCGCGTCGATGGTGCCGCGCTGAAGTGCCTGGAAAAGCTCGCCGGTGGGCACGATCTGATCGGCGTAATAAAGCTCGATCTCCATTTCGCCATTGGCGGCCTTGTTGATGTAATCCACGACCGGCTTGGTCACGAATTCGCCCAATGCCGCACCGGCATAGGTCTGAAAGCGCCATTTGATCGGGGCTTGGGCGTGGACAATGGCCGGGCTGGCCAATGTTGCGGCGCCGCCCAGTGTAGCGGCCCGTAGGAATGAGCGTCTTGAGGTTGTCATTGTTCTCTCCTTGCTTGGTTGTTTTCATGCTCCGTTGGCGGAGTTCTCGGGGTTATTTTCCGTAAACGTAATTCGGCAGCCAGAGCGCGATCTCGGGGAAGATCATCACCATCGCGAGGGCAAAACTCATCACCAGCACAAACGGGATGATCGAGCGATAGATGTCGCGGATCGAAATCTCGGGCGGCGCCATCGCGCGCATCAAAAACAGGTTATAGCCGAACGGCGGCGTCATATAGGCGATCTGACAGGTGATCGTGTAGAGCACACCATACCACACCAGATCAAAGCCCATATTGCCGACCAGCGGCACATAAAGCGGCGCGACGATGACAAGCATCGCAGTGTCGTCCAGAAAGGTGCCCATCAGGATAAAGCTGAGCTGCATCAGGATCAGGATCGTCCAGGGGCCAAGGCCCAGTTGATCGGTAAAGAGGTGATCAATCGCCTTGACCGCGCCAAGCCCGTCAAAGATCGCGCCAAAGCCGAGCGCGGCCAGAATGATCCACATGAACATGCAGGAAATCGCCAGCGTCTGGCGCACCGAGGTTTCAAAAACCTCGCGGTTCATCCGCCCCTTGATCACAGCCGCCAGAAAGGCCGCCATCGCGCCAATGGCCGAACTTTCGACAAGCGATGTGTAGCCTTTGACAAAGGGCACCATCATCACCGCGAAAATCACCAGCGGCAAAAGCCCCGCGCGCAACAGGCGCAGCTTTTCGGCCATCGGCACATTGCGCTCTTCGGGCGGAAGGGCGGGGCCAAGCTCTGGCTGAATCCGGCAGCGCACATAGATGTAGATGATGAACATCGTCGCCATCATCAGCCCCGGAATGACCCCGGCAAGCCAGAGCTGCCCGACCGGCTGACGCGCGATCATCGCGTAAAGCACCAGAACCACGGAGGGCGGCACAAGGATGCCAAGACTTGATCCGGCCTGAATGACGCCGGTGACCATGATCTTGTCATAGCCGCGTTTCAAAAGCTCGGGCAGGGCGATGGTGGCCCCGATGGCCATGCCCGCCACGCTAAGCCCGTTCATCGCCGAAATAAGCACCATCAACCCGATCGTGCCAATCGCCAGACCGCCGCGCACAGGGCCCATCCAGACATGGAACATCTTGTAAAGGTCGTCGGCAATCTTGGATTCCGACAGGACATAGCCCATGAAAATGAACATCGGCAGGGTCAGCAGCGGATACCATTTCATCAGCTTCATCGCCGCCGAAAACGGCATATCCGCCCCGCCGGTGCCCCAGAGCATCAGCCCGGCAAAGGCCCCGACAAAGCCGATCGCGCCAAACACCCGCTGCCCGGTCAAAAGCATCAGCATCATCGAGCTGAACATCAAAATGGCAATCATTTCATACGACATCAGAAGCCTCTTCGCGGATACGGCCGATGTCGCGGAAAAATTCGGCTAGGGATTGCAGCAGCATCAGGAAAACCCCGATGCACAGGATGGTCTTGACCGGCCAGAGATAGGGGCGCCAGGCGGTCGGGCTTCGCTCCATAAAGCCGATTTTCTCGGTGGCGCCGCTTGTGCCTTGGGTGACAAAGGTCACGAAAAGATCCCAGAAAAAGGCGAAGGGTTCGGTGCCGAAATAGCCAAGCGAATAGGCGGTCGAGCTTATCGCGCCGTATAAGAGGATGCCGAGGTAAAACAGCAGGAACAGCACCGTAAAGGCGTCAAACCACGCCCGTTGGCGCACCGACCAGCCGCCATAGAACAGATCCATCCGCACGTTCGAGCCAAGTTGAATCGAATAGGGCCCGCCAAGCACGTAATAGGCGACCATCACGAATTGCGCGGTTTCAAGCGTCCAGTGTGACGGCGTGAAAAACGCCTTGGAAAACGACGACCAGAGCAGAACCCCGATCAGCGCAAAGATCAGGTACATGGCGAAGCGCCCGATGAAATAATTCATCGCGTCAATCGCGCGGATATAGGCGAGGATCGGTTTAGGCATGCGTCCCTCCGGGGGCCTGCTGATCAAGCGTTGCCATTGCCGGACGCAAGAGCGTCAGAAGCTCGCCGATCATCGCGGCTTGCGCCTCTGCGCCGACCAAAAGATCGTTGCGGATCTCGATCATCACATTCGGCAGGCCTTGGGCAATTCCGTGCAGCTTGAGCGAATGGGTCACGCCATCGTCGGGACCATAAGGATCGTTGCGCCGGATCACGCGGGCGGGCAACTGGTGCGCCTCGTTCAGCATCGCATCGGCCAGGCGGCTGTCGCTGTCGTGCAGAATGCCGATCTCGCAATCGCGATGGGTGCCGAAATAGACCGGCGTAAAGCTGTGGATGGTGATCAGATGGGGGACAAGACCGGCGGCCTTGCGCGCGGCGATCATATCGCTGACGGCAGTGCAAAACGGGGTGTAGACGGTTTGCACGCGCTCGGCGCGATCCGCCTCGTTCAGGTCGCGATTGCCCGGCACGGTGATGTATTCGGACTGATCCGGCATCGCACTTGGCGCTTCTGGCGGGCGATTGCAGTCGTAAACAAGCCGCGACACGGTCGAGGCGATCAGCGGCGCATCAAGCGCCTGCATCAGGCCAAGCGCCACATCGCGCGCGCCCGGATCCCAGGCCGCATGGCTTTGCCGGTCGCTGTCGCTCAGGCCGAGGCCCTGATACCGCGCAGGAATATGGTTCGAGGCATGTTCGCACAGGATCAGGGCCGCACCGCGGCCTTGCGGATTGAGCACCTCAACGGCGTCAGAATCATCCCTGTTCGGATTGCCTTGCATCTTGCCCCCATTGGCGTTTGTAAAGATGTTTCCACGAGGCAATATTTATGTCAATATATTTTCAGGTGTGTCGGGGTGATTGTCCCGTCGCACCGCGCTATGCTGGGCAATCTGCCCAAAACGGCGGCACCCATACCCGGACTTGCACAGGATTCGCGATGTGACCACGACCCCGATCCAGCCGACGGCAACAGTGCGCGAACTGATCCGCGACCACTATGGCGCGCTTACCCAATCCGAGCGCAAATTCGCGCAGGCCCTGCTTGACAGCTATCCGGCGGCAGGGCTGGCCTCGATCACCATCGTCGCGGCGAATGCGGGCGTGTCGACACCGACCGTGGCGCGGATGGTGCAAAAGCTGGGCTTCAAGGGCTATCCGCAATTTCATCAGGCCTTGTTGAAAGAGCTTGAGGCCAAGGTGTCCGGCCCGACCCAACGGCGCGCCAATTGGGCCAGCGAGGCACCAGCGACGCATCACCTCAACCGCTTTGCCCAAGCGGTGACCCAGAACATCGAACAGACCTTCGCCAATATCGACAGCGACGGCTTTGATCAGGCGGCGCGCGATCTGGCCGATACATCGGGGCGGCTATACGTGGTGGGCGGGCGCATCACGCGGGCGCTTGCGGATTATGCCTTTACCCATTTTCAGGCGGTGCGCGAGCGGGTCACCCATATGACCGCCTCATCGGCGACATGGCCGCATTACCTGTTGGATATGGCCGAGGGCGACACGCTTTTGATGTTTGATATCCGGCGCTATGAAACCAACCTTTTGCGGCTGGCCGAGCTTGCCACGGCACGCGGCGTGCGGGTTATCCTGATCACCGATCAATGGGTCAGCCCGATTGCCGATCTGGCGCGCCACACCTTCAATTGCTGGGTCGAAATCCCCTCGGCGTGGGATTCGAATGTCTCGACGATGATGTTGCTTGAGGCGTTGATCGCCGCCGCTCAGGAAGAACGCTGGCCCGCCACGCGCGACCGTTACGAGCGGCTTGACGAGCTGTTCAACGCGACCCGTCTGTTTCAGAAATAGCGCCAAGCCCGGCCTGCATATCGGCCTGAAGTGCGCTGACGTGGCCCGCCAGATGCGCGCAAAACGCCGCCGCGATCACCGATTGCGGGCTATGGGCGGGCGTCAGGATCGACACTTTACTGGTGATTTTTGGCGCAAAGCGGCGAAACCGGATCGTGCCTGCGCTATTGCTTTGAAGGTGGGTATGGGCGGTGATCATATCGCAGATCATGCTGCATAACCCCGCTTCGACAAAGCGGAGGCCCGGCAGAAACGTTTGCAACTCGAACCGGCGCTGAAAGGTGCAATCTGCCGCCTCGAAGGCGCGACAGGTCTGGCCATAGGTGGTGTGCTCGGCAAAAAGTGTGGCAAGGGCCCCACCATCAAGATCGCGCGCGGTGATCGCGGCGCGCGCCGCCAGAGGATCATCCGCAGGCAGGGCGCAGACGCATTCCATGTCGAAATCCTTCTGATTGATCGAGGCGCGCGGCACCGGTGCCTCGGCAAAGCCCACATCGAATTGCTGCGAGGCGATCAGATCTTCGATCACGGTTGACGAGCGCATCATAAGCGACACCTCGATGCCGGGCTTGTCACGCAGGAAATCGGTCAGGACCATCGGCATGAAAAACCCCGAGGCCGCCGGGTGACAGGCGATGCGCAACCGCCCCGCCGAGAGATTGCCGATGCCCCCCAAAGTGCGCTTGGTCTGATCCAAACGGTCGAGAATTTCCTCGCATTCCTCAAGGAAAAACCGCGCCTCGGGCGTCGGGGTAAGCTTGCCATGCTCACGCAGAAACAGGGCAAAGCCCAACTCATCCTCAAGCCCGGCGATCATTGAACTGACGGCGGGTTGGGTGCGACCCACCGTGCGCGCCGCGCCGCTGATTGACCCCGAGCGGATCACCTCGCGGAAGGTATGAAGCTGGCGAAACGAGAGGTTCATGGCGAGGTATAAGCCTAATCTATGGATTGAACGTTTTTTCCAATTTGATTTTATATGCGCCTGCACGTCAAGCTATTGGTTAACGACCAGTCGAGTCGCCGGGGGAATTATGGACAGGTTTTCAAAGTATCTGCTGACAGGGCTGATCTGCGTGGTGGCGCTTGGTCAGTTCGTGCAGGTGATCACGCGTTACGTGCTGCAAATCCCGGTGATGGGGCTTGAGGAAACCATGCTTTATCCGACGCTCTGGCTTTATATCCTAGGGGCGGTTAACGCCTCTCGGGAAAACACGCATATCCGGGCCAACGTTCTGGAAATATTCGTGAAAACAGATCGCGGCCATACCATTCTGGCGATTGTCGGCGAGATCATAAGCCTTGTTGTCGGCCTTTGGTTGCTAAGTTGGGCCTGGGATTACACGCGCTATGCCTGGCGGGTCTGGCGCGAAAGCCCGACGCTTTATATCCCGACGTTTTACTCCGACGTCGCGCTGTTTATCGGGCTGTTGCTGATGATGCTCTACACCGTATCGCACCTTTTGACCCATATCCGCGCGCTAACCAAAGGATCGGCCCAATGATCGAAGTTGCCCTTCTGGCCATCGCCGTTCTGGTGCTATTCCTGACGCTTGGCGTGCCGTTGCCCTACTGCTTTGGCGGGGCGCTCATGGTGATGTATTTCATCGGCGACGTGACCATGAAGGGCAATATGCTCTGGGGGTTTCAGCAACTTAGCAATCCCGTCCTGCTTGCCATTCCACTGTTTGTTCTGGCCGGCACGATCATGTCCGAAAGCGGAATTGCCGCCTCTTTGCTGCGCTTCGTGAGTGCCTTTATCGGCCATATCCGGGGCGGGCTTGGCGTGGTGGCGGCGGTGTCTTGCGCGGTGATCGGCGCGATTTCGGGCTCTGGTCTGACCGGGATTGCCGCGATTGGGCCGCTGTTGATCCCCGAGATGGAAAAGCGCGGCTATCCGCGTGAATATGCCACCGCTTTGATCGCCAACTCGTCGATCCTCGGTCTGTTGATCCCGCCGTCGGTGACGATGATCGTCTATGGCTGGGTGACCGATACCTCAATCCTGGCCTGCTTTCTGGCGACGCTTGGGCCGGGTCTTTTGATCATGTTCAATTTCTCGGTGGTGAACCTCTGGATGAGCCGCAAGTTCAACCTGATCCTGGATGACAAGCCAACCTTTTCCGAGTTGAGCACACAGGTTGCCCAACGCGGCTTTCACGCCTTCCCGGCGCTTTTGATGCCGGTGATCATCCTTGGCGGCATCTATGGCGGGATCATGACCCCGACCGAGGCCGCCGCCGTGTCGGTGATCTATGCGGTGCCGGTTGGGTTTTTGATCTACAAGGGTCTGCGCTGGCACAACTTTTTGAGTGCGGGCCAAGAAGCGGCGACGGCGGTGGGCGCGATCATGCTGATGATCCTGTTCTCGATGATCCTGAGCCAGATTTTCGTGATGGAGGCGATCCCGCAGGCGCTTGTCAGCTCGATCTTTTCGCTGACCGACGACAAGGTTCTGTTGCTGATCCTGATCAATATCCTGCTGTTTCTGGTCGGCATGGTGGTCAATGACGTCACCGCCATCATCCTTATCGCGCCGCTTCTGTTGCCACTGATGAATGCGATTGGCGTAAGCCCGGTACAGTTTGCCGCGATCATGGGCGTCAATACGGCGATGGGTGGGGTCACGCCGCCCTATGCCTCGATCCTTTATCTCGGGGCGCGGATCGGCAAGGTGAAGGTGACCAAGGTCATTCCACCTGCCATGCTCTTGATCGTGACCGGTTATGTGCCTGTCGTGTTCCTGACCTCGCTTTGGCCGGACCTGTCGCTCTATCTGCCGCGACTGTTTGGCTATGCTCCGTAACCACAAAAAACCAATCTGAAAAAACCAACAAGGAGAAACTGAAATGAAACACTTTATGCTTGGTACGGCGACCGCCGCCCTTCTGGCCCTTGGCAGCATCGCCTCGGCCGCTGACCTCAAGATGAGCCACGTGCGCCCGCAGGACGCCACCATTGACGTCGAGCTGCGCGCATTTGCCGAAAAGGTTGATGCGGCCACTGGCGGTGGCGTCAAGATCACCCTGTTCCCGGCCTCGGCGCTTGGTGATTACACCTCGGTTCAGGAACGCATCAGCGTTGGCGCGATTGACATGGCGACCCAGCCCGCCGCAACGGCGGCGGATCGCAAGATGCAGATCAGCTCTTTCCCGTATCTTGCTGCCAACTGGGCGCAGGCGCGTGAAATCTATGGCCCCGGCGGCGTTGTGCGTGACGTGATGGCCGATCTCTACGCGAAACAGGACATCACCATGCTGGCCGCCTATCCGGTCTATTTCGGCGGTATCGCCCTGAATACCGATGCGGTGCATCCCGGTGACCCCTCGCCCAACGGCATCAAGGTGCGCGTGCCCGGTATCAAATCGTTCCAGCTGACCGGCGAAGCGCTTGGTTATATCCCCTCGCCGATCCCGTTCTCCGAGGCCTTCACCGCCATTCAGACCGGTGTTGTTGATGGCGTTATCGGCTCGGGTGCAGAAGGCTATTACGCCTCGTTCCGCGATGTGACCAAGACCTATATCCCGGCCAACACCCATTTCGAAGTCTGGTACATGATCATCTCGAACGAGAGCCTGGCCGAGCTTGACGCAGACAATCAGGCCGCGCTCAAGGCAGAGGCCGAGGCGTTTGAGGCGACCCGCTGGACCGTGGCCGAGGCCGATCAGGGCAAGAACGAACAGCGCCTTGCCGATGACCTTGGCACCACTGTGGTCGAGCTGTCCGACGACCAGCTTGCCGCCATGGCAGCCAAGGTGCGCGCCGATGTCTGGCCGGTTGTGCTTGAGGACGTTGGCGTTGAATGGGGTCAGGGCATTCTTGATCAAATCGGCAAGTAACGCTGGTTTCCGACGCATTTTGCGACATCTGAAACACCGAATCCGGGGGGGCATGATCCCCCCGGACCCATCCCCGAGCCAAAGGACATGACATGGAGGCGGACTACACCATCATCGGCGGCGGGGTTGTCGGCCTCTCGGTGGCCTGGGGGCTTTTGAACAAGGGCCGCCGCGTGATCGTTCTGGATGGCGATGACGGATCGTTTCGTGCCAGCCGGGGCAATTTCGGCCTTGTCTGGGTGCAATCCAAGGGCATGAAACAACCCCGATACGCAAGCTGGTCACAAACCTCTGCCGCCGCCTGGCGCGGCTTTGCCGACAGGCTTGGCGATGCGACCGGGCGCGATGTGGGCTTGGAACAGAACGGCGGTTATGACCTGCACTTTTCGGAAGAGAGCCTTGCCGCGCGGGTTGAGGAATACGAGGGGCTAAAGGCCAAGCTTGGCGGCAATTATCCCTACGAGGTGTTGGGTCATAACGCCCTGCGCAAGGAAGAGCCCGCCATCGGGCCCAAGGTCGTTGGCGCGATCCTGCATCATCAGGACGGGCACGCCAATCCGCTGCGCCTGCTCAAGGCGCTTGCCGATGATGTGCGCCGACTTGGCGGGCAGGTTTTGACCGGCAAGATGGTCACCGATGTGACCAAGACGGACATGTTCACCGTGACCTGCGCCGATGGCACTGTGGTGAACTCCGCCAAGGTGATCCTGTCCGCCGGGCTTGGCGCGATGACGCTTGGCCCCAAGCTTGGGTTTATCGCGCCGATCCGGGCGCAACGTGGTCAGGTTCTGATCACCGAAAAGCTTCCGAAGATGATCAACCGCCCCTCGCTTGTCGCGCGTCAGGTCGATGAGGGCGGTATTCAGATCGGCGCCACCAATGAAGAAGTCGGCCTTGACGACCGTGTGACGCAACCGGGCCTGTCGGGCCTTGCCGCCGAGGCGATTGCCGCCTTTCCGGCCCTTGCGCGCGCCCAACTGGTGCGAAGCTGGGGCGCGCTTCGGGTGCTCTCGCCCGATGGTTTGCCGATCTATCAGCAAAGTGAAACGATGCCTGGGGCTTACCTTGTGACCTGTCACAGTGGCATCACCCTTGCCGCCGCGCATGCGACGATCCTGCCCGAGTGGCTTGAGGGGACCGACAAGGCCCCTGATCTGGAGGTGTTCAGTGAACAACGCTTTGCCGTTTCATGATCTTGGCGAGGGCCGCGCGCTTGTTGCGGTGACCTTCGCCGGGCAGGATCTGCGCCTGCCGGAGGGGGCCAATCTTGCCGCTGCCCTGCTTGGGGCCGGTATCACGAGTTTTCGCCATACGCCTGCGTCTGGTGCGCCGCGCGGGCCGTTTTGCATGATGGGCGCCTGTTTTGACTGTCTGGTTGAGGTCGATGGCATAAGCCGTCAGGCCTGCATGATGGAGGTCACGCCCGGACTGATCCTTCATATGCCGCAAGCGGGGGAAAGATGATGGCACAGGTCGATCTTGCGATTATCGGCGCTGGCCCTGCGGGCATGGCAGCGGCAGAGCTGGCGGCAAGCAAGGGTCTCTCGGTCTGTATTCTGGATGAACAGCCGCGCGCGGGCGGCCAGATTTACCGCGATGTTGACAGGGTTGCGCCCCTGCGCGGTGACCTCTTGGGCAAGGATTACACCGACGGGCGCGCTCTGACCCAAGGGCTTGGCGCGTCGGGGATCACCCATCTTGCTGGGGCTGTGGTCTGGGCGATCGAAGACGGACCGCGCCTTGCCTATACGCAGGACGGCAAGGGCGCGCTGATCGACGCGCGTCACGTGTTGCTGGCCACCGGCGCGCTGGAGCGGCCGATGCCAGTACCGGGCTGGACCTTGCCGGGCGTGATGACGGCGGGGGCGGGGCAGATCCTGCTCAAGCAATCCGGTGTTCTGGCGCGGCGCGCGGTGCTGGTTGGCTCTGGCCCGCTGCTCTATCTGATCGCGGCGCAGATGGTGCGCGCGGGCACCCCGCCGCTGGCCATGGTCGAGACCCAGACGCGCGGCGATTTCGCGGGCGCGCTGCGCCACCTTGGCGGGGCGCTGCGCGGTTGGCGCTATCTGCTCAAGGGGCTTGGCCTGCTCACCGAAATCCGCCGCGCCGGTGTTGCGCGCCATACGGGCGCGCATGGCATTGCGATCACCGGCGAGGGGCGTGCCGAGGCGGTTGAATTTACCGCCGGGGGCAGGGGGCATCGCATCGCCTGCGACACTGTTTTTCTGCATCACGGGGTGGTGCCGAATACGCAGGCTGCGCGCTCGCTCAACGTGCCACACCGCTGGGAAGCGGCGCAGCAGTGCTTTGTGCCAGAGCTTGACGGTTGGGGCGGTACTTCGGTCGATGACCTGCATATTGCCGGTGACGGGGCAGGGATCGGCGGGGCCAAGGTTGCCGCCCTTGCCGGGCGTCTGGCGGCGCTGGACATCGCATTGCGGATGGGCGCGATTGAGGCCGAAGCGCGCGACGGCGAAGGCGCACCCCTGCGCCGGGAGATGGCGCAAGAGCTTGCGGCGCGCCCGTTTCTGGATGCCGCCTATCCGCCACTGGCAGAGGCGCTTGCCCCTGCCGACAAGACGATCATTTGCCGCTGTGAAGAGGTGACGGCGGGGGACATTCGCGGTTATGCCAAGCTTGGCTGTATCGGCCCGAACCAGACCAAGGCTTTTGGCCGAGCCGGCATGGGCCCCTGTCAGGGGCGCTATTGCGGGCTAAGCGTGACGCAAATCCTGGCCGAGGAAAACCGCCAGAGCCATGACGCAACCGGATACTATCGCATCCGCCCACCGCTCAAGCCGGTGACGCTTGGCGAGTTGGCGGCGATGGACGAGGGGCCTCGCGTGGCGGAGTAACACACCCTTTGTAACCTAGGGTCTGGACCAATAAATTCTAAAGCGCCAAATGCCACAAAGCAGTCGTTCGCCGCGCAGTTTCCAGATGTCTCACATCAGGACGGAGCCGCAATTCATCCAAACGATATGAATGTCCTGTGTGGATGGCTCCTGCATAGCAAGACATTTTTGATCAGATTTGTGCATTTGTCAGAAGCAGTCATGTGTCCGGCCTGTTTGCGCGGTTTTGAC
>NZ_FRBN01000035.1 GCF_900142625.1 Roseovarius marisflavi
AAACCAAGACGCCCCGTGCTTTGCCCTGAACGCTTGCTGTTCGATGTGCGGAATGGGACCTGGCTGGTGGAAACCATCTGGGCCAGCCGCCATGTGCGTCGCGCTAACAGGTCGAACACAAGACTGCTTCTGACAAGACCCCATCCACAAAAAAAGGTACTTGCAAAAAAGGAGCCATCCACACAGGACCAAAGCGGGTCAGTTGTGAGTGACATTCAACATCAGAAGCTATCATGTAGACATTCGTTGGGTAGTTTTAGTCGCGAAGGACCGCGTTCTTCATTTCGAGCGACAATTCAGAAGGGCCCAATCAATCCGGCGGATGCAATCGTTGGAAAGCGGTCATTCGAGCGGCGTGCAGCATCGGTAACTAATGGGATGTACCGGCTGCTTCACCCAGCAGGTTAGGCTTTGCCTATTTCTGCAAACAGGAGAAGTAGCTATGAAATCCAAAAAACCAGAAGATATCGGCGAAATCGCAGTCATTGGCGTCGATATCGGCAAAGACACATTCCATTTGGTTGGCTTTGATCAATCGGGTGAGCGCGTCTTGCGTAAGAAGATCAAACGCTTGTCGTTGAAGTCAGTCTTTGAGGAATTGCCGCGTTGCGTCGTCGGCATGGAAGCCTGCATGAGCGCGCACTTTGTCAGCCGCATGCTGCGTGCGCTCGGTTTTGAGCCCCGGATCATTCCTGCGATCTATGTGAAGCCTTTCAATAAGGGTCAAAAGAACGATTACAACGATGCCGAAGCAATCGCGGAAGCGGCTATGCGCCCAAACCTGCGGACGGTTACCGAAAAAAGCCAGGATCAGTTGGACCTGCAGGCGATGCATCGGGTTCGTTCGCGGCTGGTGGCACGCCGCACCGCCATCATCAATCAAATCCGTGCGTTCCTGATTGAGCAAGGCATTACAGTGCGGGCGGGACGGCACAGATTGCAGAGCTCGTTTGAGACCATCTTAGAAAACCGCCGCGCCGAAATCTCCCCGCGAATGCGCCGCACGCTCCTTGGGCTATATGGCGACTGGCTTTGGGTCGATGAAAGGATCAAATCGATCTCGTCGGAGATCGAGGAAATCAGCCGAACAGAGGAAAACAGTGCCAAGGTCATGACTGTTCCTGGGATCGGCCCGCTTATCTCGACGGCTATTGTAGCTGCCATTGGCAAAGGCGAGGTGTTTGACAGAGGCCGAGACTTTGCCGCTTGGCTCGGCCTCGTTCCACGTCAGTTCAGCACGGGTGGGCGTACCATCCTTGGTCGGATCAGCAAGCGCGGCAACAACTATCTAAGGATGCTCTTGGTGCAAGCCGCAAACGTCATTCTGATGCGACCGCACCCTGGGATGCGATCGGGCTTGGCTCGTGGCTGCGCGGGGTTGTGAGCCGAATGCCGCACAGTAAAGCCGCTGTTGCGCTGGCCAACAAGCTGGCACGCACTGCCTGGAGCGTTCTACGCCATGGCAAGAAATACACGGTTGTTGGAGATGAGGCTTTGGACGCAATCTGACGCGCCCGAGGTCACAAAGACGTTCGCGAAGGAGAACAGCTTGGAACGGAGACAATACGCCCCCAGAATCTGAGAGCCCAGATGGTCATGATCGACCTGGTCACTAATGAGATCAAGGCGCGTGCATAACCCACAATGGCCACGGCCCGCGAGCCGATAAACAGGCCGGATACATATCAGCGACTACCGCTAGCCACGCCAATATCTCACTTGCGAACAGCAGCCGGTACATACATTGGGCTCGATACCGCTGCTCGCTGCGTAGCGCACCGAGGTCCGCTTTGCCGCAAGTCAGAAGGTTTTGGCTTTATAGGCCCAGAGCCTAGGCTTTCACCTCAACCAATTGTCCGGCGATCAGGTGGGTGATCTCTGCCGCGGCCTGCGCCACCGCCGCGCCGAACTCGGCAATCTGGGCGTCGGAAAAGCGGCTGCTGGGGCCAGAGATCGACACTCCCGCGCAAGGTTCGCCCCGGTCGTTGAAGATCGCGCTGCCGATGCAGGACATGCCATCATAGCGCTCGTTTCGATCAAACGACCAGCCGCGCGCGCGGGTTTTTTCCAGATCTGCAAACAACGCCTTGGGCGTGACATGGGTGTGCTCGGTGAACTCTTTCAGGCCCGCGCCCTTGAGCACGGTCAAAAGCCTGTCCTCGGGCAGGGCGGCCAAAATCGCCTTGCCGGTGCCGGAGGCATGCATCGGTGTGCGCGATCCGGGCGGAAAGAACGCGCGGATCGGGTTTTGGGTTTCAACCTGGCCGATGAACACCACCTCGGCGCCGTCGCGCACCGCAAGGTTGGCGGTTTCGCCGGTCTGTTCCATCAGGCGGCGCATGACCGGGCGCCCGACATCCGACAGGTTCGTGCGCTTGAGAAAGGCAACCCCGGTGCGATAGGCCTCGATCCCGATGCTCCAGTCCTGACGCTCGTCGTCAAAGCGCACGAAGTCGCGTTTTTGCAGAGTGGTCAGAATCCGGTGCGTGGTCGCGGTCGGGATGCCAAGCGCCAGCGACAGATCAGTGAGCGTCGCGCGATCCTCGCGCGCAACGGCCACCAGGACGCTCAGCGCGCGATCCAGCGATTGCATGGTCCCGGCAGAGCTTTCGCTGAACTGGGATTTGGGGCGGCCACGGCCGCGTTTGGGGGGTGTCACGGCGCAGTTTCCTTTCGGTGGACATTTGCATGCAATTAAAAATTATTTTCATTAATAATGAAAGGGTGAATATGAAAAAAGAAAAACAATACAAAAACAGTAATTTACGTATTTTATTTTATAATTGAAAAATGCTTTCAAGAAAATTGCATAGAATCGTTTCCTGCGCCAGTATCAGAGCATAACCAAAAAGGATCACGGCTATGTCAGATCAAAATCCAGTCTTTATTCCGGGCCCCACCAACATGCCCGACCGGCTGCGTCGCGCGATGCAGGTTCAGACCCAGGACCACCGCTCGCCCGCGTTTGTTGAAACACTGACCCCGGTTCTTGAGGGCTGTAAAACGGTCTTCGGAACGGCCAATGGAACCATCATCACCTTCCCCGCCAGCGGCACCGGCGGCTGGGAGGCGGCGATTTCCAACACGCTCAGCCCCGGCGACAAGGTTCTTGTGGCGCGCTATGGCATGTTCAGCCACCGCTGGATTGATATGTGCCAGCGTCACGGTCTTGACGTGCAGATCATCGAATGCCCCTGGGGCAGCGGTGCGCCTGCAGACAAGTTTCAAGAGGCGCTGAGCGCCGATACCGATCACACCATCAAGGCGGTTCTGGTCACGCATAATGAGACCGCAACCGGGGTGAAGTCCGATATCGCCGCCGTCCGCCGGGCAATGAACACCGCCAACCACCCGGCGATGATGTTCGTCGATTGCGTCAGCTCGCTTGGCTCGATGGATTTCCGGATGGATGGCTGGGGCGTTGATATCGCCGTGTCCGGCTCGCAAAAGGGCTTCATGCTGGCGACCGGCATGGCGATCCTTGCGGTCAGCCCCAAGGCGATTGCCGCGATGGAGACCGCCAAACTGCCGCGCACCTTTTTTGATTTCCGCGACATGATGGGCGCCAATGCGGCGGGCGGATATCCCTATACGCCGCCGTTGCAATTGATCTATGGCATGGCCGAAAGCCTCAAGATGCTGTTCGAGGAAGGGCTTGATAATGTCTATGCCCGCCATCACCGGCTTGCGACCGGGGTGCGCCGCGCGGTTGACGCCTGGGGGCTCAAACTTGTGGCGCAAAGCCCGGACCTTTATTCTGATACGGTCAGCGCGGTGTTCGTGCCCGAAGGCTTTGACAGCAACGCCCTGATCGAGCATGTTTTTGCCACCTATGGTGTCAGCTTTGGCATCGGCATGGGCGAAATGAACGGCCGGGCGTTTCGGATCGGCCATCTCGGAAGCCTGACCGACACGATGGTCCTGTCGGGTCTTGCCACGATCGAAATGGCGATGGCCGATCTTGATTATCCCATTAAATTGGGCAGTGGCGTTGTTGCGGCGCAGGAATATTATCGCGCCACCACTAAACCCGCCCTGGCCAAAGCTGCCTGAAGGAGAGAGAGCAATGCTTGACATGAAAACGGCAAGCCAGCTTACGATTGACGACATGCTGGCGGCGCGCGAGCGCATCGCGCCCTATATCCATCGCACGCCGGTTCTGACCTCGTCTTATCTCAATGATCTGACCGGGGCAGAACTGTTCTTTAAATGCGAGAACTTTCAAAAGGCCGGCGCGTTCAAGGTGCGCGGTGCCTCGAACGCGGTCTTTGGTCTTAGTGACGAGATGGCCAAGCGCGGCGTCGCAACCCACAGTTCCGGCAATCACGCGCTTAGCCTGAGCTATGCCGCCGGGCGCCGTGGCATTCCGTGCCATGTGGTCATGCCGCGCACCGCGCCTGAGGCCAAAAAGGCCGCCGTGCGTGGCTATGGCGGCATCATCACCGAATGCGAGCCTTCGACCACAAGCCGCGAAGAGGTGTTTGCCCGGGTTCAGGCCGAAACCGGGGCCGAATTTGTGCATCCCTATAACGACGTGCGGGTGATCGCGGGGCAGGCAACCTGTTCGGCGGAGCTTCTGGAACAGACCGAGGGGCTTGACGCCGTGATCGCGCCGATTGGCGGCGGTGGCATGGTGTCGGGCACTTGCCTGACGCTCAGCAACCTTGCGCCGGGCGTCAAGATTTACGCCGCAGAGCCGGAACAGGCCGATGACGCTTATCGCAGCTTCAAGGCCGGTCACATCATCGCCGATGACGCGCCGGTGACGGTGGCGGATGGGCTCAAGGTGCCGCTCAAGGAGAACACCTGGCATTTCGTGTCGCATAACGTGACCGATATCCTGACCGCCAGCGAGCAGGAAATCATCGACGCGATGAAGCTGACCTGGCAGCGCATGAAAATCGTGATCGAGGCAAGCTGCGCCGTGCCGCTGGCCACGATCCTGAAGAACCGCGAGACCTTTGCCGGCAAACGCGTCGGCGTGATTATCACCGGTGGCAATGTCGATCTCGACACGCTTCCCTGGATCAAGTGAGGATACTGAAATGAACAAGCCTGTAACATTTGACGATCTCGAAGTCGGCTTTGACGTGCCCGCCCTTCCGGGCATGGACGAGGCCGATATCCAGACGCCCTGCCTTGTGCTGGATCTGGACGCGCTTGAGCGCAATATCAAGAAAATGGGCGATTTCGCCAAATCCCACGGCATGCGCCACCGGGTTCATGGCAAGATGCACAAATCGGTCGATGTCGCCCTGTTGCAAGAGCGCCTTGGCGGATCTTGCGGCGTCTGCTGCCAGAAGGTGTCAGAGGCCGAGGTTTTTGCCCGTGGCGGTATCAAGGATGTGCTGGTTTCCAACCAGGTGACGCAGCCCGAAAAGATCGACCGCCTTGCCCGCATGCCCAAGCTGGGCGCGCGCACGATTTGCTGTGTTGATGATATCAACAATGTCGCCGACCTCTCGGCCGCCGCGCAAAAGCATGGCACGCAGATCGAATGCCTTGTTGAAATCGACGTGGGCGCCGGGCGTTGCGGCGTGCAATTCGGTCAGCCCGTGGTCGATCTCGCCAAGGCGATCGAGGCCGCGCCGGGCCTGAAATATGCCGGCATTCAGGCCTATCAGGGCGCGATGCAGCACATGGACAGCTATGAGGATCGCAAGGCCAAGACCGATATCGCCATTCAGCAAGTGTCTGATACGCTTGACCTTCTTAAGGCCGAAGGTATCGAAAGCGATATCGTTGGCGGCGGCGGCACCGGGTCTTATTACTTTGAATCGGCTTCGGGCGTGTTCAACGAACTTCAGTGCGGCTCTTACGCCTTCATGGATGCCGATTACGGTCGTATCCTCGATAAGGACGGTAACCGCATTGACCAAGGCGAATGGGAAAATGCACTGTTCATCCTGACCTCTGTCATGAGCCATGCCAAACCCGACAAGGCGATTGTCGATGCCGGTCTCAAGGCACAATCGGTCGATAGTGGCCTGCCGACGATCTATGGCCGGACGGACGTGGAATATGTCAAATGCTCTGACGAGCATGGCGTTGTCGCCGACCCCAAGGGCGTGCTCAAGGTCAATGACAAGCTCAAGCTGGTGCCGGGTCACTGCGATCCGACCTGCAACGTGCACGACTGGTATGTCGGTGTGCGGAATGGCAAGGTCGAAACCCTCTGGCCGGTCTCGGCGCGCGGCAAGGCCTACTAAGACCTCGACCCCGGACAACAAGGGCGGCCCGCTTGGTGTGGGCCGCCTCTTTCAAACCTGAATACTGTTGGAGATGAACCAGATGAGCGCCAATACCGATGACGGGTTGCTGATTGTCAGCGAAGAGATTTGCGAAAAGGTCATTCGCCGTCCCGATGCCTTTTCGGCCGTCGAGGCCGTGTTCGGCGCGATGGCGCGCGGCGATGCCTATAACTTTCCGGTGGTCCGCGAGGCGATTGGTCATGCCGATGCGCTTTACGGCTTCAAGTCGGGCTTTGATCGCGCGGGCATGGTGCTTGGCGTCAAGGCGGGGGGCTATTGGCCGGGCAATATGGCCAAAGGGCTGACCAATCACCAATCGACGGTTTGCCTGTTTGATCCCGATACCGGGCGGTTGACGGCGCTTGTCGGCGGTAATTACCTGACGGCGCTGCGCACGGCGGCCTCGTCTGCGGTCTCGATCGCCCATCTGGCGCGCAAGGATGCAAAGGTGCTTGGCATGGTCGGTGCCGGTCATCAATCGACCTTTCAGTTGCGCGCCGCCGTGGAGCAGCGCGATTTCGAGCGTGTCGTCGCCTGGAACCCGCATCCCGACATGCTGCCGCGTCTGGCGGCGGTGGCCGAAGAGCTTGGCCTCGCCTTCGAGGCGGTCACGCCCGAGGAACTTGGCGCGCAGGCCGATGTGATCATCACCATCACCAGCGCCTTCGAACCGCTGATCATGGCCGATTGGATCAAGCCGGGCACGCATATCGCCTGCATGGGCACCGATACCAAAGGCAAGCAAGAGGTTGATCCGGCGCTGTTCAAATCTGCCACGGTTTTTGCCGATGAGATCGCGCAATCCATCACCATTGGCGAGGCCCAGCATGCGGTGGCCAGCGGGTTAATCGGCGAGGGTAACCTGACGGCGATTGGCGAGGTGATCAATGGCACCCATCCGGGCCGCAGCAGCGCCGAAGAGATCACGCTTTTTGACGGCACCGGCGTCGGGCTTCAGGATCTGGCGGTGGCCTCGGTTGCGGCACGGCTTGCGCGCGAACAGGGGCTGGTGACGCCCGTCGCCCTTTAAAGATAACGGTCAGGGGCGGTGCGCCGCCCCTTGCCCTCCTGCGGCTAGATGGCTTCGAAGGCGCGCAGGCTATCGCGGAAGATTTCCATGAATTCCAGCGTGATCATCGAAGGATGTTTGTTCACCGGGCGCACAAGCGCAAGACGGTGCGGAACGCTGGGCGCAAAGGCGCGAAACGCCAGACCGCGCCCCACATAGCCGACCGCATCCAGCTCGCTAATAACCGACAGGCCGACGCGGCGCAGGACCAATTCGCAGGCGGCGGTGAACTGGCGCGCCTCGATGATCGAATTCATCTCGACCCCTTTTGACAGAAATGCCTCGTTCAGCTCTCGGTAAAAGCCCGAGTCGCGGTGAGTGTGGATCATCTTCTCGTCTGCAAGATCGGCGGGGGTGATCACGTCGCGCGCCGCAAGCGGATGATCCTCGGGCATGATACAGACCGAGCGGATGTTGATGGTCTGGCTGGTGACCGCCGGGTGATTGTCGAAATTGTCGGTGATGGCAAAGTCGTATTGCTCGCCGACGATCCATTCCAGAATGCGTTCGGGGCGGTCAGGCTCTATCGTGGCGGTGACGCCGGGGCGGTCCGACAGGAAGTGCGCCAAGACCTCGGGCAGGTGGCTTGTGGCAAATCCCGGCAGACAGGCAATACGAAGATGCCCCGCCTTTCGGACGGTGAGATTACGGCTGACCTCGCCGATGTGATCGAGCATTTCCAACAGGCGGTGGATATCCGGGAGCAGGACCTGCGCCTCTTGTGTCGGGGCAAGACGCCCGTCGCGCCGGTCAAAAAGCTGAAAGCCGACCTCGCTGGCCAGATCGGACAAAAGGCGGCTGACGGCGGGCTGCGAGATACCCAAGACCTCTGCGGCGCGGGTCATCGACCCGGTTTCGGCAACGCATTCAAGCGCTTCCAGCTGTCGCAGACGCAGGCGGGTGGACATTGTCGGGGCTTTCCTGAGTCTGACCAGTATATGACAATAATGTGATATTATAAATAGGCAAAGAATAGTGGCATTGCGTTATGCGGGTTTCCGTGTAGCGTGTGCCCTGTTCGAACATCGCGGTGGACGGCTCAGCGCGGTCCGCCCTGTCACCTGGGAGGAAGACATGCACAAGACTGCCTTTGGCGCATTGCTCGCCGGAACCACGATGCTGTCGCCGATGGCGGCCACGGCGCAAACCGATATTCAATTCTGGCACGCCTTTACCGGTCGCCTTGGCGAATTGGTCGCGGCGCAGGTCGAGACATTCAACAGCGGCCAGAGCGACTATCACGTGACGGCCACCCACAAGGGAAATTATTCCGAAACCCTGAACGCCGGCATTGCCGCGTTCCGGGCGGGCGAACAGCCGCAAATCCTGATGGTCTTCGAGGTTGGCACCGCCACGATGATGTCGGCCAAGGGCGCGATCAAGCCGGTGTATGAGGTGATGGCCGATGCCGGGGCCGATTTTGACCCGGATGCCTATATCGGCTCGGTCAAAGGCTATTACACCTCGACCGACGGGCAAATGCTGTCGCTGCCGTTCAACTCGTCGACGCCGGTTCTCTGGGTCAATCGCGACGCGCTGAGCGGGGCGGGGATCGACCCCGACACCGATCTTTCTACCTGGCAGAGCGTGGATGCGACCCTCGACAAGCTCAAGGAGGCAGGCCACGACTGCCCACTGACGACCGCCTGGCAGAGCTGGATTCACCTTGAAAACCTCTCGGCCTATCATGACGTGCCCTTTGCCACCAAGGATAACGGGTTTGCCGGGCTTGATACCGAGCTGGGCCTCAACGGCCCGCTTCAGGTGCAGCATATCGCACAGATGGGCGAATGGGCCAACGAGGGCAAATTCATCTATGCCGGGCGGCGCAACGAGGGCGGCGCCAATTTCCGCGCCGGGGAATGCGCGCTCTTTACCGAAAGCTCGGCGGGATATGCCGGGATCAAGGCCGAGGCGCAGTTTGACTTTGACGTGCGCCCCTTGCCCTATTGGGACGGGGTTGCGGGTGCGCCGCAAAACACCATCATCGGCGGGGCCTCTCTCTGGGTGATGGAAGGGCATGAGGCCGAGGAATACAAGGCCGCTGCGGCGTTTTTGAACTTCCTGTCGTCAGTCGATATCCAGGCGAAATGGCATCAGGATACCGGTTATTTGCCGATCACCATCGCGGCTGGCGAAAAGACCCGTGCCGACGGGTTTTACGAGGCCAATCCCGGCACCGATGTGGCGGTGATCCAGATGACCGCGAAACAGCCGACGGCGAATTCCAAGGGGCTTCGCCTTGGGTCTTTCGACCAGATTCGCGGCATCATCGACGAAGAGCTGGAGGCGGTCTGGTCCGGCGACAAGGACGCGCAGGCGGCGCTTGATAGCGCGGCAACCCGTGGCAACCAATTGCTGCGCCGGTTTGAACAGGCCAACCGCTAAGCGGGTGTGATCGGGCCGGGCATTGCCCCGGCCCGTTTGATCAAAGGGGCGGATCATGGAAAAACGCGTCACCTTCAAAGGCTGGCTTTTGCCGCTCTGCCTGATTGCGCCGCAGGTATTTATCTCGGCGGTGTTTTTCTTTTACCCGGCGGGGCAGGCGGTGTGGCAATCGCTGTTCATTCCCGACCCGTTCGGCTTGTCATCACGCTTTGTCGGGCTTGGCAATTTCGAATACCTCCTGGGCGATCCCTATTACCGAAGCGCCTTCGTCACCACGGCGATCTTTTCGACGCTGGTCACGCTGACCGCGATGGTGCCGGCGCTGTTTCTGGCGGTGCTGGCGGACCGGCTGGTGAAATCCGCCGGGGTCTACCGCACGCTTTTGATCTGGCCCTATGCAGTGGCGCCGGCGGTGGCCGGGGTGCTTTGGCTGTTCATGTTCAACACCCGCGTCGGCGTGGTGGCCTGGTATCTGGGGCAGTTGGGCTATGACTGGAACCACGTCTTGAATCAGGGCGAGGCGATGGGATTGGTCGTCGTCGCCTCCAGCTGGGGACGGATCAGCTATAACTTTCTGTTCTTCTTTGCCGCGCTTCAGGCGGTGCCGCGTTCGATCATCGAGGCGGCGGCAATCGACGGCGCGCGGTTCTGGCGGCGGTTCTTTACCATCGTCTTGCCGCTTCTGTCGCCGACCACGTTTTTCCTCCTGGTGGTCAACGTGGTCTATGCGTTTTTCGAGACCTTCGGCGTCATTCACACCATCACCAGCGGCGGGCCGCAGCAGGCCACGACGATCCTTGTCTACAAGGTGTTTTCCGACGGCTTCGTCGGTCAGGATCTCGGATCGTCCGCCGCGCAATCGGTGATCTTGCTGGTGGTTGTCGGGCTCTTGACCGTGGTGCAGTTCAAATTTGTCGAAAAGCGGGTGCATTACTGATGGCGCGCGAGATCACAGGCATGGTCGAGCGGCGCGGCATGGGCCTCTGGCTGACGCATCTGTTGATGATTGCCGGGGTGCTGGTGATCTTCTTTCCGATCTGGCTTGCCTTCGTCGCCTCGACCGTGACCCAGCCCGAAATCGTGAAGCCGCCGATGCCGCTCTGGCCCGGTGACCGGTTTGTTGAAAACTATACCGCCGCCTTGTTTTCCGGGGTGAATGTGCCGGTGCTGACCATGCTGGCCAATTCGATGGTAATGGCCATCGGGATCGCCGTGGGCAAAATTATCATCTCGCTTTTGTCGGCCTTCGCCATCGTCTATTTTCGCTTTCCGGGGCGCAATATCTTCTTCTGGCTGATCTTTCTGACGCTGATGTTGCCGGTCGAGGTGCGGATCGTGCCGACCTATCAGGTGATCGCGGGCTTTGGCATGCTCAACAGCTATTCCGGCCTGATCTTTCCGCTGATTGCCTCGGCAACGGCGACCTTTCTGTTTCGCCAGTTCTTTCTGACCATCCCCGATGAACTGGCCGAGGCGGCGCGGGTCGATGGCGCGCGCCCGATGCGGTTTTTCTGGGATATCCTCTTGCCGATGAGCCGCACCAACATCGCGGCGCTCTTCGTGATCCTGTTCATCTATGGCTGGAACCAATACCTCTGGCCGCTTCTGATCACCACCGATCCGTCGATGAACACCATCGTGATGGGCATCAAACAGATGTTCCCGAGTGGCGATGATGTGGCCGATTGGCCGGTGATCATGGCCACCTCAATCCTGGCGATGGTGCCTCCGGTGGTGGTGGTGATTTCAATGCAGAAACTGTTTATCCGCGGGCTTGTGGACAGCGAGAAATAGGCGACATGGCAACTGTAGACCTCGACAACATCAAGAAACGCTTTGGCACGACCGAGGTGATCAAAGGCGTCAGCGTCAATGTGCAGGACGGCGAATTTGTCGTGATTGTCGGCCCCTCGGGCTGTGGCAAGTCCACGCTTTTGCGGATGGTTGCGGGGTTAGAGACGATCAGCGAGGGCGAATTGCGCATCAATGGCAGGCGCGCCAATGACCTTGAACCAATGGATCGCGATATCGCCATGGTGTTTCAGAATTACGCGCTCTACCCGCATATGAGCGTGGCGCAAAACATGGGCTATGGCCTTAAGATCGCAGGCCTGCCCAAGCCCGAGATTGCCGCCAAGGTCGCGGAGGCCGCCAGGCTGTTGCAGCTGACCGAACTGCTTGATCGCAAGCCGAAACAGCTTTCGGGCGGCCAGCGTCAGCGCGTCGCGATGGGGCGCGCCATCGTGCGCGAGCCGTCGGTGTTTCTGTTTGATGAGCCGCTGTCGAACCTTGACGCCAAGCTGCGCGTGCAGATGCGTCTTGAGATCAAGGAATTGCAATCGAAACTTGGCATCACCTCGCTTTACGTGACCCATGATCAGGTCGAGGCGATGACAATGGCCGACCGGATGATCGTGATGAACGCGGGCGTGGCCGAACAGATCGGCACACCTCTCGATGTCTACGAGCGCCCCGAGACATTGTTTGCGGCCCAGTTTATCGGCAGCCCGTCAATGAACGTGATCAAGGCAGAGGGGCGCGAGGGCGGCTTGCACGTGGGCGAGATGGTACTGCCCAACCCGACGGGGGTTGAGGGGCCGGTCATGCTCGGGCTGCGCCCCGAACATCTTGTGCCCGATCCCGAGGGCCCGATTGAAATGCAGGTCTTGCTGGCCGAACCGCTTGGCGCCAACACGCTTTTGCATGGCAAGCTGGCCTCGGGGACGGGCTTTACCGCTAGCCTGCCGGGCGTGCATCGGGTGATGGCGGGCGAGGGGGCGCTGCGCCTCACGATAGAGGCGCGCAACATGCACCTCTTTGATTCAGAGACCGGGCGGCGGCTTGGTTAGCTTGCCGATGCGTCCTCTTCGGCCTCGATCTTTTCACGCATCGCATCGCTTTCATAGGTCGCCCATGGCCGGTCGGTGCCGGTGGGCGGCAGATCGCTGGCCTTATGGTTCAGGTGCAGATGCGTCTTGGCGATGAATTTACCGGTGACCGGCGCGGTCAGGAACAGGAACAGCGTGATCATCAGCTCGTGAAACGAAAAGGTGTCGTTGATGAAATGCATATAGAGCATCGAGGCCACAAGCGCGCCACCGACCCCAAGGGTCGTGGCCTTGGTCGGCGCATGCAGGCGCATCATCGGGTCAGGCAGCTTGAGAAGCCCGAACGAGCCGACCAGCCCGAAAATGCCGCTGATCATCAGACAGGCCGAAACCAGAGTTTCTATGATCATTCCTCTGCCCCTTATTCGATAATGTCGCCACGCAGCATGAAGCGCGTGAAGGACACGGTTGAGATAAAGCCCGTCATGGCGATGATCATCGAGGCCTCGAAATAGACGGTCGTGCCTTCGAGGATGCCAAACAGCGCCAAAAGCGCGATGGCGTTGATCACCAATGTATCAAGCGCAAGGATGCGATCACCGGGGCCGGGGGACTGGATGATGCGATAGATATTCATCAACAGGGCCAGCCCGTAACAGGAAAAGGCAAACAGGAGGGCATATTCGATCATTCGAAAATCTCCTTCAGACGGCGTTCATAGCGGTTCTTGATATCGTCGCGCACCGAATCCGGGTCGGGCGCATCAAGGCAATGCACCAACAGGCTCCGGCCATCGGCCGAGAGATCGCTTGAGACGGTGCCGGGGGTCAGGGTGATGGTGCCCGCCAGCACGGTGATCGCCTCAGGGGTGCGAATGTCAAGCGGGATGCTGATCCAGGCGGGTTTGATATTGGCGTTGGCCTTGAACAGGATGATATAGGCCACCTGCACGTTGGCGACTATGATATCCCAGATCACCAAAAGCACATAGCCGATGATGCGCGGCACGCTTCTGAGGCGTGGCCGGTTTGGCCAATAGGGCGAGGTGATGACCGGAATGATCAACCCGAGGATCGTGCCCAACAGAAGGTTGCCAAGCGTCAGCTTGTTCACCAGCATCTGCCAGACAACGATAAGTGTCAGGGTCAGCAGGGGATGGGGCAGGATCTTGCGCAGCATCGTTCGCCCTCCGTCAGCGTTGGCCGAGAACGGCGTCGATATAGCCGCTCGGGGTGTGAATCTGATCCGCCGTGGCCTCGACAAAGCCGGTCACCGGGCCTGCAAAGACCGACAGGGCGATGATCCCCGCCAGCAGGGTAAAGCTTGCCACCAGCGGCAGGGCCGGGGGGCGCGGGGCCGCAACGGGCGCGGTTGCGGCGTCTTCAGCCGGCGCCTCGGGCGTTTCGGTTTTCCAGAAGACCGTGCTGCCGGCCTGGGCAAAGCCAAGGATGCCGATCAGCGAGGTGACAAGGATCACTGACCAGATCAGCCAGACCTCGGGCATGTCGCGCGTGGCGTCGAGGATCAAAAGCTTGCCGATAAAGCCCGACAGCGGCGGCATCCCGGCGCTTGCAATCGCCGAGGCGAAGAACAGCGTCGCAATCAGCCCGTGCTGCGCCATGCGCGGGGCGGGTGTGATCGCGCCTCGTACCTCGCCGCGCTGCGCGCGCACCAGATCGACCACCAGAAACAACAGCGCGCCGGCAAAGGTGGAATGGATCATGTAATAGATCGCCGCTGCCGTGGTGTCCGGGCGAAAGCCCGAGATCGCAATCAACAGCGTCCCCATCGAGGCAATCGCCGCAAAGGCCGCCAGCCGCCCAAGCCGCTTGGCGCCCAGAATGCCGATCATCCCCACCGCCAGCGTGACCAGCGCCGCGAACAGGATCAGCGGCGCGATGATATCCGCCGTCGCGCCAAGTTCCGGCCCAAAGACCAGCGTGTACATCCGCAGGATCGCATAGGCGCCGACCTTGGTCATGATCGCGAACAGCGCCGCCACCGGGGCCGGGGCCTCGGCATAGGTTTCCGGCAGCCAGAAATGCAGCGGCAAAAGGGCCGCCTTGATCGCAAAGACCAGCAGCAAAAGCACCGCGCCGACCCGCAACAACCCGCTGTCGCCCACCGGAATATCCGCCGCCCGCTCGGCCAGATCAGCCATGTTAAGCGTGCCGGTCACCGCGTAAAGCGTGCCAAGCGCGAACAGAAACAGGGTAGAGCCAAGCAGGTTGTAGATCACGTATTGCACGCCTGCGCGCAACCGCCGCCGCCCGCCGCCGTGGATCATCAGACCATAAGAGGCAATCAGCAGCACCTCGAAGAATACGAAGAGGTTGAAGGCATCGCCGGTCAGGAAAGCGCCGAAAATGCCCATCAGCTGAAACTGGAACAGGGCGTGGAAATTGTTGCCGCGCTGATCCCAGCCGCTGCCGGTGGCGTAGAGCAGGACCACAAGCGCGAGCGCCGCCGTGATAAGCACCATCAGCGCCGAGAGGCGATCCAGCACCAGCACGATGCCAAAGGGCGCGGGCCAGTTGCCAAGCTCGTAAACCTCGATGCTGCCGCTGGCCGCAACGACGGTCAGACCAAGGGCAATCACCAGAAGCGCGATACAACTCGCCAGCGAAAAGATCCGCTGCAAACTGGGGTGAAACCGCAGTGTCAGCGTGATGATCGCCGCCATCACGGCCGGCAGAACAACAGGGGCGATGATCCAGTGGTTCATGCTTCGCCCTCCTGCTCGGCGGGGGTGTCCGAGGTAATGTTGACCGTATCGCTGCGCGACGACAGGTAAGAGCCAAGCGCCATGATCACGATCACGGCCGTCATCCCGAACGAAATCACGATCGCTGTCAGCACAAGCGCCTGCGGCAGAGGATCGGTGTAGGTGTCCACTCCGTCACGCAGCACGGGCGGCGCGTTGATCACCAGCCGCCCGGTGGCGAACAGGAACAGGTTCACCGCATAGCTGAGCAGTGAAATGCCGATGATCACCGGGAAGCTGCGCAGGCGCAGCATAAGGTAAATCCCCGCAGCGCTGAGCGCGCCAATTGCGCTTGCCAGTAGCATTTCCATGTTACTTGCCCCCCTCGTCGGTGCCGTCTGCGTCTGCGCGGGCCGGGTTGATATCCATCGGGAAGATGTTGACGGTCTCACCGGTGCGACGTGCCATGCTCGAGAGGCTGTTGAGCGCAAGCATCACCGCGCCGACCACGGTCAGGAACACGCCGGTGTCAAAGGCCATCGCGGTGGCCCATTCGAATTTCTCGATCGGCGGTAGCGTGATATAGCCATAGGCGCTTGTCAGGAACGGCTTGCCCGCAAGCCAGGCGCCAAGGCCAGTCAGGCTTGCGATCAGAACGCCGACACCGATGGTGGCATGATAGGTTACCCGCTGGCGCGACTCGGCCCAGGCAAAGCCGGAGGCCATGTATTGCATCAGGAAGGCAATCGCGACGATCAGACCGGCAATAAACCCGCCGCCCGGCTCGTTATGGCCGCGCAGGAAGATAAACGCGCCGACCATAAGGGCAATCGGCATCATCACCCGCGTCGCCACCACCATCATAAGCGGGTGACGATCACCGGCCTCGCGGTATTTGGTCATGTCCCAATTCGCCAGCCAACGCCCGCCGGCCCCCTTGAGGACGGTATCGGTCAGCGCATAGATCACCAGTGCCGCGATGCCCAGAACGATGATCTCGCCGTAGGTATCAAAGCCCCGGAAATCCACCAGGATCACGTTGACCACATTTGTGCCGCCGCCGCCCTTGTAGGAATTGGCAAGGTGAAAGGCGGAAATGCTTTCAAAGGCGAAATCGCTGATCAGGATGGCATAGGTCAACCCGGTCACCGCAACTCCGCCGCCAATAGCGATGATCGCATCGCGCATCCGGCGCGCGGGGCTGCTTTCAATCGGGGTGGTGCGCGGGATGAAGTTCAGCGCCAGCAACAACAGGATGATCGTCACCACCTCGACCGAGATCTGCGTCAGGGCAAGATCGGGCGCCGAGAAGTAGACAAAGCCAAGCGACACGATCAGCCCGACAATCCCCATCAGCATCAGCGCCAGAAAGCGGTTGCGATGGAAGGCGACAAGCCCGATCGTTGCGGTGATCAGCAACAGCCAGCCAATCGCTGGCACCGCTGCAATCGGCAGCATCTCGCGGGTGGCAGGCAGGGTTTCACCGCCCGCCCAGGCCAGCCATCCGGCCGCCAGAACCGTCACCGTAAAGGTCGCGCCATTGCGCGTCAGCGCGCCGTTGTGCACGCCGTTGGTGAAGGCGCGGCTTGCAAGGGTGGCGGCGCGGGTGACGGCGTCAAACATGGTTTTCGCCTCGGGGCGCGGGGTCGCCAGCCAAAGCCGCATCATGGGCGCATGCAGCGCCAGAAGGATCGCTCCGCCCAGAACCGCCGCGCCGGACATGAACAAGGCGGGCGTGATGCCATGCCAGATCTTCAGGTGAAACTCGGGCAAGGCACCGCCAATCACGGCCCCCGCACTGGCGCGCACAAGCGGCTCTGCAAGGAATGGTGCAAGGCCGATGGCCACCACAAGCACCACAAGAAAGGCCGGTGCCGCCCACATGCCAAAGCCCGGATCATGCGGCTTGGACGGGTAATCGTCGCGCACCGGGCCCCAGAACACATGCACGATATAGCGAAACGAATAGGCCACCGAGAACAGCGCGCCCAGGGTGGCAAGCGCGGGCACGATCCAGTGATTGCCCTGCCAGACGGTATGCGAGGCCTCTTCAAGCATCATTTCCTTGGACAGGAAGCCGTTCAAAAGCGGAATGCCCGCCATCGACAGCGCCGCGAAGGTGACGATCACAAAGGTGATCGGCATCAGGTGGCGCAAACCGCCAAGGCGCTTGATGTCCCGGGTATGGGTCTCGTGATCGACAATGCCCGCCGACATGAACAGCGCCGCCTTGAAAGTGGCGTGGTTGATAATGTGAAACACCGCCGCGACGGCGGCCATCTTGGTGCCAAAGCCAAGCAGCATGGTGATCAGGCCAAGGTGGCTTACGGTCGAAAACGCCAGAAGCGCCTTGAGGTCATCCTTGAACAGGGCGATCTTGGCGCCGATAAGCATGGTGATCAGGCCCGTCGTGGCCACGATATAAAACCACTCGGGCGTGCCGGCCAGAACCGGCCACATCCGCGCCATCAAAAACAGCCCTGCCTTAACCATCGTGGCCGAGTGCAGATAGGCCGACACCGGCGTCGGCGCGGCCATGGCATGCGGCAGCCAGAAGTGGAACGGGAACTGCGCCGACTTGGTGAAACAGCCCGCGAGGATCAGCAACAGGGCCGGAAGATACATCGGATCGGCCTGAATGGCCTCTTTCTGGGTGAGGATCACGCTCAGGTCATAGCTTCCGACGATATTGCCGAGGATCAGCATGCCCGCGATCATCGCAAGCCCGCCGGTGCCGGTCACGGTCAGCGCCATGCGCGCGCCCTGACGGCCCTCGGGCAGGTGCTTCCAATAGCCGATCAAAAGGAAGGACGAGAGCGAAGTAAGTTCCCAGAATACCAGCAAAAGCAGGATGTTATCAGACAGGACAATGCCCACCATCGCGCCCTGGAACAACAGGAGGTAGGTGTAAAACTGACCCATCGGGTCTTCGCGCGACAGGTAGAACCGCGCGTAGAGAATAATCAAAAGGCCAATGCCAAGGATCAGCCCGGCAAACAAAAGGCCAAGCCCGTCGAGCATGAAATTGACGTTCAGGCCAAGCTTGGGCAGCCAGGGGAGCTGAAACTGAAGCACCTCGCCGTGCATCACCGCAGGCGCACAGAGCAACAGCAGCACAAGCGCAAGGATCGTCGGGGCGGCGGTAAAGGCGGCGCAGGTGTTGCGCCCGGCCTGAATCATCAGCCCCGGAAACAAAGCCCCCAAAAACGGCAGTGCCGCAATTATCGGCAGAAAGCTCCCGGCGGTGTCCATATGTGTCGTGCCCCCGTTTCGTCCATCCCTGTCAACCGGGCCAGTCAGAGCACCACGTCGGCGGGCGCATTTTTCAGACTATTTCAGTCGATCATCGGTAATATACGGCGGGGTTTGGGCGCTACAACCCGAATCCGGTCGATTTTCTCGAAGGCTTTTCAAAAGCGGCCCTTTGGCGACGCATTTCAGGGCGTTTCGGGTCGCTTGCCAATGCCGTTCAAAAATACCCCGATCGCCAGAGTGCGCCGCGCCGCCATATGGGCCGAGGTCGGCACGCGCGCCGGATCAAGCAGCGATTCAAGCGGCCAGGGGCGCACCATATCAAGCAAAAGCGCCGCCGCCTGTGCGGTATCGTCGATCTTGACCTCGTCGCGCGCGACGCCCAGGTCAAGTTCGTCTTTGATGATCTGGTGGTCGACGGCAAAAATCCTGTCGACAAGATCGCGCCCGACCTCTGGGGCGGTTGGCGTTTCCGCGATGATCAGGCGCAGCACCTCAAGCGGCAGGCCAAAACCCTTTTGGCGCGGGCGCTGTGACAGCAACCGCTCCAGACGCGCGGCAATCGGCAGGCTGCGGTCTTCGGCGGGAAGCGGGCGGATGAAATCATCGCCAACCCTGTGCAGATAGGCGCGCAAAAGCGCGGTGCGGCTGGCGAAAACCGAGTAGAGTGTGCGCTTGGACATGCCTGCGCGCGCGGCAAGACAGGCCATGGTCGCCCCCTCAAGGCCCGCGTCGTTGTAAATCGATTCGAGGGCGGCAAATATCTCGGTGCGGCGGGCCTCGGCGGTTTGGGTGATGGGGCGTCCACGCCTGAATTTGCCCGCTGCGTCGGCATTTTCGAGGTTCTGGCACATTTTTACCGCTCCAATTCGCGCGCTTTTCAAAGGTCGGGGTTGCCTTTCGAAAACGCGTCATATTTATGGTACTGAGTGGTTTTATAAATGCCCGAGCGCATTTGCGGCAATAGCTAATCTTGAAAGGGGTCACCATGCCTTCAGTCTCGCGTAGTCTCGTGTCGTTGGTGGCCTGCATGGCCTTTGCCCCGATGGCGGCGCACTCGCAGCAATCGCAGGGCCCGACATCGGTCACCGTGGTGACGGTTCAGCCGCAAAGCGTCACCCTGACCTCGACCTTGCCGGGGCGGGTTGCGGCCTCGGCCGAGGCCGAAGTGCGCCCACAGGTCAACGGCATCATCACCGAGCGGATGTTCGAGGAGGGGGCGGATGTCGAGGTCAACGCGCCGCTCTATCAGATCGACACCGCCACCTATGAGGCCAGCGTGCGACAGGCCCGCGCAGGCGTGACGCAGGCCGAGGCCCAGTTGCGCGCCGCCGAACGCGAGGCGGTGCGCCTGCAAGAGCTTCAGGCGCGCAATGTCGCCAGTGAGCAGGCATTGGACGAGGCGACGGCAACCCGCGATTCCGCCTCTGCCGGGCTGGAACTTGCGCGCGCGCTGCTCAACTCTTCCGAAATCGAGCTGTCGCGCACCACGATCCGGGCGCGGCTTTCGGGGCGCATCGGTCTGTCCCAGACAAGCCAGGGCGCATTGGTGACCGCCAGCCAGGCCGAGCCGCTGGCGGTGATCCGCAAGATCGACCCGGTTTATGTGGACGTAACGCAATCTGCCGCCGATCTGTTGCGGTGGCGGCGCGGCGAGACCGAGCGCGCCCTTGCCGGGGCCGATGGCACGGTGCGCCTCAAGCTGGCGGATGGCTCGATCTACGACGAAACCGGCCAGTTGAAGGCCGCAGAGCCGAATGTTGACCCGCAAACCGGGGTTGTCACCCTAAGGATGCAGTTTTCCAACCCCGATATGCTTTTGCTGCCGGGGATGTATGTGCAGGTCGATCTGCCTGTCGAAGTGGCCGAGAACGTTTTTCTTGTGCCGCAAGAGGGCGTGATCCGCGACCGGCGCGGGCGTCCTTTGGCCTGGGTGGTCAATGGCGATGGGGTGGTCGAGGCCCGCGACATCACCATCCTGCAGGACCGCGCAAGCGACTGGGTTGTCGATAGCGGCCTTGAGGCGGGTGACAAGGTCATCGTGGCGGGGTTTCAGAAAACCGCGCCGGGGGCGAATGTCGCCCCGCAAGAGCGCGCCGCCGCAAGCGCGCCCTCTGAATAATTCAAAGGCTGAGGGACGCGTAGCATGGCACGTTTTTTCATTGATCGCCCGGTCTTTGCATGGGTCATTTCAATCCTGTTGATGGGGGTCGGCATTCTGGCGATCCGCCTTTTGCCGGTGGCGCAATACCCGCAGATCGCGCCGCCCTCGGTGACGATTTCGGCCAATTACCCCGGTGCCTCGGCCAATACGGTCGCCAATACGGTCACGCAGGTCATCGAACAGCAGATGACCGGCCTTGATGGGTTGCGCTATTTCTCGTCAAGCTCGACCTCGTCGGGCAGCGCAGAGATCGTGCTGACCTTCGAGACCGGCACAGATGCCGATATCGCGCAGGTCCAGGTGCAGAACAAGCTTGGCCAGGCGACACCGCTTTTGCCCGAGATCGTGCAGCGACAGGGCATCACGGTCGAGAAATCCTCGGCCGGGTTTTTGATGGTGATCGGGCTTATCTCGACCGATAACTCCCTCGAACAGGTCGATCTTTCGGATTACCTCGTGTCCAACCTCGTGGACGAGCTTAGCCGGGTTCAGGGCGTCGGCTCGGTCAGTGTGTTTGGCGGGCAATATGCCATGCGGATCTGGCTTGATCCGGCCAAGCTTGCGGCCTTTGAATTGACGCCCTCGGATGTCGTCGCCGCCGTATCGGCGCAAAACGCCCAGATCTCGGCGGGCTCTTTCGGGGCGCGCCCCACGGTCGAGGGGCAGCAATTGAACGCGACGATCACCGCGCAATCCCTGCTGAGCACGCCGCAGGATTTCCGCCAGATCGTTTTGCGCGCGGAAACCGATGGCGGGCTTGTCCTGCTCGATGATGTGGCGCGGGTTGAAATCGGGGCCGAGAATTACGCCACCTCGGCGCGGTTCAACACCGATCCGGCCGCCGGGATGGCGATCACGCTTGCGCCGGGATCAAACGCCTTGGACACGGCGCAGGAGATCAAATCGCGGATGGCCGAATTCGCCCGTTTCTTTCCCGAGGGCGTCGAATACGTCATCCCCTATGACACCACGCCATTCGTGACGATTTCCATCGAGGAAGTGGTCAAAACCCTTTTCGAGGCCATCGGCCTTGTGTTTCTGGTGATGTTTTTGTTCCTGCAAAACCTGCGCGCGACGCTTATCCCGACGCTGGCGGTGCCGGTGGTCTTGCTGGGCACCTTTGGCGTGCTGGCCGTGGCGGGATTTACCATCAACACGCTGACCATGCTGGCGATGGTGCTGGCGATTGGCCTGTTGGTGGATGACGCCATCGTCGTGGTCGAAAACGTCGAGCGCATCATGGAGGAAGAGGGCCTTTCGCCGCGCGAGGCGACGCATAAATCCATGGGCCAGATCAGCGGCGCACTGATCGGGATCGCGCTTGTCCTGTCGGCGGTCTACGTGCCGATGGCGTTCTTTCCCGGCTCGACCGGGGTGATCTATCAACAGTTCGCCATCACCATCGTCTCAGCCATGGCCCTGTCGGTTCTGGTCGCCCTGACGCTGACGCCAGCGCTTTGTGCGTCGTTGCTCAAGGCAAAAAACCACGCGCCCAAACGCGGGCCGTTTGCCTGGTTTAATACCGGGTTTTCGGGGCTGACCAATGGCTATACCGGCACGGTGCGCTGGTCCGTGCGCCGCCCGGTGCGGGTGTTCGTGGTTTACCTTGCGATGGCGATCGGCATGGCGTTCCTGTTCGTACGCACGCCGACCGGGTTCTTGCCCGAGGAGGATCAGGGCATTCTCTTTACCCTGATCCAGACCCCGACCGGTGCCACAGCAGAACGCACCCTTGAGGTCGTCAAACAGGTCGAGGATTATTACCTGACGCAAGAAAGCGACGTGGTGAATTCGGTCTTTGGCGTGGTCGGCTTCAGTTTTGCAGGCAGAGGTCAGAACATGGGCCTTGGCTTTGTCCAGCTCAAGGATTGGGACAAGCGCACAGCACCCGGCCAAAGCGTGCAGGCGCTTGCGGGGAGGGCCTTTGGCGCCTTTAGCCAGATCAGCGATGCGATGGTGTTTCCGGTGGTGCCGCCCTCGGTGATCGAGCTTGGCAATGTCTCGGGCTTTGACTTTTATCTTCAGGCGCGGGGCGGTCAGAGCCATGACGACCTGTTGAGCGCGCGCAATCAGCTTCTTGGCATGGCAGCGCAAAGCGCGGTGATTGGCTCGGCGCGGCCCAACGGGCTTGAGGATGCCGCGCAGTTCAACCTTGATATCGACTGGCGGCAGGCCGGCGCGATGGGCCTTACCCCGACGGCTGTGGGCGAGTTGCTGCGGATCGCCTGGGCCGGAAGTTATGTGAACGATTTTATTGATCAGGGCCGCATCAAACGGGTCTATGTGCAAGGCGATGCCGAGGCCCGCGCGACGCCCACCGACATCGACAAATGGCGGGTGCGCAATGCCAGCGGCGGCCTTGTGCCCTTCTCTAACTTTTCCGAAGGGCGGTGGGATTACGGCGCGCAGGGGCTCTACCGTTATAACGGTATTCCCTCGATGCAAATTCAGGGCTCGCCCGCGCCCGGCATCTCGACCGGCGATGCCATGGCTGAAATGGAGCGGTTGGTGGCCCAGCTCGGGCCGGGATATGACATCGCATGGACCGGCTTGTCGCTGGAAGAGCGCGACTCGGGAAGCCAGGCGCCATTGCTTTATGCGCTCTCGCTTGCGGCGGTTTTCCTGTCACTGGCCGCGCTTTACGAGAGCTGGTCAGTGCCCTTCGCGGTGATGCTGGCCATGCCGATCGGGGTTCTTGGCGCGCTCAGTGCGGCCTGGCTTGGCGGGTTCGACAACGGGGTGTTCTTTCAGGTCGGCCTTTTGACGGTGATCGGCCTGACCGGCAAGAACGCGATCCTGATCGTCGAATTCGCCCGCGAGCGCTATGATCAGGGCGAGCGTGTGATCGACGCAGTGGTCGAGGCCGCGCGCCAGCGATTCCGCCCGATCATCATGACGTCGATGGCCTTTTCGCTTGGGGTCCTGCCACTGGTCCTTAGTTCCGGCGCAGGCTCTGGCGGGCGCAACGCCATCGGCTCGGGCGTGCTTGGAGGGACGATTTCGGCGACGGTTCTGGGGGTGGTCTTCGTGCCGCTGTTCTTTATGACAGTGACCCGCCTTGTCCGGCGCAGCAGGCGGTCAGAGTAAAGCCCCTGCGCCAGTCAACGGCGCGCGGGTGCCATCCGGATGGCACCGATGGTCGGAGCAAGGGATTGCAGACGCGGATGTCTTAGAAGGTGTCGTAAAATTGTTTCCCGATAGACGAATTGCCTATTAAGGTTGCTTGCACAAAGCAAAGAGCGTTGGCTTTTGCCTATTGTCACGACGTGACGCAATGAAAGTTTGAAGAGAATGAAGAGGTTTGGCCTTGATGCGACGGATATTCGCATCCTTAGTGCCGTTCAGCAGCACGGTCAGCTGAGCAAAACCAAGCTGGCCGAGATCGCCAATATTTCTGCCACCCCCTGTTGGGCGCGCCTGGACCGGCTAAAGGCGGCGGGGTATATCCGCGGCTATCATGCCGAAATCGCGCTTGATCAGATTGCCGATTTCACCCAGGTCATCGTCACCGCATCCCTGACCCACCACCGCAAGGCGGATTTTGACCGCTTCGAGGCGTTTATCCGAAATCTGGACGAGATCACCGAATGCATCGCAACCGGGGGCGGCGTGGATTACATCATGAAGATCGTCAGCCCGAGCCTGTCGTCGTTTCAATCCCTGATGGATACCCTGCTTGCGGCCGAACTTGGGATTGATCGTTACATGACCTACTTTGCGACTCGGCGGGTCAAACTGACCCAGCCCAACATTGCAAAACTGGCGGCGAAAGAGCCAAGGT
>NZ_FRBN01000025.1 GCF_900142625.1 Roseovarius marisflavi
GTAGCTACCATCGAGAAACTCCCCACAAATCAAAGAAGCCTCTGAATCGCAGATCAGGCGTCATGCCGTAAGTGTGGGAGCGGCGCACCGCTTACTGATGTCCCCTGAGGGGTGGCAAATTTCTGCCATTTTGCCAGCGCCCCGAAATTACCTCATTGTAGTCACGCGCCTGATCAGATTATTGCGAATATTCCCGTGTATCACAAAGTTGCAGCGGTAGTGCTGGGAAAAACTCACGGAGTTGCTATGTCTGACCTGATCATTAATGTCTCCACGCAGGATGAGCTTTATGCAGCGCTTGATAAAGCTACCGGGGGCGAAACGATCGTTTTGAGCCCGGGCGATTATGGTCGGATAGAACTGAGTACGGGGCAAACTGGCGGCGTAGACGCTGTTTATGGTTCAGAGGTGAAGATTATTTCTGCCGACAGCGAAAACCCGGCATCCCTGTCCGGACTACATCTCTTCGGTGCCGCCAATCTGTCGTTCGAGAATATTAAATTTGACTATACAAGTTACGAAGCCGCGCCGGTGTACTCTTATCCATTCGAGATCACTCATAGTGAGAACATTGCAATACGGAATTCCATCTTCGATGGCGATCTTGCTTATGGGTTTGGCACGGAGGCCGATGGCAAGGGCACTGGTAAAGGCTTGCAGGTTGCAGGTGTCGACAACTTCGTTCTTGAAGGGAATGAGTTCTACAACTGGCATCGTGCTGCCGTTTTTTTCAGTTCTGACAATCTCACAATCCTGGACAATGAGGTCTATGGAATCAGATCAGATGGGTTCGATTTTAATGAGATACATTCCGCTCTAATTGAGGGGAACCATTTCCACGATTTCGATGCTGCGCCTGGGACCGGGGATCATGGTGACATGATCCAGTTCTGGACCAACGGCAACACCACTCCAACTACTGACATCGTGATCCGGGGCAACATTCTTGATGTTGGTGATGGAGACGGCACACAAAGTATTTTCATGCGCAATGGCATGGTTGACCAAGGTGTGGCTGGCGCAGAAATGTTTTATCAAAACATTCTCATTGAGGAAAACCTCATCCTCAATAACAGTTCACACGGTATCACGGTTGGTGAGACAAATGGCCTTATCATTCGCAACAACACTGTTCTTGATGCGGATACCTCGCTTTCGTCCAGCGTCAACACCCCTAAGATAAATTTGGCGCCTCTGTCCACCAACGTGACAGTTGAGGGGAACGTAGCTGCCGCTATCACTGGCTATGTTGATCAGCCGAACTGGGCTGTATCGAACAATGTTCTTGTTCAGAACACGGATCCCAATGCTCTGGGATATTACGAAAGTGAATTTATAAATTCATCGCTCAGTGGAGACATCACCGGCTATATCGTCGATCCGAATGGCACAATTGCACAACTTGATGCTGGCGCAAGTCGTCTGCATCTTGACACTACTCCGGATACCATTCGAGCGGCATTTGATGCCTCAAGTGATGGTGACGCCCAAAATACAGTCATTTTCGACGCGGGTTTCACATACGGGCCGACAGGTAAAATGTCCGCCTCCGACGCCCAGTTCATCTGGGACTTTGGCGATGGGACCACTGCTGTAGGTCAGGTGGTAAGCCATGAGTATGTCAATGCCGACCGCTATGAGGCAACTCTGACAGTGGTCATGCCGGACGGAACAACGGCCAAGGCCGTGAGTGAAATCGGCATTATGGGGGCGGATGTCCTCTCCTACGATCCGCTGACCGGTCTGTTCAAGGCCGAAGGATACGGCATAGCAACAGAGATCGAGGGTAGTGATAGAACATCGGTAACTCTTGACAGCAGCCAAGGCGTGGATCTCGGCGGTGCCGGTGCGCAGCTTGGAATTGGGAAAGAGCACCTGTCCAGGCTTTTTGGTGCCAATTCGTTTGACATGTCGATGACGTTGCGGGCCGATACACTGGGCAGCATCGGTGAGGTGGCCCGTGTTCACGGCAGCTTTGTTCTCTCTATTGCCCCCCGCGGTGAGGTGAACCTCACTTTATGGACGGACACGCAAGCAGCGCAGGTAAACACTACCGGTGTCACTGTTAACGACGGTATGGACCATGAAATCCGGGTCGCTTTCGATGGTGCGACGAACAGCCTGATGATCTATGTTGATGACCAGCTTGCTGGAGCAACTGAAGTTGAGGGGGCGATGCGCGGAGATTATCCGCGACCTCTAGAGTTTGGCAATCCTTGGGGCGACGCTGAGGATAACTTTGATGGCACGCTGACGGCTTTTGATCTGGAAGTGGGTAATCAGGATTTTCCGGAGTACGCGGGGGAACCGGCGGTGATTATTAGTGTTTCGGAGCCACTCAGCACCGTTTCGGCTGAAGATACCGGTGCGAACGATCCAGTGCAGGATAATTCTCCGACCACGGGTTCACCGCTGGAAGAGCCTACGGCGACCCCGGAAGCCACAGAGGACCCGGACGCGGTCAACAGTGCAGATGAACCGGTTGATGAGGTCCCCACGGAATCGAGCGCTCCGACCACAGTGCCGGAGGACGCGAATACGGAGGTGCCGGTTGATGACACATCTCTGCAGCCGCAAGAGCCTCTATATACAGCCAAGTTCTCAGATGTGGGCCTTAGCGAGAGCGGGATCGCGCTGCTTTACGACGCGCATGTCGTGCAAAACCCTGACGGAAATTCAGCGGTCGTACTGGATGGTAAAGGGGATTTCGTCTCTTTGGGTCGCATTGAGGCCCTTGAAGATTCACAACAGCTCAACCTCTCACTTGACTTTCAGCGCTCGGATTTGAACGGTGGTACTGAACGTATGGTCTGGAACCATATGAAGTTTGGGATTTCGGTGAAGGACGACCTCTTGAGCATTCATGTGGCCAGCCCAGGCGAGCACTTCCACAAGGGGTTCGAAATCGCTAATGCCGCAATCGACGATACTGAGCTGCACTCCCTTAACGTGGCGGTTGATGCCGAGGCGGACCGCTTGCAGGTGGTGCTTGACGGTAACGTGGTGCTAGACGAGCGGGGCGCTGATTTGGATTTCGTCGGTGCTGGTGGCTATGAGTGGGGCTGGACTATCGGCAGCGCTTGGCAACGAGACTATGAAGGTAGCGTTAGTGCGTTTGAACTCGACGACGTGGCTGTCTTCATAGACGATGCAGCAGCGCTTCTATAACTGGCATTACTCTACAAAGAGCGACAAGTTTTGCGGTATTCCATTCGGTTCTGGTTGGGTACGAAACATCCTTCCAGACTGATGGATCTTGCGAAAATATTGGGGTATTTAAAAAAGGAACATGTCGCCATTGACTTTGGTAAACATTTTCATTTGCGCGAAAGTATGCAACTGGATATCTCCTTGAGCCATTGGACGCACGCAGGAGACTGATTGCCGTATCTTAAGGCCCTCGTTACCCAGAGTGTATCCGCGAAGATGAAAAGGCAATAGTGTGTTAGCTGAACGTACCGGACGGCATGAGGTGCCGAAGCAACAAAACAGACCTCATGGTACTGCAGGCAGCCAAGCCCGCCTTTCTATCTGGGTTTGGCTTTTCATTATTGGCCTGATCATTCCGCTTTTCATATACGTCGGACCTCTTCGTCTTTCAGTCTACCGTCTGGTTCTGCTTGTAATCTTCTTTCCAGCCCTCTTCTTTTGGCTGAGTGGGCGCGCCGGGTCCATCCGGCTTCCGGATATTTGTGTTCTGGGTATCTGTCTGTGGTCGACTGTCTCCTATTCCGTTGTGCATGGCTTTGCGCCTATGATTGAGACGATCGGTATCTTTTGGGTCGAGACATTAGGAGCCTATCTCGTCGGGCGTTGCTATATCCGCACGCCCGAGGCGTTTTATTCGGTTATACGGTTATTGTTCTGGCTGGGGATACTTGTCCTTCCTTTTGCGATCTACGAGGCCATGACGGATAAGAACCTTATTCTCACTGTTTTTGGAAAAATTGGTCCCACCTATTTTCCGAGTAACATGGATCCCCGTTGGGGCTTAGATCGGGTTCAAGGGCCGTTTCCTCACCCAATCCATTTTGGCGTGTTCTTTCTCTCGCTTTCAGGAGCTGTCTACTATGTGCTCGGCTATGGTCGACGTTGGATTGGGCGGGTTACGCGAATGATTTTTATCAGTTTTCTTGGAGCGGGCTGTCTTTCCTCCGGACCGCTGGTTGCTTTGATAGCGCAGATCAACATTATCATTTGGGACGGAGTAATGAACTCTGTAAGACAGCGCTGGTATATTCTCACCGGACTCTCGGCGCTTGGGTTCATTATCGTCGACATGATCTCAAATCGCACACCGTTTCACGTGTTGGCTACCTATCTCGCCTTCAATGCGCAAACTGCATATAGCCGAATATGGATATTCCAATGGGGAACGAAAAATATATTCGACAACCCAATTTTCGGGCTTGGCTTGAACGATTGGGAGCGCTCACCCTACATGACAGACAGCATCGACATGTTCTGGATCGTCGGCGCGATCCGCCATGGTATTCCGGTTTGGATTCTCTCGTTGGTTCTTTTCTTCTCGATATTCCTTTCTGTCGCCTTCCGAAGCAACCTGAGCGAACGTGTGAACTGGTACCGTACCGGCTACCTGGTGACGATGTTCGGGATGTTTATGGCTGGATGGACTGTTCATTATTGGGACATCACTTACGCTTTCTTCATGTTCCTCTTGGCGAGTGGTGTGTGGATCCTCGATTGGCAGGGTGAGGAGGATGGAGTGCAGGTACGAAATTCTGAACCGGTGGTTTTGGGCTACACGCGATTTCCCGCAGGAGGGCTCAGTTCCACGAGAACAGCCGGGTCGCATCAGACTGCAGTCTTAGAAAAAGGTGACGCATAATGGACTGGTGCTGCATTGCCGCTGTCAATGATGAGGCGATTCTGTCGGAGAACCTCTGTACCTCCCCGGCTCTACGGTCAGACCCCGAGCGTCTGACCGTCCTCATGGACCAAAAATCCGCGACAATTGCTTATAATGCAGGACTAGAAAGGACAACCGCGCGCTACTGCGTGTTTGCGCATCAAGATGTCTATCTGCCTGACGGATGGGTAGAACGCTTGGCTGAAGAGATCGCATCTCTCGACCGCATGGACAGCAACTGGGCCGTAGCCGGACTGTTCGGTGTATCTATTGAAAATGGGGAACATGTCGGACGAGTCTGGTCGAGCGGCATAGGTAAGGAGTTGGGGAATTCATTCGAACTACCGATTGCAGTTCAGTCAATTGACGAGCTTCTGATCATCCTTGATCGAAGCAAGGGGCTCTGCTTTGATGAAAAACTGCCCGGCTTCCACCTCTACGGGACCGATATTATCCAAGAGGCCCGCGCCGCAGGTTTCGGAACCTATGTCATACACGCCCCGGTTGTCCACAACAGCCAACGGGTTAAGACTCTTCAGGGGCCGTTTTTGCACGCGCATGACTATCTATCGAGAAAATGGCGGGCGAACTTACCAATCGTAACCCCAGTGACCAAGATTACCTATTCCGGTCTGAAAGCACGTTGGCTTGCACTCAAACTGACTATCAGACGTAGGAGAGAGAAGGTCGGACAGAGACCGCGGTATGATCCCATGGTAATTGCCAAAAAGCTTGGCTATGAGTGATTGCCTATCGAGCGAGCTTCTTTCTTTTCTTAAGAATGATACCGTAGCCATAAGACCTAAACAATAATGCAATCAGGGCTTTCGCGCTTCCTCGTATTTTTGATGGATGATACGAAATAGATTTTCGCAAGCTTGTCTTTTCACCTGGCGCACACTGTTTTTTTTGAGCTGCAGCCAGCGTGAAGTATGCGCCACTTAACGAGCGTGCGACAAATTTTGTCTGGCTCTTGTTGAGACCCTCGCCCAGAACGCTTTGAATATACGCGACCCGTGCTTCGGCGGCCTCTACTGGGTTCGTTTGCTCAATATCCGTGAGAGGCGCAATATCCTCATCCAGCCGCCGCGCGACTCCGAGAGTGTCTCCTGTAACTATCCAAGGCCCTGCGAGGGCCAAATGGCAAAATAGTGGAGCGTCCTCATAGATTCTTACACTAGATTGAAAACCACCCACTTTTTGGAGCGCGGCTTTGTTCAAAGCTGTCACCGGTGGATGAATGCCAGATATTGCGTAACGCAAGCAATCTTGAACCAGTTGCCCTTTTCCCTTGGGGAAGTGCCACTTTCGTAGTGTAAATACGCTCACTTCATAGTCTGTCGAGACGAGGTCCATGTCGCCTGTGTGCCCGATCACGGCTTGGGAAACACTATTGAGGTCGCGATGCAGTATAGCCAGTCGTCCCGGGTACCACAGATCGTCAGAGTCTAAAAAAGCGACCCATTCTCCACACGCGTGCCTAATACCTGCGTTGCGTGCCGCACCTGCACCGGCATTGGATTGTTGAATCACAAAAATACGGTCACCATATCCTGCGAGCACCTCTAGCGTGTCGTCTGTTGACCCGTCGTCAACCACGATCACTTCATCCGCAGGTGGATCTTGCGCCAGCACGCTGTCGATCGCCTCGCCTACGCAATGAGCACGGTTGTAGGTGGGGATGACGACAGAGACGGATATCCGGCGGCCGGTAGCAGTAGATTCAAGCATCCCGGGCCGCCTGCGATACTGCAGATTTCTGTTTCTGGCCTTGTGCTATGCGCCAATCACTATAGCTAATATATAGCCTATCGAAGGTGTAACGCAGCCAATCCTTGATAGGACGCAATGTCTTCTGCCCATACGATATGTGGAAGGCACGGAAAACCATCGCAACTCTTTCGATATACCTTGCTTCGGCCAGCGCCACTTGGAAACCAACAATTTCTGCGCGGATATGGCATGTTTCCTTGATATCCCCGCCTTCAGGCAAATCAAACTTTTCAATTTCTCTGCAAATATAGTGGTCTATCTCAGTATCCCATTTGCGCAGTTTATGTGAAATTCCATAAAGGTATCCTGTCGCGCTCAGGTTTCCGGTTGAGCCTGAAATCCCTTCATTATTGTGAAGAACGAGGGGTTCATCAATATATCCAATGCCACCGAGTGTGGACGCCCTGAAAGGAATGATCCGATCCTCTGTCGAAAGGCCGCTTCCAAGTGGACCATATTTATCGAAGACTTCTCGGCTCCACGCTGCTGATGCTCCGATAATATGCGATTTCTCAGCAATAATTGTTCTTGGCGTCGGGGTCTTTATTATCCGCTCTGGTGGCCTGCGCAGTCCGATTGGCTTTCGCTCGGCTGTGGTTGACATAACCGCACTGTGAACAAGGCTTAACGTCTTCTGGCTTTCCAGCCATGCCCTCGCCAGCCTCTCGGTTCTGTCCGGAACTGAGATGTCATCGCCCGCATTCACCACGATGAATTCGCCCGAGACCAGCTCCATAACCCGATCGATATGTGGCACCAACCCCAAGTTCGGCTCGTTGCGATTCAGCACAATCTTGTGCGGCCCGTCATAGGCGGTGGCCATTTCCTGCATGATCTCATAGGTGCGATCGGGCGATCCGTCATCTGACAGGATAATCTCCAGTGGCTGATAGGTTTGCGCGAACGCACCCTCAATCGCCTCGCGGATGAACCGTTCCTGATTATAGGCAATGACCACAAAGGTCACCAGCGGTCGCTCGGTCGTTTCGGTCATTTGATATCCCTTATCGGCCAACCAATCATTTCATATATTCGTGCTACCCTTGAAACAAGGCGTCCATGAGACCCGATTTTGGTGATTACTATATGTCCACCGACAAAGGCGGTGATCAGTCCCAGAGCTGCCGAGGCCCCTGCCCCTGCAAGCGGTGCCGCGCGCGCCAGCGCCAAAAGCGCCAGCGCCAGCCCGGCATGGCCTGCGACCAGCCCCAACGACAGCCCTTCCCAGCGAAACCCGTGCAGCTGGCGAACAAGGATTGCGATCACCGCGAAAAGGATCACATAGGCCAGCAGAAAGGCGATCCCGGTCACCTCGAGCCCCAGAAAGGGCAGGCCGAACCAGATCGCCGGCAGGAACAGGACGTTGAACAGCAGTTGCGTGACCAGAAAAATCCCCGACCGTGCCGCCGCCACGAGTGCAAAGCCAAGCGGCCATGACGCTAGCTTGAACACATTGCCCACCGTCTGCCATTGCAGAAGCGTCGCGGACGCGTCAAATTTGGCCGAATACAGCAGGCGGATCAGCCAGGGCGCGCAGCCGATCAGCACCAGAAGCAGCGGGCCGCCAAGCGCCAGCCCCAGCTGGATCTGATCGTTCATCAGCTGGTTGGCGGCGTCACGGTCATGAATCACCTCGGTCAGGCGCGGGAAATAATCCGTCCCCATCGCTTGCAACAGAAAACCCACATAGATCATCGACACGCTCCAGGCTGCGGCGAACTGCCCTGCGGCCTCAAGGCCAAGTTCCTGCGTGATCCGCGTCCGCACCAGCAAAAGCGTGCCCGTCGTTGCCAGCCCGCCAAGCGTGAATACCACCCCTAGCGCGACCATCGGCCGCCAAGCCTGCCATATCTCGCGCGGCGTCATTCTGACGCTCGTCGGTGGAGGCAGGCGGCGTGTATAGTGCCAGGCCACCAGTATGCTGGCCAGGGGCGGCAGCAGGATCAGCCAGATCAGCCCTGACAGACCCAACAGCCAGACGGCCAGCAGTCCACTGGCGCTGCCAAAAAGCGTGCTCCAGACGGTTACCCGGCCCAGATCGCCGATCCGCCGCATCCCCTGCAAGAGCGCCGTCTGCGACCCCGCCACCAGAAACAGGAACACTGCCACGCCCACCAGTCCCACCTCGGTCGCATGATCGGTGCTATCCAGCAGCCAGAGCGCCAGCGTGTCGCGCGCCAGCCAGATAGCGGCCATGGCAACCAGCCCCTGAAGCACGAGCGCGCCAAACAGCACCCGGCGCACCCGTGACAGTGTCACTTCCTCTCCCTTGGCGCTTGAGATTTCCCGAACACCACTGGTTCCAAGCCCCAGCCCCGCACTCATAGAGGCCATCTCGTGCAGGTTGTTGAACACGCTCAAGAGCCCGATCCCGGTGGGGCCCAGCAGGATCGCCACCAGTTTCGCGCGGACGATGGTGATGAGGATCCGCACCGCCTGCGCGCTGCCGATGATCGCCATGGATTTCAGAAGGCCACGGGCGGACATCAAGCACTTCCTTCTATTTCGGCAATGATTTGTCTCAAGTATTTCGTGAGCTTTATCGCACCTTCTTCGTTAGGATGATCCGTGTCTCCCATTCCTTCATCACCGACTACATTTCCCTCAAAGCAATCGATAATCTTAGTGTTCTCCAGTTTAATCGAATAAAGGTCTTTGAAAAGTTCATGCTTTGAAGGCAGGCATGCGCGGTAATCACTTCGCGCAGGTGGTATTACAATGTACAACGAGTGCTTATTAAGGCTTATAAGTTGCAGAAGACGCTCGAGCCAAATAAGCTGGTTTTGATGCCTGCGATTTTCTTTAAGATGAACAGCCGCACGCTTTTCGACGTCGACGTCCTCAAGAAAAAAAGTCTTCTTTTTGTATCCAAACTGCCCTTCTGAAAACTCTTCAGAAGAAATCTTTCTGCACTTTTGGACAATACGCATCTCTGCAAGCTTATTAATGCAGCTTCTATCTTGGTAAGGAACGCTCAGGTAATATTTATATGCGACTGTACGATATCTCTCACTTGTATTGATCAGAGAAAAGCCAGGTGAAAACACTCCAAAAAAAAGAACCACTCTCCTTAAGTTTCGCAACTTTTTGTGATGGGTGCTATAAAGTTGAAAGGCAGTATAAAGGTCGCCACTGGTTAGCCCAAGATTGAAAGACCCCGGGAACTCTGGGGTGAAGAGCCCATAGTCGGCATGTGAATCTCGAAGCGCAAGCGTCTCAATGTGCTCCGAGTTTTCTTGAAATGCATAGCTCTTACCTGCAACATATTTCAGAAACGTGCTGTTATCAAAGCGGTTTAAGCGATGTCTTCTCAGACGCCTTAATAATCGTCTGAAAACTGAATTAGATCCATAAATAACAATACTCACCTTGCACCAGAAATTTTATTGAAGTGTTGGATTACCTTGTCGATTTCCTTCGCCATCTGCGGCCCCATCGGCAGGCTCAGAACCTCGCCCGCGAGCTGTCGCGCCAGTGGCAAATCGTCGGGCGCCAGCCCCATTCCCGCATAGGCGGCCTGCATATGTGGCGGGATCGGATAATGGATCAGCGTGCCCACCCCGGCATCAGTCAACCGCGCCTGCAAGGCGTCGCGCGCCGGGTTGCGCACGACATACAGATGCCAGGCCGGATCGGCCCAATCGGGCACATGCGGCAAGATCAGGCCGCTGTCGACCAGGCCCGCGTGATAGGCTGCGGCCACGGCCCGGCGACGATCGGTCCAGGCGTCAAGATGGGCAAGCTTAACGCGCAGTACCGCCGCCTGCAGCGGATCAAGCCGCGAATTCACGCCTTGTACCTCGTTAACGTATTTCTCTCGGCTGCCGTAGTTGCGCAGCACCCGCACCCTGTCGGCCAGGTCGGCGCGGTTGGTGGTTACCGCGCCGCCATCGCCAAGCGCACCGAGGTTCTTGCCGGGATAGAAGCTCCAGCAGACGATATCGCCATGCGCACCGATGGTTTGGCCCTTGTAGCGCGCGCCATGGGCCTGTGCGGCATCCTCGACCACGGCCAGGCCATGGGCGCGGGCGATCTCTAGGATAGGGTCCATATCGGCGGGCTGGCCATAAAGATGCACTGGCAGCAGGACGCGGGTACGCGGTGTGACCGCGTCCGCAATGCGGGCGGGGTCGATATTATGGGTGGTCGGATCGGGCTCCACTGGTACGGGCATTGCCCCCACCGCCGATACTGCAAGCCAAGTGGCAATATAGGTGTTCGAGGGCACGATCACCTCATCCCCCGGCCCTACATCCAGCGCGCGCAAGGCTAGGATCAACGCATCGAGCCCATTGGCAAGCCCCACCGCGTGATCCGCCCCGCAATAGACGGCCCATTCCGCCTCGAACGCGTCAACTTCGGGGCCAAGGATATACCAGCCACTGTCAAGCACCCGGGCCACGGCGGTGTCGATTTCGGTTTTCAATTCCAGATAGGCGGCACGCAGATCGAGAAAGGGGATCATGGGTACACACTGTCCCGTACAGCCGCTTTGAAAGTGTCGTAGTCGCGAATGTAATCCCCCTCATCATACGGATGCGATGCTAGGACCATGCAAACGGCCCCTTGGCTAAAACTGTCCATTTCCCGCCAGATCAGCCGGTCGATCAGCACTCCCTGACGCGGGTCGCGCAGCCAGTAATCCGTTGTCTCGGAACCGGTGTCGATGCGCAGCCTGAAACTGCCCGAAAGCGCGAAGACCACCTGTTGCAAGGCACGGTGGGCATGGCCACCGCGCTCAGAGTCGACCGGGACGTTGTAAAGATAATAGACGCGAGCAATGGAAAACGGCACATGGTTACCCCCTTCCACAAAGGTCAGGTCGCCCCTAGGGTCCGAGATTACCGGCAGGCGGATCAGCCGCGCGCTGCCCGGCAGTTTGCCTGATGCAGCCTGTGTCATGTCGGCTGCTCCTGCAAGATATTCATGAAACTGTCCCTATTCCTGCGGAAATCGTCCCGGCTCAGCATAAAATAAAGGTTCTCAGTATCCGCGCCGGTCTCTGTCATGCCGAAGCGGCGGTAAAAGGCGGTAGCATGGGTGTTGTCTTTGCGGACATCAATCAGCGCCCGGTGCAGGCCCAGACCCTCAAACCCAATCCCGAAAGACAGCACCGCGCTTTCCAGCGCCGCCTTGGGCGGCTTGTTGTGGTCAAGGATCCAGCTGCCCCAGGTAAAACTGTCGCCCGCGATGTCGTAAAGTCGCACCACCCCGCAGGGTGTTCCATCCAGGCGTTCGATCACATAGTAGAATTCCGCCCCCGCCGCCTCGCGGATCTTGTAGTTCTCAATCCAGCGGCGCTGATCCGTCACTGTTCCGGTGACGGGCGACAGGTGGCTGTTATAGGCAGGATCGGTACGCAGTGCATGGATGAATCTTGCATCTTCCGGCACCACCAAGCGCAGCCGGAGGCACAATCCGGTTATTTCGAGGTTATCTACCATCCATTCCGCCATGCACTGCTCAATATCGCAGGACGGTAAGCCCTAAGCGTCAGACGGTAAACCTAAAACCTGACCATGGTAACAACACAGTTCCGGTTCGATACAGGACGGGTTGCTTTTTTATCACGCCCGTCTAAACGGGAACAGACCCGCTCAGACAAAAGTCGAGGTTCCCGATCAATGCCTGCGTCGAGAAAACCACTCAACCGTGTTCTTTCTGGCAATCTTTGCGCCGGCTGTGGAGCCTGTGCCGGGATGTTCCCTGACAAGCTCGCGATGGAAATGTCCCCGCCGGGTTTCCTGCGGCCCAAGCAGATCGCCCCGCTGACTGAGGTAGAGGATGACCGTCTGGCCAGTTTCTGCCCCGCACTCGGGCAGACAATAGAAGCGCAGGGGCGCACGGACGATATCCTCTGGGGGCCTTATTTGGAGATGCGGACCGGTTGGTCAACAGACCCCGACCTGCGCTTTTCCGGGGCGTCTGGCGGGGCCCTGTCTGGCCTGCTGCTCCATCTTCTGGAAAGCGGCGAAGTGGATGCCGTGGTGCAGATTGCCGCCTCTGCGGACACCCCCATTGCCAACCTGACCGTGATCAGCACCGACCGCGCCGGAATTCTGGCGGGCGCCGGATCGCGCTATGCCCCCTCGGCGCCCCTGGCCCAACTGGGGGAGCTTTTGGCCTCGGGGCAGCGTTATGCCTTTGTGGGCAAACCCTGTGATGTCGTCGCGCTGCGCGCCTTGGCCAATGATAAGCCAGAGGTGGCGGCGGCCTTTCCCATCATGCTTTCCTTCTTCTGTGCTGGCGTGCCCTCTGAGACTGGCGGGCGCGAGGTTCTTGCGGCTATTGGTGCAGAGCCAGAGATGGTGGCGCGCTTTCGCTATCGCGGTCAGGGATGGCCTGGGCGCGCAACGGCAGTACTAAAAGACGGCAGCGAACGCTCGATGACCTATCATGACAGCTGGGGTGGAATTCTCTCGAAACATGTCCAGCACCGCTGCAAGATTTGTGCAGATGGCACGGGAAAGGCCGCCGATATTGTTTGCGCCGATGCTTGGGAAAGCGATGCCGCCGGTTATCCGGTCTTTGACGAAGCCGAGGGCATCAGCCTGATCGTCAACCGCACGGAACTGGGTGGCCGGGTTCTCAAGGACGCCGTCGCCGCTGGACGCATCGAAACCGCAACTTTCGATGTCGAGCAACTGGCCGCGATCCAGCCAGGCCAGAGAGAGCGGCGGCGCGCCCTGCTTGCCCGGCTTCTGGCACTGCGCCTCACAGGTCAGCCCATACCGCGTTATCGTGGCCTGCATCTCTGGGGTGCGGCCCGGCAGAACCCGACCTTGCGTAATCTTAAGAACTTTCTGGGTATGCTGCGCCGGGCTCTCCGGCACTGTCTTTCTGAAAAGGGTTAAGTGCGGCAAAGATCTCCATCTCTGCCTTATCAGCATCACAAGTTTATGCTAACGGCTTACGAATAGTATTTCTTCGGTCTTTTCAGGATATATTAATGCTCAAGATTGGCCTTATTTTCCATTCCGCCAGCAATGACAACATGGGGGTCGGGGCTCTGAGTGTATCCGAGGTGGCGATCATTTGTCGAATTGCCGAGGCGCGCAATATCCCTGTCACGATCAAGGTCATCGACAGCATCGCAGAGCGCCCAGCTTACGTAACTGGCGAGGATGTCGAAATCCGGCCGACCCGGCCATTGCGCAAGCCGCTGGATTTCTTCAAGGCTATTCGGGAATGTGACATGGTCATCGACATCGGCGGCGGGGATAGCTTTGCAGATATCTACGGCCCTCGTCGCCTGACCCAGATGTTCCTGATGAAATATCTGACGCATTTGGCCCGCAAGCCTCTGGTTCTGGCTCCGCAGACATTCGGGCCGTTCAGGCATCGCCTCTCGACCTTCCTCGCGCGCCAGACCATCCGACTCAGTGCTATCACCACGACACGGGACAACTTGTCCACCGCCTGCCTGCGCGAGATAGGGCTCAAAGGGGATATCATCGAAGCCTCGGACGTGGCGCTGCGTCTACCTTACGATTTGCCGCCAAAACGGGTCGAGAGCGGGCCGGTCAGGATCGGGATCAATGTCTCGGGCCTCTTGATGGACGGCGGCTATACCCGCGACAACATGTTCGGGTTGACGATGGATTACCCGCAACTGATGCGCGACATCCTACAGCGCTTTGCCGATCATCCCGACAATTGTGAGATCCATCTCGTGCCGCATGTGATCTCGTGGAAACGCGGTGCACTCGAGGATGATTACGCCGCAAGCGTCAAGCTGAGCGAGAAATTCCCCTCTGTCACGGTCGCCCCAGCCTTTACCTCACCGTCAGAGGCCAAGAGTTATATTGCGGGTATGGATTTTTTCATGGGCGCGCGCATGCATGCCTGTATAGCGGCTTTCTCATCCGGGGTGCCGGTTGTGCCTATGGCTTATAGCCGCAAGTTTGCAGGCCTGTTCGGCTCTTTGGGATATGACGAGACGGTTGATTGCACCACCCAGAGCGCCGAGGATATACTGACGCGAATTTTCGATGCCTATGACCGCCGGGACGCACTAGCACAGACACAGAAAACCGCTCTCAAAACCGGGCTGGAAAAACTGGGGTTTTATGAGGCGGCCCTTGGTGATCTGATGGAGCGACTAAACAGAAAGTCCTAACGTATCAATGTTGTAGTCGCTTTCTGGTTACCACAAGCACTGGCGCCACCGACTGTCTTCTGTACAGGCAAGGCAAGGTAATCAATGAATTGCATAGTATTTTGGGCTATCGTACTTTCCCTTTATGCTTAGTTAAATATATCAAGTGTCTCCCGCCGGTAGGCGCCTAGTGCGCTTTTTGAAAAAGCCTAAACTGAATGAGTAAGGGGCGTGCCATGAACAGAGAAAAACATGTTATGGCTGTTGCTTCGGCAGGCGGGCACTGGGTGCAGCTGATGAGATTGCGTCCCGCATGGAAGGGGCTTCGCGTGACTTATGTCACAACGGACCCGGACTTCTGCCAAACAGTATACCAATACGCAGAGGACGACGGCGAGCCGCTCCCGGGTTTTCACACTGTGGTTGAGGCAAACCGTTGGCAAAAATGGCGCCTGATCAAACAGCTTCTAGGTATTGTTTTTATCATGGTGCGAAAGCGTCCCGATGTCGTGCTGTCAACCGGTGCCTCACCGGGATATTTTGCTTTGAGAGTCGGACGCCTGTTTGGGGCCAAAACTGTCTGGATCGACAGCATGGCCAATGCTGAAGAACTTTCCATGTCCGGACAGCGCATCGGCAAACATGCCGATCTGTGGCTCACACAATGGGAGCACCTTGCCAAGCCGGAAGGACCAAAATATCTGGGATCAGTCCTGTGATATTTCTGACAATAGGCACACATGAGCCGTTTGATCGGCTTGTCAGGGCAGTAGATGTCTGGGCCGATCAGACCGCGCTGAAACATGAGATATTTGCACAGATTGTTTCACCAGCCTCCGGTGCCTACCGGCCGAAAAACTTCGAAACGGTAACGCACCTGCCGCCTGCGGAATATGAGGCGCGGATCAGCCAGGCGGATCTGATTGTGTCGCATGCCGGAATGGGATCAATCCTGACGGCCTTTACCCATGGAAAACCGATCGTCATCATGCCGCGGCGCGGTCATCTGCGAGAAACCCGCAATGACCACCAATATACAACTGTTAAAAACCTGACGAAACGGCCAATGCTGTTTGTGGCCGAGGATGAAACCCGATTTTCCACCGTGATGGACCAAGCTATCGAAAATATCGCCAGCGGCACGCCGCAGCTCTTGTCACCCGTTGCCGATAAAGACTTTACGGATGCCCTACACCACTTCCTGATCTCTTCCACAAAGCGCTGATTAAGGGTAGCAGCAAGGAAAGTAGGTCGTGCAAAATTTTGGAGATGAATTTACCGTGTCAGAAAATTCCTTTGTTGAGTTGCTCTCTAAGATCGAGACCTTAACCGCCAAAATCGCGATCCTTGGTCTTGGATATGTTGGGCTGCCTCTGGCGGTAACGACAGCGCGCAGCGGGCTACACGTCACCGGCTTTGATGTTGATCCAGCGAAGATTGAAAAGCTTTATGCCGGAAACAGCTATATCGGTGCCATTTCCGATCAAGAACTGGTCGATCTGCGAGACGAAGGCCGGGTTGCCTGGACGACTGATTTCACTCAGCTGGCAGACATGGATGTCTTCGTCATATGTGTCCCCACACCCCTCACGGCACACCGCGAACCGGACCTCTCTTATGTCATCTCGACAACCGAAGAGATTGCGCGCCACATAACGCAAGGCACGCTCGTGGCCTTGGAATCCACGACCTACCCGGGCACGACCGATGAAGTTCTGACCCCGATACTGGCCCGATCAGGATTGAAACCCGGACATGATATTTTCATCGGCTTCTCTCCAGAGCGAGAAGACCCCGGAAATGCCGTTTACAATACCAACACGATCCCGAAGATCGTTGCCGGAGATGGGCCCGAAGCAAGCCAGCTTATGGAAGCCTTCTACCGAAAGGTCGTTCAGGACGTCGTTCCCGTATCCAAGACCCGCACGGCCGAAGCCATCAAGATCACAGAGAATATCTTCCGGGCTGTGAACATCGCCCTCGTCAATGAGCTGAAGGTCATCTTTGATGCCATGGACATTGATGTCTGGGAGGTGATCGACGGGGCCGCGACCAAGCCCTTCGGCTTTATGCCTTTCTATCCCGGCCCCGGACTTGGCGGGCACTGCATTCCGATCGACCCGTTCTATCTGACCTGGAAGGCCCGAGAGTACCACCTGTCTACGCGCTTCATCGAACTGGCGGGCGAGATCAACTCCAATATGCCCGACTATGTGGTCTCGAAGCTGCGTGAGGTTCTTGACCGTCGCCTCGGGCTCGGGCTTTCACGGTCACGCATCCTGATCATCGGGATCGCTTACAAGAAGAACATCCCGGACATGCGCGAAAGTCCGTCAGTACGGCTTCTGTCATTGTTGCGCACGGCTGGAGCGCAGGTTGCGTTCCATGATCCCCATGTTCCGGAAATCCCGCGCATGCGCGAATATCCGGAGCTTCTTGGGTATAAATCCATAGCGTTCGACAATATCGATCCTGCCAATTTCGATGCCATTCTGATTGCAACCGATCATGATGATATCGATTATACGGCTCTTGCTGCGATGGATCTTCCGATCGTTGATACGCGCAATGCAATGCAGAAGCGCGCCCTGCCGATGACTAATGTGACGAAGGCCTGATCGTTAAGACTGATCAATCTCTCGTACCCACCATCCTGCGGCCCATCCTGCCAGAAAGCCGCCCAGATGGGTTTCCCAGGCGAGGTTGCCGTCCATCGCCCAGTACATGATGACATTGAGCAGGGTGAGAAGCCCGATCACCCGCAGCACCGGCCCGATACCCTCACGCGCCAGGCGGCGGGCGGTGTATTCCCAACCCGTAACGACCCCTGCCAGGCCAAAGAGCGCGCCCGAGGCCCCCACCATGGGCTGCACTGCCGCAGACAAAAGCGCAAAGCCCAAAGCCCCGCCCAGAAGCGAGAGCGCATAAATCAAGGCAAAGCGCAGCTGACCCACGCGTTCGATCACCAGTTGGCCAAGTGACACCAGCGTGATCATGTTGACCAGCAGATGCATCACTCCGCCATGCAGAAACCCGTAGCTGGCGAACATGGTGACGGGCTGGGCGGCATAGTTTGGCTGCCAATTGTCCAGAAGGCCCCGCCAGAACCCACCATTCTGATAGGCCAGCCCCCGCCAGCGCGGCGAACCCCAGAACCCGTGATCGGCCCCCTGAAGGATCACCTCGATAGCCACGCAGATCACGACGATTGCAATCAGCGACCCATGGGCGGCAACCCATAGGATAAGAGGCAAGCGTCGTGGTGGGGAAGGTCGGTTCTCCATCACCACTGGATGCGCCATCGCTGCAAGAAACTCAAGCACAGCTTCGCGACATCAACCCTGTGCTGCAGAGTAAAATATTCGGACAGATCACCCGGGCACGAAGCGCGGCAGCTTGGGCAGGCTCTCTCGCATCAGCTCTTGCAGGCGCGCATCGGCGGCGCCTTCGGGTTCACCGTTGAGGATCGGGGTGATGTAGCGCACGATGGCGCCGTCGGTGCGGTCGATCATGAGGCTGTCATAGACCACGCTCATCTTGGCCTTGAAATCGTTGGTCATGCGCTTGCCGCGCTGTTCGAACCAGTAATAGACAAGCTGCTGCGACAGCCCCTTCTGGATCACCGCGCGGTTTACCTCAAACGTGCCGTAGACTGTGCTGCTCATGTCCACGGGCACCGTCTCGAAGCTGTAGATTTCCCAGCCGCCGGCCGGCAGGCAGACCTCGGGCGAATGGATGCCGCTACCTTCAGTCTGCTTGTCGTAGAAGGCCATGAAGAGCGACACCGGCGCGGGCTCGGACCGCGCGTTGAAGGAGGCCGCAAGATAATCGGTTGCCCCCAGTACCTGCTCGATATTGGGTTCGAGCATCGAGAAGGTCCCCGACCACTCTCCGATCTGCCGCGGATAGAGCGCAAAGGGATCGCGGTCCACCGCCACGGGCTCCTTGCCCTGTTGCAAGACCCATCCCGCCGAGACCGCAAGTGTCAGGATCCCCCCCGCCATCAGCGCGCGCGAGGCGCGGATGCTGGTGATACGGGTCAGGATCGCCCCAAAACCGGTGGTATCGAGATCAATCGCCTCCGATAGGGGCTTGGGGTTCGGCGTCAGCCGCTGTAGCGCCACAGCCATGATAAAGAGGATCGCGATACAGGCGCCGAAGATGATCCAGCCCTCGAAGAAATGCAGAAAGCCTTCGGCCTGCCCGATCCCGTAGCTGTTGACCAGCACGCCGATCATTCCGATGCGGAATGAATTCATCAGCACCGTCAGTGGCACCGCCGCCAGGAGCAGCACCGCCTTGTGCCAGACCGGCCCGTGATAGAGGATGGCGAAAAGGTAGGAAAAGCTGAGGATCGGAAAAAGATAGCGCAGCCCCGAACAGGCCTCGGCGACCTGCAGCTTATAGACACCAAGGTCAATCACATTGCCTTCGAGAAAGACCGGCACCCCCATCAGCGCCACGAACCAGACGCCGATCTCCGAGGAAATGGTCTGGAGCACGATGGTCAGCTTGAGATAGACAAAATGCGGCAGGGGCAGCATGAAGATCAGATGTACCACCCCCAGCTGATGCAGCTTGCCCCGCTCCCATCCAAAGATCGTCAGCACCACCCCGCCGACCCAGATGATGAAGGCATAAGAGACGATATCCGGGATACGCGTCAGATTGCCCGCGATCGCCACCAGAAGCGCGAGCGTGATGACGACAAGTCCCGAGGCGCGGTCATGCACGACCGGTTTAGGCGGCGGCATGCGCCGCATTTCCCGCAGGAAAAGATAGAGCGAGACGAGCGGAATAAGCGGCCCGTGACTGTACTCGGCGGTGGACCAGGCCTGTGCCAGTGACACAAAGCCGATCCAGAAGATCGGCACCGAGCCCACCAACAAAAGCGCAAACCAGAACAGGCCGACCGGATTGAGCGGGCGGGCAAGACCCCCTGAGGCGGAATAGTCTGTAACGGACATTTTCACGTTCTCCTGTAACCGCTTAGGCACTGCTTATTATGCCTGAAACACTCTTGTCGGCTGCAATCCATCCCTTGGATGTTCTAGCGAAAGATCGGGCAAAAAGCGATTCAAAAGCCGCGTAAACGGCGTGTCGGCACGCCTTTGAACTATCTGTTTTCTGTTTAGCGACAATACCTGAAGATCAGGGGCGGATAACGACCTTGCGTTCCAGCGTCAGAAAGACCCGGTTCGATGTGGCACTGCCCACTCCGGTTTCGTCCCGTATGCGGTATTCATAGCCCGAAGAGAGCCGCCAATCCCGGGTCAGATCGCGGGAGTAGGTGGCGCGCAGATCGGCGCGGGTGGTGTCGTTCACGGCCGGGCCACCTGCCTGGGCCACTTCGGCCAAATTCGCCGAAAATCCCAGATCGGACAGAGAGTTGATCTCATAAGTATAGCCAAGAGAGGCACTTGTGGTGCGTAATTCGTTCGACCGCGAGCTGGTGGCGACCCGCCGGTCGAGCGTCGCCGTCAGGGTGCTGCGCGGCATCTCGTGGCTGAATTCAATGCTTCCCACCGGACGGATCGTGTCAGAGACATCGCTGGTCGCCCCAAGGCTGATTGCCAGCGCGCCGCGCGGCAAGGGCATTGTGCGGCTGGCCAGCCAGGTGGCGGTCGTGCCATTCACGCTGTCGCTAAGGTCGAATGTCGTGCCGACCGTGCCCCGCGTCAATTCCCGGTCCAGGGCAATATTGCCGATGATTCCGGTCTCGGTGTCCGAATTGCGCGCGCCCAGAATGGTCTCATGGGTCTCGATCTGCTGAAGGCCGAGCGAAACATCAAGCGTGTCGATCTTTGACAGCGCCTGCGTAAGTCCTAGGTTGAAGCTGGTAGTTTGCCGATCGGTCTGCGGCACGTCATCAGCAGTATAATCCCTATAACGCAACACGACCCGCGCCTCGGTTGCCGGGCTGAGGGTGAACCGCGTTGTGCCGGTAAGACTGATTGTTTCGGTATCGAACAGATCCGGATCGGTGGTGCTGCTATACGTCTGCTCACGGTAGCGCCCCTCGACAATGAAGCCCACCGGATCGTTGAGTCCGGTCTCGAAACTGAAGCGGGTCGATATCTGCTCGCGGTCACCCTGGTCTTCGGCGAGATCGTTTTCGTCAAGCAGATCATCATCGAAAAAGCGGTTCTGATCGAACGGATCAAGTGAGTTGACCGACGCGAGGCTATAGTCGGCCCCGAAGCTGAGGGCGCTGTTCACCCCCTCCCGGTCATAGCCGAGCCGCGCGCTCCGATCATCGAGGGTGCGGCTGCCGCCCGGCGGCTCATTGGCGCGCAGCAGCCCGCTCAGATCAAGGCTTAGCACATCATTGGCGCGCCGGTTGCGGTATCCGAAAGACAGCCTGTTGTCGAACAGCTCGGCACTGTCCCCGCCACTGGGGCTCAGGTTGTAATTATCCGTCGCGCTGAATGTGGAACTAAGCCCGAAGGTTAGCACAGGGCCACCCTCCTCCGGGCTGCTGGCCTGCTGCGCAAGCGTCAGCCCCGCACCCAAGCAGAGCACAGTCAGGCACCCGGAGCCAATCAGGGCATGCGCGCGTATCACAACCCGTCCTTATTCGAACAGACGGCGCTCGGGCACAACGATCACGTCCCCCGGGGCCAGTACCGTCGTGCCACTGATGCTGTCGCTTCCCCCCATCGTGCGATAGTTGAAGCGATAGACGGTTTCATCTCCACCCGCAGGGTCGACGCGGCGCAGTTGGATGCGTTTCTCGGCGGCAAAGCGGGACAGCCCCCCCGCCTCAGCCAGAAACTGGATCAGCGTGGTATCGGGCAGGATCTCTTTGCGACCGGGGTTATTAACCTCACCCAGAATATAGACATTCATCAGATTTGGCTGAGCGGCGGCGCGCGACGAAGATTTCGGCGCCAGAGCTGCAACCGACACCAGAACGGTCGGCGAGACGGCAAAGTTCGAGGCCATTTCCTTTGACAGGGTGCTGGCCACGGTATCGACACTACGCCCGCCAACCTTGACCGTGCCCGCCAGCGGGAAGCTGATAGACCCATCGGGTAAAACAAGAACACTGCGATTGAGGCCCGGATCTTCGAGAACCTCGACCTGCAGAGTATCTCCCGGCTTGATGCGGTAGAAGTCCTGCGCCATGGAAACGCTGGCAGATCCAATCAGGAAAAGGATCGCTGTTAAAAATCTGATCATCCTGTGCCTCTGTCCCATTTTCATTTTGTGTGGAATTTAAGCTATTTAGCGGCTCAGAAAAATACGTAAAGTCAAGAAAACTCGACGCTGCGGCAGATTTGCAGCGCTTTGAAGGTATTTTCTCGTCAGCTTCCCATATCTGTCTTATTCGACAGACGCAGACAATCGGTCAATTTCGCCTTTGACTTCGTCCATGAATGCTAGTTCCGGACCGTTTTCTGCGGCCTCAACCACCTTGCGGAACTGCGCCAGGGCATCGGCATCGCGCTTGAGTGCGACATAGGTGCGCGCCAGATGGTACTGCACTGTCGGGTCGGCAGGCAGACTGGCCGCCGCCGGTTCCAGCGCAGCAAGCGCGGTATCCAGATCTCCGCGGCGGAAGGCGATCCAGCCATAGGTATCCTGAAAGGCCGGAACGTCACGGTCGCGCAGACGCCGTGCGATCTCATGCGCGCGCGTGAGGCTGTCGGCATCCTCACTCCCCGTCGCCAGCAGGCTTGCCAGATTGTTGGCAATGATCAGATTGTTGCTGTCAGCGGCATAGAGCCGCTCATAAATGTCAATCGCGCCCTGAATATCACCTTCGCGCTCAAGAACGCCAGCCAGAGCCCAGTTGAGTCTCAGGTTGTCAGGATTGGCCTCAAGCCCGTCCAGAAGGGCCTGCCGGGCCGTCGCCACGTCTTCCTGTAGGGCATGGATATTATAAAGAGCGAGCCAGAAGCGCTGATCCTGCGGGTTCTCTGTTGCCAGGTCACGAAAGGTCGTCTCGGCCGCTTCAATGTCGCCGCCTGCCACCTGCACCGAGGCCACAAGGAAACGCGCCTCGGGGTCTCCGGGGTTTGCGTCCAGTATCTCACGCGCATATTGCAATGCCGCATCCAAATTGCCCTGAGCCAAGTGGGTCCGCACGATCAACGCTGCCGCCCCCATACCGGACGCGCCTTCGCCTGCAAGCGTGTCAAGAAAGCCCATCAACTCATCTTCACGGTCTTGCGCCGCCAGCTGGCGCGCCGTCAGGTCATTGGCGACCCGCTGTGCATTGGCACCATCCTCGCGCCTCAGGGTCTCGATGACCTGCGTCAGACGCGGCCAATCCCGGTCACGTACGTAGATATCGCCAAGTCCTCTCAGCATGGCGATATGGTTTGGGGACAGGCGCAGGGCATTGATCAACACGGTTTCTGCTGTTCGCAGATCGCCCTGCGAAATCAGGTGACTCGCATAGCGCAGCGACTCTTCCGGCGCGTTTCTGGAGGCATCAACAGCACGGCTCAGCATATCCGCCATCAGATCACGATTGCCCGCACGTTCATGGGCATGCGCCATGAGGCTCATTGCACCGGCATCGTTCGGGGCCTGCCCCAGTGCCGCGCGCAAGGTGACGATGGCCTCGTCGACACGATCGCTCTCGATCAGCCAGCCGGCCCGCAGTTTCATCGCGTCGACCTGGTTTTTGTCCTCTTCCAGAACTTGCTCGACCAAGGCCCTGGCTCCGACCTGATTGTCGGTCACTTCAAGCATCCGTGCAAGCATGACCATGATGCTGCGCCGCTCATCGGATGGCTCCATCGCGTCAATCAGCTCTTCCATCTCGGCGATGGCCGCGTCACGCTCGCCCAGATCAAAGCGAAACCCGGCCCGCAGCGCGATCAACCGTTCCCGTTCAGGTGGATCACTTGCAATGATCCGGTCCAGCTCGACCTTGGCGGTTTCAAGGCTGCGCACCTCGGACAGGAAGCGGATATAGGTGATGATGTCATCGGGATCGCGCGGCTCCTGATCCGCGCGGGTTTTGAGGAATGCCTCGGCCGCATCGACATCCCCCTGGGAGATATACCAGCGCACCAAGGTCGCCGGTATGCTCGGATCTTCGGGAAACCGGGTGATCATCTCTTCGAGCTGCGCCCGGATTTCGCGTGTTTCGCCCAGCTGATTGAGAACGCCGAGACGAATTGTATAAAGCTCCTGATCGTCAGGCGACTCGGCAAGGGCGGCATCAATGGCAGAGAGGGCCGCAGTCCAGTTCTGGGCCCGCATCAGATCGGTGATGATGACCTGCCGGGCGATCATCAGGTCGGGATCCTCGGCAACAAGCGCCTGCGCTTTCGTAACCGCCGCGCGCTCCGCCGTGGCATCCTTGGCCACAACTGCATCGCGATAGCTCACCGTGGCGTTGACCGCCTGCACCAAACGGTCATCGGGGTCCAGCTCCGCCGCAGCGCGTCCATGACGGCGCGCCTCTTCCCAGTTGTTTTCCCGCAGCGCCAATTCAGCAAGGGCCCGCTGTCCGGCCAGGCTGTCGGGATATTGTTCCACCAGCCGCAGGTACTGCCCATAGGCCTCGCCGATATTTCCCCTTGCGCGCACGGCATCTGCATATTGCAGCCGTGCTTCGCGATGCTGGCCATTCAGCTGGAAGACATTGCGGAATTCGACCAGGGCACGATCCACATCTCCCTTTTCCAGCAACTCAAGCCCGGATTGAAAATGTTTGTCCGCACGCTGTTCTGCATTATCGCAGAAGGACAGCGTGCCCGCAGTGGCCAATGCCAGAAATGTCAGTTTGATCATAGTATTACCATCGCATTTCGGGACAGGTTCGACAAGCCAAGTCGGACATTATTACAGTCCATTCAGACCTTATCAAACCACCTCCGGTACAAGAGAGGCGTAAAGTATCGCGGTTCGATTGGTCGCGCGTCAATATCCGGTGCCGCGCAGCACCACCGAGACAGTCCTGCACAGGATGGACAGATCCCCCGACAGAGACAGTGACATCAGATAATCGCGGTCAAAGGCGGCGCGTTGGGCAAAGCTTGACTGGTTGCGGTCGGAAACCTGCCAGGGCCCGGTGATCCCCGGCCGCAGTTCGAAATAGGCCGTGCCGGGATAAATCGCCCGCTGTTCCACCATCATCGGACGCGGCCCAACAAGCGACATGTCGCCCTTGAGTACATTCAACAGTTGCGGCAGTTCATCGAGAGAGGACTTGCGCAGAAAACAGCCAAGCGGCGTGATGCGCGGATCATATTTCAGTTTCTGGCTTTCATCCCATTCGCGACGGGCCTCGGGGTTTTTGCAAAGATGGTCTTCCAGCAAGGCGTCGGCCCCCGGTACCATTGTGCGGATCTTGAACATGTCAAAGACACGACCGCCACGCCCGAGGCGTTTCTGACGGTAGACGGGGTTGCCCCCGGCAATCGCCACGAGAACCATCATGCCCAATATAAGCGGCAGGGAAATCGGCAGGGAAATCAAGACAAGAGTAATGTCCAGGCAACGCTTGGCACCATTGCGATAGAATGCGCGGCGGCTAATACGGCTTTCAGGTCTAGCAACCCGCATTCTGGCAGGTTTTTCAGATAAATCTTCGAAAGTCATAATTAATGGCCTCTACAAACTTTTTGAGCGAACTGGCACTCAGGACCCAACACGGTAAAATCCGTTTTGATAAAAACATTGGATGAGCAGCACATATCCGCGATCACACCCCCATTACCAGTGAACTACTCCGGACTGCCTAAAACAAGACATGATTTGGCCAGAATTCAAAGAAGCGCATCTAAGCCGCTGAAAAGATATAATTTTAGTATTTTCCCGATAAGGGCGTTACACATGACCGCGACCTCATATCTGGTGGTTGTTGCCTGGCTGTCAACAAATGTTCGTGAGTAGGGGGAATAGTTCATGAACAGCCCCAACCGATTCGTGAGGGGACGTCGCCGAAAAGAGCGATCCGGCGACACAATACGCCTTCCAAATATCTCACTCCCGCCATCAAAGTGCATGATTTGTCTGTTGAATTATTGGCATGTAAAGGACAGGTACAATGAAAACAGACGGAATTTCATGTTCTACTGTGGTGGCACTCCTAGCCGTGCAGTATGACACCAGCCTGCGGCACCAGTTTTGAAAGATGCATATGAAACCGGAGACCCTTTACGCAGATTTTTTCGGCTTGTCCGAGCGGCCCTTCACGCTGCTGCCGGATCCTGCCTTTCTCTTCTGGTCCAAGGCGCATCGCAATGCCTATACGATTCTGGATTACGGGATATTGTCGCGCGCACCGATAACCGTGGTCACCGGAGAAATCGGATCAGGCAAGACAACATTGGTGCATCACCTGCTCAAGAGCACCGAAGAGGCGATCACGATCGGCCTCATTTCCAACGCGCAGGGCGGGCGCGGAGAGCTGCTGCAATGGGTGCTCAACGCCTTGTCGCTTGAGGTGCCCGAGGGGGCAAGCTATGTGCAGAAGTTCCAGAAACTACAGGATTTCCTGATCGCCGAATATGCCGCAGAGCGGCGCGTCGTGCTGATCTTCGACGAGGCGCAGAACCTGTCAATGGAAGGGCTGGAAGAGCTGCGCATGCTCACCAATATCAACGCCAACAAGGATGAGCTGATACAGCTCATTCTGGTCGGGCAGCCCGAGTTGCGCGACATGATCCGCAGCCCCAAGATGAAACAGCTGGCGCAGCGTGTGTCGGCAAATTTCCACATCCCGGCAATGGATGAAGAGACGGTGACGGAATACATCCAGCACCGGTTGCGCACCGTCGGCGGGCAGGGGGATGAATTCAGCATCGGCGCCTGTAAAATGGTCCATGAGCAGACCGGCGGGGTGCCGCGACTTGTCAATCAATTGTGTGATATCGCAATGGTTTACACATGGAGCAAGGACGAGAGAAAAGTGACCGAAGACATTCTTCAGAGCGTGCTTGACGACGGATTGTTCTTTACAGCCTCCTTTGCATCGGAAGAGAGTGACAAGACATGAGTGACCTGAAATACTATTTCTCGATCTTCCTGCGCCGCCTGCATTATTTCCTTGTGGTCTCGGTGGTCATCTCGGCTGTGGCCGTTATCGCAGCCTTCACTCTGCCGCCTGCCTATGAATCGCAAACCCGACTTTTGCTGGAAGGACCACAGATCCCCACGGAACTGGCCGCATCCACGGTCAGGGTGGGGCTGTCCGAGCAACTCGAGATCATCGAACAGCGGCTGATGACGCGCGCTAATTTGCTCGATGTGGCCCGCAGCCAGCAGGTGTTCGAGGACATCCCGACAATGAGTGCCGATGAAATCGTGGCGGCGATGCGGGCGCGGACTGTAATCCAGAGGTCCGGAAGCTCACGCAACCCAGGACCGATCCTGACACTCACCTTTGAGTCCCGCAGCCCGAGTATCGCGGCCGGCGTGCTCAACGAATACCTGACCCTGATTGAGCGGCAGAACGTGGAGTTCCGCACCTCGCGCGCGGGTAACACAATGGAGTTCTTCGAACAGGAAGTCCAACGCCTGGGTCAGAATCTTGATGCGCAGAGCGCCCGAATTCTCGAATTCAAGACCAGAAATTCCGGGGCCCTGCCGGAAAGCCTCGGGTATAGCCTCGACCAGAAGTCCACATTGCAGGAACAGATCCGCCAAATCAACCGGGACATAATCACCCTCAGGAACCAGAGCGAGCGACTTGTACAGATATTTGAGGCGACCGGACAGCTCGGGGCTAATGAGAGCGCGCGCCTGTCGCCCGACGAGCAGCGCCTGCAGGAAATGCGGGCCCAGCTTGACCAGGCCCTTTCCATCTACTCGGAGGAGAACCCCCGGGTGAAGATGCTACAGGCTCGCATCGATCAGCTAGAACAGCGTCTCGACGCGCGAACCGCGACAGAGACACAAGAACCGGCACCCGACGCACCGACGCAGCGGCGCGGCTCGGCTACGCTCGATTTGCAATTGAGCGAGATCGAGACACGCATCTCGATGCTGCAGGAGCAACGCGAAGATATCACCGCAAGACTAGCGGTTCTGGAGGATTCGCTGGCCAGCACCCCGGCCAATACCGCGAACCTCGAAGAGCTGAACCGGACCTATGCTAATATTGAGGCCCAGTACAACACGGCCGTTGATCGTCTGGCCCAGGCCAGTACCGGCGAACGGATCGAATCGCTGTCACGCGGACAGAAGATTTCGATCATCGAGCCACCGACCACGCCCAACAGGCCCACAAAGCCGAACCGGATGCAGATCGCCGGGGGCGGTACAATGTTTGGCGTCCTGGCAGGGATCGCTCTTGTTGTACTGATCGAATTGCTCAACCGTACAGCCCGGCGGCCGGAAGATATAATGAAACGCATCGGTGTGCGCCCCTTGGCAACCATCCCCTACATGCGCAGCCGGTCCGAAATCTTCAAGAAGCGCCTGGTCAAGCTTCTGGTCTACCTAGTGATCCTCGTGGGCTTTCCCGCAGCGGTCTATGCGGTGCATCTTTATTATCTTCCGCTCGACCTGCTGGCCGACCGGGCCATGAACAAGATCGGCGTCCGCTGGTGACCGGTTACAATTATATCAGGAGCGCTTGAGATGGAACGTATTCAGCAAGCCCTGGCCAAGGCCCGCGCGCAGCGCCAGACGGGCAGTGCCACACGAACAGAACGCAGCACCACGCCTGAAATCAGCCAATCGGTTGAAGAGGCCTGGGCGGCACTTACGCCCTTCAAGCTCAATCGTGACCTGCTCAAGCGCCGTCTGGTGGTCGCCGCAGAACGTGGTCGGGATGCCGCACCGTATGATCTCTTGCGCACCAAGATCATCCATCAGGCGCAGAGCAACAACTGGCGACGGGTGGCAATCGTCTCTCCCGATATCGGAGCCGGTAAAACCACCACTCTGGCCAATCTGGCCTTCAGCTTTGAGCGGCAGCGCGATATGCGCGTGCTTTGCCTTGATCTCGATCTGCGCCGCCCGACCCTTCACAAGATTCTGTCGCAGACGCCCGACCATTCCATGGCGGATGTGCTGGATGGCCATGTGCGCTTTGCCGACCATGGGGTGCGCCTTGGAGAGCGGGTGGGATTTGGCTTCAACAACAGCCCCGCATCCAATCCGTCGGAAATCCTGCTGAGCAGGGCGGCGCGTGATGCGCTGGACGGGATCGAACGGGACTATGCGCCGGATCTGACGTTCTTCGATATCTCGCCGCTCAATGTCAGCGACGACAATATCGCCTTTTTGCAGAATGTTGATTGTGCGGTGATTATTGCTGCCGCCGAATCCACCCCGATGAAACGTATCGACGAGGCCGAACGGCAGGTAGCAGAATTGACCAATGTGATGGGTATCGTGCTCAACAAGTGCCGCTATATCAGTGATGCCGAGGAGTATGATTACTATTGATGGCAAACACAGGGACAGGAAAAGCAATCCCCGAGATTGCGATCATCATCCCGCATTACAATGATGTGGTGCGGCTGGAGCGTTGCCTTGCCGCGCTGCAGGAGAACGATCTGTCGGGCTGTGAGCTCCTCGTGGTCGACAATGGCTCGACCCAGCCCCTCGGCGAGATCCAAGCCAGATTTCCCGATATCCGCTTTATCACCGAGACCGAAAAAGGCGCGGCTGCGGCCCGCAATCGTGGCGTATGCGAAACCTCTGCCCCGCAGCTGATGTTCATTGATGCCGATTGCGTGGCCGCCCCCGATTGGGTGCGCGTGGGCCGCGCGGTGGCGAACCGGGCCGATCTGATCGGGGGCCGCGTCGAGGTGTTTGACGAAACCCCACCGCCGCGCAGCGGGGCCGAGGCCTTCGAGACGGTCTTTGCCTTCGATTTTCGCCAGTACATCGAGGTTCAGGGATTTTCCGGCACCGGCAATCTGATCACCCGGCGGGATGTGTTCGAGGATGTAGGCCCCTTTCGGGGCGGGGTGTCCGAGGATACCGATTGGTCCTTTCGCGCGACCGCCAAAGGATATCGGCTGATCTACGAGGACGGGCTGCGCGTGGGGCACCCCTCGCGGCAAGACTGGGCCGCACTGCGCGGCAAATGGCGGCGTCTTACCAAAGAACAATTCGGCCTAAAGGTACATAGCCCCAAAACTCGTCTTTTTTGGGTTCTCAAGGCGCTTGCAATGCCGGCCAGTATCCTCGTCCATCTGTTCCGAGTACTAACAAGTCCGAAACTCTCAGGCCTGCCCGACCGTTTACGCGCGGCGGGCACGCTCATTCGCCTGCGTCTCCTGCGCATGGTCTGGATGCTGCGACAGGCCATGGGGCTGGATATCTGAACGGCAAAAGAAAAGGGCCGCGTCATGCGGCCCTCTCTCGAAACATAATCCGTAGCTTGCGTTATGCAGGCTTGCGGCGGCGACGCATCGCGGCCAACCCACCAAGCGCACCGAACAACAGGAAGCCTGCTGCCGGAAGCGGAACAGCCGCAATAACTGTTGCTGTCAGGCTGGTTTGATGACCTGCCTTCACGCTACCAATGTCAATTTGGGAGTACATAGTAAACGGGTCAGACAAAACTGCTGAGGTACTGGTATCAGCCGAGAAAGAGTCCGTTCCGTCAGCGCCCGGGCTAAACGAAAGGGTTGCAGTTGGCGTGCCGCCAGCACTGCCGAAGCCGCTGACAGTGCTATTCAACTCACTACCACCCAAACTGAACGAGAGGTTGCTTGCATCCGGACTATTAGCACCCGCACTGAATACGGAGGACGTAATCACTCTGAGCCCGCCGGTCGAACCACCGGCAACATCAAGCGATGTCTGTGTCAATTCGGATTCTCCTAATGCATCTGTCGATGCTGCATTAAGACCGGATATAGTATATCCACCAACCGTGTGCAGCCCCGAGATGATGATCCCATTCACTACACCGTCAAGGTCAAGACCAATATCACCATCATTAATAGTGAGATCGACACCAGCAGTGCTGAGGTCATCAATCGTGATTGTCAGTGCACTCGCTGTAGCGCCTACTACTGCAAAGCCTGCAGAAAGCGCCAAAGCGGACACACTGCTCTTGCTCAAAGCATTTCTCATAAAACTCATTTTACATTCCCCTTTATCAGGATAAATCTTTATCATTATCAATATACACGGGCTGAGGCGATCTGGGAACAGAAAAGTCAGAAATCTGCCACGTTTTGGCCCCAATTCGGATGTATTTCGCGGCACCCTATCAACCATGAGTTGACTCACGTCGGGTGAATTCCTCAAGCCGCATCAATTCATGAGTTCAGGCCCGATTGTCGTCAAATCAAGAACAAACGCTCCATCTGATCGCGAACGCGAATCGCCTCTTCTGAAACAGAAAACGGCCGCAGGAAGCGAACGTTTTGGCGTTTTTTTTAGATGATTACGGTCAGGCTGCCCGCTTGCGCCGCCAGAGCGCGGCGAGGCCAAATGTCCAGTTGATTTTCACCTGTTGGAGATAACCACCGCACGCGGAGTCTGGCCCCATGGCCGGGAGGCAGGGACGATTCATCCAGCCTATTCCCCCTCTTCGCCAGGCATTTCCTTCAGGACAATCCGGGGAGCCGCCCCCGACGGGCGATTGACCATGTGGCGCACCGGCATCGGTCCACCTTGTGTAATCTTCCGGCCTTTCGCATCAAACCGCATGCGCCCCACCGGCCCCTGCCGCTCCCAGCCCAGCAAAGCGCCCGCAGCATCATAGCTGTAATCGTCGCGCCAGTCGGCCTGCGCAAAGAGCACCGGGTCGGCATAGCCATCGGGCGGTACCTGGCGGTCGATGCTCTCGATCCGCATCGCACCATCGGGGCCGGGGCCGTAACGGCGCGTCTCGTGCTGCGGCAACAGGATCGAGATCAGGCCGGGCGCGCTGTCCTGCGCACCGCTTTGGGCAAAGACGCCGATATCCACCCGGTTCGAGCGAATTTCAGGGCGCCCCGGCACCGGGCGCGGCAATTGCCAGTCCACGGTGATCCGGGCGCGCAGGCCCCGGTTGTCCAGCGGTTCGATCCGGGTGCGCGCCCGATCGCCCCGCAGGACCTGCCAGATGAATGTCGGTGCGCGCCCGTTCGGATCGCGCGTGGCCTCGGCCGAGACGGTCATGCTGCGGCGATAGGCGTGGCTGCGCCAGATCCGGGCGATGGCGGCGGGCGTATCAAAAAGCCGTTCACTCAGCCCCTCGCCGAAATAGTCGATGCCCTCGACGGCATCCTCTTCGGACAGCACCGCCAGCCGCACCATCGGCGGCACCGTCTCGGGCGTCAGCGCATTGGCCAGCTGCACCATGCGCATCAGGTTGATCTGATCACGGGGGATCACCGAGGGGTGCGCCAGTCCCGACAGGTAGGCGGACCGGCTGCGCACCGCCGTGAGACTGCGGCGCAGGACCATCTGCACCGTCGGGGCCAAAAGCTGATTTCGGTACAGGAACGCCTTGGTCTCGGGCCGGAACGCCGCAAGGATCATGGCAAGCGCCTCAAGATGGGGCCGGTCCGAGCCTGACGAGCCCTGCGAGATCAGGAAATAAGGCGTATTGGCCGGGATCAGGTCCCCATGTTCACGGTCATGGTCGCGATGCTCGGGATAGACATGAATCTGCCCGGCAAGATAGTTCTGATAGAGGTGCTGAGCGCCGCCGGGCTGGCCGAGGGCCAGACGCGGCAAGGAGCGCCAGAGCGGCCCGTCTCTGACCGCAGTAGAGGAATTGCCAATGAGCGGCGCATCAAAGAGGACTGACCCCGCCAAGCCGTAATCAAGCCCGGCCTCACGCGCCTCTGTATCATAGGCCACATGGGTGAGCTGCGGATGCGCCTCGGGCGGCAGCCGCGAATGGCCACGGTCGCGGTTTTCATAGAGATCGCCGTGATTGCCCGCCGCGCGCCCCTCAAAGACCAGCTTCCAGAGCAGGCGATGCCCGGCCTCATGCGCCTTGGGGCCCAATACCGGCTCACTGGTCTCAGGGAATGTGATCCGCGCCAGAAGTCGCCCGGCCGGGCCGGCCCGCAACAGCGACGATAACCGCACGAGAACCGTGCCATCTTTCGCCAGCACCGGATCAGCGCCCGCCCCCTCTTTGACCTGAGACAGTGCGGCCCCGGGGACGAGCCCCAGCCCGGCCAGACACCGGAGCAGCTTGCGTCGAGAGAAGGTAGGGAACATCAGCCAGATCAAACCCCGAAAACCAGGAGCGCCGCCTGCGGTGGCACATATTACATCCTGACGGAAAAGCATCTTTACATGCAAGTTCAGAGATCACATCAAAGCGGATCCGCTCACGACATGGGTCTTCTCGACGGATGGCGGGGCTCTGTCGTTCCAGAACGCGGGCGGCGACAATATTGGTGCGATCCTTTCGGACGTCACGCTTTCGGTCGTGCCCCTGCCTGCAGGTTTGCCGCTTCTTGCAACGGGCCTTGGCCTGATGGGCCTTATCAGCCGCCGACGCAAGGCAAAGAAAGCCTGAGCTGAATCCAGGATTAATCAGGTCGTTCGACCAGCGCGCGGGTGCAGAGCCCGCACGCCACAAGAGCGCCTCTTGCAGGCCCGCCAGCACGGGCTTGCCCTGACCCTACGGAAAATCTGGCTGTCCGAACGGACGCGGGCCATCCTCGACGGATGACGCAGTACCGATATGCAGCGTCGTGCCCAGACAGGCCTTAAACGTCATAATACGTGCGGTACCACTCTACGAACCTCTTTACGCCGGTCTCGACATCCGTGGTCATTTCAACGCCGGTGAGGTCACGCAGAAGCTGGGTTTCGGCCCAGGTGGCGGGCACATCACCAGGCTGCATGCCCATCATGTTTTTCCGGGCCTCGCGTCCGATCGCCTTTTCGATGGCCTGGATGAAATCCATCAGGGCCACCGGCTGGCTGGCGCCGATATTGACGGTGCGGAATGGCGCCACCGGGCTCAGGCTGTCGTGATCCCCGACAGGGACGTCCCCAGGGGGACACTCGGCCAACCCGAGGATCGCAGTGACGAGATCGTCGATATAGGTAAAGTCGCGCCGCATCTCGCCGTTGTTATAGACGTCGATCGACTCGCCGTTCAAAATCGCGCGGGTGAATTTGAAATAGGCCATATCCGGGCGGCCCCAGGGGCCATAGACGGTAAAGAACCGGAACATGGTGATCGGCAAGCCGTAGAGATGCGCATAGGAATGCGCCATCGCCTCATTGGCCTTTTTGGTGGCCGCGTAAAACGACATCTGGGTGTCGACCTTATCCGTTTCGCGATAGGGCATTTGCGTGTTGGCGCCATAGACCGAGCTTGTCGAGGCCATCAGCATATGCGCCGGTGGATAGGCGCGGGCGGCCTCAATCAGCTCGTAGGTGCCGATCAGGTTGGCCTCAAGGTAATCGCGCGGGGCCTCAATCGAATGGCGCACGCCGGCCTGAGCGGCCAGATGGATCACCAGGTCAGGGCGGTGTTCGGCAAACAAATCCAACAACAAGCCGGGCTGTTCCAGCTTGCCGTGCACCGGCACAAAGGCCTCATGCGCCATCAATTGATCAAGCCGGTGCTGTTTTAGCGCAGGATCGTAATAGGCATTGAGAGAATCAAGACCGATCACCCGCCATCCCGCGTCCAGCAGGCGCAGGCTCAGGTGATATCCGATAAAGCCGGCCGCGCCGGTAACAAGAGCAGTTTTCATAGGTATGCTGGTAGCCATCACATGTCGCCGGTGTCAAACGCTTCCCCGCCCCGGCAGGGTGCTTCCCTGTTTTCAAAGGTGCATATCCAAAGGCCGATCCCGCTTTTGCGGCTGAGTTCATAGGCAACCCGTGCTGCGCGCGCCTGTTGACGCAGGGCTGGCGGGTGGCAGGGTCGGATGCAATGACCGATTATACGACGTGGCGCTGATACAGCACACGATTGGCACATCTTGAAAGGCATGCAGGCTTCCGTTTCGTGCAAGATCATGTGGTGAGCCTCCCCCTTCAAAGAAGGATTGCGACATGGGACTACCTGAATCGGGATATCTCTTACCGCAAGCGACCACGCTAACTGAGGTGTTGGATTGCTTAAAGGATAAGAAAGCTTCGCCTGAGGCAACGTCGCGCTCTGCTCCTAATGTGGTTCCTTTTGCAAAAGTATCGGCAGCAGAGCCAACAGGAAGCGCCGTTAGCGCCATCTCTGTGAAAAGCCCCTTGTGGGGGGTGGATAAAATCGCCTGCAAGCTATTCAAACCGCAAAGGCGGCATCCTATAAACGGGAAAGTTTCCAAATGATTTCGGTAAAATCCTGAGGTGAGGCATGGGCGGAAAAGGTAGCGGGCGGCACTGGCAGTTCGGGGCAGAGACAACAGAAAGCTATCGCTCGATTGACATTCGGTGGCTTAAACGCGAGGGGCTTCTGTCCGCAGGGGTAAGCCGTTACCTTACGTGGTCCCGTGCTGGCCGAGTTACAGGCTCGATCAATGTCAGGTATGAACCGGGCCGCGTGATCCTGGACTATAGCCATCGTGATCATGGCGGCGAATGGCAGGCCGAAAAATATCCGGTCTATCTCGATACCACGCCCTGCCACCTGGGCGGCGACCGGCAGTGGTTCCTATGCCCTGCCCGTGGGTGCGGTCGGCGGGTCGCCATACTCTACGGCGGCGCAATCTTTGCGTGCCGTCACTGCTACCATCTGGCCTATCCTTCTCAGCGTGAAAAGCCGGGTGATCGTGCGGCGCGGCGAGCTGACTACATCCGCGACAAGCTTGGCTGGAAACCAGGTATTCTCAATGGTCCTGGCTGGAAGAAGCCTAAGGGGATGCACTGGCGTACCTATGAGCGGCTTTGTCGGGAACACGACGCCCTCTCAGATCGCGCCCTGATCGGGATCATGGAACACCTCGGACTCCACTCAGGCCATTTCTAAAATAAGCGGATTTAGAGGTGTGCGAAGTTAGCAGGAAATAGAGGATATTTGTTCGCCTACCAGTCAGCTCGAAAACCCACTGGTTTTCTGAGGCTTAATCGGTTTCAACGCGAAGTTATGACATTGGCAGGATATGCCAGTTGTTTGCGGGTTTTGTCCGAGTTGCGCTAGCACCAAAGGCACCAGCTTGGGTGCGCCGACTTCTATGTACGCCCTAGCCCTATGGGGCTATTCTCAGACTCAACAAGAATTGGGTAAATTGCTGTTAATAATCAAAATATATTTATTTTGCACAGTACTGGCCAGTTTTTAAAATTATAACATTATACATGATAAGCTACAGTTATCACTTCTATTGAACGCCCGAATATATTCGGGCAAAATCGACTGGAAAAATTAGCCGAAGAGCCTTCGGAATATGTGCTTAGATCAGATCGACCTGCCCCGGATAATGGGCTGCTTTCCTGTCCGCTCTCAAGGGGGTCAGGCGGTGCCGCCTTGCGGCGACAAGGTTCATCCATGACCCCCCTGCCCCTCTCCGCCCAGACCCAGCTCACTGCGGCCGATCAGGACGCGCTGACCGATCTCTATGTCCGCGGCACGCCGGAGAACACACTCCGGGCCTATGAGCGGGATCTCGTTTACATTACCGCCTGGCGGAAAACCGTCTTCGGCAGCAATCCGGAATGGCCTGAACACGAGAGCGTGGCGCTGCGCTTCATTCTCGATCACGCTCGGGATCTGGCGGCGCTGGATCCCTCGGAAAGCGCCAGAATGGCCGCAGAGGCGCTCATTGTGGCGGGGTTGCGCAAAAGCCTCGCCTGCCCTGCCCCGGCGACGCTGGACCGGCGCATCGCCTCCTGGCGTGCCTTCCACCGCATGAAAAACCTCCCCTCCCCTTTTGACGCCCCCATGGTGCGCCAGGCCCGCGCCAAGGCGAGACGGGCGGCAGCGCGTCCAAAAGCGGCAAAATCCGCAAAACCCATTGTTCGGGACATGCTGAAGCAGATGCTTGCCACTTGCGAACCGGGCCTGCGCGGTACGCGCGACCGGGCAATCCTTTTGTTCGGCTGGGCCAGCGGCGGTCGACGTCGATCAGAAATCACCGGGCTCAGGCGCGAAGATATCGACCTGGAGGAGTTCGAGACCCGAAGCCTTGCCTGGATACGGTTAACAAAAACCAAGACCACGACCCGAGAGACAACCCCCAAGCTGGTTCTCAAGGGCGTATCGGCCCGAGCGTTGGTTGCCTGGATTGACGCAGCCGAGATCGAAGACGGCCCCCTCTTTCGTCCGATCAGCAAATCCGGGCGGCCCCTGAAGCGGGGCATCACAGGTGACGGAATCTATCAGATCGTCAAGCGAAGGCTTGAGCTTGCAGGCCTGCCACGTGAACTGGCCAGTCCACACGGGCTCAGGTCGGGTTTTCTCACACAGGCCGCGCTTGATGGTGTACCTATTCAAGTTGCGATGCGCTTAAGCCTGCACGCCTCGCTCGCCCAGGCATCCGCCTATTATGCCGATGTCGATCTCGACCAGAATGAAGCAACTGATTTGCTGGAATAGAGACGAAGGGAGCCACATTCCAGAGGCCAAATGTTTCGCATGCGAAACATTTTCGCCCGTCGAAACACTTTCACGTATCCGTATTTTTTCTAAGCCAGGCCTCTAAACGGTCCCGAAAGACTGGATTAACTGCCGGGCCAGAAAGCTGCAACTTCCCACCCTTCTGGGAGAGAAAAATGCCAGGACATACTTCTTCAGCCGGGTTAGAGACTGAATTTTCCGTATCAGGCGATGGCGCCAACGCCTCAGACACCGGGGGTGTCGACGGAGCACGGACGGATTCCGTCGAGTTCTCGACCGTATTGACGAAATCTGACAACAGTCTCTGTTCCGCCTCAAAACTATCCGGACAGGCGGATTTAAGGTGCTCTATCAGTTGCGCCCCTGCCCTCTCATTCGCCTCAAGAGCCTTGACAAGCGCCAATCCCAGGCGTTCGTTCAAAGCTTGAGGAAAGCAGATATTATCCCCCAAAACCCTATATAGACTCAAAAAAGAGCCTATCTTGGAGCGTTTCGAGCGCGAGGCTGTGGCAAAGAGAGACTGCAACGCAAGCTTGGAGGAAGGAAACACCCCCGCTTCGACCGCTTTCGCCGCAATACGTGCCCGCTCGTAATAGGACAGGCCCAGCCGGATTTCGTTTTCCTCCACCATCGCCACATAGGCCTCTTCCGAGCTTTTGGGCTGGCGCAGGAAGGCAAGCACAGTGGCAAAGCGGTCGTCTCCGGTTTCATCATGCAAGCAGCGCAGCGCAGTCAGACGGCGCCAGCCGGAAATCAGACCATATCGTCCCGCCCCCATGTCGACGACTTCAATCGGGTTGCGCTGTCCATTCCGGCGCAGGCTATCTATCAGTGCTGAAAAATCCGGTTCGTCAGCCGTACCCGGGTGGGCACGGTCACGCATCAGCCAGGCGGCATCAATCGTATCGAGGGCCAGCCGCACGACCAGCCGCCCCTCGTCGCGGGCACTGCTAAGCTCCCGGCTCACCTCTTCCAGCGCCGCGCTGACGGATGCGTCGCCGGCCACCCGGGCAATAGGCGCGGTTGATGAGGCGGGGGCAGAATGGGTTTCCGATGTCGTCAGGAAATCCTGAAGCGGACCGCTGAGGCGCTTACGCTTTGCCATAAAATACCTCCGTAAAAGAAAGGCGGACGAGCGCAAATGTTTCGCATGCGAAACATTTTACCGGTGTCCATGTTGGGTTTGACGCACAAATCGGAGGGGTCGCGCTCACCACGCACGAGAGCATATTCATTCGGCAACCTCCGATTTCTCTTGCGCCAGCTGATCGCGACGCCACACGCCAAACAGAAGTTTTTTAAAAGCCGCATAGGTCGCATCAAAGGTTTCGCGGCCACGAATATATGTCTCGCGATTGAAGTCGCGGTAATCGGCCTCATAGATGCCGCTCACTTGTTCCCCGGCCTGTCCAATCAGAGCAGTATAGTCCTGCCGCTGCGGGGCGAGGGCGCGGCCAAGGTAGGCCTGCATGAGCCCTGCCAGCTCTGCCTGCTGCCCGGCGTCATAACGGGTGACCAGCGCGCGCACGGCATCCCACTCGAAACGAACGCCATCACGGCCAAGCGCGCGGGCTGCCATGTTCTCACCATCCTCAATGGATTGAAATGTGGAATGGAGCATTTCGAAAAACCGCCCCGTCGAGTCGAATTCCAGAAAAGAGGCCCCGAGAGGCACCAGAAGGATATCCGCAGCCGCAAGTCCGTTGATTGTCAGATAGCCCAAAGCAGGGGGCGTATCGAGAAAGATCAGATCATAGTCCTGCAGGATGCCATCGGCCTCCAGACTTTCTGTCAGCGCGTCCCAAAGCTTCCAGCTGCGCGCCGCCATGCGCCAGACGGGAATCTGGAATTCAGACCAGTAGAGGTTCAGCTGCGCACCAATGAGATCGATATTGGGCCAGTGGGTCTTTTGAATGAGATCGCGGGAACCGATCTTCATGGCTTCGGCCAGTGTGTCATCAAGCGGTTGCGGGGCTTCGTTGCGCTGCATCCGCAGACGGTTTTCTTCTTGCAGGTGACGCCCGTAATGCCGGGCGAGGAGGGGAAAGACCGTGCCCCATTCATCCTCGACCTTGCCGCCAAAGATCGATGTCATCGAGCCTTGGCTGTCGAGATCAATCACCAGAACGCGATACCCGTCCAGAGCGGCCGACATCGCCAGATGTGCTGCTGTTGAGGTCTTGCCAACGCCGCCCTTGAAGTTGGCGACGGCCACGATCTTGGCCGGCAGGCCCTCGGGGCGCCACGGCTGATACTCCTTGGTCTTGGAGCCTTCCGCAGCAAAATGCGCCCGCAGACGCAATACCTCGTCGAGGGTAAACCATTTGGCCCCGCCGTCGGTTTCCGTCTGGCCCTGCGGCAGATCCGGATTGGCCTTGAGCACGCGCCGAAAGTGCGCGGTTGCAATCGGGATGAGGTACCGCGTGATTTCCCAGGTCGAAAAAAGCCGCAACTTTCGTGTGCCGCTATCGTCAAGCCCACGAGATGCCAGATCGCGCCTTCCCCGAAAGCAGGCCTCGGAAATTTTGCCGAAATCAGCCGTCTGTTGGGGAGGGTCCAGATCGGCCATGGCGGCATCAGGAGAAATGTTGAAATAGGGGGGCAGGGGGGCATTGCCGTCGCGTGCCATTTTGTGCCTCATGTGCTCTGTTTTGAGATATGTACCACTAATATGCGCACATGGAAATGTTTTCATGCCTTTAAATGGGAAGCTACCGTTTCAGCAGGCATGATTCTCAGTAAATTCATAGGTTTGACCCATTTTTACCGTCTGTTTGACGGCGGGGTACAAAAAATTTCCAGTTAATTATCTGTTATTTAGTAGTTACGCCTAAATCCGGTCTTGGTAAGCCATTGATCTGAAATTTGAATTTTACTTTCTTGTGGTCCCAGGCGATTCCGATCCCACGATAGGGTGACTCTGATCCCACGTTCAAACGATTCCGATCCCACGATACGGCGGTCCGGAATGCTGGACCTAAACTCTGGTCCTGCATATGGTGGTGATAATGAAACCCCGAAACAAATAGAGCAGGCGCGGGACATGGGCGGTTACGCTGTATCACAGGGGCGAAAGCTGCTGCCCGAGCGCCACCCGACGGCGGATTTCTTCGTCTGTGACATCCTGGATGCCCTTCCCAAGGACGATCTGGCCTCGATGGAGCATCCGCTTTTCGCGCTGTCGACCCGGGCGGATCTGCGGGTCCTTACCTATGCCCATAATGACGTGACGGTGACGGTCACGCCGTCGGTGCGGGGGCGGGCCACGCTTTTTGACAAGGACATCCTGATCTATTGCATCAGCCAGCTGATGGCGGCGCTCAACGCCGGCCGCCCGATCAGCCGCACCCTGCATTTGCGGGCTCATGATCTGTTGGTTGCCACCAACCGGGAAACCTCGGGCGATGGCTATCGTCGTCTGGTTGAGGCGTTCGAGCGGCTGGCAGGCACGCGCATCACCACCAATATCACCACAGCCGATATCGAGGAGACGACCGGTTTTGGCCTGATCGAGGCCTGGCAGATTCAGCGCCGCACCCGGGGCGGGCGCATGATCTCGGTGCGGGTCACTCTGGCGGACTGGCTCTTTCGGGCGGTGATGGCAAAATCTGTGCTGACACTCAGCCGCGACTATTTCCGTCTGCGCAAACCGCTGGAGCGGCGCATCTACGAGTTGGCGCGCAAGCATTGCGGTCATCAGCCAGAGTGGCGCGTCTCGCTGCCGGTCTTGGCGCACAAGTCGGGTTCGGCCTCGCCGCTGCGGGTGTTCCGCCGCATGATCCGTGACATGATAGCGGCCAACCATCTGCCCGATTACGAACTGGCAGAGGAAGCGGGGGACATGATCCATGTACGCCCGCGCCGAGTGGTGTTGAGCCCCGGCGAGGCACCGCACCTGAGCCCCGAGGCGCTTGCGGAGGCGCGCCGCCTGGCGCCGGGCCTGGATGCCTATGCGCTCGAGGCCGATTGGCGCGGCTGGTGGGTCGCCACCGGGCGCCCCCGCCTGCGCAGCCCCGACGCGGCCTTTCTGGGCTGGGTGCGCAAACGGGTCTGAGGCGGGTGCGGCTGATCTGTCAATAAAACCGGGTGATTTCGGTTCTTTTAATGCTTTTGAGGCCTCAAAAGGGGCCATGTGTTGCGCGAAGGACTCGCACGAGCGGAAAATTATCTGATCTCGGCGAAACTGTAACGGTTTAGTAACATAATTTTGCCCTAATCGTGCTTAGCTTTGGTCTCAAAGCAATATTATGTTTACAGGAGCGAGTTGAAAACATAACCTCAATCATAGGTTGTGAAATCAAAGGGGAGCATCAGATGATCGTTGGACTTATCCTTGTCGGAAGTGTCATTGGGGCCGTGTCTGCCCTGACGGTTCTGATCCTGGGACATTCGATCTGGACGGCTTTTCTGATCTATTCCGCCGTGGGCGCGCTGAGCGTGCTGGCGGGAGGCGCAATTCTGGCTCTGCGCGCAGGGTCACAAGACTGGATCACAGATGCCACGGCCCGACCGCAGGGCAGCTAACAGGCATCCTCGCCCGTAAAACCGAATCATCCAAAATAAGATCCTGACACATCAGTCATGCCATGAGCGGGACCTATTGTTTCGTCTAACGCAACTGATTCAGGTTTGGCGTGTATTGATTTTGAATCTGCCCTCAATCTCCCCTCATGGTTGCGTTCGATTTGAAATACTTTGAAATACTTTGACTCACACAGAGATTAAGGCGAAAATGAGGCGTCGCTGTATAGTCAATTCAAGTTGACCATGAATACAGCAATCCGGAGTTAGCTCCGGTGATTTAATCTGCGTCTTGATAACAGGGCGTGGTAGATTAGGTGAATCGCGACGTGTAGGCGTCGAGGAGGTGAAAATGTTTAATATTTTAAAGGTTTCTGGTCGGATAACTTCGGCGGCGATTTTCGGGCTTGGCTTGATGTTTTCCGTGTCCGCAGCGCAGGCTGCGACACTAAGCTTTTCTCAGATCACGGCAAATGGCGGAACTGGGGGCGCGGCGCAGTTGGGTGTGACTTACACCGATGACACAGATGGTGCGTTGTTCGCCTTCAGCGTAATCGCGGGTGACAATGATGATCTTAACGTAGCAGAAATTTACTTTGACGACCGCACCCCGCTCTTTAAAGCGCCGATGACCGCGGCTAATATCATTAGCCAAACTGGTACAGATTTCACAGCTGGGTCGGCTAATCCTAAAAGCCTTCCGGGTGGCAACGCCGTGAACTGGAATACGACAGCCGGGCTTCTCGCTGATTCTGCAGCAGGTAATACAGCTGGTATTCAGGTAGGTGACGAGTTGGTGTTGAAACTTTTTTACGATGGCACCTTTGCCTTTGCGGACCTGAGCGCAGCGCTTACCAGTGGACTTTTCCGCATGGGAATGCATGTGCGTTCTCATGACGGAGGTTACAGTGAGGGCTATGTGAACAACATTCCGGGCGGCGGCGTTAAACCACCATCACCACCACCCGTGCCACTGCCAGCGGGTCTGCCTCTGATCCTCACCGCACTTGGTAGTCTTGTGGCCGTGGGCCGTCGGAAGTCCCGAAAAGCGGCGTAAATCCGCCAAAAATGGCATGAAGATGCATTAGAATTAAGGCGCCTTTTCTTCAAGGCGCCTTGTTTCTGTCCTTAATTTCGACGTAATCTGCCCGAAAAATGCGCCCCTAAGAGACGCAGTAAATCGAGCGGAGCACTGAGATGGCAAAAGATAAAGACGACGTGATCCGGGGTCTCCCCACGGATCGACTGGCGGATATTCTGCCAGGCGAATTTAATCCGGATGTCGCGATGGCCTTCTTCGCCGGTGGCGAAAAGGCAGTTGCCGAGAAATTCCCCGATATTGCTGCTGACCCGATCCCTGGGCTGGAAACTGCCGCGCTCCATGCTGAAACGGCTCTTTCGGCGCTCGGTTCGCCAGATATCCCCAGTCCACCAGAAGATGTTCCCGACACGGTGCCGGGACTGGAGACGGCAGGATTGCATTTGGAAACAGCTCGTTCGGTGCTTGATCACCTGAGCCTGGATTTGCCAGACGTTCTGCGTGGGCAGGTTGAAGAGCCCGTGAGCGCTTTCGGCGACGAACTATCAGGTGCCGGTGCGAAGCCAATCGACGCGGGCAATGGCAATGGCAAGGGCAAAGGCGGGGGTAAGACTAAGGATGAGCCCGTGACGACAACTGAGCCCGTGACGACAACCGAGCCCGTGACGACAACTGAGCCCGTGGCGACAACTGAGCCCGTGACGACAACCGAGCCCGTGACGACAACTGAGCCCGTGGCGACAACTGAGCCCGTGACGACAACCGAGCCCGTGGCGACCACCGAGCCCGTGACGACTGAGATTAACCTGGGTTCAACCGATCCAAATACCTATGTCAGCGGGCTCGATACACCCGAAGGATTCAACATCGAGTTAACGTTCAGTGGTGCATGGACAGAGGATCTGAAACAGGGGCTCTACACCGCTGCGGAATATTTCAGCGACATTATCACCGGTGATCTGCCCAACTATAACGGAATCGATGACATCCAAATCTCGGCAAGCCTGACCAGTATCGATGGGACGGGCGGCTTTTGGGGTTGGGGCGGTACTTCGACTCTGCGCTCTGACAGCCTGCTGCCGAGTGAGGGTTACCTGAAGATCGACTCTGCCGATGTGGGAACTATGCAATCGTATGGGCTCTGGGAGGATGTCATCCTCCACGAGATGGCGCATGCGCTCGGCTTCGGCACGCTCTGGAGTTCGATGGGTCTGATCGATGATTACAATGGCGACCTGCGGTTCAATGGAGCCAATGCCATTGAGGCGTATAATACCGATTTCAGTGGGACAGCCCTTAATGATCCTCTCTCGGATCTGGGCGTTCCGGTCGAAACCCATGGCGGGGCGGGCACTGCGGGCGTGCATTGGGACGACGACACCTTTGCCAATGAAATCATGACCGGCCAGTTGAACTGGAGCAACGAGATGTCAGACATGTCCATCGCCGCTCTGGATGACATGGGCTATGTGACGATCTACGACGACGCGTTCATCATTGCCTGATCTTGCTGCGCATTCCAGGTTTCACGGGCGGCCAAAGCCGCCCGTTTTCGTTTTAGCCCCGCGCCGTCCAGCCCCCCACCCAGATGAGTTTCCCAGGGCAGAACACCGTTCAGCCATCACCGGCCAAGATGGCGGCTCAACATCCCCTGTAATTTCTGGTAATCCGTCGGTTCTTAAGCAAAAACCAGCCCAAAACCTGGTTCGCGCCATGAATTAGCCATGCTATCATGGGAAATCTGTAAACAATCACGGCGCAAACACAGGATTGTAACCTGTTGAGGTGCGGAGCCGGCGGGCATAACAGGCAATGACGGGGCAGTATGCAAAAGATGAGGGCTGAGGCCAAGAATTCCTATCTCGGGGCTCTGCGGGGCTTGCGTGGCACATTCGTGTTGGTGGGGCTGTTCAGCGCGATCATCAATCTGCTGATGCTGACCGGGCCGGTCTATATGCTGCAGGTCTATGACCGGGTGCTCTCATCCGGGTCGGTCTCGACGCTTCTGGGGCTCTTTGCCATTGTAATCCTGCTCTACAGTTTTTTGGGCCTTTACGATTTTCTGCGCGCGCGGCTCTTGTCTCGGGCTTCCCTGCGGCTCGACGCGAAAGTCGGCGAAGAGGCTTTCCGCTTTGCCTTGCGCTCAGGCGCGATTGGGGCGAAATCCCGCATCGATCCGGGGGCGCAGCCGGTGCGTGACCTCGAATTGGTGCGCGGTTTCATGAGCAGCCCGGCGATCACCGGGCTTTTCGATCTGCCCTGGATGCCGCTCTTTCTGGTGCTGGTGTTTCTGATCCATCCCTGGCTTGGCTTTCTGACGCTGGCCGGGGCAGGGGTGGTGGCGGTGGCGGCACTGCTCAATCAGTTTCTGGCGCAGAAATCCATCAGCCAGGTAATGTCGATGGAAGGCGCCGAGCGCAGCCTCGTAGGCCAGGCGCGCGCCGATGCCGAAACCATCAGTGCGCTTGGTATGCGCGAGCGGCTGGTCGCGCGCTGGCGGGCGCAGCATGATGCGGCTCTGGCGGCCGGGCAGGTGGGCAGTGATCGCTCCGAGGGGTTTGCCTCTTTCTCGAAATCCTTTCGGCTTCTGTTGCAATCGGCGCTTCTGACCATGGGGGCCTTTCTTGCCCTGAGGCAGGAGATCACGCCGGGCATGATCATCGCCACCTCGATCATCGCGGGGCGGGCGCTCGCGCCGGTCGACCAGGTGATTGGCCAGTGGCGTGCGATTGGCCGCGCTCGGGAAGCGCATAAACGCCTGCGTGAAATCTTTGGTCAATTGCCGGCTGACAAGCCGCGGATTGATCTGCCTGCTCCCGCGGGCGAGCTTCGTGTCAACTCCCTGACCAAGCTGGCCCCGGTGGGCCCCGAGAAGGGCGCAGATCGTCCACGCATCCTTGACCGGGTCAGTTTTGCTCTTTCGGCTGGGGACGGTCTGGGCGTGGTCGGCAACAGTGCTGCGGGCAAATCCACGCTGGCGCGACTTCTGGTCGGGGCCTGGGTACCCGAGGCAGGTGAGGTGCGGCTTGACGGAGCGACGCTTGATCAATGGACGCCAGAGGCGCTCGGGCGTCATATCGGCTATCTGCCGCAAACCCTGCAGATGCTGCCGGGCAGCGTAGGCCAGAATATAGCGCGCTTCGATCCCGAGGCTAAGGATGCCGATGTGATTGACGCCGCGCGCATCGCCGGTGTGCATGAGATGATCCTGGGCCTGCCCGACGGCTATGCCACCCATATGGATCAGATGACCCGCCCCTTGTCAGGCGGACAAATCCAGCGTCTGGGGCTGGCGCGTGCCATCTTTGGGGCACCCCGCCTGATCGTGCTGGACGAACCCAACTCCAATCTTGACGCCAATGGCGATGATGCCCTGTGCCATGCCATCCACACCATGCGCGAGCGCGGCAGCGTCGTGGTGGTCATGGCGCATCGGCCCAGTGCCATCGCTGCGGTCAACAAGGTTCTGTTGCTGCATCAGGGGCGTGCGGCCAAGTTCGGCGACAAGGATGAGGTGCTGGGCGGCACGTCTCGTCCGGTGTCGGTCGTAGCACAGTGAAAGGGGCAGGAATGTCAGCAGAAGCCTTTGACACACCCGTCCTGAAAACCGACATGTCCAGGACGGGCCGTATCGGCATGCTGGCGGGGCTGATCCTGATGGTGGCGGCTTTTGCCTGGGCCTATCTCACGCCGATCAGCGGGGCGGTTATCGCCTCGGGCTCGGCAGTGGTGCGCGGCAACCCCAAGATCGTTCAGAGCCTCGATGGCGGCATCATCGACGAAATCCGGGTGTCGGATGGTGATCTGGTACATGCGGGCGACATGCTCTTGCGGCTGGATCCGACACTGTTGCGCATCAATCTGGAAATGTATCGCAACCGCCTGGCAGAGACCCGTGCCAAGATCAGCCGCCTGCGGGCCGAGCAGCTTAGCAGCAAGGTTCTGGTCTTTGACTATGACACCGAGTTTCTGGAGGACCTGCCGCTGGGAATTATCAATGCCGGTCAAAAAGAGATTTTCGAGGCACGTCTCGAGGTGATGAAGGGCCGCAAGGAGCAACTGCGCGAAAAGATAGTGCAGTTCTACAACCAGATTTCGGGCGTGGAGGGTCTTATCCAGGCCAAACGCGATCAGCTGGCCTTTGTTGAACAGGAACTGGGGGATGTCAGTGCGCTGCACGCGGAGGGGCTGGCCCGCGAGGGCCAGGTCTTCGAATTGCAGCGGTCCCGCTCGGGGCTTCTGGGGGAAATTTCCGAACATCAGTCCGAAATGGCGCGGATCCGTAATTCCATTCGCGACACCGAACTCGAAATTCTGCAGTCCGACCGTCAGTTCAAGGAACAGGTCGTCACTGATCTGGGAGAGGCGGTAACGCAGGGCGAAGAGTTGTTGCTGCAGATCGTGACAGCCCGCAAACAGCTGGAACGGATTGATATCCTGTCGCCGGTGGATGGCATCGTGCATGAAATGCAGGTTTTCAACGCAGGCGGCGTGGTGCCGCCGGGCGAAACGATCCTGCAGGTGATCCCGGTCTCGGAAGGGGTGGATTTCGAAGTCAGGGTCGCTCCCGATGCGATTGATCAGGTTGGCCAGGGGCAGCGCGCAAAGGTGGTCTTCTCTGCCTTCAGTACGCGTACCGCGCCCGAAATCTTTGGCACGGTCTCGGGTATATCCCCCAGCAGTGTCACCGATCCGTCGACGGGGCAGAGTTTCTATCGGGTGACTCTGTCGATCCCGCCTGAGCAGCTGGCGCTGCTCGAAGGACATGAGATATTGCCCGGCATGCCGATCGAGGCCTTTCTGCAAACCGGCGAGCGGACGGCGCTGAGCTATCTCACCAGACCGCTCGCCGACCAGATGCGTCGTGCTTTCCGCGACGATTAAGGCGGGGGGTGTGATGCAGTGATGGCACAGCGGGCCATCATTATTAAGGACATCTTGTTTTAAAACGATTTTCAGGCAATGCTGCAGCAGAGCAGCCGCATGACGACAACCGGATATCAAAAACCGGGCGCATGGGGCGATGAGGCAGGATGTTTTTATGACTGGCAAGAGCTGGTGCCACGCGCCACGCGCATTCCTTGTTCTGGCTGGGCTGTCAGTTCTGACAGGCTGTTCGGATGACCCGTACAAGCCCCCGGTCTTTCCCTTTCTGTCCTCCTACAAGGCCGCCAGGAGCGGCGCTCCGGTTCTGCTCAGCAATGCCGACTGGTGGAAGAAATTCGATGATCCCACCCTGAACGCTCTGATTGAGACTGGGCTTGCGGGCAATCTCAATCTCGATCTGGCCAAGGAGCGGGTGATCGAGGCGCAAGCGATCCAGCGCGCCGTGCCGCAATCGGCGTTCCTCTCGCCTCGGGCCGGGGTAGGATATGAGCGCGGAGAGACTGGGGAGAGCCGGACTCGGGCCAATGCCAGTCTCGGGTTCGAGTGGATCCTGGATATCTACGGCGGACGACGGGCCCAGATTGACGCCGCTGGTGCGCGCATCGAGGTGGCTGATGCAGAGGTGGATGCAGCCCAATTGCTGCTTTTGCTCAATATCGCCAATGCCTATGTCGACCTGCGCTATCAGCAGACAGCGCTTCAGCTGCGCCGCTCAGAGTTGAAATCGCGCCGCCAGACGCTGAATCTGATCGAGCGCCTGCAACAAGGCAGTGCCGCCACCAAGGTCGATGTGGTCCGGGCACAGGCGCTTGTGTCCGAGACCCGCGCGGATATCCCCGAAACCAAGGCTGCGATCGACGCGGCCAAGAACGAGCTGGCGGTGCTTCTGGGCAAGGTGCCCGGCGCGTTGCAGATCAATCTCGATGGCCCCGTACGTCAGCCGCGCGTATCACTTTCGCCTGAGGTGGGCATCCCGGCTGACCTCTTGCGCAACCGCCCCGATATCCGGGTGGCGGAGCGCAGCTATTACGCCTCCTTCCGGGACGTGGCCGGGGCCCGGGCAGATCTCTATCCTCAGCTTTCCCTGAGTGGAACTATCACAAGCGCAACACTGTCGGCAGCACGCCCCGAGTATTTCTTTGGCCCTGTGTTGCAGTTTCCGATCCTGCCCAACAGCAGCAACCGCGCCAAGGTCGAGCAGCGTCAGTCGCTGGTCCGGCAGGCCCATACCCAATGGCGGCTGACGGTACTCGAGGCAATCCGCGATGTCGAAACTTCTCTGGCGGATTACTCCGCGAGCCTCTCGGCACAGCGCGCCGCCGAAGAGACCGTGCGGCTTTATAAAGAGGTCGTGACCCTGACCCGCCAGATCGTCACCGGCGACGGGGCCACCATCCGCGACCTGATCGACGCCGAACAGAACGTTGCCACCGCCAACACCACCCTCGCCGCCACCCTCAACCGCGTCGGCCGCAGCTTTGTGGCCTTGAACGTGAACCTCGGGTCCGGTCATGGGGTGGGTAAGGACAAGACCGGAAATTAATGGGACTATTGAATCAGTAAATATGATTACGTCGAATCAAATTTATGCCAATTGAAACCAGATTGTGGACATGGCCTCCGGATTCAGCATCCCGACCCAATTCAAACTGATCAAAAATTGAGGTAGAACGTAATGTCACCTTTCTGAGGCGACAATAGAACGGAGCAAGTGAAATGAACCCGCAAAGTACGGGTGGTCCGAACCCGGAGCGACACATCGATCTCTCGATCGTTATCGTTAACTGGAATACCAGAAAAATGACCCGGGAGTGCTTAGCCTCTGTTAGCAGCGGCTTGGGCGATTTAGCTGCCGAAATTCTTGTTGTCGACAACGCGTCGACCGATGGATCCGCTGACATGGTGGAAGCGGACTTTCCTGAAGTTGCGCTCATCCGAAACTCAGAAAATCGAGGGTTTGCCGCCGCCAACAATCAAGGTTTCAATATGGCGCGTGGAAAGCACGTGCTTCTGCTCAATACTGACACCCTGGTCCATGGAAACGCGCTGCCTGCCTCCGTGGTTTGGCTGAATGCACACCCTGATGTGGGCGCCATGGGTTGTCGCGTATTAAATACGGACGGAAGCGTTCAACTGACATGCTCAATGTATCCGTCTGTTCTCAATCAAATTCTTCAACTTTCGGGATTGTCCAAACTTCGTCATCCGCGTTTCTTTGGCCGTCACTCAATGACCCACTGGTTGCGCGACAGTGAGCGGGAAGTTGAGGTGATTTCGGGCTGCTATCTATTGGTGCGCCGGAGTGTGATTGATCAGATCGGTCTACTTGATGAAAACTTCTTTTTTTTCGGAGAAGAGACAGACTGGTGTAAAAGGATGAGAGATGCCGGATGGCGCCTCATGTTTGCTCCAGTCGGAGAAATTACCCATCATGGAAGCGTATCAGCCCGTAAACTCGACTATCACCGAGACGTATTGCTATCAGAATCCATCGTTCGGCTGCATCGGAAACACGCAGGTGTTTTTGGGGGTCTTGTCACCTTTGGGATAATCAGCATGTTCAATGCGACCCGCGCGCTATACTGGAGCTTTGCTGCAGTTTTTTCGAGTTCCGAACACGCACGCGCACGCGGCAAGCACTTTCGCGCTGTATTGAAAGTTACCAGCCGTGTTTGGCCCAAGTCGGAGAGGGCCGCTAAATGAAGGTTATACTCTTTGCGCCAAACATAGATTCAACGGACGTTGGTGAAGCGCTCATTGCTTACAAATGGGCGGAAAAACTTTCAGAAAAGGTAGAACTCACAGTATTGGCCTTTCAGCGGCCAGGGCGGCCGTTCCTTGCAGAGCAATTGCCGCAGGCTGAAGTGATTACTTGGCCGGAACCCAAGCTCTTTTTGCGCTTTGAGCGTTTCAATTCTGGGCTTAAGCTTGGCTATCCCCTGCTTTATCGAGCCGCTCGGCGTTGGCTACGTCAACAGATGGATAATGGTCGGTATTTCGATATTGGCCATCAACTCATGCCGCAAGCAGCGCGATACCCTGCACTTTTCTATGGGCTTGGTATCCCCTACGTGGTGGGGCCTCTTGGAGGGTCCCTTTTAACACCCAAACATTTCATTTCTGAGACAGGGACGGATAGCTGGTTCACGCGGATGCGTGTCATTGATCCTTGGCGTTTCCGCTTCGACCCTTGGTTGCGGCGATCCTATGAAGAGGCTGATCTCATTCTCGGCGTGGCTCCTTACATGCAGGAAACTCTTGGTGCTATTCCGCTCAAGCGCTTTGAAGCGATGCTAGAACTTGGCGTTGACAATCTCGCACCGAAGCGGCTGGTTGGAGAACAGGCAGGTCTTAGACTGTTACACGTCGGAAGGGGTGTTCGCACCAAAGGGCTTCGCGATGTTGTGAGAGCGATAGCGTATCTCTCCGATTTGCAAGATGTAACTTTGACTTCCGCCGGGCAGGGTCCGGAAATCGATCTGGCGCGTAAAGAAGCCGAAAAACTAGAAGTTTTGCATAGAATAACGTTTTTGGGCCAAGTGCCTCACGACAAGGTGAGAGCGCTGTATGACGTTTCAGATTTGTTTGTTTTCCCATCATTCAGGGAACCCGCCGGTGGAGTTCTTTATGAAGCAATGAGGGCAGGCCTGCCTGTCATTACGGTCGACTATGGTGGACCAAGCTTTGTCACGGATGATACCTGTGCGATCCGCTTGCCGGTATCGACGCCCGAGGCACTTGCCAAAGACATCGCGAAAGCCGTGCGTAATCTTTATCAGGACCGCTCTCGGTTAAAGGCCATGGGATCTGCTTCTCGGGCCCGAGTCGTCACTGAGGGTCTGTGGGAGAGTAAAATCACGCGATTGGTTGGTTTGTACAAGGAAGTCCTTACTGGAAAATTGCATTAGCAGGGTTGCAGTGACCGGCTGAATTCATCGTGTTCAAAGGTAGAGTTTTCCTGGCAAATTGACCGAGGAAAATTCGGATGAAGAACGGACGATTCAGTGACGGCCAGGTCATGGCAGTTTAGAAGCAGGCAGAAAGCGGTGAGCCAGTTTCTGAGGAGATATAGCTGAAAGTTGATGATGTCCGTAAGCGGTGCGCCGTTCACACCGGATTGACGTAGTTCCAGGGCAGCAGCAGGTTGATATCGGTTTGTTTGTGCCCGCCTGCTATGGCTTTCAGG
>NZ_FRBN01000026.1:0-2500 GCF_900142625.1 Roseovarius marisflavi
CGCATATTGACGATGATCTGCTCTCATGCCCCCCCGATATTGCGACGGCCATCGCTGCGGGCGAAGGTCCAGCCTGTGTCTTTTCGACAGCGGGCGGTGCCGTCCGGGGGGATTGTACTGGCTGGGCCGCGAAGGGGGCGCCTGACCAGGGCCGCCGATGCGCTGATGGCCGGGGCTAAGTGAAACGCCTGCGATTGCTCAGCCGCGATTGGGCGCGCTGTGATGGTCGTGAGACCTGCCCTGGCACGCCGAGCCGGGGCAACAATCGCCCTCTGGCGAGGTTACATCTCTGGGCCACGGGTGAACGCCCCTGACCTGTCGAGAGCAGCGAGGTTTCATAAATCTGGGGGGTTTTGATGATCGTTTAGAGAGATACTATCATTTGAGGTTTTTACTAGGTTTGGCGGCGACCTACTCTCCCACGTCTTAAGACGCAGTACCATTGGCGCGACAGCGCTTAACGGCCGGGTTCGGGATGGGACCGGGTGTTTCGCTTGTGCTATGACCACCAAACCGAGAAAAAACCTCTAACGTCCAAGTCAAGTTATCTAATGATGTGTATGCTTCTGATTTGTCCGTAACAGTCTGGCTATTACTGGATCAAATCAAGCCTATCGAGCAATTAGTACCAGTCAACTGAACACATTACTGTGCTTACATCTCTGGCCTATCGACGTGGTGGTCTACCACGGCTCTCAGGGATACCTTGTTTTGAGGGGGGCTTCCCGCTTAGATGCCTTCAGCGGTTATCCTGTCCGAACATAGCTACCCTGCACTGCGGCTGGCGCCACAACAGGTCCACCAGTGGTTCGTTCACCCCGGTCCTCTCGTACTAGGGGCAACTCCTCTCAAGTATCCTACACCCACGGCAGATAGGGACCGAACTGTCTCACGACGTTCTAAACCCAGCTCACGTACCTCTTTAAACGGCGAACAGCCGTACCCTTGGGACCTGCTCCAGCCCCAGGATGAGATGAGCCGACATCGAGGTGCCAAACACTGCCGTCGATATGGACTCTTGGGCAGTATCAGCCTGTTATCCCCGGCGTACCTTTTATCCGTTGAGCGATGGCCCTCCCACTTGGGACCACCGGATCACTATGGCCGTCTTTCGACTCTGCTCGACTTGTCAGTCTCGCAGTCAGGCTGGCTTCTGCCATTGCACTCAACGAGCGATTTCCGACCGCTCTGAGCCAACCTTCGCGCGCCTCCGTTACGCTTTAGGAGGCGACCGCCCCAGTCAAACTACCCGCCACGCAGGGTCCCGGATCCGGATAACGGACCGCGGTTAGACATCAAGAGTGCGAAGGGTGGTATCTCAAGGGAGGCTCCACAGAAACTAGCGTTCCTGCTTCAAAGCCCACCACCTATCCTGCACATCACAATCCTGATGCCAGTGCGAAGCTGTAGTAAAGGTGCACGGGGTCTTTCCGTCTAACCGCGGGAAACCTGCATCTTGACAGGTAATTCAATTTCGCTGAGTCTATGTTGGAGACAGCGGGGAAGTCGTTACGCCATTCGTGCAGGTCGGAACTTACCCGACAAGGAATTTCGCTACCTTAGGACCGTTATAGTTACGGCCGCCGTTTACCTGGGCTTCAATTCAGAGCTCTCACCCCTCCTTTTAACCTTCAGGCACCGGGCAGGCGTCAGACCCTATACGTCGTCTTGCGACTTCGCAGAGCCCTGTGTTTTTAGTAAACAGTCGCCACCCCCTGGTTTGTGCCCCCAGCCTCCAGTTGCCTGGAAACCGGGCCTCCTTCTCGCGAACTTACGGAGGTATTTTGCCGAGTTCCTTCAACATAGTTCTCTCAAGCGCCTTGGTATTCTCTACCAGTCCACCTGTGTTGGTTTAGGGTACGATCTAGCGGAAGAGCTATTTCCAGGAACCTCTAAGCAGCCCATTCAATCCGATAAGGATGAACTACCCTCGAGATCCGTCACTTCTTCCTGGCCCAGGAATATTAACCTGGTTCCCATCGACTACGCCTTTCGGCCTCGCCTTAGGGGTCGGCTTACCCTGCTCAGATTAGCTTTAAGCAGGAACCCTTGGACTTTCGGCGAGAGTGTCTCTCACACTCTTTGTCGCTACTCATGTCATCATTCTCACTAGTGATCTCTCCACCGGATGGCTCACGCCCCGGCTTCATCGAAAGCTCCTTGTCTCCGTAACGACCGAAGTCGCTAAAGAGACATGGAACTATGTCACACTACGCTCTGCTACCATGCCTTACGGCATCCTAAGCTTCGGCTCATGGCTTGAGCCCCGTTACATCTTCGCCGCAGGACAACTTATTTAGACCAGTGAGCTGTTACGCTATCTTTAAAGGATGGCTGCTTCTAAGCCAACCTCCTGGTTGTTTTGGTCGTCCCACCTGCTTTCCCACTTAGCCATGAATTGGGGGCCTTAGCTGTAGGTCAGGGTTGTTTCCCTCTCGACTACGGACGTTAGCATTCGCAGTCTGTCTGCCATCTAGTACTCCTCGGTATTCGGAGTTTG
>NZ_FRBN01000026.1:7500-46914 GCF_900142625.1 Roseovarius marisflavi
TTTATCCGGGCAAAGTTTGGCGAGAATAAGGATTGGAAGCAACCCATGTTGCAAAGAATGTCGATTATAGGTCTGCTTATGCTGGGCACCGCCCCCGCCCATGCGTTGGATATCCGCTCTTGCGTGGTCATGCCAAGCCAGGTGGTCGAGATTGCCGTCGAGGTGCCCGGCCTTGTCAAATCGGTCAATGTTGGCCGGGGCGATGTGGTCAAAGAGGGTGATGTCCTCTTAAAGCTGACCGATACCGCGCTTCAGGCGCAGGTCGCCCTTGCGACGCGCCGCGCCTCGGACGAGACCCAGATCACCGGCGTCGATGCCCGGATCAAGGTGCTTGAAGGCCAGCTTGAGCGCGTCAAAACCCTCTATGAACGTGAACTGATCGCCATGCGCGAACTTGATCGTGTCGAGGCAGAGCTCATCGGCCTTTATCAGGAACGCGACCGCGTGATCGCCGACCGGGATCTGGCCGCGATCGAGCTGACCCGGATCAACGCACTTTTGGATCAGCGCACGGTGATCAGCCCGGTCAACGGCATCGTCACCTCGCGCAATGCGGATGCGGGCGAATATGCCGACGAACAAGGCGCTGTGATGAGCATCGCCACCCTAGACCCCCTGTATGTCGAGATTTTCGTGCCGCAGGACATGGCCAATCAGGTCGAGATTGGCGCCGAGATCGAAATCCGCCTCGAAACCCAACCCGATCTTGCCCACACCGCCGTGGTCGAAGTGGTCGACCGTGTCTTTGATGCGGCCTCGGGCACCTTCGGGGTACGCCTGAGCCTGCCAAATCCGGGCCAGAGCCTGCCGGCCGGTGTGCGCTGTACCGCGCGGCTATAACCTAAGGCCTGCATCCGCTGGTCGTAAAAAAGGGGCTTAACGCCCCTTTTTTATTTCTTCTTATTGCCGTTTGACGCGCTGGCCGCGACTGGCACCAGACCCCAATCGACCAAGCCGCTATCGTCGGCCACGGTCGCCTCTGCTGTATTGTCATTCGCCGCAGGCTGGACGATCAGAAGTTCGACAACCTCTGCGCCATCCTCAGGCTGAGTCTGTGACGTCTCGGCAAGGCTCTCCTGTGTCTCCACGATCCAGCCTGTGTCTCCCGAAGTGATATCAGTTGACAGGGTCGTCACGTCAAAGGTCGTCACAGCCGCAAGGGGCGCCTCATCCGCAGTCAGATCAACAGTTGACGGATCGGTCGGAGCCGGAGCCGGTTCAATCCCGCGGCCATCACGTGCGCCCTTGGTATTGCCCGGCTGTCCGCCATCGGGTGCGCCGGTGTTGTCCTGCCAGCCATCATCCTGCTGGGTGATCATCCCCAACTCGCCGAAGGGTTCGCCAAGACGATCCGGATCGCCGCCTTCGCCAAGGCGCGTCATATCCGTGCCATCGCTTTCGGCCACCGCAATCAGGAACTCCTGAATCCAAGGCGCAGGCGATCTGACCACGGTCCAGTTGCCGAAGGGCGAGAACGGGACGACGAAGTTGTTGTATTCGCCCGCCCAGTCGACCATCCGGTCATGCGAAGTGTTGGCGATAAGCATGTCGCGTCCACCGCCGCCAAAGGCAAGGTCGCCATATCCCGAAACCGGTGTCGTGGCGGCATCGGGCGCATCATTGGCCCCGCCATTGGTTCCAAGATCATCGTCAAGGTTCAGGATATCCCCGCCAAGACCGCCCCAGAGGTGATCACGACCGGTGCCGCCGACGATCCAGTCATCGCCGATATCACCGAACAGTTTGTCATCGCCATCCCCCTTGGCCCATTCGCGTGCCAGCGGCGAAAGCTCGCCCTCGGTCGCGTCAAAGTTCAGGACATGGCCCTCAATCCGGGCAAGGGCGTTGTTGAAGTCGTAAAAACCCTCGGGTGTGATAAGGCGGCCAGTGACCGGATCGGTCTCGGGGCGCCACTCACTCGGCGTGGTATAGAATTCAGGCAGCGCCTCGGCGCCCGAAATCCCGTCATTGCCAGCACCGCCGTGGATGGAATCATCGCCCAGACCACCATAGATCAGATCGCTTCCGCCAAGATCCCAAGGCTCGAGATCCGCGGTTTTCTTCAACTCGCCAAGCGGGTTGAGAATGGCATGGAACGCATTCGCCTGGGTCGAGATGATCTCTTCCGTTGTGGCGGTATTCAGCCCGATCAAGGTTTCCGTCAGGCCATTGCGGCTTGTCAGGATCTTGCCGTCATCGCCCAAAATCCCGTCGTTGCCGGTGCCGCCCGAGATCCAGTCATCCCCGGCGCCGCCGATCACATCGTCGTTCTGCGCACCGCCATAAAGGACATCTTTGCCGCCCATGCCGTGGATAATGTCATCACCACCCTCGCCATCAATCAGGTCATTGCCGCCGATATCGCTGGGGTCCCCGCCCGGCGTATAGGCCGCATATTGAATGGCGCGCACTTCGACGCGTTCGGTACCGGCCGGGCCGTAGGTATCCCACTGATAGTTCAGCGCGGCGCCATCCGCGACAACCCGGAAGATGTTGCCGTTGTCGCCAAGGATCACATCGGCGTCACGGGCATGGCCCCGATCCGAGGTGTCGCCAAGGCTGTTGCGCTCAAGATCAAGGCCGTCGCCGCCATATATGGTGTCATCGCCATCAATAAGCTGTTCGCCACCCTCGTCGTTACAGCTCTTGCCGAGAAACAGCAGGGACGAGCCACCGATCAGGTCATCCTGACCCAGGCCGCCGATCAGCAGATCACTGTCGCCACCGCCTTCGATGTAATCATTGCCGTCACTCTCGCTGCCATCCTGAATGACCAGCGGGCCACCGGGGGCGTCAAAGTCAATCGAGGCATCGCCATAAACCGTGTCGTCGCCGCGCTGACCGAACAGACGGTCATCATCGGCTCCACCGGCAATGATGTCATCGCCCCAGGTCTCGGGCGATGCGCCCTCGGAATGATCAAACAGCGAGATGTCGCGCCCCTGAATGCCGCTCGGGCTCGGCTGCCATTCGGCGGTGACATTAGGCAGGTAATCCGGCAGGAACGCGCCGGTGACCGGGTCCACCTCATAGAGCGTGGCGCCCGCAAGGCTGCGCAGGCGTTGATCAAGCGTGTCGGCGCGGCGCAGGATTTCTGCGTTATCGCCCGCCACAACATCGTTGCCTTCATCGGCGTCGATAATGTCATCGCCATCCGCGCCGCCGCAATCGTTGTGGCCGCCGATGATGTCATCACCGCCCGTGCCACCCGAAATGCTGTCGCCACCCTGGCCGCCAACGGCGATATCGTCGCCCGCGCCAAGAATGATCCGGTCACCCGCGCCCAAGGCCGCGTCATGCGCAAAGATCGACAGGAAGGAGAACGGCAGAGCCGCTGCCGTGGTCAGCGGTAATTGCGACAGGTCAATCCGCCCGTCGGCAAGCCGTTCAATCCGGCCATGATCACCGAACACAAGGTCATTGCCGGTGCCGCCGATCAACAGGTCAGACGCCCCGCCGCCAATGATCGCGTCATTGTCGGCGCCGCCGTCAATCTCGTCAGCGCCAGCATGCTCTGGCGCAGTCGAGGTGACCACGTCCAGCGACGAGGTATCGCCATCAAGGGCAATGCTGTCGAACATGCCTGAATCGCCCAGCAGGATATCCATCCCGCCATCGCCCGTAATCGTGTCATCGCCGTAACCACCCAGAGCGATATCGTCGCCCGCACCGAGGGTCAGGCGATCATCGCCGCCCTTGGTCACCGCGATCGAGGTCGCCGAGGCGACAACGCCAAGCTCCAGGATGATCTGCGCATGGTCGCCAAAGACCACGTCGGCCCCGGCCCCTGCATCAACGATGTCACCGGCCGTGCCTGCCAGAACGATATCATCGTCCTCGCCGGTGTCGATGACATCCACGCCGCCGATATCAAACAGGAAGGTTTCGATCAGAACAGGGCGTGCGCCCTCTGCGTCCCATGTGATCTGGCCCTGATCGCCAAGCACGATGTCGGAACCGATGCCCGTGGTGATGGTGTCACCGCCATCGCCGCCGATGACAAGGTCATCGCCTGCGCCGCTGTCGATTGTGTCATCGCCACCACCAAGCCCCTCGAAGAGGGTGCTTGCGACGCGCAGAACGCCGTCGGTGTAATCAAGCTTGCCGCTGTCGCCAAGAACCACATCCTCGCCAAGCGACGTTTCAATCGTGTCATTGGCCGTGCCACCAAGAACCGTGTCATTGCCCGCGCCAGAGCGGATCAGATCCGCGGCGCCGATATTTGACACCGTGCTGCGCACCGTGACCACGACGCCCGCGTTGAAGATGACCATGCCATTGTCGCCAAGGATGATGTCACCACCCGTTCCGGTATCCACCACATCGGCCCCGACACCGGCAATAACGATGTTCTGGCCGTTGCCGGCGTCAATCGTGTCATTGCCGCCGAATTCTTCCGAGATGCTTTCGACTTTGGACAGGGTTGCAACCGGCGTTACCAGCGACCAGTCAACCACGCCGCCATCGCCAAGGATAACATCCGCGCCGCTGCCTGCGGTGATGCTGTCAGAGGCAAAGCCGCCAAGAACGACATCGTCGCCCTCACCGGCGTCGATGGTGTCATCGCCGCCGACCTGCGGGCTGGCCGAGGTCGCGGTGCTTACGCCATCGGTGCCAAACACCTTGAGTTGACCGGGCTGAAGGATCAGGCCGTGATCGCCCAGGATGATGTCATCACCCTCGCCACCGGAAATGTCGTCGTTGCCGGCACCCTGTGTGACATCGGTTTGCGTTTCGCGGGTCACAAGATCGACCTCGAAGCGGCTGTCGCCATAGATATGGTCACGTCCGCCAAAGCCGTTGATCACGTCATCGCCTGCGCCACCGGCAATATGATCACCGCCTGCACCGCCATAGACCGTGTCATTACCGCCCCCGGCATCAATCACCACCGTGGTGGTCGTGCCGCGCACGTCGATGATATCATCGCCATCCGGGCCAAAGCGATAGGCATTGTCCGAAAGCGATCCCGCCCCGGCGCTATAGCGATCGCCGCTGGCCGAGGTATCGCCATAAAGAACAAGCGGCCCGCTGTGATCAAACGCTGTGATCGTGTCGTTGCCGCCACCACCATGGATCGCGGTGATCGTACCTTCGGCCGTGCCTTCAACCGTAAAGGTATCGTCATTGCGGCCCAGCATGACTTCGAAGATGTCCATGTTGGTATAGGTGATGCCACCGGCATTGGTCACCGGAATTTTGACCTCTTCTGTGCCCTGATTGAGGGGCAGCTCGCCGCCCATGCCAAGACCCGAAAGGTTGCTCGCGCTCAGAACGCCGGTATCGGGTTCTTCCGAGCTGTCGTTGAAGACATTCACGCGGTCCACCTCGACACCCGGCTCTGGAACGTCCGGCGGGGTCAGCGGAGTATCAAGTTCGGTCGGCAGGATGATCGCCGTGACGAGCGAGCGATCCTCGGGGCCGACATCGCCTTCAAGGATCAGGGGGCCATTGATGGCATTCACGAGATGCGGTTGTGCGGCGACGGTCTTGATCGGGTTCGCAGGATCTGCAACCGGTGCAGTGGGATCAAGCGCCACATTGATAGTCACCGGATCATCCCAATTGGTCGCGTCAAACGTGACCGTAGTGCCGTCAAAGCGCGCATCGTCGCTCGACAAAAGCGTTTGCCCGTCGGTTTCAATACTCACGGTCACGCTTCCGACCGGAGCGCGGCTTAGCGTCAGGTCATAGCTGTCTGTGCCATCGGTTCCGGCGCCGACAGTGGTGCTGCCGTCGCTTTGGCTGACCACAAGGCTGGCGCTATCGTTGTCGATCACCTGCGCTACAAGTTTGACTTCTTTTGCCTCGAACGCGCCGGTGCTGCTGCTTGCGGAATGGGTGATTGTCACATCGTCAAGGTTTTCCTCGTCAGCGTCATCCACCGCCATCACCGTTACAAGCTGTGCGGTGTTCCAGTTGTCGCTGTCAAAGACCAGCTCGGTGGCACCAAAGCTGACTTCGCCATTGGCCGCCAGCGTGACGGTAACGGTTTCGCCCTCATTGGGCGCTTTGGACAGGCGCACTGAATAGTTATCGCTGCTGCCGCCCTCGGCAACCGTGGTGCCGGGGCCGGTTTCGGTGACAATGATATCGGCGCGGTCGTTATCTTCGACCTCGACCTTGATATCCTGAAGGCGAATGCCGTTCAGCGCCGGATCGTTCGAGATGATCGAATGCCCGATCACAGCCGTGGTCGGCCCTTCTTCGGCAGTATCGTTCGGCGCTTTCACATAGATCGTGCGCTGTGCATTCCAGTTGGTGCTGTCAAAGGTCAGCACAAGCTGATCCGAGAAATTCACCCCGTCGGTCGAGACCTGAACCGTGCGTGCACCGTTGGGCTGCGCGGTCGAGGCCTGCGCCGCCGATACGGTGATATAGGCGGTCGAGGCCTGCGACGGCAGAACGCCCGGCATCTCAATCGTGTAGGTGTCAAACAGGCCGTCGCCCTCGGCAACCTGCGTGCCGGTGCCGGTCTCGTCGATAAAGACCGCATCCGAATTCACCGGCTTGACTGTAAGGTCGATGCCCTGCGCCACCTTGTCGGCATAATCGGGATCAAGCGCCGGATCGGATTCAAGGAAGTGGTTTATCACGCCGGGCTGACCGCCATCCGTGGCGGCAATCACCGGCACAAGGACGCTTCCACCGACGTTGAAGGTATCGCTTCCGACACCACCAATCACGGTGGTCACAACGCCCTCGCGGGTCGAGAGGATAAAGAAGGTGTCGTCTCCCTCAAGCCCGTCCACTTCAAGCGCTTCTTCGACACCCGACAGGGTGACCGAAAGACCGGCGCCGAAAATGCCCTTCTTGGTGATCAGGAAGTTGTCGTTGCCCTCGGTGCCGACCGCAACCACGCGGTCAAACCCGGCGCCGCCGTCGATGTCGACCGGCGCGTTGACGTTATAGCGGATTTCGTCGTCGCCCGCGCCTGCATTGAGAACCGAATTCCCGGCAAGCGAGCTGCCGTCGCCATCGGCCAAAAGGAAGGCCCGCAGCAGGAAGTTGTCATTGCCCGCCTCGCCTTCCATGCGCAGCGATGCCTGATTGGAATAGACGCGGAAGATGTCATTGCCCTCGCCGCCATAAAGCACGGTGGCCACGCTATTGCCGCGGCTCAGGAAGCCAGAGGTGGTCCTGACGGTCGCAATCTCGTCGCCGGGCGCAACATTGTCCGGCTGACGTTCAGAGCCAAAGATCTGGCCGATCTGGAAGGTATCGTCGCCGATGCCGCCATCCAGCGTCAAAAGCGTGCTGTTGTCATCCATCGCAAACATGTCATTCCCCTCGCCGGTTTCGATCCGGACGCGGGCATTGATGGTCTCGTTGTAATTGATCCGCTCAAGCGGGTTGGCAAAGCCGCCCGCGCCATCGCTTTGCAGCAAGGCGATAAAGTTCTTGCGGATCAGAACCGTGTCATCCTCGGCGGTGGTGCGGATCAGCATCCGGTCAAGCCCCTCATCGGGCGCACCGCTGTCGGAAGTGTTGATCACGACATCGCTGACGCCGGTCAGGTCGATTTCGGTCACATCGGTGCCGGCCTGACCGTCAATCGTGAAACTGTCGCGAAGACCATCGCGCACCGTCGTCATCGACGGCAGGCGGTTGATGAAGATGTCATCGTCGCCCGAACCAGCGCGCAGGTTGGTGTTGCCATCAATCGCCGTCACGTTGATGCGGAAGATATCATCATCCGCGCCACCCAGCATTTCGATCGCCTGCGCCTCAAGCGCCCCGTTCAGCGCCATAGTGGCGCGCGGCGCATCCGCATCACCAAGGTCAATCGACAGGGTGATCAGGTTGCCCGCCGTGAACAGCGCCCCGAGGTCCTGTGTCAGGTCATCATCGGCGGCAATCGTAAGATCGCTGCCCGCTGCGGCCACGCTTCCCGTGGTAAAGGTGATATTGTCGCGCGCCTGGATATTGGCTGCGCCAACCGCCGCAACACGCGCGCCCTGCAAGGCCGAGATCGAGCCGCCCGCGTTCAGGCCAAGAGTGCTGTCCGCCGTCATGGCACTATCGACACCAAGGGTCGCGCTACCAGAGGTGGTCACGTTCAACGTGCTGCCCGACTGCATGTTAGAGGCGTTGCCAGTGCTCAGGCTTGCCGCCACAACCGACAGGCTTGTGCCGGTGGATTGCAGGCTCTGGCTGCCGGTGGTGATCGCACCGCCTGCACTCAGGGCCATTGTCCCACCCGAGGTGGTCTGGCTCAGGCGACCAAGGTTGATGCTGCCCGAAGTATTTGCCGTAAGGCTATTGACCGCCGACATGACAGAGGACTGCCCGGCGATAAGACCTGCGGCGGTGATCAACAGGGTGGTGCCAGCGTTGACAGTGCTACTTGCACCGGTGGTCACATTTGCGCCCGCCGTCAGGGTCATCGCGCCCGAGGACGTGGTGCTGCTGCTCGCGCCAAGATCAATGTTGCCGGTTGCGGTCATCGCAAGGGTGCCCGCGCGCGCCGCGATCACACCCGAAGCCTGAAGCTGAATACTGCCCGCAATGGCGTTCAGGGCGGCATTGCCGCCTGTCGCCTCAACCGAGGCCAGAACCAGCGTGCCGGCGGTTTCGATCAGATCAATACCATTGCCGGCCGAAAGAACCGCACTAGTCGCAACCGAACGGCTTGTATCCACCTCAAGCGCATTCGACGGCGTGCCGATGCTGCCCCAGGCGGTGATCACAAGCCCGTTGCTCAGAATGCCCGGCGCCGTGCTGGCCGTGCCGTCAAGCACGCTGCCCGCCGGGGTGGTCAGGATCGCGGCACCGCTGGCGGTGATGGTTTCCACCAGAAGGTTGCCCGCCGTCACATTGAGGCGCACATCGCCCGCCGTGGCGGTGACCGATCCGGCCACCATGTTGCCGCTCACCTCGTTAAGGTGAACCGAACGCGCCAGCACGCTGTCGATGCGGTTCACGTCAAGGTCAAGGCTGTTGGAGGTGGTGCCGACGACGCCGTTGCCTGCCGAAATCGTAAGGTTGGTGGCGATGATATCGGCGATGGTGTCGGTTGACGCATCCACCACGGCTGCCGCGCCGCTCAGGGTGACCCCGGCGCCAGAGCTGATCCGCGCGATGCGCATGTCGCCGGAGGTCTCGTTAAGGACAATCGCGCCGGGGGCCGTGGCCGTAACCGTGCCCAGGGCGTTGTTCGAGCTGTCGATATCAAACGGATTGGCGACCGATCCGATGGCGCCGCCGCGCGAGGTCAGCACCACGTTGCGCGCGGTCACATCCGCCGCGCCCGTGTTGTTACGGTCGACAAGATTGCCGCCCGAATTCAGCGTCGCGGTGCCATTGACCGCCGAAACCGTCCCAATCGCCATCGACGAGGGCCCGAGCACCTCAAGGTCGACATCGCCGCCGGTCGAGGTGGCGTTCAGGATGTCATAGACTCCTTCGACCGCAAAATCCGTGGCTGTGGTGATAAAGCCCGCGCCATTCGGCGTGGTCAGAACCCGCGTCAGCTTGCCTGTCTTGCCTGTGAAATCAAGCTGATCGCCCGCCTGCATGTCAAGCTGAATTCCATCGGCCGGCGTGGTGACCGCTGTGGTCTCCAGGAAGCTGATATTGGTGCCCTGAAGGTCAAGGTAAAGATCATCCCCGGCGCGGCCGAAGAAGTTGGCCGGATCATGCGCAATCGTGCCATTGGCAAAATCGCGGCCCCGGACAAGCTCTAGCCGGAACGGATTATTCGCCGCCCCGATTGAGCCGCGATCGGTCACGATACTGACCGCCGGCACAAGAGTGCCGCCATTCAGATCGGTCGCAAACATCTGGCCCGCATCCCCGGCGATAAGGTCTACGCCCGCCGCCTGGGTGATATTGCCGCCAAGGGCGCGGAAATCATAGATCGCGGCGACGTTGCTGATGTCGCGCAGGAACAGAACGTCAGACGTCAGATCGGTTGAATTGTTGCGCACGGTGAAGGTGGTGAAATCGCCACCCGCATTGCGGATATTAAAGCCGGGGCTCACATCGGCAGGTGCCGGGCGGCTGTCGACCACGTTGATATCCGGCTCGCCGCCGTTGGTCGAAATCATCTCGACGCGCTGAATGTGCAGATCGCGGCTGGTGTTGTTCTCCAGCGTGACGCTGGTCAAAAGCTTGGGCAGGAAAATATCGGCATCGCCACTGACGACGCCGCGCACAAGGCGGATATCAAGCTTGCCGCCGGCATCGTTGATAATGTCATCAACCAGGATGGTATTGCCATCAATCGTTGCGCCGACGTTGGATTCAGCCGCAATCGTGCCATCGGCATTGACCCGCAACAGCTTGTCCGAGCCTTCGCCAAGGAAGATCGAGCCGCGCAGATTGACGATATCATCGGCATCGTCGCCGACACTGGTGACCTCGGCGTTGTTCTCGGCAAATTCGAACACGGTCACAAGGTCAATGACCGTATCGACCACCCATTCGACGATCTTGTCCAGCGGCCAGGGCAACCACTTGGTCACCTTGCGCACCACTTCACGCACGACCTCCACCACCTTGGTGATAAAGCCCTTTGCCTCGGCTTCGGACATCTCGACGATCAACAGGTTCGAGCTTCCGTCGATATCAACCGATTTCGACACCATGACTGCAGGGTCGGCCATGTCGATGATCGACTGACCATAGCCAAAGCCGATGGCCTCGGCATTTGCAACCGCAAGAACAGTTGTGTCGGCGTTCGAAATCGCCCGCGAGACAACCTCGTTTCCAAACGCGCCGTCAGGGTTCTGGGTGGCGCGGCCAACCGCATCCATCTTGATCTCGTTGACACCCTCGATACGGGCAGTGCCCTCTTGAAGGATGCGGGCCTGTGCCTTGTCGCCATTGGTCCCGATATTAAGCCGCGACACGGCGGTCGAAAAGGCCCCGGCGAGGGTCACATTGGTGCTCGAGTTTGCGGTTTGCTTGCCCGCAACCTCGTTCAGCGCGTCGATATCGACCGTGTTCCCGGCCAGGATCGTAGACCCGTCGCGCAGGATGACATCGGCATCGGTATCCATGTTGGTGGTCACGAAAGCCGTCGACGACGAGGCAACCGCTCCGCCGGTGGTCATGCTGACATTGGCGTCAAGCAAGACGGCGTTTTTCGCCAGAAGCGTGACGTCGCGCGATGCATCGATCACCGCGCCTGTGGAAAGCTCCACATCGGCCTCGGAATTGATCGTAAGCACAGCCGACGCGCCACCAGCCGAGGCAATCGACGGAATGCCGATATTGGCGAAATCGCCCTCGAACAGCGCCTTGAGCGATTCGCCCAGCTCCTTGCCCGATGATCCTGTCACCCGGACAATTGCGTTTGCAAAGGTTTCAGCCAGCAGTTCTGCATCACGCGCGGTGATCCGGGAATTGCCGTTCATGTCGGCATCGGCTGTGGTGGTCATGGTGACCGTGCCCGAGCTGAATCCTGCACTCAAAAGACCCTCGGTGCCGCCGGTGACCGTATTGCGCGCCTCAGCGGCGGCAAAGGCCTTGAGACGCACAAGATCACCCGCCGTCAGGCGCGATCCGCTTCCCAGAACCGCATCGGCATTGGTGGTTGTGGTGGTCGTGGCCTCGGCGTCACCGCCGGAAATCAGGCCAGCCGCGTTGTTATTGGCAACCGCATCCGCCGCGTTGAAGGCGCGCGAAGTGGCCTCGATATCGTCGGCAGAACTGACGACGACGCTCGGCCCGAACCCGGCCCAGACATTGGCCGTGGACGAGGCGGTGATGTCGGTCGACGAAATGCTGCCTGCGCCGCCAACCGATGTGTTGCCGGTTGCACGCGCCGCATTGCCGGTGGCCCCGCCGCCGTTCTTGTCGGTGACGTTAAAGAACGCCTCGACGATCACATCGCCCGACGCGCCATTGGCCGCGACATTGATCGCATCGCGGATCTCGGCGCGCACGGTGGCGGTCGTCGTCGCCGTCGCCTTTGAATCGCCCGCCGCCAAAGCACCGCCGGCAACGCCGGATGTGGTCGCAAGCGAGCCCATGAGACCAATCGCGCCGACGCGCACATCGCCCGCCGTCACATTGGTGCTGCTGCCCCGAATGTCGGCGGTGACGCTACGCGTGACAGTGCTTGTCGAATTGCCACCAACCCCGGCGGCAAGCCCGCCTGCGCCGGCAGTGCCGCTTGCGTTGGCATTGGCCGCGTCATTCGCGTTGACACTGGTCAGGCCGCTGGTGGTCACGATCGCACTGTTGATGCGCGCCGTGGCAAAGCCCTGAACGGTCGCCGTGCTGGTCGTGGTGCCGCCGCCGATCAGTGCACCGATCCGGCTTGTGGCGATGGATGTGGCATCGGAATCGCCCAATGTTCTGACCGCAAGGCTTCCGGCGATCACCGTGCCCACCGTCAACTCCGCAGTGATCTGCGCGCCCGAGGTGGCCGAGGAATTTGCCCCCGACACGCCGATCAGCGCCCCGGCCGAGGCCGTCGAACTGGCGCTGGCATCCATCCCGAAATCGCCCGATTCCGTGACAACCGTTCCGTCGTCCGACACGTTGTGGCGCGCAAGAATGGTAACCGCACCGCCGGTCGCCGTCACCGTGGCACCCCCGCCGATCCGTGCCGTGACCGAAGGATTCACCGTCGCGACGGATTTCGCCTCGCCGACCGCGAGGGCACCGCCGTTGATACCGGCAGCGACGGCATCGGCATCGACGATGCTGGCCGCGTCAACCGTGACACTGCCCGCATCCACCGTCAGGCCAGTGCCTGTGATCTCGGCCAGAACAGAGCCGCCGATGGTCGCGCGCGCCTCGATCCTGGACACAGAGCCAAGCGCCCCCGCGCTTGCATTGCCGTTGGCGTTGGCCTCGTGGTTGGTTTGTGCGCGCACGACAACCGATCCGGCGTCAATATCCGAATTGCCACGGATTTTGGCCGAGACCGTCGGATCAATCGTGACAACCGCCTTGGACAGGCCAAGCGTCACAAGACCAAGCGACAGGCCGCGCACGGTTGCGGTGCCGGTGGCGACGCTGTTGGCATCGACCGTCATCGCGCCGCTGACATTGATATTGGCACTGTTGATATCGGCACGGGTCGTCCCGCCGATATCCACGCCCATTATGTTGACGCCGCCCGCCGCAAGCCCGCCCGAAAGCGAGCGTCCGGTGACGCTGGCAACCGTATCGCTGCGCGCATCCATATCAAGACTGTCGACGCCGCCATTTGTCCCGCCGCCGATATCGGCCAGCGTGCCGATGCGTGCTTCGGTGGTTCCGGTGATATCGACCTGGCTGACCGAGGCCCCGGCCACAAAAGAGCCGACCGCAAGCTGAGTGCTTTCCAGCACGATATCGCGCTCGGAGCTGGCCGAAAGGGTGATGCGGTCACTGTCGATGACATCGCCGTCGATTTCTGCCCGCGCACCGGTTGAATCGGTGTGAACCACGACCGACGCGCCAAGCGCGCCGGCAAGCCCGGCCGTGCCGAGAACCGAAACGCTATCGGCGTTGATCCGCATGTCCGAAAGGACATCGACCTGGCCAAAAGTGGTGCTGCGCCCCGCCGAAATGGTGGCCGTGCTGTCAATGCTGGCGGTGGTGCCGCGCGACAGGGTGTTGACCGTGATGCCTGCGCCGACAGCGGCAAAGCCAAGCGACACGGCGCCGGCATCTGTATCAAGGTCAATCCGCTCATTCGCGCGGATGAACACGTCATCGCCCGCATTTACCACGCCCGCGACAAAGGCATCGGTGCCGGTGGTGGTGACACTCGCCGTTGCGCCGCTGGCCGCCGTGCCCGAGGTGTTGCTTGCAACTGTCGAGTTGCTGTTCTGGGTCGCCGAGGCGATGCGCGCCGTCGCCGAAGGCTGACCGGTGCCATCGACATTCTCACTGCCGTCGCTGCTTGCGAAACCGCCAAGCACATCGTTCGACCAACCGGTCGAGGCGGCGCCGTCCGCTTCGGTGATTGCGTTCTGACCACCGACCGAAAGCTCGGCGTTCTGATCGCTGTTAAGGTCATTGCCAAACGACAGAACCGAAACCGAGGCCGCAAGCGCAAGCGCGCCGCCGCCGCCGGAAATCACCAACTGGTCGACATTCATCAATTCCGCAGCGCCGACGATCACATCGCCGCCCGCGTTCACGCGGGTGCCCGCCGCCGTATAAGCGCTTGTATCCGAACGGATAATCCCAACACCCAAGGCGCCAGCAGCGCTTCCGCCAAGGGACAGCGCAAGCGCGCCGTGTCCGGCGAAGAAATCAAGCTTGTTGCCCGCCGTGACAAGCACGGACTGGCTCGCATCGCCGCTTTCACGCTGATTCACCTGCGCGGTGCCGCCGACATAGGCCGAGGTATCGCTATCGACCACCACGACGCCAATCGCCCCGGCAATCCCGACCGCGCCAACACCGGCAGCCGCGCCAAAGACGAACAGATCCTCGGCGCTTTCGGCCGAGACAAGCACGCCTTCTGCACTCTGGCGCCCAAGGGCATCGCCGTCGTCATATGTATCATTCGCACCAGTCAGCGTGCCGTTCAGAACACTGCCTGCCGCGCCGCCCGCGCGGGCATCGACCTGCGCCGATCCGGCGATATAGGCCTCGGTGGTTTTCTCGACCACCACCACGTTGACCCCGGCACCAACACCGCCGCTGCCGCCAACACCCGCGGCGCCGGCCAGAACATCGGCGGTTGTGTCATGATAGGCATCAACAACCACGTTATGGTCGGCAATCACGTCAGCCGCGCCATCAATCGCCGCGATAACATCGGATTTCATCACGATCGCATTGGCCGAGATACCGGCCCCGCCAGAGGCCCCGCCCGCGACCGATACGGTCACCGCAAGCGCATCCTCGACGGCATCCGCCGCGACGATCACATCGCCCGCGCTGCGCAGGACGGCCCCGGTCACCCGGGCCTCTGTGCGGCTGTCAAAGACGGCGGCACTTGCGCCCGGCGCACCGGCAAGGCCACCCACGGCAACCGCCGCCATCACGTTCAGCGCATAGCTGTCGGAGGAGGCCGCAACCCGGATATCATCGCCCGCCGCGATCGTGGTCAGGCGTACGCCCGCGCCGACCTTGGATTCGGTGATGTTGTTGATGACGTTGACCGTGCCACCCAAGGCAACCGCGGCCCCGCCGCCCGACCCGTTGACCGAGAAGGTCTCGACCCGGTCGGTCGACACCGCCTGAACGGTAATCCCGCCAAGGTTGGTGGCATCCGCCGAGGCCACGCGTTCGCTGTCAAAGCCCTGATTGTCAAAACCCTGCGCCGAGGCGGTGCTGCTGCTGGCGCCCGAGGTGCCGACGCTCACGTCATTGCCGCCCGCTTCGGCCAGGTATTCAACGCCGACACCGCCGGTGAGGGATTTCACGCCGCTACCGCCGCCATTGGCGGTGAGGGTCGCGCCCGCTTCGATCAGGGTTTGCGTGGTCTTGTTGATCACGCTCACACCGCCAGAACCCGCACCCGAGGCAATCGCGCCAGAGGCCGCACCGGCAATCACGTCGGTGCTGGTGTTGTCCAACGCATTGATCGCAATGCTGTCGCCCGCGGTCAGATTGGCCGTGCCCTTGACGGCCGCCTCGGTGGTATTGTCGATCGACAGAACCGACGCCGCGCCGGCAAGCGAGCCGAAGGCGCCGCCAGAGCCGCTGATCGCGACGACAACCGCTTCGTCCTCGGAGAGGGCACGCACGGCGATATCATCCTTGGTGGTCACATCGCCCGCGATCCACGCGCGGGTTTCCTTGACCGTGACCTGCACCCCGGCCCCAGCAGCGCCGCCGCCCGTGCCAGACCCGGCAAACGACCCGCCGCCGGACACGACCGTGCCGGTATCGCGGGCCAGAACATAAAGATCCTGCGTGCTGTTGGCATCGGTGTCGGTGATCGTGACATTGCCGCCGATCCACGCCTTGGTGACCTCGGTCTGCACCGAAACCGCGCCCGATCCGGCAAGCCCGGTCGTTCCACCGGCCCCGACGCCGATCGCGCCCGAGATGATAAGTTCTTCAGAAACCGCAGACACCGCCACGCCGCGCACCGCGCTCAGGGTATGCTCGCCGGTCCCAAGCTCTTCGCCGGTGGGCATTAGGGTGCTGCCGGTGTTGCCTTTGGCGTTGATTGTGGCCGTGCCGTCAATCGCCGCCGTCGTGGTGTCGTCATGCACCGAGGCCGCCGCGCCAAGGCCCGCGCCAACGGCGCCGCCGCCGCCGACACCGCCGCCAAGGCTTTCCATCGTCACATCGCTATCGGCCAGAACCGTGACGTTGCCATCGGTATTGACCGTACCGCCGGTGATCCGCGCGGTGGTTTCTTCAATGATGGTGGTATTTGCAAAGGCGCCGGCTAGGCCAACGCTGCCGCTGGCACCGCCCGCCACGGTAAGCGCCGCGCCGAAGATGCCCGATTGCGCCACAACATCGACACCGCTGATGGTGCGGCTGGAGGAGGCACCAATCGCGCGATCCGTGCTGCCAAGCGCGCCGGTCGCGGTGATGCTTGAATTGCCGATGATCTCGGCCTCGACCTTGTGCACTGCAACGACGGTGCCAATCGTGGCGCCAACGCCAACCGACGAGCCCCCCGCAACCGCACCGGCCCCGGCCACAAGAACCGCCGAAGTCACAGGTTCAATCACAGCGCCGCCAAGATCGCGACCGTTAAGACCGTCGCGACCGCTGCGCGTATCGGCAAAGACGCTCAGGTTGCCCGAGGTGTTGATGTTCGCGCCCTCAACCCGTGCGCGCACGGTTTCGGTGTCGGTGACCACCGCGATCACGCCCGCAGCAGCCCCCTGACCGCCAACGGCGCCCGCGATCCCGGCAGAGACCAGAACCGGCGAAGAGGTCGCCACCAGGTCAACGCCGCGCACATTGCGCGCCGTGCCGCTGTCGGTGATGGTGTTCACCTGGTTGCCCGTCGCCGTCACACTCGCGCCGCGCCCGATCAGAGCGTCGATATCCGCGACCCGCGTCAGGGTCACGATGGTCGCCCCAAAGGCCGCCCCTGACCCGCCTGCCACGCCGCCCGCAAGCGGCACGATCACCGCGTCGCTGTCGGCCTCGACCGTGACCGTTCCGTCGGTCGTGACCGTGGTCAGCGCAGGCACCGCAGCGCCGCCATCGGCAACCGAGAGGGCGCCAATCCGGGCCGTTGTGGTATCGGTCTGCACGATCGTGTTGATGGTGCCCGAGCCGGCAATGCCGGACCCGCCGCCAGAACCGGCAATCGTAAGGCCGGTCACGATAAAGAAGCTGTCGGCATAGACATCGACGCCATTGATCGCTCGCGTGCCCTCGTCATCGGGCACAATCGTCGCATCGCCAAGCGCGCGCGCCGTGACGCTCGCCCCGGCCTCGATCTCAGCGAGGGTGCGCGACAGGGTGAGCGCAACCGAGACCGATGCGCCAACCGCGCCGGACGAGCCAACCGCGACCGATCCCGCACCGAAGACCATGATAAGATCGCTGTCCGAGCCGATCGTGACATTGCCATTGGTATCAACCACTGCCCCGGCGCCAATCGCCGCGCGGGTTTCATCGTCGGTGACGACAATCGAAATCGCCCCGGCGCCGGCAAAGCCGCTGCTGCCAGAGCCGGCAACGGTAAGGCCGACGATCACAAGATCACTATCGGCAGAAACATCAACACCGCGCACCGTGCGCGTGCCGCCGTCATCCGGCAGGGTGCTGGCGCCGCGAATGGCATCTGCCGTCACGCTGGCGTTGCCGATAACGGCCTGCACCACGCTCTTGCGCGCGATAACGCTGCCTGAAAGGCCGATTCCGGCCCCGCCGCTCGCCACGGCAACCGCGCCGGTGATCGCGGCCGCCTCGGCAAAGGCGTTGGCATGCAGGGTAACATTGCCCTGGGTCGTGACAACCGCACCATCGGCGATCAGCGCCTCGGTGACCGAGGCATTGCCGGTCGCGGATGCGTTTTCATAGTCAAGCGAGGGCACCGGGTTATCCCCGTTGATCACCTCGTTGGTGCCAAACAGGAAGCTGCCCGAAAAACTACCTGCGCCGGAAAAACCGCCGCTGGAGGACGAGCCGGAAATCGCCGCCGTATTCGACAGGATGGTGTCATTGGCAAAGACATCGACGCCGCGCATGGTGCGGGTCTCGCCATCGACAGTGCGCACCAATGCCGTCTCGGCATTGGCCGTGATCCGGGCGTTGCCGCGAATTTCGGCTTCGGTCTGATTGATGGTGACAAGCGGGGCCGCTGCGACACCAACGGCGCTGCCGCCGCTGCTCAGGGCCACAGCGCCCGCGATCATGCCGCCAAAGAGATTGCTATCGGCATAGACTGATACGCTTCCTGCGGTGATCACGGTGCCGTCAATCGAGGCACTCGTGGTCCGGTCCAGCACGCCAAGCGACAACGATCCCGCGCCAGAGAAGCTCGAGGAGGAGGACCCGCCAACGGCAAAGTTGATCAGGATATCGTCCGACAATGCCGCAACCGACACCCCGGCGCGCGATTCAACGACCGCCCCGGTGCCGATAAAGGCCAGCACGTCGCGATCCATGGTCTGAATGCCAAAAGCCGCGCCAAGCGCGCCGGTGTTGCCCTTGGCGATTCCACCTGCAAGGCTGATCTGAAGGGTGCTTGCGCGGGCATCGACCGTCACGCCCTGTGCGGCTACGGCATTGGGCGCAATCTCGTCGACGAGCGGATCATCAAGGTCCGAATTGACCCGCGCCCCGGCGGCAATCGACGCCTCGGTCGTGCCATTGACGGTGGTGGTCGCAACCGAACCGGCCACGGCGACCTGATCGGCCTTGGACCCGGCCACGGAGACCATGAAGAGCTTGTCATCGGTATCGGCGCTGACGATCAACCCGTGTTCGGTTGCGCCCTGAACATCAAGGCCAGCGCCCTGCCCGAGGGTCACCACATTGGCACCCGAAGTTACGCTGGCGCGGGTGTTGTGATCAGCCACCAACACGCCCGGCGCGATGCCGACGCCCGTCGTGCCGCTGGCAAAGCCGCCCGCGACGCCGACAACGATCAATTCATCCTGGGCGAAAATCCCAAGGCTGCCGGTGGCGCGCACGGTGCCGCCCACTTCGGCAATCACATCGCTATCGACAAAGTTAAACCCAACCGACCCGGCAAGGCCAAGCCCGGTATCAGCGATGCCGATGCTCGCCGCCAGCGAGACGATAACGCTGAAATTCTCTGCTTTAACAGTAACATCACCGCCAGCGGTGACAGTGCCGTCAATCTCTGCCTTCACGGAATCGGTGAAGATACCGATGTCGAAGGCCGCCCCGACGGCGGTCTTGTTGCCATCGGCCGCAGCCCCGGCCACGTTGACGCTGATGGCGTAATCATTGGCATGAACCTCGACATTGCCGCCTGTGGTGACGGTCGCTGCGCTGCCGATCAGGGCCTCGGTTGTGTCATCCGCAACGGTCACATTGACCGACCCCGCAATCGCCGTATCGGTCGCTGCCCCGCCAGAGCCGCCAACCGCAAAGCCAACGCTTTCCGACCGGGTTTCGGCCTCGACCGTCAGGTCGCCCGTGCCGTTGATGGTCACGGTTGCATTCTCGATCGCCGCGCGTGTGGTGCGGTCAAAAACCGTCACCCCAACAGCACCGGCTATGCCGGTGTCACCGCCACCCGGCGTGCCGGAAATGATCGTGATCGGCACCGACACGGCAATCACCGGCCCAGAGGTGCGCGCATGTACTGTCACGTCGCCACCCGAGGTGACGGTGGTGTCGCTGATCAAAGCCTCGGTGGTCTGATCGATAAGGTTGATGCCAACCGCGCCCGAAATCCCAAGCCCGGCCACACCCGCCACATCAAGGGCGCCGCCCCCGGTCGTGACACTGTTTTGATCAACCGTCGGAGGGGTGGCGTTATCCGCCGGATCGCTCGGGGTGCCCGATGCACTATCGGGTTTCGCGGCGGCAAAGGCCACCACAAGCCCAAGGTTAAGGCTATCGGCCTCGACGGTCACATTACCCGCACTGCGCACACCGGTATTAAACGCCGGATCGGTCGGAATCGTGCCATCCTCGACATTGCCGATCTTGGCAAGGGTGACGTTGGTCACGTCATTGACCGCCGCACTTGCCCCGACGCCGGTGCTTCCGCCTTTGGCAAAGGCCACGCCAAAGCTCAGCATGGTCGCGGAATGTTCGGCATCGACCGTCACGTTGCCCGCATCCACCGATGCGCCATCCTCGATAAAGGCGCGCGCGGTGTTCACATGGTCGTTGATCGAAATGCTGCCCTGAAAATTCACGTCCTCAGCGCTGCCGCCGGCATCGGTAAGGTTCATCACGAACTGCCGTGTTTCGGCATCAACCACGAGGTCATGCACAACTGTTATCTCGGCGCCATCGGCGATAAAGGCATCGGCCTCGTTGGTTTTGGCAACATAGCTGAACGATCCGCCCACCGAGGAGCCGTCGCTTTTGGTCGCGCCCTTGAACATCGCCTTGATATTGGGCGGGCCGACGATGTCGACGGTCTCGATGCTTGCCAGCGATTCCACCCGCGCGCCGTTGGCGGCGGTGACCGTGACGCGCGCGCCGTCGCCAACACTGGCCTTGGCGGTGTTGTGAATCAAAATGACATTGACCGAGCCGGCAATCGCCAGCTTGCCGTCGGTGCCGGTGTCGGAATTGCCCGCAGCCGCGCTTGCCGCGACATAGCTTGTCGCGACCTTATCCGGCAAACCGCCCTGGGGATTGGCATAGCCAAGGAACGGCGTCGCCGCATCCGACACGCCGGTCAGAGCAGGCCCGAGCGACTCGTCGTAATAGTCCTGGAAGGCAGAAACCGACTGGTTCGCCGCCAAGGTTGCCTGTTCAGGGTCCTGAGGATTGACGTTATCGGCCACATTGCCGAACGCGGCCGAGATCGACGGCATCTGCCCAAGGGCGGTGCCAAGATCGTTGATCGCATCAAAGAAGGCCGGAATTTCGTCAAGGAAATCAACCTGATTGGGGATGATCGCCTCTGCGTCCACCACCAATGCGCCGACCGTCACACTCGCGCCGTCAATCCGCGCAACCGCGTCATTGTCGAACTGCGACACGTTGATGCCGCCCGCCAGACTAATCGCGGCGCCCGCACCCGAACCACCAATCGCAACGGTGCGGAAATTATCCTCGGTGGTGGCCTGAACGGTGAGCGTCTCGCCCGCCGTCACAATCGCCCCATCCAACAGGAAGGCATTGGCCTGAAGCGTATTTTCGGAGACGATCACCGCCGCAGACAGGCCAAACTGCCCCGGACCGCCCCATTGGCCACCTGCCCCGCCAGCGTTCGAGCTAAGGCGCTGTTGCGCCGCCTGCTGCGGGCTTTGTTCTGTGACAGATGGTTTTGCCTTGGTCACGGCCTTGGCATCAAGCAGGGTTTCGGCATTTACCGCACTTGCGGAAACGGTCACATCCTCGGTGCCGCCAAGGGTGCCCGCGACCTGCGAGGTGGCGGTGTTGTCAAGGAAGGCCAGCGTGATCGCAACCGCTTCGCCCTGATTGGCCTGGGGCTGCACGATGCGCGACTTGGTGTTGACAGCCTGTTCGGTGGTCGTGGTGCCATCAATGGTCACATTCACACCGGTGATCGACGCGCCCGCCGCCACATCGGTCAGCGCCTCGGTGGTGGCATCGCCAAGCGTCATGGCAAGCGCCGGTCCCTTGACCCGCTTGAACCCGCGCGGCGCATCCGCCGATGTCTTGTTCTTTTTCGCAACGGTCAGGCCCGAGACGATATTGGTCGAGACATCAAGCGTGTTGTCGCTGCTTGAGGCGATAGAGATATCACCGCCCGCATCAAGCGTGACGCCAGTGCCGACATTGGTGGTCGCCGTCGCATCGGATTCACCAAAGGTAAAGCCGATGTTGAGGCCCGGATTTTCAAACCGAAGCAACGAGGTCGCCGCCGAGGTGATATCAATCGTATCCTCGGCCCAAAGCGACAGCCCCGCCAAAAGGTTGACCTCGGCAAGCGCCGCCGAGCGCATGAAATGCACCGGGATAAGCCGGGTCAGGCTTCCCAACAGGGGAAGGTTGTCGAACTGGTTCTGAACGGCGCTTTCAAATTCAGAGGCCAAAAGCTGAATACCGCCCACCAGAAGCGGGATATCACCATCCTGAACTTCGCCATCGCTGGCCTCGTCATCCGGCAGCCCCAAAAGCGCGTCGACATCAATCTCGATCTCGACCGCCTTGCCCGAATTCGCACTTGAGGAAATATCGACCGTACCGGCACGAATGACCGTATCGCCGATCTCGATCATCGAGGCGGCGACCTTTTCATTCAGACCCGGGGTAAAGGCAAGCGCATCAAGCGCAAAGCCTGCATCGACCGTGATGCTGATCGCGCCGCCCGCCGGGCCGCCCACGGTGCCCTTGGCATCAGCCGCAAGCAATTGCGCGCCGCCGCCGATAGAAATCCCTGCGCCTTCAAGCTCTTCGGCGGGGTCAGAGAACGGATTCTGCCCGGCGAATATCCCGGCAAAGCGCGATCCGCTAACCGAGCTACCGCCCCCCGTCAGGGTGATATCGCCGTGATTGGCCGCCCCGAGAATCGGACTCCGGGTGTCGATCACCGCGCCATTGCCGATCACGATCACTTCGGCGTCCATGATGACATTGCCGCCATCGGTCGAGAGATCATCGAACATCTCGATCAGATCGGCGCCGAAATCACCGCGCACCGTCAGGCTTCCGGCCCAGTTTTCAAGGCCGGCCCCGAGGCGGAAGGTGTCATCGCCAAAGCCGAGGTTGACCACAAGCGGCGCCCCGGCAGCGAAATCACCACCGCCATATTGCGCGCCGCCGCTGGTCACCAGCTCGAACCGGCCCGCCGCCGCAGCGGCCTGAAGCGTCAGGTCATCCGCGCCAACCGTGCCGCCGACGGTGATCGTCGGCTCCATTCCGGTGAAATTGAAGGTCTCGAAATTGATCGTGCCGGTCCCGGCCGGCCCGCTTGTCGGGGCCGAGAAAATCGCGCCTTGCTGAACGATGGTATCCTGACCACCGGCCCCGCCCTCGATCAGACCTGTGAAACTGCCCGGTGCATCCGAAAGGGTGCCCGGAACCGTCAGAACGTTAGTGACCTCAAAATAGAAGGTGTCGTCATTGCCGTCCGAGCCGGTCAGCGTCTCGATATTCTGGAAGAACGCGCCATCGACAAAGCCGCGGTCGGCATCGGTGATCCGCCATGTGACATCTTTGGCCGGGCCAAAGATCCGGTCATCGCCCTCGCCGCCGTCAATCGTGATGATGACATCGGGCTGGCGGATTGAATCCAGATCATTGCCCGCATCGGTCAGCTGGCTGTCAAAGCCCTCGTAAACGACATGATCGTCGCCATTGCCAAGATTGAAGGTCAGCTCGCCGCTGGTATAGGTGCCGCCGCCACTGGGTTTATAGAAATCCAGCGTGGTCAGGGCGCCCGCCGGGCCCATCTCGACCCGCGACACGCCGTTATCCTCGACCCCGTCATCGGTCAGGCGAACGGTGCCGCCCCGGCCATCCACCGCATCGTTGACGATCCGGAAATCGGCATTGCTCAGGTCGGTGACGTTTTCCACATCGACAAACGTGCGAACGTTATCGACGCCCGCCTCGGTCTGGGTGATGGTGCCCGCGCCATCGGCGCCAAGGTCATAGGTGACGGTGCTGTACTTGGGACCATCAATAACAAGCTGATCCTCACCATCACCACCATCAAAATCGATCGTGAAGGGCGAGTCGGGCCGGAACAGGAAATCAACCGTCAGCTTGTCGTTGCCGCTGCTGCCGGTGATGTCGATATCGGTCACGCCGTCCAGCTCGCTACTGGCGATCGTCAATCCGGTGTCATCATCAAGCAGGCGAATCTGGTAGAGATCGTTGTCGGAGTCATAATTCAGATCAAGCGTGTAATCCCCGGCCTCGGCGATCACATGTGCAAAAATCGGATCTGCTGCAAGCAGGATCCGCGGCTCCATCGCCTCAAGGTTAAATTTCCGCTTGGGGTTCCGGGCCCGCTCTCGTTTTTCAGAGGCGCGGGCCATGATCTCTCGAATGGCTGTCGTATATGACCGCGAGCGCCGCTTTGGCGTGAAATCAAAAATTTCTTTCTTCGGTCCGAACGGAAAAGCCATTTGGCCACCTCATCAAAATTAAAGAGCTCACGGAAAATTAATCGTTAAAACGCAGATCACAGAAAATTTATCTCTCGACCATACACGGTATCGGCAATAAAAAAAGTTGAATGTTGGAAACAATGGTCGCGCGGTTTCGTCCTGATCAGATGCCCCGCCCCGAAAACGCCAAAATCCGCTTCCTTCTTGCTTCCACATCGACTTGAGCGGCGCGCTGCTTGGCAAACTGACGCGCCATTTTGTTTTGATACGCCACCAGATAAAGCCGCGCGCGCAGCTGTCGGAGCGGGGAAACAGACCATAGTATTAACAAGATACGCGGCCCGAGGCGCCCGGCAAAAGGTGATTCGTGAAAGCATATTATCTGACTGACCGGGCAACCGCCGTTGCGATCCGACAACGCCCGCGGCAGGCGCGCGGTCTCGGCCACATCGGCCAGAACGATACGATCCGGCACAGGTGAAATCCCCGCCAGAGCGGTCTCGATCCGCAGGACATCGGGCCGCTCGGGACTGTCTGAAACCACAACCGCACCCTCGGCCAAAAGAGCGTCAATCCGTGCCTCTTGCGCGGCACGATCACGGCAAAACACAATCGGCCCCGGCGCCACCGGCGCGCGCCCCGGCCAGGGCCGCAAACCATAGCGCAGGTGCAATTCGCGCCCGGCATTATCCAGGTCGCTCGCCACGCCACCCAACAGTGGCACGGCCGCAAGCACACCCGGCACCGAGATCTGCGCCAGCGAGCGTTGCACCGGCGTCATTGGCACGCGTTCCAGCGCCTCGATCATCTGCTGCACGCCACTGCCCCAGTTGCGCCCCGGCGCAGGCTGCCCGGTTTCCGGGTCGATGATCTCGATCACCCCCTGACCCAGCACATAATCGCGCCCGCGTTTCACGCCGTGCAGCGCCATCACCGCCAGCGTCACAAGATACGTCCGGCGCGTCGGATCATCCGACAGGCCGCGCGCCTGAGCCGGGGCCGCGGCAAGCCTTTTGCGCCCAAGCGCCGAGAGGGTCGGCGGCTGACCGGGGGGGCCGAGGCGAAAATCCTCGCCCTCCTGAAGACTGCGCGCCAGGTCAAGCGCGGCCCGCGCCTCGGTCGCGGTGAAAAGCTGATCACGCGCACCGCCCGCCGTCATCGGCAGGCGCGCATCATCCAAAAGGGCACGGTCAAGATCGGCCAGCAAAACCGCCGGATTGCGTCGCCAGCCCCCGCCGACACGCGTCTTGCCCCGCAAATCCCGCGTCGCAAGCCGCAATCCCGAAGCCCCCTCGCCGAGCAGGATCGCGTCGCGCAGGTAGTCATGCCCAAGGCTCTTGAGGCTGCACAGGGTGGCGCGCGCGATCAGCCGTTTTTGGCGCTCGTCAAGCGGCGTGCCATCCTCGATCACCGCCAGCGGTACACCAAGCCGCGCAAAAGCAGGCGCAAGACGCGCGCCCTCCTGCGCAATATCTCCGCCATGCGCTAGGGAAATCCGCACCCCGCTCGGGCGTTGCGCAAGGATCAAACCCGCGAGCAAAATCAATTTCTTGCGGCGCTGCGGATCACGCTCGGCCACTGCCCAGCCCCGCGCCATGGCAAGGGCGCGGCACATCTCGGAGAGGCGAAACCGCCCCTGCGCCGCGATGACCGCCCGTGCAAGGCAGGCCACCTCGCCCCCGCGCGGGCCGGAATCGCTCAGGGCGCGCGCGCGTAGCGCCACAAGCCAGAGCCCAAGGTGCGCCACCGGCCGCCAGACCGGCCAGAGCCGGACCCAAAGCCGGGCCCCGAATTGATCAAGCGGCGACCCTTCGGTCTTTCTTTGACGCGCAGGGGCGGGGTGCGCCGCAAGACGCCCGCGATCCGGTGCTTGCGCCGTGCTCAAAGCCCGAACCGATCCAGAAACACCTGCCGCCCGATCCGCCAGGCCTGTTGCGCAAGCGGCGCACGGCCATGATCAAAGCGCACATAGACGCGTTCCCCGAAAAAGCGCGCATCGATGTCGTCGTCGACCATCAAATCGACCAGAAACACGCTTTCAAGCGCCTGCATCCCGCTTGAGGCAGGGTGAATGGCAATCGGTCCGCCGCCCATGCTTCCGAGGGCGGCACTGGGCAACTGATGGGTGGCGCGCGGTGTCTGCGCAATAAGACGGGCGCGATGAACGCGATCTATCGAGGTTGAAAACCGCAGGTCGATCGCCTCTGTTTCGCCGTTGACCCGGTCAATCCGTGCCTGCGGAATGGCGGCGCGCACGACCCATCCCCTGGGCTGAAGCAGATAGCCCAAAAGCTCGCCCTGCGGGATATAGCGCCCTTCAAGATCGGCGCCGAGAACCGGCTCGAATCGCCCGCCATGGGCGGCATGCACCGTCAGCCCGCTGCGCCGTTCGGCAATCCGCGCCAATTCGCCGGCCGCCAGATCCATGCGCGCCTCTTCGATGCTGGCGCGCACCGGGTCGGCCGCGCCACTTGCCGACAGGCGCACCCGCGCCTCGCGCATTTCGGCCCGAACCACGTTTTCGCGCATGTCGATCAGCGGATTTTCCAATTCCGCCAGAACGGTGCCCGCCTCGCCAATGTCACGCGGTCGCGCGTCCAGCTTGCGCAGCCAACCCCCGCTTTGCGCCACAACGCGGGTTTCGCCCGGCATCCAGATCACCCCCTGCGCCAGCGTAGCGTCAGGCAGCGGCCAGACCACCAGCGGCCCCGCGATCAAAGCCAGAAGTGCCGCACTTCCCCAAAGCGCGTGGCCGCGCCGCGCCTCAAGCTCGGGCGAACTGAGCAGATAGCGAATGGCTTTGTAGATCGGCAGCAGGATCGTTAGCGAGACGCTCCAGATCGCAAGTGCGATGCCTAGAAAAAAGAACTTTCCCGCCACGAAAAGCGCGATCACGATCATGATCATCATCCGGTAAAGAAACGCCAGAATGGCATAGCTCGCCAGCCACCGCCGCTCGCCGGGGGCGGTGACGGGGCTGCTTATATGCGACAGCCCAAACAGATAGCGCCGCACCAGATAGGTCAGATAGCCGTTCGAACGCTGGCCAAGATTGGGCACCTCAATCAGGTCGGTAAAGATGTAATAGCCATCAAAGCGCAACAGCGGATTGCCGTTGAACAAGAGCGTCGAAACCCCGCCGATCAGCATGATATTGAACAACAGGGCACGGATCGGCCCCGGCTCCATCTCGGACCAGAACAGCATCGCGGTGGCGGCCAGCGCCAGCTCGACCATGATCCCGGCCGAACTTACGACAATGCGCTGCCATTTCGACGGAAACCCGGTGGCAGCAGAGGCATCGACATAGGGCACCGGCATGAACACCAAAAGCATGATGCCCACCTCGCGCACCTGCCCGCCCCAGTTTTTCACCGCATAGCCATGGCCAAGCTCGTGGAGCGCCTTGACCAGAGGATAGGCGATCAGCAACAGGGCAATACCCTGCGTCGACAGCACCCGGTCGGTGATATCGCTGGTCAGGTCCTGCCAGTGGATACCGGCCGACACCACCCCCGACGCCACCAGCCCCACCCATAGGATCAGCCCGACCCAGGTAAACAGCGGCCGCACAAGCGGCATGGTCGCGGAAATGAACCCGTCAATCGGCAGCAGGGGAATGCGGATGCCAAGCGGGTTGCGAAACGACTGCATCAGCTTGCGCCGCTTGGTGGTGCGCGCGCGTTCGCTTATTTCCTCAAGGTCCGGAAGGGTATCGGTGGTCAGAACCCCGGCCACATGCAGTTGCGACAAAAGCTGGATAATCTCGTCCTGCGGCGGAAGGTCGGCGCCAAGACGATCCTGCGCAATGGCATAAATCTGGGCCATGGTGCGGTGCCCGTCCATCAAGCCGATAATCGCATAGGCCTCGGGCGAGAACCGGAAAAACCGCCCGCCGGCGCGATCTTCGATCAGATACCAGAGACCGCCGCGAAAATGCTGGCGGTAAATCTCGGCATGCGAGCGCAGCGCCGGGCGAAGCTGGGCGATCTTGGGCCAGACCGAAGAAAACGGATTTGCGCTAGGAGCTGCCATATCAGGGCATCCACCGCCAGAGGGCAAGCCGCAGCCAGTCAAGCGCGTCCTGTGTCCAGACCCGGATCAACAGGCGCTCGTCGACACCAATCCGCGCGACACCTTCCATGCCGGGCAAAAGCACGCCCTGACGGTCGCCGTCCGGCGCAATCGCGCCCTCGACGGCAAAGCGGTTCAGGCCTTGGTCGACCTCGGCCACCGACATGATCCGGTTGACCGTAAAGCCAAAGGTGTCATCCGGGCGCGCGGCAAAGCGCACCTGCCCCGCCTGATCAGGGGCGATTTCGGCGATATCCCCCTCGGCCACCGCAAGGCGCAGACGGTAATCATCAAGCGGCGCCACCACGAACAGCTCTTCCCCACGGCTGACCGCCGCGCCAAGTTGCTGGGTGCGGTCGCCCGAAACGATCACCCCGGCAAAGGGCGCGCGCAAAACCGTGCGCGCGATCTGTTCGCGCAACAGGTCACGCTCGGCCTCGACCTGGGCGATCTGGGCATCCAGAAGCGCCTGATCGGTGCGCCGCCCTTCGGCCACGGCCGCGTTCATCTCCACAAGGCGCTGACGCAGCTGTGCCTCGGTCGACAAGAGCTGCAGCCGAATATCGCGATCATCAAGCTGGGCCAGAATGGCCCCCTCGGCCACCCGGTCACCGGGGCGCACGGCCTGATCCACAAGATAGCCGTCAAAGGGCGCCGAAATGATCCGCTGCACCTGACCTTCAAGGCGCGCATCTGCGGTCACCTCAAAGGCAGTGGTGGCGGTCGAAAAGAAATAAACGGCGGCGGCAAGCGCCAGCACGATCAGCTTCAGCCCAAGCCGCGCCGGGCCAAGCACCGCCGCGAAAAGCCCGCCCAGCCAAAGCAGGGCCCGCATCGGCCAGGAGCGGTCATTGAGACGCTTTTGATGCAGGATCGGCCCGACAAGCGCGGCAATCGCGCGGGCGCGGTCGCGCACCGGCGCCGGGATGCCGTCGATATCGCGATGTTCCAGAAGGATCGCGCCGATCACCTGATCGTCGGCATCGGTCAGCGGCAGGGTAAAGGCCGACATCGCGCCCTGAGCACTGAGCAAGTCACCATGCGCGCGCGACACGAAGGCGGGCTCGCCGTCTTCTTCGTCGCGCGCCGCGCTGCGCAGGATCGGCGCGCCCTGATCCAGCGATTCAAGCATCGCGCGGCGCAACGCCCCCGCCAGATGCAATTGCGCGCCAAGCTCGGCGGTATGCGACAGCGCCACCACCTTGAGCTTGCGCCCCTTGAGCAGGCCGATGCTCACCCGCTGCATATCCAGAAGGGCGGCGGTGCTTGTGGCGACGGCCATGGCGGCGGATTTGTGATCCTTCGCCTCAAGCAGGGTCACGACCACGTCAAGCGCCGCCTGCCCGCGATCACGTTCGGCGGCGATATCGCGCACGGCGCCGCGCCGGTCCAAAAGCTCGATCCAGCCCGCACCCCATTGCAATTGCCGCATGATCCGGCGCATCCCGGCGCTGTCGCGGTTGGGCATGCGCAGGGTGACCGCCCCGATCACGCGCCCTTCAAGCAGGAACGGATAGGCCAGCGACACCATGCCGCCGCCACCGGGCAACTCGCGCAAGACGCCACGCTGTTCGGCCATGGCATGTTCGGTGGTGGCTGCGAGATGGTCATCAAGATCGCCCGCATCGGGCCAGACCGCCACCGGCACGAAGCGCTCGCCGGCATCGGGGTCGGGCATCACCAGGGCGGCGGCCGTGACCCCGTCGATGATCTGGCATTGCAGCGCAAGCCAGGCCTTGCCGAAATCTGAAAGATCGTTGCCGGGGCGCAGATACGACCAAAGCGCCTGATCAACCACGGCGCCCGCCGCAGCCGCCTTCGAGGCGACGGCGCCGTCACCTGGCACGGCTCGGCCTTGGGTCGAGTCTCCATCCATTGCGCGTCTCCCTTAGGCGTCCATTCGCCAGGTTTCGCTGTTCTGATTGGGGTCTTGCCGCGCCTGTCACAGGCCAAATCGTCACTACGAATGCACATAATAAAATAGGGGCCGCCCCATCAGACAGCCCCCATACAAAATCACAGTCTGGCGGAATTCACCAGTTATTATAACCAAGGAATTTACCCGACATTTCCAATGTCATGAAATCGCCGTTTGGGGTGTTCGACGCGGGTGGTTTTAGGGTCAAAGCCTATCTCCGAACGCGCCATGGCCCGCCCTTTCTTGGGCTGCCGTTACCCACCCTCAATTCCCGCCTGCGCATGTTCTGCATTGCGCCGGATGAGTGGAGATCAGCCTGAGGTCTGGCGATATTTTCGCGCGCCCCCTTGACCTTCCAGTAACTGGAAGCCCTATCTATGCCTCAGACATAGAAAGGCAGGATACCCGCATGACCGCCAGCACCAAGATCAGGATCGACGTTCAGGGGCTAAGTTGCGCCGGTTGCGCCGGGCGCGCCGAACGGGCCCTGTCGTCTGTTGACGGGGTCATCGACGTCACGGTCAATTTCGCCACCGGCCGCGCGCAGATGCATCTTGACGGCGCGGATGCCGCCGCCATTGCCGAGGCCCTCAGCGCCGCCAATTACCCCGCCCGCGAAGAGACCGTGACCCTCACCGTCACCGGCATGACCTGCGCATCCTGCGTGGGCCGCGTCGAGCGCGCGCTTTTGGCGGTGCCTGCGGTTCTGTCGGCCTCGGTCAATCTTGCGAGTGAGACAGCGCAGGTGCGCTATTTGCCTGGCAGCACCGATGCCAACCGCCTCGCCAGCGCCGTGACCGAGGCCGGATATCCCGCCCGCCCCAAGGACGCCGCGAGCGATGATCAGGCCGCGCGCCGCGCTGCCGAGGCCGACCATGCCCGCCGCCAGACCCTGATTGCCGCCGCGCTGACCCTGCCGGTCTTCCTGCTTGAAATGGGCAGCCACGTAATCCCCGGCATGGCCGCGCTGATTGCGGGCACCATCGGCACGACCGCCTCCTGGGGCGTGCAATTCATTCTAACCTCGCTTGTGCTCATCTGGCCGGGGCGGCAGTTCTTCCGCCTTGGCGTTCCCGCGCTGCTTAAGGCCGCGCCGGACATGAACAGCCTTGTGGCACTTGGCGCCTCGGCGGCCTGGGCCTATTCGACGCTGGCGCTTGTGGCACCCGGCGTTCTGCCCGACGCCAGCCGCGCCGTCTATTTCGAGGCCGCCGCCGTGATCGTTACCCTGATCCTGCTGGGTCGCTGGCTAGAGGCGCGCGCCAAGGGGCGCACCGGCGCCGCGATCCAGAAGCTGATCGCGCTGCAGCCCGAGACCGCCCGCGTCGAACGCAAGGGCAAGATCACCGAGCTGCCGCTTGATCAGGTGGCGGTGGGCGATCTTATCCACCTGCGCCCCGGCGAGCGCGTGGCGCTTGACGGCGAGGTGATCGACGGCAGGTCATACATCGACGAGGCGATGATCACCGGCGAACCTGCGCCGGTCGCCAAAACCATCGGTGACCGGCTTGTCGGCGGCACGATCAATGGCGACGGCGCGCTGAGCTATCGCGCCACGGCGGTCGGCAGCGACACTGTTCTGGCGCGCATTATCGAGATGGTGGAACAGGCGCAGGGCGCCAAGCTTCCGGTGCAGGCCCTCGCCGATCAGGTCGTGCGGATTTTCGTCCCCGTGGTGATGGCTATCGCGCTTGTCGCCGTGGCGGGCTGGCTCATGTTCGGACCGGTGCCGGTGCTGACCCATGCGCTTGTGGCGGGGGTGTCGGTGCTGATCATCGCCTGTCCCTGCGCGATGGGATTGGCAACGCCGACCTCGATCATGGTGGGCACCGGGCGCGCCGCAGAGATCGGCGTGCTGTTTCGCAAGGGCGAGGCGCTGCAACGGCTGGACGAGGTGCGCATCATCGCCTTTGACAAGACCGGCACGCTGACCATCGGCAAGCCCGGCATTACCACTATTGAAACCCTGCCGGATGAGGATGGCGACGATATCCTGCGCCTTGCCGCCGCCGCGCAGGGCAAATCCGAGCATCCCATCGCCCGCGCGATCGAGGGTGAGGCCACCCGCCGCGACCTGAGCCTGCCCAAGGTGAGCGCTTTCAAAGCCATGCCCGGACATGGCATTTCCGCCCAGGTCGAGGGCCATGACCTGCTGATCGGCGCGCATCGCCTGATGCTGCGCGAGGGGATTGACACAGGCGCGCTTGATCACGCCGCCAAGACCCTCGCCGACAAGGGCCAAAGCGCGGTTTATGTTGCCGTTGACGCCCGCCTTGTCGCCATTCTCGGGATTGCCGATGCGCTCAAACCCACAAGCCGCGCGGTGATCGACGCGCTGCATGCGAAGGGCGTCAAGGTGGCGATGATCACCGGCGACAGCCAGAGCACCGCCGAGGCAATTGCCCGCGATCTTGGCATTGATCATGTCGAGGCCGAGGTTCTGCCCGAGGGCAAGGTCAAGGCGCTGAGCGCCCTCAGCGACCGCTTTGGCAAGCTGGCCTTTGTCGGCGACGGGATCAATGATGCCCCGGCCCTTGCCCATGCCGATGTCGGCATCGCCGTGGGCACCGGCACCGATGTGGCCATCGAGGCGGCCGATGTGGTGTTGATGTCGGGCGATCTTGTCGGCGTGGTCAACGCGCTTGATCTGTCGCGCCGCACCCTGCGCAATATCCGCCAGAACCTGTTCTGGGCCTTTGCCTATAACGCTGCGCTTATCCCGGTGGCGGCGGGCGCACTTTTCCCGCTCACGGGGCTGATGCTCTCGCCGATGCTGGCGGCGGGGGCGATGGCGCTTAGCTCGGTCTTTGTGCTGTCGAACGCGCTGCGCCTGCGCCGGGTTGCGCCCGCGATGAAAGGCGGCCCGGCATGAATATCTCTGACGTTTCCAAGCGCACCGGTTTGCCGCCCAAGACCATCCGCTATTACGAGGATATCGGCCTTATCCGCCCGGCGCGCGACACCAACGGCTATCGCGTTTTTCAAGACGCCGACACCCACAAGCTTGCCTTTCTCGGGCGCGCCCGGACGCTTGGCTTTTCGATCGAGGATTGCCGCACCCTGATGGCGCTTTACGAGGATCAGGACCGCAATAGCGCCGATGTGAAACGCCTCGCGCAAGAGCATCTTGCCCATATCGACGAGAAAATAGCCCAGCTTCAATCCATGCAGGCCACGCTGCGCCATCTGGTGCGTGAATGCGCCGGGGACAATCGCCCCGATTGCCCGATCCTGCGCGACCTTGCACAGGACTAGAGAGTGTCGCATGTTCGAGAAGCTCAAAACCGGTTCCCACTTTTGAGCAACATGCTCTAGGCGCTACTCGCCATAAGCCAGCCCCTCGCGGCGCGGATCGGCCCCGCCAAGCAGGGTGTCGCCCACCTCGATCACGTGCAGACCCGATGTCAGATCGCGCAGGCTTACCTCGTATCCCATCTCGCCAAGCGGGTCGGCCAATGCGCCCGCCGATGTGCCCGCCTCAAGGTCATAACTGCCAAAACGGTTCACAAGATGCGGCAGGCTTACGGCGGCTTGCACATCCATGCCCCAGTCGACCCAGGCAATGATGCTTTTGGTGACATAGGCGATGATCCGGCTGCCGCCAGGGCTTCCGATAATCAGCACCGGTTTGCCATCCTTGCGCAGGATCGTAGGCGCCATCGACGAACGCGGCCGCTTGCCCGGTTCAACCCGGTTGGCGATGGGCAGGCCCTTGTCATGGGTCGCAAAGGAGAAATCCGTGAGTTCGTTGTTGAGCAGAAATCCCCCCACCATCAGGCGCGACCCAAAGCCGTTTTCAATCGTCGTCGTCATCGAGAGCGCGTTGCCATAGCGGTCATAGATCGAAATATGCGAGGTCGAGGGAAGCTCGATCGCGTGGTCATCGCCCCAGTTGAGCGCGTGATCGAACTCGGGCGTGCCGGGGCTCACCTCAGGTAGCGCATCATCGCCGCCAAGCAGCTTGGCGCGCTCAGCGAGATAGCCGCTCGCCAGCAGGCCCTTGACCGGCACCGGCACGAAATCGCTATCGGCCAGATACCTGCCCCGGTCGGCAAAGGCGAGGCGGCTGGCATCGCCGATAAGCCGCCAGGCCTCGGGGTTCTGCGCGCCAAGCCCGGCAAGGTCATAGCCCTCAAGCAGGCCGAGGATCTGCCCCACGGCCACCGCGCCAGAGGACGGCGGCCCCATGCCGCACACCTCATACCCGCGATAGGGCGCACAGACCGCAGCGCGCTCCTTGACCCGGTAGATCGCAAGGTCAATCGGGGCCAGCACGCCCGAGCTTTTGCCCGATCGCTGAACCCGCTCGGCGATATCAAGCGCCATCTCGCCGGTGTAAAATCCGCGCGCGCCCGTCGTCGCCAACAGCCGGAGCGTGTCGGCATACTCGGGGTTGCGCAAGACCTGCCCCGCGCGCAGCGGCACACCGCCGGGCAGAAAATAATCGCGCGTGTCCTCGAACCGCGACAAGCGCTCGGCGCCGCCCGCAATCAGGGCGGCCAAGCGCGGGCTGACGGCAAAACCGTCTTGCGCCAGCGTGATCGCCTCGTCAAAAAGCCCCGGCCAGTCGGCGCGCCCCCAGCGGGCATGCGCCTCGGCCATCAGGGCCGGCGTGCCCGGTGCGCCGACTGAGCGCCCGCCAACCACCGCATCAAAGAACTTGAGCGGCTGACCGCTCTCGTCGAGAAACAGCTTGGGTGTCGCCGCCAACGGCGCGGTCTCGCGCCCGTCAAGCGTGGTGATCTTGCCGCTCGCCCCGTCATGCCAGACCAGAAACGCTCCGCCGCCAAGGCCCGAGCTTTGCGGCTCGACCAACCCGAGAACCGCCTGCACCGCGACCATGGCATCGGCGGCGGTTCCGCCTTGGGCCAGCACCCGCGCACCGGCATCCACCGCAAGCGGATTGGCGGCGGCGATCATCCAGTTTTCGGCCTCGACCGGTTGTCCGGCGTCTTTAAACGCGCGCGAAGCGGCCAGCCAGGGCGTGAGTTGTGCCAAGCCTGCGGCGGCCCCTTCCGGGGCAATCGCATCGGCGGCCTGTTGCGCCTGCGCGGGCCCAAGGGCCAACGCCAAAACCATCCCCGTCACCAACATCTTCAAGCGCATGATTGCCCCCATTTTCGGTTTAGCGAAGCACCCCCGTGCGGTGCAGCGTGATCTTGATCCCGCCATGCGCCACCGAGGTCGCATCCGGCAGAAACGGTAGTTCGGTCGCGCGCGCAAGGCCCGCGTCGCTTGTCACGAGCCCGACGCGCCAGCCGCGAAACTGCGTGCGCAATACCTCGCCCAAGGCGCCGTAAAGCCCGAACAAAAGCTTGCGATTGCCGATCCGCGCGCCGTAGGGCGGGTTCACCACCACAAGGCCGCGCGGCCCCTCGGGGGGCAAAAGCGCGCTGATCGGCTGACAGGTGAACTCTGTGATGTGATCGACGCCCGCGCGCGCGGCATTGGCCGTGGCCATGCGCACAGCACCCGCATCGCGGTCAAACCCGTAAAAGCGCAGGGCTGTGTCGCGCGGCGCTCCACCGGCGCGCATCGCCTCCCAGGCCTCCGCGTCATATCCGGCCATGTCCTGAAACGCGAAATGGCGCGCGCGCCCCGGCAACAGACCAAGCGCCATCTCTGCCGCCTCGATCGGAAAGGTGCCGGAACCACACATCGGATCGACCACCGGCTCGCTCCCGTCATAGCCACATTCGCGCAGGAACAACGAGGCCAGCGTTTCGCGCATCGGGGCCTTGCCCACCGCCTCTTTATAGCCGCGCCGATGCAAAGGCTCGCCCGAGGTATCAAGGCTGAAGGTGACAAGATCATCCTCAATCCGCGCCATAAGGCGCAGCGGGGCCGCATCATCCAGCGGCGCACCAAGGGTCTCGGAAATCGCGCGCTTGATCCGCTCGCTGGCGGCCCCGGCGTGATAGATTTTCGACTTGCGACAGATCACCTCGACCCGCAGGGGCACATCGGGGCGCAAAAACGCCGCCCAGTCGAATTTGCGTGATCGCTTATCAAGCTGCGCGAGGTGAAAGGCGCGAAACGATCCGATCCGCGCCAGCACCCGCCCGGCACCGCGCAATTCGAGATTGGCACGCTGCACATCGGGCCAGTCGCCCATGAAACTAAGGCCACCCGGATGCTGGGTGGTGGGGCCAAAGCCCTTTTCGGCGGTCTCTGCGGCCAATGCGGCCTCAAGTCCGGGCGGGGCGGCGAGAAAGATCTCAAAGGGCTGGGCTGTGCTCATCGCACCCTCATAGGGCCATTCACGGCAAGATGCGAGCGGTCACGCGGGCCGCCCCGCACCCGGTCAAAGCATGGCGGGCACAACCTGATCGGGCGGGCGGTGACCGTCATCAAAGGTCTTGATATTGACCAGAACCTTTTCGCCCATCTCGATGCGCCCCTCAAGCGTGGCCGAGCCCATGTGCGGCAAGAGAACCACGTTCTTAAGCTCGCGCAGGCGCGGGTTGATTTCGGCGCCATGCTCATAGACATCCAGCCCGGCCCCGGCGATTTCGCCCGACCGCAACATCCGGGTGAGGGCGTTTTCGTCGATCACTTCGCCACGGCTGGTGTTCACGATCACCGCGTCCGGCTTCATCAGCTTGAGACGCCGCGCGTTCATCAGGTGAAAGGTCGAGGGCGTATGCGGGCAATTCACGCTGATCACATCCATCCGCGCGACCATCTGGTCAAGGCTTTCCCAATAGGTCGCGCCAAGCTCCTGTTCGATCTCAGGGCGCAGACGGCGGCGGTTGTGATAATGAATCTGCATGCCAAAGGCCGCCGCGCGCCGCGCCACCGCCTGACCGATCCGGCCCATGCCGAGAATGCCAAGACGGCGCCCGGCAACGCGCCCGCCAAGCAGGGCATTGGGCGACCAGCCCTGCCATTCGCCGGCCTGCATCCGGGCAAGCCCCTCGGGCAAACGCCGGGTCACACAGAGGATAAGCGCGAGCGTCATATCAGCCGTATCATCGGCGGAAACACCGGGCGTGTTTGACACAAGAATGCCATGCTGGCGCGCGGTATGAACGTCGATATGATCCACCCCCGCGCCATAATTCGCAATAAGCTTTAGCCGATCACCGGCCTGCGCAATCACCCCCGCATCAATCTTGTCGCTTAACGTCGGCACCAGAACATCGGCCTCTTTCACCGCCTTGATAAGGTCGGCACGCGTCATCGGTTCGTCGCGTTCCGGCAACGTAAGGTCGAAAAGCTCGCTCATCCGTTTTTCAACAGGTTCCGGCAAGCGTCGCGTTACGACAACACTCAGGCGTGTAGATGGCATCAAGACCCTCCTTGTGCTTTGCAATTCAAGCGCGTTGCTGCCAGAGTGACGCAGGAACGAGCGGGGCACAAGAACCCCGTGCGCATTGTCGAGCATAAATCGGATAAAGACCATGAAATCAGGTATTGCCGCCTTCACGGCGCTGGTGCTGTCACTGCCAATGGCGGGGGCCGCCCAGGAGCGCGGCCCCGTCACCAACCTGCCACTGCCACGCTTTGTGTCGATGAAGGCGTCCGAGGGCAATGTGCGGCGCGGTCCAAGCCTGACCCATCGGATCGACTGGGTGTTCAAGCACCGCGACATGCCGCTTGAGATCACCGCAGAGCATGGCCATTGGCGCCGTGTGCGCGATCGTGACGGCGCCGGGGGCTGGGTGCATTACACCCTTTTGTCAGGCGTGCGCACCGCGATTGTCGAGCAGGACATGCTGGATCTTCTGGCCAAGCCCGAGCCCGGCGCGATGGTCGCAGCACGGCTTGAAAGTGGCGTGATTGCCCGACTCGAAGAATGTGGGCCCGACTGGTGCGAGATTTCAGCCGCCGGATATGACGGCTGGGCGCCCAAATCGGCGCTCTGGGGCGTGGACGCCGGTGAGGTGTTTGAATAGGATCAACCTGATTTTTCAGGTTGTTTTTCCTTTACTATCAAACACATGGACAACATTCGACAGTTCGACACGTTTTTTTTGCCTTCCGCTCTTGAACCGCGCCAAGGTCCAGAGTAATTACCGCGACACGATTGGGGTGTGGCCTAGCGGTAGGGCAACTGTTTTTGGTACAGGAGATCGTAGGTTCGAATCCTACCACCCCAGCCAGCAACCATTTTTTCATGAAATTCAAATACTTAGTCCGGAAGAGATTTTAGACTCCGGAACACTTCTCCAGAACTCTCATCCGGCACTATGCAAGCACAAAGGTCGACAGACGACTCGGAATGACCGGCAGGCAAATTGTGGCGGCAGTGGCTGCGTCGAAATTGGACCTCACACTCAACAAACCCAAGACGCATCCAGATTCCCAGTTGACGGGGGCCTCACCTCGCGGCGGATCGACATTCTCGCGCGCGAGCGCACAACGGGTGACTGGCTTATTGTCGAGTTGAAGCGCGCCGAAGCGAAGTCGGCATACCTTCCCTATAATAGGTATAAGTAATGGATAAGAAGGAAGAGGAGGAGACCCTAGGAAGGGAACCTTAATAGGAACCCTAGGTAAGGCCTTGTATTACCCAAGGTCTTGGCCTTTCCTGCTGCAGGAATACCCCCCAGTGCGTTAAGGCCCCCGAATGGCGAAGATAGATGACCCCCGACATTCCAGACCCCTAGACGTACACCGGTGGTCAGAGCACCCTGAGGTAAAGGCCTTGGTGGGGGAGGTCTGGGAGGGGTACTTGCCGCCTGAGATTGCAGGGGAACAGGGCCCGGGGCCTAAGAGCACTTGCGTCCCAAACCGGACCTTCATAACCTTTGCAGCGAACGGCGGCTTCGAGCCGATTTCGTTGAAAAACTCGTCCTTGATCGAGGTATAATCTGCTGATTCAATTCTCTCAGCGAACGGGAGGATTGGGGATGATGGGACCGAGGCAAGAGTCGCAGGCAGCTTTGTTCTACGAGTTCTCGCTAGAGGATCACGTTCCCCAAAATCACTTGGTGCGGTCAATTGATCGGTTCGTTGATCTGACTGATCTCCGCACGCATTTGGCTGACTTCTATAGTCACACCGGTCGTCCTTCCATTGACCCAGAACTTCTGATCCGCATGCTTTTGATCGGATATTGCTTTGGCATCCGATCTGAGCGACGGCTTTGCGAGGAGGTGCATCTAAACCTCGCTTGCCGCTGGTTTTGTCGGCTCGATCTGACGGACCGCATCCCTGATCATTCAAGCTTTTCGAAGAACCGTCATGGCCGGTTCCGCGAAAGCGATCTGCTGCGCCATGTGTTCGAGACGACGGTTGCGCGTTGCATGAAAGAAGGCTTGGTTGGCGGTCAGGGCTTCGCGGTTGATGCCAGCCTGATCAGCGCCGACGTCCGAAAACAGAACTCGAGCAATCCCGAGGATTGGGCGGCCCGCGAGG
>NZ_FRBN01000063.1 GCF_900142625.1 Roseovarius marisflavi
TGGCATATCCTTTTCTCAGATGAGAATTGCGGCGCGTGAACAACGCCATGATATGCCGCCCCTCAGGGGCCATCACCAACTTTTAGCTATATCTCGCCTGTTTTGTGTTTGATGATCTTATCGGTAGTATTCAACATTGTGGTTTCCTTGTTTGATGGTTCGGTTTGCACCTCCATCAAAACGGACAACCATCATCTCATTCAAGAGATGCGCCGCCCCTGTTCCACTTCTCTGGGATGGGGGCGGTGTCAGATCACATCGAGACTAATTCAATTTATGTCCGGATCATCGCCTCAAGCGCGCAAGCGCCCTTATTTAAGTCTGCACTGTTCTCGTGGCAGGCCAGATTGGAAAGATCGAATATTCCAGTCGGCTGATCAGTTCAGATCAATACCTCTTTCCGGGAAACAGGTTGCTTGCTGACCGTTAGCTTTCTGCCAGCGTCCGATAGAACGTCTGGTTTTGAATCCTGGCAAACCGTCAGCTCCTCCAACATCATGACCCTGCCTTTCCAGGGACCGCTGCATCGCTGCAATATCAGATCGATATAGCTTATCGACTGCGCTCCAACGGGCAGAGACGTCTCCAAGACCGTATTGGATGCGATCCCCGACATGCCCAACAAAGAGGGCATAGAGATCACTCATATTGTAGTCTTTGAGGACATAGAAATTGGGGGTTACAATGAAGGCAGGTCCCTTGCGCCCCGCAGGCATCAGCAAATAGCCCTCACTACGACTTTCATGATCAGGAAACGGACGCCCTGAAACGCGCTTGATACCCATCTCCTCCCATTTGGAGATAAGGCGCCCCTGATCTGGTCCCTCTAGAGTGCAGGAGACAGAAGAGGGGACAGTGACCTCGACCCCCCAGTCTCGACCGCTTACCCATCCATGCTCATCCAGGTAAGCGCCAATCGAGGCTATTGTGTCGGCTTCTGAAGTCCAGATATCAACCCGCCCATCGCCATTTCCATCTGCTGCGTATTTCAGGAAGCTAGATGGCATAAACTGTGGCTGCCCAAGTGCGCCAGCCCAGCTACTTTTCATCGCCCCCCTTGGAACATGACCTGCCTGCACGATCTCAAGAGCCGCTATAAGCTCCTGTTCGAAATAATCCTTCCGGGTGCTCATGAAGGCCTTGGTCCCGAGCACCTCAAAGACATCATGGGGTATGGCCACGCGCCCATACCCGCTTTCGCGGCCCCAGATTGCCAGGATGATGCGGCCCGGAATGCCGGTTTTGCTTTCTACTGATCTGAGGGTGTTGGTGTGCTTTCTTGCCGTCCGGCGACCGACCGATGTCGCTCCATCCACGGAGCCACGGTTGAAGTACTTGCCGGGGGAGCCAAACTCGGTCTGACGTTGTTTCTTCGGCACTGCGGCCTTTGTCCCGGGCGGAACCAGGTCCGGCAACTTCCAGTTCAGAGTAACACCCGCGAATGCCGCGCTGAACGTATCGGCTGAGATGCCCTTTGCTCTGGCTTGAGGCCATATGGTTTGAGAAAGCCAGCCTTGATATTGCTCTTCTATGGCTAGTTTGTTCTGCGCATGCGCCTGTGTCGTCAAAAACGCAATAGTCGTAAGCAAGACAGTAAGGAGCTTCATGGAAATCCTAAGATGCCGAAGGAATGCTTTGTCTTCTCAGCTACCTTTTGGGCGGCCATTACGTCAACGAAATTTGCAAGTTTCAAATGAGCGATTCACCTGAAGAGGATTTTGAACAGGCTTGTGACGATCCAAAAGATAGATGGACCGTCCAGCCGCCCGAAGCGTGCGCGCCGCCTGAAGCCCTGCGATATCCGGCACACTTACGGGGGAGCGAACAATGACTACAAATCAGTTTTCTGAATTCGGAAAAGTTGAAAAAAGGGTTGGTCCGAAACTGAAACCGCCCAAAGCTATGCGGCCAGTTTGGAAGGTGCCACCTCACAAAGCGTTCCGGAACTCGTGCGACAGGTCGGGGCGGGTCCGGGAACACTTGCTCTTGATCTGTGTTGTGGCCCGGGTGTTGTCACCGCTGGGCTGCATTCCGCCGGAGCCGAAGCAATAGGGTTGGATTTCTCGCCTGCGATGTTTCAGTTGGCACGTCGAAATGTGCCTGAAGCAGAATTCATCGAGAGTGATGCGATGCACCTTCCTTTTGAAGACGTCCGTTTTGATGCGGTTACGATTGGCTTTGGCATTTTGCATGTGCCCGACCCGATCAGCGTTCTGGCAGAAGCGCATCGGGTTCTGCGGTTGGGCGGCCGCTTGTCTTTCTCAGTGTGGCACGGCCCAACAATTCCCACGGTATTCGGAGATTTGTTCCAGGTAATTGGTCGTCATGGCGATCCTTCGGTTCAACTGCCCCCTGGGCCTGGTCTGCATGATTACGCAGACCCCGAAATAGTTGTACCCGCATTAACAAATACAGGGTTCTCCGATATCTCGCAAACCGTTGTGCAGAACGTTGTTGAAACAAACAACGCAGACGACATTGTTACCCTGTTCATGGAGGGTACAGTGCGAGGTGGAATACTTCTTCGTTCGCAACCACCCGATGCGCTGGCCGATATCCGAGCGGCAATGATCAAGCTGATCAAATCCACATATGGCTCAAATGGCCCGTGGAGGTTACCAATGCCGTCGGTTGTATCCGCAGCAACAGCCGCTTAGCTATCATTCTATTCCGGTCAGCGGTGAGGTCTGGTTTGCTCTGCGGATGGTGTGGATGGCTCCTGCATCAACCGGCGTGGCAATGCGCCATAGTGCAGTTGTCGTAAACTGCTTATGAGAGGAGCCACCCAATGCAAGTTACGGCGATCGGCCTTGATTTGGCTTAGAACGTTTTTCAGGTCCACGGTATTGATGAGCATGGCGAGTTTGCATTTATCCGCGCTCTGAGACGGGCACAGGTTCTGGCCTTCTTTGAACGCCTTTGGCCGTGTCCGGCTGGTATTGAAGCCTGTGGAACGAGCCACCACTGGGCGCGTGAACTGATCAAACTGGGTCATAACGTCAAGCTGATCCCACCAGCTTATGTGAAGCCCTACGTCAAACGTGGCAAGTCAGACGCTGTTGATGCTGCGGCCATC
>NZ_FRBN01000027.1 GCF_900142625.1 Roseovarius marisflavi
GCCCCGCAGGCCTCGGCGAAGCCGTGCTTGAGGCGATCGGCTAAGACCCTTCGGCGCGTCCCGGCACCACACCGGGGCGCGCCAGACCACATCCGAATGTCACAATGACCAACAGACGAGGCCCGGCAAACAATCTTGCCGGGCCTCGTTTCACTACCGGATCGCCGCGTTCACTCGGCCGCTACCGCTTCGGCCTTTTCAACCCGGACAGCCGAGAACTTGAACTCGGGGATCTTGCCGTAGGGGTCGAGCGCCGCATTGGTCAGAATGTTCGCCGCCGCCTCGACATAGGCGAACGGCAGGAACACATTGTTCTCGGCCACGGCCCGGTCGGCCCGCGCCATGACGGTCACCGTGCCCCTGCGGGTCGTGAGGCGCAGATACTCGCCCGGCGCAACACCCAGCGCGCGCAGGGTTTTCGGGTGTAGCGAGCAATTCGCCTCGGGCTCGACCGCATCCAGCACCTTGCTGCGCCGGGTCATTGATCCGGTGTGCCAGTGTTCCAGCTGTCGCCCGGTGATCAGGACGAATGGATACTCTGTATCCGGCACCTCGTCTGGCGGGATCACATTTGCAGGGGTAAAGCGCGCGCGACCCGCAGGGCGCGGAAAGCCATCACCAAAAACGATTGACTGACCGGGGTCCTCGGGGCTGAGCGACGGGTATGTCACCGCAGAACCTTGCAGACGGTCCCAGGTGATGTTGTCCAGAGAGCGCATGTTCAGCTTCATCTCGGCAAAGACTTCAGAGGGGTGGGTGTAGGTCCAGTTGAGACCCAGCCTTCTGGCAAGCTCCACCTCGATCCACCAGTCTTCCCGTGCATCTCCGGGGGGGGGCGCAACCGCGCGACCCATCTGCACCTGACGGTTCGTATTCGTCACTGTTCCGGTCTTCTCGTACCAGGCAGAGGACGGCAAAATCACGTCGGCATAGTTTGCCGTTTCCGTAAGGAAAATGTCCTGCACAACCAAATGATCGAGCTTGGCCAGAGCGTCCCTTGCGTGATCCACATCCGGGTCGGACATCGCCGGGTTTTCCCCCAGAATGTACATGCTCTTGATCGTGTCGGCATGAATCGCATCCATGATCTCGACCACGGTCAGGCCTTTTTCGCTCGAGAAATCCTCAGAGTTCCAGACATCGGTAAAGGCCGAGCGCACGCCATCATCTGTCACACTCTGGTAATCCGGCAGGAACATCGGGATCAGCCCCGCATCAGACGCCCCCTGAACGTTGTTCTGCCCGCGCAACGGGTGCAGACCGGCGCCGGGGCGACCAACCTGACCGGTCATCAGTGCGAGGCTGATCAGACAGCGCGAATTATCGGTGCCGTGGATATGCTGGGAAATCCCCATGCCCCAGAAAATCATACCCGCCTTGGCACCTGCAAAGGTACGGGCAACATCGCGCAGCACCTCGGCATCAATGCCGCAGATTTCGGCCATCTTTTCGGGCTCAAAGCCCTTGAGGTGCGCCTTCATCGCGGGCCAGTTTTCTGTAAAGGCCTCGATATATTGCCGGTCGTACAGGCCCTCCTCGACGATCACATGCATGATCGCATTCAGCATGCTCACATCAGCGCCGGCCTTGAACTGAAGCATGTGGCTGGCAAAACGCTTAAGACCGGTCCCGCGCGGGTCCATCACGATCAGCTTGCCGCCGCGCTTGGTGAACTGCTTGAAATAAGTCGCAGCGACAGGATGGTTTTCGATCGGGTTGCAGCCGATGGCGATCGCCACATCGGCATTTTCAATCTCGTTGAAGGTCGCGGTCACAGCGCCCGATCCGACATTCTCGATCAGCGCCGCAACCGACGAGGCATGGCACAGCCGGGTGCAGTGATCGACGTTGTTGTGGCCAAAGCCCTGTCGGATCAGCTTTTGGAAAAGATAGGCCTCTTCGTTCGAGCATTTCGCAGAGCCAAATCCCGCCACTTCGCGCCCGCGCCCTTTCATGCCATTTGCGGCAAAATCAAGCGCCTCGTCCCAGCTTGCTTCGCGGAAATGCGACAGCAAATTTCCGGGGTCCACATTCAGGCCCTTGGCTGGCGCATCCTCGCGCCGGATCAACGGCTTGGTAAGGCGATGCGGATGGTTGATATAGTCAAACCCGAACCGCCCCTTGACGCAGAGCCGGTTTTCATTGGCCGGGCCGTCGATGCCTTCGACATACTTGATCTTGTCATCCTTGACCTTGAACGAGATCTGACAGCCGACGCCGCAATACGGGCAGACGCTTTCGACTTCGCGGTCATAATCCTTACTGTCCCCGGCCTCGTTTTCATCCAGCACGGTCGCCGGCATCAGCGCCCCTGTCGGACAGGCCTGAACGCATTCGCCACAGGCAACACAACTGCTGTCGCCCATCGGATCATCCTGATCAAACACGATCTTTGCGCTGCGGCCCCGCCCTGCCATGCCGATAACGTCATTGACCTGGACCTCGCGGCAGGCACGGACACAAAGATTGCAGTGAATACAGGCATCCAGGTTAATCCGCATCGCCACATGGCTGGCATCCAGCAGCGGCACCTGATCAGCCTCGGTCTTGGGAAAACGGCTGTCTGATACACCATTCAGGGCGGCCATGTCCCAGAAATGCGATGAGGCGTCGTGCCTTACCTCTGGCTGATCTGCGGCCAAAAGCTCTATCACCAATTCACGCGATTTCCTGGCGCGTTCGCTATCTGTCGTGACGGTCATACCCTCGGCGACAGGGCGGATGCACGAGGCCACCAGCGTGCGCTCGCCTTCAACCTCGACCATGCAGGCCCGACAATTTCCATCCGGCCGATAGCCTTTTTGCGGCTTGTGGCACAGATGCGGTATCACGAGGCCCTGTCCATTCGCGGCCTCCCAGATGGTCCAGCCTTCGGGCACGGTCACATCCTCGCCATTCAGGCTGAAGGTGACGGTTTTGGTTTCGCTTGCGTCAAGCATGTCGTTATCCTTTCTCAGCCTTTGATCTCATCGGCAAAATGTTTCATCACAAGCCGGATTGGATTTGGGGCCGCCTGCCCCAGACCGCAGATCGAGGCGTCACCCATCACCTGGCACAGATCCTCAAGAAGATCGGTATCCCAACTCTCTTGCTGCATCAGCTTGACGGCCTTTTCACAGCCGGTGCGACATGGCGTACACTGGCCACAGCTTTCATCCTCAAAGAACCGCAGCATGTTGAGCGCGGCATCCCTGGCCTTGTCCTGATCCGAGAGAACAACCACAGCCGCAGACCCGATAAAGGTCCCTAGCGGTTGCAGCGTGTCAAAATCGAGCGGGACGTCGTCAATATGAGCAGGGAGAAGACCCGACGACGGCCCGCCCGGCTGATAGGCCTTGAAAACATGGCCCTCAGCCATTCCACCAGACGCTTCGATGATATCCAGAATGGTTGACCCCGCCGGCAGCAGGTAGACACCGGGCCGGGCGACACGTCCCGAGACCGAGTAGCTGCGCAAACCCTTGCGCCCGTTCTTTTCAACGGAGTTCAGAACCTCGGGGCCGTCGCGACAGATCTTGGCAACCCAGTGCAGGGTTTCGACATTATGCACCAACGTCGGCTGGTTGAATATGCCGACCTGGGCCACAAACGGCGGACGATGTCGGGGCATCCCGCGCTTGCCTTCGATGGATTCGATCATCGCGGATTCCTCGCCGCAGATATAGGCCCCGGCGCCGCGCCGCAGGTCGATATAGCCCGGCGCCACGATGCCAGCCGTTTCCAATGCCGCAATCTCGGTTGCCAGAATTCGGAGCACCGCAGGGTATTCGTCGCGCATGTAGATAAAGCAGGTCTCGGCCTCGACAGCCCAGGCCGCGATCAACATGCCTTCGAGGAAGTGATGCGGCGTGCGTTCCAGATAGTAACGATCCTTGAAGGTGCCCGGCTCGCCCTCGTCGCCATTGACCGCCAGATAACGCGGCCCGTCGTTCATGCGGACAAACCCCCACTTCTTGCCGGATGGAAAACCGGCGCCGCCCAGCCCCCGAAGTCCGGAGGACAGGATTTTATCCTGCACGTCTTCCCAGTTGCCACTTTCGCGGAGCGACGCAAGAGTGGCGTAACCACCGTTGTCGCGATAGGCCGCAAAGGCTTCATAGTCGGGGATATGAGCGTGAGTGTCATCCGAGGCTATTGCCGCCTGCACCTTTTCGGGGGTCGCATGATCGATATAGTTATGCCCGATCTCCAGAACCGGCGCCGTATCACAACGCCCCATGCAGGGCGCACGAAGAACGCGTACCTGTGATGGATCAAGGCCGCCCTCCAAAGCATTACGCAACTGCTCTGCCCCGGCCATTTCGCAGCTGAGCGAATCACAAACCCTGATGGTCAGTGCAGGTGGCGGAGTCTCATCCTCGCGCACCACGTCGAAATGCGCATAGAAGGTCGCCACCTCGTAAACCTCGGCCTGAGCAAGGCGCATTTCATCGGCCAGTGCCGCGATATGATCCGCGGACAAATGGCCGTAATGATCTTGAATCAAATGAAGAAATTCAATCAGAAGATCACGTCGGCGTGGCCGGTCACCCAGCAGGGACTGAATGTCCTGCACGGCATCGTCGTCAACCTGACGGCCCTTGGGTGTTTTACGGCTTTTGCCGGTGCCCTTTTTCTTCCAGATGCCAATGCGATCGTCCAGCGGTGCCATGGTGTTCTCCTCAAGCTCTTGGCTCTTGGTATACCACATCAACAACACTGAACGTCAATTTCGTTTAACTGATCTTGTGATAAGCAAAGGTTATCTACTTTTTCAGCAAGGCGCGCCGCAATGCTTCGACCGTTGGCAGGTTTGGATCGCGCAACGGCGTGACGATGCTCACATTTTTTTCAAGTACCGGTGCCGCCAGGGGCAAGGCCACCGTTCCCTCCGGCGTGCCAAGGGCCTCGATCAGGTGCTTTGGAACGACCGTGGCCGACATGCCTTCGGCGGCCAGAACCATCGCGGCAATAAACCCACCGGTTTCGACACTCACTTCGGGGAGCAGCCCAAGGTCGTCAAATACCTTATCCAGAATGCGGCGATTCTGCATTCCGGGCTCCAGTAAGGTCAACGGCAGTTGCGCGGCCTCTGTCCAAGTCGCCTCACCTTTCAGGCGCGGTGCAAGATGTGTCGGTACCAATAAAAGGTAGGTTTCCTTGTATAGCTCCTCCACCCGCAAAAGATCATGTGACACGCCCTCTCCATAGGTGATCCCGGCCTCGTATAGCCCGTTTTCCAATCCCTGCTGAATTGCCAGAGACGTCGCCGTCTGGATGCTAACCTTGATGCCGGGATGCTTTGTTCTGAGTGCTTTTACCGTGCGGGCCGCAAAGATCACGGCCGTCGGCACAGCGCCAATCACCAGCTTGCCGGTGATCTCGCCCTTTGCCGACCGAAACTCCTGTTCCAGAATCTTGACGTCTTCGACAATCGTGCGCGCGTGGCGCACCAATGCCTCGCCCTCCGCCGTAAACCCCTGAAAGCGGTTTCCGCGTTTCACGATTGGCGTATCAAGCTTTTCCTCCAGCTTCCTGATCCGCATCGAAAACGCCGGTTGCGACACACCGCAATCTTCTGCGGCCCGCGCAAAGTGCTTTCGGCGGGCAAGCGACGCAATAAACTCAAGGTCTCGCAAACTGATCACAGTGGCCTCCGTTTTGCAGGCTTTTACCCGCCTGCGTTGTTGCGGGACAAGGGGCCAGTCGCGTTGACAGAATCACATCCGTGGTATACCACAAACCAACCAGCCAGGGAGGAGCGGCGCGATGATGCTCTCAGAGAATCAGTCTAAAGAGCTGCTATGCCAGTACGGCGTATTAATTCCCGAGGGCCGCTTGGCTCATACACCGGAACAAGCCGAAAAGCTCTGCAAGGAAATCAAAGCCCGTAAATATGTGGTCAAAGCACAGATTGCTGCCGGCGGCAGGGGGCTTGCAGGCGGCATCAAGTTTGCCGCCACGCCGTCTGCGGTCGCCAACGAGGCCCGAGCACTGCTCAATTCAAAGCTGGTGACCGAACAGACCGCTGCCTCGGGTGAAACCGTGCATTCCGTTTATGTCGAGGCCGCAATCGACATCGCAAAAAACTTTTACATCGCGATTTCCTTTGATCCCAATAGCGGTCGGCCCATCCTTCTGGCCTCTGCCGCTGGCGGCGTGGAGTTCGAGCAACTTGCTCGCATGGATGAAAATGCGGTCAAGACCTATTTATTTGACGACACCCCCAAGGCACGGGATGAGCTGGTCGAATTCCTCAAGGGCGTCGGCATCGAAGGCCCGGACGCAGTTGAAACTATTTGCAACGCGCATGAGGCATTTTGTGAAAACGATCTGACTCTGGTTGAAATCAACCCCTTTGTGCAGACGGCAGATGGAAAATGGATGGCGATTGACGCCAAGATCGCACTCGACAGGAACGCCTCTTTCAGAAGACCCGAGTTTGATTCCATGGTCCAAGATCTGGGGATATCTTCCAGCGAAGCGGAAGCACAGAAGAGCAACATCAATCTGGTCAAACTCACCGGGGATATCGGCGTGGTTGCCAATGGCGCCGGTCTTGGGCTTGCGACCAATGATATGATCACGGACGCCGGCGGGGAACCTGCCAACTTCATGGATATCCGTACAACGGCGCGCAGCTTTGACGTGGCCAAGGGCGTTGAATTGCTTCTGTCCGACCCAAAGGTGAAGGTCATCCTGCTTAACATTCACGGCGGCGGCATGACGGCGGCTGATACCGTAGCGGAAGGTGTCAATTTTGCATATTCCCGCGCCGAGCGGAAATTACCGGTCATTGCCCACATCTCGGGCCATAATGCCGAATGGGGGATCAATATCCTTCGCGACCGGAAAGTACCCGTTGAGATCTTCGACACAATGTCAGGTGCAATCAACCGTGTCGTTGAAATAGCACGTAGCGGGAGGGCACGCTGATGGCCATCTTTGTCAACTCCGACACACGCGTGATCGTTCAGGGCATGACAGGCCGGTCCGGCACATTCTACACCGATCAGTCGGCGCGTTACGCCCCGTGCTATGTTGGCGGTGTCCGGCCGGGAAAAGGCGGTAGCCAGCACCTGGATTTGCCGATGTTCAATTCCGTCAAAGAGGCGATGGCTGAAACCGGGGCAAACGCCAGCATGGTGATTGTTCCAGCCCCCTATGCGGGTGACGCCATGATTGAGGCGATCGAGGCTGGCATCGGCGTTGTCGTCTGCGTGACCGAACGTATTCCACAACATGACATGAGCCGCGTCAAAAAGGCGTTGCAGTCATCCGAAACCGTTCTGATCGGCCCGAATTCGCAAGGGATTCTGACACCGGGTCAGTGCAAGATCGGCGTCATGCCGACCCGCCTGACGATGCCTGGTCCGATTGGCATCGCATCGCGGTCTGCCTCCCTGACGTCCGAGATCGTCGCTCAATTCAGCAAGGCAGGCATGGGTCAGTCAACGACAGTCGGCATTGGCGGCGACACGTTGCATGGCGTCAATTTCGTGGACTGCCTGAAACGGTTTCGGGACGACGATGAAACAGAGGCGGTCGTGCTGATCGGCGAAATCGGTGGCCTCGACGAAGAAGAGGCCGCCGCCTACCTGGCGTCCGTCGACTATGGCAAGCCTGTCATCGCGCTTGTGGTCGGGCGATTTGCACCGCGTGGGCGGCAGATGGGCCACGCCGGCACCCTGTCCGTGCTTGGCGGCGGAACGGCACAGGACAAGATCGCAAGCCTGCGTGCCGCTGGCGCGGTCATCGCCGAGAACGCAGATGACGTGGTTGCCGCCGTCAAGCGCGCGCAGGCCGCAACCTGATAGGGCTATTGCACAATGACTCTCTCGCATCTCCCCGACACAATGAAAGTAATCGAGGCCGATGGCGTCGGCGGGCCGGAGGTTCTGGTCGAGGGCAGCCGCCGCCTGCCGACCCCTGCCCCGGATGAAATCCTCATCAGGGTCACGGCTGCTGGCGTTAATGGCCCTGATCTGGTTCAGCGCAGAGGCCACTATCCACCCCCAAAGGGCGCGTCCGACCTGCTCGGGCTTGAAGTGTCGGGCGAAGTGGTTGCGGTCGGGCCGCAACAAACAATGTGGAAACCCGGCGACCGGATGTGCGCCCTGACCAATGGCGGCGGGTATGCCGAGTATGTGGCCGTCGCGGCCAATCATTGCCTGCCGATACCCGAGGGCGTCGAGGATGTGGATGCAGCCGGCCTTCCCGAAACCTTTTTCACTGTCTGGAGCAACGTCTTTTTCGGCCAGGCGATCCCTGAAAATGGCAATTTCCTTGTTCACGGCGGCTCTGGTGGCATCGGCTCCACCGCGATCCAGCTTGGCGTCGCGATGGGCCTGAACGTCTATACCACCGTCGAGTCAGAGGCAGCCGCAGCGTTTGCGTCGTCACTTGGGGCGACACGTACCATCAATTTCAACGAAGAGGATTTCGTTCCGATCTGTCGCGAGGCAGGCGGCGCCGACATTATCCTCGATATCATCGGTGGCGATTATGTCGCCCGCAATATAAAGGCCGCGCGCCACGACGCGCGCATCATCCAACTGGCATTCAACCTCGGCTCGAAGGTTGAAATTGACCTGATGCCAGTGATGCTCAAACGGATCAGTTACACCGGCTCGACCCTGCGGTCCCGCTCGGACGCCTTCAAGGCCCAGGTGGCCCGGGATCTTCGCGAAAAGGTATGGCCGATCTTTGCCGGGGGCTCGCTGCGCAGCGTTACTCATGCGGTTCTTCCGCTGAGCCAGGCCGCTGAGGCACACCGCATCATGGAAGCCGGAAAGCATCATGGAAAGATCCTGCTTCAGCCTTAAAAGCTGCTGAAAGCGATTTGCACGCCGCACGGTAGAAAGCCGTGCCCGACATCCGTGCCTTTATCAAGTGCAGTCAGGGCAGGCCGGGCGTCGCCCCGGCAGCCCAGGATGCAAAACGGGCAAGATTACATTCACCTCGGATTGGGTCTGAAACTGCGGACCAAAGGATGACGAGCGCCCTGAACTCGCAAAATCCAAAATGGTTGCGCTAAACGTTGACTTGGTGGCGCTAACGCGGCCTATCCCACCTTTAAGCACCTGAAAGCCCATGCTAACACCTACCCAAATATCGTAGCCAAGATTGACGCTCTGCACCCGGTTGCGACGTTGTAGAGTACGACACCAAAGGAGATCTACATGACAACTGGACGGGTAAACCCAGGATTCCGACTTGAAGACCAAGGGATCAAAGGGCTGGGCGAGGTTCATTACAACCTTATCGAGGCGGCCCTGGTAGAGGCCGCACTTAAACGAAACGAAGGCACCCAGGGAAACGGTGGAACACTGCTTGTTTCGACCGGCGAGTTCACCGGCCGGTCTCCGACAGACAAATTCATTGTTCGCACCGACACCACGGAAAACGAAATCTGGTGGGAAAACAACGCCCCGATGGACCCCGAGGCCTTTGACAGGCTGCACGAGGACATGCTGGTACATATGGCCGGTCGCGACTACTTCGTTCAGGATCTGATCGCAGGGGCCGATCCCGAGCACTCTATCAAGGTGCGGGTGGTCAACGAGCTGGCCTGGCACAACCTGTTCATTCGCCACATGCTGCGCCGACCCGACCGGAATGATCTGGATAGTTTCGTCGCCGAATACACGATTATCAACTGCCCGACCTTCAAGTCAGACCCGTCCCGCCACGGCTGCCGGTCGGAAACCGTGATTGCGATGAATATCGACAAAAAGCTGATCCTGATCGGCAATACGGAATACGCGGGCGAGAACAAGAAATCGATCTTCAGCCTGCTGAATTACCTGTTGCCTGAAAAGGGCGTCATGCCGATGCACTGTTCGGCAAACCATGCAAACGACAATCCGACCGATGCAGCGATTTTCTTTGGCCTGTCCGGCACCGGCAAGACGACACTCTCGGCAGACCCCGGTCGAACGCTTTTGGGCGATGACGAACATGGCTGGTCGGATCGTGGCACCTTCAACTTTGAAGGCGGGTGCTATGCCAAGACAATCAACCTGAGCGCCGAGGCGGAACCCGAGATTTTCGCGACCTGCTCGATGTTTGGCACGGTTATCGAAAACATGGTTTACGATGAAGAGACCAGAGAACTTGATTTTGAGGATTCCAGCCTCACCCAAAACATGCGCTGCGCCTATCCGCTTGAGTATATTCCCAACGCGTCGGAAACGGGGATGGCCGGGCATCCGAAGAATATCGTGATGCTGACCTGCGATGCGTTTGGCGTACTGCCCCCCATCGCGCGGTTGACGCCGTCACAGGCGATGTACCACTTTCTTTCAGGTTTCACGGCCAAGATGGCCGGGACCGAACGCGGCCTGACTGAACCTCAAACGGTATTCTCTACCTGTTTTGGTGCACCGTTCATGCCGCGCCGCCCCGAAGTCTATGGCAACCTGCTTCGCAACAAGATCGCACGTTATGGCTCAACCTGCTGGCTGGTGAATACCGGGTGGACGGGCGGCGCTTATGGCAACGGCTCGCGGATGCCGATCAAGGCCACGCGCAGCCTGCTGACTGCGGCCCTGGACGGATTCCTTTCCGAAGTCGAATTCCGAAAAGATCCCAATTTTGGGTTCGAAGTGCCGGTCGAAGCGCCCGGAGTTGCAGAGGTTCTGCTGGACCCGCGCAGGACCTGGGAAAATCCGGAAGACTATGACGTTCAGGCGGCCAAACTCGTGGACATGTTTGCCAAGAACTTTGAGCAATACCTGCCCTACATCGATGATGACCTGAAGTCGGTGATCCTCGGCTAAATGCACAACAGAAATCCTGACCAATTGCGGTCAGGATTTTTCTGTGCCCAGTCTGTTTCTGGGCCCGGCCTAGATGGCATCTGCAATCCGTTTGCCAAATTAACTGACCGCTTTTCGGCGGATTAACACGCCCCGCGCAGCCAACAGATCTTCACTGTACGTTGTGATGAATCAGCGCCGGGCATTCCAGCTACTGGAGGCATATTGGCGGGTATAGAATTCGCCCATAAGCCCAACCACCAACAAGGTGAGCGACACATATATCGGATATTCAAGCGAGGTTTTGTGCGGCATGTAGTTGATAAACGTAAAGCCACGCGTCTGATCGATGATGTGAAACAGCGGGTTCCAGTCAAACATGTTGACCATAAAGGTCGGCATGGTGTTCACCACGAACATCTTGCCAGAGGCAAGCATGTTGGCGCGTTGATAGATGGTGACAAACAGCGACACAAAGGTCGGGAACCATGGTTTGAGCCCCAGCAAGACAAGACCGACCGCAACTCCGCTGAACCAGGACAGCAACAACATGCCAAAGGCCGCGATCGGACGATCAACGTCAAATGGCGTAAAGCCCACGTGATAAACGAACAGGACGATGAACATCGACAAGACCTGAATATAAAGTGCCCCTATGGCCGCGGCGCTTATCGAGATGATGGTGTTCATCGGCGCATGCTGCATCATCGGCGATGAAGGCCCTTCGGCCCCGACAACCGCACTCACGGCTTTGATATGCGTCATGTACATGAAAATGCCCGACATCATGAACAACAGGAAATCGCCGCGCATCTTTGCGCCCCGTATGCCAAGTATCGAAAACATGAGGTAGAACGACATGACCATGATCACCGCGGTCAGGATATTCATCACCAGCGCCATGACCGCATTGCTGTGGCCTTTTCGGATATTTCGGACCACTGAATGATAAATCAGTTCGGCGATGATAATGGCCGACTGAAGCGTTGATCTTGGTCTGGCGGTTCTGAACATAATCGATTGTGCCCGGTTGCCTGTGGTTTTCTTATATGGGTTTCTTGCCGTCCCGCGGTGAGCGTATCATAAGGGGGCGCAGGTAATCTATCTATTAACGGCGCAGAATTGCGTCGCGTACCAAAGGAGCGGTGTTTTGGACTATGACAGGCTTGTCACGGTAATTCGGAAGTTGGCACTTGAGGCCGGGGATCGGATCATGGAGATTTACGAGGCCGACGATTTTGACGTGAAGGTCAAATCCGACGACAGCCCCGTGACCGAGGCCGACGAGGCCGCCGATGCGATCATTTCGGCCGGGCTTCGCGCCGCGTTTCCCGATGTGACGCTGGTGACCGAAGAACAGGCCGCGTCGCATGCCGAGCGCGCCGAGACGTTCCTTATCGTTGACCCGCTGGATGGCACCAAGGAATTCATCAACCGGCGCGGCGATTTCACGGTCAACATCGCCTATGTCGAAAACGGCGTGCCGACGCGCGGCGTGGTTTATGCGCCCGCCAAGGCGCGGATGTTCTTCACCCAGGCAGACGGCAGCGCGGTTGAAGAAGACGGCCCGTTCCACAGGGACACCCCCGGAAACCTGCGCGCCATCCGCGTTTCAGAGCCGGACAATGCCGCGCTTATGGTGGTGGCAAGCAAGTCGCACCGCGATCAGGCGACGGATGATTATATCGGGAAATACGCGGTCAAGGACATGAAGAGCGCCGGATCGTCTCTCAAGTTCTGTCTGATCGCCACTGGCGAGGCCGATATTTACCCCCGCGTCGGGCGCACGATGGAATGGGATACCGCCGCCGGTGATGCGGTGCTGCGCGGCGCCGGTGGGCGCGTGGTGCGCTTTGAAGATCACCAGCCGCTGGTTTATGGCAAAGAGGGCTATGCCAACCCGTTTTTCATCGCCTACGCCCCGGCCGTTGACCTGAAGGAAGCCTGATTTGAGCGTTCTGATCGTCATTCCGGCGCGCTATGCGTCGTCTCGCTATCCCGGTAAGCCGCTGGCCACGCTGACCGGCGCCACCGGCGAGGCCAAGAGCCTTATCCAGCGCTCGTGGGAGGCCGCCTCTCAGGTGGCGGGCGTTGACCGTGTTGTCGTGGCAACCGATGACGAGCGGATCAAATTGGCCTCCGAGGCGTTCGGCGCCGAGGTGGTGATGACCTCCGAGAGCTGTGGCAATGGCACCGAACGTTGCGCCGAGGCCCTGCAAAACCTTGGCGGCGGGTATGACATTATCGTGAACCTTCAGGGCGACGCGCCGCTGACCCCGCATTGGTTTGTCGAGGATCTTGTCAAAGGTCTGCGCGCCGATCCGCAATCCGAGGTGGCCACCCCGGTACTGCGCTGTGAGGGGCGCGCCCTTAACGGCTTCCTGCAAGACCGCGCCGCGGGCCGTGTCGGCGGCACCACGGCGGTTTTTGGCACTGGCGGGCGTGCGCTTTATTTCTCAAAAGAGGTGATCCCCTATACCGGCCAGAGCTATGCGGATGATGCGCCGACACCGGTGTTTCACCATGTCGGTGTCTATGCCTACCGCCCCGCCGCACTTGCCGATTATGCGGGGTGGGACATGGGCCCGCTCGAGGCGCTCGAGGGTCTGGAACAGCTTCGGTTTCTGGAACGCGGTCGCCCGGTGCTTTGCGTCGAAGTCGAGGCGCGCGGTCGCCAGTTCTGGGAATTGAATAACCCCGAAGACGTGCCCCGTATTCAAACGATGATGGCCGAGATGGGCATGGCCTAAGCGGCACGACGCCGAATACGCGCCCTGCTCACGAAATGTTTTGGTTATATGCGCGCAGTGCCCCAATTTTCCCTGCAATGCCCTATGCACCAGGGAAGAATTTTGTGTATGACTGTGACAGCAGTAAAGAAGATTTATGAGGAACGGCTCATGCGTACGAAAGTAACCAAGGCGATTTTTCCGGTGGCGGGGCTTGGCACACGGTTTCTTCCAGCAACCAAGTCGGTTCCCAAGGAAATCATGACGCTGGTCGATCGCCCACTGGTTCAATACGCAATCGACGAGGCCCGCGCAGCGGGGATCAAGGAGTTTATTTTTGTGACCTCGCGCGGCAAGGGCGCGCTTGAGGATTACTTTGACAACGCTCCCCAGCTTGAGTCCGAGCTGCGCAAGAAGGGCAAGACCGAGCTTCTTGAAATTCTGAAATCCACCAACATGGACAGCGGCGAGATCGCCTATATGCGCCAGCACAAACCGCTCGGCCTTGGCCATGCGGTGTGGTGTGCGCGACGCCTGATTGCCAACGAACCCTTTGCCGTGATCCTGCCTGATGACGTGATCGCTGCCGAAAAGCCCTGCCTTGCTCAGATGGTCGAAGCCTTTGAGGAAACCCAAAGCAACATCGTGGCAGCCATGGAAGTGCCGGATCATATGACAGGCTCCTACGGCATTCTTGATATCAAAGAGGATATGGGATCAATCGTATCGACCAAGGGCATGGTCGAAAAACCAGGACCCGGCACGGCGCCGTCGAATCTTGCGGTGATCGGCCGTTACATTCTGACGCCGACGGTTTTGCAAAAGCTGAACCGCAAAGAGGCCGGTGCAGGTGGCGAAATCCAACTGACCGATGCGATTGATGCCGCCCGCGAAGATGGCGAAGAGGTATATGGATTCCGCTTTCAGGGACAGCGCTTTGATTGCGGATCAAAGGCGGGTTTCTTGCAGGCAACGGTGGCCTTTGCCCTGGCGCGTCCTGAGCTGCGCGATGATCTCTGGAACTATATTTCGGATGTTGTGCATTCGGAAAAAGCCGCCCAGTGACGCGCGATAAAAGGGGCCGGTTGTGACAAATATTCTGGTGACGGGGGGTGCGGGCTATATCGGATCGCATGCCTGTAAGGCGTTGAAGGCGGCGGGTTATACGCCTGTGACCTACGACAACCTTAGCACAGGCTGGCAAGACGCCGTCAAATTCGGCCCCTTCGAGCAGGGCGACCTGACCGACCGCGCCCGGCTTGATCAGATTTTTGCCGCCTATCAACCGGTTGCCGTGATGCATTTCGCGGCCCTGAGCCAGGTCGGCGAAAGCATGCGCGAGCCAGGGCTTTACTGGCATAACAACGTCGCCGGATCGCTCAACCTGTTGCAGGCCGCGGTACAGGCGGGATGCAAGAACTTCGTCTTTTCCTCGACCTGCGCGACCTATGGCGATCAGGATAACGTCATTCTTGACGAAACCAGCGCCCAGCATCCGATCAACGCCTATGGCGCGAGCAAACGCGCGATCGAGGATATGCTGCGCGATTTCGAGGTGGCCTATGACCTGCGCCACGTCATTTTCCGTTACTTCAACGTCGCTGGCTGCGATCCTGCCGGCGAAGTGGGCGAGTTCCACCAGCCCGAAACACATCTGATCCCGCTCATGCTTGACGCAATCGAGGGCAAGCGCGACGCGCTGACGATCTTCGGCACCGATTACGACACGCCCGACGGCACCTGCATTCGCGATTACGTGCATGTCTGCGATCTTGTGGATGCGCATATTCTCGGGCTGAAATGGCTAGAGTACGACAAGGGCAGCCGGGTTTTCAATCTTGGTACCGGAAGCGGCTTTTCCGTGCGCGAGGTGATTGATCAATCCGCCGCGATCACCAACCGCCCGGTGCCGGTTGTCGAGGGGCCACGTCGGCCCGGAGATTGCACCAAACTCGTGTCCGGCTCTACCCGCGCCGAGGCCGAACTTGGCTGGCGGCCGGCGCGCTCGAGCCTTGATCAGATGATTGCCGACGCCTGGCGCTGGCATCAAACTGGACATTACGAGAAATAGCGCCGACGCTGTCTTGGGCGTGCGATAAGGACGGGCATGGGCAGGATGGACAGGCTTAACGACATGGCGATGGCCTATCGGTTGCGATGGAAGCGTCGCCGCCTGTTGTTGCGCGCCTTTCGCAAGCGCCATCAGCTAAGCCCGGTGATGGACCGCACCGCCAGCATCGCAGCAGATGATATTCTTGCCGCCAGCACCGTGCGCAACGAACGCGCGCGCCTGCCGTTTTTCCTTGATCACCACCGACACCTTGGGGTGCGCCATTTCCTGTTTGTCGATAACGCAAGCGATGATGGCACCCCCGACTATCTTGCGCAGCAACCCGACGTGTCGCTCTGGGCCACCAAACATAGTTACAAGCTGTCGCGCTTCGGGGTGGATTGGTTGACCTGGCTTCAGCTCAAGCACGCTCACGGGCACTGGTGCCTGACGCTCGATGCTGACGAAATTCTGATTTACCCCTATCACGACACCCGCCCCTTGCCGGCACTGGTGGATTGGCTTGAACGACAGGGACGGCAGTCGTTTGGCGCGCTGATGCTGGATATGTATCCCAAGGGCCGCCTCTCGGCGCAGGCGTATCGCGAAGGCGATGATCCGTTCGAGACCCTGTGCTGGTTTGATGGCGGTAACTACATGATCCGGCGCAAGCCCGACCTGCAAAACCTGTGGATTCAGGGCGGCGTGCGGGCCCGTCGCTTTTTCGCCGCAGAGCCCAAGCGCGCACCAACGATGGGCAAGGTGCCGCTGGTCAAATGGAACCGCCGGTTCGCCTATGTCAGCTCGGCGCATTCGCTTTTGCCGCGCCGTTTGAACCGGGTCTATGATTGCGTCAGCGGCGAGGCGGCGTCTGGCGTGCTGCTCCATACCAAGTTTCTAAGCACCGTCGTCGAACGCTCTGCCGAGGAAAAGCAGCGCCAGGAGCATTTTGCCAATAGCGCGCTTTATGATGCCTATTACGACGATATTACGCAGGACCCCGATCTTTGGTGTGATCAGTCGACCCGCCTGACCGGCTGGCGCCAGCTCGAGTCTATGGGTCTGATGTCGCGTGGCGGTTGGGTGTGATCCGCTAGCCAATTTCGGCAATGAGAGCGTGATGTCGCGCGGTGTAATCGGCGCGTACCAACGTGGGCGGACGCAGATCAATCGCCAGATCACCAATCACCTCGGGGTCGGGTTGGCCAAAGAAACGATCCGCCTCGGCGGTGGTAAAGCCGGCGATTTCGGTGGCTTCCATCCAAGCGCTGATCTTGTCGGCCTTCTTGATCTGTTTCTTGACCGCAGGCGGCAGGCTGGCCGGAAGGCCAAAGCGGATATGGATCGCCGCCACAAGCCGCTTGTCCAGCTCGTCGTACCCCGGACCAACGGCGGCTTTGACCGGTGAAATCATGTCGCCGATCACATATTCCGGCGCGTCATGCAAAAGCGCGGCAAGCCGCCATTTCGCAGGCGCGCGCGGGTTCATGCGATCAAACAGGCGTTCGACCAAAAGCGAATGCTCGGCCACCGAATAGGCAAAATCGCCCACCGTCTGCCCGTTCCAGCGGGCGACAAAGCTAAGGCCGTGGGCGATATCCTCGATTTCGATATCGACCGGCGTCGGGTCAAGCAGGTCAAGCCTGCGGCCTGACAGCATTTTTTGCCATGCGCGGGGTAGGGGCAAGGGGGTGCTCCGGTTGGTGGCGGGTTTCGTCCTTGCTAGCGGCTTTGGCCGGGCATTGCAAAACCTTCGATCATCGCGGCCAAGAGAGGCGATCCCGCGCGTGCCGCCAGAAAGTTATAGCCCTTGTAGGGATCGGTTTTCAGCGCGCGGATCGCATTGATCGAGGGCATGGCCGCAATCCCGTCCTCGATCGCAAAGACGCACATCTCGTCAAGGCCCAGCAAATGCGCGCTTGGGGTGCAGGCCGGGTCGTTGCCGTGATCCTCGTAGATCAGAACGCTGCCGTCGCGTAGTGCGCGTGCGGCGCCGTCGATCGCGGCCACCTCGGCGCCCTCGACATCAAGCTTGATAAGTGCGGCGGTGCCCGCAGGCACAAGATCATTAATCGCCAGCGTGGTGACGGTTTCGGTCTGATCGCCGTGCCCGGCATCCTCAGCCCCCAATAGCCGCGCGGAAGCGTGGCTGAGGTGGGTGTTGAGAAAGGTCAGCGTTTCGCCGGACCGCGCATGAATGGCGGCGCGGTGCAGGGTAACATTGGGCAGCTTACCTGCGTTCTGATCGAGCGCGGCGTAGGTGTTCGCCGAGGCCTCAACCGCGATCACGCGCTCGAACTTGCCAGCGGCTTGCGTCGTCCAATAGCCCTTGTTGGCGCCCAGATCACAAAACAGAGGGGTACGGCCGCGCGCAGCATAAAGGGCGGCTGCGACCTCTGGCTCGTAGGGAAAGCGATAGAGCGCGAAGCGTGTCCAATAGCCGTCATTTAACGATATGCGAAACGGCGCACCGCCATTGACGCGCAAAAACACGGCATTTTCCGGGCTGAACATCCGCCCAAGACCACGCGCAAAGCGCCCGTAAAGCCCACGGGTCACGGCCAGCCGAAACAGCCCCATTAACAGCAGATACTGCAGGCGGGCGGCAGGGCTGGAAAAGCTGATATCATGGGTGTGCGTCATCTGGTATTAGGTACGCAGGCCGGTGCGCATGCGCAATTGCAAACACGCGATTTCATGACTGACACTCAGAACAGCATTGGATTGCGGCAACACAACATCGCGGCGATGACGCGCGCGGATAATCGCACATTGCCCAAGTGGGGGGTGAGTGCTATCTGCCCTTCAAATTAGTTATGAAAGGAGCCACCTCTAAATGGCACAGGATTATATCGTCAAGGACATCAGCCTGGCGGCTTATGGGCGCAAGGAATTGAATATCGCCGAAACCGAAATGCCGGGCCTGATGGCGCTGCGCAGCGAATACGGCGAGGCACAACCGCTTAAGGGCGCGCGCATCGTCGGCAGCCTTCACATGACGATTCAGACTGCTGTTCTGATCGAAACGCTGGTTGATCTTGGCGCGGATGTGCGTTGGGCGTCTTGCAACATCTTTTCGACGCAGGATCATGCGGCAGCGGCGATTGCCGAAGGCGGCACCCCGGTTTTCGCGATCAAGGGCCAGTCGCTCGAAGAGCATTGGGATTACCTCGACAAGTCGTTCATGTTCGAGGATGGCCCGAACCTGATCCTTGATGATGGTGGCGATGCCACGCTTTATGTTTTGCTTGGCGCACGCGCCGAAGCCGGTGAAGAGATCATCCCGGTTCCGGCCTCTGAAGAAGAAGTGGCCATCAAGGCCCAGATCGCCAAGCGCATGGCCGCAAGCCCCGGCTGGTTCACCAAGGTCCGCGATCAGATCGTGGGTGTCTCCGAGGAAACCACGACCGGCGTGCATCGTCTGTATGACCTGCAAAAAAAGGGCCAGCTTCCGTTCCCCGCGATCAACGTGAACGACAGCGTCACCAAGTCGAAATTCGACAACAAGTATGGCTGCAAGGAATCCCTGGTTGACGGCATCCGTCGCGCCACCGACACCATGATGGCCGGCAAGGTTGCCGTCGTCATGGGCTATGGCGATGTTGGCAAGGGCTCGGCTGCGTCGCTGCGCGGTGCCGGCGCACGCGTCAAGGTGACCGAGATTGATCCGATCTGTGCGCTTCAGGCAGCGATGGACGGCTTCGAGGTCGTGTTGCTTGAAGATGTCGTATCTTCGGCGGATATCTTCATCACCACCACCGGCAACAAGGACGTGATCCGCATCGAGCATATGCGCGAGATGAAGGATATGGCGATCGTCGGCAACATCGGCCACTTCGACAACGAGATTCAGGTTGCTGCCCTCAAGAACCACAAGTGGACCAACATCAAAGAACAGGTCGACATGATCGAGATGCCGAACGGGCATCGCCTTATCCTGTTGTCCGAAGGTCGTCTTTTGAACCTTGGCAACGCCACGGGCCACCCGTCGTTCGTGATGTCGGCCTCGTTCACCAATCAGGTTCTGGCGCAGATCGAGCTTTGGACCAAGGGCGACGAGTACAAGAACGACGTTTATATTCTGCCCAAGCATCTGGATGAAAAGGTCGCGCGCCTGCATCTGGATCGGATCGGCGTGAAGCTGTCGAAACTGGATGCCGAACAGGCTGCCTATATCGGCGTGTCGCCGGATGGCCCGTTCAAGCCCGAGCACTACCGCTATTAATCGCGGATAAGCGCCATGCAAGCGCCCGCTGGCCAAACGGTCGGCGGGCGTTTTTCGTTTGCTTTCCGCCTAAGGGGAGAAAACGGAAAATTTTCCCTTTGAGCGGGCAAAATCTGTCGTTATCGTGCCCAAAGCTTCGATGTCGGGGCCTGTGGAAATGATAAGCGGCCAAAGCGCCGAAACCTTGGGAGAGATTTGATGGGAAAGCGTGACGATTTGATTGCTCAATATGCGGATGACCTGCGCAACAAGTGCGGGATGCAGCCGGATATGGACCTGCTGACGAAGGTAACGATCGGCTGTGGTCCGGCGATCTATAACGCCGATGCCTCGACTGTGGCCGGTAGCCAGCCGGCCGAGATCGAAACGGTCAAGAACAATTTCCTCATCAAGAAGCTGGGCCTTGCCGATGGTCCGCAGCTTGATGATGCGATTGCTCAGGTGATCGAGGTTTACGGTAAATCCGAGCGCAACAAATATCGTGCTGTTGTCTATTACATGCTGACCAAGCATTTCGGCAAAGAAGCCGTCTACGGCTGAGCTGTCCGACATCTTGATATCAAAGCGCCTGCCCATTGTGGCAAGCGTTTTTAGTTGTCGTATCAAGACCGCACAGAGAGCGGCCAGTGTCGGCCCCCGGTGACGCCGTCAATTTGAACCATATTCGCGGCACTTGGCGTTTGGTGAATCTGCGGTGTTACGGTACAAAGGCAGTGTTCGAGCCAGTAGGCCGATACCTAATTCAGTTACACGTGTGGTGCTTTGGGAGCACGTGGGGTGACGGAGGGTGTTGGCATTCTGGCTGGCACCCTCCGTTTAATTTTGCCGCAGGCGATTTAGGGCGCAAGCCCTGCAATATCGCAGATGATGCGCCATTCGTCTTCGGTCACCGGCTGGACCGACAGGCGTGAATTTTTCACCAAAACCATATCGGCAAGGCGTGGATCGGCCTTGATCATGTCCAGAGTCACCGGCGTCTTCGCGCCCTCGACCGCCTTGATATCCACGCATTCCCACCGCGGATCATCGGCTTTGCTGTCGGGATGGGCGATGGCGATCACCTCGACAATGCCGACAACCGCCTTTTCCTTTTGACTGTGATAGAAAAAGCCGCGATCCCCAAGCGCCATCTCGCGCATGAAATTGCGCGCCTGATAGTTGCGCACGCCATCCCATTCTTCGCCCGCGTCGCCCTTGGCAACCTGGTCATCCCAGCCCCAGGTCGAGGGTTCGGATTTGAACAGCCAATAGCGCATCGTTCAGATGACTTTCTTCCACGGGATCAGTTCGACGCCTGAAAACAGACCGGCCTTGGCGTAGGGGTCATTCTCGGCCCAATCTTTGGCGGCTTGCATATCCTCGACGTCAAGAATGACCAGCGAACCGATCATGCCGCCGTCGTCATCCAGAAGCGGGCCAGCCTGGCTTACCACGCCGTTGGATTTGAGATAGGCGATATGGGCCTCGCGGTTATCAAGACGGGTTTGCAGGGCGCCGGGTTTGTCACGGGCAATCAGGGCAATCAGCATCATTCTTCCTTCAATGGTCTGGAGAGCAGCATATCCATCGCCTGATCGACGCGCAATTCGCCATTCACAAGCGCGGTCACGGCATGGGTGATCGGCATGTCGATCTTCATCGCGGTGGCGCGGGCAAGAACGGCCCGCGCGGTGGCGGCACCTTCGACCGTGACGCTCGGGTCAAAATCGGTGCCCTGTCCGATGCTTAGGCCAAAGCGGTAATTGCGCGACTGATCCGAGGTACAGGTAAGCGCAAGATCGCCAAACCCGGCAAGCCCGGCAAGCGTGTCCGGTTGCGCCCCAAGCGCGCGGGCAAGGCGGTTCATTTCGGCAAACCCCCGCGTCATCAGGGCGGCGCGCGCGCTTTCGCCGAGCCCGGCGCCGATGACCGCGCCACAGGCAATCGCGATCACGTTCTTGAGCGCGCCGCCCAGTTCGGCACCGGTGGTGTCGATGGTGCGATAAAGCCGCAGGTTGGGTGTGGTCAGCGCCGATTGAAGCGCCTTGCCGGTGCCCTCATCCGCGCAGGCCAGCGTTAGCGCAGTCGGCAGGCCAAGCGCGATATCGCGGGCAAAACTTGGCCCGGTCAAGATGGCGGCGGTTGCCGTGGGACAGGCTGCATCAATAAGGCCGGTCGGCCCAAGCCCGGTTGCCAGATCAACCCCTTTGCAACAGGCCACCAGCGGGCGATTGTCCAAACTGGCCCCAAAGCCCGCCAGAAACCCGTCCAGCTTTTGCATCGGAATGGCCAACAGGCAGGCGCCATCGCCCGCCGTCAATGGCCCGCTGATAAGAGTGATGTTCTCAGGCAGATCAACACCGGCAAGGCGGCGCGCATTCTGGCGGGTGGCGCGCATTTCGGCGGCGTGATCCGCGTCGCGGGCCCAAAGGATCACCGGCCCGTTTTTTGCAAGCGAAACCGCCAATGCGGTGCCAAAGGCCCCCGCGCCACAGATGGTAATCATGCCTTGGCCCCCTTCTTGCCGCTGCCAAGCATTGCGGGGCTGGTGCGGTCCAGCGGCCAGCGGGGCCGGGCGGCCAACGTCATGTCATCGCGATGGCCGGCCATGAAAAGCTCTGCCCCGGCATAGGCGATCATCGCCGCGTTGTCGGTACAAAGCGCCAGCGGCGGCGCGGTAAAGCGCGCGCCGACCTCGGCGGCGACCTGCTCAAGACCGGCGCGAATGCTGGCATTGGCGGCGACGCCCCCGGCCACGGCCAAGACCGGCGTGGCCGGGCTTTCTTCTAGATAGGCGGCCAAGGCGCGGGCAGTCTTTTTCGCAAGAACGTCGCTTACGGCGGCCTGAAATCCGGCGCAAAGATCGGCGCGATCCTGAGGGGTCAGCCCTGATTTCTCGGCGATGATCGCATCGCGCGTGCGCAACAGCGCGGTTTTCAGCCCCGAGAACGAAAAATCACAACCGGGGCGATCCAAAAGCGGGCGCGGAAAGCGAAAACGTTTGGCGTCGCCCGCGCGCGCCTCGCGTTCGACCGCCGGGCCGCCGGGTTGCGGCAGGCCCAAAAGCCGCGCGGTCTTGTCAAAGGCCTCGCCGGGGGCGTCGTCGATGGTGCCGCCAAGCCGGGTAAAATCATCCGGGCCGCGCACGATCAGAAACTGGCAATGCCCGCCCGAGACAAGCAGCATCAGGTAAGGATAGGCGATCTGATCGGTGAGGCGCGGCGTCAGGGCGTGCCCGGTCAAATGGTTCACCCCGATCAGCGGAAGGTTCGCGCCCGCCGCGATCCCCTTGGCGCACATCACCCCGGCGATCACCCCGCCGATAAGACCTGGCCCGGCGGTGACCGCCACCGCATCAAGATCACGCAGCGTGACACCTGATTGCGCAAGCGCGTCGCGCACGCAAAGATCAAGCTTTTCGGTATGGGCGCGGGCGGCGATTTCGGGCACCACGCCGCCAAAATCGGAATGAAGCGCGGTTTGACCGAAGACCACGGAGGACAGGATTTCGCCCACGCCCGAGGGCGAAATGCGTAAAATGGCGGCGGCGGTGTCGTCGCAGCTGCTTTCGAGGCCCAGAAGGATCAACGGCTCTGTCATAATCCTGCCCGTTGCGTGATGGTTGCGAGGCAGGTAACACCTTATCTGTCAGGCAACAACTCTGGACAGCAGATGACCGTGACGATCCTGATCACAAGGCCAGAACCCGCCGCGACGCGCTTTGCCGATCAGATTGGCGCGCGTCTTGGGGAAAGGGCCGTGACGTTATGCGCGCCGCTGATGCGGATCGAGTATGGCGAGGCCTTGCCCGATATCGGCGATGGTGACGTTCTGATTTTCACGTCGCGCCATGGGGTTGCCGGGTTTTGCCGACTGACCAAGCGGCGCGATTTCACCTGTTACGCTGTGGGTGATGCCACGGCTGAGGCGGCAAATCGCGCCGGGATACAGGCGATTTCGGCGGGCGGCGATGCGGCGGCCCTTTTGGCACGGATCGCGGTGGATGGGGTCAGGGGCCCGTTTCTCCACCTGCGTGGCGCGCATGTCGCGGGCGATATCACCGGCGCCCTGCGCGCCCGAGGGCACAGCGCGCACGAGGCCGTGGTTTACGATCAGGTTGATGTCGATCTTGATGAGCGCGCGCGCGCGATTTTGGCGGGCGACGCCACGGTGATCGTGCCGCTCATGTCACCGCGCAGCGCGCAGATCTTTTTTGAGCGCACAAAAGGGGCGGTTGCGCCGGTTTTTGTTGCTGCAATAAGCCGCAATACCGCTGATGCGGTGCCCGCTGGTGGCGCGGAAGTGGTTGAAATCGCGCAAACCCCTGACGGGACGGGCGTTTTGAATGTCCTGTGTGATCTGGTCAAGCGCCTTGAGGGTGGAAACCCCGCGCAGTAAGGTCAGCTTGACAGATGTGGATCACAAGATTCGAAAAGGTGGTGTGACGTGGCTGAGAAAAAGAAAACATCAAAGGATCGGGCCAAGGCGGATGAGGCGTCGCCAAGCACCGATGCCGTGGCCGATGTTGATCTCACGTCAGAGGATACAAGCCCGGATCAAGAGACCGACAGCGCGGAAGATACGCCAGGCACGCAAGATACGCCAGGCACGCAAGATGGTGCCGATGAAATGACCGCAGACGGCGCGGATGACATCCCCCAAGCGGATGAACCCGTAGCGCAAGACACAAACGACGACAGCGCCCCGGAAAAACCGGCAGAGCCGTCTTCGATGGTGACCACCGAACAGGTTGTGGTGCGCGAGGGTGGCTTTTGGTCGATGGTTCTGGGCGGGATCGTTGCGGCGGGTGTTGGCGCTCTGGCCGCGCCTTATGTTTTGCCTGAGGCCTGGTTTGCCAAGGGCGATAGCGCGCTCGAGGCGCGGATTGAACAGGGCCTCGGGGCGCAGGATCAACGGATCAACGCCCTGAACGCGCAGATTGACGGAATGGCCGTTCCGCCAGATCGCGTTGATGAGATCAACGGTCTTGGCGAAGCGCTGACCGCGCTGACCGGCCAGATTTCGGGACTTGAAGAGCGGGTAACCGCCCTTGAAAGCCGCCCCGCCGCGCCGTCGGGCGGCGGTGCCCCGATCGCCGAGCTAGAGGAATTGCGCACAGCGCTTGACGCACAACGCGCCGAAATCCAAGCGCTGAGCGCCGAGGCACAGGCGCAAGACTCGGCTGCGCAGCAAAGCGCGCTTGCCGCGCTGCGCCGGGCCGCGATGACGCGTATCCTGACCGCGCTTGATAGCGGCAGCGATTTCGCTCCGGCATTGGCCGATCTGCGGGAAACCGGCGCCGATGTGCCCGACGCGCTTGCCGATGTGGCCGACACCGGCGTGCCGACATTGCCCGCTCTCATGGAGAGCTTTCCCGCCGCCGCGCGATCCGCGCTTGCCGCCGCGCGCGCAGATAGCGATCAGGGCACTGCGGGCATCGGCAGCTTCTTTAAGAACCAACTTGGTGTGCGCTCTCTTTTGCCGCGCGAGGGCGATGACCCCGACGCGGTTCTGTCACGGATCGAGGCCGCCGTCGGCGAGGGACGGCTTGGCGATGCCATGGCCGAGATTGAAACTCTGCCCGAGGTGGCACAAGACAAGCTAAGCGGTTGGGCCACGGATGTCTCGCGTCGCAAAGAGGCCGTTGCCGCCGCCGAGGCGCTGGCCGATACATTGAATTAAGTTAGAAAAGGCGGGCGTCATGCTTTGGTCGATTATCAAGATTGTAGTTTTCATCGCGCTCGTTGCCGCCGCGACCCTTGGGGCGAGTTATCTTCTGGAGCTTGAAGGCGGTGTGCGCATCGTCATGGTCGGCTTCGAGATCAACCTGACGCCGCTCAAGGCGGTGATGGCGCTGGTGGCTCTGGTTCTGGCGATCTGGCTTTTTATGAAGCTGGCCGGCATTCTTGTGGCGGTTCTGAAATTCATCAACGGCGATGAAACCGCGCTTTCGCGGTATTTTGACCGGAACCGTCAGGAAAAAGGCTATCGCGCTCTGTCTGAAGGCATGCTTGCGCTTGCCTCGGGCGAGGGCGATGTTGCGATGAACAAGGCCGCGCGCGCCGAGAAATACCTTCGCAAGCCTGCGCTGACCAACCTGATCACCGCACAGGCCGCCGAGATGTCGGGCGACCGCCGCAAGGCCGAAGAAGTGTACAAACGCTTGTTGCAGAACGACAAAACCCGGTTTGTCGGGGTTCGTGGCATTCTGCGCCAAAAGCTTGCCGATGGCGATACCGAGACCGCTCTCAAGCTGGCGCAGACCGCCTTTGCCCTCAAACCCCGCCACGCCGAGGTACAGGATACGCTGCTGGAATTGCAGGCGCAGAAATCCGATTGGAAAGGGGCGCGTGAGACCCTGAATGCCAAGCTGAAGTACGGCAACCTTCCGCGTGATGTGCATAAACGCCGTGACGCGGTTCTGGCCCTGTCCGAGGCCCGCGATGTTCTGGACGAGGGCAAGACCATCGAGGCGCGCGAAGCCGCGATTGAGGCCAACCGCCTGTCGCCCGATCTTATCCCGGCGGCGGTTCTTGCTGCGCGTGGCTATATCGAGCAGGGCAACAAACGCAACGCGCTACGCGTGCTGAACAAGGCCTGGGTTGTGCGCCCGCACCCCGATCTTGCCGCGACCTTTGCCGCGATTGAACCGGATGAGACCCCGCAAGAGCGCCTCAAGCGGTTTTCCAAGCTGCTCAAGGTGCATCCCGAGAACCGCGAAACCAAGCTTCTCAAGGCCGAACTCAACATCGCCGCCGAGGATTTCCCCGGTGCGCGCCGCGCCCTTGGTGACCTGGCCGAGGTCGAACCCGATGCCCGGTCGCTGACCATCATGGCGGCCGTGGAGCGTGGCGAAGGCGCGCCGGACGCGGTTGTCAAAGGCTGGCTTGCACGCGCCCTTTCGGCGCCCCGTGGCCCGCAATGGGTTTGCGACAAATGCCATCACATTCACGCCGAATGGGTGCCTGCCTGCGAAAACTGTCAGTCGTTTGACACCCTAAGCTGGACCGCGCCGCCCAACACGACAATGATCACGCCGACGGGCCTTGAAATGTTGCCGCTGATCGTCGGCGCGCTTGACGAGCCGGAATCAGAGACACCCGACGGGGAAGACGACACCGTTCTGGACGCCGAATTCGTCGAAGAGGACGACGTGAATGAAAAGGAAAAGGCCGAGAAATAGGCCTTCCCCCGTTTTTGTCATGGTGCTATAGCGCCAAAAAACAGGGCCGCTGTAGCTCAGTTGGTAGAGCACGTCATTCGTAATTAGCGGGTCCCCGCGAGAATGACTTGCAAAACCAAAGAGTTCGAGGCAGACGAGAAGAACTAGTAGGGCCATAGTAGGGTCCAGGAAGCCGCTGTAGCTCAGCTGGTAGAGCACGTCATTCGTAATGATGGGGTCGGGGGTTCGAGTCCCTTCAGCGGCACCACTTCTCTCAAGATATCAGATAGTTATTGGGCACTACGGAATTTCGTATGGTGCGAGCGCAGCTCGCACTATGGGCGGAGAACACGACCAACCATTCCTGCGTCCTCGGTAAAAAAGCGTAAGTGCAGAAATTTGACATTCAACGCCCTCTGCCAAGGTAGTGCGGTAGCATCTATTCCTTCCTCGAAGTTATAGCTAAAGTAGCTCCAACTAGAGAGGAGCTAATGCAATGCAAAGCATGTCGGCGCGCGATGCGAAGAATGCCTTTGGTCGCCTAATTGATCTGGCAAGAGCTGGGCCGGTTTGCATTGAGAAATACGGGCGCTCTGTCGTCGTTGTTTTATCGGTCGAGGAGTATGAAAACCTCACGGCAAAGGCAAAAAAGAAGGGTGCTGTATCGGCTTCTGGTCGCCAAGACGGAGCAGACGATTGATGAACAATAACAACAAACCGGGTAAGCCGGAGAGGGATTAAACGACAATGGCAAGCCATTCCGACCTAGCCAACATGCTCTGGCAAATAGCTGACCTTTTGCGTGGACCATATCGGCCACCGCAGTATGAGCGCGTTATGCTCCCTCTGGTGGTGCTGCGCCGCTTCGATTGCGTGCTTGCCGATACCAAGGCAAATGTCCTGGCCGAATATGATCGTCGTAAAGGCGGAAAGCTTGAGGATGATGCGCTCGACCGAGTATTAAACCGCGCATCTGGACATCGCTTTCACAATCGCTCGCCGCTCGATTTTCAGAAGTTGAAAGGTGACCCAGACAATATCCACAGTCACCTGACAAGCTATATCAACGGATTCTCAGCAAACGTCCGGCGCATCTTTGAATACTTCGAGTTCGGGAACGAAATCGAGCGGATGCACGACGCCAATATCCTGTACCTCGTCATCAAAGAAATTTGTGACGTTGATCTCCACCCGAAAAAAGTACTGAACGACCAGATGGGGCTGGTTTTTGAAAACCTTATCCGTCGTTTCAACGAATTGGCGAACGAGACAGCAGGAGATCACTTCACCCCTCGTGAAGTCATCCATCTAATGGTAGATTTGCTCTTTTTCTACGATGGAAACTTGCTTAGCCGTCCTGGTACGGTTCGTACGATGCTCGACCCAGCCTGTGGCACAGGCGGAATGCTGGCTGAAGCTCAGCACTACATGCGCGATCATCACTCAGATGCAACCCTCTACGTCTATGGCCAAGATTACAACAAACGTGCCTTCGCGACTGCGGCTTCGGACATGCTCATGAAGCAGGTTGATCACAATAGCGGCGGCGAAAACGTGCGTTTTGGCGACAGCTTCACAGATGATAAGTTCGAAGGTCAAAACTTTGATTATTTCATCGCGAACCCGCCTTTCGGTGTCGATTGGAAGAAGCAAAAAACAGAGATTGTTAGGCGACATGAAAAAGCGCCGGAGGACAGTCCATGGAGCGCGGGCCTGCCGCGCGTCAACGACGGCTCGCTCTTGTTTCTTCAACACATGGTATCAAAATTTGAGGACGTGGATACCAAGGCGCAGAAGTACGGTTCACGAGCGGCCATCGTATTCTCGGGCTCGCCTCTCTTCACGGGCGGCGCGGGCGGCGGGGAAAGCAACATCCGCAAGTGGATCATCGAGCGCGACATGCTCGAGGCTATCGTCGCGCTGCCGGAGCAGATGTTTTACAACACAGGTATCGGCACCTACATCTGGATTGTCACCAACCACAAATCCGCAGAACGCCGTGGCTCCGTCCAGCTTGTCGACGCTCGCGACACATGGATGCCGATGCGTCGGGCTCAGGGCGACAAGCGCCGCAAGATCGGTGAGGGTAAGGCGCTTGAAGGGGACGACCGGCCGGACGAACCGGATCAGATCGCCGACATTGTCCGGCGCTATGGTGCCTATGACGTCAATGAGCAGTCGAAAATCTTCGACAACGAGGACTTCGGCTATACCCGCGTCACCATCGAACGCCCGCTGCGTCTGCGCTACCAGATGACAGTGGAAGACAAGGCCCGCTTCCTCGACGCCGCCCCGCATTTGCTCGACGATATCCAGGCCATCGACAAAACGTTTGGCCGCGAGCCGCTGCTCGACTGGAACAACGTCTGGAGCAGCGTCCAGAAGCTATTGAAAAAGCACGACTCTCGCTGGCGCGCGCCGGAGATCAAGCTGTTCCGCAGTGTGTTCGCCATCAAGGATGCCAGCGGCGAGCGGGTGAAGCTGGGCAAGGGTTTCGAGCCAGATCCTGATCTGCGCGATTTTGAGAACATCCCGCTCAAGGAGGACATTGGAGCCTTTTTCGCACGAGAAATGCTGCCCCACGTGCCCGATGCCTGGTTGGATCGAACTAAGGATAAGGTCGGCTACGAGATCAACTTTAACCGGCACTTCTATCGCTTCATCCCACCACGGAAACTCTTTGAGATCGATGCAGACCTAAAGAAGGCGGAAGAAGAAATCTTGCGGCTGCTGCAAGAGGTGACGGAATGAAAAAAATTGACGCTTGGCGGTCCGAGGTCCCTACCGGTTGGAGAATTCAGCCGCTTTGGTCGGTGGCTGAGTATGCTGTCAGCAACGTCGACAAGAACACTTCAGAGGATGAATTTCCAGTTCGCTTGTGCAACTACACTGATGTTTATCATAACGAAACAATTCATCTTGGCTTCGAGTTCATGGCCGGAACGGCGACTCTTGCTGAGATAAAGAGGTTCCAGTTACGCCCTGGCGATGTTGTAATCACCAAGGACTCAGAGTCTTGGGATGACATCGCCATCCCTGCCTTAGTGACTGAGGCCTCAGAGGACCTCGTTTGCGGCTATCACCTTGCGATGATCCGACCAAATCAGGAAAAAATACTTGGCTCTTTCCTGTTTCGCTGCCTGCAATCCAAAACACTACGAATCCAACTTGAGCTTGCGGCGAACGGAATTACTCGTTTTGGAGTTCCTAAAAACTCCATTGGCTCGATGGCGCTTCCAGTGCCACCGATAGCTGCTCAAAAGGCAATCTCTGAATTTCTGGATCGTGAAACTAAATCGATCGATAACTTGATTGATGCCAAGCAGCGGCTACTCACATTGCAGGCTGAGAAGCGGCAGTCGGTTGTGGCCGAGACGGTTATGCGTGGATTAAACCAAACCGTGCCATTGCGAGCCACCGGTGTCGACTGGCTCGGAGACATCCCAACCAATTGGGAACTGGAACGGTCGCGCTGGCTCTTCAATGAACGCGACGAACGCTCCGAAACGGGGGAAGAGGAAATGCTGACGGTTTCGCACCTGACCGGCGTAACGCCGCGCTCCGAGAAACACGTTAACATGTTCGAGGCAGAGACTACAGCCGGGTACAAACTGTGTTTCGCGGGGGACCTTGCTATCAACACTCTCTGGGCGTGGATGGGTGCCATGGGTACTGCCAGGGTCGATGGCATCGTAAGCCCTGCCTACAACGTCTACACTCCAGGTCCCCGGCTTCTGCCCGACTATGTGGACGCTCTGGTTCGCATCCCGGTGTTCGCCCAAGAGGTAACGAGATATTCCAAAGGGGTCTGGTCATCGCGCCTGCGGCTCTATCCCGAGGGGTTCTTCGAAACCTATTGGCCCGTCCCACCGCTCGATGAACAGCGCGAGATCGTCCGGCACATAGCGACCGAAACCCAAAAGATCGACCGCTTGCGTGTCGCGACAGAGCATTCCATCGACCTTCTGAAAGAGCGCCGCGCTGCCCTTATCGCCGCCGCAGTGACCGGCCAGATCGACATTCCGGAGGCAGCATGAAGATCAAACAACTCACTGTCGCCAACCTGCGTGCCTTCGATCAGGCATCGTTCGATTTTGATCCGGGGTTTACCCTTCTGGTGGGGGTAAACGGTGTCGGAAAGACGACAGCCCTTGAAACCCTGCGCATCTGCTTGTCTCGTCTGTTGCCGCAATTCACGTCCAGTCGAAGCCGCCCGGACGCCTTTGACAATGATGACATTCAGGTTGGGGCTTCAGCGCTGACCGTCGATCTTGATCTTTCGATCATGGGGGAGCCGCACCAGCTGCTGATCCACAAGCAGCGAGATCAGCACAGGCCCGACAAACCCGGTTCTGTGCGACAGGATACCGTGGACACTCCGGATCGCGAGGTTCTTACACCCGATTTCGGGTCAACCGCGAAAGCGCTCAAGTCAGCCGACAAGCAGCCGATAGCCGTCTACTTCGCCACCCGCCGTTCGCTCGTCTCTGACGAGCAGCCGAAGGCCAGTCGCGCGAGCGGTGGACAGGCTGCAGCCTTTGCCGACGCCCTTGTTGAGCGGCCACTCCGCCTCGCGGAGTTTGCATCTTGGATGCACGCCCAGGACGTCCTGTCCGCAGAATTGCCAAGGGCTAAACTGCATTTGGACGCCATGCGATCCGCCGCAAGCAGGTTTCTGCCAAATTGTTCTGACCTTAGAGCGGAGGTAGACGTCCGCCCAAGGTTGTTGGTCGAAAAGCAGGGGCATACGCTCGATGTCCGTCAACTTTCTGATGGAGAACGGAGCATGCTGGCACTTGTTCTCGATCTGGCAAGAAGACTATCCCAAGCGAATCCTGGGCTTGATGATCCAGTACGCGACGGACAGGGGGTCATCCTGATTGACGAAATCGACCTTCATCTTCACCCACAGTGGCAGCGAAAAGTCGTTAGCCATCTGTCGGAGACTTTTCCCAACTGCCAGTTCATCGCAACCACACATTCTCCTCAGGTCATCGGTGAAGTCCCACATGAAAAGATCCAAATGATCAAAGACGGCCAAGTTCATTCACCGTCGCGCTCATTCGGAATCGACTCGAGCCGGGTGTTGGAAGAGCTGATGGACACAGCTCCTCGAAACCAGCGTGTTGAAGAACAGATCGGCCAAATCGCAAGACTTGTAACAGATGGAAAACGCGCCGAGGCCGAGGCCATAATTGAAGCTCTGGCAAGCGAAATCGGTGAGAGCGACCCAGAGATAACTCGTGCCCGCACGCTGCTTGCCTTCATGGAGGATGATACGTGAGGGATGTGAAGAAGGGCGAGGAACCAAAGAGCCTTCTCGAGCATCGTGTACAGGCTCACAGCACCTACGAAAACTATCCGCACAAGGACGCACTTCGCGTCGCGCTGGTCCAAGAGCAGAACGGCCTTTGCTGTTACTGTATGGGACGCATACGGGCGACTGCGGGCTCGATGAAGATCGAGCATTGGCAATGTCAGGCGACCTATCCTGACCAGCAATTGACCTACACAAATCTTCTCGGCGCGTGCAGGGGTGGAGACGGGCAAGCCGCCAATGAGCACCATTGTGACACCAGAAAGGCCAATAGGGATCTAAAGTGGAATCCGGCAAACGACGCCCATCCAATAGAACCTCGCGTTAGCTATGGTTTTGATGGCACGATCTCGTGCGTTGACGTGGAATTTGATGAACAGATTAATTCAGTTCTTGGACTGAATCTGCCTTTTCTGCGTAGCAATAGAAAGGCCGTACTTGATGTTGTTCTGAAATGGTGGCGATTGACGCCGCCAGCAAGACGAAACCTTCAAGCACAGATTGATCGCCGAACACTAGAACAAGCCGAACATGATCCATTCAGCCCTGTTGCGGTTTGGTTTCTTCGGCAAAAAATGACGGGGGCGGCACAATGAATCACCCGAGGCATTCAGAAGGCGCATTTGAGACAGTCATCGAAGCGACTATGTTGGCCAATGGCTACGTAGCTCAACCCGCTGCTACCTTTGACCGCGACAAGGCAATTTTCCCCGAGACAGTTCTGGGTTTCATCCGCGAAACTCAGCCGAAAGAGTGGAGTGCACTAGAGGCCCTCCACAAAGAGAATACCGGCACGCAAATACTGACTGATCTAACCAAGTGGATGGATCGAGAGGGGTCGCTGGCCACCTTAAGGCACGGCTTCAAATGCTATGGCAAGACGTTGCGGGTAGCGTTCTTCAAGGCCGCACACGACCTGAATCCGGAGCTTGCGGCGCGATATGCCGCGAACCGTGTAGGCATAACCAGACAGCTTCACTTTTCCAAGACTTCTGAGAAATCATTGGATGTGACGCTGAGCATTAACGGCATTCCTGTCGTTTCTATCGAACTCAAGAATCCTATGACTGGACAGACTGTGGAAGATGCGTTGCGCCAATATCGCAACGATCGTGATCCCCGTGAACCGGTATTCACGTTCAAACATCGTATGCTGGTTCATTTCGCAGCCGATACAGATACCGTATTCATGACCACGCGCTTAGCGGGATCCGCGACCCACTTTCTGCCGTTCAACAAGGGATGTGATGGTGGATCAGGAAACCCGCCGGACCGAAATGGACGTAGTTATCGCACGGCATACCTCTGGGAAGAAGTCCTCCATCGGGACAGCCTTCTCGACCTATTTGCACGCTTCGTCCACCTTCAGATTGAAGAAAAACGCGATGATCAGGGGCGAAGAATAAAGAAGGAAACGCTGATCTTTCCCCGCTACCACCAGCTCGAGGCCGTCCGAACCCTTGTCAATCAAACCCAGCGTGAAGGGGTTGGAAACAACTATCTAATTGAACACTCCGCCGGAAGCGGAAAAAGTAATACCATCGCTTGGCTTGCGCATCGCCTCGCGTCGCTTCACAGCGATAGGGATGAACGAATTTTCGACAGCGTTATCGTGATTACCGATCGTGTGGCGCTCGACAAACAACTTCAGGACACGATTTATCAGTTTGAGCACAAGCACGGGGTTGTGCAGAAGATCGACGAGAGCTCGCGCCAACTCGCCGAAGCGCTTGAAAGCGCCGTCCCAATCATTATCACGACGCTGCAAAAATTCCCCTTTGTTTCTCGTCAACTGGCAAAGATGGCTGAAGAACGTGGGGAAGACAGTGACCGGGCGCTGCAGTTCCGAAACTGCGCTGTGGTCATCGATGAGGCGCATAGTTCGCAAGGCGGCGAGACAGCAACCGACCTAAGAGAGGTCCTTGGCGGTCAGCAGCTGCGGGACGAAGCCGCAAAACAAATGGTTGAGAACGAAGAACAAGACTTAGATGAACTCTACCGTTCGATGGCCAAACGTGGACGACAAGCAAACTTGAGCTTCTTTGCCTTCACGGCGACCCCGAAACACAAGACACTTAAGCTGTTTGGTCAAGAGGGAAAGCCAGCACACCGTTACACGATGCGCCAGGCGATCGAGGAAGGTTTCATCCTGGACGTTCTGAAGCACTACACCAGCTATGCATCTTATTTCAGACTGCTAAAGGCAAGTGCCGATGACCCGAACGTAGAACGCAAGAAAGCGGCAAGAGCATTGGCGCGGTTTCTCAAGTTACACCCTCATAACATTGCTCAAAAGACCGAGGTGATGGTTGAGCATTTCAACGCCGCAACTCAACACAAGATCGGTGGACGAGCTAAGGCGATGGTGGTGACCGGTTCTCGCCTAGAAGCTGTGCGATATAAGCAGAGCTTCGATCGATATATTGAGGAAAAAGAATATCCGATTAAGTCTCTCGTCGCATTCTCGGGCGTCGTTACTGATAACAAGATCAAGGATGTCACCTACACCGAAGAAGGAATGAACCAAGGCGTTCGAGAAAAGGAGCTTCCTGAGATTTTTGCGACTGAGGAGTACCAAGTTCTACTCGTTGCAGAGAAGTATCAGACTGGCTTCGATCAGCCTCTGCTACATACGATGTATATCGATAGGCGGCTCGCAGGAATTCAGGCGGTCCAAACTCTTTCACGCTTGAACCGCATTCACCCGCTAAAGGAAGACACTTTCATCCTCGATTTTGTAAACGACCGCGAAGAAATCCGCGCGGCTTTCAAGACATACTTCGAGGGCGCGGAAATTGGTGAAGAGGTCGATCCAGCACGGATGTATGAACTAATGGGCGAGCTCAATGCCGAAGGTCTCTATGCATCCGTAGATATTGAACGATTCAGCGCTGTCTATTTTCAACCTAGGCAACGCCAGAGCCCCAACGACCATCAAACCATGAATGCAGCACTTGATCCTTGCGTAGAGCGCTACAAGGAATTTCAGAATTCTAAACCTGATGAGGCTGAGCTTTGGCGAGGAAAGCTTGGCGCATTTTGCAGCCTGTATGGATTTCTTAGCCAAATTATTCCGTATCAGGATACGGACCTAGAACGTTTGTACGTCTTTTTACGACATCTCGCGACGAAGTTGCCCAAAAGGGATATTGGCCCCTCCTATCAGTTCGATGAAGACGTTCGGCTTGAGTACTATCGGCTGCAGAAGATCAGCGAAGGATCAATTAGCCTGAATGAGGGCGCTGCAAGGCTTCTCGACGGGCCGTCAGAGGTTGGAAGTGCGGCACTTCGTGAGGAGCCTGTCCCGCTTTCGCGCCTGATCGACGTTGTAAACGATCGTTTTGGCACCGACTTCAACCAAGCAGACCAGTTGTTCTTCGATCAGATTATCGAGGCAGCGATTTCTGATTCTTCGCTTAGACAAGCCGCTGTTGTTAATCCAGGAGACAAGTTCGAGCTCGTCTTCAAGAACCTCCTTGAAGCCTTGTTTGTCGAACGGATGGACCAGAACGAGGAAATTTTTGCTCGTTTTATGAATGACCAATCTTTTCAAAAGGTAGTTACTGGCTGGTTGTCTACTGAGGCTTATCGCAAGTTGAGAGACTCCGAGCAGACGGACCATCCTGAAAACGGTGTATGAGCTTTCTGATGAACGGCCCTCTTCAACAAGCTGATGCTCAGTTCATCTTCTACGACACCGAAACGACCGGAACGGACACCACGTTCGACCAGATTCTGCAGTTCGCGGCGATCTTGACCGATGCGGACCTGAAACGAGCTTGACCGCTTCGAAGTTCGTTGCTGCCTTCTGCCACATGTCATCCCGGCCCCTGGTGCCCTGCTGGCCACACGGGTGACACCGTCGATGCTAATCGACCCCAGCCTCCCTTCGCACTATGAAATGATGCTGCAGATCGCGCAGAAGCTGCGTGAGTGGTCGCCGGCGATCTTCATTGGATACAACACCCTGTCATTTGATGAGCCGCTTCTACGGCAAGCCTTTTACCAGACGCTGCAGCCGGTCTATCTGACCAACACCAATGGAAACCAGCGCGCGGATGTGCTGCGCCTGGCCCAGGCAACAGCAGCACTGACCCCAAACGCCATGGCTGTGCCCATCAGCGCGAAGGGTAAACCAACCCTCCGCCTCGACACGCTAGCCCCCGCAAACGGGTTCGCGCATGAAAACGCCCACGACGCGTTAGCGGATGTTGAAGCGACCATTTACATGGCACGGCTGATCCGCGACCGCGCCCCGGCTGTTTGGAATTCTTTGATGCCCTTGGTGGACAAGGGGGCGGTAACGGCGGCGCTGGCGTCCGGCGCACCGAAGTGCCTGGTCGAATATCACATGGGGGTCCCGTCACTGCGTGCCGTTGTCGGGTGCGGCCATCACCCAAAGAACCCGACCATGCAGGCTGTTTTTGATCTTCGCCGCGACCCATCTGAAGTCTTGAACCTGAGCGAGTATGAGCTTGCCGAGGAGACGAAGGGACCTAACCGGGCGCTGCGCACAATCTACGCCAACAAGATGCCAGCGCTGGTCGATCTGGGCCTGGCGGGGGATTTGCAGGGCGCAATAGGCCTACCCGAGGCGGAGGTCGTCCGCCGGGCCGCTGTAGTGGCCGCTGATGGCCAGTTTGCGGCGCGGGTGGGTGTGGTAATGGCACAGCGGTACCCGCCCTTTGAGCCCGCCCAGGTGGTCGAGGGCCGGATGTACGAAGGCTTCCCCAGTCGCGCTGACGAAGCCCGGATGCAGGCGTTTCATGCGGCGGGATGGGTTGAGCGCGCGGAAATTGCCGAAACCATCGAGGACGACAGATATCGGGAATTGGCGCGGCGCATCGTGTTTCACGAGCAGCCGGATGCGCTGGAGCCCGAGCGTCGACAGATGCTTGAGCTTTGGTTGCAGAACCGGCTGCAGGGGCGCGACGGGGTTGAGGCAGGGCGCACCATCGGCGATGCGCTGATCGATGTGGAAGGCATCGTTGCCGACGAAACCAACGCATCTGCGCTGCATGATATCCAGCATTGGCTGGAGCGTATCGGCTTGGGCCAGCCGTAAATGCCGCCGAACGCACGAGACAGCGCATGACCTGCAACTGCTCTATGGGGTGTATAAGCAGTATAAGCAAAAAAGCTATTGGCTGGTCAGAAAGCAAAAGGGGGCGGTGTTAAACCGCCCCGTTAGCCTATTTCACCCATATCAAAAGGGTGGTTCCGGATCGCCGTCTTTGGTTGGTGAGTAATCGTACCCAGGATCGATATCGCCCTGCCATTCTGAGACCTCGTTGGACCATGGAATTTCCTGTCCGATGTAAACCTCGAACGAGCGGCGGCACTGATGCAAAGGTGGAAAACGGTACCGCATGGACCGTTTTGTGATTAGCTGTCCCATCGCGTCGCGCCCGATGATAAAATTCCCGCTTTGAACTTTGGCGACACCAGAAAACACCTTGCTGATTGTCCGCCCGAACAGCGTCTGTAGAGTGTACTGTGCACTCGGTTGAGATCGCTTCATGTCGTCATACATTGCAGAGATGGTTGTGATTCCTGGGCCGTTTCCAGGTGCATCTGGTTGAGGAAGATAACCGGCGTCTAGTACCTCATAGAGATACCGCTCGGTCGGCCCCTGCGCCTGTATGATTTGGTCGAAGAGCTCGGGCGTGCGAATAGTAACCTGAGGGTCGGGCCCGACGGAGATGTCACGCTGCAGGAGATCATGCATCATGGCTTCGTAGCCGCCAGAACGCATTTGAGCAGCGATGGAGCCAAAGTATGTACGATCCTCGCGGTGCGTATCAGCAACTTCGATCACTTGCCAGCGCCGGTCGCCTATATCCGCTGGTACGACTGACTTCTCGTTCGAGGTTACGATAAAGATCATGTGATTGTCGAGCCAGACAGGGTCCACGCCCTTCCGTTCAATCATGATCCGGGGCTCTGTGAGCATGGTCTTGATGACGCCTGCGTTTTTGCGATCACCGCCGAACATGGCTTCATCCACATAAACAAGACGCCGCGCCTCCAGGTGTTGGTTGAAGCGTCCACTCACGTGGTCATCCTTTGTGATCGACACGTAATGCGCGCCCCACAGGTGACCGTATGCGTTGGCCAGCACGCCCTTGCCAGTACCAGGAGCCCCCTTTAGCACAGGCGCAGTGCCAATGACCACGTCAGGCCGCTGCACTCCGAGTGCCATCCAGTTCATCATCCAAGCGTTATATTCCTCATTGCCGCCACAGATGTTGACCAGGATGTGGTGCTGAAGGCGGCTCCAGTCGCCTGGTTTTGGTTCTACCGGAAATCCCTGCCACATGTTCCAACTGTTACCATTGTGGCCAGGAGGTTTGCCTGGGTCGAAAGCAACCTCATGGTAGTGGGCAGCGAGGTGATGATCCAGCCAGTACGGCGCTTTGTAGCGCCAGCTGACATTTCCGTTTGCGTCTCTTTCCGGGAATTTCTCAGGTTTGAGGCGATCCAAAAAAGCGCCCTTGCCCAGGCAGGTCAGCACCTCCCCGCCCACGGGTTGCTTAACGATAATTCGCGTACTGGACCCATGAGTCCAGATGCCGAAGCGCGCATTCATATCTCGGACCACAGCATTGCTCGGTCCGTTCCAGCCTCGCTGCTTCGCCGCATGAAAGATCGTCCCAATGGTCACATCGCCATTCGGGTTAAGGCTGTCCCACACCTCGCGGCATACGGCACTGCCCTCATACTTGGCGGACGTGCTCGACCATACATCCCAGATGTCAAATGCCTCGTCGCCAAAGCTGTATTTCAAGGCTAGGCTGAAAATGACCCACGTTTCGTAGTCATCGGCCTCCACGAACTTCAGCGCCGCTTTCACCTCTTCCTCATCGCCAGGCAGGACGTCGCCACCAACGGCATACGCCGTCTTTTGTGCGCGAATCAAACTAGGTGCCGGAGTGGATGATCTCTGGGGCGTATAGACCGAAGCAACGTCCGGGCATAACAGGTCCTCTAAGTCTGGCGGCATGAAATCAGGCCAGTCGAGGGGCTGGAGCGCCTCATCCAGCGGGACTGATTTCCGGCTATACGGAAGAGCTACGGCGTTGCCGTAGCTCCCCTCTTTGACGTGATCGTTCTTTGGAAAAACCTCGATTTCTGCCGCCTGAACGCCACCACCGCCATGTTTGAAGCCCTGCTCTTCTATCAGCTTGCGGAGGAACTGCTTCACCAATTTAGCAGGCTGCGGATCGCTCCAGATTAGCCAGATATGAAGGCCAGCCCCGCCACCGGAGCGACAGCATAATGGTTTGAAGCCGAGACGCTGGAGTTCCTGTATAATTGGTTGTGCGGCACCGACCATAGCATCCCAGCTAAGCGTCTTATCGTGATCGTCGAAGTCAAGAACGGCAGTGTACGTTTGATCGTCGAACACCGCATAACAGGCAATTGGTTGGGCACCGGTGAGGTGCCCAACAACTATTTCTGGTGTTACCGGTTCACCGACAAGGCGATACTTCTGTTTGCCCGTCTTCTGGTACGCGGCATACGCGTCTTGCCGGACTTTCGAAGCGATACCTGTAACAAGATCCAAACGGCGTTCGGTCAGATACTCTTTGTCAGACATGATCACCTCCGGCGATGAAGGCGTCGAGGTCAGACAATTGGTAGCGAACTACCTTACTTCCGACTTTGCGAGATTTCGGACCTTTTTTCTGGCTACGCCATTTTTCCAGCGTGCATGGTTGAAGGGAGAGGTAAGCCGCAGCTTCTTTGGTGGTCAGCAGGGGATCTGCTGAGCCGGGATGATGTGGGGAGTGCATGGCACAGTCCTTTTGCATCGAACTGCGGGGATTGAGAGTGCCACGACCCAAAGCCCCGCCAATAAGGATGAAAAATTCTCGGCGATCGATGCTACGCCCCAGAAGTTTAGCTCGATCTACAAGGACCGGCCATTTGACTTCCCCGTTGCGACTACGGCCTTAAACCGCCCCACGGTTGCGAAACCGCTTTTGGGTAGATTCTTTTCGCAGCTTCACAATATGCAAAACCCGTTACCAGGTCAACCTTCTGTTTTATATGACAAAAGCCAACTCCAAAGTCAGCCTGCCTTACGTGCTGCCTGTTCTGTGCCTGCTGCGACATTCTTGAGTATCTTTGCCGCGACCAGCGATACCGGCCCGCGCAAGCGTTCCAGATTGCTGACAATATAACCGGCGGTCACGTCACCGGACAGCCGGTGGTTCAACAGCCGTTTCAGGGCGTAGTGGGGAACATCCAGGCTTTCGGCGATGGTGATGAAGGTCCGGCGCAAATCATGCAGGGTGAACTTTACACCGCTGCGTTCCGTTACCCGCGCCGTGAACTTTTTGGTTTCCACGATATGACCTTTGCGGCCTACGCCTGGAAACACCCAAGGCGATGCACCTACTTGTTGCTTATGACGTTCATGCAGCAAGGTCACCAAATAGTCGGACAACGGCAGGTCTAGTGGATCACCGTTCTTGGTCTTTGGGATATGCAGCGCCCTTTCGGTCAGGTTGATTTGTTCCCATCGCAAGGTGGCGATTTCATTGCGGCGCATTCCAGTGAACAGGGCGATCAGAAGGAAGTCGCGTGAATAGTCCGGCTCCTCCATGACTGCTGCCCACCATGCTGGCAGGTCATGTGCGGCCACAGCGCTACGGCGTCGGCGCTCAGGATACCAGGCACGTGCTTGGGTTAGGATATTGACTGGGTTGGGCGGGAACTCATCATGCGCAGCGGCTGTCACATTATATACCGACCGAAAATGGCGCATCACATTGTTAGCCGTAACCTCGCCGTTTGCCTTACCGATGCGCTGGTGACGCTTGAGGACCATCTGGCGGCTAATGGAAGTGACGGGCGTTCGCCGCCAATCTTTAAGATACAGGTCGACCGTCCGTTGATAGCGATCACGCGTATTGTCAGCGATGGTGGTCCGTGTTGCGAAGAACTGATCAAACGCCTGACCGACGGTCATGCTCTCTTGCGCAACGCGGCGTTTTTCCGCGTTTGGATCGACGCCCGTTGCCATGTCGTTGAGAATACCGAGGGCCCGTTTGCGGGCTGCTTCGACACCGAAGACGTCGGCTCGGCCAATTGAGACGCGACGCGTCCGGTTCTGCACCTGCCCTTCGGCGAAGTAGACCTTGGACTGTGCACCCGCGCGCAGACCAAAACCCCGCAAAATCTCGTCGCGGTATAGAACTTGGCCCTTATCAGGGTGGGGCAGCGCATCAATCACGCGCTTGGTGAAACGAAATGTTGGCATGTGAGACCTCCTGTAGCCTCAACTCAACTTAACCGCAAATTCTCGAAAAAGCAATCATTATCAGAGACTTATCAGGCTTGGTGCGGCATGGTCCTACGTGCGCGGGCGCGAGCCAGCATCAGCGGGATCACCGGCTAAAGAGATAAAATTCGCGACCCTCCGGTGTCGTGGGACTCTTAGCTGTTTCCGTGGCTGAGTTGCGAAAGGGTCCAAATGGTTCGCCAGAAGGGGTGGACCGGGAGAGGCCTGGCCCGCTGCCATGCCAAACCCCGTGCTGGGGGTGGGGTCACATGCCAACTAGAAAGCTTTGCCGGTGTTGGTCAGCAGCAAGTAGCCAATACTGTTGTGGTTTGGCTCATCGAAGTGCTTTGACACAATCTCCCAAAGTGTTGGCATAACTTTCCCTAGCTGTGTACGTCGCGAGCGGAGGATGACGATCACTTTGTCTCCAACAGCCGAGTTCTCTGCCGCCACCTGGTAGCCACCTCGATTTTCGATTGGAACGTAGGCGCGGGCTTGGCCCAGCATAATTTTGTCGTCCCAGACTGAGCAAACTACTAGTCCGTCCTTGCCGGACCTGTGCCCCCAATAGCCCCTGGCGTTTCCTGGGACATCCTCGACGCCAGCAGCCTCGAAGGCTTTGGTCCAGGGTAAGAATTCTGACCTAGGTTTTGCCAAAGTAATTGAGCCTCAGATGTTCGGGTCGGTGTGTTGAACCAAATAGATCGGTTGGACGAGTGCAATTCCGTTAATCAGATGCCGCCGCCTGGTTTCATACGCGACGCGAGCTGACGAACTTGCTCAGAAAAAACCTCGTCCATCTTTTTGTAATGATCGATTAACCAGGCAATCATGTCTGACCAATTCTCTTTACTGTATCCTTGGACAGGCGTCTTGCAGACTATCATGCTGACCTTCCTATCATCCATCCTTCGCCATTCCAGTTCGCAACCAAACGCTTCTTCATATTTTTCTCTTTTCTCGACCAGGCGATCGAAAAGCCACTTGTTCTCATCCGGATTGGAGCGATTGAGCTGAAATTCCACCCGAATTTCGTGGCGCAGAAAGATGAGTGTCAGGGTGCAACCTGAGACACCAATACTGGAATTAATCCAATTGTCTCTTGACGGTGAGATATTTTGCCATCGTTCAAGACCGGCGCTGCGGAGTGCCTCCAGCGCTTGATCCCAGTACTCGAGGCGCATTTGATGGCTCCATCGCTGAGCTCCCTTCGCAGATTTCTCCTCACTGTCTTTCTCTGCCATTCGGATCATGTAATCCGCGGCCTCGGGTGTCGGGATGACTTGTTGGAGATCAATGAAAAGCTCTTCTCCGAACTTGTAGGGCACCACCTTAATGCAGCGCGCATCTATCTGGTGATCGCGTAGCCATAGCACGGTGGCAGTAACCTCGCGCCTGAAATTCGCGGCTATGAAAACGATCCGTTGGTTGGTGCCGTCGTTTAAGACCACCTCATCCAAGGCATCTTCGCCAAGAAATTCGCATATCCTGACTGCTGCATCGCCGCCGCCGTTGCGATCGAGATACTGCTGGAAGATCGCCACGATCTCGGCCTTCTTGAGGCTCGAGCAGTAGGCAGCGTACTTGAGTGCCTGCCAAACAACATCCCGGCCAGAGTCGTCAAGTTTGTTTTCAATGACAACAAGCTGCCCGCTACGGTCCAGTGCCAGCAGATCAAGTCTTTCTCGGGTGCCATCGAAGCCGTCGAATTCCTTCTGGATTATAAGGAGACTATCTTGTCCCTCGCTCATTGCCTCGCAAAGAGCATCTGGCATAGCTGCGAGCCATTCCTGTAGGTGTTCCCGCTCTCTAAAGCCTACTTCCGCGAATGTTGTGCGTTCTAGCTTGCTTAGGCGGTTGGAGGAACGGTCAATTTGAAACATAGGTTTTCTACTCGGTCTTTTGCGGTTCCAAACCGTCATACATGAACGTGTCACTCTGATGGCAAGGACCGTCATTGTTGATTTTTTGGTCTAATTCAGCACACCTTAACGAGCTCTCCCCCTTTGGCCAAGATTGCTCTCAAGAGAGCGTGGACCGGGAACGCGCGGGCTGCCCAATGCCATGAAAGCCGTGCATGGGGTGGGGTGTACTCGGGTTTGCAGTGTTTACCGGGTTTGGTGCAGCCAACGCACCACGCAGCAAGGGGTTAACATAAGGGCGCTTACGCGTCTGACGGAGCCGGGACGGCACCGGCATATAAGCCGGAGATTACAGCTCGAACTGTTGCCACGCCGACTCGACGGTTACACTTATTACATTTGTTTCTGTTATTACGCTTGCGTTGGTGAAGCAAGAAACCATATATAGTAGGTGGCACAGGAGGACACATTGGCATGACAGCGACAGAAGCAGACGTCGCCCCGAACGAAGTTCAGGGGCTAAAAGACCGACTCCCGACCGCTGCAGAGATTGACAGCGCGGCGCACGCCGCGACGGCCATCGCGGTTGCAATGGAACTCGACGGAGGCTTGAAGATCTCCGGCGAGAACGGAGACGCTGTGCACATTGCTCCTGCGGTCGGTGAGCTGATTATTGAGCTGCTAGGCCATGTAAGCGCAGGAAACATGGTTACACTCGTTCCGGTCAGCGCAATGCTTACGACCCAGCAAGCTGCTGACATTATGAACGTTTCTCGCCCCCATCTGACAAAACTTCTCAAGCAGGGTGAAATTCAGTTTGAGGAGGTCGGAAAGCACCGAAGGGTGCCGCTTCGAGCGTTGATGGAATACCGGGAAGACAAAGCGAGGCGACAAGAAGAAGCCATGCAAAAACTCTCTCGCCTTGGCCAGGAGTATGACCGGGCGTGAGCCATATCGCTAACCCATTTGTCATCTTGCTCGACGCGAACGTGATGTATCCGTTCCGAACGCGGGATGTACTCTTCACGTTCGCACAGCAGGGCCTTTTCCGGGCGCGGTTCACAGAACAGATCATTGATGAATGGACACGGAGTCTGATCCGAAACAAACCTGATTTGGCGGAGAGCGTGAAGGAACAAGCTGCAGCAGTCCGCGACGTCTTCCAAGAGTGCTTCGTGACAGGTTATGAACCGTTGATCGAAGGATTTGTGCTGCCAGACCCGGACGACAGGCATGTTCTTGCGGCAGCCATCAAATGCTCCGCGCAGATTATTGTGACAGAGAACCTTAAGGATTTCCCGTCCGAGATTCTAGATGAGCACGACATTGAAGCTTTGGGGGCTGACGATGTACTGGCCAACACCTTCGATCTGTTTCCGATTGACGGCGCACGAGCACTGCGGACAGTTAGAAAGCGATACGGGAACCCGCCGTTTACTCCCTCGGAGTTTCTGCTCGATCTCACAAAATCCGGGATGCCAAAGCTTGCGGCGATGGCGCGATCGTCCATCGAGTACCTTTGAGTCGCGTAAGCGGTGCGCCGCTCCCACACTTACGGCATGACGCCTGATCTGCGATTCAGAGGCTTCTTTGATTTGTGGGGAGTTTCTCGATGGTAGCTAC
>NZ_FRBN01000062.1 GCF_900142625.1 Roseovarius marisflavi
GTCAAAACCGCGCAAACAGGCCGGACACATGACTGCTTCTGACAAATGCACAAATCTGATCAAAAATGTCTTGCTATGCAGGAGCCATCCACACAGGACATTCGCAGTCATTTCAAAGAGCGGTTGGGGGCCGAGCTGGCGTTAATCGACGGTGGCGCATCGCGGTCGAACCTGAGCTTCCAGGTTCTGCCAACCCAGCGGGCAACCAAGATGACGGATATCCTCGACACGATCGAGACCCAGCTTCCGCGCGAGGGCGTCTCGGGGGCAGTCGTCTATTGTGCGACCCGAAACGCCACCGAGCGTGTGGCGCAGTTTCTGAAACAACAGGGCATCGCCGCCGAGCGGTATCATGCGGGCCTTAGCGCCGATGAAAAGCGTGAGATCCAAGAGGACTTCCGCGTTGGCAATCTGCGCGTGATCGCGGCTACCAACGCCTTTGGGATGGGGGTCGACAAGCCGGACATCCGTCTGGTGGTTCATGGTGACGTGCCTGGGTCGCTGGAAAACTACTTGCAAGAGGCAGGTCGCGCCGGGCGAGACCGTGATCCTGCAAGCTGCGTCCTTCTGTATAATACAGAAGACGTCGATCGTCAGTTCAGCTTGAGCGCGCGGTCTCGACTCGCGCGGCATGAAATCGGCGCGATCCTGAAGGCGCTTCGGCGCCTTGATACTCGGACCAGAAAAGGAGGTGAGATCGTTGCTACACCGGGGGAAATTGTTCACGAGGAGAAAGACCGGGATTTCCAGCGAGACAGCAATACCGACGATACGCGGGTAAAGACGGCCGTCGCCTGGCTGGAAGAGGCGCACCTTCTGAACCGTGAGGAAAACCGGGTGCAGGTGTTTCCCGCCTCGCTCCGGATAAGGAGCATGCAAGAGGCCCGCGAGATCCTTGCATCCGCCGAGATCACCCAGCGGCGGCGCGAGGATCTGGCCGCCATCGTGCAGCATATCATCAACGCGCCGCAAGAAGAGGGCATCACCACGGACGAGCTTTGCGGGGTCAGTGGGCTAACGGTGTCGGGCGTGCGCAAGGCCTTGGCGGATCTCGAGGCCCTGGGGATCGCAAAAGATGATACAAACATCACCATCTTTGTGCATCTGCGCGTCGAGAATGCCTCACCGAAACGGTTCGAGGCGGCATCTCGGTTGGAAGCGGACCTGGTCGCGTCTCTAAGAGAGCAAGCGCCAGACGCGGACATCGACGAGGCTTGGCCCTGCCATCTGGCCTCAGTGGCACAGGCCCTCCGGGAGCAGGGACACGCCTCCGTGCGGCCCGATGTTGTCGAGGGGTTGCTCCGTGGGATTGCGCAGGATGGCCGCGACATGGATGGCGGCAAAGGCAATATCGGCCTGCGCAAGGTTTCCAGAGGCAGTCTCATGGTGCGAATGCAAAGATCATGGGCGATAATCGAGCAAACCGCTCAGCTTCGCAGGCAGGCGGCGGAGCGGTTGGTTTCACACTTGATCGACAAGGTTCAGGCCGGCCTGCGTGGGAAAGATCTTCCTGTCGAGACCACGCTTGGCGACCTTCTTGCAGCGATCAACAGCGATGCGCTGTTGCGGGCAGCAAAACCGCTAAGCGCCATTATCCATGAACAGCGCGACCAGTGGCACGTTGATGTAGTAGTTGCTGCGGCCCGACTGATGCTTTTCCACAAAACCACGTTCGGCGAGTGCCTCAAGGTATTTCGAGGCCGTCTGCCGCGTAACCTTGAGGTCATTCATGACGAAATCGATGCGAGTATAGGGATGCCGGAACAGATTATTCAGCAGGTCTTGACTGTAGATCTTGGGCAACTCGCTTCTAAGGCGGTGCTTGGCCCCTGCCATCTGGCCGCGAATGGCCTCAACAAGCGAGAGTGTTGTATGCGAGGTTTCCGCGACGCCCTGCAACATGTAGAGCAGCCACCCCTCCCAATCCCCGTCCTCCCGGACAGCTTGCAGGTGGCGATAGTAATCCGTCTTGTTCCGGGTGATGTAACGACTGAGATAAAGGATCGGAATGTCGAGCAATCCCGTGCGCGTCAGGTAGAGCACGTTCAGAATGCGCCCGACACGGCCATTGCCATCCGGAAAGGGATGGATGCTTTCGAATTGGTGATGGATGAGCGCCATCTTGATGAGAGGATCAAGATCGCAGATTTCATCGTCATTCACGAACCGCTCCAGCGCCGACATCTGAGATTCGATTTCATGGAGATCTTGCGGTGGCACATAGACCATATCCCGCGTGACTTCATTTCTCAGCGCGGTGCCTGGCGTTGACCGGAATCCACCTGAGCGTCCCTTCAGCAGCCGGAACATGTCGATCAAGGTGCCGTTCGTGATGAGGCCTTGCGTATCAACGAGGCGCTGAAACCCGAGTTTCAACGCATCCCGGTAGAGCGCGACCTCCTTGGCAGCACCAGATCGCGGCCCTTCCGGAAACAGGTCGGCCTGAAAGAGTTCATCCTGAGTGGTGACGATGTTCTCGATCTCTGAGGAAGCTTTTGCTTCCTGCAACGCCAATGTATCAATCAGAATACCCTGATTGGGTATCGTCGCCGCGCGCCCCTTGAGCTCTGCCAAGGCACGGTTCGCGCGAACCAGAGCCTTCAGGACCGAGACGGTCTCCAATTCCACAGGCGGGGGAAGCACGGGCATCTTGTAGGTCGGCGTTAACATGAGACGCACCAAACGTTAAAGAAATCCATTTTTGATAACATGTCATGGCGCATATGTGAAGAAAAGCTCATCTCCTTAACAAGCAGCCTCTCAGGCTGGCTGAGCCACTCGCTGGCCGCGATGAGTCCCTCGGCGCGCACCGAGACAGCGCAAAACCGGGACGCGCACCCTGGACTCTCTCAACGGGCCTGATGAGATCAAGATGTCGCTTCCGGCTATGGGAGGTTTCACCTTGGGGCAGTGGCGGCGCCAGAATGCATCCCCATCGCATCCGCGCGGTTTTTCTAGGACTTCGCTCAATCTATGGATATCTTCGGTAAGCGGTGCGCCGTTCACACCGGATTGACGTAGTTCCAGGGCAGCAGCAGGTTGATATCGGTTTGTTTGTGCCCGCCTGCTATGGCTTTCAGG
>NZ_FRBN01000028.1 GCF_900142625.1 Roseovarius marisflavi
TCTCACCGCCATCGTGAATGGGCATCGGCAAAGCCAGATCGGTGAACTCCTGCCTTGGCACTACGCACAAACCGTGTGATCGGAACACCGCTTACGCTGACATAATGTCCAGAAGATAAAAAGGCTGACACATTTTGGCACACTAGGGACACAGTATGTGCCAGCAATACCTAAGAAACCTCGGAAGTGGCCGTTAAGTGCTTGGTTTTATGAGGGAAAAGAGCGTGGTGGGTGATAAGGGATTTGAACCCTGACTTATATGAATGAAATCATTAACTTAGATGTATATTTGTAACCGTGTAACCGCCCTAAAATTGGACCAAATGACTTGGCGTAAGCTTGAATGAGAAAACCCGCCGGAATGATCCAGCGGGTTTATGGTGGTCGTGGTCTGGTGGCGAGTGTTAGGCGGCTTCCAACTCGGGAGTATCCGAAACTCTGTGTATGAGGCTTAGCCCATGCGTTTGAAACGGATCATTTGTTGAACCGTTCTGGGTATAGGATAGCGAACTGGTTGCGGGCGGCAACCCATTCCCTGACGCAGTGGCCAGCCTTCTCGAAGCTGCGGATCGCCAGATAGATCAGCTTGCTGGCGGCATCGTCCGTTGGGAAGCTGCCGCGCGTTTTGGTGGTTTTGCGGATGACCCTGTTGAGGCTTTCGATCTCATCCGTGGTGTAGATTATTTTGCGCACGGCTGGCGGGAAGGCAAAGAACGGGATGACCTCCTGCCATGCCCGCCGCCATGAGGGCGCGATTGAAGGGTATTTCTGACCCCACTCAGCTTCAAAATCATCAAGGGCTTTGGCGGGTGCTGTCAGACGGATTCGAACCCGTCTCTGGAAGGACAATGAAGCTGCCCTTATACCGCGCCAAGGACGCGCCACTCGGCGAGAGCGGCGGCACGGTTAAGCTTGAAATTGCCGCGTGAATAAAGGTGGCGCTCCTGGTTGAAATGATTGCAGACAGAAGAATGAACAGCGGCGAATTTCTGTAAACTGCGCATACTGCGCAACCATTGCATGGCCCGTTCTCGTCGTCGAAACGGCAGGTGCGAATTCTCCACCCGATTATTTTCCCAGCAGCCCGTTTCCTGCCGGTCAGCGTTGCCAACGACTTTCAGCGCAGCACCGTAGGATCGAAGTTTGTCGGTGACCAGAATATGAGGGCGGCCATGGCGCTTCATTGATTTCTTAAGGAATTTCAATGCTGCTCTGCGATCCCGTCGCTTAGTGACGAAGGACTCCAGCACTTCACCCTCGTGATCAACCGCGCGCCACAGGTAGTGACGCTCGCCGTTGATCTTCACGAAAACCTCGTCCAAGTGCCACTTCCAGTTCGAATAAGACCGCATCTGATGCACGCGTTTTCGGCGGATTTCAGCGGCGAACATCGGGCCAAATCTATTCCACCAGTACCGCACTGTTTCGTGGCTGATGTCGATGCCGCGTTCGTGCAGCAGATCCTCGACGTTTCGGAGCGAAAGCGGAAATCGAACGTACATCATGACCGCCAGGCGGATAATCTCGGGGCTGCTGTGAAAGCCCTTGAAAGGGTCAGTTTTCGTCATGAGCAAAGGCTACGAAATCACCCTGCTCGCCTCAACCCAATTTGTTCTGACAAAGCCGCCTGTTCAAATCAGAAATAAGTCTCAGCTTGCGACAGACTTTCAAACGAAATGGCGCTGTCGCTCTTGCCGAGTGGCGCGGCCTCAGCAAGGCATAGGGGACAGTACCTCTATCCTTGCTGAGACCGGCTCGGCTTTGCCTGACAGAACCCTTTGACCTAATGCAGCAGGTCTCAAGCAGTGCGACGGAACCATTTGGCCAGGCGTTTGGCCGCTGACTCGCGTGGTTTTTGCTGCTGCGCTTCAACCCGGCTGACCTTGGCCAATTTGTGGCTGGCCATTGCCAGTACACCAGCGGCGAGTGCAGCATCGTCGGTTTTCCGCGAGGCAAAGAGCTGTTGCGCCTCATCGCCATCAACCAGTTCACCGGTTGCCGCATCAAAGACCAAAGCAGCGGATTTCTTACCCTTGCCGCCGGTTGCCGCCGGATCGGAAACGGCAGTGCCGTCACCGGTTTCGCCTGTGTCAAAGCTTCCCGATGAACTATCCGGAGCAGCCTCGGTCACCGAAACGCGCGTGGCGGCGTCCAGCTCCCCGGACATAACAGCAAGCTCATCATGCTCCAGACCCAGCAGGTGGCCGATTTCGTGGCGCAGCACCGTCAGCAGATCGACACCGGAACTGATACCGCCGGACTGGTCGACATCGTCGCCCTCTTCCGGTTCGATATACCAGCCGGCACCGGCCGCGTTCACGTCGATCATGATCGTGTCAGGCTCGACCGCGCGGGCCAGTGTATCGCCCTCCAGATCGCGCACCACAAGATTGATCTCAGCCAGCGCCTCCGCCTCGTCTGAGGTGACATAGCCAGCTTCGATCCAGTCGGTCAGCGCTTCGTCATAAAGACGCTGCAGATCGGCCTCTTCCAGCGTTTCACCGGCGATATATTCATCGCTGGCAACCGCCGCTGCGCTTTCAGCCGCCAGACGCAGCGCATCCTGGAACTGGGCATCATCGGTCGCCAGGCGGAATTCTTCGAACTCGGCCGCTCCGGAGAGAACAATCAGGCCGAAGTCGCCATCGACCAGCGCCGAGTTGAACCCGAATGAAGCGATTTCAGCGCCATTGAGCGTGATATCAAGCCCTGCCCCCTGCATCGTAACCTGAAGACGTGCCGCCTGGTTCGGGTTGAGGTTCACCGCATAGCTCGCGTCTATCACCTGGCCGTCTTCGGCGGTCGTATGCCCCACCACGATGCGGTCATTGACCGTGTCGAGCGCCAAGAACTTGTAATCGAGCGCATCGTAGCGATCAAAGACAAAGCCCGCCATGCCATCGGTTTTGATGTCGGCATTCATCTCAAGTATCGAGTTGGCCAGAAGACCGACTCCCAGATCGACAGTCTGGACCGCCGGGGCCGTGCCAATGACGGTGCCGTTCAGCGTGCCCGACGACTCGACCCACTCGGCGGACTGGATGACACGGGGCAGTTCTGACACTGGCGGCAGGAAGTCATCTGTTTCCTCCAGCGTCCAGTCGGGTGGCAAAACCTGCACCTTGAAGTTGTCGATCCGGCCCTTGGACCCGTCCATGCCCACGCCCACAAGGCCACGCGACAGCGGCACGGGATCGCCATAGACATCAAGCCGTGGTGTGTAGTCGTAGCTGAACCAGTTCACGCCCGCGACCGCGACGGTGACGTTGTTGCCGTTGACGGCAACCATCATGTCATAGTTGCGGTTGGGTTTGAGTTGGACAGGCTTGTTGGATTGCTGGACATAGTGCCAGCCGGCCTCGTCGACATAGCCCATTTCGATCTTGTTGGTCGAAATGTTGATACCGGCGAATTTGAAATCCGTGTCCGAATAGTAATCGAACACGACATAACCGTTCGATTTCCAGCCGCCCGTGGGTTTGTCCATGTTGAAGGTCGCTTCGACCTCGAAATAGCTCGGCTTGTAATCGTCGAGCAGGAACACAGCCGAGGCAGTACTGTCGGACGTGTCCGAGCCGATCTCCATGACACCAGCCGTGGCGGTAAACTGCCCCCGATCCACTGCGAAGCCGTCACCTGAACGGTCGTTAAAGTCCGCCGTGCGCAGGATGTCGCGCCGTCCGCCTGGGATGTTGCCCGCCTGCGGATCGCTGGGGGGACCGGACTGGTCCTGCCAGAAGCCGCGGTCGCGTTGAGTCACAAGGCCGATCTCGCCATGCGGATTGCCCTGCTGCTGGATCACCGCCGAATAGCGGCTGTCCTGGTAGCTAAACGCGTTGGTATCGGCCGTGCGGGTCATGTCCACACCGTCCGAGGCAGCCTGCGCAGTCAGGAAATCCCAAAGCTGCGGCGGCACCTGACGGCTGACCGTGGCGATGCCGAACGGTGCAAAGGGCACGATATAGCTGTTAAATTCGCCCAGGTGGTCGATCAGGCGATCACCGCCGGTATTCCCGATCAGGATGTCCAGACCGGCACCGCCGAATACGCGATCCTCCCAGCTCAGATGCGTCTCTGGCGTGAAGTTCAGACCGCTGTCTCCGCCGGGATTATCGGCAGAGCCGAAATTTCCGTTGTCATAGGAGTTACCCGGCCCGCCCATCACGTCGTCGGCATTCATAAGATCATTGCCGAAGCCGCCGTAGATATGGTCGCGTCCCGTACCGCCAACGATCCAATCGTTGCCCATGTCACCGAATATCGCGTCGTTACCGTCGCTTTCCACGGCCACTTCATCACCGACCGGGGTGCCATTGGGTTCGAATTCAACATGGCTGAGTTCCAGGCGGCCCTCGTTGTCGGTCGCGTTCAGGAAATACTGCTTGATGTCTGCGGGCGGTGCTACCGGATTGTCGGCGTCGCCTTCTTTCCAGAGTGTACCGTCATCGTTGAACAGTATCACGCGGCGCGGGTCGTATTCATCATAAAGATAGAATTCACCGGTACGCTGCTGAACCGGGTTGGGTTCATTCCAGTGTTCATCGCCATCACCGAAGAGCAATATATTGCCCGGATTCCACGGACGGGTGAAATCAGTCCGCACAAGGATCATACCCGTGCCGCCATTTTCGGGATTGTCGACGCTGGAGGTCGGCAGATCGCCTTCGAACCAGACCATGTAGCTATCGCCGAGCGCCTCATGGCCGCCAATCGCGTCGTTGCCGGATCCACCATGCAGGAAGTCATCCCCCAGACCACCAAAGATCACGTCATCGGCGAAGGCCGGGTTGTGGCTGGTGGGATCGGCGGAGGTGATCGCCTCAATTGACGAGTCGACGATGTCGAACGGGCTCAGATCGACCGATTTGACTAGCTCGCCCGCCCGGTTGATCAGCGCGCGTTGAACCTGGCCGGGCGTGTAGATCTCCTCGTTGAGGACGATACCCTGGCTGGTGCGGTTGTCGGGATCGACTGTCAGCAGGCTCCAGATACCGAAGAGGCTTTCGGCATATTCAGTCGCCTCGCCATGATCACCGTAGTTACCGAAGGAACGGGTGTTGCCCTTGAGGCTGACAGAGCCGTTATCCAAGAGGCCGATGTTGCGGCTGGTGAAAATCCGGCCATCGTCGCCGATCACCCCGTCATTGCCGGTGCCGCCAGAGATCCAGTCATTGCCCCAGCCGCCGATGATGTCGTCATGATCGGCATCGCCGAACATGATGTCATCCCCGCCGCCGCCATAGGCGATGTCGTCGCCAGCGCCACCATGAATTTCATCGGCACCGCCGATATCGGTCAGCGACCAGAAGCCAAATGTGTCACGCCAGATGTCTCCCTCGACCGGTGAGGGCTGCGGCACTGTATCGTCCAGTACATATTGCCCGTCATTGCCCGCATAGTCAGGCCCGCCCGCAAGGTAATCAAGCGTGGTCACACCGCGCACGATGATGCGTTCTCCGCCTTCGTCGTTATAGCCGGTATCCCGAACGAACACGTTGACCTCGGTTCCGCTCAGTCCCTGGAACGCGTCGAGGTTCACATCATAATCATAGGCCAGATAAAGTCCACCAGTCATATAGGCCGTTCCATCCCCGGCAATTGCGCCGGTCGAGCGCGTCAGGTATTTGCTGCCGTAAAGCGCGCTATCCGGGCTCGAGAAAACGATCCCATGCGGACCGAAGCCGCCGCTGTCGATGTCGTTGTAGCCATCGGCATCGGTGTCGAGAACATCAATGCTGTTGATGCCGACGATACGGATGATGTTGCCGTTGTCACCGACGATGGTGTCGGCGTCGCGGGCGTTGCGGCCAGAGCCAATCACCTCGTCACCTTCCGGCGTGATACCGACTTCGAAACCGGTCGTTGTGCCGTCATCCAGCGTTTCTTCGTTGTTGCGGCTGATAAGAGCGCCGGTTCCGCCAAACAGCTTGTCTTCGCCATCCGGGCGCAGATCGGGATCGGACAAGCTGAAAAAGTCCGACGAACCGCCCACGATATCATCCTGGCCAAGACCGCCAAACACCACGTCACAGCCGCCGCCGCCTTCGATATAGTCATTTCCATCGCCGCTATGGCCGGCACCTTCGAACGTGGCCGCAACCACCTTCAGCGCACCGATCGGGTCGGTGGTTTCGGGCAGTTCGCGGGCCGCGCCGACATAGCGCGTCGGGACGATCAGACCGCCAAAGTTCGGGTTCTCTGGATCATCGCCAATCGCGGTCCCATCCCCCCTGGTGGCCACGGCGCCGTCGATGGTGCCGTCGCCCTGAATAATGTCATTGCCGAGCTGACCGAAGATTTGGTCACTGCCCGCGCCACCCGCGATGTAGTCATTGCCGAACGACCCTTCACCGGTCAGACCGTCATTCATATCGAACGTGTGATACTCGGCAAAGTCGATTGCATATTCGGCCCACCAGCTTGGCCCGTTCGGATCGCGATAATCACGGGCAACCGGGTTGCCAAACTCGTCGAGCGTCACCATCAGCGTGCCACTGTCGGGTCCGAAATTGCCCAGTTCCTCATAACCCTCGCTGAGCGCCCGATCCGAGCGGGAATACATCAGCGTCCCGGCCAGTGTCTGGAAGCGCAGGCTGGTGATGTCGCCACCATTGACGCCACCGCGGCGATCAAGGTTGACGTTATCACCAAAGATCATGTCATCGCCTTCGCCGCCGTCGATCAGGTCATTGCCGGCGCCACCGATCAGGATGTCGTCAATCTCGGACCCCAGGATGATATCGTCACCGCCGGTCTGCGGCTCGACCGAGTTGATCTCGAGGATGCTGCCCAGAACCGTCGTCTGGATCTTCTGCGGGATACCCGCAAAGACGATATCGCCACGATATTCCTGGCCTACCGGGTCGGGCAGGTTCGGATCGATCACGAACTGGATCACTTCGCCATGATCCCCAAAGATCACGTCGGGCGTGCCGTCGGCGAGGCCCGAACCATTGCCGTCGATCAGATCGTCACCGGCACCGGGCACCGCGCCAAACTCGTTGAATTGATCAAGCTGTTCCGCCCGGTCAGATACGCGGTCGCCGAGAAGGTCGGCAACAGGGCTGGCCGAGGGAGACAGAGTCGTGGTGCTCGCGGGATCGTTTTCATCCGCGGTCGGCGCCGGGCTGTCGTTGTTCGTGGCCACGTGCAGCGCACGGGTCAGAATATTCACGTTAAGGCCGCTATCACCATAGATATGGTCTGTCCCACGGTTACCGATGATGGTGTCATCACCGGAACCACCAGCCAGATGATCCCCGGTTTGCGAGCCGATAATCAGGTCGTTACCCATACCGCCATAGGCGGTGATGCCGACCGACATGGTCTGCGCGGCGATCGTGTCAGGCAGATCGTCTCCATCCATGTCATCAAACAGGGCCGAGGCATCAATGATGTCGTTGCCGTGAAGGTCAAACTCATTGGCAAGCGCAAAGACCCATTCGTCATCCTCGTTCTCGCCATCTGGCAGATCCGGGAACGGGTTGAACGGTTTCTGGCCGAATTCGATGCCACGGGCATTGTCAGACTGGCCTGAATACCACACGCCATCCTGGCTGGTATCGCCATAGATCACCAGCGGGCTGTCGGGCCCTGCCCCGCCGGTGACGACGAAATGATCGCCGCCCACGCGCTGTCCACCGGAGCGGGTGATGTCATAGCTGCTGAACCGAAGCGTCGCTTCGCCATCGTGGTTCGTGCAGTCCTCAATTGCGGCATCGCGCAGTTGCAGCTCGTTGCCATCAATTGCGGCGATCTGGAACCCACCGGGATAGCCCTCGATGAAGAGCACGCCACCTTCGGCATAACCCAGACCGGTCCATGTCTCACCGGCATCATCGCCGATCAGCGTGACATAGGTTTCAATTGTGTCGCCACGCTCCAGCACCTCGATCAGAACGTTGAGAACTTCGCTGGTCTCCAGCGCCTCGGCCACATGCAGCAGCAGATCGGTATTGGTGGCATCGCCCAGCACAACAACCCCCGGCGATGTTGCCAACGGATCACTCAGAACCAGGACCGACCCCGTACCCCAGCTTTCAAACGGGGCCGGATTAGTGTCCGGATCCGGGAAATAGGCCGATTGGTCGGCATTTTCGATCGCGAGGATCTCGCGGGTATGGGTCTCATCGCCCAGCTGGATGATCTGGCCAACCTCAAATCCGGCCTCGGCATAGTCGCGTCCGTCGCGGCGGGTCAGCTCATTCTCGGAGGTATCGAAATCGAAGGTGCCATCGGTGTTGACATAAAGGTTGCCGCCACCATGAAGCACGCTCAGGCTGCCATGATCGGCCTGAACCCAGAACGCCTCTTGCGAGAAGGTCTGCCCGTCGGTCAGCCCGCCATTATTGTCGTCAAAGGCTTTGATCAGGATGGTGTCGTCACCCTGGAATTCCACGATGCGGAATTCCTGACGGTCGTCCCCGATGCCGATCTGCAGCAGATGCCCTTCGAGGAAGAAATCATCCTCCCAGTTGCCGCCATCATCGCGCTTGAGCGTTATGGCGCCCGCCTGGGAAATCGCAACCGTGGCGTCGAAGACCTGGAACACGTCCTTGTCCTCGGCGATGAACAACTCATCACCGGTCAGATCCAGCGCAGGCAGCGTGGTCGTATCCAGGATCAGCATCGAATTGTCGTTCGGGTCGCGCAGCGGAACGCCCGTGCCGTCGATTTCCGGCTGCTCCGTCATCGGGTTGTAATACTCAATCCGGTCTTCGATCGCGAGCACGGTGCCGAGGAAGATCTGGTTTTCGCCCTCTTTGGCATAAATGTCCTGACCCACCAGGAAGCCCTGTGATTTCCAGTCAAATCCCGCGCGGGTGATCATGACCTTGCCCGCCAGCTCCGGGTGCTCGGCAGTCAGGAAACCATAGTCGCTGCCGTTGAAATAGTCGTCGTCGCCGAACAGGCCGATCTCTGTGCTATCCCAGTTGGTAACCACTTCGAAATCATTCTGGGCCTGCACGAAGGGTGCAGGGTTCAGCGTTCCCTCGACATTGATATCGTCGTTGCCAACGCCCAGCATGACATTCACGACCTCGACCGTGGACACCTGGGAGTCATTGCTGACGCCGCTCGAGCCGAAGTTGACCTTGCCGAAGCTGATGCCGCCCGGATAGGTGAGCGTCACCGGAGCCTGACCCTCGGCACCCTCGCCAAAGAGCGGAACTTCGACAAACGGGAAGACCAGATCGGGGCCCATGCCAAAGCCGGTCAGCGTGGTTTCGGTAAGTGTACCACTGGTGTCGGCCTGGCTGCCATCGTTGAAGATGTTCAGCACGTCGATCTGCTGGCTTTCCGGCGCCTGGGTGCCAATGGCAATCAGGAACTCATCGGTTTCGCCGGGCAGCTTCACGCCGTTGGTCAGCGACCGGTCGGCACCCGAGGGGCCACCTTCGACCGCCAGCGGGCCGCGAATATCGCTGAGGCGATGCGGTTTGACCGGGAAGATCTTCACACCTTCACGGGTGGTCGGCACCTCGTAATAAGGATCGGCGGTCAGTTCGATGGTCTGGAACTTCCAGTAGTTGTCACCGTCGAGCGCGTCGCTGTCACCGTCAGAGGTAAAGGTCGCCTGAACCGCCAAGCGGTTGATATTCACCTGGACCGGTGCGCCACTGGTGAGCCATGCGGCACTGGCAAACGCGTCATTGGTTTCGAAGGTGAATTCCAGGGTGTGGTCCTTGGAGGCATTGAACCCGCGGATGATCGATATCTTGGCATCGACGAACTCGGCATCATTGGCGGCATTGGTAATGCGCACGCGCATGCCCGCAAGGAAGCCTTCGTTAAGGAAGCCCTGAACATCGTAATTCGGGAAGTCTTCCAGAAGCGCGAGGCTGTCGGGATCGTTCACGTCGATCACCAGCGGATCGAAGGTGACAAAGGAGTCGGTTCGGATCAGCCGGTCGGCGCCATTTTCGCTATCCTCCCAACGCACTTCGCCGTTCCAGACTTCCTCTTCGATCATTTTCGACAGGATGACGTCGGTGACGTCGTCCTGGGTGACACCGGCGTCGGTCAGGAGCGAGATGGTCTTGCCATCTTCGCCGATATCCCCGATCTCGAAGGTCAAGTCTTCGAGCGCGGCGATACCGCTGTTGCCGATCTCGATCAGGTCACCGACGGCCCAGCCATCGGAAAGGAAGCTGCCCAGATCGGAAACCCCGGCGCGGGTCAGCGTCGTGACACCGCCATCGGTGGCAATGTTGAGCGTCCCGATAAAGAGCTGCGTCGGACGCAACCCTCCGATGGCTTTGTAATCGGCGGCGGTGATGACCTCACTCGCGTCACGGACACCGTCGCCATTGGCGTCGATCCAGGTGACATCCGCCAACCCATCAGTCAGCACAGAGATGGTCACATCCGCAGTCGGCTCCTGCGTCAGGCGCAGTTTATACGTGTCGGATTGCGGTGACCCGTTCGCCGAGATGATGCGGGCATACTGGCCATCGCCATTACTCAGCCCGCCACCCACAACGGTGATCGTGTTGCCAGAGATGGTGTCGATAACCCTGTCACCGGCAAAGATGCCACTGCCCTCGATGGCAATGGTATGACCCTCGTCGAAACCCTCGGCAAGCCAGTTGAAATCGTCCTCAAGGGCAACAATCGTATCGCCACCGACGACGTCGAAAAGACCGGCGGTCGCAGTCGCAGGTATCAGAACCGTATCGCGACCGGATTCGATAACCACGGCGCCCGGGGTGTCGTCGTCGATCACTTCGACATCCAGTAGCCCGGTGCCGGACCGCAGGTTGGGGAACTCGTAATCGCCCGGCGTACCGTTGCTGTCATCGGAAACCTGTTCACCAACAGCCAGTGTGCGTGTGGCGGTCGCCGCCGGATAATCCTGCTGGGTCACCGCGCCTGCAGCCACGTCGAGAAGCGCTGTCAGGCCCGCATCCTCGAAGCCCACGATATTGGCGCTTGTCAGACCGGTGATGCCGCTGATCGAAATTGCCTCGGTCGAGAAGCCGCCGGCCACCCAACCACTTCTGGACAGGGTCAGTTTCAGCTTGGCGGTGTCGCCATCTTCCGCGTCAATCCACTCGCCCAGGGTTAGATCGCTGACCGTTTCAAGGTTCTGACCGAAACTCAGAACAGCGGTTTGGGGATCTTCACGCACATCGTCATCAATCTGGATAATGCCGATCGCAACGGCGTTGTCCCAGTTGGTGCTGTCGAAGGTGATCGTGCTGTTGCTTGCATCAAAGCGGCCCTTACCGCCCAAGTCGGCAAGTTTGATGCCTTTGTCAGTAAGTTCCTTCAGATCCGGATTGCCGGTCAGATCGCCAAGGTTGATCTTCACCACGACCTGATCGCCCGGTTCTACCTCTTTCGAAAGCTGGACCAGAATGACGTCCGAGAAGCCGGTGACATTGCTGCCCTCGATGACCAGCGTGCGGCCATCCTCGACATAACCGTCATTCACATCGCCATTGGCATCGAACCCGACACCACCAGCGCTGACACCACCCGCGCCGGTAATGGCGTTGTCATCCGCGTCAAGCTGGATGCCATCCACACCCATGACGCTGAACACATCCGCCTCGGTCACCAGAACGCCCGGCGTATCATTGTCACGCAGCTCGACCTCGACATTGCGCACATCGATTGCGTCGTAATCCTCGGCGTTGGAAATCACCGAATGCTGCACCACGACCACGCGGTCGCCTTCCGAGCGGGCATCATCGACCGCCCAGAGATAGACATCCTGCGCGTCTTCCCAGTTGGTATGGTCAAAGCGCAGCACAACGGCGCGGTTGGCAACATAGCCATCGGTGCCGTCAATCGTGACGGCGCGCATGAAGGCCTCCTCAGCCGCCTCGAACCCTTCCAGATAGTCCACATCGAACATATCGCCCTCGGCCACGGTCGGGGCGGGCAGGTTCGGGTCATAGGTGGTCGAAACCCACATCGTGTCGGCCTCGCCGTCGGGCAGCGGTTCTGGATTGGAAAAGGCGTCGTCGCGCTCGTCCTGCGGCGAACGCGCGGCGGAAACAGTCACATAGACCGCCTCACCGGCAACCAGCTGACGCGCCAGACGAACCGTATAGCTGTCAACCGACATACTACCAATCTCGCCCTCACGGATGGCGGTAAAGCCGTCGGTATCCTGCGCCGAAGACGCTGTGGTGCTTTCATCAATGACCACGAGGCCCTCACCATCGGTGGTGACGTTGTAATCCAGCCCGTCAACAACCAGCCCGTCATAGAAGATATCGTCGGATTCAACCAGATGATCCGCCGCGCCCGACACGCCTTCAAGCTCGCGTGTGATGATGTCTTCCTGCACGTCGCCCGCGACATTGATGATATCAGAGCCCAGCCCGCCGATCACGCGGTAGGCCACGCCGAAGGCCGTCGAGCGGACATAGAACTTGTCATCGCCTTCCAGCCCGTCGACCTCGACCACTTCCACGGTCGTGTAGCGCACGTTCAGACCGGCGCCAAAGATGCCCTTGTCGGTGATCGCGATATCGTCGGCAAATTCCGTGCCCAGCACCACCAGCTTGTCAAAGCCGGTACCACCATCAACGGAAACCGGTGCGTTGATGTTGTAGCGTACTTCGTCCTGGCCGCCGCCGGCGCGGATGTCCGGCGCCTGCGCAACCGAGAATCCAAGTCCGATCTGCGGGCTGGCCACGCCCTCTTCGTCCAGCACGATCACATCGTCGGTGGTGTCGCCCTGCGTGATGAAGAGATCGAGGAAGTTGATACCGCCATCATCGTTGGTGTCGAACCGCTCGCCCCCGGTACCTGCGGGCAGCGCGGCATCCAGCGCGTTGCGATAGGCCGTGGCCTCGGTTTCGTCCGTGTCATCGACCTGCACGCCCAGTTCCAGCAGCTTGGCCGCATCAAGCGTCGCCATTGCACTGGCGGCGGTCTGGTCGTCACCGGTGCCAAGCACGAAATCCGCGCCTTCGACATGGTCATAAAGATGGGTCAGCAGCGCCCGGCCCACGTCAAGATCGGTTAGGTTGATGTCCCCGTCATTGTTCCAGTCGTAATCGGTGGTCGCGCCAATCGCGAAGGCGCGGACGATGAAGAGGTCATTGTTGTCATCGCCTTCCAGCCGCAGTTCGGACTGGTTGGAATAGACACGGAATGTGTCGTTGCCGGTGCCACCCTGTGCCAGCAGCGGCGCAGAAGACCCGCGCGACAGCCAGCCACGCGTTGTCGAAACCAGTTCCGGGAATTCGTCCTGCTCAAGCAGGTTGCCCTCGGCGATGTTGCGGTTCGCGCCAAAGATCTGGCCGATCTGGAAGGTGTCGTCGCCCTTGCCACCGTCATAGGTGGCGATCACGTTCACATCGTCGGAATAGAAGGCGTCATCGCCGCCCTGCCCTTCGATGGTCAGCCGCCCGTTAAGCGCGGTGTCATAGTTGATCCGCTGAACCTCGGTGCTGTCCTCATTTCCGGGAAGGATGTCTTCATAGGCTTCCAGCGAACCATGCAGCATCGCCACATACCCCGGACGGTCGGCCACTTCGTTGGGCAGGAATGCCGCCGCGCGCATCAGGAAGATATCGTCGATCAGGCCGGTATCATTGGTTTCATCGCGGCCAAAGATCGTCATCTCGTCCACGCCGTCGGTCTCCGCACCGGTATCCAGCACATTGATCACGTAGTTGCGCGTGTCGGGTCCCTGCGAGCCAAGGGTGTAGACCTCGAACGTGTCGGTATCCGACATCCCGTCAAGAGTCAGCGTGTGCTCGGCCAGCTGGCCCAACAGGAACGGATCCAAATCAACGTCACCGTTATCCGCGTCATAGACCACATCCGTTGCCGAATTCACCGCCGTGTAGGCAACCGTCGTGCCTGCGGGCGAGGTCTGCGTTGCCGTATCCTGCAGGAAGTAGACGCGGAACTGATCCTCGTCGTCATCGGTATCGTCAGCGACATCGTTCGTTGCACCGCCATAGGCGCGGGTCTTGGACCCGAGATAGATGAAACCCTCGCTACCCCATGTGGTGTTACCGTCGCTGCCACCGGTATCGCCGAAGGTGAAGAAATCGACATCAGAATTACCGAAAATCTGGGTCAGACGGTCGTCATACCCGGCAGCCCCTGCGGCCAGACCACCCTCGCCTGCGGCGACGTCGGGTGTATTGGGGTCGGTGCTCAGGCCCTTGGGCCGTGAAACACCTACCGGATTGGCACCGGATTGTGCCCCGGCCATCACCAGAACGGCGCCGGCAATGATCTTGCCGCGCAGATCCATATGGGTGCCAAAGCCGCCATCGGCATCGGTGCCCACGTTCAGCGCGTTATAGTCACCGCGCAGGATGATGCCCTTGCCGGCGACCGCTTCGGAGTTGGAATCGAAGTCAACATCGTCGGCCACGCGCAGCTCGACCGAGCCCATTTCCGCGTAGATCGAACCATGGGCAAAGATGCGATTCGCATCCGGGCTGCTGCCCCCGACGGCATCGTTATCCTCAGCAAAGCGCGCCGAGCCGTTGTCGATCAATTGCAGATTCTCGTTGGTCGAGCTGCTATTGCCCTCGTCTTCTCGCACCGTGATCCGGATATCGCCCAGATAGGTATGGGCAAAGGCCAGCCGCAGCTCGTTATCGGTCTCGGCCAGATAGATATGATTGAGCGCCTCAAGGGAGACATCCCTGTCGGTGCCGTCATTAAGATCGTTGTTCTGCGTGAGACCCTCACGGCTGTCGATTTCCAGGTCGTCACCAAACTCGCCGATGCTGCCGCCTGCGGCATCAAGATCAATGCTTTGGCCGATGACATTCGCGGTGTTGTCGTTACGCGCATCAATGATCGACCCGGCCTGCGTGCGCAGCGACACGTCATCATCCGAATGCACGGTATGGATCGGCATGTTGCCTGCGGTTTCGCTCAGGAAGATGCCGTCGGTGCTGTCCGACAGCGTGTCATAGGCGCGCAGCACGCCGCCGCCACCACCGCCGGAGATATTGGTGTCGATCTCCAGGAAGTTGTCGAACTGGCCAATGCCGCCATAGGAGAATCCGTTACGGGTCTCCAGCGTCGGGTTGGCAACCTCGCCTGCCACATCCGCATGATCCGGGTTAACGAAATCGGGGGCGCCGATCTTGCCCGAAGCCGCGATCATCGTGATGCCCACGCCCGCTACGTCCGGATTGACCGACACGCCTTCATCGTCATTGGCGTCGATGATGCGCTGCGGTGAATACAGCAGCACATTGCTGCCGGTGGAGCGGATTTCCTCGACGCGCATGTCGCCGTTCAGCTCGGTGACTGCAATGTAACCATCTGTAATAACGGTCAGATCCCCGTTCTGATAGGCAGGGGTAGCATCGTTACCCGCATCCGAATAGGTGATCTCGGTGATCGCCAGAACGTTGATCGTGGGATTGCCAATGGTCGTGTCTACGGCCTTGACGATGATGTCGCCCGCATTGTCGCCCACCGTGGTGTTGAAGCCCGAGATCAGGCCCGGCAGTTCGCGCTCATCGCGGGTTGGGTCAATGCCCCGGAAATCATAGGTGGTGACATCAATTGCATCGTCAGTGGTCGCATAGAGCCCCCGGCTGACGCCCTGCGCCGTACCGACCTTGTCGGGGCGGAAGAAGTCATAATAGACACTGTCGGGATCAACCGGCCCTTCAATCGGGAAGGGCGAATCCACGAACACGCCCCCGGCTTCGCCATCGCCTTCCTGGAAACTCGACGGCTCCAGTTCCACGTCGACGGTATTGCCAGCCGAAATCCGGTCAATATTGACGATATAGGTGCCGGAATTGACGCCCTCGCGCTTCAGCGCCTTGATGTTGAGGTCGATATTGTCCTCGGCATCTACTGTGAAGGTTTCCACCGCCACCAGCGAATGGGTATCGGTCACATCCAGACCCGAAGTGCCAAGATCAATCGCCGTTCCACCCGGCGTTGCCGACAGTGTCAGCGAATTGCCGTCTGCGGCCACGTTGGCATAGTAGAGATCCCCCGACGTCAGGCCATCAATCGGATCGGTCCCAAGCTGGGTATAGCGCAGCAGCTGGCCGTCGATGAATTTCGAGAACTGGCCGAGGAAGATCTCGTCACCGCCCGCCGAGACCTGGCCCGTGGTAAAATGCAGCGCCTCGGGCACACCGTCACTGGTGACAATATCCACATTTACCCGTTCGCTGTCCGAGCCGATGTCATTGACCGCCTCCATGTTCAGGATATTCGTGCGGATGATCGCATTGGCCGCTTTGATCCGGTAATCCGGGTTCGGGCCGGTTGGTTCACCGGCGGTCGCACCGCCCCGGTCTTCGGCCGACAGAATCGAACCGACCGCCCTGCCATCCAGAGAGGACACGGTTTCGTTCGACCGGTTGATGATCGACGTGGTGCCAATCGGGTTATTGATTGTTCCGTCGATGATGATGTTCGAATTGGCTGTCTCGGTATTGATGATCTCGATCAGCGTCGGCGCCACATCCGGCTCAATGTTGAAATTGATCGGCACGTCGCCCTGACCCAGGCTCGGGCGCAACCAGACGGTTGGCTGATTATTCACGCCCACATCGATGGAATTGATGATCAGATCCTTGTCGGATTCGTTGATGATCGTGACCCGCTCCAACGACTGGCGGAAGGTCCATGTGCCGGAGTTGAGCGTCGAACCCGGCGAGCCGCCATCAATGGTATCGGAATAGAACGCCACGTCGCCCGGTCCCGGGTTAACGATGTCATTCACGACAATGCTGTCGGATTGGATCTCGCCGTTCATCAGCGTGGCACTGCCACTGCCAGCACTGTCATCGACGGACACTTCGACCGCCTTGGTGATCTGACCGGTGCCGCTGATTGTCAACTCCTTGGTGACCAGTTCCGGCGAACGACCCGACAGGATTAGCACGTCACTGTCAAAGTCGATCTTCTGGGTTTTGACCAAGCTGCCCGGCTCGGACGATCCGCCGCCCGCAAGCGACCGTTTCGATGTGCGCGCATTCTTGCTGTAATCGATGTTGTCGCCGGTTTTCTGGTACAGGCCATTTTCCGTCGAGGCATAAAGCGCCAGACGGAAGTCGTTGTTCATGAACTGGGCAAGTTCGGTTGTTTCGCCGTTGCTGTTGGGCACCTCGATCCGCGGACCTGCGGTGACCAGTGCATCGCCACGTCCGAAAATGTCAGAGCGCAGCTTGGTGTTGTTCTCGGCATCGGAATTCACCCAGCCAAACAGACCGGACGAGCGCGAGAAAGCCTTGGACCGTGTCTTGACGTCATTGTAGCTGACGATCAGGTCCACACCCTGGAAGCCGGTCAGTTCAGCGTTGGCCTTCAACTCGACATCGGTGTCCATGGTCAGACGCACACGGCTGATGCCCTCGCCCTCCGCATAGAAACCGCCGCCGCGACCGTCGGATTTCGCAAGGATGTTAACGGCGCGGTTTGACGGGTCAACGACCCCGTCCGCGTTGCCGCCATCGTAGACATCCTGAACCGTGGCCGTCACGATTGCTTCGCGCGCTTCGACCTTGGCACCATCCCCGATGGTTGTTTTCGTGTCGGTATCTTCCGCATAGAACTGCGCCAGCGCATCGGCATTGCCGCCAAAGCCCAAACCGCGCGCCACTGCGGACGACGAGCCGCGCACCGCGGTCGTCGATCGCATTGTCGCCAGGCCGCCTACCAGGATCACGGAATTGTCCCCGATCATCACTTCAGTGTCGATATCGCTGACATTGACCTTGCTTTCGGCATCCGCACTGCCGACGAAACCACCAGTGGTCGATTTCGAGGACGCCTCATTTTGGGTGATCGTATCCGCCAGAATCGACAGGTTGCCACCAGCCACGATGTTGGTCGAGCCACCGATGGTCGATTTGCTAATAACGGTCGAATTCACGATCGCGTCGGTATTGCCGACCGCAACCAGCCCGCCAGAGCCGTTGGTGGCGCTGGTCGTGGTGTCGGTCTCGGCAAAGGTCGTGATATTGACGTTGCCGCCCGCACGCACTAGATCCGCCGTCACATTGGTTTGCACGTCGACATTGGCCGTCAGTTCGGCCTTGTTCAGCTTGACGCCGATGATAGCACCCGATGCACCCTTGACGGTGGATGACGAAATGCCATCGCCGGTTTGCGGTGCCAGCAGGTTAAGCGCAATGCCCCCGGGCCCGAGAATCGTGTCGGTGTCGGCATTGACGCCGTTCTGCGTGATTCTGATGCGCAGATCATGTGTGCCATCCGAGGCCGACAGATCGACAAAGCGCGCATCAATCAGGTGATCGGCAAAGCCGCTGCCGGTTCTTGGCACCAGGTCCAGTTTGGCCCCGCTGGGCGCCACACGCAGACCGATCTGGTCGTTGTCCATGGTGTTGGAATCGTAGAAGACATAGTAGGTCTGCCCATCAATCAGTTCGCCACCGCCGTTGATTTCAATCGGCAAATCCTGCGCCCGGATCAGGCTGTGCGTGTCGGTATTGCCCTGATCGAGATCATCACCGATCGTCCCTTTGTCGGGTGTCAGTGCAATCACGTCGCTCACGAAGTCGGCATCCACAGTACCGGATCGATCCTGCACATAAGCGTTGAGGACCAGGCCTGTGCTGACGCCGGTCGAACTCAGGTCGAGCTGGATCGTCGCGCCGCCATTGGTCACGTTCGAGATCGTGGCAGAGGTGCCATTTGTGACGCCGCCAATGTTGAACAGATATACGGTACCGGAATTGAATCCCGAGCTGGCCCAGGTTCCGGAATTAAGTGTCAGGGAAACCTTGTTGCCGCTGTCCCACGTGTCCACGGTCATTGTTTTCGCGATGCGCGTGACCTCATTGAGACTGGTCGACAGGAACAACGTGCTGTCAGTTGCCGAGGAAACTGTCTCCGAGAAATCTGAGCCTATAGTGTCGGAGATATCGACCGTGACGCCATTGGCGAACCCGTCGTCAATCCAGCTTCCGCCGTCAGTCCGGATGATCTGGTCACCGGAATCCGTGCGCACGAAGTAGACAGGGATGTCGTCGAGCGTCGCCGTCTGGCGCAGTTGCAGGAAGGAATTGCCGCCCGGGCCATCAAGTTCGACGAAATAGACCTTTCCGTCCTCAAGTCCACCGACCTCCTGGCCGACATTTCCATCAGCGTCGCGGACCCGGTAAACAACAGCCTCACCATCGGCAAAACCATGGGCAGCCGGATCGCCTTCATCGTCAACGAAATGGATGTTGTTGTTGGCTGGCACGTCGCTGGTTGGATGGGCCGGGATCACGCCGTCACCAGTGAATGTCGTCGTTACATCCACCTGCCGTGACGTGAACTCCAACGCGTCAGGCGCGTTGTATGTCACTGCCTGGTTGTTCTGCAGGTTATGGGCAAAGCCAAAGTTGATGAAATCATCACTGTCGATTTCATCGGGAGCGAACCCGTCGATAAGCGCGTTATCGACATCCGCTTCGTCCAGATCGGTGCCATTGGGTGCAAGACGGATCGTCACCGCATCGACCACAACCACGTTATAGGTGGTACCATGATTCAACCCGCCAACCTCGGTGCCGTCCACCAGGTAATAGACAACCTGATCACCTGTCTCCAGCCCGTGCTCGGCCGAGAAACTGATCGTCTCGCGGTCCGCATCAATGCCGGTGGCAACACCGCTTGCGTCACTGGCGGCGTCGCCAGAGAACTGCGCCCCGAAGGCAATCGTGTTGGTATTAATGTTAATCACCGCATATTCGCGGTTTACCGCAACGACTTCTGTCGTGCCGCCAGGGCCTTCCTGGGTCTCGTTCGTCGGGCCTTCCAATCCGCCTATAACGGTCGTGCCCTGTGCGTATTCGATGATCTGGCCCGTATCCAGACCGTGGTTCAGAACGGTAACCGTGTCATCGTTGCTTTGTGTCATGGTGATCCGGTAATCCGGGACATCGCCATCCTGCGGGGTCACGGCAGCCTCGACCGTGACATTGCCGCCTGCGTCAATCGACGAGCCTGAGCGGATATCCGCGGCCACGGTCGGATTGACCTTGGTGTCGGACTGGACGCTGCCCACATCGACGCCACCGCCGGACACACCTTTGCCGCGCGCGTCTGCCTCGGGTGTGGCGATCGCCGTGACACGCACATTATTGTCGGCCAGAACGGCGGTTTCCTGTCCGATATAGGCATAAACCTCGGAGTTGGCCCGGGCATTGGCTGTTGTTAGCCCGGCAGACACCAACCCCCCATTGGCGGTCTTCACGTTCGAGAACGCTGTGTCGGTGCCCGACGCCTCGACGATCAGGCCACCGACATTGATAACGGAATCGTCTCCGACGTCGGCGGAATCCAGAATATAGGCGCTGGCATCGCCATTCGCCTTGGCGGTCGTCGTCGTGATCCCGACCGCGACGATCCCCCCAACCGTAAAGCCAGTCGCCTCGGCGGTGGCCTTGTTCACGCCGGTGACGGTAATCCGTGTTTCTCCGGTTGTCGTGATGGTCGCATTGCCGCCGATATAACCGTCAACCGTGGCCTCGGCCGTTGCTTCGGGCGTAGTGTTGGAAACGGTGACGCCAAAGGATGCGCCAGCGGACGTACCACGGGCATAGGCCTCACTATCGGAGCCGTCGGCATTGTGCTTGGCGATGATTGTCAGCGACGCCGCATCAATCACGGCACCCGCGCCGACATAGGCATCGACATTGGGCGAGGCGGTCGCTTCTGGGTCGACATTGCCGACCGCCACGACGCCCGCGCTGACCGACTGGATGTCGGAATAGGCATTCGCATCGGAATCCGCCGTCACCGACACATTGCCGTCTACATCAGCGTTGCCTCCGATTCGGGCGAGGACAATCGGCGAAGCGATTGTTTTTGCGATAGGAACAGTCACATTAATGATACCGCCACCGGCACCGTCGGCATTGGCAATGGCATCCGCATCGCCGGTCGCGGTGACGATGACATCGTTGCCGGTCTTGACTTTCGCGTCCATATGCGCCCTGACCGATCCGCTCGCGGTCGCGTTCGCAATCGACGCACCGACATTGGCCAGCAGTCCGATCGAGAAGTTATCGGCATCGACCTCGGCGCGGTTGCGCATTTCGGCCAGCACCTCGACATTACCGGCCCCGGCTTTGACATCGCTATTGGCGCCACCCAGCATTTCGGCCAGCACTACGGCGTTGGCCTCGGCGGTCGGCACAGAGCCCTGGCCCGCGACCAGCCCCCCGCCTGCCGATTGGGTGATGGCCTTGGCGCCACGACCCGACAATGCGTTGCCTGCATCGTTGATGTTATGCGCCGCACGCACCTTCACCCCGGTTGTTGTAGCCTTGAGGTCGGTACCGGTCCGCGCTGTCACATTCGGATTCAGCCGCACCTGCGCCAAGCTGACGCCTGCGGCAATAGCACCGGCCGTTACTGTCAGCACCCGGGCCTCGGCCTTGTGATCGGTATTGGCATCGACCGTCACGACACCGGCGGTCATTTCCACATCGTCGCCGATCTCGGCCCTGATCACGGGCGTGACATTCACGATCGAAAAGTTGAACGATCCGCCAATCGCGCCGGCGGCGCCGGCAATGGTTTCGGCATCGATCTCGACCTTGCTGGTCGCCTCGACAGTGACCGCGCCAACTGCGGTGGTCTTGCCGATATCGGCGTTGTCGTCGATCCGCGCATGGGTATCGACCGTGTTGGCATCCTGATCGTCGGCATTGATCTTGGTGTAAGACGCACCAAGCGCCCCGGCACCCACCTGGAAGCCGAGCGTATCGGCGTCGATATATTGGTCACTTGTCGCCTCGACCCGGATCAGCGAGGCATCGTCGACCGAGGCCCCATCGGAAATCTCGGCCAGCTGGGTGGAGTTGTCGTTGATGATAGCGACCGCTGCCCCAAGTCCGACGAACCCGGCATTGCCGGTCAACGCGAAATAATCGAGCGAGCGTGCGCTGTCGGCATCGACGGTCACCTGGCCAGTCGCGTCGGTATCACCACTGAGCCGCGCGGAAACCTTGCTGGAAACGTTCAGGACACCGACGACAGCACCAATGCCGCCCAGCCCGGCAGTCACCGTGCCCAGCACGAAATCTGCTTTTACGTTCTCCCGCGCCAGCACATTCGTGTCCCCACCGGTCACGAGAGACGCACCGCCTTCAATAACCGCGTTCACACCGCGGATTGGTCCCATGGACAAATCTTCGTTGGTGATCGGCGCCGCATTCAGGGAATTATTGACTTCGGTCGTGCCTATCTTGTTCCCCGAGATCATGCCTGCCGCGGTATCCATGCCGTCAGCGGCACGGTCATCGGCCGAATTTTCGGCAATATTCGCGTTGTCCTCGCTGTGGTCGTCGTAAAGACCAAGGTTGGTGGCCGCTTCTTCCGCCGTATTTCCGGCCTGCTCGCCAGCCTCGGTGGCCGCCGAAACCTCACCCTGATCGTCTGTATCATCTGTGGCGTCGCCATAGCGTTCCTTGGTCAGCGCGCTTTCAGACGGATCTCCACCATCCTCAGGGTTGGAATTGTCATATGTGTCCGAAAATTGCTCGCCAATCGACCAGACAGAGATCGAGCCGCCCAGTGCAACCACCCCGGCCGAAGCCGAAAGGGTGAAACCGCGCAGGCTCTTGTCGGACACCGCCCGCATCTGAACGTCGTCTTGGGCATAAACCATCGCACCCGAACCAATCGAGGCATTCACGTCATTCTTGATCGTACCAAAGCTTACCGCACCGGCGATACCCGCAATTCCCGCGCCAAGTGCACCGGCAGCCTCCAGCATGCTCGCGCGGTTCGAAGCCACCACGACCACATCCTGTGCCGCATTGCTGGTCAGCGGAGTCAGCCTTTGGTTGATCATGGCGCCATCCCCGATCCGGGCGGTGGCGTCACTGTCGATCAGACTGACAGTCACAGCACCGGCGATACCGGCATAAAGACCGGCGGCACCAGCGACGGAAAGCGAAGTGATATCCTCGGTTGAGCTTGCACGCACGATCACACCGTGGCGATTGTTTTCAGTCGCCAGGAACCCGTCGCCGTCAAGATTGAATTCACCGTCGCCGTTCACCGCGCCGGTCTGAATCGCGTCGATCCCGTCGGCACCTGCACCCACCGCGTCAATCTTTGCGCCGTCGCCAATCTCAGCCTTGGTGTCCTTGTCGAACAGCAATACTCCGACGCCGGCACCGGCGCCCCCACCGGCTACGCCGATCGCCACCGCGCCTGACACGATGAAGACATCGCTGTCGTCATTTGCCAGAACGCCAACATCACCACCCGCCTGGATATCAGCCGAATTGCCGATGATCGCATGCGTGGTATTGTCGATGTTGACCACGGAAATGCCGCCGGCGAGGCTGACTGTACCGCTGCCCGCCAGACCGGCCGATATGATCAGCACCTTCGATTTGGCATTAGCATCGACAATGACGTCATCCTCGGCGTCGATGGTGACATTGCTGCCGATCGTCGCCTTGGTCGTCAGTTTCAGGATCGACACATCAACGCCGGGCGCGCCCGAGCCGGTCCCGGCCACGGCAGCCGCCGCGCCAACGCCGACATGGTTGAAATCCTGACTCGCAGCGACGATCACCGACTGCCCACTATTCGGGGTGTCGGCGGCCTGGTTGATTTCGGCATTCGCATCAATAAAGGCCAGGGTTTCGCTGTCCACAATGTTGACCGCCGCGCCCACGGCAATGGCCGCAGTACCACCGCCGCCAAAACTGACCGCGTAGGTTTCGATATCATCTGTGGCACTTGCCGAAACCGCGACGCCCCTGAAATCGGGGTTGTCGGCTGCAGTGATCTGACGGCGCTGTGACAGCTGCGGATCGGTCGGCGATTCATCGGCGTTGCCGGTATCCCCGTCGATATCACTGGGCGGGGCCACATCATTGGGCGTGCCCGTTTCCAGTCCCGACGCATTCGGTGCTGCCGAACGCAGGTCTGCCTGGCCCGTTGCACCCGAAGCCGTGTTAGGCGTCAATCCCGCCTCTGCTACACCTTGTGTATCGGCAAAGAACTGTTCCGTGAAACCGCCGGTTCGGGCCGAGACTGGCGCACCCACGTCATCGCCTTCACCTGTGACCTTGGCACTGGCACCAATAAAGGCATCCGTATCCTTGTCGACGGTCGCGACACCAACCGATGCACCAATCCCCGCCGTTCCGCCCACGGCAATGCCGCCAACGATCAAATCAAGCTCGGACTCGTCCACCGCCTGCACGACAACGCTGCCCTTGGCATGGACATCCGCCGCCGCTGCGGCATCGTCCAGCAAGCTTTCCGGATCGTCACCGATAAAGGCCCGTGTCGTCATGTTAAGCACGAACACATCAGCCGCAACCGTGACGCCAAAGCTGCCGCCTCCTCCGGCGGCCAGCGAGAATGTGCTGAAATCCTCGTCGCTCACCGCATCGACCACCACGTTGCCGTCGGCGTCGATATCGGTGCCGTCCGCGATGAAGGCCTCGGTCGTCTTGGTGAAGACATGCACGTTGACACCCGCGCCAATGCCACTCTGGCCCGAAATCGCAATCGACCCTGCGACCGCGACGATGTCGGAATCCCCATTGGCGGTCACGTTGACATCCGGGTTACTTGCCCCTGCCGACACTGCATCAACGGTTGTCCCGGTGCCGATAAAGGCGCGGGTCGTCTCGTTCATTACTGTGACAAGAACAGATCCGCCGACAGCCGCGCTAGACGTCGAACCCGCTCCAGCCGCCGCAACGATAATCAGATCCTCGCTGGAATCGGCAGTGACGTTCAGGCCATCCTCGCCATCGGTCGTGACAAGAGCATTGCCCTCAATCGAGCCGATTACCTCATCAGTATGCACAAGCACCGTGCTGGCAAGCCCGACGGACGCGCCGCCCAGCCCGATCGACGCGCCGCCGGCAATCATCATCAGATCGGCATGCCCGTCCGCATCGACCGAGATATTGCCGCCCGCATTCAGCTTGGTCCGGTCAACACCGAGGCCGCCGGTCAGGACGCGTGCGCGCGTGTTCGTCGTCGCCACCATGACACCAACCGACGCCGCCACCGCAGAGCCGGACGCACCGGCGCCGAAGGTCGCAGCGATCGAAGTGAAGGTATCGTCGCTCTTGGCTTTCACGGTGATCGCATCACCAGCGGTCAGTTCCGCCTCGCCGTTTACCGTGGTCAGCACATCGCGTTCAATCACATTGACGTCAATGGCGATCCCCACCCCGGAAGAGCCCAGCGAAATGCCAAGGCTGCCCGCACCGGTAAAGAGTTCCATCGTGTCGTCGGCCTTGACCTCGACATCATCCGCCGCGTTCAGCGTGGCGTCGGTGCCGATGGTCGCCTTGGTCGAGGCAAGAATGACATTGACACTGGCCGATCCGCCCGCCGCCGCGCCCGACCCGCCGCTCAGTGCGATACCGGCGGCAAAGTTGGTAAAGCGTAGATTGGTCGATGTGAGCTCATCGTTCAGCGGGTCATCATCGCCACCGTCATCCAGAAGCTGCAAGGTATCCGACATCGGGGTCAGCGACGAGGTTGCCAGAACCTTCACACTGCCGCCGCCCTGCGCGACCAGAGAGGCGCCCATATTGACGGTCGCCGCCGTGTCGTAATCGTTGAAGATGTTCACCGAAATGGCCAGGCCAACGCCGGTGCCATTCTTCAGGCTGATCGCCGCGCCACCGGCAAGGTTCTGAACCTCGTTGACAGAGGAGGCCTCGACGATCACATCGCCGCCGGTTCCTGTCAGGCTCGACGAGGTGCCAACCGTGGCGTCGGTGTCGAACTCGACATAGTTGACCGCGATGGACCCACCAACGGCAGTGCTGTTCGCCGCCGCGCCCGAAAGCGCCTGCACCTGGAATTCGTTGGGATCGTTGGCATCCGGTGTCACCGCGCGCACCTTCACCGACGAGCCTTGAAGGCTTGACGATGTATCGGTCCGCGCCTCGTTTTTCAGAATACCGATATTCACGCCGATGGCGGCGGCAACACCACTACTGTTCGTGCTCTTGATATCAACCGAGCTCGCATTGGCGATCACGCGGTTATCGATGGCCATCTCGGCTTCGACCTCTACGGCGCCCGTGCCGGTGATGTTGGTATTGGCCAGCACCGCCGCGACGTTGTCAGCATCCAGATAGCTGCCCGCAAGACCGGCAGAAACCTGAACGGACCCGCCAGTGGATTTTCCGCCGCTGGAGGATGAATTGCTGTCCGCCTGATCAAGCGACCCGGCCCCCACGTTCTGGGTCTCGTTGTCACTGGAATCCTTGACCGTCGGCGCGGCGGCATTCGGATCGCCGGACTTGCCGGCCTGGCTTTGAGCGACAGAGGTCTGATCCTTGGTCTCCGTGTCGGAATCCGAGCCGCTTTTCGACTGACCGCCCGCGCTGGCCGCAGCCTCGGCAGTGACGGTGTAATCCGAAAGCGCCTTGACGGTGACATTGCCCGCACCGGTCACGTCCTTGCCGATTTCCGCCAGCACGTTGGATTGGCCGATATTCAGCGCCAGCGCGATACCAACCGCTGCATTCGATCCTGCCGCCTTGGCGTCGCCGGTCGTGGTGATGGTGCCGGTGTGATCGGCCTTGACCACCAGATCTCCGGTGCCAAGCGCCAGCGCCGCACCCGTACCGGTGCCAACGCGCGCCTTGGTGTCGTTCTCGTTGTATAGCACGGCAATTGCCCCGCCGACCGCCGTGCCCGATCCCGCCTCAGCACCGCCTTCCGCGGTTGTGGTCAGAGTGTCATTGGTTGTTGCCGTCACCGACAGGCCCGAAGAGGTGCCGGTCAGCACGGTACCATCGAGGACTTCGGCACGCGCTTCGTTCAGCGCCACGCCTATTGAAATCGATGCGCCGACACCCACGGCACTGCCGCCACTGCCGCTCCCGCCGCTGGACGAGGCCGCGCCCGCAGCGGTCGCCTTGGTGATCGTCTCAGTGGTCGCTGTTGCGTCCATCGTGATCGCGCCGCCATTGACGGTCAGCGTCGCATTGCCTGTGGCCGCCTGATCCGCACGGTCTTCGCCCACCGCGGCAAGGGTTATCATGTTGCCGACATTCAGCGCAAAGGAACCGGCGATCCCGGTCGACCCTCCGCTGGCGCCAGAGATCGACTCGGCGTTCTGGTCATGTTTGCTGTCACCACTCAGGGCACGCATTCCGGCAGTCACGGTCACACCGTCGTCCGCCGTCACATTGCTGCCTGCGCCAATAATGGCGAGGTTGTTCATGGTCGACACATTGATCGACACCGCGACACCCACGGCGGTGCCCGAATCGCCGACCTTGGCGGAGCCGTCCGCCTTGGCCTCTGTCGTCTGGTTATTCGTGGTCGTGACCGACACGCCGCCGGTGCCCCCGCCATTGCCGGCAACCACCGTCACGCCGTCTTCGATTGACGCTTCCGCCGTAGAGGTTGCGATATTCAGGCCAAGCGCCGCCGCGACGGAAATATCCTGTGACCCGCCGCTGCCGCCGCTGCTGTTGGAGCCTTCGGCACTTTTGGTTTTCGAGCCGAGCGTATTATCGCCGGATTTGGATTCTGCCAGATCCGCCTGGTTTTTCTGCTGGTCGTTGGCGCCCGTATTGCCGTCGCCATCGGTGTCGGATTCGTCCGCTTCCTCGGCTCCTTCGGCCGAGGCCTTGGCCATGGCCGTGGATTTTCCGTCGCCGTCCACCGACAGCGACACATCGCCATCCGCAGTCACGTTCCGCGCGAGAATCGCATTGCCTTCATCATCCACGAAGGCCAGCGAAATGCCGACGCCCACGGCGGTAGATCCCTTGACGCTTGCATCCGACTCGGTTTCGGTCTCGCCAGAATGGTCCGTGCTCAGCGACAAATCGCCGGTGATGCTCAAGGCGCCGCCGGTGCCGATCCGCGCACGGGTCTCGCGGTTATCGACGGTCACAGCGATCGCACCGGCAATCGACGTGCCGACGCCGTCAGTGCCGCCCTCGGCCTTGACCTGGTTCTCGTGATCGCCTGTCGCCTTCAGCGCGACGTCGTCGGCATTGGTCAGAATTCCGCCATTCTCGACCTCAGCTGCGGCCAGATGTTTGGAAACGCCTATGGCAATAGACAGACCAACCCCCGTGGTCTGTACATCGGTCGATTTGGCAATAGCCGCAACTGCTTGCTCCGGCTGGTCCATCTCGCGCTCTGGCGCCTCTGACTTCGAGGTCGCCGTCATGGTCACATCGCCGCCACCCGCATTCGCGTCTGCACCTGCTTCGATCAGCGCAAACGTGCCTTCGTCCTGGGCCGTGTCACCGGCATTCACCAGCGCAAGCGCAAAGGCGCCGGAAACCCCCGTATCGCCCTCAGACGCGCCCGAAATGGCCGCCGCGCCGAAGCTGTGGGTGTCATTCGCATCCACCGTTCGCATCGTGGCCGAAATCGAAATCCCGCCATTGCCGGTGATGTTGACATCGCCGCCCGACAGGATCGCCGCCTTATTGGTCAGCGTCGAGGACGAGACCGCTACGGCGATGCCCACTGCTGTTTCGCCGGGCGCCGTGGCCGAACCGTCGGCGATGGCATCCACGTCCATGTTTGCACTAGAGGCCAGAGTCAGCCCCTGGCCGTTGATGGTCGAGGAGACTGTCGCAATCGCATCGAGGGAGGAGAAGTTGAAGGCCGCCGCCGCCGCTGCGCTGACGCTGCCTGAGGACGAACCGCTGCCGTCCTTGTTGGCCGAACTTTCGCTGGACGCAGCATCGCCATCGCCTGACTTGTTATTTGCCAGCCCGATCTTTGAGTCTCGCTGGTTGTCTGCCCCGCCAGCACCGCCGGGATCGCTGTCTTCCTCGGCCCCTTCGGCCGAGGCTTTGGCCGTGGCGACCGATGCGCCCGCAACCGCCGCTGTCAGCGACACTGTTCCGGTCGCTGCCGTCACGTTACGGCGCGCGGTTGCGTTACCGCGATTGTCGACGAACCCCATGGCCAGCGCGGCACCAATGGCAGTCGAACCGCCAAGCGCCTCGCCATTTGCCATGATCGAGCTTGACCCGTCATGGGTCGTGGTCGCTGCAATATCGCCGCCCACGACCAACGTCTCGGAATCCCCCAGATCCGTGTCGGTGACATTATCCACGACCGCAATTGCAAAGGCCCCGCCCAGAACGGTTCCATCGCCCTCGGCACCGCCCTGCGCCGTTGTCAGGTCGGTGTGATCCGCCGTCGCCATCAGCGTCAGGTCGCCGATATTCGATGACCCGTTTTCAGACGACAACGCATCGCCGCGCAAGTCCGCCTTGGTCGTATTGTCAGCAATCAGCAGTGCAAAGGACGCACCCAGTCCGAATTCCGCACCGCTATTGGTGCCGTCGGTATCGGGTGTGGCACTGGTCGTCGCAGATGTCGTGCTGTTGGCCGTCAGGATCAGGTTCGCACCGACCAGGTCAAGCGAAGCGCCCGCCTCGACATAGGCCTCGACCGTCGTCGTCAGGAAGGTCAGCGCAAAGCTGCCCGCCACGCCGGTATCGGCGGAATCGCCAGTGCCCGAAATCGCCGTGACCGTATAAGTGTCGCCCGCCGCCAGTGTCGAGGAGACATTGATCGTGTTCGCCGTGTAGGTTGCCGAACCACCTAGCCAGGCCGACACAGTCGTGTCAATGATGCCGGTGGCCACCGCCACGCCGACGCCTGTCGCGCCGTCGCCGGTGTTGATGCCGCTCGCCGAGGCGGTAACGGTTTCCGTCGCCATCGCGGACACATCCACCGTACCCGCCGTGGAGCTGGCAATCGTGCCGTCGGAATCGATAAAGGCCTGCGTTGTGGGTCGGTAATCGACCACGGTGACCGCCGCCGCGAACTCTATCGATCCACCGCCTGATTCCGTATTGGCGGCATCTTTCGTGTCGCCATCATTATTCGCGTCGTCCAGCCGCTTTTCCGACTGGTTCGTTCCGCCGCCATCTTCCGAGCCGCCGGAGGTCGAGGTCGACGCCGCGCTGATCACGCTGGTCAGCGTCGACGACACGGTGACCGCACCGCTTGCATTAATGCTGCCGCCATCGACCGAGGCCAGCGTCGCGCTATTGACCTCGGTGACACCCAGTGTCGCCCCGAAAACGCCGCCTGACCCGTCAGCGGTGGAGCTAACATTCAGGTCGGACACCGCCGTCAGAGCAACCGTGCCCGTCGTGGTCAGAGAGCCGCCGGTCATGGTGGTGCTCGCACCAAGCCCGAGACCGGCGCCAAAGAGATCCCCGACCAGCACCAGCGAAATCGCGGCATCGGTCGTCGTGGATTCGCCACCGTTCCCGTCGGCCGCGTCCTCAAAGGCGATGTCCACATCAACAGACGTGGCCGCCAGGATATTCGCCGCGCTGATGGTCGCCCACGCCAGCCCGATCGTGGCAGTCGGCATGATACCCACGAGATTGGCCGCAATGACGCCGCCGAATTCCGAGCGGGTAATCGTCAGGTTCTGCGCCGCTGCCATCGCGGTCATGGCCAGATCCCCTGCTGCGGTGATCATGCCTGACACGTCGATGGTCGCCTCGGGCAGAGCCACGAACAGTCCGTCAAAGGTGCCCCCTAGCGACCCGTTGGGCAGAATCTCCCCGTCATCCGTATCGGACGCCGCCAGAGTCACGCTGCCCACGCTGTCGCCATCGGCAACGGCGTTGATCGTACCGGTGATATCAATCTTCTCGGCATTGATGGTGACATTGCCCGCGGTCAGCGTGCCGGTGACGTTCACCACATCCTTGCCATCTTCGCCATTGATCGTCAGGTCGATTGTCCCGAGGTCGGTATTCAGAATGGTCAGTTGATCCTGCGACAAGATCGGAAGATCCAGATCGCCACCAAGGTTGATGGTCAGCGAATTGGTGGGCGTCATGAAAGTGACGGATTCAAATGTCGGAATGCCGATCGAGCGCAAAATGTGTTGTCCACCGCCCAAAGATTCCAACTCGGCGACATCGTCGCGGTCATCGCCCAGCAGTCCGACGTCAGTATCGTCCGGGACAACCGGCAAGGTTCCATTGGTCGAGATCACCCGGTCGGCCACCGTCATCGTATCGGTGATCGGCTCCAGCCCGGCATAAGAGATCACCTGACCGTCTCGAACGATAGAGCCGGAATGCGCATCGTCGGCCTGATAGGTGACGGACTCAAACGAGCCGCCATCAAGCACCATCGAGTCAAACCCGCCCTCGCCGCCGTCAAGCCCGCCACTCAGGCCGCCGGTTTCGGTCACGGTAAAGGTGTCTTCGTTGTCGTCCGCGCCCTGCAGGTTTTCCACGGCCACGAAATTGAGGCCTTTAACACTGCCGGAATTCTCGCCATCAATGTGCCAGAACGTGTCCTCTGCCGGTCCCATCAGCGTGTCGTCACCACCGCCGCCATCAAACAAGATCGACACGCCCGCAGGGAAATCACCTGCGACGTTTATCGTCAGCTTGTCGTTTCTGTCGGTGCCCTGGAGGGTCAGTTCGGTGGTGTCTGCCAGTGCCTTTTCATCAACCAGATCGCCGGTCTCGTCGTCGAATACCTTGAACGCCTGCGCCACCGTGTCGAATTCCAGTGTGTAGGACGCTCCGCTATCGTCGAGATCGGCCATGGGGATGATGTCGGCAGAGAGCAGGAAACGGGGCTCAAGAGCCTCGAGTTTGACGGCGGAAACCGATACCGGTAACCGATGTTCCTGCATCGCTCGAAACCTCGACATAAATCGATGTCGTGTCTCGCCGGAGAACCACCGTCTTTCATTTTCTCTGATGCGCGCATTAGGGCTCCCTACTGGGGATGCACCGATTCGAAATGAACTAGGAGCAAATGGAAATGCCATTTTACCCTCCCTTTTTCGACAGTTTTTTTTGCGGGAACTCAGTGCATTACATATTTCCGCGTTGCGTTCTTTTCGTCGCCGAAATTCAGAAAAAATATGACTTTTTAGCAGACTTCCCAGAAAATACTATAGCATGGGGATGTGATTTAAAGAGAACAAAAATTTAATTTACTTCTTTATCCCTCTCTGACAGAGGCAGGCGGGATTGGCGCTATCCTTTAACGAGTTCCAAACGGCAGCGATGCCCGGCGGGCAGAGTGCCATCAGGATTTGGCAGTTCCAGCACCAGTACGAAAGTGGCGCTCGCTGCATCGAAAACCGGATCAACCGAGATCACAACCGCGTTGTATTCACCATGCAAAGGCTCGGCAGGATGCACCAAAGCATGGTCTCCGACACCGACCTTTCCATATAGGGACACCGGCAGAAAAGCCTCGATCCGCAGCGGGTCGAGCCGCACCAGTTTCAGAATGTGATCATCTGCGTCGACATATTCACCGCCAACCAGAACCCGCTCGCGCACCAGCCCGTCAATCGGGCTGTAGATCGTGCGCTGTCCCAGGCTGATTTTTGCCCGCGCCAACTCTTTCAGGGCCAGATCGCGGTTGAGCTCGGCCTGCAACAGAAGGCTCTGGGCCGAGATCAGCTCGCTTTCGATCTGATCCAGCGCCTCCTGTGTGGTGATGCCCCGCTCGAACAAGGATACGACGCGCGCATAGCGGCGCTCCATCATATCTACTTGCCGCGCCTGCGCATCGACCACGCCGGTAGAATTGGCGCGCAATTCCAGGATCTCAACGGTACTTTCCTCGACCGCCGAAATCAGCTGCGCGACCTCCTGCCCTTTGGTGACCCGGTCCCCCAGATCGACCGTGACCGCCTCCAGCATGCCTGCCACGGGACTGGCCAGTTCGATCGCTTCTGACGGGTCCATCAGGCAATCATAGCTCTCCGCAGCAAGCGGCGCGGCCCAGGCCCCGAACATGGCCAGCGGCAGAGCAGTAAGAGACAGCAAGCGGATCATTCCAGACCTCCGGTAAAGGACAGTAAACGGTTCATGCGCCGGTCCTGACGCACCAGCTCGCGCCGGGCGCGGGCGTGGGCTTTTTCGGCGCGTTTCTGAGCCAGATCAAAAAGCTTAAGCCGGGCGCTCCACCCGAGCACGGGAATCCGCGCCAGCAGCCGCATGACCGGCGCGTGAATGACTTTCAGAATCGGATCTTCAAGCGACAGGATCACCGAAACCGACCCAGGCTCGCCGCGCCGCCCGGCGCGGCCTGCAAGCTGGCGGTCGATACGGCTCGCGTCATGGCGTTCGGTCAAGATCACATGCAGGCCCCCGGCCTCGCCGACGCCCTTGCCCAAGACGATATCGACTCCGCGCCCTGCCATATTGGTCGCCACGGTGATTTGCCCCGCCTGGCCCGCCTCCGCGACCACCTCGGCGCTTTCGTAATCGTTCTCAGCATTCAAAACCCGGTGTGGCAAACCATGCGCCTCCAGCACCTCGGAAACGATCAGCGAAGTCTCGACCGAGCGGGTCCCGATAAGCACCGCCCTGCCCTTTTCGGTCTCGCGTGCGGCGATGCCCGCCACCTTCTGCCATTTGGTCGCCGCACGGGAATAGACCCGCGGCATCCTGTAGCGCAGTTTCGAACGGCGATGCGGCGGGATACGTCGCGTGATCAGCCCGTAGACGCTGCGCATTTCGCCGGAAACCTCGCGCACTGTACCGGACATGCCCGCCAGTTTCACATAGCGCCGGAACAGGCGCTGATAGCTCATCCGAGCCATCGCCAGGTTCTGTCCCGTCACCTCGACCTCTTCCTTGGCCTCGACAAGCTGGTGTAGCCCGTCCGACCAGCTTCGGTCCGGCTGCAGACGACCGGTATATTCATCGACAATCTGAACCTTCTCCTCGCGCACCAGATACTGATCACCGGAACGAAAGATATGCAGGACAGACAGAGCCTGGGTGATCACCTCCTCGCGCCGGATCGCGCTTTTCCAGATTCCGTCCTCCTCCGCGACGATCCTGGCGATATGCGCTTTGCCCGCCTCGGTCAGATTGATCCTGCGTTCATCGCGAATGAGCTTGTAGTCGCGCCCGTCCTGCAACTGTCGCGCAACCTTGAGCGCGCGGTTGGCCCAGGCGGCCTCTTCCTCGGGATCAGTCTGGTGTGAAATGATCAGCGGCGTGCGCGCTTCGTCGACCAATACACTATCGGCCTCGTCAACAATGGCGAAATGCAGGCCACGCATAACCGGCTGGTTCTGCGCGTCCTGCGCCGCTGTCACCCGCCGCAGACGCTGACGCAACCCGCGCGGGCCCTCGGGACCGAAATGCATGCGGTCGCGCAGATAGTCAAAGGCCATCTCGGTATTCGACCCATAGGTGATCTCGGCGCGATAGGCCTCGCGACGTTCAGGAGGCTTCATGTCCTCAAGGATCACCGATGTCTGCAAGCCCAGACGCCTGTTGACCGGGGCCAGAGTATCGGCGTCCCGCTCAGCCAGGTAATTGTTGACGGTAATGACATGCACTGGCAGCCCGGCCATCGCGGCGGTGGCCGCGGCCAAGCCCGCAGTGATGGTCTTGCCCTCACCGGTATCCATTTCGATCAGCCGACCGCGCAGCATCGCCAGCGCCCCAAGGATCTGTTCCCTGTATTGCCTCATCCCCAGCTCGCGAAACGAGGTCTCGCGGGTGAGTGCAAGACCGGCGACAATAGTACTGCCCGTGAGACCCTGCCGCCGGATTTGTGTTCGCAACTTCAGGATTTCCACGTCGAAGGCGTCATCGTCCAGCCGCGCCAGCCGCCGCGAGACCCGCCCCACGCGCCACAGCGTCACCTGATCCGAAAACGGCGCGACCAGCCGTCCCGTCAGCCGCGCGATGGCGGCAACCGCCGTCTGACCGGCCTCGTCGAGCCAGCCGGGATCGTCATCTACCCGTTCGGGATAATACCGGACGGGTGGCGCGCTGATCAGATAGGTTACGCTCATCGCCTCATCCGGGATCAGGCCTCCTCGGCCTCGGACGCGGCGCTATCGGACGCGTCATCAGCATCAGGGGTAGCATCATCTGCAGGAACCGCGGAGCCGTCTCCCATACGCTGGATCATGGTCTGAAAATGACGCATCGAAAACAGGTGCAGATAGGCGCATTCCAGTTCGTCGGTGTCGAACATCCGCCGCAGGTCTTCGTCCGACAACGCCTTCAGCGCGTCACGGTCAATGGCCTGGAAACCCGAAAGTGATCGGCGCGCGCCATCGGGCATGTTGAACTGGGCCTGCATCGGCTTGAGCAGCTTGAGATTCTTCAGTCGCTCGCAAAAGGCCTCGGTGCGGCGGAACTGGCCCTGATACTCCTGCAGGAAGCGCAGGATATTCTGCAGGTAAACCGTCTGAGCGCCATCGCTGTCGAACAGCCTTTCGCCCCGGCCCTCCCGGTTGCAGCCGTCAAAGCTTTCGTCGATGTTCAGGATAAAGTTCTTGCCATCCTTGTCGGTGGAAAAGACGAACGGATAGCGCCGCACGAAGGCGGGGATATACGTGCCTTTCTTCCAGCCGCCACCCTCCTCTAGAAAGAGGTTCTCATTCTCGCTCACGCCAAGGATCACGGCCGGCATCACTTTGTCTTCCGTACCGGCGAACACCACCGGGTAATGCGCGGCAGCTGCGGTGAATTCGATGGCCGTTAGCGGGACCGAATTCACCTTTCTGGTAAACTCGTAGCTCTGACCGGTGCGAACACTAATATCTCCATGTTCCTTCGCGGTGACCATCTTGGCGTTTTCGTAGAAGAGAAGTTGCGTAGCCATTTCGATTTATCCTTTTCTTGGTTTCCTAAATTCTCAGACCCTTTGATCCTTGGTTACGAAATACTTGAGGAATACGCGTGTCCCCGCGCGCCAGAGCCTGTCGGCAAGAGGCGCATCCTCATGCGCGAAACGTACGAAGACGCGCGCGCCATAAACCGGGATCTCAACCAGATCATCCAGCCTGAGATCCATCTGATAGGTCGGCTCGAATGTCTGCAGCCGCTGGCGCGGCGCCGAGGGGTCAAGCACGGCGCGCCCGCCCCCGTCAGTGGCCAGCGCAAGTGATGGCAACGTTCTTGACAGTCCGGGCGCGGCGCGAATAACCGTAACCGGATGAGTGATATCGGGATCGTAGGCAAAGCGCACTTCCAGCCCACGGGTCTGGCTCCGCACCAGATCCGATTGCGCCTCGGAGACAGCAACCCGCACGACCGGATCTTTGAAACCGGCCACAACGGCCAGCAGATCGCCCCTGCGGACAAAACGGCCTTCCAGATCTTCGCCAAGGGGCAGGATCACTCGCCCGCCCTGCCCTGCCACAACGGTCTGCCCGGCGATGCGGGCCTCGGTCAGGGCCAGGTCCGCCTCGGCGGCTGCGCGTTCCTCCTGCATGATCTGCACGGCGATCTGATCACCTGCAAGCTCGGTAATCAGGCGGCGGTCGATTTCGACAATGCGTGATTTCAGCACGTCGCGACGCGCCATAATCAGCGGGTCCTCGATCCGCAGGAGCGGCGTACCGACGGCCACGGTCTCACCGGGGGTCACGTAAACTTCGCCTATCATGCCATCCCAGGTGGCGTTGGCATACGCCTCAGGGGGCGGGATAATGATGCCCTCCGATAAGGTGGCATGGGGCACGGGCACCGCCATCAGGACAGCCACCAGTGCTGCAACCGTTCCGCCGGTCACCGCAAAGGCCCGGCCCCTGTGACGCCGGATCATCGGCGAGGTGAAAAGCCACCACACACCCTTGAGGATCGGCCAGCCCAGCATCAGGAACATCGCCCACACCGCCAGTATAGCCCCGATCACAAAGAACCGCGTCGCCACCAGGCCGATAATCGCCAGCATTATAAAGAGCCGGTAGATATAGGCGGCAACCGCATAGCCCACGAACCAGGCGGGTTCGTTCGGTGCCGTCACCGGGTTTTCCGCCCAGCTCATGCCAAACGCATAACGCTGCACGAGATAACCGAGATATTTGTTCGCCCGCTGACCCAGATTGGGAATCTCGACCAGATCGCACAGCACATAATAGCCGTCGAAGCGCAGCAGCGGATTGCCGTTGAACAGTAGCGTTGAAACCCCGCTGATCAGCATCACGTTGAAGGCAAAGGCCCGCAGGATCCCTTCTTCCGCCCCAACCCAGATCATCATCGCCAAGGCCGCCATCAGGATCTCGACCAGAATGCCCGCAGCGCCGACAAGGGCACGTTTCCACTTGCTCGAAAAAGCGATGCTGTCTGAGGCATCGACATAAGGCACCGGCATGAAAACAAGGAACATGATCCCGATCTCATGCACCGTCCCGCCCCATCGCTTGATGAAATAGGCATGCCCCAGCTCGTGAAATGCCTTCACGAAAGGATAGGCGATCAACAACAGAACCAGGTTGTCGGCGGTCAGCGTGCGGTCCAGCAAGTTTTCCGTCAGCGGCCCCCAGTTCACCGCCGCAAGCGAAATGCCATAGACCACAGTCGCGATATACAACACCACGCCGAACAAAGACAGAAACGGACGCACCAGCGCAATCGTCGCATTCAGGAAGTCATCGGGATCGAATACCGGCAATCTGAGCGCCAGCGGGTTCATCACCGACTTAACCAGCTTTTGCCGGGCCGAACGCCGCCCCCGATCCGACAGCTCCAGGATGTCCGGCGGCACATCGCCTGAAAGCACATCCGCCGAATAGAGCTGCCCCACCAGACGCACGATTTCGTCTTGAGTGACCGCGTCGACTTCAAGAACTCTGACCGCATCCTGCCATATCTCGTCCAGCGTGCGCTTCCCGTCCATCATCGCAATCAGGCGGTAGGCCTCGGGCGTGAACCGATGGAATCGCCCCGATGTCCTGTCCTGAAGGACAAACCACAGATCACCACGATAGATATGACGGTGAATCCTCACGTGCGCCCGCAGGCGCGGCCTGAACTTTGCAACCCGATACCATGAGGCGCTGGACCAGCTGCGCGTCTTCATGGCAGCCACCGCCAGAGGGCCAGGCGAAACCAGTCGACCAGATCATGGCTCATAACCCAGGCCAAGCGGCGTCTGTCTATATCAGTGCGCGAGACGCCCTCCATTCCCGGACGCACCAGACCGGTATCCCCGAGGAGTTCCGCCTCGACCCGGAAATAATTTCGCCCCTCACCCTGCTGCGCCAGTGGCGTTATCCGGGTGACGCGATAGTATAGCGCCGCTTCAGGGAAGGCAGACAGACGCAACGCCCCCTCCTGTCCCGGGGAAATCTCGTCGATGTCACGCTCATGAATTTCCAGGGCAACACGGAACCTATCCAGCGGCGCGATACGGAACAGCGTCTGCCCGCGCTCTATTGAGCCACCGACCTGTTGCGAAAGGTCGCCTTCCACCACATACCCCGCGAACGGGGCGCGGATGCGAGTTCGCTCCAGCTGTTCCGCGATCAGCTTCAGCTGAGCATCGGTCTGGTCCAGCTGGGCACGGATGATATTGGCCTGGGCCATCTCCCGTTCGGCGATCGCCCGATCCAGTTCACGCGAACGCTGCGCCCGCGATGTCGCCAGACGCAGCTGTTCAAGGTTCAGATCCTTCTCGTCGAGCACCGCCATGATCTGACCGGCCTCTACACGGTCACCTGCCCGGGCCGATTGTGCGGCGAGATAACCATTGAACGGCGCGATGACACTACGCTGTACCTCACCCTCGACCCGCGCTGGCGCCGTGATCTCATAATCTGAGGACGTGTACCACAGACCCGCCGCCCCACATACAACTGCCAGTGTTGCCAGCTTTGCCCCGAAATGGCGTGGTCCGATCAGCGCCGCCAGAACCCAGCGCAGGCTCGACAGGATCTTGACCGGCAGCCAGCGGTTATCCTTGCGCCGGTCCTCCAGTATGGGCCCTGCGATGGCCGCCACCGCATCTGCCACTTCCACATCGACCGGCTGAAACGGTGCATCGGCGCGCCGCTCGAATGTCAGCGCCCCGGTGATCTCGTCCCCCGCCATCAGCGGCACTGTCAGGACCGAGGCCACCCCGTGCGAGCTTGCCAGTTCCGAGGAGGCGCGGGTAACGCGGAACTCCCAGCCCTCGGGCATCGGCCACAGGATTACCGCTTCCTGGTCCACGGCTTCATCCATGGCCAGCCCCACCTCGCGGATCAGGCTTGCCCGGCGCCCGAAACTGGCCGCCGAGGACACCGCCCGCACCTTGATCCTCTTGCCCTTGCGCAGGCCGAGACTGACGGTTTCGCAATCCATGCGCCGCGCCAGATCGGTCACGAGGGCCGCGGCGGCATCCGAAAGTCGGTCATGTTCCAGCAGTGTCGCCAGCATGTCGAAAGCGACCGTTACGCGCTCGCGCAACTCGCCATCCTTGGCCTCCTGCTCGCGCCGAACCAGAAGCTCGATCCAGGACGCCCCCCACTGCAAACGTCGAAATAGTGCCGCCGTGGGGGCCGCACTTGCCGGAACGCTGATTGCCAACGCCCCGAACAAACCATCGAAAATGATCAGCGGATATGCTAGGACCCGCCGGTCGGTCCCCTCGCCGAACACCACGCTCTGCCGGGATTTCAGCGCCTGGTCTGCGGCCTCGTTCAGGTCGGTGGCGGCCTCGGTGCCAACAGGCCAGCGCGCAACCGGTTCGAAGGGCCCGGAATCCGGCACCTCACCGGTTACCAGCAGGCCGGTGGCCATGCCGTGTACTTGCCGGACCATCAGACCCAGCCAAGTTTCCAAATAGGCTTCGACGGTCTCGGATTGCTGAAACCGAACCCAAAGAGATTGATCAAGAATAGCATAAGACACCGCAGGTGCAGCTTCCATCGCGTCAGACGGCGCTTCGCTGCGGTCTTCAGCCATGCATACCCTCCCAAATGGTTCAAGCACGCGAATTGATGCTGCATGCCATGTTTGCGGCGCACACAAAATCTCTACACAGAAAATAAGGCGCTCGCCTAGGTCTCCACCGATGGTAGTCCTCAGGCGGCGTCCGCCGCAAGACTCTTTTTGAATCATGCTGTTGCATCCGGCAGTCGGCGCACGCGTCTGCGGACAACTTTTCGCAGTATCACACTTTCGAACACATCATATTGGGCTCTGCCATGCCGGGATCACAGGAGATGAACTCAGCCAGCGGCCGGTGTTCGAAATGGGTACGCAGAAATTCTGCGTGAAAGCACTTCGGTATGCTCAGTTCCAGCCTTCCCATCGGGGTTGCATGAGGGATGAGCTACCCCCCGAAATTCGGACACTGACGTAAGCTGCGATTTGTTGTCTGCTGATCTTCAATACGAAGGAGATCAGACATGTCGAAACGGAAGCAACATCACCCGGGGTGCTGCAAGACGAATTCGAACCAGTCTCCGAATGGACAGTGACACTGCCTCTTATTTTGCGCAGAGGCCGCGCCACTCGGCAAGAGCGGCGGCGCGGTTGAGTTTGAAATTGGGTCGAGTTGAGAGGCTGCGCTCCTGATTAAAGTGATTTTAGACGGAAGCGTGAACGGCGGCAAATTTCTGCAAACTTCGCATGCGCCTGAAACGCAACATCGCCCTCTCCAGTCGTCGGAAAGGGAGGTGCGAATTCTCCGCCCGATTGTTCAGCCAGCGGCCCGTTTCCTGCCTGTTTGCGGCGCCGATCTCTTTCAGCGCGGCACCGTAGGACCGCAGTCGGTCCGTGACGACAACCTCCGGCCGAGGTGGTGTCAGACCAATTCGAACTCGTCTCTGCAAGGACAGTGAGGCTGTCCCTTATGCCGCACCCAGATCGCGCCACTCGGCAAGAGCGGCGGCGCGGTTGAGCTTGAAATTGTCCCTGCTGTAGAGGGCGCGTTCCTTATTGAAATGGTTGCAGACAGAGGCATGAACGGAGGCGAATTTCTGTAAACTTCGCATGCTGCGGAAACGTTGCATGGCCCGTTCTAGTCGTCGAAACGGAAGGTGTGAATTCTCCGCGCGATTGTTGAGCCAGCGACCGGTTTCCTGCCTCTGCTCGTTGCCGATTTCCTTCATTGCAGCACCGTAAGACCGGAGTTTGTCGGTCACCAGGATATGAGGGTGACCGTGACGCTTCATAGTTTTCCTGAGGAATTTCAACGCTGCTTTGCGGTTCCGGCGCTTTGTGACATAGCTTTCCAGCACCTCGCCCTCGTGATCCACGGCACGCCAAAGGTAATGCGTCTCGCCATTAATCTTCACAAATACCTCATCCAAATGCCACTGCCAGTTCGAGTATGCGCGCATCTGCTGAACTCGTTTGCGGCGGATCTCAGCCGCAAAAATCGGGCCAAATCTGTTCCACCAGAACCGAACGGTTTCATGGCTGATTTCAATGCCCCGTTCATGCAGCAGATCTTCGCCGTTGCGGAGCGAAAGCGGAAATCGAACGTACATCATCACGGCAAGGCGAATGATTTCTGGGCTCGTCTTGAAGTAGCGGAATGGGGAGCGTTTTGTCATTCAGCGAGGCTACGAAACCGCCCTGCCCGGCTCAAGGTAGTTTCTTCTGACAAGACCACGCAGAGTCCATTTGTGTAGACGGAGTCGCATCAGGCTTTTTCAGGAAAGAGCCACCCCGTGATCGGCACCACCGCTCGGCTGACAATCGGGAC
>NZ_FRBN01000040.1 GCF_900142625.1 Roseovarius marisflavi
CGTCTGGTCCGTCCGGCGTCCCGGTGTGCATCACTGCGCCGCCGGTGAAGGGGGTTCTACGGTCAGTACGATAAACCCGCAACCCCTTTTTTGGCTTCTCGTCACATTTTTTTCAAAAACCTGAATTTTAATGGGAAATTAAGGGCTTAGGTCATTTTCGGCATGAAAATCAGGACCTCTGCGCAATATTGTTAGCGCATGCCATGCCGCCCCTACCCCACATCTTGCGTTATCCACAGAGTTATCCCCAAGAGGTGATGGGCGACCGTCCCGAACACCCGGGATTTGGGGCGACTCAACTGGCTCTTAGAGACAGGAATCACCCTAATCGGGGCAATTACCCGAGTCGGAATCGGCAAAATCCAGGCTCATCCGGTCATTTTGCGATTCTCGAACAGCCCCGGTCGGGGCAATCCCGCCTTATGCTGCCTGTTTTTTGCGCGCCGGGCGGAGCCGAAGCGCCAGAAGGCCCAGAATCACGGCCAGATAGACCAGCGGCTCGATCTGAAAGCCCTTCACCAGCCATATAAAGTGAACCGCCCCCAGAATCGCCGCCACATAGGTCAGCTTATGCAGCTGCCGCCATTTCGGCCCCAGCCTGCGCACCGACCAGTTATTGGACGTCGCCGCCAATGGCACAAGCAACAGGAAGGCAGTAAAGCCGATCGTCACATAGGGGCGCTTTATGATGTCCGCCCAGATTTGTGCCGGAATCTGCACATCCAGGACCAGCCATACCAGCAGATGCAGCATGACATAGAAGAAGACCGAAAGGCCAAGCGCGCGCCGGAACCTGATGAGGTTCACTCCGGCAAAGCGGCGTAGTGGCGTGACAGTAAGCCCCGCGACCAAAAGCTTGAGGGCGATGCCCCCCAGCTCGTGCTCGAGCGCCTTGATCGGCTCGATGCCAAGACCGCCCGTCGCCCCCATATAAAAAAGGTAAGGCGCCGGTGCAGCGAGCAGTATATATACGGGCCATGTCGGCACCCTGCGCAGCAGCGCGTTGATCTGTTCGACCAGCTGGGTCATCCGCAACAGCACTCCCCCTTTTGGACCGGTGGGCAGGCCACGTCGCCGAAAGAACAATAGACACAGCAATCACCGGGCAGCGGGCGCAGGATTGCCCCGCAGACCTTGCAGTCATGGAAGAACTGGCAGGCGTCGGTCGGCATGGTCTCGGTGCTTGCCCGCCCGCATTCGGGACAGGTCAGGATCGAGATCAATTTGATGTCTTGCGCCGAAGCCATAGCCCCACCCCCATGATGATCAGACAAATCCCGAATACCGGGAACAGAACGCTGTCCCGGTAGATCAGCGGCACAAGCGACGTCAGTCCAAGCGCCGTCAAAAGAAACGGCAGGAGGCCGGTAAAGCAACAAAGCGCGGCAAAACCCGCCCCGACACCACCCGCCCACGCCATCATCCGGGCCATGCTCAGAAGTTCTTTCTCATATCCATCCCTGCGTAAAGCGATGCGACCTCGTCGCCGTAGCCATTGAGCATCAGGGTCGGCTTGCGCGCCGAGAACAACCCGCCGCCAATCGCCCGCTCGGTGGCCTGTGACCAGCGGGGGTGATCCACCTCGGGGTTCACATTACTGTAAAAGCCGTATTCGCGGGCATTGGCCTTGTTCCAGGATGTAGGTGGCTGATCCTTGGTGGCGGTGATGCGCACCACCGACTTGATGGATTTGAAACCGTATTTCCACGGCACCACAAGGCGGAGCGGTGCGCCGTTCTGATTGGGGATGTCGCGGCCATAGATGCCCGTCGCCATGATGGTCAGCGGATGCATCGCCTCGTCAAGCCGCAGGCCCTCGACATAGGGCCAGTCCAGTACGGGGTATTTCACGCCGGGCATCTCATCCGGGCGCAGGGCGGTTTCAAAGGCGATATACCTGGCATCGCTTTGAACACCTGCGAGGGCAAGCAGATCGGCAAGCTCGAACCCGTTCCAGGGCACGACCATCGACCAGGCCTCGACACAGCGGAACCGATAGAGCCGCTCTTCGACGGTCATCTTGTCCATGATCTGATCAAAGCCATAGGTGCCGGGACGATCGACAAACCCGTCAATCTCGACGGTCCAGGGGCTGGTGGTAAGAGCATCGGCATAGCGGGCCGGATCGGCCTTGTCGGTGCCGAACTCATAATAGTTGTTATAGCCGGTGATCTCTTCCCAGCTATTGGCCTCCAATTCCTGCGCGCGCGCCGGAAGGCCGATCCCGGCAAGGCCGATCCCGGCCGCGGCCCCCGCCATCAACTGGCGGCGGTTCAGAAACGCCGCCTCGGGCGTCACGTCGCAATCGGACAGGGTGTTTTTCCAGCGATAGGCCATGCATCTCTCCTATTGGGTTTGCACCTATATATAGAGAGATAAGGGCCTATCGCCAGAATTCAGGCCCCTGTCGCGATCACAAAGCCGCGTCCGCGTTGTAACTTGGCCGGATTTTGTTGAACGGGGTAGAGGTGCCATCGGCCTGAACAATGCGCACATGGCGCCGCCGCATAAGGCGCGGTTCACCCACGCCAACCGAATGCGCAATCGTCTCGACCTCTTTGATGACCGATGTGGCGTAATGGGCGACCTTCACATATTTATCCTCGACCACAAGACCGGCCTGAAGACGCTTGTCGTGAGTGGTGATGCCGGTCGGGCAGGTATTGCGATTGCACTTCAGCGCCTGAATGCAGCCAAGGCTGAACATGAAGCCGCGCGCAGAGGCAACAAAATCGGCCCCCGCACACAGCGCCCAGGCAACATCGCCGGGATTGATAAGCTTGCCGGCGGCGATCATCCTGATCCGCTCTTTAAGGCCATAACGATCGCGCAGATCCACCATCCGCGGCAAGGCATCGCGAATGGGCATGCCGACCAGATCCATCAAGGGCATCGGTGCGGCACCGGTCCCCCCCTCGCCGCCATCAATGGCAATGAAATCCGGCGCGCAATCAGGGCCGCGCTCATTGATCAACTGAAACAGCGGCTCCCAGGCCTCGGACGAGCCGATCACGGTTTTGAACCCCACCGGGCGACCGGTCACCTTGCGGATATGACAGATCACATCCAGAAGTTCGCCGTAGTCGTTGATATCGGCGTGACGATTGGGCGAGATGCTATCCTGTCCAAGCTTGATTCCTCGGATTTCGGCAATCTCGGCACTGACCTTTTCACCCGGAAGGATACCGCCCTTGCCGGGCTTGGCGCCCTGGGCAAGCTTGAGCTCGAACATCTTGATATGCGGGTTCTCCGACATCTTGCGCAGCTTTTCGTCACTCAGGTTGCCGTCTTCGTCGCGCACACCGTATTTCGCGGTGCCGATCTGATAGACAAGATCACAGCCCCCCGTCAGGTGGAACGGCGACAGCCCGCCCTCGCCGGTGTTCAACCAGATACCGGCCTTGGCCGCGCCCCGGCTTAGCGCCTCGACCGCCGGGCGCGAAATCGCGCCATAGCTCATGCCCGAGATGTTGAAGATCGACTTCGCTCTGTAAGGGATCGCCGCGGTCGGCCCGATCAGCATCGGGGCCGTTACGGAAAACTGATCATCAAGCGGCGGAAAGACGGCCGGTACGAAAATCGGCGTGCCCGGCACACCAAGGTTGCGGGTCGAGCCGAACGCGATGGTGTTGCCCTTGCCCTTGGTCGCGTGGCTTACCCAATCGCGTTGCGCACGGTTGAACGGCATCTCTTCGCGGTCCATCGCGAAAAAGTACTGGCGAAAGAATTCGCCCAGCTTGGTGAACAACCCACGAAAGCGCCCGATCACCGGATAATTGCGCCGGATCGCATCGCCGGGCTGGGTCTTGTCCAGCACGTAAAACAGCATCGCCATCAAGACGACAGCGCCCAGCATGAGAACAAACAACAGCGCAAGAACCTGCAGGATCTGCATCACGTAAATCATCGAAAAACTCCAAGCCCATTGGCCCGCAATACGTTGGGGGCGTCGCGGCGCAACCTGCGCCTTTCGCCGCGATCAAACAAGCCGCTAAACCATGATCACGGACGGACGCAGGGGCGCAAAGTGCCCGGTGCGGGACATTGGCCCGCAACCCCCACAGGCGGCGGGAAACCCGCCTGAAACGCCCGCAACGGCGCAGGAGATTTTCCGCCTGATCACAAAAACGTGACTGGATGTTACAGAAATCCCCGGCTTAGCGGCCTTTGCGGTTTCGTCAAATCGCATCGGCAAGAATCCCCGGTGAACCAAACCCGATTTAGCGCCGTAACTCGTGTCATGATGCCCGACGCGGCATCGTCACAACTGACGCTAAAAATGGAGATACACTTATGTTTCGCAGAACCTACCTTGCCCTGACCGCCGCCGCCCTGATGGCTGGCCCCGCTTTCGCCGATGGCCACGGCAAGGACATTGTCGATATCGCCGCCGGGAATGAAGATTTCTCGACCCTGGTTGCCGCCGTTCAGGCCGCCGATCTTGTCGAGACCCTCAAGGGCGATGGCCCGTTCACCGTCTTCGCGCCGACCAACGCGGCCTTTGCGGCCCTGCCCGAGGGCACGGTCGAGACCCTGCTCAAGCCCGAGAACAAGGATCAGCTAGCGGCGATCCTGACCTATCACGTGGTGCCGGGTAAGGTGATGTCGGCTGATCTCAGCAATGGCATGAGCGCAACCACGGTGCAGGGCAGCGATGTCACGATCATGACCGAAGGTGGCGTTATGGTGAACGGTGCCAATGTTACCGCTGCCGATATCGAGGCCAGCAATGGCGTCATCCACGTGATCGACGCGGTGATCTTGCCAGAATAACCACCACCACGGCGCGCCAGAGTATCGGCGCGCCGTTTCAGGGTGGCTTAAACGCCAACGTCGATGATTGCACGGGCCAAGATCGGCACGGTTTGCGCATTCAGACCGGCAATATTGATGCGGCTATCGCCAATCATGTAAATCCCGTGATCCTTGCGCAGGGTTTCCACCTGCTCGGGCGTTGCGCCAAGGCGTGAGAACATGCCGCGATGCTGGGCGATGAACCCAAACCGGTCAGAGCCCGACAAGCGGCGCAGCTCATTCGCAAGATCCTCGCGCAGGCGCAGCATGCCAAGGCGGACCTCCTCCAGCTCTGATTGCCAATCGGCCCGCAGCGCATCATCGCTTAGCACCATGGTCACAAGCCGCGCGCCGTGATCGGGCGGAAAGGAAAAGTTCTGGCGATTGAGATAGGCCAGATTGCCCTGTGCCACCTTTTGCAGGCCCCGGTCCTGCGCCGCCGCCATCAGGATGCCGGTGCGCTCACGGTAAATGCCGAAATTCTTGGAACAACTCGCCGCGATCAACACCTCGGGGCAGCTCTTGACCACAAGCCGGGTCGCCTTGGCGTCTTCTTCCAGGCCGTCACCAAAGCCCTGATAGGCGATGTCGATCATCGGCACCGCGCCCTTGCGGTTCAAAAGAGCGATCACCTCTTGCCACTGGCCCAGGTTCAGGTTGGCGCCGGTCGGGTTGTGACAGCAGCCATGTAACAACACAACATCGCCTGCGCGCACATCTTCGAGGTCGGCCATCATGCCATCGAAATCGACCCCGACGGTTTCAGTGTCGAAATAGCGATACATCACCGTTTCAACGCCAAGATAGGCCAGAATGCTAAGGTGGTTGGGCCATGTCGGATCAGACACGAACACCCGCGCATCGGGGTTTGCCATGCGCACAAGGTCAAACGCCTGACGCACCGCGCCGGTGCCGCCGGGGGTGGCGACGGCGGCGACCTGATCGCGGGTGACGGCATCGCCAAGCACCAGGTTTATCATCACCTCAGAGAAAGCCGGATCGCCGGCAAGCCCGGTATAGGCCTTGGTCTCTTCCTGGCCCCACCACTTTTGTTCGGCGGCCTTGACGGCGCGCATGATCGGCGTCTTGCCCTCTGCGTCTTTGTAAACGCCAACGCCAAGGTCGATCTTGGTGTCGCGCGGGTCTTCGCGGAACGCCTGACCAAGAGCCAGAATTTTGTCGGCGGGTTTTTCCTTCAGGTTACTGAACATCAGGCCTCTCCTGTGGCGACGGGCAGCGTCGGAAAGGCGCCCCATTCCGTCCATGATCCGTCATAAAGCGCGTGGTCGGTCTTGCCGATCCGTTCAAGTGCCAGACTGATGATTGCGGCCGTGACGCCGGTGCCGCAGGTGGTGATCACCGGCTTGCTCATGTCAACCCCGGCCGCCGCGAAGATCGCGCGCTGTGCCTCGGGGTCTTTCATCGTCATGTCGTCATTCAACAGATCGGTATAGGGCACGTTTTTCGAGCCCGGAATATGCCCGCCGCGCAGACCGGGACGCGGTTCTGGGGCCTCACCGCGAAAGCGGGCGGCAGAGCGCGCATCGACGATTTCGTAATCGCCAAGTTTCGAGGCCGCCGACACCTGCGTCACATCCTTGACCATCTGGTTCTGGCGGCGCACCGTCATGTGGCGGTCGCGGACAATCGGCGGCAGGTCTTCGATCTCGCGGCCCTCGGCCTGCCATTTGGGAAAACCGCCATCAAGAACGGCAATGTTATCCTGCCCCATAAGGCGAAACAGCCACCAAATCCGCGCGGCGGAAAACAGGCCCTTTGCGTCATAAACCACCACCTGATGCCCGTCACCGACACCCATGGCGCGCAGCTTTGACATGAATTTCTCGACCGGCGGCGCCATATGCGGCAAGTCCGAGCGGCTGTCGCTGATGTCATCAATATCGAAAAAGCGCGCGCCCGGGATGTGGCCAGCGTCATATTCCGCCTTTGCGTCGCGCCCCTCGGCAGCCATGAACATGGTGCCATCGAGCACCCGCAAATCCGGGTCTTTCAGATGGCTGGCAAGCCAGTCGGTGGAAACAACGGTTTTAGGATCATCATGTGCCATGGGGGCCCCCGCTTTAGACCGGTCTTGCCTACAGTCTGGGGGGCAAAAGGGCAAGACCGGGCACCGCCGCATCGGCCCCTATTTGCCGTCTACCTGACGAACACTTTCTTGATCACACCAAGACTGATCACAACCGCACCGCCCCCTGCCCCGCCCGCGGCGAGCGCGCCGACAATCGCGCCGATATCACCGCCGCCCGCCATCGCGCCAAGACCGCCCGCGCCCAGCATCGTCAAGACCTGACCGCCAAGACCGCCGCCAACAATCCCGGCAATCGAATTGCCAATCAAACCAACGCTTGCGTTTTTCATCACGCCGCCCGCGGCATTGCCGCCAACCGCGCCGCCAATCAAACACAGAAAAAGTTCCATAGTCCGTTTCCCCGGGGGTAAACCGCCGCTTACTCTCCGTGGCGCAACAGGCGTTGTTTCTGACGGCTCCAGTCGCGCTTGGCCTCGGTGGCGCGTTTGTCGTGGTTTTTCTTACCCTTGGCGATGCCGATCTTCATTTTGACCAGCCCGCGATGGTTGAAATACATCACCAGCGGCACAAGCGTCATGCCCTTGCGCTGTGTCTCGTTCCACAGCCGCGCCAGTTCCTTGCGCGACACCAAAAGCTTGCGACGGCGCTTTTCCTCGTGGCCAAAGGTCTTTGCCTGCGCATAGGGCGCAATATAGGAATTCACCAGCCACAGTTCGCCATCTTCGACCATGGCATAGCTTTCAGCGATGTTGCCGCCATTCTGGCGCAGGGATTTGACCTCGGAGCCTTCAAGGATAATGCCGCATTCGATATCGCTCTCGATGGCATAGTCATACCGCGCCCGCCGGTTCTCGGCGATCACCTTGTAGTTCGGATTTTCCTTTTCCTTGGCCATTTCGCTGTCCTACCCATGCGCGCGTCAACTGTCCAGCGGTCTGCATATCCCGCCGCGCCGCGCGCCGCTTTTGTCTGGGGGATATCTGGTTACTCTGCGGCGCTGCGCAAGCTCGACATCAAAAGATGGAACTTTTCACCCTGAATCGCCACATGGCCACGCAACGCCTCGGCTGCGCGCTCGCAATCGCCGGCGCGCAGCGCCTCGACAATCGCCTCATGCTCGGCCATGGATTGCGACAACCGCCCGCGCCAGCGCAATTGCAACCGGCGAAACGGCTTGAGCCGCCGATGCAGACGCAGCGCCTCATGCTCCAGAAATCCGTTGCCGGCCTGATGATAGATTACGTGATGAAACCGCTCGTTTTCGCGATAATACCCATCAGAATCGCCGCCCTCGACCGCCGCACAGCAAGAGGCGTTGGCACTGTCCAGCTCCTCCAGTGCCGCATCCGATATCCGCATGGCCGCCAGACGCCCGCAGACGCCTTCAATCTCGGCCATGGTTTCAAACATTTCCATCAGTTCGACCGGCCCCGGCTGGCGCACGAACACGCCGCGGCGCGGGATCTGTTCGGCGAGACCAGAGGCGACAAGCCGCTGCAACGCTTCGCGAATCGGGGTGCGCGAGACATCGAACTGTGCCGCCAACCGCAATTCGTCAAGCCGGTCGCCATCGTGAAAGCCGCCGGTAAAAACCAGCTCTTCCAGTGCATCCGCGATTATGTCAGCCCGACGAAGTTCCATGCCAAAAATCCTAGTCGTCGGCTCGTTTGTGCGCAAGGCAGAATTTCTTGTATACAAAAAACTTGACTCTGAATTCGAAACACAAAAGACTGCCCGTCACGCGTTCGGACCATCTTGTCCGGACAAAATGGGAGGAAGACATGAAAAAATCTATGTTCACGGCAGCCGTTACTGCCGGGATGATGCTTATTGGCTCGGTTGCCAATGCCACCGACCTGCGCCTGTCGCATCAGTGGTCCAACAGCGACGTGCGCCACAAGGTCGCCCAGATCGTTGCCGATGAAGTGGCCGCCGCCGATGTCGATCTTGAAATCAAGATCTTCGGCTCGAAGTCGCTGTTCAAGCCGCGCGAGCAATACACACCCCTGAGCCGCGGTCAGCTTGACATGACCGTTCTGCCGCTCAGCTATGCAGGTGGCCAGCAGCCGTCCTATAACCTGACGCTGATGCCTGGCCTGGTGAAAAACCACGACCACGCCGCGCGCCTGTCCAACAGCCCATTCATGGAGGCACTCGAGGCCAAGATGGCCGAAGATGACGTGATGGTTCTGGTCCACGGGTATCTGGCCGGTGGCTTTGCCGGCAAGGACAAGTGCATCACCAAGCCCGATGACATCAAGGGCCTGCAAACCCGCGCGGCGGGCAAGGCCTTTGAACAGATGCTGGCCGGTGCCGGCGCCTCGATCGCGTCGATGGCAAGCTCGGAAATCTACAACGCCATGCAAACCGGCGTTCTGGATGCGGCCAACACATCGTCCTCGTCCTTCGTGTCCTACCGGATTTACGAACAGGTCAAGTGCTATACCCCCGCAGGCGATGTTGCCCTGTGGTTCATGTATCAGCCGCTGTTGATGAACAAATCCACCTTTGAAGGCCTGACCGAAGCCCAGCAGGCCGCGCTTTTGGCCGGTGCCGAAAAGGCCGAAGCCTTCTATCTTGAAGAAGCCAAGAAAGAAGATGCCAACTCGGTCGAAGTGTTCAAAAACGCCGGTGTCGAGATCGCACAGATGAGCGAAGAGGATTTCGCCGCATGGCGCGCAATCGCCACGGAAACCTCGTACAAAGCCTTTGTCGAAAGCGTGCCCGACGGGCAGGCGCTTCTGGATATGGCGCTCGCTGTCGAGTGATCTGACCTGATCGCAGGGCGCCCCACGCGCGGCGCCCTGCACCCCCAAGACTTACCCCGAAAGGAGGGCCGATGTCGGGCCAATCCATCTCCGGTGTGGCAAACACCGGCAACAGCCTCTTTCTCAAAACCGTTGCGGCCATTTCGACCTTTGCCGGTTGGGTCTCGGCGGGCATGATCACGCTGGCGGTTCTCATCACCTGTCAGATGATCTTTATCCGATTTGTCCTGAATGGCTCGACCATCTGGCAAACCGAAGCCGTGATTTACCTTATGATCGCCGCCACGCTGGTCGGCCTGCCCTATGTGCAGCGCCTGCGCGGGCATGTGAATGTCGATCTTATTCCGATTGCCCTTCCGATGCGCCTGCGCCGCGGTCTGGCGATTGTCACGCTGGCGGTTTCGGCGCTGATCATCGCTGTGATGCTCTGGTACGGGTATGAATTCTGGCATGTCGCCTATGCGCGCGGCTGGAAATCCGACACTGTCTGGAGTGTGGCCCTGTGGAAGCCCTACATGGCGCTTCCGGTCGGCCTTGGTCTTTTGCTGCTGCAACTGATCGCTGATCTTTACGCGGTCATCATCCGCGTCGACGCACCCTTTGGAATTGAACAAGAGGGCCTTGCGGCCCGCGTATCTGGGGATCTTTGATCATGGACCCGCTCGTACTCGGGGGCCTTGTCGCCCTCATGACAATCTTCGTGCTGTTTTCGGGCGTCTCGGTGGCCATTGGCCTCCTGATCGTCTCGGCCGGCTTTCTGATAGCCTTCGACGGGATGCGCTCGCTTGAACTGATGCCGGAAATCCTGTTCGGCAAGCTTGATAACTTTGCCCTGCTGTCGATCCCGATGTTCATCATCATGGGCTCTTCCATCGCGTCAACGCGGGCGGGGGCCGACCTTTACGAGGCGCTTGAACGCTGGCTGACGCGGGTGCCCGGCGGTCTCGTGATTTCGAACCTCGGGGCTTGCGCGCTGTTTGCGGCGATGTCGGGCTCTTCGCCCGCCACCTGTGCGGCGATTGGCAAGATGGGCATCCCAGAGATGCGCAAGCGCGGCTATCCCGATGGCGTTGCTGCCGGCTCTATCGCGGCGGGCGGCACCCTTGGTATCCTCATTCCGCCCTCGGTCACGATGATCGTTTACGGCATCGCCACCGAAACCTCGATCGGGCGGCTGTTTCTCGCCGGGGTCATTCCGGGCCTGATGCTTGTGGGCCTGTTCATGGCCTGGTCGCTTTATTCGACCTGGAAGTCGGGCAATATCGAACTGCTTGGCGGGCGCGGCTATTCCTGGGCCGAGCGCTTTGAAATCCTGCCGCGCGTCCTGCCGTTTCTGATCATCATCCTCGGCGTTCTCTATGCGCTTTACGGCGGCATCGCGACCCCCTCGGAGACCGCCGCAATCGGCGCGCTTTTGTGCCTGTTGATGGCGATCATCATCTACAAGATGTGGAGCCCCAAGGCGATCTGGGTCGTGCTGCGCGACAGCACCCGCGAAAGCGTTATGATCCTGTTCATCATCGCCGCCGCCGGGGTATTTTCCTACATGCTCTCAAGCCTGTTCATCACCCAGTCGATTGCCGAATGGATCGGCACGCTGGATGTGAACCGCTGGGTTCTGATGGCGGCGATCAACCTGTTCCTTCTGGTCGCGGGCTTTTTCCTGCCGCCGGTGGCGGTGATCCTGATGGCGGCGCCGATCCTGTTGCCGATCATCCTGACCGCCGGCTTTGATCCGATCTGGTTTGCCGTGGTCCTGACGATCAACATGGAAATCGGCCTTATTTCACCGCCGGTTGGCCTTAACCTTTATGTGATCAACGGCATCGCGCCCGATATCAAGCTTAAGACGATTCTGCTTGGCTCGCTGCCATATGTGGCCTGCATGATCCTTGCGATCATCCTGCTCTGCCTGTTTCCGGGGCTGGCGACATGGCTGCCTGACTACGTCATGGGGACAGCGGTATGAGTGTTCTCGCCGATCTTCTGGCCACGGTTTTCGAACGCCGCTATCGTGGCGCAAGCGAACCGGACGCGCAGAACCGGAGCATTGAAGACCTCTCGCGCGACCTGCTTGGCAGTTCGGGCGAGGTCTCGGGCATGGCCCTCGCGCGGCATATCCTTGATCGCTATGCGGGGATGGATGACGCGGCCAAACTTGGCTTTTTCACCTTCCTGACCAACGACTTCGGCATTGACCCGGAAACCGTGCGCAACGCGCTTGATGCCTTCGAGGCCACCCCGGACCGGCGCACCTATCGCACCTTTCTCGCCGCAGCAGAGCCGCCCCGCCAGGAACTTGCGCGCCGCCTAAATCAGGTGCCCGGCGCCACCGCACAGCTGGTGGCGATGCGGCGCGACCTGCTCCGGCTGGCGCGGGATAACCCGGCGCTTTCGGTGGTGGATCTTGATATCCGGCACCTGTTTTCGTCCTGGTTCAACCGGGGTTTTCTGGTGCTGCGTCCGATCAACTGGACCAGCCCGGCGGATATCCTTGAAAAGATCATCGCCTATGAGGCGGTTCATGCCATCGACAGCTGGGATGACCTGCGTCGGCGCCTGAAGCCTGCCGACCGGCGCTGTTTCGGGTTCTTTCACCCGTCGATGCCCGATGAGCCGCTTATTTTCGTCGAGGTCGCCCTGACCAGCGGCACGCCGGGCGCAATCCATGAACTCTTGGCCGACAACCGCGCCGCGATCACCGCCGAAGCCGCCGACACCGCCGTGTTCTATTCGATCTCGAACTGTCAGCCGGGACTGGCCGGGATTTCCTTTGGCAACTCTCTGATCAAACAGGTGGTCGCGGATCTGTCGCAAGAGCTTCCCAATCTCAAGACCTTCGTCACGCTCTCGCCGATCCCGGCGCTCTCGAAGTGGCTGACGAGCGAGGGCGCCACCCTGCCCGATGATCCCGAAGAGCGTCGCCAGATCACCGCCGATTACCTGCTCAACGCCAAGCGCCCCGAGGGCGGCCCGTTCGATCCGGTCGCGCGGTTTCACCTTGGCAATGGCGCTTCGGTGCATGCCATCCATGCCGATGCCGATCTTTCCCCCAATGGTCAGGCGCAATCGGGGGGCATGATGGTGAATTACCTTTACGATCTGGCCCTGATCTCGCAGAACCACGAACGCTTTGCCACTGCTGGCCAAATCGCCGCTTCGCCCGAAGTAACCGCCCTTAGTGCCGCACAGGCCACCAAAGACTGAAACAAAGGAAGATCGCCATGGCAAATCCGCTTTATGACACGCTTTTTGGTCGCCATGCGGGCCGGACCGCGCCGTTTCTTTACCTGCCCGACGGCAGTACGCTTAGCTATGACGCCTTCCTGCGCCTGACCGCGCAATACGCCCACAGCTTTCGCGATGCGGGGCTTGCCCCCGGTGACCGCCTTGCGGCGCAGGTTGAAAAATCACCGCAGGCGCTCGCGGTCTATGCGGCCTGCGTGCAGGCGGGGATCGTCTTTTTGCCGCTCAACACCGGCTATACGGCGGATGAGCTTGAGTATTTCGTGACCGACAGCGGCGCGCGGCTTTTGCTCTGCGATGGGGCCAAGGCCGATGCGCTTGCCCCCGTGGCCAAATCGGCCGGGGCCAGCTTGATGACGCTCAACGCCGATGGCAGCGGAAGCCTGCCCGACGCCGCCAAGGATCAGCCTGAGACATTCGAGACCACGGCGCGCGGCGGCGATGATCTTGCCGCGTTTCTTTATACCTCGGGCACGACCGGGCGTTCAAAAGGCGCGATGCTGACGCAGACCAACCTGCTGTCGAATGCCGAAACGCTGGTCGATTACTGGGCCTTCACCGAAAATGACGTGTTGTTGCATGCGCTGCCGATCTTTCACACGCATGGGCTTTTCGTGGCGACCAACGTGATCCTTCTGGCGGGGGCGGCGATGATCTTTTTGCCGAAATTCGATCAGGACAAGGTGATTGAAACCCTGCCGCGCGCCACGACCATGATGGGGGTGCCGACCTTTTACACCCGGCTTCTGGATGATCCGCGCTTTGATCGCGCCCTGACCGGGCATATGCGGCTTTTCATCTCGGGGAGTGCGCCGCTCTTGGCCGAAACCCATGTGGCGTTTGAAGAGCGCACCGGCCATCGCATTCTTGAGCGCTATGGCATGACCGAAACCAACATGAACACCTCGAACCCCTACGAGGGCGAGCGTCGTGCCGGAACGGTCGGCTTTCCGCTGCCGGGGGTCGAGCTTAAGATCACCGATCCCGACACCGGCAAGACCCTGCCGCAGGGCGAAATCGGCCTGATAGAGGTGCGCGGCCCGAACGTGTTCAAGGGCTATTGGAACATGCCCGAAAAGACCGCCGAAGAGCTGCGCAGCGACGGGTTTTTCATAACCGGCGATCTCGGGCAGATCGACGATCAGGGCTATGTTCAGATCGTCGGGCGCAACAAGGATCTGATCATTTCGGGCGGCTATAATATCTATCCCAAGGAAATCGAGCTTTTGCTCGATGAACAGCCCGGCGTGCTTGAGAGCGCCGTGGTGGGCGTGCCGCATCCCGATTTCGGCGAAACCGTTGTCGGCTTTCTTGTGGCGCAAAAAGGCGAAACGCCCGATCTTGAGGCGATTGCAGAGGCGGCAGGCACCTCGCTGGCGCGCTTCAAGCATCCGCGCAAGCTTATCGTGCTGGATGAATTGCCGCGCAACACCATGGGCAAGGTTCAGAAAAACATCCTGCGGGCCGAATACGGCGATCTGTTCAAGCCCGCCTGACGCGCACTATCACAATGACGAATCCGGCCCTGCGCACCCCTGCGCGGGGCCGTTTTTGCATGTGCCGCCGACGCATGCCTGCGACCAAAGTATGACACCGATCAACCCTTTGATTTAAATAATATAAATCCGGGTAAAAGCGACACCTTTCAGCGTAAGGATGGAAAGGTGCGGACAGGCCGAGAACCTTTGTTAAGATACCCGTAATAGGCGATCACAATTCAAAGGGAGCGCGCGTATGACATCTGCAAAACCCCAGCCCTGCGCAAAGGTGTCGCGCGCATGATGCGTTGGTGTGTTGCACTCCTTTTCGCCCTTGGCGCCCTGATCCGCCCGGCCTTTGCGGTCGAGGTCACGGCGGCCATCCTGCGGGTGGATTACCCGACGCTTTTGCCGGTCTCGCGGCTTGATCTGCGCCCCGATGATCTTGGCTTTGCCGGTGGCATTCTGGCGACCGAAGACAATCAGACAACCGGGCGGTTCATGGGCCAGACCTATGCGCTTGAGACCGCCGCAAGCCCGCCGGAGACCGCGCTTGCCACCTTTGAGGCGCTGCAATCCAAAGGCATCCGGTTTTTCGCGGTTCAGGCCCGCATGTCAGAGCTTTTGGCGATCGCCGATGCCGCCGCGCCCGATACGGTGATCTTCAACACGCTGGCGCCTGACACCGCCCTGCGCAGCGAAGACTGTCGCGGCAATATCCTGCATGTGGTGCCCTCGCGAAAGATGAAGACCGATGCGGTGGCGCAATTCCTGATCTGGAAGAAATGGCCGAAATGGGCGCTCATTCACGGCTCGCACCCCGAGGATCGCGCCCTAGCAGATAGCTATCGCGCCTCGGCGGCGAAGTTCGGCGCGCGCATCACCGACGAGCTTGAGTTTACCGATACCGGCGGCGCGCGGCGCACCGACACCGGGCACGTCCTTGTGCAACGGCAATTGCCGCTGTTCACGCAACCGCTTGACGGCGCAGACATCATCGTGACGGCGGATGAGACCGACGTTTTCGCCACCTACCTGCCCTATCACACATGGTCGCCCGCGCTTATTGTCGGCTCTGCCGGCTTGCGCCCGCTCAGCTGGCACCCGGCGCTAGAGGCCTGGGGCGCGACCCAGTTTCAGAACCGCTTTGAAAAGCTTACAAACCGCTACATGCGCGCGGAAGATTACAACGCCTGGCTTGCCCTTCGCGTTCTGGGCGAGGCGGTGACACGTACCGGCGCGACCGATCCCGCCGCGATCCGCGCCTATGCCCTGAGCGACAGATTCGAGCTGGCGGCGTTCAAGGGTCAAAAGCTTACCTTCCGGCCCTGGAACGGCCAGCTGCGCCAACCCATTCTTCTGGCCGACGGGCGCATCACCCTGAGTGTGTCGCCGCAAGAAGGATTTCTGCATCAACGCTCGCTGCTGGATACGATGGGGCTGGATCAGCCCGAAAGCGCCTGCGCCGCCTTTACCCAACAGGAGAATTGACATGCGCCGCCTTGCCTTTGCCACGGCCCTTGCCACGCTGCTGACCACGCCGGCCCTTGCGGGCAAGGTGTTCGTCAGCAATGAGCGCGGCAATACCGTCACCGTTCTCGACAGCAAGACATGGGAGGTTCTAAAAGAGTTCCCCGCCGGCAACCGCCCACGCGGCATCATCGCAAGCCCGGATGGCAAAAAGCTCTATGTCTGCGCTTCTGACGATGATGTGGTGCGGGTGACCGATGCGGGCGAGCGGCATGTGGCAGAGCGCTATCTTAAAACCTCGGGGCAAGGCGCCTGCGCAGCCCCGCCGGGCACCGATCCGGTATTGGCACTTGCCACCCTTGGCGACATGGAACTGGCCTTTTTGCCCGCGCTTGACGCGCCCAGCAAGAGCGTGAACACCCGCATCGCCGCCCTTGCGGGCAAGGTTGGCGCGCTTGATGTGGACATCAGCCACCCAAGCCATTCCGGCCTGCAAATGGATCAGATCACGCTGCTTTATATCCCGCTGCGGGTGGTGGGCGAGGTTGATGTCGACCTTGATAACACCCCCTATCTACGCATGAGCGGAAGCATTTCCTTGTCGGAGAACCCGCGTCTGCGTGTGTCCGTCCCCGAGGGCACAAGCATGGCAGAGGTCACATTGCACGACACCGACGGCAAGGTGACCCGCGCCCACACCAGCCTTGCGGCCTATTGAAAGTTAGTCCTCGGGCAAGGGATCAAGCCGCTCAAGCGGGTGATCCTCCATGTCCCAACCATCGGTGCCATCGGGATACCAATAGACCGTCTCATAGCCCATCTCGACGGCGCGCTTGGCGACATTCCACGACATCCAGCAATCCATGAGACAGAACACCAGCACCGGATGCGACGGATCGCCCGCGGTTGCCTGTTCCAGCCCGCGGCGCAGGTAGGCGGCGGTTTCTTCTGCAATCTTTTCATACCCGGTATTGGGCAACCAGATTGCGCCGGAAATCGACTGATGCGGCTTTTCGCGCCAGATCGTGCCCTTGGGCAAGTTCTCGGGCTTGGGCGCGCGCGGCAACACGTCGATGAACGCCACCTCGCCCTCTTGCCAGAGCTGATAGGCGCCCGCGTCATCCACGACGGTCGCCCCGCTTAGCGTGGCGGGCACGGGGGCGCGATAGGGCGGGCCGCGATACCCCTCGGGCTCTGGCGTGCCTTGCGCCTGCGCCATTCCGGCGCAAAGCGCGAGGGCCGCAACCATCATGCGACCCGCCGGTGTCATTGCGTGACCTCCTTGAGGTCCGTCCCCATATTGTTGAGAAGCGGCACGCCCGCCTCTGTCAGGATCTGGTCGATCTCGGCCTGATTGCGCCGCAACAGGGAATTGAGTTGTCGCTTCCACTGATCTTCACCGGGGCGCACGCTCATGGTGATGCGGTAAAACAGACGCGGCGGGTCGGCCTCGTGGATCAGCGGCACGACCTTGAGGTTGGGATGCTGGCGCTTGACCAATGGCCCGCTGATAGGGCCCCAGAGAATGGCCGCATCAATCTCGCCCGCCTCAAGATCGGCAAGCATATCCAGCGCCGGAGAGGCGTGGCGGCGATCAACAAAAGCGGATAGGGCCGCGCCAAGGCCATAAGCCCCTGACGCGCCATGTGGTTGCCCGGCGGGCTTCCGGCGATAATGCCCAATGTCTTGCCCTTGAGGCGCGGATCGGAAATGGTCGTCACATCCGCCAGCGGGCTGTCTTTGGGAAAGACGATCGTATAGGCCGAGGTCATGTAGTGATTGGTGTTCTGCACCATCTCGTGACCTTGGGCAAAGCCGATGATCACGTCGCATTCATTGGCCCGCAGGGTGCGGCGCACGAACCCCGTCGCCATCGGAAACCAGGTATATTCAACCGGCTTTTCAAGCTTTGCCGCGATCAGATCGGCGATCTTGTTTTCAAATCCGGTGCCATCCTGCGTCGACATCGGATCGTTCGACGGGTCGGCACAGACGCGAAACGCGGTTTTCGACACCAGTTCGGCCATCTGCGCCGCCGCCACACCGGGCAGCAGCGCAAGGGCAATCGCCGCAATCCTAGCCCATGCAGGCATCTTCATCCTCCCGGATCGAATCGGATTTCGGATCTTTCTTGGGGGGACGCCCACGGGCCACGGCCTCGGTGCCGCGCGCCTTGAGATAGACATAGATGTCATCAAGATAGCACATCACGTTCGGATTGGTGCCAAAGCTCGGCATCACCGAATTCTCAGAGGCGTTTACCTTTTGGCGGCCTTCGGCCACGACGCCGACAAAATCATAGTAATCCAGCGTCAGCGCAGACACCTTGAGCGCCGGGGCATAGGTTGATCCTTCACCATCCGGGCCGTGACACACGTGGCATTCCGCATGATACCGGCGAAAGCCGGAAAAGGTGCGCCAGTCGACAGTGCCATCTTCGGCCACGTTGAACGTGGGAATATCATCCTCATTGAAGTACCGCCCGCCCTCTTCATAGGCGACGGCAATGGATGGATTGTCGCGCGACACAAGGTTTTCCGCGAGACTCGGTGCGGCAACAAAGGCCAGCAGGCTGGCAAGCCCTGCGGACAAAAGGTGGCGGTTGGTCAACATTCTCTGCTCCTTTGGGTATCGGTGCGTCGGCGCGACACCGGGAAGGGTGCCGCGCCGAAGGGTTCTGTCTTGTCTCAGACAGGTTTGGTTTAGTTGGGCAGGGCGAACACGGTCAGCTGACCACCCAGGGCGGTGTAATCCGACAGGGCCGCATAGCCACCCACGGCACCCAGACCCGCATTCGGATCGGTCAGGCCAGCCGCAAGGCCGATCCCGGCCCAGCCACCGATACCCGACAGGATACCGACATACTGTTTGCCCGCATGCTCGTAGGTCATCACGTTGCCGATAATGCCCGAGGGTGTCTTGAAGCTGTAAAGCTCGTCACCGGTGTTGGCATCAATCGCCTTCAGGTAGCCTTCGAGCGTGCCGTAAAAGACCACATCGCCAGCGGTTGCCAGAGCGCCCGACCAGACCGAGAACTGCTCGGGGATCGACCACTTGATCTTACCTTCGATGTTGTCCCAGGCGATGAAGTTACCCATGCCGCCATGGCTTCCGGGGGCCGGGTACATCGCGAGGGTCGCACCCACATAGGGCTGACCGGCGGTATAGCTGACGCGGAAGGGTTCGTAATCCATGCAAACGTGGTTTGTCGGGATATAGAACAACCCGGTTTTGGGGCTATAGGCCGAGGGCTGTTGGTCCTTGGTGCCAAGGGCGGCAGGGCAGATGCCCGTGGTGTTGACGTCTCCGCCATTTTCCCTGGTCGAATAGGCCGAAACCACAGCCGGACGACCATAGGTATCGGACTCCGGGTCCATATCAACGCCCGTGGTCCAGTTGACCTCAGGATCGAATTTCTCGGCGACAAGCAATTCGCCGGTTTCACGATCAAGGGTATAGGCAAGGCCGTTCCGATCGGGGTGGGTCAAAAGCTTGCGCATCTTCCCGTCGATTTCCTGATCGGTCAGGATCATCTCGTTGACGCCATCATAATCCCACTCGTCATGCGGGGTCATCTGATAGAGCCATTTGGCAACGCCGGTATCGGGGTTGCGTGCCATGATGGTCATCGACCAGCGGTTGTCGCCAGGGCGCTGTGCCGGGTTCCAGGTCGAGGGGTTGCCGAATAAAACAGGTCAAGCTCGGCATCATAGGAATACCAGCCCCAGGTCGAACCGCCGCCGATCTTCCACTGATCGCCTTCCCATGTGTTGGTGCCCGAATCCGCGCCAACCGGCTTGCCCAGATGGGTGGTGTTCTCGGGATCAATCAGCGTGTCGCTATCGGGACCCATCGAATAGGCGCGCCAGACACGCTCGCCGGTTTTCATGTCATAGGCCGTGGTCGAGCCACGCACGCCAAATTCACCGCCCGAAATACCGACAATGACCTTGTCCTTGACCGGAAGAACCGTCGCGGTGTTGGTCTCGCCGATCGACGGATCACCGTTTATCACCGACCATTTTACTTCGCCGGTCTTGGCATCAAGTGCCACAAGCGTCGTGTCGGCCTGGTGCAGGAAGATCGTGTCATCCGCATAGGCAACGCCGCGATAGACCGTGTCACAACACATCACCGGGATGACGCTGGGGTCTTGCTTGGGCTCGTATTTCCACATGATCTTGCCGTCTTCCGCGAGATTCAGCGCATAGACGATATTGGGGAACGGCGTGTGGACATACATGATATCGCCAATAACGAGAGGCGATCCTTCATGTCCGCGCAGAACGCCGGTCGAGAAGGTCCATGCAACCTGAAGATCGCCGACGTTGTCCTTGGTGATCTGGTCCAACTCGGAATAGCGCGTGTTTTCGTAATCGCCGGTCTGGATCGCCCATTGCTTGGGATCGTCGATCAGCGCCTGAAGCGCCTCGTTCGCGCTTGCCGTGGCCGACAGGCCGACAACCATCGCCGCTGACATCATAAGTAGTTTCTTCATATCTTCCTCCCTGGGTCGTAGATTTCGTTTGATTTCCCTTGCCGAACGCGGTGCCCGGCTCTGCCAACCTGTTGCTCCGGGGGGTCCTCCTCCCCCTGTGCTTGGGTCAATTCCTTATGCTGCGCGATCCGCCTCCTGTTGTTTGCGTCCCGTTCAATAGACCACGACAGAGCGGATTGATTCGCCTGCGTGCATCATCTGGAAGCCCTTGTTGATATCGTCGAGGGCAAGGGTGTGGGTGATCAT
>NZ_FRBN01000052.1 GCF_900142625.1 Roseovarius marisflavi
GTCAAAACCGCGCAAACAGGCCGGACACATGACTGCTTCTGACAAATGCACAAATCTGATCAAAAATGTCTTGCTATGCAGGAGCCATCCACACAGGTCATTCGCTGCGCTTCCATTCTATGTCTCACATGCGGACAAAACCGACCTTGGATTGTTCACCTTCGCTGATGCAGCATTTTTTTTGCGAGTGCGGCAAGGCCCTTGTCGCAACGCAGCACAAGTCACCGAAGCGGTCATTGAAGGCAGCGATGATGGGTGTAACGATCACGTATACGGGGATCATTGTTCAGACCAACTATTCTTCTGAAGCCACTCCGGAAACGTATTTCGCACTGAACGCCTTTTCACCGAGCCGCTCAATCAAACTGAGCTGAAGCTCAAGCCAACCTTTGTGCCCCTCTTCGTCAAGTGCGATCTGCTCGAAGAGCGTCCGAGATCCGATATCACCCGTCTTCATTGCGTGCTGGGCGGCGGCGGTATAAAACTCGATTGCTTCCAATTCGTCGGCCAAATCAGATTTAAACATGCTAACGAGGTTATCCGCCTGGATAGGCTTTTTGTAGAATTCCAAATCGGGATTGCCGTTAAAGAACATAATTCTTGCCATAAAAAGATCAGAATGACCTAGTTCTTCGTGCATTTCTGCCCGCATTTGGGCGGCCAGTTTGTCCAGACCCCAATCATTGAGCACATGGGCATGTAGCTGATATTGATGTGCTGCCGTGAGCTCCATGTGCAAGGCTTTTTGGAGGTATTTCATTGTTTGATTATCTGGCATTTTAGCAACCTTTCTTACTTTGATTTACGGACACGATGATGGCTAGCAGACTTTGACAATATCACGTTGATGTAGGCCACGCCCGACCTACCCGATTACTCTTTCTCTGACTGAATGCTCGAAGCTCGATGCAATCTTCGAATCAAAACGATTAAGTGGCACACGCAGCACGGCGCGGCCTTGAGGGTCGGGTTCGGGAAGGCGCCCGCTGCGAATGTTGATCTGAAGCGCATAGAGCATTTGACCGGGAAGAGGCAGCGTGGCATCGCGAGCATCCCGCACGGAAATGAACTCTTCCTTTGTAGTACCGTCCTTGACGTGAATGTTGGACGCCTTGTGCTCCGCAACGGTTGCCATGCATGCCTCCGCGCGGCCGCCCTTGCCATAATCGTGGCCAACGAAAACGCGAGTCTGGCCGGGCAGTGCGAGGATTGCCTGCAGACTGTCCCATAGTTCAGACGAGGAGCCACCAGGAAAATCCGCACGCGATGTTCCGCTGTCGGGGACCATGAAAGTGTCATGGGCAAAAACCGCATCGCCAATCTTGTATGTGATGGAAGCTAGGGTGTGACCGGTCGAAAGCGATACCTCCACGTCGCACTTGCCGACTTTAAAAGTATCACCCGCGTTAAACAGGCGGTCCCAATAGTCACCGCGACCTTTCAGGCTGTCATCGGCGTAGAAATCCGACCAGATTTCCTGCACCTTCATTACCAGTTCGCCGATTGCCTGTTTGGGTACCCCGCCAAGTTTTTCCTTGAGATAAGCCGCTGATGAAAAATGATCGGCGTGCGGATGCGTGTCGAGCACCCATTCCACTTCAAGCTCCTCGGACTTCACGTAGTGCAGGATCTCGTCTGCACTCGCTGTCCAGGTCGCACCGGCTGCCGGATCAAAGTCGAGCACTGGATCGATGATGACAGCAGCCCTGGTGGCCGGGCACCACGCCACGTATTGCCAGGAACCAGTTGTCTTTTCGTAGAATGCCGACATTCGGGCTGCCGGTTTCGGTCGAACTGGGGAAAAATTGCATTTTTGTGCGTCTTTCTAAGATAGTTGCTTTCAGCCGATTGCTCTACAGACATTCACCAATGCGGATTGGCACGCATTATGACGCAGCTGGAATAGGTGAGTTGTGGTCAGTAGCATATGCTTTGGGGAAACTGGTTCCGGTGTCGGGTTTCCGCGCCACCTTCACTCGCTCCAGCCATGCACATGCACATCGCGCCCGGAATGGCCCTTCATGATCTTCACGGCGAGGGCTTCTCTTTCCTTGTCCCGTGTTCTGACCCACATCAGGATTCCACCGTGCCGGATCTGGTTCGCGTAGTACTCCTTATGATGCTTTCCAACGCGTCGCGCCAAAAGTGTGCCGATGACGGCGGCGGGGCTGCCGCCAATGGCGACGGCCGCAATGGAGGCCGCCAACGTACTCGCAGGTGTCAGCAATGCCGTCATCGCGATTGCTGAGCCCACAAAGAAAAACCCACCGGCGATGGCCCCTTCAAGTTCTCCAATCGCTTCTTCGGATACGAAATGAGCCCTAGGCGCTTTGGGATCGTCTTCAAGGTCGGACGAGCGCCAATAGGCTTTGCCAAGTTTCTCTTCCAGAGCTTCCTGACTACCAAGAAGGCTGATGTCCGAATGATGAAACCCAACCGAACGCAGATCGTAAAACGCAGCCTGTTGCGCTTCGAATGTATCAAAGACGCCGACTGCTTCTGGGATATTGATATAGGTGGTCTTGCTTTGGTCAGAGTTGATTTCTGGTTCGGCCATTGCGGTCTCCATTTCATTCGTGGCTATCGATTTTGTGTGTCACGATATGCAGTTGAGAAGCGAATGCATTGAGATGCATCAATGGGCGACGCCCGACCGTGCCCTACGATAACACAGAATTCGGGAATTCAGTTGGTGCATGATAGGCCAAAGCCAGAGATGGAACCCAGCTTGAACCAGAGGAGACGTTCAATGAACCACGTTACAAGAAAAGCTGCCGAGGACATACTTGGGGCTCTGGACGACAACGTTTTTGCCGCGATTGAAGCGACTGGCGCGGGTCTCGCAGATATCGCCGAGGCCAAGTCGTTGGCTGACGGTACTAGCGATGTTGCTGGCCAAGGCGAACGCGCAATCACAGGGCCGACGAAAGAGGTGCTGACGATCCTCAGTACGCGACCCGCATGATGGATGAACACCGCCTTGCCAAAGCCATTCTTGATCCGCCATCCGTGTTCGTTACGCCACAGGACGTTCTGACGGATGAACACCTTACGACGCCGCAAAGGATCGAGATACTGCGGCGATGGGAGTATGATGCCTGTGAGGTAAGTGTCGCCGAAGACGAGGGCATGCCGGCGCGAAATGGTGAAACACTGCAGCAAATTCTGCAGACCCTGCAAAAACTTGTTGGAGACATAGACTCAAGTGAAACGCCCCCCACCAAGCAGGGCGGCTTGTCCCGCGAGGCGCTGAAGCGCACAGACCGAAAGCCCTGAGGATTTGGCCGTTTCACCGGTCATCCCCTTTGCCTTGTGGGCAAGCCTGCTTGCCGGTCTCGTCACAACCATTGGGGTCCTGACTGTACGGCGCTTCAGCGATTGGGGCCGCCGAAATGCCGTCTATTTTGCCTGTTTCGCCGCAGGCGTCCTGATCGCGGTCTCTTTCCTGCATCTGATGCCAAAAAGCCTTGAGCTGAGTGGCGAAGGCCCGGTCTTCATGCTGACCGGCTACCTCGTGATGCACTTTTTGAACCGGTTTCTGACAACACAGGTGTGCGATAAACCAGCGACTGAAGACTATGCAATCGGCCTTGTTGCCATGTTTGGGATCGGGTTTCACTCTTTCGTTGACGGCGTGATGTACTCCGTCACGTTTACGGTCAGCGTTTTCACGGGCGTTGTGTCTGCACTCGGTATGGTGTTGCACGAATTTCCCGAAGGCATCATCACCTATGTCCTTTTGTTGCGCAGTGGATTTGGCGACAGGCAGGCACTTGTTCTTGCCCTTGTGTCGGCTGCCGCGACTACGCCCCTTGGAACCCTTCTGTCCTACGGCTGGATCAGCACCATCGATAAGCCGCTCTTGGGTAATTTGATGGCAGGGTCTGCGGGGGCGCTGTTTTATGTTGGTGCGACGCATCTGCTTCCTATGGCCGAACGCGAACCACGTAAATTGTCACTGGTCGTGTTGGGCGCGGGGATCGCGACGGCAGTGGGGATTACCACGGGCGCTCGCTAGGAAGCTCCCCTAGTTTTTTGCCCCGAACGGTGACTTTACGGTGCGGTCAAACCCGTATTCACCCAAACACGACGTCCAAGAACATCATGACCACCACCCCCACAATCAAGCCCGCGGTGGCCCCCTTGTGATGTCCGTGCCGATGCGTTTCTGGGATTATTTCATTGCTAATCACGTAGAGCATCGCACCAGCCGCGAAGGTCAGTCCCCAGGGCAGGAGAAGTTGCGAGGCACTCACCGCCACAACTCCGGCCAGGCCGGCCACCGGCTCGACCAGTCCGGTAGCGGCAGCAACGAGGAAGGCATAAGTTTTCCCGTAGCCCTCAGATTGCAGTGCCAGCGCCACCGCCAGACCTTCCGGCGCGTTCTGCAGCCCGATACCAAACGCGAGTGATATTGCAGCGCCCATATCGCCGCCTCCGAAACCAACGCCGACAGCAAGGCCTTCGGGGATATTGTGCAACGTGATTGCGATCACAAACAGCCAGATTTTCCGAACCGACGCGGCCTCTGGGCCTTCAAGGCCTTTGGTGAAGTGTTGGTGAGGGATCCGCTCGTCCAGAAAATAGATAGCTGCGGCCCCAAGGATAATGCCACCAACAGCAATCAGCGCCGGGACTGCTCCCGCACCATATTGCTCGGTTGAAATCTCGAGGCCGGGAATAATCAGCGAAAAGTAAGAGGCGGACAGCATAACCCCAGCCGCAAAGCCCAGCAAAATGTCGTTCAGCCTGCGCGAAACGGTCTTGCCAATCAAAATCGGCAACGCTCCAAACGCGGTCATCAGGCCGGCGGCGAGACTACCCAAAACTCCAAGTGCAATAACGTTCATCTTCATCCCGCCGTAAAATTGTTTGTGGCTAGGCTCTAAAAGCATGCAAAGCGTAGCGGAGCAGACCTCCGTTTCCGCCATCTGAACAGCGGGATATCTGCCTCTGCTGAGGCCCTCGCGATGCCAATTGCCTCCGATGTTGTGTTCAAGGTTAGTGCTGTAACGATATCCGCGCCTGCGGCTTTAAACGTATCTATCTGCTCTGCGTGGTAGGCTTTGGCGATTTCAGCAGTTAAGTCTTGGTTAGTTTTATAGGCATCTCCCTTCGGTCCGATGCAGCCGCTGACGACGGTGTTTTCTGCAGCCAAACCAGCCTCGGCAGCGCACTCGCGATAGAGTTCAAAACACTTGTGGTTCATTTCAGCGAGACTTTGGGTGGAGTACCCAAGCAAAGCGCCCCAGTCCCGACTTGCGCGATAGGTCAGGCTGTCGAAGATGAAAGCCGTTCCAAGCTTCACAGCGACATTCGCGAAAGCCGTGTAGTATTCTCGCAGGGCTGCGGCTGAACGGGGATCGTTCAGCAAATGAAATGCGCTGAATTCTGGCAGCTCAAACCCGCGCTTGTACATGAGCCATGTCTCAGTTCCGCCATCTGTCAAGAAAATGTCGTCCGACTCGTGCGGCAATCGGGGTGTTGTTCGGGTCATGTTGTGTTCCTGTCGTGTCAAATTGGTGTGTACCCAAATCGTAGGTTTTGCCTGCCACTTTTGACAAACGATCAAAAGTTGACTGATAGCATAGATTTTCTAAGGTATCGGTGATGACCAGACGTTTACCATCACTGAACCAACTACGCGCCTTCGAGGCCGCTGCCCGCCATGAGAGCATCAAAATGGGGGCGGACGAATTATGTGTGACCCCCGCCGCAGTTGGGCATCAAATCAAGGGGTTGGAGCTTGGTCTTGTCGCGTTTGCGTTCCGGCCTCTCAACTCATTTATGCGGCCTTTCGTTCAAAAGCCAAGGGGCTTTTGCCGCCGAGCGATGAGTGGCG
>NZ_FRBN01000032.1 GCF_900142625.1 Roseovarius marisflavi
CATTGGGTGGCTCCTCCTATACGCAGATATGGACATCTGCAGTATGGCGCATTGCGACGCCGATTGGAGCAGGAGCCATCCACCCCATCAGCTTTCATAGGTTGGGATCAGTTGATCAGGGGCATCAAGCGACCCCAGATGGACTTCGATTTCATCCCCGCTCCGGACGAAAACTGATGATCCGCAGCGGGGGCAGAAAAACCGCCCTGCGTACTCTTTGGGCGTGCCCTCAATTTGCACGGCAGCCTCTGCGAAGGCGGCCGCGGCATAAAACAGCGCGCCATGGTGCTTGCGGCAATCAAGGCAGTGACACAGGCCAACCCGGTCGGGGCGCCCTGATGCCTTGAAGCGAACACCGCCACAGGTGCAACCGCCCGAAAATTGGTCCATGAAACATCTCCGCCAAATCCGGTCCGCCAAAGGCTACGATTTATGCCGTTGCGGGTCCATCGTTTTGGGGCTGTGCCTGCCTGCGATCATAGCTTGCGTTGTGAGTTCTGACATTGCAGGTTTGTGGCCCTGAGCCATGCAGTTGGGGATCTCCATGATCAATCTGAGCGACGGATGCGCCGCGCCAATCACCCGGATCGACGCCTATGCCTATCGGGTGCCGATAGAGGCGCCGGTGGCCACCTCTTTCGGGGTGATGCGCGACCGCCCGGCGGTGTTTGTGCGTATTGAGGATCGCGATGGCTGTTTTGGCTGGGGAGAAGTGTTTGCCAATTGGCCTGCGGCTGGCGCCGAGCATCGCGTGGCCCTGATCGAGCGCGATATCGCGGGGTTGGTGCTTGGCCAGAGGGCCGCAGAGCCCGAGGCGCTGTTTCATCGACTGAGCGCCCAGACCCGCATTCGGGCGGTGCAATGTGGCGAGCCCGGCCCGTTTGATCAGGTGATCGCGGGGCTTGATATCGCGCTTTGGGATCTGGTGGCGCGGCGCGCCGGGTGGCCCTTGCGTGAGATGCTGCGCAAGGGCGCGCCGGGCGTGGTGGCGACCTATGCCAGCGGGATCGCGATTGATGCGGCGGACAGGTTGATCCCCGCCGCGCAGGAGGCCGGGTTTGGCGCGTTCAAGGTCAAGGTTGGGTTCGGTGCGGGCGATGCGCAAAAGCTATTGGCTTTGGCGGCGTCCTTACCGAGTGGCATGGTGCTGTGTGCGGATGCCAATCAGGCCTGGGACTTGCCGCAGGCGCGGGCATTTGTGCAGGAGGTCGCCGGGGCAGGGCTCGGCTGGCTGGAAGAGCCCTTGCCGGTATTTGCAGACGCCGAGGATTGGGCGACGCTTGCGCGCGCGGCGGATATGCCGCTGGCGGGCGGTGAAAATATCGTGGGTCAGGCGGCCTTTGAGGCGGCATTGACGGCCGGGGCCTTGCAGGTGATTCAGCCCGATGTGGTGAAATGGGGCGGGATCAGCGGCTGTTTTGCGGTTGCAAAGCGCGCCTTGGCGCAGGGGCGGCGCTATTGTCCGCATTTTCTGGGCGGCGGGATCGGGCTTGCGGCCTCGGGGGCGGTGCTGGCGGCGGTTGGTGGCGATGGCATGCTTGAGGTGGACGTGAACCCCAACCCGCTGCGCAGTGCCTTTGGGGGGATGGGCGGAGCGCTTGGGAGTGGAGAATGGCACGCGAGCGATGCTCCGGGGCTTGGGATCGAGGCGCTTCCAGAGGGGCTTGGGCGTTACCGAACGGCAAGCGCCGAGTGTCATTGACGAAGGGCAAATGGGAACTTGCCGGGAAAGTTGAATTTTCCTGTTGCGGGCGCTTGACGGGGGCGCAGGCCCGCCGTAAGAAGCGCAACACGCCTGAGGGATCGGGCGAGCAGTGAGCGGTTGTAGCTCAGTTGGTTAGAGTACCGGCCTGTCACGCCGGGGGTCGCGGGTTCGAGTCCCGTCAACCGCGCCACCGCTGCCCATGATCCCTGAGACGCGAGATGCGCGGTTGTAGCTCAGTTGGTTAGAGTACCGGCCTGTCACGCCGGGGGTCGCGGGTTCGAGTCCCGTCAACCGCGCCATTTCTCCTTTGTTTTTCAAGCCGTTCCAGCGCTGCGTGCGACGCAGGGTCTGGATTTGAGTATTTATGGAAAGATGAAAGTCTGGGCTTGCAGAAAGGCCGTGAGGTCGCTGAGCGTGGCATCCGGTGCCGTGTCGGGAAAGAAGTGCCCGCCGGGGATGGTGGCGCTTTGCATTCGCGTGCATTTCGGGACCCATGTGGCAGGCACGTCATAGGCCCGCGCCATTGCGCCATCCGCGCCGTAGAGAATTAGGGTCGGGCAGGCGATGCGCGCGCCAAGGTCTGCAGTGTCATCGGCGAAGTCATGCGAGAGAGCGGCGCGGTAGTCGTTGCACATGCCGCGAATCGTGTCGGGGTCGCGCCATGCAAGGCGGTAGTGATCGAGCAGGGAAGCGTCGAAATCAGTAAGCTTTGCGCCGCCCCAGCCCAACAGGCAGGCGTGATAAAAGGCGTCGGGGTCATGGCCGATCATGGTGTCCGGGAAGGGCTCTGGCTGGGCGAGAAAGAACCAATGGTAATAGGCCTGTGCCACATCGGCGCGCAGATCGGCGAGCAAGGTGTGGGTGGGGATAATATCCATCAGGGTGACGCTGCGCAGGCGGTCAGGAGCATCGAGCGCCAGGCGATGCGCGACACGCGCGCCACGGTCGTGGCCGACAAGGTCAAATGTCGGGTGGCCCAGCTCCGACATCAGCGCCGTCATGTCGCGGGCCATCTCGCGAAAGGCATAGGCGGCCACGTCCTGCGGTTTGCCCGATTGGCCATAGCCGCGCAGGTCGGGGCAAATGACGCGGTGGGTCTTGGCAAGCTCTGGCGCGATATCCGTCCACATGGCGCGGGTCTGGGGAAAGCCATGCAGCAACAGCAGCGCCGGGCCGGAGCCGCCTTGCGAAAACGCGATCTCGACGCCGTTGGGGGCGGATCTGTGGTCGGTGAAGCCCGGAACTGTCATCTGTGATCACCTGTAGGGTGGGTGAAACCCACGCTCATCCCGCCAAGGCGTCAAGCACGCGCGCCCAGCTTCGTATGCCTTTGTGAAAGCTTGAGAGGTTGTATTTCTCGTTTGGCGAGTGGATTGCGTCATCTTCCTGTGCAAATCCGATAAGCATGGCGTCAAGCCCGAGGATTTCCTTGAAATACCCCGCAATCGGGATCGAGCCGCCCATGCCGGTAAAGACCGCTTCACGCGCCCATTCATCCGAAAGCGCCGCGCGGGCCTTTTCAAACTCGGGGCGGTCGATGTTCATCACTGCGGCGGGCGAGCCTTCTAGATCCTGATCCCAGGCGATTTTGACATCAGGCGACAGGCGGTCCTCGACATGTTTACGAATTTTGGCCCGCAGGGCGTCCGGGTCCATGTCGCCGACGAGGCGGCAGGTCAGCTTGCAATGGGCCTTGGACGGGATCACGGTTTTGCTGCCCGCGCCCTGATAGCCGCCCCAGAGGCCGTTGATTTCAAGCGTCGGGCGGGCCCATTGCTGCACAAGGGTGGGATAGGCCTTTTCGCCATGCGGTTGGGTATAGCCGACCGAGGTCAGATAGGCATGCTCGTCAAAGCCGCAGGTTTCCCATTGCCGCAGAAGGTCGTCGGGCACCTCGTGGACGCCCTCATAAAAGCCCTCTACCGCGACACGGCCGGTGTCGTCGTGAAAGCTTGTGATCAACCGGCTGATTTCGCGCAGGGGGTTCAGGCCGGGGCCGCCGTAGTGCCCCGAATGCAGGTCGATGCGGGGGCCGGTGATGGTGAACTCATCCTTGAGCATGCCGCGCAGTTGCGAGGCAATCGAGGGCACGCCGGGCGCGACCATAGAGGTATCGCAGATCAGGGCGATATCGGCCGAAAGTTCGTCGGCGTTTTCGCGCATGAAGGGAATCAGCGAGGGCGAGCCAGATTCTTCCTCGCCCTCAAAGAAAAACGTGATCTTGCAGGGCAAAGCGCCGGTCACGTCCTTGTATGCGCGGCAAGCCTCGACAAAAGTCATCAGCTGGCCCTTGTCGTCGGATGCGCCGCGCGCGCGGATCACCTTGCCGTGATCGCTGTCCTGAAGTTGCGGGTCAAACGGGTCGGTGTTCCACAGATCCAGCGGGTCAACGGGTTGTACATCATAGTGACCGTAAAACAGCAGGTGGGGCCCGGCGCCATCGCTCGGCCCGTCGATATGGCCCACGACCATCGGGTGACCGGGCGTGGGGCGCTTTTGCGCCTTTACACCAAGGCTTTTCAGGTCGGCCACAAGCCAGTCGGCAGCGTCCTGGCAGGCATCGCGATAGGCCGGATCGGTTGAGATCGAGGGAATGCGCAAAAGCCCCATCAGCCGCTCGGTGGCGGTCGGCAGCTGGTCGTCAATGCGGGCGAGAACGGCGGAAAGGGACATGGCTGGCCTTTGATGCTGAATTATGCTTTTAGGCGAGGGTAACAGGCCCTGCGGTGCTGTCCAGCGACTTGACCGAAATCAAGGAGCGGGGGGGCGGCATTTTGTAGCCTGTTGCCAGAAGCGGGTGGATTATATATCCATTCGTATTATTGAATAAGTAGCGTGCGACGCTGCTACGGCCCGCAGGGCGCTTTGCAAAAGGCGGGCTGCGGCATCGGTGAGGGAAGGGACTGCCAGTGGATTATTCGGCCAAGCTGGACGACGCAATCGAACGCCTGCATCAGGAAGGGCGCTATCGCACCTTTATTGATATTGAGCGCCGCAACGGCAATTTCCCCCACGCGATCTGGCGCAAGCCCGATGGCAGCGATCAGCCGATCACCGTGTGGTGTGGCAACGACTATCTTGGCATGGGCCAGCATCCGGTCGTTCTTGAGGCGATGCACGAGGCACTTGATGCCACCGGCGCCGGGTCGGGTGGCACGCGCAATATCTCGGGCACGACGGTTTATCACAAGCGGCTTGAGGCCGAACTGGCCGACCTGCATGGCAAGGAAGCGGCGCTTTTGTTCACCAGCGCCTATATCGCCAATGACGCCACGCTCAGCACGCTGCCCAAGCTTTTTCCGGGTCTGATCATCTATTCGGATGCCCTCAACCATGCCAGCATGATCGAGGGTGTGCGCCGCAATGGCGGGGCCAAGCGGATTTTCCGTCACAATGACGTGGAGCATCTGCGCGAACTGCTGGCCGCTGACGACCCCGAGGCGCCCAAGCTGATTGCTTTTGAAAGCATCTATTCGATGGATGGCGATTTCGGGCCGATCGAGGCGATCTGCGATCTGGCCGATGAATTCGGCGCGCTGACCTATATCGACGAAGTGCATGCCGTGGGCATGTACGGCCCGCGTGGCGCGGGCATCTGCGAGCGTGACCGGCTGATGCATCGTCTGGACATCATCAACGGCACGCTGGCCAAGGCCTATGGCGTGATGGGCGGTTATATCGCGGCCTCGGCCAAGATGTGTGACGCGGTGCGCAGCTACGCGCCCGGTTTCATCTTTTCGACCTCGCTGGCCCCGACTCTGGCGGCGGGGGCCACGGCCTCGGTCGCGTTTCTCAAGACCTCCGAGGGCAATAAGCTGCGTGAGCAGCATCAGACACAGTCGAAAATCCTCAAGGCTCGCCTCAAGGGATTGGGTTTGCCGATTGTCGATCACGGCTCGCATATCGTGCCGGTGATCGTGGGTGACCCTGTGCATACCAAGAAACTCAGCGATATGTTGCTTGAAGGCTATGGCATGTATGTGCAGCCGATCAACTTTCCGACCGTGCCGCGCGGCACCGAGCGGTTGCGCTTTACACCCTCGCCGGTGCATGGCCCCGATGAGATGGATGCGCTGGTAAATGCGATGGACGAACTGTGGAGCCATTGTGCGCTGAATCGCGCCGAGATGGCTGGTTGATGCCGGAATACGTGCAATAGCACTTGCTCTGTGTTAAGGTTGCGTAAAGAAAAGTGCAAAGCTCGAATCGGGACGTTCGGGAAAACGCATTAGTAACCAAAGAGGCAGTGATCGCATGATTGGGCGGCGGTTTACACGCAAGGCCGAGGTTGAGGATGTCGAAGCCCGTGGCTTTGACGCATTCGAGTTGCGCCTTGGCGACCTCATGCGAGGCGAGCGCGCAACGCTTGGCAAGTCCCTTCTTGATGTAGAACGCGAGCTTCGGATCAAGGCCACCTATGTGGCCGCGATTGAAAATGCCGATCCCACAGCTTTTGATACGCCCGGATTTATCCCCGGTTATGTGCGCTCTTATGCGCGCTATCTTGGCATGGACCCGGATCACGCATTCAAGACATTTTGCGTTGAATCCGGCTTTTCAATAGCTCATGGCATGTCAGCCGAGGCCTCGTCGATCCGCAAGAAAGGCACCTCTGCGGTGCGGTTCACGGCGAGGACGTCTGATCCGCTGATTTCTCCAAACGCGCCGTTTTTGCCCGCCTCCGACAGCTTTCTATCGCGTATCGAGCCGGGCGCAATTGGCTCTGCCTTTGTGCTTGTGGCGCTGATCGGGGCGATTGGGTATGGCGGTTGGAGTGTGCTCAACCAGGTGCAGCAGGTTCAGCTGGCGCCGGTTGAAAATACGCCCATCGTGCTGGCGGATCTCGATCCGCTGACAAGCGCCGGGTCGGCCAGTGATCCATCTGCGACCGCGACGGAGGATGCCTCTGGCGTGTTCCAGCCGCCGCGCGATGATCGGCTGAGCCGTCTTTATCGCCCCAAGGCGCTTGATGTGCCGGTGATGGTGGCGCGCGATGCGCCTATTTCGACGCTGAATCCGGCCGAAGTGGGCACGATGAGCCCCGGCACGCCGAGTGCGGATCGCGACAGCGGCTTTGCCGTGGCGCAGCTTGATGAGGTGAGCGGTGTCACCCAGAAGCAGCCACAAGTCGTTGCCGATGATATGCCCGACGTGCGCCTTGTGGCAGTGCGGGCGGCTTGGGTCAGGGTGCGCGCGGCGGACGGTAGCGTGATCTATGAAGGCATTCTAAACGCCGGCGAGAGCTATGATGTGCCCGCCACGCAAGAGCCGCCGACCCTGCGGGTGGGCGAATCGGGCGCGGTTTATTTCGCGGTCAACGGCGAGCATTACGGCCCCGCCGGTCCGCGTGGCTCTGTGATCTCTGGTTTGGCGCTGACACCGTCAGAGCTTCAGGGGCGCTATGCAGTGGCCGATATCAACGCGGATCAGGATCTGATGCGCTATGTCGCCGAATTGCAGTTGGCCCCGGCCAGCCCCGCGCTTGCGGCGCAGGACTAACGCGTTTTCCCATGAGTGTTGTCGATGCGCGGACCGATTGCGAATTGGTGCGTCTCGCGATAGTCATGGGGCAGGATTTCACATGATTTGACGGGGCTTTCGCGATGTCGCTGAACCATATCCGCCCATGGCGCAATATCTACCGCCGAAAAAGCAGACAGATCATGGTGGGCAATGTGCCCGTTGGGGGCGATGCGCCGATTTCGGTGCAGACCATGACCAACACGCTGACCACCGATGTGGCGGGCACCGTGGCACAGATTCAGGCGGCGGCGGATGCCGGGGCCGATATCGTGCGGGTCTCTGTGCCCGATGAGGCCAGCTCAAAGGCGCTGAAGGAGATCGTGGCCGAAAGCCCGGTGCCGATCGTGGCCGACATTCATTTCCACTATAAACGCGGGATCGAGGCCGCCGAGGCGGGGGCCGCCTGTTTGCGGATCAATCCCGGCAATATCGGCAGCGAAGAGCGCGTGCGCGAGGTGATCGCCGCCGCGCGCGATCATGGCTGTTCGATGCGGATCGGGGTCAATGCGGGCAGTCTTGAAAAGCATCTTCTGGATAAATACGGCGAGCCATGCCCCGATGCGATGGTCGAGAGCGGGTTGGAGCATATCCGCATTTTGCAGGATAACGATTTTCATGAATTCAAGATCAGCGTCAAAGCCTCGGATGTATTCATGGCCGCAGCTGCCTATCAGCAATTGGCCGAGGCGACCGACGCGCCGATCCACCTTGGCATCACCGAGGCCGGGGGCCTGACCAGCGGGACGATCAAATCGGCGATTGGTTTGGGCAATCTGTTGTGGATGGGCATTGGCGACACGATCCGCGTCAGCCTGTCGGCCGATCCGGTGGAAGAGGTCAAGGTCGGCTTTGAAATTCTGAAATCGCTTGGCCTCAGGCATCGCGGTGTGAACATCATCAGCTGTCCAAGTTGTGCGCGGCAGGGGTTTGACGTGATCAAGACGGTCGAGGCGCTTGAGCAGCGCCTTGAGCATATCAAGACGCCGATGAGCCTTAGCATTATCGGCTGTGTGGTGAACGGCCCCGGCGAGGCCTTGATGACCGATGTCGGCTTTACCGGCGGCGGTGCGGGCAATGGCATGGTCTATCTGGCGGGCAAGCAAAGCCACCGCATGGATAACGAACAGATGGTCGAGCATATCGTCGAGCAGGTCGAAAAGCGCGCCGCCGAGATTGAGGCGGAAACCGCAGCGCAGGACGCGGCCGAGTAGGGGCTAGAACCGCTCGGCGCGCAGCACGTCGCAATCGATGACGCAGACCACGCCGATGTGGCGTTCGACCACCTGAAAGGCAGCATCCAGCAGCGCATCAAGCCGGTCAGGGCGAATGATGCAAGTGACCTGTACCATGCCGCCTGCGCGGCTGACCTGGCCCGAGCGGGACCATTCGCCGGAGCGGCCCGAGCCGCCCAAGACCGGCAGGATGGTATAGCCGGTGACGCCTGCATCGCGAAGAGCATCCGTCAGGCGCGATTGCATCACGCTCTCGATGGTGATTTCCACTCGTTTGGCTTTGTGGGTCTGCATTTGTTCAGCCTCCGGTCGCGATCTGGGCCAGCGCAAGGTAGAGCGGCAGGCCAAGGGTCAGGTTGAAGGGGAAGGTCACGCCAAGCGAGAGCGTGAGGTAAATAGACGGGTTCGCCTCGGGCAGGGCGACACGCATGGCGGCGGGCACGGCGATATAGCTTGCCGAGGCCGCGAGCACCATCATCAGCATCACGCCCCCGGTTGAGAGGCCGATCAGAAGCGCCGCAGTAAGCCCGACCAGAGAGCCGACAACGGGCATCAGCAGGCCAAAACCGACCGCGCCAAGCCCAAGCGTTCCGCGCCCCTGACGCAGGCCGCGCCCGGCCACCAGCCCCATGTCGAGCAGGAACAGGCAGAGCACGCCTTTGAAGGGCGAGACGATGAAGCTGCTGATTTCGGCGAGACCTTCGGGGCCGGTGATCCAGCCGATGAAGAAAGCCCCGACCAAGAGGACAATCGAGCCGTTGAGAAGAATTTCACGCCAGAGGGTCGCATCCATCCGCCCCGAGCCTTCGCCGCGCGAGATAAGCCAGAGCGCCGAGAGGATCGCCGGGGCCTCCATCGCGGCGGCAACGGCGACCATATAGCCTTCGGCGGCGATGCCCTGGCTTTCGAGCACGGATGTGGCGGCGACAAAGGTTACGATCGAGATCGAGCCGTAGTGACCGGCCACGGCAGCGGCGTTGAGCCGGTCCATCCCCGACATCATTCGCAACAGGGCGAAGGCAAGGAGCGGTAGCATCGCCGAAAGGGCGATGCCCGTAAGGAGCGCCGCGCCGAGATGAATGTCGACGCCGTGGTCCGAAACACTGACCCCGCCTTTGAAGCCGATGGCGAAGAGGAGGTAGATCGAGAGGGCTTTGGCCGCGGCCTCGGGGATGGAGAGATCAGAGCGCGCGAGGGCGGCGGCGAGGCCCAGGGCGAAGGACAAGACGATCGGGGATAAAAGGTTGTCGGCGGCTAGGCTGAGGCTTTCATACATGAGCGTTTTTGTCCCCGAAGTGAATTGCACGGCATATAGGGCGCGTATCGGAGCGCCACAGCCCCTTGGAGCAATAAATCTATCAGTCTGCTCAATGTGTCGCAGTTTAGGTGCCTCCGGCGGGAGTATTTCGGGAACGGTGAATGGATTTCAGATGTGCCGACTATGGTGCACACGCTCTGCGGAATGTTAAGAAAGTGTAATGATAACGGTCGGTTGATCGGAACCTGACGGCGCGTCGAGCTTGACTTTGCGAACGGTTTCACGTATACGTTGTGACATGCTGGACGAGATGGGCAAGCGGCCCCGGGGGTTACCCCGGTGGCCGTTTTTTTGTGTCGCATGGGCGGAGGGGACGCTGACAGCATGGCAATCACATGAGGCAAGAGCACGCATGGTTTTGATTACCCCCGAAGAGGGGCCCACGGGCCTTACGACTTCGATCAATGCGCTTGAACGTCAATTGGCGGATATGCGCGAGGAACTGGAGGATCTGTATCTCAAGATCAGGGCTGGGGACCTGGATGAACTTAAAAATGCAACCAAGGCCACTGGTGAAATCCGCCAATGGCTCAAGATCGCGATAGAAGCGGAGGCGCAACTTGAAAAACGCAAAAAGCAAGACCGGGGCATCGTCAACGATTATGCCCTCGATTTCGACGACGCACGGGCTCAGATCGGGTGCCGGTTGGATCGTCTCAGAAGGGCAAGATGCCCAGGACGAATTCCTCGATGCGCTGAGTGATGGCGAGCTTATGGCGCTGCCTTATCTGTTCGAGTTCTGGGCGCTGGATCATCAGCTTGCGCCCGAGGGCGATTGGCGCACCTGGGTGATCATGGGCGGGCGCGGGGCGGGCAAGACCCGCGCCGGGGCCGAATGGGTGCGCGCGCAGGTCGAGGGCGCGCGACCCCTGGACAAGGGCCGATGTCAGCGTCTGGCGCTTGTCGGCGAGACGATTGATCAGGTGCGCGAGGTGATGGTGTTTGGCGAAAGCGGCATCATGGCCTGTTCGCCGCCCGATCGGCGCCCCGAATGGCAGGCGACGCGCAAGCGGCTTATCTGGCCGAACGGCGCTACGGCGCAGGTGTTTTCGGCGCATGACCCCGAGGGCTTGCGCGGGCCGCAGTTTGACGGGGCCTGGGTCGATGAGCTGGCCAAGTGGAAGAAAGCGCGCGAGACCTGGGATATGCTTCAGTTCGGGATGCGGTTGGGGGATGATCCGAGGGTCTGTGTCACCACCACGCCGCGCAATGTGGGCGTTTTGAAGGAGCTGTTGGCGGCGCCGAGTACGGTTGTGACAAGTGCGCCGACCGAGGCCAACCGCGCCTTTCTGGCCGAGAGCTTTCTTGAGGAGGTGCGGGCGCGCTATGCCGGGACAAGGCTTGGGCGCCAAGAGCTTGACGGTATCCTGGTCGATGAGGCCGAGGATGCGCTTTGGACCCATGGAATGCTTGAGGCGGCGCGGATTGACCGGGTGCCCGAGATGGACCGGGTTGTGGTGGCGGTTGATCCGCCGGTGACCGGGCATAGCGGGTCGGATGAATGCGGCATCGTCGTGGTTGGGGCCGTGACCAGCGGGCCTGTGCAAGATTGGCGGGCCTATGTGCTTGCCGATTGCAGCATCAGTGCCGCCAGTCCGACGCGGTGGGCCAATGCGGCCATTCGCGCGATGGAGCAATGGGGGGCAGAGCGGCTTGTGGCCGAGGTCAACCAGGGCGGCGATATGGTTGAGCAGGTGATCCGGCAGGTTGATCCGCTGGTGCCGTTTCGCAAGGTGCATGCCAGCCGGGGCAAGGTTGCCCGCGCAGAGCCGGTGGCGGCGCTCTACGAGCAGGGACGGATCTTTCATCTGCGCGGGCTGAGCGAGCTTGAAGACCAGATGTGCGCGATGACGGCACGCGGGTATGAAGGCAAGGGCAGCCCGGACCGGGTGGACGCGCTTGTCTGGGCGATCAGCGATCTCATTCTGGAGCCCTCCGCCAAATGGCGCAACCCGAGTGTGCGGGCGGTGTGACGGCGCGTTCTTGTGCGACGGGGAAATCAGAGACGGCGCGGCGGCTTACGAGCTGCCGCGCTTTTTTGTGGCGTGTGCTATGTCGCGGTCAGGGTCGCTTAACCTATGTTTCATAGGGGAAAATCAGCATTCAGATGACGATTTGACAACTGCGGCGGGCCCCTAAGAGACGGCGCACGGTGTGGTTCACTTTTCTTAAACCTATGAGCGTCTGATGGCGACAAGCGGGCAATGAGCCCAATGGGTGCAGGACCAAGGAGAACGCGAGATGATATTGGACTTCTTCCGGCAGGGCAGTGCGGAACCGGCAGTGGCGCCCGAGCAAAAGGCCAGTGCCACAGGTCGGGTCATGGCCTGGCATGGCTCGGGACGTGTGGCCTGGAGCCCGCGTGATACGGTGACCCTGACGCGCACCGGCTTTGCTGGCAATCCGGTTGGCTTTCGCTGTGTCAAGATGATCGCGGAGGCGGCGGCGGCGCTGCCTTTGGTGTTGCAGGATTGCGAGCGCCGCTTTTCGGAGCATCCGCTGTTGGATCTGGTCAAGGCGCCCAATCCGGCGCAGGGGCGGGCTGAGCTTTTTGAGGCGCTTTATGGTCAGTTGCTTTTGACCGGCAACGCCTATGTCGAGGCGGTTGGCGCCGGGATCGGTGTGCCGCTTGAGTTGCATGTGTTGCGCTCTGACCGGATGAGTGTGGTGCCCGGTGCCGATGGCTGGCCGATTGCCTATGAATATGCGGTTTCGGGGCGCAAACACCGGTTTGATGTGAGCGAGGGCAATCCAGTTGTCTGCCACGTCAAGAGCTTTCACCCGCAGGACGATCACTATGGGTTGTCGCCCTTGCAGGCAGCGGCGCAGGCGGTGGATGTGCACAATTCCGCAAGCCGGTGGTCGAAGGCGTTGCTCGACAATGCCGCACGCCCCAGTGGTGCGATTGTCTATCGCGGGGCCGAGGGGCAGGGCAGTCTGACCAACGATCAGTATGAGCGGTTGGTGAGTGAGATGGAGACCCACCATCAGGGCGCGCGCAATGCCGGGCGACCGATGCTTTTGGAAGGCGGGCTTGATTGGAAGCCGATGGGGTTCAGCCCCTCGGATATGGAATTTCAGAAGACCAAGGAAAGTGCGGCGCGTGAGATTGCCCTGGCCTTTGGGGTGCCGCCGATGCTGCTTGGGATTCCCGGCGATGCGACGTTCTCGAACTATCAGGAGGCCAATCGGGCGTTTTACCGCCTGACGGTCTTGCCGCTGGCCACGCGGGTGGCGGCGTCGGTGGCGACCTGGCTTGCGGGGTTCAGCGGCGAGAAGCTTGAGTTGCGCCCCGACCTTGACCAGGTGCCCGCCCTTGCGGCGGAGCGCGATACGCTCTGGAGCCGGGTGGCGAAGGCCGAGTTTCTGAGTGATGACGAAAAGCGCGACTTGCTGGGGCTTCCGGCATTGACCGAGGAGGATCTGGATGGCTGAGCAGCACCCGCCCCAGCGCTATGGGTTCGAGGCATTTGATTGTGCCCCGGCACTGCGGCTTGAGGCACATGAGAGGGTGGCCGAATTGCAGACTCGCGCGCTGAGTGAGCGGCTGATGCGGATGGAAGCCGCGCTTGAGAGGTTGGAGCGGCGGTTGTGGCTGGCGGTCTATGGCGTGGTGGCGGCGATCTTGGCGCAGGCATTTCAGCCGCTTTTGGCCGCGCTGCCATGAACGGGTTCGGTGGGGGTACCCCTGCCTTGGGCGAAAGGATGAGGCGAATGGATATGGAAACGGGACTTGAGCGCAAATTTGCGCGCTTTGATGATGACGCGCTTAGCGTGACCGATGGCTGTGCGATCGAGGGCTATGCGAGTCTGTTTGGCGCGACGGACCAAGGCGGCGATATCGTGGAGGCGGGGGCCTATGCCAAATCGCTGACGCGGCTTGTGGCCGAGGGGCGCAAGGTCAAGATGCTCTGGCAGCACGACCCGAGCCAGCCGATCGGCGTCTGGGACGAGGTGCGCGAGGATGCGCGGGGCCTTTTTGTAAAGGGTCGCCTGTTGGAAAGCGTGGGACGGGCCCGTGAGGCCGCGGCGCTTATTGCGGCGGGGGCGATTGACGGGCTGAGCATCGGCTATCGCACGCTGCGCGCCAGCAAGAATGACAAGGGCCGTCGGCTCTTGACGGAACTGGAGCTTTGGGAGGTGTCGCTTGTGACCTTCCCGATGCTGCCCAGTGCGCGGGTTGCGGCCAAGGGCGATGGCCTGGCGGACGACACCCTGCGCGAGTTGGCGGCGGCCTTTGAGGACGCCCGCCGGGAGATGGCGCAAATGTAACGCGCCCAACACGACCAAAGCTACAGGATCTTATGATGAGCAAAACCGAGGCAACCTCTCGGACCGGGGAAGATCTGTCTCCGGCGGCCGAGGTGAAATCCGCAGTCGCGGGTTTCATGAGCGAATTCAAGGGCTTTCAGTCCGATGTTCACCACCGACTTCAACAGCAAGAAGAGAAAATGACCATGTTTGAACGCAAATCTCTTGGCCTTCAGCGCCCGCAACTGGCCACCGCAGGTGACACCTATGCCCCGCATCGCAAGGCGTTTGACGCCTATCTGCGGGCGGGTGATGACGATGGCCTGCGCGGGCTTGAGCTTGAGGGCAAGGCGCTCAATGCCGCCGTGGCTGGCGACGGCGGCTATCTGGTCGATCCGCAGACCGCCGAGACGATCAAGTCGGTTCTTGGCTCGACCGCGTCGATCCGCGCAATCGCCAATGTCGTGGGCGTCGAAGCGACAAGCTTTGACGTGCTGATTGATCACACCGATGTGGGCCATGGCTGGGCGACCGAGGCGGGTGGCACCACAGAGACCGCGACACCGGTGATTGATCGCATCACCATCCCGCTTCACGAGCTGAGCGCACTGCCAAAGGCCAGCCAGCGTCTGCTGGATGACAGCGCCTTTGATGTCGAGGGCTGGCTTGCGGGCCGTATCGCGGACAAGTTCGCCCGCGCCGAGGCGGCTGCTTTTGTGACTGGCGATGGTGTGGACAAGCCGCGCGGTTTCCTGACCCACCCGAGCGTTGACAATGATGTCTGGGCCTGGGGCAATCTGGGCTATGTGCCGACCGGCGCCGATGGCTCGATTGGCGGGGCAGAGCCGATTGTCGATCTGGTTTATGCGCTCGGGGCCGAATACCGCGCCAACGCCAGCTTTGTCATGAACTCGAAAACGGCGGGCACTGTGCGCAAGCTCAAGGATGCGGATGGGCGTTTTTTGTGGTCCGATGGTCTTGCGGCGGGCGAGCCTGCGCGTCTGATGGGCTATCCGGTTCTGATTGCCGAGGATATGCCGGATATCGCAATCGGGGCGGATGCCATTGCCTTTGGTGATTTCCATGCCGGTTACACCGTCGCGGAGCGCCCCGATCTGCGCGTGCTGCGCGATCCCTACAGCGCCAAGCCGCATGTCCTGTTCTATGCCACCAAGCGCGTGGGCGGCGATGTGAGTGACTTCAAAGCGATCAAGCTGTTGAAATTCGCCATCTCGTAAGAGGTGGCGAAGGCGGGCGGGGGCAGGATGGCCCCCGTCCCGAGGCGCGTGCTGCCGAATATTGGCGTTGTCCAGCTCTTCCCCTCCGTCCGAGCGACGCAGGGTGGTGCGCGCCTGAACCACCGGAGGGGTCCGGGATGTATGGAGTAGGTCCATGATGTTAATCGAAGAAACCGCGGTTCCCCTAGCCGCGCTGCCGCTGGCGGAATTCAAGGCGCATCTGCGGCTGGGGACGGGGTTTGCGGATGACGATATCCAGGACCCGGTTCTGGAAAGTTTTCTGCGCGCCGCCATGGCCGCGATCGAGGCACGCACCGGCAAGGTGCTGATCGAACGGGAGTTTTCCTGGGTGTTGAACGCGTGGCGCGACAGCGAAGGGCAAGCCTTGCCGGTGGCGCCGGTCATCGCGATCGTGAGCCTGAACCTGCGCAACCGCGCCGATGAGGTCGATCTGGTGACGCCCGATCACTATCGCCTTGAGCGGGACGCGCATCGCCCGATCCTGCGGCCCGGTGGCACGATGCTTCCGCCGATTGCGCCGGGGGGGACCGCCGAGATCGTGTTTCGCGCCGGATATGGCGTGGCATGGGGCGATCTGCCGGCGGATCTGGCGCAGGCGGTCCTGCTTTTGGCGGCGCATTACTATGAGTACCGCCATGAGACGGGCCTTGCGGGTGGCTGTATGTCGTTCGGGGTTTCAAGTCTGATCGAGCGCTATCGGACGGTGCGCCTTTTGGGTGGGGGGGGCGCATGATGGGCCCGGTTCACCTGACGCGGCCGCTTGTGCTTGAGGTGCCGGATCGTCAGCCCGATGGCGCGGGCGGCTTTATCGAGGCCTGGCTGCCGCGTGGCACGCTTTGGGCCGAGGTGACGGCGCGCACGGGGCGTGAAGTGGCCGGTGCGGCGGTGAGCCTGTCGCGCGCCACCTTTCGGATCACGGTGCGTGCCGCGCCCCAAGACAGCCCCGCGCGCCCCAAACCCGGTCAGCGGCTTCGCGATGGATCACGGCTGTTTCTCATTCAGTCGGTGACGGAACGCGATGCGGCGGGGCGGTTCCTGACCTGCTGGGCGGAAGAGGAGGTGGTGCTATGAGTTATGCCGTGGCGGCGGCCCTGCAAGAGGCTGTTTTTCAACGACTTTCCGTGGATGTCAGTTTGGCGGCGCTGGTGGGGGATGCGATCTTTGATGCCTTGCCCGCCGGTCTGGTGCCGCAGACCTATGTCACGCTTGGCCCCGAAGAGGTGCGCGATCGTTCAGATGCCACCGCAGGGGGCACCTGGCACCGCTTCACCGTCTCGGTGGTCACCGAAAACGCGGGCTTTCTGGCCGCGAAAGAGGTGGCCGGTGCGGTCAGTGACGCGCTTGTCGGCGCCGACCTTACGCTGGCGCGTGGGCGTCTGAGCAACCTTGATTTTCTGCGCGCCCGCGCCCGACGAGAGAGCGGCGGCCAATTGCGCCGGATCGATCTGACGTTTCGGGCACGCGTGGATGACACCCCATAACCCTTTGATTTTCGGAGATAAGACCAATGGCTGTACAGAATGGTAAGGACCTGCTGATCAAGATTGATCTCAACGGCAGCGGGAATTTTGAAACGGTGGCCGGGCTGCGCGCGACGCGGGTCAGCTTTAACGCCTAGAGCGTGGATGTCACCAGTCTTGAATCTGCGGGTGGCTGGCGCGAATTGCTGGCCGGGGCCGGTGTGAAATCGGCCAGCATCAGCGGCTCTGGCATTTTCCGCGATGCGGCCAGTGACGAGCGCGCGCGTCAGATCTTTTTCGATGGCGAGACGCCGGATTTCCAGGTGGTGATCCCCGATTTCGGCACCATCGAAGGCGCGTTTCAGGTGACGGCGATCGAATATGGTGGCACCCATGACGGCGAGGCGACCTATGAGCTTGCGCTCGCCTCGGCGGGGCAGCTGACCTTTACGGTGCTGTAAGCCATGGCAAACCCCTGGGCAGGCGAGGTGGCCTTGGTCATCGACGGTGAGCGGCAGGTTCTCAAGCTGACGCTTGGGGCATTGGCCGAACTTGAGGCGGACCTTGAGGCCGGATCGCTGATTGATCTGGTCGACCGGTTCGAGGGCGGCGCCTTTTCCACCCGCGATGTGCTTGCGCTTGTTGTGGCGGGCCTGCGCGGGGGGGGCTGGCGTGGTCGGACCAGCGATCTTTTGAGTGCCGAGATCGAAGGCGGGCCTTTGGGCGCCGCAAAGGCTGCGGCCGAGTTGCTGGGCCGCGCCTTTGCCTTGCCGGAAGAGACGGGATGAGTGGGCGGCTTGATTGGCCCGCCCTGATGCGCGCAGGCCTGCATGGGTTGGGCTTGCGCCCGGCGGAATTCTGGGCGCTGACCCCGGCCGAACTTCGGCTGATGCTGGGGCATGGGGCAGGGGTGCGCCCGATGGCGCGCGACGGGCTAGAGGCGCTGTTGCGGGCTTTCCCGGACACAAACGGAGAGATGAACGATGGATGAATTGGAACGGGCAGAGGATCTGGAAAGCCAGATCACGGCGCTGGATGCGTCATTGGGGCAGGCGGCGGATATGGCGGCGGTGTTCAACGCCGAGCTTGGCCGGGTCCGGGGCGGATTTGCGCGCACCGGGCAGGATGTGCAAACGCTTGAACGCGGCATGAGCCGTGGGTTGCGCTCGGCCATTCGCGGGGCGGTTCTCGATGGCGATAACCTGTCGGATTCGCTGCGCACCCTGGCGACCTCGATGATCAACACCGCCTTTAATGCGGCGACACGGCCGGTCACCGACCAGGTTGGCGGGTTGGTGGCGCAGGGGGTCGGAAGCCTGGTTGGCGGACTGTTTCCCTTTGCCAAGGGGGGCAGTTTTTCGCAGGGCCGGGTGCAGCCCTTTGCCAATGGTGGCGTGGTCAGCGGGCCGACCACATTTCCGATGCGCGGGGGCACCGGTTTGATGGGCGAGGCCGGGCCAGAGGCGATCATGCCGCTCAGCCGCGGCCCCGATGGCAAGCTTGGCGTGCGCGGTGCGGGCGGCGGCAATGTCAGCGTGGTGATGAATATATCGACCCCCGATATCGACGGGTTCCGCCGCAGTCAGGGCCAGATCGCAGCCCAGCTTGGTCGTTTGATCGGGCGCGGCAATCGCAACCGCTAAAGCAAGGGAATAGGGCAGATGGGATTTCATGAAATACGCTTTCCGGCCAGTCTGAGCTTTGGCTCGCTTGGTGGGCCTGAGCGGCTGACCGATGTGGTCACGCTGGCCAACGGCTTTGAAGAGCGCAACACCCCCTGGGCGCAATCGCGTCGCCGCTATGATGCCGGCGTGTCGCTGCGCGGGCTTGATGATATCGAGGCGTTGATCGCGTTTTTCGAGGCGCGGCGCGGGCAGTTGTTCGGCTTTCGCTGGAAGGATTGGACCGATTACAAGTCGGGCCGCGCCAAGGCCGAGCCGGATTACCGCGATCAGGTGATCGGCGTGGGTGATGATGTCACGGTCGAGTTTGCGCTGTTCAAGACCTATCGCTCGGGCGAGCAGAGCTATGCCCGTCAGATCCGCAAGCCGGTTGAGGGCAGCGTGCGCGTCGGCCTTTCGAACAATGAATTGCAGGACGGCGTGCATTACGAGGTCGATCCGACCACCGGCGTCGTGCGTTTTGTCGAGCCGCCGAACGTGGGTGTGCAGGTGACGGCGGGCTATGAATTTGACGTGCCGGTGCGCTTTGACACCGACCGCATCCAGACCAGCCTTGCCAGCTTTCAGGCCGGCGAAGTGCCGAATGTGCCGGTGGTGGAGATCCGGATATGAGCGGGTTGAACAGCGCGCTTGAGACGCATCTTGGCACCGGCGTGACGACCATCTGTCGGTGCTGGGCGCTGTCGCGGCGCGACGGGGTGGTGATGGGGTTTACCGATCACGACACCGTGTTGGCATTCGACGGGATCAGCTTTAAGCCCGACACCGGGTTAAGCGCGCTTGCCTTGCAGCAATCGACCGGGCTTTCGGTGGATAATACCGAGGCTTTGGGCGCCCTTAGCGATACCGCGGTCCGCGAGGATGAGATCGAGGCCGGGCGTTATGACGGGGCCGAGGTGCGCGCCTGGTTGGTGAATTGGGCCGATGTGGACGCCCGCCAATTGCAGTTTCGCGGCACGATTGGCGAGCTCAAGCGCGCGGGTGGCGCGTTTGAGGCCGAGTTGCGCGGCTTGACCGAGGCGTTGAACGTGCCGCTTGGGCGGACCTATCAAAAAAGCTGTAGCGCGGTGTTGGGGGATGAGGAATGCACCTTTGATCTTGATACCCCCGGCTATGTCAGTGAACGCGCCGCAGAAGTGGTCACCGATCGGCGGGTCTTTCGCTTTGCCGATATGGCCGGTTTTGCACCGGATTGGTTTCGTCATGGCGTTTTGAAGGTTCAAGGCGGTGTGGCAAGCGGTCTTCAGGGGATGATCAAGCGCGACATCGTTGAAGGCGATGCGCGGGTGATCGAGCTTTGGCATCCCTTGGGCGCCGAGGTGGCCGCCGGTGATCTGCTTCGGATCGAGGCGGGCTGCGACAAGCGCATGCCGACCTGTCAGTTCAAGTTTAACAACCTTCTGAATTTTCAGGGGTTTCCGGATATTCCCGGCGATGACTGGACGATTTCCGATCCTACCCGTTCGCCGCGCCTTGATGGCGGGAGCCGCCGGTGATGAGCGGTCAGGGAGAGCGCATCGTCGTGGCGGCGCGGGGCTGGATCGGGACACCCTATCTGCATCAGGCGGCCTGCAAGGGCGCGGGCTGTGACTGTCTCGGGTTGATCCGGGGGCTGTGGCAAGAGGTGCTTGGCGCCGAGCCGGAGCGCCCGCCGGCCTATTCGATGGATTGGTCGGAACCGGCGCGCATCGAGGCGCTTTGGGAGGCGGCCAAGCGGCATTTGCGCCCCAAGGACCTTGCCGATGAGGCGCCCGGCGATGTGCTTTTGTTTCGGATGCGCGACGGGTCGGTTGCCAAGCATCTCGGGGTTGTGGGCCGGATCGGTGCGCAGGCCACATTCATTCACGCCTATTCGGGTCATGGCGTGGTCGAAAGCCCGCTGAGCGCGCCTTGGCGGCGCCGCATCGTGGCCCGGTTCGAATTTCCGCAGGAGGGCTAAGCCATGGCGACCATTCTATTATCAGCCGCAGGGGCCGCAATTGGTGGGGCTGTTGGGGGCACGGCACTCGGCCTGTCGTCGGTGGCGATCGGGCGTTTTGCCGGTGCCGTCATCGGGCGTTCGATTGACCAGCGGTTGCTTGGACAAGGCTCTGACGTGGTGGAAAGCGGGCGGGTTAACCGGCTGCGACTGACTGGTGCGGGTGAGGGCGACGCGATTGCGCAGGTCTATGGCCGGATGCGGGTCGCCGGTCAGCTTATCTGGGCGACCGAGTTTCGCGAAGAGGTGAGTGTCACCCCCGGTAGTCGCGGTGGCGGCAAGGGCACGCCGCGCCCGGCCACGCCGACCACCCGGCAGATCAGCTATTCGGTCAGCATCGCCCTTGCGCTCTGCGAGGGGGAAATTTCCAATCTGGCGCGGGTCTGGGCGGATGGCACCGAGATTGCCAAGGATAGCCTTAACATGCGGGTCTATCGCGGCACGCGGGACCAACTTCCCGACCCCAAGATCGAGGCGGTTGAAGGCGCGGGCAATGTACCTGCCTACCGTGGCACCGCCTATGTGGTGATTGAGGCTCTCGATATCGGGGCCTATGGCAACCGCGTGCCGCAGTTCAGCTTTGAGGTCTGCCGCCCCTCGCAGATCGAAACGCCCGGTGCTGATCTTGACCCCACTCACGCGGTGCGTGGTGTGGCGATGTTGCCGGGATCGGGCGAATATGTGCTGGCGACCACGCCGGTAAAGATGAACTTCGGCCCCGGATCGGCGGGGCTTGCCAATATCAACACGCCTTCGGAAAAGTCCGATTTTTCCACCTCTCTTGAGGCGCTGACCGCTGAATTGCCGACCTGTCACGCGACCTCGCTTGTGGTGAGCTGGTTTGGCGATGATCTGCGCTGTGGGGAGTGTCAGATTCGCCCGCGCGTCGAGCAAAAGCAGTATGAGTCCACGAACATGCCCTGGCAGGTGTCCAGCCTGACCCGCGCCGCGGCGGGCACTGTGCCGCGCGATGCAGACGACCGGGAGGTTTACGGCGGAACGCCAAGCGATCAATCGGTGATCGAGGCGATCCTGTCCTTGCAACAGGCCGGGCAGGACGTGCTGTATTATCCGTTTATCCTGATGGAGCAGATGCCGGGCAATGGCTTGCCTGATCCCTATAGTGACGCCGGAAATCAGGCGGTTTTACCCTGGCGCGGACGCATCACCACGGCCAAAGCGCCGGGGCAGGACGGGAGCAACGATGGCTCGCCCCTCGCCGAGACCGAGGTCGCGGCCTTCTTTGGCACGGCGCGTGCGTCCGATTTCACAGTGACGCCGATCAATGCTCTGCCGCAATCCACCCCCGGCACCGGCGCGCTTGACCTGCTGAGCTTTGGCGGGGCGGTCAAGGTGAGCCCGGTCAGCTATCACGGACCTGACGAATGGTCCTATCGCCGGTTTGTCCTGCATCAGGCGGCGCTTTGTGCGGCGGTCGGCGGCGTCGAAAGCTTTTGCATCGGCTCCGAGATGCGTGCCCTGACCCAGATTCGGGGGGCGGCCAACAGCTTTCCCGCCGTGGCGCAGCTGATGGGTCTGGCGGGCGAGGTGCGCGCGCTTTTGGGGCCGGACGTCAAGATCGGTTATGCCGCCGATTGGTCCGAATATTTCGGTTATCAGCCGGGCAACGGCGATCGCTTCTTTCATCTTGATCCGCTGTGGGCCGATGACACCATCGACTTTATCGGCATCGACAATTACATGCCGCTGTCGGATTGGCGCGAGGGCGATGATCATCTGGATGCCGATTGGGGCGCGATCTATGATCTGGATTACCTGCAATCCAATATCGAGGGCGGCGAGGGCTATGACTGGTTCTATCACTCGCCCGAGGCCCGCGCGGCGCAGATCCGCACGCCGATCACCGATGAGACCTATGACGAGGCCTGGATCTGGCGGTTCAAGGATATCCGCAACTGGTGGCAGAACCTGCATCATGAGCGGGTGAACGGCGAACGTCAGGCCGAGCCGACGGCCTGGTTTCCGCAGTCCAAGCCGATCCGCTTTACCGAATATGGCTGTGCTGCGGTTGACAAGGGCACCAATGAACCGAACAAGTTTGTCGATCCGAAATCGTCGGAATCAAGCCTGCCCCGGTATTCCACTGGACAGCGCGACGAGCTCATTCAGCTGCAGTATCTGCGTGCCACGGCCGGCTATTGGGAGGCGGCGGAAAACAACCCGCTGTCCGAAGAATATGACGGGCGGATGATCGACATGGACCACGCCTATGTCTGGGCCTGGGATGCGCGACCCTATCCGTTTTTCCCTGCCAATACCGGGCTGTGGTCGGATGGGGCCAACTATACGCGCGGGCATTGGATCACCGGGCGCACAAGCGCGCATCGGCTGGCCTCGGTTGTTGAGGAAATTGCCGCGCGCACCGGATTGCGCGATCTCGATACCAGTGAGTTGCACGGCTATCTGCGCGGCTATCTTGTCGATCAGGTGTCCGAGGCGCGCGGGTCTTTGCAGCCCCTGATGCTGCGCTATGGGTTTGACGCGATTGAGCGGGCGGGTCAGCTTCAGTTTCGGCTGCGCAATGGCAAGGAGGATCATGCGGTTGATCTTGACCTTGTGGTGCGGGATGCGGAGCTTGGCGGTGTTATCGAAGAAACGCGCGGCAGCGATATCGAGCTGGCCGGGCGCGTGCGCTTGCGGTTTCTTGAGGCGGATGGCGATTACGAGGCGATCTCGGAAGAGGCGATTTTGCCCGACGATGTGACCCATGCGGTGGCAACCTCGGAAATGCCGCTGGCGATGACCCGCGCCGAGGGTCGGCAGGTGGTTGAACGCTGGCTGTCCGAGGCGCGCGTGTCGATTGACACCCTGCGGCTCACGCTGCCGCCGTCGCAGTTGCGCGCCGGGGCGGGGGATATTCTTGCCTTGCCAAAGTCTGAAGGCGGTGGCCGGTTCCGCATCGACCGCGTCGATCAGATGGGCAATGCGCAGCGCATTGACGCCGTGCGGATCGAGCCGGAAAGTTATCGCCCGATCCTGATCGAGGATGCGCCCGCGCGGTTGCGCCCCTTCTCCGCGCCAAACCCGGTGGCGCCTTTGTTCATGGACCTGCCGCTGCTGACCGGCGAAGAGGTGCCGCACGCGCCCCATATCGCGGTGATGGCCAACCCCTGGCCCGGCTCGGCGGCGCTTTATGCGTCTGATCAGGATGCCAATTATGCACTTGATTCGATCATAGCCGCGCGCAGCACGATTGGCGTCACGCAATCGCCTCTTGGTCCTGCCTGTTCGCAGGTGGTCGATCGTGGTGAAGGTCTTGTCGTGCGCATGCTGCACGGCACGCTGGAAAGCATCACCGATGCGGCCCTTTTGTCTGGGGGTAACATCTGCGCAATTGGCGATGGCACGCCTGACGGGTGGGAGCTGTTTCAGTTCCGCGATGCAGAGTTGGTTGACACCAACACCTATATCCTGCGCCACCGTTTGCGGGGGCAGTTGGGCACCGAAGGGGCGGGGGTAGAGATCTGGCCGGAGGGCTCTTATCTGGTGCGGTTGAACGGCGTGCCGCAACAGATCAACCTTGGCGAGGCACAGCGCGGGCTGGCGCGCCACTATCGTATCGGCCCGGGGGGGCGACCGGTGGATGATCCGGCTTTCGGGCATGCGGTGCTGGCCTTTGACGGACTCGGGTTGCGCCCCTATGCGCCGGTGCATCTGCGCGTGGCCAAAGTGGCGGGCGGTAATCTGGCGGTAAGCTGGATCAGGCGCACGCGGATCGGCGGGGATCGCTGGGATACCCCCGAAGTTCCCCTGGGCGAGGAAAGCGAGAGCTATCTGCTGCGAGTTATGCGCGCATCTGCGGTCCTGCGCGAGGTGGTCGTCGCCGCACCGCTCTGGACCTATCCCGCCGCTGCGCGCGCGGCGGATGGGCCGCAGGCGGGCAAACGGATCGAGGTGGCGCAGATCTCGGCCAGTTTCGGCCCCGGTAGCTCTGCGCGGCGCGACCTCTGAGGGCGCCAGCCGCTTTCATCGTTCCAAAAATACTCCCGCCGGAGGCGTCCGGCGGGACAGGCATGTTCATCGGCCGCAAATGCGCGGATCAAGGGCGTCGCGCAAGCCATCGCCAAGATTTTTGATGCTGAGCACGTCGAGAAAGATTGCCAGACCCGGCCAAAACACCCGCTTGGGATCGTCCTGAAGATAGACTGCGGCGTCATTCAATAATCGCCCCCAGGTCGGAAAATCGGGCGGAAAGCTCAGGCCCGGAAACGAGCGCGCGCTTTCGGAAATGATCGCATTGGCAATCCCGAGCGTGGTCGAGACCATGATTGGCGACATCACATTGGGCAGGATATGCCGGGTGATGAGGTTGTTAATCGTGGTTCCGATTGAGTGGGCGACAAGGATGAATTCGCGCTCTTTCAGGGGCAGTACATCGCCGCGCACGATCCGCGCCTTGGGCATCCAGCTTGTCACGCCGATGGCCACGACGATCACGATGAAAATGCCTTTCTCAGGGCCAAAGGCGCCGTTGAGGGTTTCGCGAAACAATGGCACCATCACCAACAAAAGCGACAAGAGCGGCAGCGACAAAAACAGGTCTGTCAGCCGCATCTGCGAGCCGTCAAGCCGTTTGAAAAATCCGGCCAGCACGCCGATACGGCTGCCAAGCCCAAGCGCCAGAAGCATCGCCGTCTACCCGACCGTAATCGAGGTTTACCCGCCCGCCATCATCCGCGCGAGGGTATCGCGGCCCAATTGATCCGTGCCAAAAGGATGCGCCCAGCCTGGCCCCTGATTGCGCTAGCGGATGTCGATAAAGGTGGCATCGATCCCCCAGAGCCAGAGCCAGAGCCAGAGACCGACAAAGACCGCCGCGATGGGTCTTGAACTGATCCGAGACTTCGCGCCACTGGCTGCGCGGCGGGGCGGTCGGCACCGCATCAGTCATAGCGGATCCTCGGGTCAAGCACGCGACAGAGGACATCGGCGATAATGTTGAAAAGTACGATCAGCAACGCCAAAGATCTGCGGCACGTCAAGCGCGATCACCGTAATTACCGGGATCATCGAATGGCGCAGCACATGCACCATCACAACGGTTATCTCCGACAGATCATTGGCGCGCGCGGTGCGCAGGTAATCCTGACTGAGAATGTCGAGCATCGAGGCGCGCATAAAGCGGCTGATCTGGGCGGTGGTTTGCAAAGCGAGCACCATCACCCGCATCAGCTGAAGTTTGAACCTGGCCCGGTCAACCACCACAAGCGTGGTGCCATAAGTCGACGGCAACTGGCCAAGCTGAACCGATAAGATCACGATCACCAAAACGCCCGAAGAATAACGGCGGCACCGAATGGCCGGCCATGGCGATGAAGGTGCCCGCCTGATCAAACAGCGAATATTGTCGATAGGCCGACTATATTCCGATCGGCAATGCGATCAGAACGCCAACCACATAGGACATCGCCACCACCCAGAGCGTCTGGGGCATGCGCTGTACGACCACATCCATGACCGGGCTGCGAAATGGCCATCTGAGCACGCGTTGTTGGCCGCCAGCAAGATCGCTGCCAAACAGCCAATCGGCAAAGACCAACGGCTCGATCACGAAAAACTGCCACGTCCATTTGAGGAACCGGATATGCGTCGGCCCGCCCAGACCAAGCGCAAGGCGCATCTTTTCCCTGACGTCGGGCGGCACGGTCAGCGGCACCTGCGCCATCGGATCGCCGGGGGCGAGTTCGAGCAACAGGAAGATGGCAGGGCTGATGAGCAAAAGCGTCGGGATGGCAAGGACAAGCCGTCGGATTGTAAAGGCAGCATGCGCGGCGGCTTTGCGGATCAGTCTTTTCAAGGGCGAAGGAACCACCGCCCCGGCGTTTCAACCGGGGCGGCGCAGAGAATCAGATCACTCTTTGATGCGATAAAAGTCCGCGGCATTCCAAAGCTCGGTATCCCATGTGTTCAACGCGACTCCGCCAAGCGTGTTCGAGCGCGCCGACACCCGGCCATGATCCACCAGCGGCACGATGACATAGCTGTCCTTGGTCAGCATATCATTGAGCTTTTTGGCGATCTCACCGCGTTTGCCGAGATCCGCCGTGCGGCCCGGCTCTTTGACCAATTCGTCATAGGCCGGATCGCAGAAGCGGTTGATGTTCTCGCCCTGCCTCTGGGTTTCGCGGCGCGGCGCCCTGTTGCAGGTATAGCCCGCAAGATAGCTCTGCGGGTCGGTGCCATCAAAGTTGTTGGCATAGATTTCCACATCCGCATAGACCTTCGGGAAGGTGTCCGGGCTGCCCGGATCGCTGCCGAAAAAGACCGATGCGGAAATTTTGCGAAGCCCGGTTTCAACCCCGGTTTCGCCCCACCACTGCTTGATCAGTGTCTGAAAATCCTGGCGCACGGCATTGGTCGAGGTCTGATAGAGCAGCGACAGTTTCTTGCCATCTTTGTCGCGCATGCCATTGGAGTCAATGCTCCGGCCGGCCTCTTCCAGAAGCGCCTTGGTACCCTCGATATCCTGCATCAGACAGCCGGTATTGTCCGAGGCAAAGGCCGCCGGTGCAGGAACAAGGTTACAGGTCGCGCGCTCGCCTTCGGGCAGGCTTGGCGAGGGATCGGTCAGGTTCATCTCTATCCGCTCGACCAGCCTGTCAAAGGCCGATAGGGCCACGCCCTTGCCGACCGCTTCCATTTTGGAGATGACGTCGGGGGCGCTGCACGTTCCAGGCATAGTCGAATTCGCCGAAAGCGAGATCACGTCGTTGGGGCGGAAGTCATCCACTCTGAACGGGCCGGTGCCGACCGGCATGACATTGGCATCGGTGCATTCCGGGGCCTTGGGACGAGGAAAATCGGCAACTTGTGCCGCCTGAATGATCGGGGCCTGCCCGCCCGTGAAGGGGCCACAGGGGGTTGGGGTTGGCTGATCGAAATGCACGGTGACGGCCAGATCATCAATCACTTCGACCGATTGAACGCCCTCATATTTGCCAGGCTGCCCACAGCCGCCTTCAGGGTGGATGCAATACCCGGGGGTGAATTTCACATCTGTGGCGGTAAAGGTCGAGCTGTCAGACCATGTCAGCCCCGGCTTGATCTTTCAGGTGATCGACTTGAGGTTTCACTCGCCGGATATCCCCGAGGCCGAGCGCCGCCTAGATCAATACCCGCATGAGCTATCGGATGGGATGCGCCAGAGGGTGGTGATCGCGGACGAGCCGACAACCGCGCCTGATGTGACCATCCAGGCGGAGATTCTGGCCCTCATGGACCGGCTCAAACGGGAAACCGGCACGGCGGTGATCTTTATCCCCCATGAAATGGCGCTGGTGGCGCGAATGGCCGACCGCGTCGTGGTGATGTTTCGCGGCAACAAGGTCGAGGAGGGCAGTGTCGAACAGATTTTCGAGGCGCCCGAGCATCAGTATACCAATGCGCCTTTGGCCGCCGTGCCCAAGTCGGACGAGATGCGCGGCACCGCCCATCCCGAACCGATGAAGCTTTTGGGGCACGACGAGAGTGCCGTCAAACCGATCACCGGCAGCGAGGATTTGCTACTGAGCGTCCAGGGCCTGACCACGCGGTTCCCGGTCAAGGGCGGGTTCTTCCGGCGCACCATCGCCAATGTCCACGCGGTCAAGGGGCTGTCCTTTACCCTCAACAAGGGTTGCACGCTTGGCCTTGTGGGTGAATCCGGTTGCGGCAAATCCACCGCCGGTCACTCGATCCTGCGGCTGGTCGAACCTTCGGTCGGCGCGGTTGACCTTGACGGCGTCGATATCATGGCGCCGGATGCGGCCGCCCTGCGTCGGGCGCGGGTCGATATGCAGATGGTGTTTCAGGACCCCTTTGCCACGCTTAACCCCCAGATGAAGGTTGCCGAACCGATGCGCAACTATGGCCTTGTCAGCCGCTCGGAGATGGATGACCGGAGCTATGCCCGAAAGTTGGTGACGGCGTGATCAGGCGGCGGTTTTAAGTTGCTTGATCCCGTCCTTGAATTCAATCCCTTCGATGATCTCGGG
>NZ_FRBN01000019.1 GCF_900142625.1 Roseovarius marisflavi
CCGCGTGCCTTTTCTTCGGGCGCGCCGTCGATCTGATCATAGGCTTTGAAATCGCCGAAGTATTTCGTGATCGCAGCCGTCAACGTCGTCTTGCCATGGTCAACGTGACCAATGGTGCCGATGTTTACGTGCGGTTTTGAGCGGTCAAACTTTGCCTTAGCCATGGTGGCCTCCTTGATTGTCGTGTGCGGTGCGTGACCTCACGCACCCTACGGGGTTGGTAGGGTGGGCCAGTGGCCCACCGCAGTTATGCGTATTTCGCTTGGATTTCTTCCGAGATGTTGTGCGGGACCGGATCGTAATGCGAGAATTGCATTGTGAACTGGGCACGCCCCGAAGACATCGAGCGCAGCGTGTTGATGTAGCCAAACATGTTGGCCAGCGGAACCTTCGCATCAATCGCGATGGCATTGCCGCGCTGTTCCTGGCCAGACACCTGACCACGACGCGAGGTCAAATCGCCAATGACGTTGCCGGTGTATTCTTCCGGTGTCACGACTTCGACCTTCATGATCGGCTCAAGCAGCTTGGCGCCAGCTTTGCGCAGACCTTCACGCATGCCCATGCGGCCAGCGATCTCGAATGCCATGACGCTGGAGTCAACATCGTGGAACTTACCGTCGATCAGGGCGACCTTGAAGTCGATGACCGGGAAGCCGGCAAGCGGGCCGCTGTCCATCACCGAACGGATACCTTTTTCGACGCCCGGAATGTATTCCTTGGGCACGGCACCGCCGACGATGCGGCTCTCGAACGAGAAGCCTTCACCCGGCTCTGTCGGCGAGATGATAAGCTTGATCTCAGCGAACTGACCCGAACCACCCGACTGTTTCTTGTGGGTGTAGCTGTGCTCGACTTCGTGGCCGATCGTCTCACGGTAGGCCACCTGAGGCGCACCGATGTTGGCGTCGACTTTGAATTCGCGGCGCAGACGGTCCACCAGGATATCGAGGTGAAGTTCGCCCATGCCCTTCATGATGGTCTGACCGGATTCGATGTCAGTTTCCACGCGGAAGGACGGATCCTCGGCGGCAAGACGCGCCAGACCGGTCGACATTTTTTCCTGGTCACCTTTGGTCTTCGGCTCGACCGCGATTTCGATAACCGGATCGGGGAAGGTCATGGTTTCCAGAACAACCGGCTCTTTGGGATCGCAAAGCGTGTCACCAGTCGTGGTATCCTTGAGACCCGCAAGCGCGATGATGTCGCCAGCAAAGGCTTCTTCAATCTCTTCGCGGTTGATCGAGTGCATCATCATCATACGACCGATACGCTCTTTCTTGCCTTTGGTGGCGTTCAGAAGCGTGTCGCCCTTTTTCATCATACCCGAGTAGATACGTGTGAAGGTCAGGGTGCCAACGAAGGGGTCGTTCATGATTTTGAACGCAAGACCCGAGAACGGCATGCTATCATCCGCGCGGCGCGGGATGTTGCGTGTCTCGGTCTCGTCGTCAGGCGCAAAGCCCATGTAATCGACAACGTCCAGCGGGCTGGGCAGATAGTCAATGACAGCGTTCAAAAGCGGCTGAACACCTTTGTTCTTAAAGGCAGAACCACACAGAACCGGGATAAAGGCGATTGCCAGCGTACCCTTGCGGATCAGGCTGCGCAGGGTGGCTTCATCAGGCTCTTCGCCTTCAAGATAGGCCTCCATCGCGGCATCGTCCATCTCGACGGCGATCTCGATCATGTTGGCGCGCCATTCGTCAGCCTGATCCTTCAGGCTGTCGCGGATCGGTTTCTTGACCCAGCTCGCGCCAAGATCTTCACCTTCCCAGACCCACTCTTGCATGGTGACGAGGTCAACCATGCCTTCCAGCTCGTTCTCGGACCCGATCGGAATCTGGATCGGGCAGGGAATCGCGCCAGTGCGATCCTTGATCATCTTCACACAGTTGAAGAAGTCGGCACCAATCTTGTCCATCTTGTTGACGAAAACAATGCGCGGAACTTTATACCGGTCGGCCTGACGCCAAACGGTTTCTGTCTGCGGCTCAACACCTGCGTTGGCGTCAAGCACGGCAACCGCGCCATCAAGAACCGCAAGCGAACGCTCGACCTCAATGGTGAAGTCAACGTGGCCGGGGGTGTCGATGATGTTCATCCGGTATTTCGTGTCGGATGTCGCCTCGGGTGTGGGCTCTTCCTGGCGCTGCCAGAAAGTGGTGGTCGCAGCCGAGGTGATCGTGATCCCGCGTTCCTGCTCCTGCTCCATCCAGTCCATGGTGGCCGCACCATCGTGCACCTCACCAATGTTGTGGGATTTGCCGGTATAAAACAGGATCCGTTCCGAGCAGGTCGTTTTGCCTGCGTCGATATGGGCCATGATGCCGAAGTTGCGATAGCGTTCGAGCGGATAATCGCGTGCCATGATGAATTGCCTCTAGAGGTTTACCAGCGGTAATGGCTGAAGGCTTTGTTCGCCTCGGCCATCTTATGAGTGTCTTCGCGCTTTTTAACGGCCGAACCACGGCTCTGAACGGCATCCAGCAATTCGCCGGCAAGACGCTCTTCCATCGTGTGTTCGTTGCGGCCACGCGATGCGTTGATCAACCAACGGATCGCCAGGGCTTCACGACGCTCGGGGCGCACTTCGACCGGCACCTGATAGGTGGCACCACCTACACGGCGCGAACGAACTTCGACCGAGGGCTGGATGTTTTCGAGTGCTTCGTGGAACACTTCGACCGGTGCGCGCTTGATCTTGGATTCGACCCGATCAAGGGCGTTGTACACGATTTTCTCGGCGGCGGACTTTTTGCCGTCGATCATCAGGTTATTCATGAACTTTGTCAGAACCCGATCGCCATATTTGGCATCGGGCAGAACTTCGCGTTTTTCTGCTGCGTGACGGCGTGACATCTTTTAATCCTCTTATTTCGGACGCTTGGCGCCGTATTTGGAACGGCGCTGTTTACGATCCTTGACGCCCTGGGTATCCAGAACACCGCGCAGGATGTGGTAACGCACACCGGGAAGGTCTTTCACACGGCCGCCACGGATCAGGACAACAGAGTGCTCCTGAAGGTTGTGGCTCTCACCGGGAATATAGGAAATGACCTCGAAGCCATTAGTCAGGCGCACTTTGGCAACCTTCCGCATGGCCGAGTTCGGTTTCTTCGGCGTCGTGGTATAGACGCGTGTACAAACGCCACGTTTCTGAGGGCAACCCTGCAGGTGCTGTGACTTTGTGGTTCTGACTTTTGGCTGCCGCGGCTTGCGGATCAGCTGTTGGATCGTTGGCATTCCGGTTCTTTCCCCGTCTCTCAACACATGTGTCTGCACGCTCACACGTGCGGTTAATCAAATACATATCGCGCGTCCGCAATACGCAAAGACCGCTATCGCACCCGGTAAATTTGGGTCCGACGCGGTGGGTTTCCAGAGGATCGGGGCATAGGCCCGGATCTTGACCACTTCAGTTCTGATATCGGCGACGGGGCGACCCCCAGTGCCGGGATGGGGCGCGTATATGGGGAGTCGCGGAGCTTGTCAACAGCCCGCGCCGCCCTTGCGCCAAAGCCCTGCGGGTGCGATGTATCTGACACGAGAGCGGCGAACAAGCGCCGCCAGCTGGAGCGTTTCAAGATGCGAGTGATCGGGATTTGCCGGTTTTCCTATCCTGCCGTTGGCGGGTTCAAGCGAATGCATGACACGGTCGAGGATCGTGAGGCCTATTTATATGCCCCGGAGCGGATGGAATTGCGGTTTCGCCACTTTGAAACCCTGACCCTGCCGTCGATTGCCGCCCAGAAGCGCAAGGATTTCACTTTTCTTGTGCTGATCGGTGAAAGCCTGCCGAGACCTTACCGCGACCGCCTCTATGATCTGACGGCGGGGATCGAACAGATCAAGATCGTCGAAAGCGTGCCGATGCGGCACCGCCTGGCGATGCAACTCGCGATCAAGGAAGAGCTTGGCGACGACAAAAGCGAATCAATCCAGTTCCGGCTGGATGACGATGATGCCGTCGGCGTTAACTTTATCCGAAGCCTGCGTTGGTTCGTCAAACACAGCGCCGCGATGCGCAAGAGATGGCGCTATATGGCGATTGAGTTCAATCACGGCTTCTCGGTAAAGCTCTCGGATCAGGGGATCATGGCCGAGGATGTGCTAACTCCGTTCTGGGCCTGCGGTCTTGCGGTGCTGTTTCGTCCGGGCGATCCGCGCACGGTGATGAATTTCGCCCATCACAAGCTGCATCACAACATGGTCACGATGATCAATCCAACGCCCTATATGTATCTGCGCTCCAAGCATGACGATAATGATTCCGCCGCCAATTATCACCCCGGCCCGATGCATCCGCTGACCGACAAGCAGCGCGCCATTTTCAAGGCGCAGTTCAACGTGGACGAGGACCAAGTGAAAGCCGTCTTTTCTGCTCCGCCCGTGCACGTCGGCTGACCTGCATTTCGCGGTAAAGCGTGAACAGCCCGCTGGCCACCACGATGCCCGCGCCGACAAGGGTGATGGTCTGCGGCCAGTCGCCAAACACCAGCCAGCCAAGCGCAAGCGCCCAGATCAGGCTTGTATAGCGGAACGGCGCGATGAAGCCGATCTCGCCCACCCGCATCACCATGATCGAAAACAGATAACCGCCGATGATCATCACCGCCGCGCCGCCGATCACAAGCGCAGCGCGCGCATCCACCGGCGCCCAGGGCTCCGACAGGCTGGCGAGGCCGAAAAAGGTCATGATGAACACAGAGGTGATCAAGGTCACGGTCATCGAGGGCACGTCGCGCGACAGCCGCCGCGTGGCCATGTCGCGCAGGGTGACGAACGACACAGCCGCCAGACCATAGACCGAATAGACATTGAACCCCTCGGTGCCCGGCCGCACGATAAGCATCACCCCGACAAACCCCACCATGATCGCCAGCATCCGACGCCAGCCCACCGGCTCGCGGAAAAAGAGGGCAGCGGCAAGGGTAATGGTCAGCGGCAGCGCCTGCATGATCGCGCTGATATTGGCGATCGGCATGTTGAACAGCGCGGTGACAAAGAAATAGGCAGAGCCGATTTCGCCCACCATGCGGAAAAACACCGGCCCCCAATCGGCGCGCGGCAAGCGCCGCCCGAGAACCCCCATGCGCCAGGCGATGATGGCCACCGCGATTGTGGTCACCACCCCGCGCATGAACATAACCTGAAACAGTGGGATTTCCCCGGCCAGCGTCTTGATCAGCGCATCGTTGAAGGTGAACGCCGCCATCGACGCCATCATCAGCAACGCGCCTGTTATGTTGTCCGAGCGGGCCATTTTTGCCTGTTGTCTGATTAGCTAGGGGCGCATTGGACCCGGATCAGGGGGCGATGCAAGCAGAATTCCGCAAGACTGCTCGCGCGCGTCTACTTGGCCAGAGCGCCATGAAGCGCAAGGTGCAGCGCCGGGTTGGCGGCCACCACGCCATTTACCTGCGGCACGGGATTGTTGAAGATCAGTCTCCCGGCGCGGCGGTCCGAGGTCTGCGCGCCCGCCTCGCGCAGGATAAGATCACCGGCGGCAATGTCCCATTCCCAACTTGGCCGCAGCGTGAGCATCGCATCAAAGCGCCCCTCGGCCACAAGGCTAAGGCGATAGGCCAGCGAGGGGCGATAGGCGCGCTTGACCTCTGGCACGATACCACCCTGCCAATGCTCGGGCGCATAATTGGGTTTCGCAGCCAGAATCGAGGCCCCGGCGAGGTCGGCCCGCCCGGCCGAACGGATCGGCTCGCCGTTCAGGAATGCCCCCTGCCCCGCCGCCGCAGAATAAAGCTTGTCGCGCAGCGGCAGATAGATGACGGCGGCCACCACCACGCCTTTTTCGGCCACCGCAAGCGCATGCGCCCAGGTGTCAGAGCCCTCGATAAAGCTTCGGGTGCCGTCGATCGGATCGACAATGAACACCCGGTCATGGCCAAGGCGCGCCGCGCCATCCTCGGACTCTTCAGAGAGCCAGCCATAACCGGGCCGCGCCGCGCGCAGGCTCTCTGCCAGCATCGCATTCACGGCCAGATCGGCCTTGGTCACCGGGCCGGTGCCATCGGGCTTTTCCCAGGGATCAATCGGCCCCTTGGCATGGCGCGTCGCGATGCGCCCCGCCTCCTGGGCGGCCTCAATCAAAAGGCTCAGATCAGGTGCCGGCAAGCGTCAGCCCCTCGACCAGAATAGAGGGCACAACGCGGCTCAGATGGGTGCGCGCATCGTTGCCGGGGATCATCGCCTTGAGCATCTCTGGCAGGCTTCCGGCGATGGTGCATTCGTTCACCGCATAGGTGATCTCGCCATTTTCCACCCAGAACCCCGCCGCGCCGCGCGAATAATCCCCGGTATTGGCGTTGATCGTCGAGCCGATCATCGAGGTCACCAAAAGCCCGGTGCCCATCTCTGCGATAAGGTCATCACGGCTCTGGCTGCCCTGGGTCAGGGCGATATTCCACGTGCCCGGCGAGGGCGGCGCCGATGTGCCGCGCACCGCGTTGCCGGTTGATTGCATGCCAAGCTTGCGCGCATTCGCAAGATCAAGCGTCCAGCCCATCAACACACCGTTTTCGACAATCGCACGGCGGCGCGTCGGCAGCCCCTCGGCGTCAAACGGGCGCGAACCGCCGATGCGCGGGCGGTGCGGGTCCTCAATAATCGACAGGCCCTCGGGCAGGACAACCTCGCCGAGCTTGTCACGCAGCCAGGACGAGCCGCGCGCCACCGACGCACCATTGACCGCCGCCAGAAGGTGGCCGATCAGGGTCCCGGAAATACGCTCGTCAAACAGCACCGGATAGCTTCCGGTGGGCGGCTTGCGCGCGCCAAGGCGTTCGACCGCGCGCTCGCCTGCGATCCGGCCAATTTCGGCTGGGTCGCGCAGGTCGGCGGCGAAAACCCGGCTGTCACCATCATAATCGCGTTCCATTCCGGCACCGCTGTCGGCAATCGCCACACAGGACACGCCGGTATCGGTGCGCTTATAGCCGCCGGAAAACCCGTTGCTGGCCGCAATATGCATCGCCCGCCCGCTATAGGCGGCACTGGCGGATTGCACCTGTGTCACGCCACTTACGCCAAGCGCCGCCGCCTCGGCCTCTTGTGCCATCTGCGCAAGGGCATCGGGCGCGGGTTCACCCGCCGGATCACAAAGTTGCAGCGCCGAGACATCCCAGTCGCGGATAAGCTGATCCGGGTCGGCAAGCCCGACATTGGGATCCTCAGGCGCCTCATGCGCCATGGCAACGGCCCGCTCGGCCAGGGTGCTGATCGTCTCGGGCCGGGTATCCGAGGCCGACACATTGGCCTGTCGCCCGCCGATCAGCACGCGCAATCCGATCTCGACACCTTCGGCGCGCTCGGCCTGTTCAAGGGCGCCGCCGCGCATGTCGATCGTGACGGAACTGCCCCGGACCGCGATGGCATCCGCCGCCCCGGCACCGGCCTTGAGGGCGGCGTCAATCAGGGCCTGGGTCAGATCATTCAGCGCTTGGGACATGGCACTCTCCTTGTTGCGGCTCAGAGGTAGACCGCGCCGCCCGGTCGCGCAAGGGTTGGGCCTGTGAAAAGGCCGCAAGCAATGCCTGCGGCCCAATCCCCGTGCAAGGCTGGCGTGGTTACCTCAGCCGCTGACCATTGGCCAGAACATGGCCCTGATCATTGACCTCGATCCTGGAATTTAGCGTATCCTCGCCCTCGCCGACAACGGCGAACATGCCCACCATCATGCGCGCGACCATGGCCTGATCCTGCGGCACAAACCCCATGGCGATGAGCCGGTCCAACAGGCCGTTGCCGCCCACCAGTTTCAGATCAACGGCCCCTTCGGGGGCCGGGACGCCGTCAAAGCTTGTCAGGTCGGAATTATCAAAGGTGAACGCGCCATCCCCGGTCAGGGTGGCCCCCGCCGCCGCGACCGTCAGGCTATTGAGGCTGAGCGATTCAAGCTCGCCCGGGGTATCGCCGCTGGTGCCGAGGTCTTCCATCTGTTCGGGATCCATAAGATCGACAAAAAGCCGCCCCTTGCCGGTCAAATCAAAGGCAATTGTCGCCGGATCGCGCGGCAATTGGCCCGCCGGATCAAACAGCGACCAGATCATGTCGGAGAGGGTGAAATCGCCAAATTCCATCGCGATAGCAAAATCCTGGGTCTCTTCGCCCTGCGCCACCGGCATTTGCATGCGAAAACCGCTGCGCGCCATGCCGAAGGTCACCGGGAACGGCAATTCATTGCCCGTGACGGCGATGCTGATGTCGCGCCCCTCGGCTTCATACTCAAGACCGTCAGGACCAAAGACCGATCTAAGGCCACCACCCGCAGAGGTGCTTGTGCCCTCAAGCGTATCGCCATCCCCCTCGATTCGGTAGGCGACACTGGCGTCTTCATAGGTCATGCCGCTGTCAAAGCGAAACCCGGCCTCAAGGCTTGCCACCATGTCAGAGTTGTCGATCATTGGCGGCAGGCTGACATCACCATCAAAGGCCGCAGCTGCGATTGCGCCGGTCATCGCCAGGTGGCCTCCCTCGGTCGGGTCGGTGAAATCCAGCTTATAGGTCACCGGGCCTGCTGTCATTTTCTGGCGGACATCACGGATCCCGCCTGCGTCAACGCTCTGGCTGCTGCCTTTGACATTCGCCAGGGCAATGCTGGCCGCGCCAATGTCAACCGCTTCGCCATCGACATCCAACGCGTTCAGGCCAAGCGATATCTCTTTGGCGCCATAGGCGTATTGCATCGCATCCGGGGTGCCCGAGACCGTCATGACCAAACCACTCTGCGCAATTTCCATAGTGGCCGTCGCGGTCTTGCCCGGTTCGACCTCGGTGATAAGGGCCATCGGGGTGGTGGCGGGCAGAACGACCGACACCGTGCCATCGGCGTTTTCGATCAGCTCCATCCGGTTCATGCGCAGGGTGGCAAATCCGGAGGTATCAGGCACGGTGACCGTCATCGCGATATTGCTGATGGCAAGGGTATTGCCCGACTGTTGCTCGTCACCGGTGACCTCATAGCCAAAGGTGGTGAGATAAGCCTTCCAGTCCTGCCAGACCTGATCAGCCGTGACATCAGCCAGCGCCGCACTGCCCGAAAGCGCGACGGAAACCAGCGTCGCCGAGGCGATGAGAGAGTGGGAAGCGGCCATGATGACACCTTTCAAATTCAAATTCGGCCATAGCTTCGGCTGTCGGGCCGGGCGGGTCAAGTGGCGATCTGGCTGGAACTTGGACCGGGTGCGGATTAGGTTGGGCGCAGACAAAGGAAGGGAAGACCATGAGCATGCAGGGTAAATGCGTTCTGATCACCGGCGCCAGCAAGGGAATCGGCGCCGCCACTGCGCGGGTTTTCGCCGCCGCCGGAGCCAATGTCGCGCTCGTGGCGCGCAATGGCGATGCGATAGCCGAGATTGCCGGTGAAATCGGCACGCGGGCCATCGCCATCCCCTGCGACGTCAGCCGCTATTGGGAGGTCGAGGCAGCCGTCGCGGCCTGTCACACCGCCTTTGGTCGGCTTGACGTGCTGATCGGCAATGCCGGGGTGATTGATCCGATCACCTCACTCAGCACCGCCGACCCCGATAGCTGGGGCCATGCCATCGACGTCAACCTCAAGGGGGTTTTCAACGGCATGCGCGCCGCCCTGCCCGGCATGCTGGCACAAGGCTCGGGCACGATCATCACCATAAGTTCCGGGGCCGCCCATAACGCGCTTGACGGCTGGAGCGCCTATTGCGCCTCCAAGGCGGGGGCGGCGATGCTGACCCAAAGCGCTGATCTGGAGAACCGCGATAAGGGTATCCGGGTGATGGGCCTTTCGCCGGGCACGGTGGCAACCGATATGCAGCGCGAGATCAAGAAAAGCGGTGTCAATGCCGTGAGCCAGCTTGACTGGTCCGACCACATCCCGCCCGAGTGGCCTGCGAAGGCGCTTTTATGGATGTGCTCGGCGGCGGCAGATGACTTTGCCGGCCAGGAAATCTCGCTGCGCGACGAGGATATTCGCAAGCGCGCGGGCCTGACATGAGCGGCTCTGATCTTGTCACGCTTACCCGCGACGGCGGGCTCTGGACCGCAACGCTGAACCGGCCCGACAAGGCCAACGCCCTGACCGAGCCGATGCTGACAGAGCTGGCCGATATCGCCGAGGCTGCGCAAGATGCACGGGTTTTTGTGCTGACCGGCGCGGGCAAGGTGTTTTCCGCCGGGGCAGATCTTGCAGCCGCGCGTGCCGGTCTTGCCACAAGTCCCGAGTGGGAGCGCCTGTCAGGCGCGATTGCCAAGCTGCCGGGGCTAAGTATCGCCGCGCTCAACGGCACGGTCGCGGGGGGCGCGATGGGCATGGTTCTGGCCTGTGACATACGCATCGCGGTCGAGGGCGCAGGGGCGTTTTATCCGGTGATGAAGCTCGGGTTTTTGCCGCAACCCAGTGACCCCGCGCGCCTTGCCGCGCTGATCGGGCCCGCACGGGCGCGCATGATCCTTTTGGCGGGCGCGAAGATAAAGACCGATGAGGCGCTTGGCTGGGGCCTGTTCGACCGAGTCGTGACGCGCGACGGCCTGATCGGGGCAGTGCATGAACTGGCGGAGGATGCGCTTGCCGCCAGTCCCGATCATGCGGCCGCGATCAAACGTCTTTGCCTCGGCGCGCACTGACAGAGCGGGCTGGCGGTCATTTTCTTTGAAAGAAAATGGATCAGAAAATTCGTCTAATTTTCTGGGCTCTGCGTGGCTAGCGCTTGCGCCGCCTGCCCGGTGTTTTCGAGTGGAAATCGGGCGGCCGCTTTGCCACCCAGGCAATGAATTTTGCAAGACGCGGATGCGCACGCAGCGCAGTGATCGTGCTAAAGTCGCGCGCCAGCTCGGCCTCGGTCAGCGTGGCATGGATTTCGTTGTGGCAGATCTGGTGCAACAAGATGGTGGCACCGCCCTTGCAGCCCTTAAGTTTCGGCACAAGGTGATGCAGGCTTTGCCGCGTGCCCGGCAGAATGCCCCGGCCACAAAGCGGGCAGATTGGTAATTCTGACGCTATGACTTGATCCTTTCACCCACTGCGGGCAAGAGGATGGCGCGCAGTGGTTAAAAGACAAGAGGTATGTGATGGACGGGCAACCAGAAATTATCACCCAGGCGATGGGTTATGCCCTTCAGGGGTGGGAGATGGCGCAGGCCTGGCTGCTGAGCCCCGCCGCTTGGTCGCAATTCGCGCTTTTGGTTGCCGCCTATCTTTTGGCCGTGCTGATCAGTCGCCGCCTTGTCCCCAGCCTGACCCGGTTTTTGACACCTCCCGCAGGGCAGGAGAACGTCATCGCCTCGGCGCGGCGCTTTGTGCTGATATTCCTACCGCTTTTGATGCCCTTGCTGGCCTATGGCCTGACTGGAATTGGCGAGGGCGTGACCCGTTCGATCTTTGGCTCGGGCGAGGTGATCGCCCTTGGCAAGCGGCTGTTCCTGTTTTTGGCAGCGCGCCTTTTCGTCCGGGAGATTCTGACCGACCCGTTCCTGCGCATGTTGGGGCGGTTCGTTCTGATGCCGGTTGCCGCTCTTTATCTTTTCGGCCTGCTTGACGTTGCCAATGCAAAGCTTGCGGCGATTTCGGTCAACCTTGGCAACATCAGCTTTTCGGTCCTCGCGCTGATCCGCGGGGCGGTTTCGGGCGCGCTTTTGTTCTGGCTTGGCCGCTGGTCGCACACGCAATCCGAGGATTACATCAAGCGCCAGGAAGAGCTGCGCCCCGCCACGCGGGAACTGGCGATGAAGGCCAGCCAGATCGTGATTTTCGGTGCCGCGTTCCTCTTGCTGATGTCGATCATGGGCATCGACCTGACGGCCATCGCCGTCTTGGGCGGCGCGCTTGGTGTTGGTATCGGGCTTGGCCTGCAACAGATCGCAGCGAATTTCGTCTCGGGTGTCATCCTGTTGCTCGAGGGGCAGACCACCGTCGGCGATTACGTGGTACTGGACAATGGCGAGGAGGGCACGATTTTCAAAATGACCGCCCGCGCCGCCATTCTAGAAACTATCGATGGGCGCTGGATCGTGGTGCCCAACGAGGATTTCATCACCAGCCGGGTGGTCAACTATTCCGATGCCGGCAAGCGCCACCGCTATGAGGCGGCGTTTTCCGTCAGCTACGAGACAGATATCAACCTGATCCCCGAGATGGTCGAGGCCGCCGTACGCAAGCTGCCCTTTATCCTGCAAGACCCCGACGGTCCGGAATGCGAGCTTAAGGCCTTCGCCGATAGCGGCGTGGAATTCAGCGTCGAATATTGGGTCGAAGGGATCGAGGATCTGACTCAGAAATACCGCTCTGGCGTGCTTTTTGCGATCTGGAACGTGCTCAAGGCCAACAGTATCGAAATCCCTTATCCGCAACGCGTCGTGCATCACAAAGGGGTGAACCCGCTGTCATGACAGGGGCGCTTGTCATCGGGGCCGGGCCTGCGGGGCTCATCGCGGCGGACGTGCTGGCGCGCGCGGGGCACCGGGTTGTGGTCACGGAGGCCAAACCATCGGTCGGGCGCAAATTTCTGATGGCGGGTAAATCCGGGTTGAACCTGACCAAGGTGGAAAGTGCCGACAGCTTTCTTGCCGCTTACGGCGCGGCCGCCCCGCACTTGCGCCCGATGCTGGCCGAGTTTGGGCCGGACGCGGTGCAGGCCTGGGCGCGTGGCCTTGGCCAGGATCTCTTTACCGGCACCACGGGGCGGGTATTCCCGCGCGTGATGAAGGCCTCGCCGCTGTTGCGCGCCTGGCTCAAGCACCTGCGCGAAGTGGGGGTCGACATCCGCACCCGCTGGTCCTGGCAGGGCTGGGATGAGGGCGCCGTTTTCGACACGCCTGAGGGGGTGCAACGACTTACGCCCGACGTGACGGTTCTGGCCTGTGGCGGCGCAAGCTGGGCGCGGCTTGGATCGAGCGGGGCCTGGGCCAGGCAAATGAACCCCGAGGATATCGAGGCGTTCAAACCGGCGAATGTCGGTGCCCGGGTCGAGTGGTCCGCGCATATGAAACGTCATTTCGGACAGCCCGTCAAAGGCGTTGCACTTGGGGCCGGGCCGCTTCACTCACGTGGCGAATTTATCATCTCAGCAAGCGGGATTGAGGGCGGCGGGGTGTATGAGGTCAGTGCCGCGCTGCGCGAGGGCGCGCCGCTTGTGCTTGATCTTCTACCCAACATGACAGAGGCGCAGATCGCCGATAAGCTGAATAAGGTCAGAGGCCGCGACAGCCTGCAAAACCGGCTGCGCAAGGCGCTGAAGCTTGATCCGGTGAAACAGGCGCTGTTGATGGAATTTGGCCACCCCCTGCCCGATGATCCCGCACAACTTTTGAAAGCATTGCCCCTTCGCCTTGCCGGGATGCGCCCGATGGACGAGGCGATTTCAACCGCCGGGGGGCTGCGGTTCGAGGCTTTGGATCGAGGCTTGATGATCCGCCATCGCCCCGGCGTTTTTGCCGCCGGAGAGATGCTTGACTGGGAGGCGCCGACAGGCGGCTATCTGTTGACCGCCTGCCTTGCGACCGGGCGTTGGGCCGGGCGCCACGCCGCCGCCTATCAGGGCAGTGCCGCCGCTTTCTGAAAGGCCGGACGCTCCATGATGGTCGCCGCATAGGCATTCAGCTTGTCACCGGCATCCGGGAAACCCGCCTTTTTGGCCCAGCCCATGCAATGAACCAAGAGCATGTCCGGAATGGTCATTTCTTCGCCCTTCAGGAACGGCCCGTCAAGCGCATCGGACAGGCGCGCGATATTGCGGGCATATTCCCATTTCAGTGACTCCTTGACCTCGGGCACGCGCTGCTCTTCGGGCAAGACAAAGCTGTGGCGCGCGGCGGTCCAGAGAACGCCGTCGATGTCATCCAGAATCTGGTGGGTGAAGGCATCCTGACGGGCGCGCGCAACGGTGCCCGGCGCATTGGTCAGCGCGCGATGCTTGTCGGCCAGAAAGGTCATGATCGCGGCGGAATCGGTCAGCACCGCATCACCATCCCGCAGCGCCGGGATCTTGCCCGACGGGTTGGCGGCAAGCGCCTCGGGCGAGCGGGGCGCGGCCGGGATGTGGTTATAGTCCTGGCCAAGTTCTTCTAGCATCCAAAGCACGCGAAAGGCGCGGCTGGCGCGGGTGCCGATGACGTCATACATACGAAATTTCCCTGTTGTGAGTGATTGGCACAGCTTCACCTAAAGGGAAGGCAGGTGCAATGCCTAGCGGTTAGCGCATTGCCGCGAGCATCGCCAGACGGATCAGGGCGCGCTCGACAAGGGCCATGCCCGGCGCGCGTTGCCCGGCCGAGCGCAATTGTAGGTCGGTATCGGTGAGGATCGTCAGCGCCTGTTCAAGCTTGGGCGCGCCCCAGCCCTGTGCCTGGCGCAGCATGCGATCACGGCGCGGGCCAAAGATCGGCGGGCGCATGCGGCCGATGCCCTGTGCCGCGCCACCGGGATCAGAAGCCGCCGTATAGAGCGCGCGAAAATGCCGGGTGGCGCCGATGCAAAGCGTCACCGGCTGGGTGCCCTGCGCCTTGAGGCGCCGCATCACCGGGCCGATTTCGGGCGAGCGGCCTTCAGCCACGATATTGAGCACATCATCAAGATCGGCCTCGGTCGAGGCAGGCGCGCAGGCAGTGATGTCATCCGCCGTCACCGGGGTGTCATCGTCGATCTTGTAGAGCGCAAGCTTTTCCATGGTCTGGCGGAAATCACCGGGGTCAAGATCCTGCGCAAGCGCCGTCAGATCGGTCATCGCGCCAGAGCCGACATTGCTCAACCCGACCTTGGCCAGGGACGCCTCGATATCCGCGCGCGAGGGCGGATCGTCGTAAATCCCGACGGCATAGGCGTTGGGGTGGCCCTCGAACGCCTTGCGCAATTTCGATGTCGCCTTGAGCTGGTTGGCGCTCACGATGATCTGGGCGTCGCCCTCTGCCCAATCGGCAAGGGCGGCAAGAATCGGGGCTGAAAGCACCTCGGTCGCCTCTTCGACAAAGGCGACGCGCGGGCCGGGGAAAAACCCCTGCGCCTTGATCGCATCAAGCAACAGGGCCGGATCTTTGCGCAGATCACCCGCCGACATGCGGGTCAGGCGCATTTCCTCTTCGCCGGTGGGGCCGATCAGGGCGGCAATCACCTCTTGCCGTTTGAGGGCAATGCGCATGGCATCGGGGCCATAGATCAACAGGCCGGCGCGCCCCGGTTCGGGCCGCGAGAAATACCGCGGCGCATCACGGGGCGAAAGTTTCATTGCGCCGGGGTTGGCGCGGCGGCCAGAAGGCGGGTGCTTATCTGTTCGCTCAGAATGTTCATCAGGCGCGTTTCGGCGTCGCGTTCGGCGGCCAGCGTGGCAACCGGCGTGCCCGAGGCGGAATAGCTTGTAAAGCTGTCAACCTTGCCCGAGGTCACCACCGCGCCGGTTTCAAGATCGCGCAGGGCATAGGTCACGTTGCCCAGAACATTAAACCGGGTGGCCACGTTGCTGGCGCTGATCGCGCTCGAATCCTGCCGGATATCAATGCCATAGCTAAGCCCAAAGCGCCCCGCAGAGGTTCGCCCAAAACGCTCTTCAAGCGCGCGGGTCAGAAGATACCCTGCGCGGGTGTTGGGCGCGTCAATCTCGATCTGCCCCCGAAGGGCACTGCCCGCCCCGCCCGGCGCATAGGCCGGGGTAAACCCGCAGGCTCCAAGGGCAGCGGCCCCCAGCAAAAGCAGATGGCGGCGGTTAAATGACAACATTCACGATCCGTCCGGGGACGACGATGACCTTCTTGGGCTGGGCCCCATCCAGCGCCTTGACCACAGCATCATGGGCCAGCGCGATTTTTTCAACCTCAGACTTCGGCATATCATGCGGAACGCTGATTTCTGCGCGCCGCTTGCCGTTGATCTGAATCGGCAGGGTCACGTTTTCATCGACCAGCATCGCCGGGTCGGCCACAGGCCAGGGCGCGGTGGCGACAAGCCCGGTGCCGCCCAGCATCGCCCAGATATCTTCGGACAGGTGCGGCGTCATCGGCGACATAAGCTGTGCCAGGGTCAGGGTGGCCTTGGTCTTGGCCGCCTTGCCCGCATTTGAGCGCGCCAGCGTGTTGGTGAAGGCGTAAAGCCGGGCGATTGCCGCGTTGAAGCCAAAGGATTCGACGCCCTTGGTGACCTCGTCCACGGCCTTGTGCATCTCGCGCAGAAGGGCCTCGTCGGCCTCTGGCGTGGCCGCCTCGGAGGCATTGGCGATCTCGGAGGCGATACGCCAGACGCGGGCAAGGTGCTTGGAGGCCGCCTCGGCGCCAGAGGCGGTCCATTCCACATCACGCTCGGGGGGGCTGTCGCTCAACACGAACCAGCGCGCTGTATCGGCGCCATAGGCCGAGATGATGCTGGCCGGATCGACCACGTTCTTCTTGGATTTCGACATTTTCGCCGACGGGATGATCTCGACCGGGGTGCCATCGGCCAGTTTGCCGTCGCTGACCTCTTCGGGCAGGTGATAGACCGGGCGATCACTGGCATCGCGGGTCTGATAGATTTCATGCGTGACCATGCCTTGGGTGAACAGCGCATTGAAAGGCTCGATTGCCTTTTTCGGCAAATGCCCGGTGATGTGCATCGCGCGGGCAAAGAAGCGCGAATAAAGCAGGTGCAAAATAGCGTGCTCGATGCCGCCGATATATTGATCGACGTTCATCCAGTATTCGGCCTCGGCCATGTCGGTGGGCGTCGCGGCATGCGGCGCCGTGAAGCGGGCGTAATACCACGAGCTATCGACAAAGGTATCCATCGTGTCGGTTTCGCGGGTCGCGGGCGCGCCGCAGGCGGGGCAGGTGCAATCGCGCCATGTGGGATGGCGGTCAAGCGGATTGCCGGGAACCGAGAAATCAATCGGCGTGCCATCCTCATCGTAGGGCAATTGGACGGGAAGGTTTTCCTTGGCCTCGGGCACCACGCCGCAGGCCTCGCAATGCACCACCGGAATCGGACAGCCCCAATAGCGTTGCCGCGACAGGCCCCAATCGCGCAGGCGGAACTTGGTCACGCCCTGCCCGACGCCATTGGCTTCGCAGAACTCGATCGCGGCACTCACCGCCGCTTCGCCGGTCTGCTCCTCGTCGCCCGCAAAGCCGCGCACAAAGCGGGTTTTCTCGGATTTCGCGGGCACAAAGGCCTCGCTCAGCGGCTCGGCACCTCCGTCAAGCGGCTCAAACACCGGGATGATCGGCAGCTCGTACTTGGTGGCAAACTCAAAGTCGCGCTGATCATGCGCCGGACAGCCGAAAATCGCGCCGGTGCCATAGTCCATCAGGATGAAATTGGCGATATAGACCGGCAATTCACAGGATGTGTCGAACGGGTGGCGCGCGCGCAGGCCAGTGTCAAAGCCCATCTTTTCGGCCTTTTCGATGGCCTCGGCGGTGGTGCCGCCTTTGCGGGCCTCAACGCAAAAGGTGGCCACATCCTCGCGGTCGCGTTCAAGCGTCTTGGCAAGCGGATGATCCGGCGAAATGCCCACGAAAGACGCGCCCATCAAGGTGTCGGGACGGGTGGTATAAACCTCAACCCGGTCATGCCCGTCAAATCCGTCGACAAGACCAAAGGCAAACTGAAGCCCGCGCGATTTGCCGATCCAGTTTTCCTGCATCAGGCGCACCTTGGCGGGCCAGTTTTCAAGCCCGTCCAGCGCCTCAAGAAGCTCTTCGGCCATATCGGAAATGCGGAAGAACCACTGCGTCAGCTCGCGGCGCTCCACCTCGGCACCAGAACGCCAGCCCTTGCCGTCAATCACCTGCTCATTGGCCAGAACGGTCATATCGACCGGATCCCAGTTGACCACGGCATTCTTGCGATAGACCAGACCCTCGGCGAGCATATCGAGAAAGAGCGCCTGTTGCTGGCCGTAATATTCCGGATCGCAGGTCGCGAATTCGCGGCTCCAGTCGATGCTGAGGCCAAGCGGCTTCATCTGGGCGCGCATGTCGGCGATGTTCTGATAGGTCCAGTCCTTGGGATGCCCGCCAATCGCCATCGCGGCGTTTTCGGCCGGCATGCCGAACGCGTCCCAGCCCATGGGGTGCAGCACGTTATGCCCGGTCGCGATCTTGTAGCGCGCCACGACATCGCCCATCGTATAGTTGCGCACATGGCCCATATGGATGCGCCCCGAGGGATAGGGGAACATTTCCAGCACATAGTATTTTGGCTTGCCGCCCTCGCGGGCGGCCTTGAAAATACCGGCCTGATCCCAGGCCTGTTGCCATTTCGCTTCGATTTCAGCGGCTGAATAGCGCGACATGGACGGCGCCCCTTATCTGTGATGACGGTGTTGGGGCGGTGATAGGGCCTCGCTGCACGCGGGTCCAGTGGGTAGGGCCAAAAATGCAGGGCTTTGCAGCACGCAGTGGCAGTATTATAAGCCCACAAGTGACAGAGGCAGCGGCAATTTACATGAAAATCCTTTTCATCCATCAGAATTTCCCCGGACAATACAAGCATCTGGCCCCGCTTTTGGCGCGGCAGGGGCATAAATGCGTGGCCTTGACCCTGCGGGTGAAAGAGGCGACCAACTGGCAAGGGGTGCGGGTTCTGCCCTATGCCCTGCCGGAGCGGGACGGTCAAAAGCTTCATCCTTGGCTGGTTGATCTCGATACCAAGATCACGCGCGGCGAGGCCTGTTATCGCGCGGCCTGCAAGATACGCGATGCGGGATTCGAGCCGGATCTTATCCTGGCGCATCCCGGTTGGGGCGAATCGATGTTTCTGCGCGATGTCTGGCCAAAGGCGCGCATGGGCCTGTACTGCGAGCTTTATCACCACGCAGGCTTTCCGCATCTGAATTTCGACCCGGAATTCGCCAGCAAATCCCCCGAGGTCGAGCCGCTGCGCATTCGGATGAAGAACCTCAACAACCATCTGCATTTCGAGTTTGCCCATGCCGGGATAAGCCCGACGGCGTTTCAGGCCGATACATTTCCCGCGCCCTTCCGCGAGCGCATCACCCTGAGCCACGATGGCATCAACACGGTTCAGGCCCGTCCTGCCCCGGATGTGCGCCTTACCATCGAAGGGCAATGCGACGTCACCCGCAAGGACGAGGTGATCACCTTCGTGAACCGCAACCTGGAACCTTACCGCGGCTATCACATCTTCATGCGCGCCCTGCCCCGGCTTTTGCGCGAACGCCCGAATGCGACCGTGCTTGTCGTGGGCGGCGACGAGGTAAGCTATGGCGCGCGCGCGCCGATGGGGAAAACCTGGAAACAGATTTTCATCGACGAGGTGCGCGACCAGATTTCAGATGCCGATTGGGAAAGGGTCCGGTTCCTTGGGCGCATCCCCTATGATCAGTTCCTGCGCCTGATTCAGGTCACCCGCGTTCACGTCTATCTGACCTATCCGTTTGTTCTGAGCTGGAGCTTGCTTGAGGCGATGAGCTGTGGCGCGGCTATCGTGGCCGGCGATACCGCGCCGGTGCGCGAAGTGATCCGCGATGATGAAACCGGGCGGCTTGTCGATTTCTTTGACGGCGACGGCCTTGTCGATCAGGTCTGTGATCTGCTCGAGGACGATGCCGCGCGCAGGCGCCTGGGCGATACCGCCCGCAAGATGATCCGCGCGCAGTATGATCTTCAAACAATCTGCCTGCCCCGGCAAATCGACTGGGTCAAGGATGTGATGGATCAGCCGCTCTAGCCAAAACGGGGTGCAAAGCGCCGTGCCGAGGAGAACGCCCCGGCATGCATTTTGCCCAAATCAGAACTTCGCCGCGTTGATCCGCAACTGACGGGCCCGATTCAGGATCGCGTCCTCGACCGCGCGCTCGGTGGCGGCGCTGACTGGTCCACCGCGCGATTGTAACGCAACGTTCAGGGACCGCGCATCCAAGGCCGGATCACTGATCAACACTGTGGCACGATAGGCCTGACCGCCCCCCGGAGGGGTTCCATAGCCGGTCGAAATCAGACCGGTAAACGGATCAGCGGCCTCAACAGGCAGGAAATCGAGCACCTGAAGCGTCGCCGTCCAGAGAAAGCGGTTGACCTTGACCTCATCCTTGGCGCCCTTGAAGGCATCAAAAATCGAACCGCCAGCGCCACGCGCGTTGGACTCGCGCCCGCCCTTGACCGTCATCGCGTCAGGATCAAGTTTTGCATCCTGAAACCCGGCGCAACCGGCCAATAGCACAAGGCAGGCCACACTAAGGCCAGCGATATTCATACGGGGTTTGATCATGGCACCGTCCGACACTGTTTCTCTTCCCTACTATCCAAGCTGGGCCAGAGGGGCAAGGCGTTTGACAGGCCTGCATGCACTTGTGCCCGATCCGGCGGTTGTGGCATGGGTGAAACACCGCCACTTCTGAAAGGAAATGACCCATGGGCCTGAGCGAGATCAAAGAGCGCGTTCAAAAAGCCGAGGCAGAGGCCGGGCGTGCGCCCGGCAGCGTAACCCTGATCGCGGTGTCCAAGGTACAGCCCGATGCGCGCGTCGAGGCAGTGCTTGAAGAGGGTCACCGCACATTCGGCGAAAACCGCGTGCAGGAGGCGGCCGGCAAATGGCCCGGCTTTCGCGAGCGTTATGAGGGGATCGACCTGCATCTTATCGGCCCGCTTCAGACCAACAAGGCGCGTCAGGCTTTTGATCTGTTTCAGGCGATCCACTCGGTTGACCGCCCCAAACTGGCCCAGACCATCGCCCGGCTGGCTCAGGAAACCGGGCATTGCCCCGATCTCTTCCTTCAGGTCAACACCGGCGAAGAAGACCAGAAAGCCGGCGTTCTGCCGGGTGACACCGATGCCTTTGTGGCCGACTGCCGCGCGCTTGATTTGCCGGTCAAGGGCCTGATGTGCATCCCTCCCGTAGACGAAGAACCAAGCCTGCATTTCGCGCTTCTGGCAAAAATGGCGGCGCGCAACGGGCTTAGCGGTCTGTCGATGGGCATGAGCGGCGATTTCGAGCGTGCCATCGCCCTTGGCGCCACACATATCCGGGTCGGCAGCGCGATCTTCGGCGAACGCGACTACACCTAGCCCCTGACGATCAACCGCGTCCTTTCGGTGATCTGCCCGGCAATCCGGCGCAGGTGATCCGGGCGCAGCCCGATGCATCCCTCCGTCGGATAGCCGGGCCGCCGCCAGCGATGGATAAAGATGCAGGACCCCCGCCGCGGCACCGCCTCGGGCCAGTTCCAATCCGTGATCAGCACCAGATCATAAAGCGGGTCGCCCCGGCGCAGCGCCTCGTGACTATGAGGATAGGGCGCGCGCACCATCATGTTATAGTCTTCATGGCCCGCATCATCCGACCAAAGATCGCCGGGCCGGATCGGCACGGCCCAATCGGCGGGCCGCGCCATGCGATCAGGCCGGTACATCATGCCAACAATCCGGTGCACCCCGACTGGCGTCGCCCCGTCGCCCTCACGCTTGCGTGCCGATATCCCGCCCCGCCCGATGGTACAGGGATAACGGAGCCCGCGAAATCGCAGGCCTAGCGGGCTCAGGACAAGGTCATCAGGCGTCATCCATTCGTTGTGCCGCAAATCCCCGCACAGGGAAAGCCGCGACAGGTCTGTTTTTCGCAGCCTGATCTTTCATCTTTCCAAAAATACTCAACGCCACGCCCGGCCAAGAGCACTGGCGCCTGTGGCAAGGCGCGCCCACTGCGCCTATATTGCCCCGAGTGGGGGCTTTGCGGGACATCGGAACGATATGAACTGGATACGAATTTTCATCACCGGGCTTGCCATGCTGACGGCCACCCCGGCCCTGGCCGGGCGCGACAGCGTCAAAAGCTATATTTTCGGCAATAGTCTGATCAATCACCTGAGCGACAGCCCCGGCACGGCCGTGCCCTATTGGCTTGGCCAATTGGCGCGCGCGGATGGCAGATCTTTCGCGACGGCGGGTCAATGGGGCTTTCTGCGCGATTTTGCCGATCTGCCCCCCAAGCCGAACTGGTCCTTTCCCGGCGTCAAATCCGCCGGTGCGCCGCGCGCAGGCGCCGGGTTTGACACGGTGATGATCAACCCGGCGAATTTCATTCAATATCAGGCCCCCGATGCCGCCTTTGAGGGCGACAACCCCGACGCCCAAAGCCCGCTCTCCGCGACGCTCAAGGTGCTTGACTGGACCCAAGAGGCCTGGCCCGGCGCGCGCGTCATGATTTACGAGGGCTGGCCCGACATAGGTGGCTTTGCCCGCACGTTTCCGCCCTCCAGGCGCGGATTACGCCGCTGGCATGCCTATGCGACGGGCGACTACCGCAACTGGTATGACAGCTACCTCGCGGCGCTTGGCGCCGCGCGCCCGGGCGTGGATGTGACGCTCGTGCCGGTCTCGTCGATCCTGTCCGCCCTGCAAACCGGGCTTCTGGCGGATGTGCCCGTAGAGGCGCTTTTTACCGACAATGCGCCGCATGGCACCGACACGCTTTATTTCCTCGCCGCCCTCGTGACCTATGGCGCGTTTTACGAGGCCCCGGCGCCCAAGGGATTTGATCTGCCCGACACGCTGCACCCGCTGGTGCGCGAGAGGTATCCGCAGATCGTCGACGATATCTCAAAAGCCCTTGGGCTAGCCCCCGAGCAGGCAAATGCCGCTGCCGCGGGCCGGCAAACGGCAAGTACCGCCCTGCCCGGCATCGGGGTTCAGTCTCCAAGCCTCGGGATGGGCCTGAATGGTGTGTCGGACTGGTCAAGCCAGCACCCGTTTCTTGACGTGATGAAAACCGCGCGCCCCTGGATCGGCCATAGCACCGAGGACTGGGGCGCATTCACCACCGAGGCCCTGCGCGCGGGCGGCTATCTTGACGCCAACGGCTGGCCCCTTGCGATCCCTGAAGGTGCGCGCGCGCTTGAGGGCTTTATTCTGAGCGATCAACCGACCGGGGCAAGCCATCTCAATGGCCGCTATCTCTTGCGGTACGAGGGCGATGGTGTGATCCGGGTCACCGGGCGGGCCGATAATGTGCGCTATAACTATCGCCTCCGCGAGGTCCGCTTTGACGTGACGCCCGGTGATGGGCCGGTCGCACTCAGCCTGTTGAAAACCGATCCTGATGATCCGCTGCGCAACATCACGATCATACGCGAGGACCAACTGGCGCTGAGCGACCTTGGGGTGAACTTCAACCCGCTCTGGCTTGATCGTATCGACGATATGCGGGTGCTGCGGTTCATGGACTGGATGTTCACCAACGGCTCGGTTCAGACCACATGGGATGACCGGCCAACCCTGAACGATGCAAGCTATGTCTGGCGCGGCGTGCCGGTCGAGGTGATGGTGGCGCTTGCAAATGAGGTCGGCGCCGATCCGTGGTTCAACATGCCCCACGCCGCCGATGATGCCTATATGCGTGCCTTTGCCGGATATGTGCGCGATCACCTTGATCCCGACCTGCGCGCGCATGTGGAATATTCCAACGAGGTCTGGAATTTCATCTTTCCCCAGGCGGTCTGGGCGCGCGACGCCGCCGCCGACCTTTGGGGTGAAGAGGCGGGCGAGGATGGTTGGATTCAATTCACCGGCCTGCGCGGCGCGCAGATGTCGGCGATCTGGCGCGAGGTGTTTGGCGACGGGGCCAATACGCGCCTTGTCATGGTCGTGGCCACCCATACCGGCTGGCCCGGTCTGGAAGAGCCGCTGTTGCAGGCGCCTTTGGCGATTGCCGGGGGCCAATTGTCCCGCCCGCCCGCCGAAGGCTTTGATGCCTATGCCGTCACTGGCTATTTCGGTCATGATCTGGGCGGTGAGGACACGGTTGAAAGCGTGCTCTCGTGGATCGCGGCAAGTCGCGCAGTGGCCGAGGCCAAGACCGTCGAGATGGGGCTTACCGGCGTGGCGCGCGAGGCCTATCTTGACGCGCATGCAAGCGATCTTGCCTATGATCTGGCGGCGGCGAGCCTGCGGCAAGGATCGTTTCGCGAACTGACGCAAGAACTTTTGCCCTATCACGCCGATGTCGCCCGCCGCCATGATCTGCGCCTTGTGATGTACGAAGGCGGAAGCCATGTCACCGGCCATGGCACGGCAGTGGAAAACGAGGCGCTGACCCGGTTCTTTACCGCGTTCAATTACACCCCGCAGATGGGCGCGCTTTATGACGACCTGCTGGCGGGATGGTCAGAGGCCGGGGGCACCCTGTTCAACGCCTTTGTCGATGTCGCCGCCCCTTCGAAATGGGGAAGCTGGGGCGCGCTGCGCCATCTCAACGACACCAACCCGCGATGGGACGCCTTGATGCGCGCCAATAAAACCGCCCCCGAATGGGCCGAGCCGCGCACGCCGGATGCGTTTTTGCAGGGGATAACGCGGCAGGCAAGCGAGAGCGGCGTGACGCTGAATGGCACCGCCAAGGCCGATATCCTGTTGGGCGGCGCGGGGGATGATACCCTGCGCGGCCATGGCGGCAATGACCGTCTGCATGGCGGCGCGGGGCGCGATATTGCGGTTTTGACCGGCGCGCGCGCCGATTTCACAAGTCGGCGTGACGGCCCCCGCGTGATCCTGAAAGGGCCGGACAGCGAGGTCACGCTTGTCGCCATCGAAGCCGTGGAATTCACCGCAGAGCCGGGTGCAGAGCGCGCCCTTAACGATCTGATGTAATCGCGCGCCTCGCGCCCTTGATCAGGGTCTCGGCGCCAAGGGACGAGCGGAAATGATCCACCACCCGGCGCCGCCCCGCCTCTGACAAAGCCGCACAAAGCGCGGGATCACCCGCCAAAGCGGCAATCGCATCGGCCAGCATTTCCGGCTCTTTCGGGGGCACAAGCATGCCGTCCTTGCCGTGGGTGATAAGCTCTCGCACGCCGCCCGCATCGGTGCCGAGTGTAGGCACGCCACAGGCCATCGCCTCCATATAGGCAACGCCAAGCGGTTCGTGCCAGCTTGCCAGCACGAAAACATCCGCCGCCAAAAGATGGCGGCGCACCTCGGCGGCGCTTATCGCACCCAAAAGGCGCGCGTTCCGGCCAAGGCCAAGGCCGTCAAGATGCGCCTGAAGCGCCTGATGATAGCCCGCGCCGCCCGCGTCATCCTCGCCCGCGATATCAAGTTGCACGTCAATCCCGCGATCAAGCAGAACGCGCAGCGCGCTCAGCACATCCTGATGCCCCTTGACCACATTAAGCCGCCCGCAGGCAAAAAGCCGCAAGGGCGCGCCGGGTTTGGGCGGGATGTAGGGCGCGCTGCGTTTGAAATCTTGCGTATCGACTCCCATCGGCTGAATCATGACATCGCGCGGAAGGTCGGGACCAAGCACCGCCTCGGCCTCGGCCAGCAATTTGCGGGTGATGATCGTGGCAAAGCTGGCATGGCGCCACTTGAAGCCCTGACCGGGACCATAATCGGACATCGGCCCATGCAGGGTCAGGCTATAGTTCGGCCCGCCCATCCGCCGCGCAAGCGCGCAGATAAGCGCGGCGCGACCACAGGAATGGGCATGCACGTGACCAATCCCGCGCGCCCGGCACTCGGCCATCAAGCGGCGCGCGGCAGGCAGGCAAATCAGGGCATCGCGCAAGAACGCCTTGCCACCACCCTCGCCCAGAATATCGCCCCAGGGCGCGCGCAACAGGCCCGCAACCGCTGGCAAGGGCGCGATTTCCCCAAGATAGGTGGTGCGTGCCATCGCCTCTTTTGACCAGTCATGCGAGATCAGGCCCGTTGGCGGCGGGCGGGTGCTAAACAAAGTGGCCTCAACACCCAACCGCGCAAGATCGGCCAGCTCACGCCAGAAAAAGATATGCGTCTGGCCCGGAAACTGGGGCACGAGATAGCCAAGTTTCAGCGGCGCATCCTGTTTTGTCGGCGGGAATTCTGGCATCTGCTGTTTCGCTTTTGAAAGGTTTGCTAAATAGGGGCTTAGCACAGGACGCGCGGGCGCATAAGATTTGCGCAAGAAAGAATTGGAAACCCTCTGTTGATGGATCACGCCAAACCCGCGCTGAGCGTCATTATCCCCGCCCATAACGAGGCCGGGTTGATCGGGCCTTGCCTTGACGCGCTTTTGACCTCGGATTGGGCCGGGGGCGGACTCGAGGTGATCGTTGTGGCCAATGGCTGCACCGACACCACCGTGCCCGAGGCCGAAACGCGGCGCGCGCGCACAGAGGCGCGGGGCTGGCGCATGCAGATGCTTGATCTTGCTCAGGGAAGTAAGCCCGGCGCGCTTAACGCGGGCGAGCGGGCGGCGACGGGTCAGGTGCTTGCCTATCTTGATGCCGACGTAGAGGTGACACCGCCCCTGTTGGCCGAGATCGCACAGGCCCTGAGCGGCCCGGACCCGGCCCATGCCAGCGGGCGAGTGATCATTCCGCCGCCGCAAACCGCCTTTAGCCGCACCTATGCGCGGTTTTACCGACAGGTGCCGTTCTTTCATCATGGCGTGCCCGGTTGCGGGTTTTTCGCCATGAACCGCGCCGGGCGCGCGCGGTGGGGCGAGTGGCCCGGTATCATTTCGGATGATACATTTGCGCGGCTGAATTTCGCCCCGAATGAACGCATCGCGGTCAAAGCCGGGTATCGCTGGCCCCTCGTCGAGGGGTTTGGCGCGCTTGTCAAAGTGCGGCGCAGACAGGATCGCGGCGTCGCCGAGCTTGCCGAGGCCTATCCCGCGCTTTTGGCCAATGACGATACCCGCCCCTCGGGGCGTGACTGGATCATCGGCGCCGCGCGGCGCGCGCCGATGGCGTTTCTGGCCTATGTCACCGTCGCGCTTGCCGTGCGCACGGGCAAAGGCAGCGGCGAATGGACACGCGGGCGCTAATGCCCGGCGATTTCAATGGATTCGCCGCAGAACTGCCGTAATGCTGCGGCAGTTCGGTTTGGAGCCGCTATCAGGGTTAACACGGGGTTTAGAGTGCGCGTTGTAACGCAGGTTTTCTCAGGAGACGGGCTTTTGGCCCGGGCGATGCGCTCTTCGGCGCTGACCGTGGCAAGCTTTGGCAGCTCACAGGTGCTCCGGCTTGCCTCGAACCTTATCCTCGCGCGGCTGTTGTTTCCCGAGGCCTTTGGCATCATGGCGATTGTCAGCGTGATCATTCAGGGCCTGATGCAGTTTTCCGATGTCGGCGTCAGCCCGGCGATCATGCAGAGCAAACGTGGCGACGATCCGGATTTCCTGAACACCGCCTGGACCATTCAGATGATACGCGGGGTCGGCCTCTGGCTGGCGGCCTGTGCTCTGGCCTGGCCGGTGGCGCAGATCTACGACGCGCCCCTCTTGATGCAGCTTTTGCCGGTCGCGGGGCTGTCTCTGCTGATCACCGGGTTCAACCCGACGCGGCTTGATAGCGCCAAGCGACACTTGCGCTTTGGCCGGGTGACGGCGATTGATTTCGCCGTGCAGATCGCGGGCATTCTGGCCGCCGTGGGGCTTGCCTTGTGGCTTCAATCGGTCTGGGCCCTTGTCATTTCGGGATTGATCAGCGCGCTTGTGGGGCTGGTACTCTACTGGGTGTTTCTGCCCGGACCGGGCAACCGGGTGCGGTGGGAAAAGCCCGCCGCGCAAGAGCTTGTCAATTTCGGCAAATGGATTTTTCTGAGTACGATTTGCGGTTTTCTGTTCAATCAGGCGGATAAGATTATCCTTGGCAAATACCTTAGTTTCTCGGTCTTTGGCGTCTATAACATCGGGTTTTTTCTGGCCTCTTTCCCGATGCTCCTGGGCAATATGCTCACCTGGCGGTTGCTGATCCCGATTTACCGCGAATTGCCACCCGGCGAGAGCCCCGAGAACTTTGCCAAGCTCAGACGCATGCGCTTTGCCGTCACCCTTGCGCTTTTGGCGCTTGTGGCGATCTTTGCGCTTTTGGGGGTCTGGCTTGCCGGGGTGATGTATGATGACCGCTATGAAATGGCCGGCGCGGTGGTGGTCATGATGGCGGTCATGCAAATCCCGCAGATCGTTGTGATGACCTATGATCAGGCCTCGCTTGCCGCCGGGGATTCGCGCCGCTTTTTCATCCTGACACTGGTCAAGGCCGTGGTGATGATCGCCGCGCTAATCCTTGGCCTTGAATGGGGTGGATTGATGGGAGCGCTGATAAGTTACGGCGTGGCCATGCTCTTTGCCTATCCGGTGGTGGTCTGGCTTGCGCGCCGGATGCGCGCGTGGGACCCTTTGCATGACGCGTCGATGGCGCTTGTCGGGCTTGGGGTCGGCGCCTTGGCGGTCTGGGTCAATCTTGACGCGGTTGGCAATCTGGCGCGTGCTTCGGGGTGGTAGGGCGCAGGGCCAAGGGACAAAAACTATGGTATTGCCAAGGAGTTGCCCCGAATTCTTCGCATTGTTTGGCGATATCAAAGCATCTATATTTTAAGCAGTGGATTTGATGAAAGATGACATGATCCCCCAATCTGTCGACGACAATGACATTGCGATTGTCGGCATGGCTGCGCATCTGCCGGGTGCGCAGACGGTCGCGCAGTATTGGGAAAATCTGCGCAACGGCATAAGCTCGATCCGCAAACTGTCGCAAGACGAGCTTTTGGCGAGCGGCGAAAGTCAGCACATGATCCGCCAGAAAAACTATGTCCCTTTCGGCGCGCCGCTGGACGGGTTCGAGATGTTCGATGGCGAGTTTTTCGGCTTTGGCCCCAAGGAAAGCGCCATTCTCGACCCTCAACATCGCCATTTCCTTGAAACCGCCTGGGAGGCGCTTGAAGATGCCGGGCACCCGCCGGAAAAATTTGACGGCAACATCGGGGTGTTTGCGGGCTGCGGCATGGGCAGCTATTTCTATTTCAACCTGTGTTCCAACCCTGATCTGGTCGACAATGTCGGCATGTTCCTGTTGCGCCACACCGGCAATGACAAGGATTTCCTGACCACGCGGCTTAGCCATATTCTTGATCTCAAAGGGCCGAGCCTGTCGATCCAGACCGCCTGCTCCACCTCTCTGGTGGCGGTGCATTACGCGGCGCAATCGCTTTTGAATGGCGAATGCGACATGGCGCTTGCCGGTGGCGTGACCATCGAGCTGCCGCAAAAGCGCGGCTATCTTTACAAGGACGGCGAGATTCTTTCGCCTGACGGGCAATGCCACGCCTTTGATCATCGCGCCCAAGGCACGGTCTTTGGCTCGGGCTCCAGCGTTGTCGTGCTGCGCCGTTTGGCCGATGCACTGGCCGATGGCGATCACATCTGGGGCGTGATCAAAGGCACGGCGGTCAATAACGACGGTGCCGCCAAGGCCGGTTACCTGGCCCCCTCGGTCGACGGTCAGGCGATTGCCGTGGCCGAGGCACAGGCGATTGCCGGAATAAGCGCCGAAACCGTGGATTATGTGGAATGCCATGGCACCGGCACCTATCTTGGCGACCCGATCGAGGTTGCCGCCCTCACACAGGCGTTTCGCGAGACCACCCAAGCGGTGGATTTTTGCCGCATCGGCAGTGTGAAGACCAACATCGGCCATCTCGATACCGCCGCTGGTGTGGCCAGCCTGATCAAGGCGACGCTGGCGCTTTATAACAAGGAAATGCCGCCCTCTCTTGGCTATGAGGCGCCCAATCCCGCGATTGGCTTTGACGGAAGCCCGTTTGCCGTCAATGAGCGGCTGAGGCCATGGCCGCAGCGCGATCATCCGCGCCGCGCCGGGGTCAATTCACTTGGCGTTGGCGGCACCAATGCCCATGCGGTTTTGCAGGAGCCGCCCGAGCGCCCCGCGTCAGAGCCCGGCGATTGGCCGTTTCAGCTTTTCACCCTTTCGGCGCGCAACAAGGCGGCTCTTGACGGTGGCGCGGCGCGGCTGGCCAGCCATCTGCGCGCGCATCCCGAGCAACCGCTGGCCGATATCGCCTGGACCCTGAAAGAGGGCCGACGCGCCTTTGATCACCGCCGCGTCGTGGTCGCCGACAGCCACGAGGCCGCCGCCGCGCTTTTGGAAAAGGGCGATCCGCGCCGGGTGTTTACCCACGAGGTGTTGGGCCATGACCCGCAGGTCGTGTTCATGTTCCCCGGCGGTGGTGCGCAATATGCGGGCATGGCGCGCGACCTTTATGAGACAGAGCCGGTCTTTGCCGAATGGATGGATCGCGGACTCGACCTGCTTCAGCCCAGGCTTGATTACGATATTCGCGCGATCTGGTTGCCGGACGGCGCAGGGCTGGCCGAGGCGCAAGAGCGGCTCAAGCGCCCTTCGGTGCAATTGCCCCTGATCATGATCACCGAATTTGCGCTTGCCCAACTCTGGCAAAGTTGGGGCGTGACCCCCACCGCGCTTATCGGTCATTCGATGGGCGAAAACACCGCCGCCTGTCTGGCCGGGGTGATGAGCTTTGAGGATTGCATCGGCCTTGTGCATCTGCGCGGACAACTGTTTGACGAGGTTGCGCCGGGGGGCATGCTGAGCGTGCCGTTGGCCGCCGACGCCCTGCGCCCCTGGCTTGGGGACGACCTTGATCTGGCGGCGGTGAATGCGCCCGAATTGTCGGTCGCCTCTGGTCCGCAGGCCGCCCTTGATGATCTGGCCGCGCGCCTTGCCTCCGAGGGGATCGAGGCACAGCGCATTCCAATCGACATCGCCGCCCATAGCCGGATGCTCGCGCCGATCCTTGACCGGTTCCGCGCCTATCTCGCCTCTATCACGCTCAATCCGCCACAAATCCCGCTGATCTCGAACCGCACCGGCGATTACATGACGCCGCAGCAGGCCACCGATCCGGATTACTGGGTTGGGCACCTACGCCATACGGTAGCGTATGCAAAGGGCCTTGGCCGCCTTGCCGAGGGCGAGGCACGGGTGTTTCTTGAGGTCGGCCCCGGCAAGGCGCTGTCCTCCCTGGCTCAGGCGCATGACGCGATCACCGCCAATCAGGTGATCGGCACCCTGCGCCATCCCGATGACGTGGCGCCCGATGACGAATATTTCATGGCGATGCTTGGCCGGATGTGGGCGGTGGGGGTCACCATCGACTGGGATCAGATCTGGGGTGAGGTACGGCGTCAGCGCGTGCCGCTTCCGAGTTATGCCTTTCAGCACAAACCCTATTTCATCGCCCCCGGCGCGGCGCGGCACGAGGCAGCAACCGATTTTCCGCTGCGGCGCGATGATATTGCCGACTGGGGATACCGTCCGCATTGGCGGCCCAAACTTTCCGACATAGATCTTAGCGACGGCGCCGACCTTGACGCGATCCCGACCGAGAGTTGGCTTGTCTTTGAGGACGATGCAGGACTTGCCAAGGCGGTCGGTCAACGGCTTGAAGATGCCGGACATACGGTAACGTATGTTATCCCCGGCGACGCCTTTGCCGCACTTGCGCCGGGGCGCTATGCGCTCTCGCTTGAACGCGGGCGCGAGGGCTATGATCATCTGATCCGCGCGTTGGTCGCCGAGGGCCGTGCGCCCACCCGGATCGCGCATTTCTGGCAAGTCACGGCGGATGAACGCCACCGCCCCGGATCAAGCTTTTTCCACCGGCTTCAGGAACAGGGGTTCTATTGCCTGCTGTTTCTCGCTCAGGCCATGGCCGACGAGGGCCTGCCGACGCCGATCCATATCACCGCGATCACCTCTGGCGCGGCGCAGGTCAAGAATGAGCCGCTTGCTCACCCGGCCAAGGCCACTGCGATGGGCCCGCTGCGGGTGATCCCGCGCGAGATGCCCGGCGTGACCTGCGCCAGCCTTGATATCCCCATGCCCGACACCCGGCGCGGGATGCCCGACGCACTTGTCATGCAGGTGCTTGAGGATCTGCTGCAAGAGCCCGGCAACCGCGTGGCGGTCCTGCGCGGCGCGCGGCGCTATGAACAAGAGTACCGCGCCCAGCCGATCCCCGAGGGCAAGACACCGATTTGCGGCGGCGATACGGTGCTGATCACCGGCGGGTTCGGCGGCATCGGCCTGACCCTGGCCGAAGACCTGATCCGCAGGAATGGCGCCAGTATCGTGCTGATGTCGCGCGGTGCCCTGCCCGCGCGCGACGACTGGCCGCGCTATGTTGCGACCCGTGGCGCGGGCGATCCGCTGGCGCGCCGGATTGCCGCGATCGAGCGGTTAGAGGGGCTTGGCGGGCGCGTGATGGTGGTCACGGCAGACGTCTGTAACATCGAGGATATGCGCGCCGCACGGGCGCAGATCGAGGCCGGGTTTGGCCCCGTCAACGGCGTGATCCACGCCGCCGGCGTGATCGCCGATGCGCCACTTCTGAGCAAAGGGCCGGACAGCATCGAGGATGTGTTTACCCCGAAAATTCATGGCACACAGGTGCTTGAACAGGTATTCCCCGATGGAACGCTTGACTGGCTCGTGCTGTTTTCCTCGACCTCGACGGTGACCGCCCCTGCGGGGCAGGTCGATTACGTGGCGGCGAACGAATACCTCAACGCCTATGCCAAATCGCGCAGCGCCGACAAGACCCGCGTGCTTGCGCTCAACTGGGGGATCTGGGCCAAGGTCGGCATGGCCGCCGAGGCGGTTGCGCGCCAAAAGGGCGATGTCATCCCCGCCCCGCGTGTGCCCGTCACGGCGCCGCTGATCGACACGGCAAGCCATGACGCCGAGGGCAACCGGCTTTTCCACGCGAGCTATAGCGCGGCCCAAACCTGGGTGTTTGACGAGCATCGCACCAAGGCCGGTCAGGCGCTTTTGCCCGGCACCGGCTATCTGGAGCTTTTGGCCGAAGCCCTGCGCGCGCAAGGCGAAGAGGGCGCGTTTGAAATCCGCGACCTGTGGTTTTTGCGGCCCTTCGACATGCCGGATCAAGGCCCCCGCGACATGCGCCTGCGCTTGACGCGCAGCAACGCGGGCTATGACGCAGAAGTGCAAAGCGCGTCGACCCTGGCCGGGCGTCACGGCTGGCAAAGCAACGCACAGGCGGGCGTAACCCTTGTGCCGCTCACGGCTCCTGCGCCGCTTGATCTTGCGACCATTCGCAAGCGTATGGACAACTGGCAAGAGGCGGGCGATATTCCCCTGACCGCCCCGCAAGAGGCGCATCTTGAGTTCGGGCCTCGCTGGCGGGTTTTGCGCGCCATGGGATTTGGCCAAGGCGAGGCGCTTGCACATCTGCGCCTGCCAGAGATGGCGGTGGGCGATCTCGCGCAGGGCTATCTGTTGCATCCGGCCCTGATGGACATCGCGACTGGCTGGGCGATGAAGCTGATCGAGGGCTATGCGCCGACGCATCTCTGGGTGCCGATGTCTTATGGCGCGGTCCGGGTCTATGGGCCGCTGACGGGCGAGGTCTTTAGCCATGTGCGCAATGCGGGCGACAACCGCGCCGGGGCCGAAACCGCAAGTTTCGACATCACGATCTGCGATGCAAGCGGCCGTGTTCTTGTCGATATCCAGAATTTCGCGATCCGTCGGCAAGAGGGCGGGCTTGCGCTCAGCGCGCCGACCGCGCGGGATATTGAATTTGACCCCGGTCAAGACGGCGAGGCGCAAAACCTGTCGCCCGCAAAGGAACGGCTTCAGCACAACCTTGAACAGGGGATTTTGCCAAGCGAGGGCCCAGAGGCGTTTCGCCGCGCGCTTGCCAGCAGGTTGTCACAGGTGGTCGTATCCTCGCTTGACCTCGACACGCTGTGCACACAGGCCGAGCACGCCGCGCATGGCCACGATGAGGGCGGGCAAAAGTTCGACCGCCCCGACCTTGCAAGCGATTTCGTCGCGCCCGAGGGCGAGATCGAAACCCGATTGGCAGAGTTCTGGAGTGGGCTTTTGGGTCTTCAAACCGTCGGGGTCGAGGATAGTTTCTTTGATCTCGGCGGGCATTCCCTGATTGCCGTGCGGCTGTTCGGGATGATCCGCAAGGCGTGGCAGGTCGATTTCCCGATTTCGGTGCTGTTCGAGGCGCCCACGATCCGCGCCTGCGCCGCGCTGATCGAGGCGCGTATCGGGCCGCAAGAGGCCAGCACAAACACCGCCCCCGCCAAGCCAAGCACGCCAGAGCGCCGATTCACCCATCTGGTGCCGATGCACCGGGGCGAAGGCGGGCCGAAACGGCCGTTTTTCCTTGTTGCGGGGATGTTCGGCAACGTGCTTAACCTACGTCACCTTGCGCATCTTCTGGGCGATGACCGGCCATTTTATGGGCTTCAGGCGCGCGGGCTTTATGGCGGCGAGGCGCCGCATGACGATCTTGTCGAGGCGGCGCGCGACTACATCAAGGAAATGCGCCAGATTCAGCCGCATGGCCCCTATCTTTTGGGTGGGTTTTCCGGTGGCGGTATCACCGCCTATGAGATGGCACAGCAACTGCGCGTGGCGGGTGAAGAGGCGGGCGCGGTGGTCATGCTTGACACGCCCCTGCCCCAGCGGCGTGCGCTGTCGCGCAAGGATCGCCTGCTTATCCAATGGCAGGAACTGCGCGCGCGCGGCCCGCTTTACCCGCTGCACTGGGCGCGCAACCGGATCAGATGGGAGCAGGCCAAGCGCCGCCCGCAAGAGGCCGCGACAAACACCGAACATCAGTTTCACGACAGCGAGATCGAGGCCGCGTTTTACCGCGCGATTGCACGCTATGACCTGCGCCCATGGGATGGCCCGCTCTCCCTGTTCCGCCCGCCGCTTGTGGGCAAATGGCAGGTCTCGAACCGGCTCTGGGTGAATTCAGAGCGCGCTTATGTTCTGCCCGACAACGACTGGACGGCCCATGCGCCGCAGGTTCAGGTGACAGAGGTGCCGGGCGATCACGATTCCATGGTGCTAGAGCCCAATGTGCGGGTTCTGGCCGCGCGCATCCGCCGCGCGATTGAGAGAGCCGAGGCGGATATCCCCGACGCGCCTGTTGCCCAGAGGGCCACGGAATGACAGACACCCCGCGCGTTCTCTGCATCATCCTGAATTGGCGCACACCAGAGATGAGCCTGAAATCCTGCGCTGCGGCGCAGGTCGCGATGCAGGGTATCGCGGGCGAGATTGTCATGGTCGACAACGAGTCCGGTGATGGGTCATTCGAGGCCATGCAAGAGGGCATCAAGGGCCAGAGCCGGGTGCGGGTGGTGCAATCGGGCCACAATGGCGGCTTTGGCGCGGGCAATAACGCGGGCATGCGTGCCGGACTGTCCGATGGCACACCACCCGATTACGTCTATATCCTGAATTCCGATGCCTTTCCGGCGCCGGATGCGATAGCGCGGCTTCTGGCGCATCTTGAAAACACGCCCGAGGCGGGCCTTGCTGGCGGCTATATCCATGGCTCTGACGGGGCGGCGCATGTGTCCTGTTTTCGCTTTCCCTCGATCGCTGGTGACTTTGAAGGGGCCGCACGCATGGGCCCGGTGAGCCGGGTGTTGAAGCGCCACATCGTGCCCCTTCCCGTGCCCGAGGCCAATCGCCCGATCGATTGGCTGGCGGGTGCAAGCCTTATGATCCGGCAAGAGGTACTGCACCAGATCGGCGGGTTTGATGAACAGTTTTTCCTCTATTTCGAGGAAACCGACCTCTGCCTGCGCGCAGCGCGGGCCGGGTGGCAAACCCATTTCGTGCGCCAGAGCGAGGTCGAGCATATCGGCTCGGTCAGCACCGGCATGAAAACCTGGGCGCGGGTGCCCGATTACTGGTTCGCCTCGCGGCGGCATTATTTCGTGAAAAACCACGGGCGCGCCTATGCCGTGGCGGCAACGCTGGCGCATTTGGGCGGCGGGCTGCTGGGACAGGTCTGGCGCATCGCCCGGCGCAAACGGGCCGCTGGTCCGCCGCATTTCCTGCGAAGCTTACTGGTAAGTGACCTGCGCGCGGCGCTGCGGGATATTGCAGGTCGCGGGCCTCAAAGTGCCCGCAAGGGCGCGCGTGCCGTGGCTGAAGAATGAGGATAAGATGATGCTGAGCGCCCTTCTGATCGGGAATGAATCGCTGACCCTCAACTGTGGCGAAGGCTGGCTTGAACGCGGGCATGCGATCACGGCCGTGGTCACGCGCAACGCCGATGTAAGGGCCTGGGCCGAGGCCAAGGGCCTGCCCCTGATGGCCCCCGGCGCGGGCTTGGCCGAGGCGTTAAGCGGCGTGTCGTTTGACTGGCTTTTGTCGATTGCCAACCTGTCGGTTCTCCCCGACAGCGTGCTGGCAGGGGCAACCAGGGGCGCGGTGAATTTTCACGACGGGCCATTGCCGCGCTATGCGGGTCTGAACGCGCCGGTCTGGGCGTTGATGCAGGGCGAGGCGCGCCACGGCATCACCTGGCATCTGATCGAGGGCGGGGTGGATGAGGGCCGCATCATCGAGCAGCGCCTGTTTGATATCGCGCCCGATGACACCGCCTTTACCCTCAACGCGAAATGCTATGGCGCGGCGCTGGATAGCTTTGATGCCGTGATGGATCAGCTAGAGCGCGGCCTGCCCGGTGCCGTGGCGCAGGACCTTGACGCGCGCTCCTATTTCGCGCGCGCCGACCGGCCCGAAGCCGCCGCCTGGCTGGATTTCACCAAGCCCGCAAGCAATCTTGCCCGGCTGGTGCGCGCGCTGGATCATGGCGGGTATCTGAACCCGCTGTGCATGCCCCGGATCATGCTGGGCGATCAGGTGGTTCTGGTAGGGCGGGCCGAAATTTTGGCCGGTGAAACCACCGCCCCCGAAACCGTTCTTGAGGTCACCAAAAACCACCTGAGCGTTGCGACACGCGACGGCGCGCTGCGACTAAGCGATCTGCGCGCCGGGGATGGGACAGCGATTGATCTGGTCAAACTGGCCACGCCGGGCATGATCTTGAGCCGGGACAATACGGCGGACGATCTGACCCGGATCATGGCCGATCTTGCGCCGAATGACGGCTATTGGCGCGGGGCCTTGCGGGCCATGCGGCCTGTGATCCTGCCGCTTGCGGCGGGGGATGGCGCGGGCGTAGAGCGCCGCGCACTTGACCTTGCGGGCAACACGCTGCTTGGCGTTGCGGCCCTCTGGGCAAGCCGCCTTGCGGGTGAGGCGGGCGCGACGCTGGCCTATCGCGGCAAGGCGGTCAGCGCAGCCGAACAGCCCGGTCATACCTGTCCCTGGGTGCCGCTGACCCTGCCCGAGGGCAACACATTGGCGGACTTGCAGACAGCAATGGAGGCGGCTTTTGGACGCGCCGAGAGCAAAGGCGCCTTTGCGCTTGATATCTTTGCGCGCGACCCCGGCCTTGACGCCGGGCACCGGCCCAACCTTGGCCTGCGGGTTGAGGGCAGCGGGCTTATCCCCGGCACGGTGCTCACGCTGGACCTTGGACCCGAGCCAGGCCTTGTCTATGATCCCGCGCGCCTCTCGCCCGCGATGGCCGACCTACTTGCCAAACGGCTAGAGGATTTGGGTCGCGCCGCCCCCGACAGCACGATCGGCGACTTGCCCCCCCTGCCCGAGGGCGAGCATCGTCTTGTCACCCAAAGCTGGAACCGCACCGCGCGCACCTATGACCCCTTGCCGCTTCACAAGATGATCGAGGCCCGCGCCGCGCGCACCCCCGATACCACGGCCCTGGTGTTCGAGGATCAGGCCCTGACCCACGCCGAGCTTGAGGCACGTGCCAATCGCGCCGCGCATGTGCTGCGTCAAATGGGGGTTGGCCCCGGCGTTCTGGTCGGGCTTTGCCTGCCGCGCTCGGCCGATATGATCGTGGCGGCGCTTGCCATCTGGAAGGCCGGAGGGGCCTATGTGCCGATGGACCCGGCCTATCCCGCCGAGCGGCTTGCGCTTTACCTGGAAGACAGTGGCGCGCCCGTGGTCATAACACATGCCTCGCTGGCCCCGACCCTTCCCAAGACTGGCGCAGAGGTGCTCTGCCTTGATAACGATCCGCGCCTTGAGCGCGCGCCCGCCACTGCCCCCGAAGGCGGTGCCGGTGTGGATGACCTTGCTTATGTGATCTATACATCCGGCTCGACCGGGCGGCCCAAGGGGGTTATGGTCGAACACCGCAACGTGGCGAATTTCTTTGCCGGGATGGACGAGCGCATTGCGCATGATCCGCCGGGGGTTTGGCTTGCGGTGACAAGCCTCAATTTCGACATTTCGGTGCTGGAACTTTTCTATGCCCTCGCGCGCGGCTTCAAGCTTGTGCTGAGCGGCGATGAAACCCGCGCGCTTGTCTCGTCGGGGCATCTTGCCACCTCTGATCGCGGAATGGAATTCAGCCTTTATTACTGGGGCAATGACGATGGCACCGGGCGTGACAAATACAAATCCCTGCTGGAAGGCGCCCAATTTGCCGACACCCACGGCTTTTGCGCGGTTTGGACGCCCGAGCGGCACTTTCACGCCTTTGGCGGCCCCTATCCCAATCCTTCGGTAACCGGGGCGGCGGTGGCGGCGGTAACGCAAAACATCGGCGTGCGCGCCGGAAGCTGTGTCGCGCCGCTGCATCATCCCGCCCGCATCGCCGAGGAATGGGCGGTGATCGACAACCTCACCAACGGGCGCGCGGGCCTTGCCATTGCCAGCGGCTGGCAGCCGGATGATTTCGTGCTGCGCCCCGAAAACACCCCGCCCGACAACAAGCCCGCCATGTTCGACGCGATCCGCGATCTGCGCAAGCTGTGGAAGGGCGAGGCAGTCGAATACCCGCGCGCCGATGGCAGCCTGCATAGCGTCGTGACCCAACCGCGCCCGGTGTCAAAAGATGTTCCGATCTGGGTGACAACGGCGGGCAATCCGGCCACCTGGAAAGAGGCCGGGGCGCATGGCGCCAATGTTCTGACCCATCTGCTTGGCCAATCCGTCAGCGAAGTGCATCAGAAAATCGGCCTCTATCATGCGGCGCTGCGCGAGGCAGGGCATGATCCGGCTGATTTCACCGTGACGCTGATGCTGCATACCTATGTGGCGCAATCGCGCGACGAGGCCGAGCGCGTGGCGCGCGAACCGATGAAGGATTACCTGCGCTCTGCGGCTGGTCTGATCAAGCAATATGCCTGGGCCTTTCCCGCCTTCAAGAAACCCGAAGGGGTCAGCAATCCGTTCGAGCTTGATCTTGGGTCGCTCTCCGAAGAGGAATTGGATGGCATCCTTGATTTCGCCTTTCTGCGGTATTTCGAGGACTCGGGCCTGTTCGGCACGGTCGAGGATTGCGTCGCGCGGGTTGAGGAACTCAAGCGGATCGGCGTGGACGAGGTTGCCTGTCTGATTGATTACGGCATCCCGGTGCGTCAGGTTCTGGACGGGTTGCGCCCGCTGGCGCAGGTGCTTGAGCGAAGCAATCGCGTGGGCAGCATCCGTGAGGATGACTTTTCCATCGCAGCACAGATTTTACGCCATGGCGTGACGCATCTGCAGTGCACGCCGTCGATGGCGCGGATGATCGCGATGAATGACGAGGCGCGCCATGCGCTTGGGCGCATCAAGCATCTGATGCTCGGTGGAGAGCCTTTGCCCGGTGCGCTTATAGGTGAACTGGCGCAGATTTCCGGCGCTAGAATCGAGAATATGTACGGGCCGACCGAAACCACGATCTGGTCCACCACCGCCCCTGCCGCCGCGGGCACAGGCGTGGCGCCGATCGGCACCCCGATTGCCAATACCCAGACCTATGTTCTTGACGACACGATGCGTCCCGTGCCAGTTGGCGCGCCCGGCGAATTGTGGATTGGCGGCGACGGGGTGACGCGCGGCTATCTGCATCGCGATGATCTGACCGCAGACCGGTTTCGCGCTGATCCCTTCCGCCCCGGCGGTCGGATTTACGGCACGGGCGATCTTGTGCGATGGCGCGCCGATGGGCAGATCGAGTTTATCGGGCGGGCCGACACGCAGGTCAAATTGCGCGGCTATCGAATCGAGCTTGGCGAGATTGAAAGCGCGCTGGAGGCCTGCGCCGGTGTCGATCAGGCGGCCGTTCTGGCGCGCGAAGACAGCCCCGGCGATACCCGCCTGGTGGCCTATCTGCGTGGCTCTGCCGAGATTGAGGCGCTCAAGCCACAGCTTGCGCGCGTTCTGCCCGCGCATATGGTGCCTGCGCATTTCGTGCGCCTTGATGCCTTTCCGCTGACGCCCAACCGCAAGGTGGACCGCAAGGCGCTTCCGGCGCCGACGCTGGCACAGCCCGCGCCGCACACCATGGTCAGCTCTGCCGCATCGGGCAGCACCCTTGAGCGCGATATCGCAGCGATCTGGTCGCGCATTCTCGGCATGGCGCAGATCGGCCCGCAGGACAGTTTCTTTGACCTTGGCGGGCACTCGCTTTTGGCGGTGCAGGCGCATCGCGAAATCCGACAGGAATTGGCGGCGAGCGCGTTGAGCATCACCGACATTTTCCGCTTTCCCAAGCTGGCGGCCCTGGCCGCGCGGGTGGCAGAGGCGCGCGGCGATGTCCCCGTTGGCGCTATTGTGACGCCAGAACAGGCCAAGCCAACCGCGCCAGAGGTGCTTGGTGCGCGCGCCACCTCGCGGGCCGATGCGATGTCGCGGCGGCGCGCCATGCGTGCGGCGCGCCAAGGCTAGGGCGGTGCTGGTCTCCGCGTTACGTGCGGTCCTGCCGCCGGGTGTCGCGCTTGGCAGCGCCGATCCCACCGCGCCCGAGACCGGGCTTTGGCCCGGAGAAAGCGCCGCGATGCGCCGCGCCATCCCTTCCCGGCGGCGCGAATTTGCCGCCGGCCGACGCGCGGCACGTGATGCCATGGCCACGTTTGACGTGCCCGGCACCGCAATTTTTCCCGGCCCGGATCGTGCGCCGATCTGGCCCGACGGGATCACTGGCAGCATCAGCCATGGCGGCGGCACCTGCCTTGCCCTGGTGGCGCGGCGGGGTGCGATCACCGGCCTTGGGATTGATATTGAACCGGCAGAGGTATTGCCAGCGGACATGGTTGAGACGGTCTGCACCGGGCCGGAACGCGCAGCGGTCAAGGATCATGACCTTATGGGCCGGGTGATCTTTTGCGCAAAAGAGGCTGCCTATAAGGCGCAATATCCGCTCAGCCGCGAGATGCTTGAGTTTCACGATCTGGAAACCGGCATCGACCTTGACAAGAGGCAGTTCGAGGCGCGGTTCACGCGCGCTTGCCCGCCCTTTCAGGCGGGCGCGCGGATGGTCGGCCGCATCGTCATCGCCCAGGGCCTTGTCGCGGCCGTTGTGGTGCTGTCCGCGCCGTGAAGCCGCCCAAGAACAGAGTGTTTCCATTCCCGGTCAAATAAACTGTGGCGGGATTGTGGCCAAATCGCTAAATTAAGGCGAAGATTAGACAAAAATCTGTCAGGGCCGTTTGGGGGCATTCGGTCGGCAGGGTGTTTGAGGTGGGCATTGCCCCCGGCACTTGGCCGATGTTTACGCACCTCGGGCGGTTTTTCGTTTCAAACGACGCTGAAAGGTGGATGATGGGTTCGATCCAATCCTTACCCGGTTTATTTCGCATGCTACGCCGCAGGATCTGGCTTATTGCATTTGTGACGCTGGCCGGGTGCGTCGGTGCGGTGTTTTTCGCGCTCAATCAACCACGTGCCTTCGAGGCAACGGCGGTCATCCAGATTGAAACCCCGCAAGTGGGCCGCGATATCACCGGACGCGTCGTGCCGACGGATGCGATGCAACGGCTGCAATTGATCGAACAGCGGCTGATGGCCCGCGACAACCTGATCAAGGTGATCGACGAGCATGCGCTTTTTGCCAAAGCCCAAAACATGCCGCTGACGCAAAAGATCTATGACCTGCGGATTTCGACACGGATCGAACAGATTTCCGTCGGGCTTCAGGGTGTGGCCACAATCCCCTCGGGGCTAAGCGTCACGGTGCGCCTTGATGATCCGCAAAAGGCCGCCGATATTGCCAATGAATTTGTCGATACCGTACTCACTCAGAACCGCGAACGCCGCCTGGCGCTTGTGCGCGAAACCCTCGGATTTTATAGCGCGGAAGAGGCCAGCGTCAGCGAACAGATCGGCGATATTGAGGCCCAGATCGCGGAATTCAAGCGCGCCAATGCCGATGCTCTGCCGACCAGTGTTGGTGCGGCGCGCACGCAATTGAACATGCTGAATGAAACCATGCTGGAGATTGACCGCCAGATCATCGCGCTTGAAACCGACAGTTCGCGCCAACGCCAAGCGGTGTTCGCGCGCCAGGTCGAGCAGCTTACCGATCAGCGCAACCTTGTGGGGGAGCGCATCGCCCGGATCGAAGAGGCGATTGCCGCCGCCCCGCGGGTCGAGCGCGAATTGGGCGCTCTGGTGCGCAAGCAGACCCAGTTGCAGGAGCAGTTCAACACCATCACCCGCAACCGCGTTGAGGCCGAAATGTCGAGTGTTCTGGAAAACCGCCAGCAGCAAGAACGCTTCGAAATTCTGGAAACCGCGATTCCGCCTGCTATTCCGGTCTCGACCAGCCGCAAAAAGCTTGCGCTCGCGGGCAGTGTGGCCAGCCTTCTTGTTGGGCTTGGCCTTGCGTTCCTGCTTGAGATCATGAATCCGGCGTTGCGCACCGCCGCGCAGCTTGAGCAAGAGCTAGACATCAGCCCGGTGGTGACAATTCCGGTCGTGCGTCTGCGTCACGAGCGGCGCAAGCAGGCGGCAAAAGCGATTGGCGCTTTTATCCTTGCCTTGATCAGCCTGCCCTTGATCTTGCGCTTTATCCACGAGCGGGTCATCCCGCTTCGGATCCTGGGCAATCAGTAACCGTATTTCGCGATGTCACCATCTTCGGCGCGGTTCATCACCACCCCAAGCAGCGGGGTCTCTGCGCCAAAGCGGCGTTTGACATCGCGCACCTCCTGGGCCGTGCTGCGCCCGCCGCCGATCACCAAAAGCACCCCGTCGAATTGCGGGCGGAACCCGAGAGCATCGTCATAGTAAAGCGCGGGCGGCATGTCGAACAGCACGACATCGGGGCGCAGGCGGGCATAAAGATTGTCAAGCACCTCGCCGGTCCGGGGCGCCTGCAAAAGTTCGGCGGCATAGGATTCGACGCGATCATTCAGGCCAAAGGCAAGGTTCTCGCCAATATTCAGCGCATTTTCGGCGGGGCGGACAAACTGTTGTTCAAGCGAGGTATCGCCCTTCAGAAAGGACGCAATCGGCCCCGGCGCAGACAGGCCGAGGGTACGCGCAAGCGACGGGCGGCGCAGATCAAGATCCATAAGCACGGTATGCACGCTTGGCTGACGCGAGAGGCTAATCGCGAGATTGGCGGCGACGAAAGACTTGCCGCAATCCGGCGTCGGCGAGGTGATCGCAACGCGATGCCACCCCTTCGCGCGCAGGGCGGCCAAAAGCTTGGTGCGCAGCACGTCAAAGGCCACGTGAGCGGGGTCTTCGCGCGTGGCAGTGATCAGGCGGTTGCGCGTCAGATGTCTGGCGTCAAGCGGCACGGACCGCAGGTTTGGCCAGAGCAGAGGTAACGGCGCAGGCACCTCATCGACCGCGTCTTCTGGTGCCTGTTCGACAGGGCCATTGACCACGGCAACCTCTGGCACAGGGACGACGATAACCTCTGACTCGTCTTCGGCCGCATCTGCAACGTTCGGTGCGTCTTCGACGTCAGGCTCAGGCTCAGGCTCAGGCAGTTGCCCGTCGGCCTCTGCCACAAGCGGTTTTTCATCGAGCGGCGGCGCGATCATCTCGGGGCTCAGCGCAAAGGGCGCCTCGTCGGCCTCTTGCGTGGCTTCATCGGCCTCGGGCGACAGGATATCCTCTTGATCCGGACTATGGGAGTGAGGGTTTTCCAGGGCATCACGGCGCGCGGCGCGGCGGCGCATGTGGGCCTCATAGCGCGACAGTTTCATGGCGCCATCCCCCGACAGCGCCCAAAGCGAAGTGGCGCGCCAAGGCACGTGATCTCCGCCAACCTGAAAAGGCCCTGCTCAGCCATTTGAAATTCCTTTGCCTGCCCGATCAGGTAGACAGGATAAATCCGGCGACAATGCGACCGAAAAAGAGAGATTGTATGCCCCTTGCAGGGGAGCCTCAGAAGCCCATCAAATTGGCCTCATCCACCGCCTTTTGCAAAAAACCCTCGTGATCGGATATCGGCGCCCAGCCCAGAACCGATTTCGGCTGACTGTTGTCAAACGGCGAAAAATGCGCCCGCGATTTCCAGTCACGCAAAGAGGCCCGGATCACGCCGGGGCGGCGCAGGGCATAGGTTTTCAGCGCCGATTTCACCGCATCCGCCGCCCAAAGCGCGGTCAGGTTGCCCGATGTGACGCGAATGCGCGCACCAAGGCGATTGTGAATGGCGTCGAAATAGGCGCGCGCCGACAGCTGAACGTCGCCGACAAGATTGAACGACTGACCAAGGGCCGCGTCCTGTTCGCCCATACGAATAAGCCCATCGGACACATCGCCGATCATTACAAACGGCAAAGGGTTGTTGCCCGGTCCCCAGATCCGAACCGCACCTGCCCCATGCCAGCGGCCAATCCCCCAATGTTGCAGAGGCCCCCCGCGCCCGACCACGATACCGGGGCGCGCGATGCAAAGGGGCAGCCCCTCGTTGCGGTGCATCGCCCAAAGCCGCGCCTCGCATTCCGCCTTGGAGCGGGCATAGAGGTTACGATCCCTCATATCGGCGGCAAAGCCGGTCGCTTCGGTGATCCGTTGGGCCGGGTCGGACATATCATAAGAGGCAATCGTGCCGGTATAGACAAAGCGTTTGACCCCCGCCGCAAGCGCCGCACGCGCGATCCGGTCAGACACCGCCACGTCGTTTTCAAGACAGTCCTCCCAGGTCGTGCCAAGGGCGCGGGCAAGGTTGAAGACTACGTCGATCCCCTCCATCGCGGCGACAAGCCCGGCCTCGTCATTGAGCGAGACAGGACAGGTTTCGACCTGCTCGGCAAGATCGGCAAAGGGGCCATGCGCACCGCGCGACAGCACCCGCACATCACGCCCCTGCGCGACCAGAGCACGGGTCAGATCGCGGCCCAGGAACCCGGTGCCGCCAATGACCAAAGCGGTGGGTTTGGGCGCCCGACGCGGGGCGGGGAAAACCCTTGTTTCGCGGCCCTGATCGGGCATCAGGGCAATCGTCGCATCAATCGCGCGCATCACCGATCCCGCCGCCGCCCCGTCAAAGCGCGCGTCCATTGGGGTATTGGTGCGAATAGCGTCGTAAAACCCGGCAAACAGCCCCTGAAAACTAAGCGCGTAGGGCGATTTGCGGTTGAGCGAGGTAAATTGCCGAGCGGCGTTCACCGTGCCTTCGCGCCAATGCTCCCAGCCGGCGGCCATCTGCCGCGTAAGCGGGTTCAGCACAAGATCGGCGGTGTTTTCATGCGCCAGCGTCAGAACATCCGCCGCGTAATCAAGCCGCGCGACCCCCGATGATCCGCGCACCGTCAGAGACCGGTCATCCAGCGTTTCCACCAGTTGCAGGTTGAACGCGATATCCACATCCCCCGCCCGCGCCGTGATCCGCCAGCTTTGCGGGCGCGTCCCGCTTCCGGGCAGATCAATCGGCTTGCCAAGGCTCAGCCCCGTTACCGTGACCGGGCCGAAAAGGTCATGCGCAAAGGCAAAAAGATGCGGGCCCAGTTCGAGGATAAGATTGCGCGGCTCGCGCAGCATCCAGAGGCCAAACGGCCCCGAGCGCAGCGGCGCCAGCGGGAACGACCAGGTGATCTCGGCACTCGACAAACACCCCAGATCGCCCGCCGCGATTTTGCGCTTGAGGCGGGCATAGGCGGGCAGCCCCATGAAATTATGCCCGGCGGCGAAATGGCGGCCCGAGGCCTTTGCGGCGGCGTTGATCTCGGCCACCTCATCGCCCGAAAGGGCCACGGGTTTTTCCACCAGAACATGCAGACCAGCGGCAAGACAAGTCTTGGCCAGGGCGCCGTGGCTTTGCGGCGGGGTCAGGATATGCACGGCCTCAACCGCGCCCGAAGCGATCAAATCCTCGACCGAGCCAAAGGCGCGCGCACCATGCGCCGAGGCAAGCGCTTCGGCCGCGCCGCGCGAGACGTCACAGACCGCCGCCAGCCGCACGCCGGGCGTGGCGCGCAAAGCATCGGCATGCCAGCCCGCGATATAGCCCGCCCCGATCAACCCGACCTTGATATCACTGGCCATGAAGCCCCCTCTTTCACTTGTACTCGATGATCCGCATCGCCTGTCCGCGCCATTTGCGCAGGTGATAGGTCAGCATGCCGATCAGGTTTGGAAATTTCGATAAGCTCAGGAAAACCGAATGGTGCAGCGCGGTTCGTGTGGCCATGCCTTCGCGGCGCAACCCCTGAACGGTGCGCAGATAGGACAGGACATAGAGCGCCAGTGCAGCCGCCAAGAGCGGCCAGAACACCAGCCCCAATAGCGCCAAAACCGGCAAAACCGCGCCGTAAAGCCAGACCCGGCGCCGTTCGCGGGTAAAGTACTCTGGGTGCAGATCGCCGACCTGCGCAAAGCCATGGCCAGAGCGTACCGCGCGTTGCCACCATTGGCCAAAGCGCGTCATATCTGCGTCGTGCCGCGTCATCGCGAGAGGCAGGCGCACAAGCCGCCAACCGGCCTTGCGCAGGCGCGTGCAAAACTCGTCATCCTCGGCGGCGATCACCGTCGGGTCAAACCCGCCAACGCCCGCAAAGGCCGATGTGCGCACCATCATATCGCCGCCACAGGCCATGATCTCACCTGCCGGGCGGTGCCATTCGTGATCGCAAAGCGCGTTATAAACGCTGCGTTCGGGGTAAAGCTCGGAGCGCCAGCCGGTGACAAGGCCAAGGTCAGGGTCGTCCTGCAAGGCGCGCGCGCCCGCCGCGATCCAGCCCGGCACAACCGCGCAATCGCCATCGACGAATTGCACCGCATCGGGCATATCCCCCGCCAATGCCGCCACCCCGGCAGAGCGCGCACGCGCCGCCGTAAAGGGCGTCGCAGGGTCAAGTTCCACCACCTCGGCCCCTGCCGCCCGCGCCGCCGCGACGCTATTGTCGCGCGACCCGCTATCGACATAGATCAGCCGCAGGCCCTGGCCCGAAAGCGAGGCAAGACAGCGTTCAAGCCGCGCGCCCTCGTTGCGCCCGATGATCACGGCGGCGATCGACAGGCTCATGCGCGCGCCGCCGGTCGTTTGGTCAATGGCGGGGTGCCTGTGGCGTATCCCTCGAAGAGCTCTGCCAGCCATGCGCCCTCGGCGTCCGAGGTAAACTCGGCCAGCACTCTGGCGCGCCCGGCCTCGCCCATGGCGCGGCGCAAATCGGCATCGTCAAGGATCAACGCGAGCGCCGCGCTCAAAGCGCCCTCATCCCCCGGCGCCACCACAAACCCGCTTTTGCCATGCTCGACAAGTTCCGGCACCCCGGCGATGCGGGTGGTGATCACCGGCAGGCGGGCGGCCATCGCCTCCATCAACACGACCGGCACGCCTTCGGCAAAGCTTGGCAGGACAAGCGCGGTCGATTGCGCCAAAAGCCCGGCCACCTCGGATTGCGAGCGATAGCCCGCGAAAGTGAGATGCGCGGCAAGGCCCATGGCCTGCGCGACCCGTTCCAAATCGCCGCGTTCGGGGCCGTCACCCACAAGCGTCAGGTGCAAATCGGGATGCGCAGGCAACAGATCGCTCAGCGCCGCGAACAGCACCGGCACGCCCTTGACCGCCGCCAGACGCCCGACAAACAACAGATGCGCGGGCGCGTCCGGCGCAGCGGCGTCATAGCGCGCCGGATCAACCCCGCAATGCACGATATGCAGCTTGGCCCAGTGCTTGGGCGCCGAAAACGCCATCGCCTGCGAGCGGCAGAAGTCGCTTATGCAAGCTACAAACCGGGCGCGGGCGATCTTTTCATCCAAACGCCAGCGATAGGGTTCGAAAAAGATATCCGGGCCATGCAGCGTGAAACTAAACGGAATGCCCGACATCTCGCTCATCAACATGGCGACGGTACAGCTTGATTTGGCAATGTGGTTGTGCAGATGGGTGATGCCGCGACGGCGCAGGTGATCGGCCAGAACCGCCGCCTCGGCCAGATAGATAAGCTGGTAAAGCGTCGATTTGATCCCACCGGAACTTGTGCGCCACGCAAGGCAGAGCGCGCGGAACCAGCGTTTCGGCCGCTTGAACGCCGCCAGATGCGCGCGGATAAGGCGCAGCGGCGATGTGGTGGCCTCAAGCACGTGAAAGGTTTGGCACGCCTCAAGGCGTTGCTCGGGGCCGGTATGATGCTCGGGGCCCGTCCGGCGCATCGAGCAGGTCTCGACCACCATGCCATGGGCGCGCAGGGCGGCAACCTCGCGCTGGATAAAGGTATCTGTGGCGCGGGGGTATTCGCCGGTGAGATAGGCAATCGGGCCGCTCATGGCGTGGCCTCAAGAGCGGCGCGCAGTGCGGGCTCAAAGGTTTGTTCGGGGTGCCAGCCAAGGCCAGATTTGGCGTGGGCGTTGGAATATCGGACCGGCATCATTCGTGCGCGCAGCGTGGCGGGGCGCAACAGCCCCGGAAGGCGCGGGCCAAGCGGCGCAAGGGCGCGCGCCAGCCCGTGCAAAATCCGCCAGCTGAGCGGGATCACACCGCGCGGCCAACCGCCCTTGCGCAAGGCGGTGACATACTCTGTCCGGGTCGGACAGGCATCGCCAAGAATGTTGTAAACACCCCCTGCGCCAGTGCCCTCTGCGGCCAGACCAAAGGCCCGCGCGCAATCAGAGACGGCCACAACCGGCACCTCGCCGCGCGTTTCAAGCAGGATCAGGACCGGACCGATACCAACGCCCAGATGGGCGTTGATCACCCGACCGGGGCCGAGGATCGCACCGGGGCGCAGAATGGTCAGCATGAGGCCCGCGCTCTGCGCGATCTGCTCTTGCGCAAGCTTGGCGCGGGCATAGCTGTCACGCCCCAGAGGGGTCGTTTCAAGCGGGGCATCCTCGTCGATCACCGCGCCTTCAAGCGCTGCATCGGCGCTATAGACCGCGATCGAACTGGCCAGCACAAGGCGCGGCGGGTTCGGCGCGGCGCCCATGGCGCGGGTCAGACGGCGGGTGGCCTCAAGCGTGTCACGCTCTTGTACGCTCCAATCCCCGGACAACGCAGTTGCCAGATGGATAACCACGTCAACGCCTGCCAGCACTTTCGCCAATTGCGCAGCGCTGGCCACCGCAAGGTCAAGCGCCACCGTTTCGGCGCCATCCCTGCGTGCGCCGGGCTGTGAGGCCCGGACAAGCGCCCGCACCGCATCGCCCCGACCAAGAATGTCGGCGACCACCGCGCGCCCCAGGAACCCACCGGCACCGGTCACAAGAACGGTTTGCGGTGTCACGCCCATGGCAAAAGCTCCATCCGCTCACAGCTGCTCTGCATGGCCTGCGGTCCGGTTGTGCGCCCGGCATTCTGAATCGCCAATGTGACCTCGGTCAGGTGAAGCGCCATATCATTGGACAAACGACAGGCGCGCCCCTCGCCAAGGGCCGCCAGCATCTCGACCGGGCCAAGCGCGAAATTCATCGAGGCCGCGCCCCAGCGTCCCGGCTTGGGGTGGCTCGGCCCGCGCGCGCGGATGCGGCGACCGAAGGGATGCTCCAACAACCGGCGCCGGATCGTCAGGCGGCGAAAGAACCGCACCGGCGCGCCGTTGTCCCAGGCGCGTGCCACCTGCAACACGCCCTTGTCGCCGATCACCCTGATCCGGTGGTCATGCGGCGCGGCAATCGAACAGGTCAGCCGCGTCACCGGGCCTTTCGCGAAAAACAGCGTCGCCACCGAGAAATCCGGCGTTGCGCCCGCGCCGGGCTTGTCGGGGATCACACTGGCCGAGGCTGCAACCACGGTCTCCACCCGGCCAAACATCGCGATCAACCAACTCAGGTAATAACCCGCATGCTCCAACGTACAGCCGACCTGAAACTCGTCCTGATAGGGCCATGGCGCGCCGCTTTCGCTCTGCCATCTGCGATAGGGCGCCTGCGGGATGAACCCGTCATCCAGCTCTGCGTAGACAAGGCGCGGCGTGCCCGCCACATCACGGCGCACGGCGGTGGCCAGAACCTGCGCCGCCTCGCCAAGCACCGAACAGGGCGCCGAGGCAAGCATAAGCCCCCGCGTCGCGGCCAGATCATAAAGTGCGCGCGCCTGCGCCAGGTCCATCGCCAGCGGCTTTTCGGAATAGACATGATGCCCGGCTTCAAGGCAGGCGCGATTAACCTCGTAATGCGCATCCGGGTTGGTCAGGTTCAGGATCACACCCTCCGCGCCAAGCGCTGCAAAAAGCGCGTCGAACCCGGCGGCAGGCGTCACATCCCAATGGGCGCAAAACGCCGCCAGCCGCGCATGATCCCGATCATAGGCGGCGCAAACCGTCACCTCGGGGTGGCTGGCCAGCGAGCGCATGTAAAGGTCGGCCACGAATCCGCAGCCTATGATCGCAACCCGGCTCATGCCGCTCGCCTCACTTTGGCACATTTCACCAAGGCCATTGCCCGTTCCCCTGCATCATCCCCCGCTAAGCACATGAAAATGGCGACAATTCGACCTTTTTTCCAGATTTCGGGGTTTTTGCCGCCCCGTGATGCCACCTGGCCACGTCAAGGCGACAAAAACGCAAAAATGCCGCGTTTTTCCCCATGGTCAGCCTTGTTTCAAGACTGATATAGGTGTTTTACGCAAATCGCGTATCCGGGTCATCATCGTGGAATTCAAGATCAAAGAACAGTTTATCCGAATCGCCCCACAGGATCGCGCGGCGCTTGAGCAGGCTGTCGCGACACGCCTTATCGAGGGGCAGGGCTTTGTCCTTGCAACGCTAAACCTTGATCATCTGGTAAAGCTGCCACGAGATCCGGCGTTTCTTGCGGCCTACGCAAGGCACGATATGATCGTGGCTGACGGAAATCCGATTGTCTGGCTGTCCTGGCTGGCGGGGCGGCCCGTTGGCCTGGTTCCCGGCTCTGACATGGTGATGCCGCTGGCGCGGATCGCGGCAGAGTGTGGCGCCCCTCTGGCCTTGCTGGGCAGCACGCCGCCGGTTTTGGGCAAGGCCGCAAATGCCCTGCAAGCGCAGGTGCCGGGGCTACAGATCGCGGCGCAGATTGCCCCGCCGAGGGGCTTTGATCCGGCAGGCCCCGAGGCCGACGCCATGATCACCCAACTGGAGCAGTCCGGCGCGCGGTTCTGCCTTCTGGCGCTTGGAGCCCCGAAACAGGAAATCTTTGCCGCACGCGCCTGTGCGCGCCTGCCGGGTGTGGGCTTTGCCGCCTTTGGCGCGGGGCTAGATTTCATTGCCGGTGAGCAGATGCGCGCGCCTGAATGGATGCGGGCGATGGCGCTGGAATGGCTGTGGCGGATGTGGAGCCACCCGCGCCGGATGGTGCCGCGCTATGCCCGCTGTGTTGTGATCTTTCCGCAGCATGTAGTGCGCGCGCTGCGCTTGCGAACATCAGCCTGAGACCTGCCGGGGGCGACGCCGCCGCAGCAATAGCGCATCCTTGACCCGCCCCTTCAATCCACGTGGCGGCAATATCTCGAGGTCTTGTTCAAACACGCTTCCGGTCAGGGCCGGATCGTGCCAGAGTGCCAGCGTCGCGCCCCATTTCGCCGATTGCGCCGGGTCAAGCCCATGCGCTATGCCCATCCTTGTCGCCAGCATTCCGGGCATCCAGTCATTGATCACGATATCGGGGAAACGGTCGGCAAGATCGGCAATCATCGCACGGCTCAGAATACGCGCCGCACCCTTTGAAACCGCATAGCCGGACGAGGCCGGCAGCGGCGCGATATCGGCAAAGGTCGAGACATTCATGATCCGGCCAAACCCGGCCTCAACCATCCCTTCAAGCGCGGCGTGGCTGCAATTGACCATGCCGCCAAGATTGATCGCGACCGTGTCCATAAAGCTATCTGGCGTCTCGTCGAGAAAATCACGGCGCGGATAGACGGCGGCATTGTTGATCAGCAGGGTGATCGGCATCTCATCGGTGATCTGGCTAAGGCCTTCGCGCACCGCGCCCGCATCGGCAACATCGACCTGAAGCACCTCGACCTTACCTTTGGGCGCCATCGCAGCGGTTTCCTCGATCCCGTCGCGCCGACGGCCAAGCGCCACCACGCGCATGCCGCGCGCCGCAAGCTCAAGCACAAGCGCCCGGCCAAGCCCGCTTCCTGCGCCGGTGACCACGGCAATCCCGGATTTGATCCTGTCATTCATTCGGTTTCGTCCTTCGGGAGGCTTGCGCCAATCGCTTCGGCCACGCGGAGCGCATTTGCGGCAATGGTCAGGCTCGGGTTCACCCCCATCGACGAGGGCATGAAAGAGGCATCCGCTACATAAAGATTGTCCAGCCCATGCGCGCGGCAATCGGCGTTCAGAACGCTGGTTTTCGGATCGGTCCCAAATCGCAGCGTGCCACAGGGATGGCCAAAGTTCAACTCGGGCTGACGGGTCAGGAACACCCGCCGATGCCCGCGCAGCGCCTTTGAGATGGCCCGGCGAAAGGCGCGGCGGCGGGCAAGCAGCTCGTCATGCAGGTGATAGGTGAAATCAAGCGCATCCGGCGCGCTCGCATCCCATGTGACGCGGTTTTCGGGGTATCCCAGATCCTCCATCAGGCCGACAAAGACCTTGGCCTGCCCCATAAGACGCGCGGCAATTACCGCCGGAATGCGCGTCAGATGGCGCAGGGGCCGCAAGTGACGCAGTACCGAGCGGTCAAACATCCCGTTAAGAAAATGCACAATTTCGCCGTATCCGGCATCAATCCCCATCGCCTGCACCGTGCCAAAACGCTGCCCATCCCGGTGGTAAAGATCGCGCAGCGAAATCGCCTTGCCGGGGCCTTGCCCGCGCGCGGCGCGCGGTGGCCAGAGGGCGAAAATCTCATTGAGGTGAAACATCAGGTTGCGCCCGACAAGCCCGCTTTGATTGGCGCAGCCCTCGGGCCATTGCGCGGATGTCGACGCCAGGAGCAAACGCGGCGACCCGAACGCCCCCGCCGCCAGAACAAATCGGCGCGCGCGCAGATCAAACGCCTCGCCATCGCGCAGCACCTCGATATGGCTTATCCGGCCCGCATCGCCGTGAAATCGCCGTACCGTGCACTTATCAAGCACCTTCGCGCGCCCCGTCGCAAGCGCCGGTTCTACCCCGGCCGAGCGGCCATCCATCTTGCAGCGGCGCGGACATTTGACGCCAAGGCAATCACGGCATCCCTCGACATAGCGGATCGCGGAATGCAGGCGATAGGGATGCAACCCGGCGCGCGCCAGGCTTGCCATCAGAGCGCTGTCACCCTCGCTCAGCGGCGGCGGCTTGGCCAGATCGGCGGGTGGCTCTGGCGACAGAGGATCGGCCTCGCCACAGACATGCAACAGCGCCTCGGCGCGCGCGTACCAGGGCCGCATCACGTCAAACCCGACAGGCCAGCCACCGGTGGGATGGGGGCAGCCATCGGTGGTCTCAAGATCGTGGCGTTCGGGGCGCTCAAGCGTGGCGGCATAAAACACCGAAGAGCCGCCAACCCCGGCCCCGATCGGGCCGAAGAATTCAGACGCCCGCCCGTTGATCGTCGCCCTCATCGGCCCCGGCCAATAGCCGCGCAACTGTCGCGCCACCGGATCGGCCATATCGGGATTGAGGCCCTGGCGTTCGGCGCGATGCCCGCTTGGGCCTTTCTCGACGAACAGCACCGACAGACCCATTTCCGCCAGCCGACGCCCGACAATGCCGCCGCCCATGCCGGCCCCGATCACGATCACGTCCCAAACGGTATCGCGGATATCGGCGTTCATTTCGCCACCTCCGGGGTGGCAAAGACCGGCGCGAACAGATCGCTGAGCACGATGGCGGCGCGGTTGGTGAGATGGTTATTGTCGAAATACCACGCCTCGCCGCCCTGCATCACCGAACAGTCGCGCGCATCGCACAGGCGCGGCCAGCCGTCGATCAGGGTGATCCGCCCGGCGCGGGCAAGTGCGAAAAGCGGCGCTTCGGCCTGCGCGGCGCGGGCCTTGGCGGCAAAGCGCGGCACCACAAAGCGGCTTTGATCGTCGCGCGCCATGCGCCCATGGGCCAGATCGCGGGCAATCTCGCGAGAGTCATAGTCGGGCACTTCGGGCATCTGGCGCAGCACGAAAACGGGACCGAATTGCGCCCGCAGCTCTGCCACCGTTCGGGTCAGGGCGGCGTTGAACAGCGTGTGCTGCGGGCGCACCGGAAGATTGCTGTCAGGCGCCGGGGCAAGGGTGATGCGGTTATGGGCGTCAAGCCCGCTGCCCTGCCCCTCGGCATAATAGCTCCAGCGGCCGACAAGCAGCAGGGCTTTGAGGCTTTCGATTTGCGCAAGGCCCGCGCGGATCGTTTCAGTGGCGCGGGTGCAATCGGCATCCTGCGCCGGGGTGGCGGCGCTCTCGGTCTTGGTCACCCCAAAGAGCGGCGGACAGCCGGCATTCCAGATCACCAGAGCGGGGCGATTGGCGGCAAAGGCGGCGCTCTCAATCCCCTCTTTCATCGCGCGCAGGTGGCTATCGCCCCAGATCAGAACCTCAGGCGGGCCATCAGGGCCAATCGGGCAGGTTTCCACCCCCGCCAGCGGCCCGGTCTCGGGCACCGTGCAGCGCGACCAATCCTGATTGAAATCGGCAGAGGCCTCGATATGGGTGCGCACAAAGGGCGGGAACCGCCCTGCCATGCCATCGGTTTTCCAGACCAGAGCGCCAAGCGCCAGCAAGGCAACGGAGGCAAGAACCGTACCGCCCACCAAAGGCAGGGTCGCGGGGCCGCGCATGCGCCGCACGGGCCGCTCGACATAGCGCCAGGACAGCACAGCAAGCCCAAAGGCAAGCGCCAGCCAAAGCGCCGCCTCGACCGCGCCGGAATAGCCGCCCCGCCAGTATTGCGAAAGGGTCAGAACCGGCCAGTGCCAGAGGTAAAGCGAATAGGAAATCACCCCGATGAACACCGGCGCGGGATGCGACAGCGCGCGATTGACCGGGTTCACATCGCGCCCGTTGGCGAGGATCAGAACCGTGCCGATCACCGGCACAAGCGCCTGAAGACCCGGAAATCCCGGCCCCGGCGTGATCATCACGATCCCTGCCAGAACAAGGCCAAGCCCGGCCCATGAGAGGGCCGGATGCACCACCCACCGCAGGTTTTTCTGATGCCCGGCGATGGCCAAAAGCACCCCGGCCAAAAGTTCCCATGCGCGGAACGGGAACAGGTAAAAGGCCGCTATCGGCGATGTGCCGGTCAGGCGCACACAGGCCAGAAGCGAGAGGATCGCCGCGCCCGCCAAAAGCACAGGCAAGGCGCGCCGCCACCGCATCAAGAGCAAGAGGGCAAACGGCAGGACGATATAGAACTGTTCCTCGACCGCGAGCGACCATGTGTGCAACAGCACCTTATCCTCGGCGCCGATGTCGAAATATCCCGCCTCGCGGTAAAAATGCACATTCGACAGATACACCGTCGCCGCAATCAGAGCCTTGCCAAAGGCGCGGAATTCAAACGGCAAAAGCACGAACCACGCTACGAGGAACGACACCACCGCCATGGCGAAATAGGCAGGCGCCAGCCGCCTGATCCGGCGCAGGTAGAACGCGCCAAGACGGATGCGCCCGGTCTCGATCAGCTCGGACCAGAGGATGCCCCCGATCAGGAACCCCGACAGCACGAAGAAAACATCGACACCGACAAACCCGCCCGACAGCCCCGGCAGGCCAAAGTGATAGAGCACCACCGCCAGGACCGCGATCGAGCGCAGTCCGTCGATCTCGGGGCGATAGCCAGAAAGGCGCGCGCTCATGTCGTGGCCTCGGGATTGGTGCAGGGCGCACAGGTGGCGGGCGTCGCGGGCGCGTCAAAGAACACGGGCATCGGCGCGCCCGAAAGCACGGCCTGATAGACCGAAAGCACCTGTTCGGCCTTGCGGCCCCAAGTGAAATTCTGAGTCACCCAGTCCCGTGCCGTCTGGCCGGTTTGCGCCAGGGCTGCGCGATCCTCTGCGAGGAAGTCCAACGCGCGGCGGAACCCGGAAATGATGCTTTCGCGCGACCCGATTGGCACCTTATAGCCGCGCCCGGCCTGCACCAATTCGCCGGGACCGGCGTAGTCGACAATCAAGGGCGGCACGCCAAGCGCCATCGCCTCTAGCACAACGCCGCCGCCGAATTCGCGGATCGAGGGAAAGGCGAGCAGGTGACAACCGGCCAGCACGTTCTGCACGTCCTTGTGGGGTAACCAGCCGTGAAAGGTGATCGCGTGGCTCACGCCGCGGGCCTCGGCCTGCGCACGCAGATCGGCCATCATCGGCCCGTCGCCTACCAGATCAAGCAATAGCCTGCCCGCGCGCAGCATCGGCGCGGCGGCCTCGATCAGCATGTCAGGGCCCTTGTAGGGCACAAGTCGGCCGACAAATCCGGCGCGCATTGGCCCGTCGGCCTGCGTGGCGGCGCGCGAAAACCGCGCCGGATCAATCGCATTTTCCGGCAGGTAGACGCATTTGCCGCGCAGCGCCTCTGGCATCTCGCCAAGCGTGTGGCGCGACCCGGCAAGGATGGCGCTTGCGTGACGCAAGGTGGCGCGCCGCCCCGGCAGGGCTTTGTAGGCGCTGCGCAGATAGCTTAGCCATTCGCGTTCGCGCCGCCGCTCGCGATCAAACCCCTGCGGCCAGGGCACCCCGCCATTGAGCGGGCCCAACACGAACGGCACGCCTGCGCGCGCGCAATTGGCGGCAATCGGGCTCGACAGGGTCGGGCTTAGCGGGGTGATGCGATGTACGATGTCATAGGCCCCGGCGCGGATATCCGCGCCAAAGGTCTTCCAGACGAGATGTTCAAACCACGGATAAGACAGCGCGTTGATCAGTTGCAGCGTGGTCCAGCCCTTGCCCTCGCCCATCCGAAGCTTTTGCCCTAGCGCCCAGAGCGGGCGGGCAAGCGCCTCGGAGTCGATGGCGGTGAAATCACGGCCCTCGCAAAGCCCCGCGCACAGGAATGCCTCGCGGTTGCGCACCTGCGTGACGATATGCACATCCGCCACCTCGCGCAGCGCGCTTGCCAGCGACCATCCGACAAGCGGCACGCTGACCCATTCGGGGTTGGCGGCCTCGGCAATTGCCAGAACGCGCAGTCTCTGCCCTGTCATCGCGTGCCCCTCACATCACCGGACGCCAGCCAAGCGAGCGCGGCGCCTTGCGTGACGGTTTTTGATCGCGCATCTTTTCGGCAATCCCAAGAAGCGTGCCCGCGAACAACCATGTCATCGGCGTCAGCGTCGCATTCGGCAGCATGTCAATCAGGTTGATCGCCAGCAAAAGCGCCACCGGCCCCAAAAGCGGCGAGAGGTCATGGCGGCCAAGTCGACGGCTATTGATCAAGAGCATCAGGATCGGCAGGATGATCAGACCAAACTCGGCCATATATCCAGCCCAGCCATAGATCCCGATCAGGATAATCCAGCGCCCGTCGGTTATGGTTTCGATAATGCCTGTCGTCGGGTTCAGGATGTGATTGCGCCCCCAGCTTCCCCAACCAAACAGCGGCTTGAGATAGGCACGCTCCATCAGGATATCCTCGTTCTCAAGCCGAAAGTGCAGCGAATTGGCGCGCTCGGAGCTGGCGCGCCCCGCCTGCTCCAGAATCCAGTCAACCGGGACAAGCCCGGCACCCTTGAGCACCGGATAACTTATCGCGACAAGCGCCATCAGTGCCGCGATGCGAAGCTGCATTCGCACCGGCAGCAAAAGCGCCAGCGGCGCGAGGTAGATGCCATAGATCAGCGAGCCAAGCGATTTGCACAGCACCAGCACCAGGCCCAGGTAAAGCGCCGCCCCGATCAGGATGATCCGATGGCGGCCATCGGCCTCGCGCGCGAGGGCAATCGCACAGGTGATCGCCATGACGGTAAAGAACGCCACCCACAGCCCGTGATACATGAACACGATCGGGCGAAACCCGCCATCGCGGATCATCTGTTCGAAATTGTGCTGGAAATAGCCGTAAATCCAGATGTTGAGCTGTGGCGACAGGCGCACCTCAAGCAGCATCGGAAGCGAATAGATCATCCCGCCGATAAACAGCGCGCCGACAAGTTCGCGCAAGCCCTGCGGCGTGGCCAGGATTTGTCGCGCCATCAGGAACGGCAGGATCAGGATGAACTGGAGTAAGACCAGCGCCACCATATCCTTGAGGCCAAGGGCGGGCAGGCCGATGTTGCCGTAAAAAACCGGCTCTGTGTTGCCCAGAACGGTGGCAATGGGGCTGAAGATGAACAAGAGGACGAGTGCCTTTGCCAGTCGTCCGCGCGGCAAGAGCGGTGCCTGTCGGCCATAATAGAACAGGCAAATGGCGAAGGTGACCACGCTTGGCAGGGATTCCTTGGTCAGCGGCGGCATCATCGGAAAGTCAAACGCGGCGGGCGGCGGCGGCAGGAACATATAGGCCCCGAGCAAAGACCAGATCAGCGCACGCTCGATCGGCCAGCGACGGAACATTACCAGCGTCACAAGCGGCCAGACCGCCAGCATCAGATAGGCCAATCCATTCGGCATAACGCGCCGGGCACCTCTTTTTGTTTACAACCACGCCATCTGTCGTTGATCAAAGCGCGGGCCAATTCGCGACCCTAGCGCGCCTCATTCCCCGCCCCGGCCCCACCGCGGGGTTGATTTCATGCTTACTCTATGCTCCAAAAGGGGCAGATATCAACAAATTCAACGTGCTAGCGTCCTATTTCGCGCATGGCATGCATCAATGCCCGTGTATGGGGCCAATTGTTTTGACAAGTCCAAGGATCGCCGCAGCATGGCGCAGGCACAGCCCATTCGGATCGCCTATTTGTGCGATCAAAGCCCCGAGGATCGCCAAAGCTATTCCGGCGGCAATGCCCGGCTTTTGGCGGCGTTGCGCGATCATGTCGGCGATGTCACCGTGCTTGGCACCGGCTGGCATGCGGCCCAGCCCGCCCGACAGATGATCGAGGCCCTGCCCGACCCTGTGACCATCCGCGCCCGCTGGCGCGCGCATCTTGCCCTTGGACGGGTTATAGCGCGCGGTGTGGCCAATGAATTGCGGCAGGGGCAATATGAAGTTCTGTTCTGCGCCTATAGCTTTCAGTCGCTGCATCGGCTGCGCCTGCCGTATCCGATGGTCACGGCCTATACATCCGACGCCACACCGACGGTTTACAAACGCTCAAAGGTGGGCGAGGCGTTCGGATCATTCCTCAAGGTGTCACGCCTTATCGACCCGCTGATCCTGCGGGCGGAACGACAGGTGTTTCAGGAAACCGACCTTTTGTTCTGGCCAAGTGAGTGGCTCAAATCCAATGCGGACCCGCTCTATGGGCTTGATCCGGTAAAATCGCTTGCCGTGCCATGGGGCGCCAATATTGCCGACCCCGGCCCGCCCGACGCGCCACCCCACCTTGGGCAAGGTGCGCCGATAGACCTTTTGGTTCTGGGGCGCGACTGGTTTGCCAAAGGTGGCCCGGTGGCCTTTGAAACCATGGAGCGGTTGCGCGCCTTGGGCCACGATGCGCGGCTTACGGTCATCGGCTGTACCCCGCCCGAGTTTCACCGCAACGCCCATGTCACCGTGCATCCGCATCTGGACAAATCCAAACCCGACGAACGTGCAACGCTCGACGCCTGTCTCAAATCGGCGCATTTCATGGTGATGGCATCGTTTGAATCCTACGGCTTTGCCTTTTGCGAGGCCTCGGCGCATGGGCTTCCGTCGCTTTGTCTGAAGGTGGGGGGGGTGCCGGTGCGCGACGGTGTGAACGGTCATGCCATCGCCGCCGAAGGCGACAGCGTGGCGGCCTTCACGATGCTGATCAGCGGCTATCTGCAAGACCCCGCCGCCTATGTCAGGCTGCGCGCCACCAGCCGACAGGAATATGAGACCCGGCTAAACTGGCGTGCCTGGGGGCAAACGGTGCGCAACCGGCTTGTTGCGGCGCGCACCGGGATCATTTGACCGTTCGGCCGCTCAGCACCCCGTGCCACACAGAACCACGCGGAAGGTACGCAGAATTACCGACACATCGGTGACAAACGACATCTCCTTGAAATAGCTGTTGTCGAATTCTACGCGCTCGGCAAAGCTGCTTTCGTTGCGCACCGAAATTTGCCAGAAACCGGTGATACCCGGACGCATGGCAAAATAGGCAAGGCCCGGATACATCGCGCGCTGTGACGGCATCATCGGACGCGGGCCAACGATCGACATATCGCCCTTGAGCACGTTGAAAAGCTGCGGCAGCTCGTCCAGAGATGTCTTGCGTATGATTCGTCCGATGGGCGTGATCCGCGGGTCATGGCGCAGTTTCTGATGCTCGTCCCATTCGCGGCGATGCTCGGGGTTCGCATTCAGATAGGTTTCAAGCTGCGCCTCGGCATCGTTGACCATGCTGCGCAATTTCCACATCCGGAAAGTCACGCCATTCCGGCCAACGCGGTTTTGCGCGAAAAACGGTGACTTCCCGTCCAAGGCGACCAGAGCCGCCAAGACCGCCACAACGGCGGCGACCGGCAAAGCCGCAATAATGACAATCACGATGTCCATAAGGCGCTTGAAAAACCCGGTGTAAATCCGCGTCCGATGACGCCGAACAACTCTGTTTTGAATAAAATCATTTGTATTCAGACTTGACTGCGCCCGAAGCATTCTAAAAGTCATTTTTGCACTCCCCAGAAGAACACGATCCACAAACTAATAAACGTCACGCTTCCGGGTGCTCTTTGCCCCCGTCAGCGACCGGACAGCCCGGCCGACACTTTCTGAATTGCGACCCAATTGCGGCACAAGCTGCACCGAATTACGACGCTCCGGATTGCACGCAATCCGACGGCATTGCATATGACATCAAGTTTTCTCGGCAGCCTTCTCGACAGTTAGACAGATGCCCCCACACCTAGCTCGCCGGGAAATTATTCAGCCTTTAAGACCACTTACACAGGATCGCGCATAACGGGGGGCAAGTCAATAACTCAACAAAAACACAACCCTAGCGATACATCTGCAGATCAGGACCGCAGACTGATCTTGCCACATCTCCACCCACGCCCCAAATTTGCCCTATACGTTACCTTTCGCGCTCCCACCCGTTGATCCAAATCTTGCCACATTTCATCCCCAAGCGCCGCGACACACTGTTGCCATGGCAACGCCACTTAACCGCGAGCGCATTAAAGATTACCACCATATCCGAAACAGTGAACGCGTAATCCCAACATTGCTTTGGGAAAAGGGGAAAGTTCGGCCTTTGATCCCATAATCGCCCCGTTATGAGGCCATTTTTGTCGCCACTTGCGAAACGGACGCGGGGGCTGAGGTCAGCCTGCGCAACGCAAAACGCCCAAAACCAGGCCGCCGCATCATCGCCGCATTTCTGACACGTTTAACGAGAGTTTTAAAATCACTCCGAAGCACGCGGTTCTCACGGCGCGGAAGGCCCTACCCCGAATCATCCCGCGCAGAGGGGGCATTCAACCCAAAGCAGGGAGCTGTAACGCACGCAAAAAACGCCGCCCGAGAGTATCCCGGGCGGCGCATAAAACCTGAGTTTGAAAAGACGCTTCAGGCGCGCACAAGTGCCTCATAGCCTTCAGAGACCTCGCGGGTCAGGGCGCCCACCTCGAAGTGATAATCACCGATCTGACCCACCGGGGTCACCTCGGCGGCAGAGCCGGTCAGAAAGCATTGCTCAAAGCCTTCAAGCTCTTCGGGCATGATGTGGCGCTCATGCACCTTGATCTGGCGATCGCGCAGCATGCCGATCACCGTCTGACGGGTGAGGCCGTTGAGGATCGAATCCGCAAGCGGCGTGTGGATCTCGCCATCCTTGACGAAAAAGATATTCGCGCCGGTCGCCTCGGCCACATAACCGCGATAGTCGAGAAACATCGCATCCGAGCATCCCTTGGCTTCGGCCGCGTGCTTGGACATGGTGCAGATCATGTAAAGACCGGCCGCCTTGGCCGCCACCGGGATGGTCTCGGGGCTGGGGCGTTTCCACTTGGCGATATCGAGCTTGGCGCCTTTCATTTTGGCGTCGCCGTAATAGTTGCCCCATTCCCAGGCGGTGACGGCCATGCGAATCGGGTTGCGCGAGGCGGCGACACCCATGTCTTCGCCCGCGCCGCGAAACGCCACGACGCGCAGATAGGCGTTGGTCAGGTTGTTGGCCTCAAGCACCGCGCGCTTGGCGGCCTCGATCTCATCCACGGTGTAAGGGATCGCCATGTCCATAAGCTCGCCCGATTTCAAAAGCCGCGCCGAATGTTCGCGGCTTTTGAACACCTTGCCATCATAACAGCGCTCGCCCTCGAAAACCGAGCTGGCATAGTGCAGCGCATGGGTCAGGACATGGACATTGGCATCGCGCCAATCGACAAGGCCACCATCCATCCAGATCTTTCCGTCGCGATCATCATAGCCAGACATCATCCGTCTCCTCTTGGCTGTCTTTGCATTTGTTGCGCAACTTACGTCCGTTTCGGACATAAAATTACGTTAAAACTGAGATTCGCTACCAGTTTGACCTTGGAATGTCAATAAAGCTGACTTAATATGAAACATATCGCGTGCGTATTGTGAACGGAGACTGGTCATGGCCGAATTTCAGGGTGGCGAAAACCTTCTGTTTCTGACCGATGAACAGCTGCGTCAGGGGATTGAAGCAATGTTCTTTGCCTATCGCGGCTTTACCGCCGATCCTGACCGTATTCTGACCACCATGGCCTATGGGCGGGCGCATCACCGCGCGATTCACTTTATTTCGCGCAGTCCGGGGACGACGGTGAACAATCTGCTGAATATCTTGGGCGTGACCAAACAATCACTCAATCGGGTGCTGCGCACGCTTGTCGAGGACGGGCTGGTGGACAGCCGTGTGGGCAAGGCCGATAAACGCGAACGCCATCTGTTTCTGACCGAAGAGGGCGAGGCGCTGGAACGCAAGCTGTCCGATGCCCAACGCGCCCGGATGCGCGCCGCCTATCGCGCAGCAGGGCCTGAGGCGGTCGCGGGATTTCGTCAGGTGCTCGAAGCGATGATGGAACCGGACCTGCGTCGCCGCTATTATGGTATCAGGGAGAATGAGGCATGAGTGACCCGGCGCCGCATTTGCTGATTGTTGACGATGACGAACGTATTCGTGGCCTGCTGCGCAAATTTTTGATGCGCCACGGGTTTCTTGTCTCTGTCGCGCGCGATGCGGGTCATGCCCGCCGGGTCCTGGCGGGGCTGGATTTTGATCTGATCGTGATGGATGTGATGATGCCCGGCGAAACCGGGATCGACCTGACGCGCGCTCTGCGCGAGACCCATAGCACGCCGATCCTGTTGCTGACCGCGCGCGGTGAAACCCCGGATCGCATTGAGGGGCTGGAGGCCGGGGCCGATGATTACCTCTCAAAACCTTTTGAGCCCAAGGAACTTTTGCTTCGGATCAATGCGATCCTGCGCCGGGTGCCCGAACCAGAGCCCGAAACCGCCACCCTCAAGGTCGTGCAAATGGGGCCCGTGCGCTATGACATCGAGCGCGCAGAGCTGAGCCGCGGCGGCACGCCGGTCCGGCTGACCGCGACCGAGGTTCAGCTTATGCGCATCTTTGCCGAGAACCTGCGCCAGCCGGTGACGCGCACCAAGCTTGTCGAGGACCTGGGTCGCGATGGCGGTCAGGCACAGGAACGCGCCGTTGACGTGCAAATCACACGGCTGCGCCGGAAAATCGAATCTGACCCCAAACAGCCGCGCTATCTTCAGACCGTGCGCGGCGAGGGCTATATGCTCTCGCCCGACTAGGCAGTTACACGCTTAAGTGATCACGCCTCCCCTACTCTGGGATTGAAACGAGGGCCCCTCGGCAGGCATGCTGCGGGCACCTGAACACATGCAGCAATTTGCATGCAATATTTCAACCTAAGTATAATGGGAGATGACCATGAGATTTGGAAAACGTATCGGGGCCGCCACGCTTGGCCTGTCTTTGCTGGCAAGCATGGCATTCGCCGAAGAGGTTTCAGTCAAGGCGGTCATGGTGCCGCAGGAACAGATGAAATTCGACATGAACGATGGCACCAAGCATTTCGTGCTGGCGGTGCATCGTCAGGGCGATGCCACCGGCGACGGCCCGTTGGCAGGGGCCAAGGTCGACGAATTCGGCTGGCACGACATCAAGCCGCCGATGGCCGGTGATCCGCGCGGCTATTTGCGCTTTGAAACCGCAAGCGGTGATGTGGCGATCGTGAAATTCACCGTCCGCGCCGTGTTCATGAAAGGCGAGGACAAGCCCGCCCTGCATGATAACGGGTTCTGGGAGCTGACCAGCGGCACTGGTATCTTTGCCGGAAAACGCGGCGTCGGCGCGCTTGAAATTCAGCCCGCGGGCGGGCCGAACCGCGAATTCACCCTGACCGGCATCATCGACGACGCCCCGTAAGACCGAAGCCCGGTGATGGGGGCGCTGCCCCCGTCGCCCAAGGGCGACTCCCCCGGGATATTTTGGGCAAGAAGAAAATGGTGAGCCAGATTGATAAGGCCTGAATTATAAGGCCCTCTTGATAGACTCGGGCGGGCGCTGTATCTGCTTTGGCATGATACCGATTTTTGACATGGATGACCGCGCGCGCCTGCCTTGGCGTTTCTTTGGTGCGACGCTTACAATTCTTGCCCGCCTATGAGGCGCGCAACGCCCTGTCACATCTGAAAACCAGCCACTAGAGAACGGGAGAGGACACATGTCCCCCAAGACGCTTTATGACAAAATCTGGGATGCCCATGTCGCCCACGAGGCCGACGATGGCACCTGCCTGCTTTATATCGACCGCCACCTCGTGCATGAGGTCACCAGCCCGCAGGCCTTTGAAGGGCTGCGGATGACCAACCGCACGGTACGCGCGCCGGACAAGACCATTGCCGTGCCCGATCACAACGTGCCGACCACGCTTGACCGTGCCAATGCCGCCACCATGACCGAAGACAGCCGCATTCAGGTTGAGGCACTTGACAAGAACGCCAAGGATTTCGGCATTCACTATTACCCGGTGTCGGACGTGCGCCAGGGCATCGTACATATCGTCGGCCCCGAGCAGGGCTGGACCTTGCCGGGCATGACCGTGGTGTGCGGCGACAGCCACACTGCCACCCATGGCGCGTTCGGTGCGCTTGCCCATGGCATCGGCACGTCGGAGGTTGAGCATGTTCTGGCGACCCAGACGCTGATTCAGCGCAAGGGCAAGAACATGAAGGTCGAGATCACCGGCAAGCTTCGCCCTGGCGTCACCGCCAAGGATATCACCCTCTCGGTGATTGGTGTGACCGGTACCGCAGGTGGCACCGGCTATGTGATCGAATATTGTGGCGAGGCCATTCGCGACCTCAGCATGGAAGGTCGCATGACCGTCTGCAACATGGCGATCGAGGGCGGCGCGCGCGCCGGGCTGATCGCGCCGGATGAAAAGACCTTTGAGTATTGCATGGGTCGCCCGCATGCGCCCAAGGGCGCGCAGTGGGAAGCCGCGCTTGCCTGGTGGAAAACGCTTTATTCCGATGATGATGCGCATTGGGACAAGGTTGTCACCCTCAAGGGCGAGGATATCGCCCCCGTGGTCACCTGGGGCACCAGCCCCGAGGATGTGTTGCCGATCACCGCAAACGTGCCCTCGGCGTCGGATTTCACCGGCGGCAAGGTCGATGCGGCACAGCGCAGCCTTGATTATATGGGCCTGACCCCCGGCACGCCGCTGAGCGAGGTCGAGATCGATACCGTCTTTATCGGTTCCTGCACCAACGGGCGGATCGAGGATCTGCGCGCGGCGGCGGCGATCCTTAAGGGCAAAAAGGTCAAGGACGGCATTCGCGCGATGATCGTGCCCGGCTCTGGCCTTGTGCGCGCGCAGGCCGAGGAAGAGGGCCTTGCCGATATCTTCAAAGAGGCCGGGTTTGAATGGCGTCTGGCGGGATGTTCGATGTGCCTTGCGATGAACCCCGATCAGCTTAGCCCCGGCGAGCGTTGCGCGGCCACGTCGAACCGCAACTTTGAAGGCCGCCAGGGCCGCGGCGGACGCACGCACCTTATGTCACCAGCCATGGCGGCGGCAGCGGCGATAACCGGCAAACTGACCGATGTTCGGGAGATGATGTAATGGAAAAGTTCGAAAAACTGAGCGGGATTGCCGCGCCGATGCCGATGATCAATATCGACACCGATATGATCATCCCCAAGCAGTTCCTGAAAACCATCAAGCGGTCGGGCCTTGGGGTGAACCTGTTTGACGAAATGCGCTATGACGATGATGGCAAGGAAATCCCAGATTTCGTGCTCAACAAGCCGCAATACCGCGAAACGCAGATCCTGATCGCGGGCGACAACTTTGGCTGTGGCTCGTCGCGCGAACATGCGCCCTGGGCGATCAAGGATTTCGGCATCCGCTGCGTGATTGCGCCAAGCTTTGCCGACATCTTTTACAACAACTGCTTCAAGAACGGCATCCTCCCGATTGCCCTGCCGCAAGAGCAGGTCGATATTCTGATGAAAGAGGCCGAAAAAGGCGCCAACGCCCGCGTCGAAGTGGACCTTGAGGCGCAGACGGTATCGACGTCAGACGGTGAAGTCTTCGCCTTTGAGGTGGACGCATTCAAGAAGCATTGCCTTCTGGAAGGGCTTGATGACATCGGCCTTACGATGGAAAAAGCCGCCTCGATTGACGCTTTTGAGGCCAAGGCAACACAGGCGCGCCCCTGGGTTTAAGGCGCTTTCGCCTCACGACAATCACGCCGCGAGTGAGCTCGCGGCGTTTTCGTTTTTGAACGCCGTCTTGTGCCGGAATCCTGCCCACACACAAGATACAGTGTTTACATAGGTTTACGCCCCAGTTTTGACCCAACTTTGATGTAATACTGCACCAGTTACACCCTCAATCAGCCTTAAATCTTACATCTTATTAACCACGCTATTGTGCTGTTTGGGGAAAGTAGGCAAAAGTTGGGCAATATTGAGGCATACCGCCATAATTCGGCGGATCAAGTTGGAACAAGGGCGCGGCATCGTATCGCGACCGACCAAGTTGGAAGGGAACGGGCAGTGTTCTCACAAATACCCGGTGCGCTGTCGCGTGCCATTCTAATCGCAATGATGGTGGCAACACCCTCTTTGCTCGTGCCTTCCACGGGGCCCGACACGGCACAGATTGTGATCGTCTTGTCGATCCTTGCCGGCTTTATGACCTTTATCGAATATTACGGCAAATATCCCAGCATCATTGAGTTTCGCTTTGCACCGCCGTTCAACCGGCTCAAGTTCTTTGCGCTATCGGCGATTCTTATCGTCTTGTCGCTGATTTGCCGGGGCACGACCGATCCGACCGGCTGGACCGTGTTGCTGACCAACATGGGCACGGCCCTTGGTGAGGCGGTTGATTTCCCCTATTCGCCGGTGCGTATGGTGGTGCTGATGATGCCCGCCGATGCCGATCAGGCGCTGATTGATCTGGTGCGCACGGCCTCGGGGATTTCCTATACCGTGTCGCTTGTGATGATGTTCATCTTCCTGACGCTGGTGCGGCTTTTGGGCTGGCCCTCGCGCAATGGCGCCTTCAATGTCTGGGTGAACCTGCCGCTGTTTGATCCGACCGGGGGGGGCGATGTGCTTTATCGGCTGCGTCGGGATGCGGGTCTTAACGTTGTGTTAGGGGCTTTGCTGCCATTCTTGATCCCGGCGGCTGTTCGGGCGGCATCGGATATGATTGATCCGATTTCGATTGCGAACCCGCAAACTTTAATCTGGACGATGACCGCATGGGCGTTTTTGCCGGCAAGCATGTTGATGCGAGGGATCGCCATGAGCCGGATCGCCGACATGATCGAGCAGAAACGGCGCCGGGCCTATGCCGAAGACGACATTCTCGGCAAGGGCTTGCAACGCGCCTGATCCATTTCATTTCAACGATTGGTCTTGCCCTGATCCTGTTGGCGGCCGCTCCGTCCAGCGCAGAGACAATTCGCGTGGCAAGCTGGAATGTCGGGCTTGATCGCAAGGGGCCGGGGTTATTGCTGCGCGACATTCTGCGCGACGACGACCCGCAGATTGCCGCCATCGCAGAGATTGTCGCCAAGCTGCGCCCCGATATCCTTGTTCTGCAAAAGGTCGACTACGATCTTGATCTGATCACCCTTGGCGCGTTGCGCGACCGGATTGCCCGCGACGGCTGGCGGTTTGATCACCTGTTTGCGCGCCGTCCCAACAGCGGGCTCGCCACCGGGCTTGATATGGACGGTGACGGCCGCCTTGGCGGGCCCGGCGATGCACAGGGTTTCGGCTATTTCTCGGGCCAGGGCGGCATGGCGATCCTGTCGCGCTATCCGATCGACGCCGCGACGGCCGAGGATTTCAGCATGCTTTTGTGGCGCGACCTGCCCGGCGCGATCATGCCAATGACGGCGGGTGCGCCCTTCCCTTCGGCCGAGGCCGCCGCCGCGCAGCGCCTGTCTTATGTGGGTCATTGGGTGGTGCCGGTGGTCCTGCCCTCGGGGCCGCTGCGCCTTTTGACACTCCACGCGACGCCGCCGGTTTTTGATGGGCCAGAGGACATCAACGGCAGACGCAACCATGATGAAATCCGGTTCTGGCAGCTTTATCTTGATGGCGCATTCGGCCCGCCGCCCAGGGACCGTTTTGTCGTGATCGGCGACGCGAACCTTGATCCAGCGGATAGCGACGGGCGGCGCGAGGCGATCACTGATCTGCTGGCTGATCCGCGCCTGCAAGACCCGCGCCCGATGCGGCCGGGCACGGCGCCAGAGGTCGAGGGCCAAAACGGCGACCCAAGGTTGGATACCGCAGCATGGCCAGAGCCCGGACCCGGCAACCTGCGGGTGGACTATGTGTTGCCCGCCGCCTCGATCAACATACGTGCAAGCGGCGTTTACTGGCCCCCCGACGGAACGCCCGAGGCAGAGCTGGCCGATGCGGCCAGTCGTCATCGGATGGTTTGGGTCGATCTCGAGATTGACTGACGCCCGCATCGCTTAGGTCGCGTAAGATAGGGGGCGGCGGCGGCTTTGAAGGCCTCTTCGGGCGACGTGGTCTTGTCGCGTTTGCGTTCCGGCCTCTCAACTCATTTATGCGGCCTTTCGTTCAAAAGCCAAGGGGCTTTTGCCGCCGAGCGATGAGTGGCG
>NZ_FRBN01000033.1 GCF_900142625.1 Roseovarius marisflavi
ATGATCACCCACACCCTTGCCCTCGACGATATCAACAAGGGCTTCCAGATGATGCACGCAGGCGAATCAATCCGCTCTGTCGTGGTCTATTGAACCGCGCCTCTGAACTCTGAAAAGTACAACGCCGCACAGCCCCCTGTGCGGCGTTACGCATTGCGCGCGGGCAAAGACCGCTTAAATTCCGCCCGAACCCGAGGAAGGATCACAGATATGAGCGACACTTACACCCCCCCCGAGGTCTGGACATGGGAGGCAGAATCAGGCGGCAAGTTCGCCTCGATCAACCGCCCAATCGCCGGGGCTACCCATGACAAGACCCTGCCGGTCGGCAAACACCCGTTCCAGCTTTATTCCCTGGCGACGCCCAACGGCGTCAAGGTGACGGTGATGTTCGAGGAACTGCTGGCTGCAGGTCATGACGCTGAATATGACGCCTGGCGCATCGATATCGGCGAGGGTGATCAGTTTGGCAGCGGCTTTGTCGAGATCAACCCCAACTCGAAAATCCCCGCCCTGATGGATCGCTCTGGTGATACCCCGCTGCGGGTGTTCGAAAGCGGCTCGATCCTGATGCATCTGGCCGAGAAATTCGGCGCCTTTCTACCCGCAAGTGGCCCGGCGCGCACCGAGGTTCTGAACTGGCTGTTCTGGCAAATGGGCAGCGCGCCCTACCTTGGCGGCGGCTTTGGTCATTTCTACGCCTATGCGCCGGAAAAATGGCAGTATCCGATCGACCGCTTCGCAATGGAAACCAAGCGCCAGCTTGACGTTCTCGACCGGCAATTGGCCGAGCGCCCCTATATTGCGGGCAATGCCTATTCGATTGCCGATATGGCGATATGGCCGTGGTACGGACAGCTTGTTCTCGGTCGCCTTTACAGCGCCGCGACATTCCTTGACGTGACCAGCTATACCCATGTCATGACCTGGGCCAAAAAGATCAACGCACGCGACGCCGTGCAACGCGGTCGCAAAGTCAACCGCAGCTTTGGCGAGCCGCATATGCAGCTGCATGAACGCCATGACGCATCCGATTTTGACACCAAGACACAGGACAAGATCGCGCCCTCGACGTAAGGCCCAGGAAAATTCGACAAATTTTCTTGGCTTATTTTCTTCGCAGAAGAAAATCCACACCGCAAACGGGTTTCACACCCGCACCGGATCGGGCATGACTGGGCCGAACCAAGGAGGCTGACCATGCCCGACTCCAAAACTCCGCTTCTGGCGGTATTGATCGACGCCGATAACGTGCCGGCAAAGTTCGCCCGCGCGATCCTGAAAGAGGTGACAAGCTATGGCGAGCCGGGCTTGCGCCGGGTCTATGGCGACTGGTCAAGCCAGCAACTGTCCGGCTGGACCAAGACCGCACAGGAACTGGGTCTTGTCCAACACCAGCAAACCGCCAATACCAAGGGCAAGAACGCAAGCGATATCGGCCTGGTGATTGATGCGATGGATATCCTGCATGCGGGCCATTTCAACGGCTTTGTCCTTGTCTCGTCCGACAGCGATTTCACCCGCCTCGCCAGCCGCATCCGCGAACAGGGCCTGACGGTGATTGGCATAGGCGAGGCCAAGGCGCCGGATGCGCTCAAGAACGCCTGCAACCGTTTTGTTGCCATCGAAAACATCTATCAAAGCACCGCAGACGCCCCGCAAAGCGCGCCTGCGCCGAAGATCGACCCGCAGACCATGACCTCCGCGCGCGACCTGATCTTCGAGGCGATGGAAAAGATCGACCTTGACGATGAATGGTACCCGCTTGGCCGCATCGGCCAGCAGATACAGGCCGACAAGCCCGATTTCGACACCCGCAGCTATGGCAAGAAAAAGCTCAGCGAGCTGATCAAGGAGTTGAAAGTGTTTGAAACCAAATCAGGCCCCGGCAATCAGCTTTTGGTGCGCCGGGTCGATTAGACAGCGCCGTCACTCCCCAGACGCCAGCCAAGCCCTGATCTCGTCGCTCTGCGCCCCGCGCGCGGGCGGCTTAGAGGTGGCGCGTACCTTTCCGTCAAACCGCGGCGCCGGGGCGGGCTCCAGCCCGCCATCGCCCTGCCGCCAAACCGCGCGGGCGGCCATATGGGCCTCTTTTGCGGCCTCTTTCGGTGCCAGAACCGGCGCGACGCAGGCATCCGATCCGTCAAAAATCGCAGCCCAATGCGCAAGCGGGTGTTGCGCGAAAATCGCCTCAAGCGCGGCCCCCTGCGCGCGCCATTCAGAGCGGTCATGCTGCTGCGCAAAAGCCTGCGTCTCCTCAAGCCCCAACAGGCGCAGGAATTCTGCATAAAACTGTGGCTCAAGGCATTGCACACTCAGATACCCGCCACAGCGACAGCGATAGACCCGCGACCAATGCGGCCCATCCAAAAGGCTTTGCCCGCGCTCTGTGCGCAAATGTCCGGCGGGGGCCATCGACATCAAAAGCGCCATCATATGCGCCGAGCCATCGACAATTGCCGCGTCGACAACCGTGCCACGGCCGCTGCGCGCGGCCTGCAACAAACCGGCAAGCACTCCTGCCACAAGATAAAGAGCGCCACCGCCCACATCACCCACCATCGTCGCGGGTGTCTGGGGCGGGGTGCCCGGCGCGCCGGCATACCAGAGCGCGCCAGAGGTGGCGATATAGTTAAGGTCATGCCCTGCCGTTTGCGCGCGCGGCCCATCCTGGCCCCAACCGGTCATGCGGCCATAAACCAGCTTGGGGTTGGCCCGCTGCATCTCTTCGGGGCCCAGGCCAAGCCGCTCCATCACGCCGGGGCGGAACCCCTCGACCAGAGCATCGGCGCGCGCGATCAGGACGCGCGCCACGTCAAGATCACCGGCGTCCTTGAGATCAAGCGTGATCGAGCGTTTGCCGCGATCCAGAAGGTTTCGCTCTCCGGCCACCGGGTTTGCCTTGCCGGGGCGGTGGATCACAATCACCTCGGCGCCCAGTTCGGCCAGCATCATCGCCGCAAAGGGCGCCGGGCCAAGGCCTTCGATCTCGATCACACGGATGCCTGATAACATGCTCTGCCCTTTCCCGGTTTGTCCCAGAGTACAAAGCCGGGCGCAAAGGTGCCAGACGGCTTTTCAGAGCCTAAGACTTTCTGCTCTCTTGGCGTAAGGCAAACCCTGCGCTAGGCTCTGTGCAATCCCAGCAAGGCAAGGAGCGATACCAATGCAGATGAGTGACGAGCGCGATATCAAGGCGGATCGCGCAACGGTCTGGGCAGCCCTGCTTAGCCCCGAGGTTCTCAAGGAATGCGTGCCCGGCGCGCAAGAGGTGACCGGCACGCCCGAAGACGGGTTTGATGCGCTGGTCGTGCAAAAGGTCGGCCCGGTCAAGGCCACGTTCAAGGGCACCGTGACCCTGTCGAACATGGTCGAGATGGAAAGCCTGACCCTGACCGGAGAGGGCAAGGGCGGGGCTGCGGGCTTTGCCAAGGGCGGCGCCAATGTGCGCCTTGAGGATAGCGAAACCGGCACCCGGCTGATCTATGAGGTCGAGGCCAAGGTCGGTGGCAAACTGGCCCAGCTTGGAAGCCGGATCGTCGATGGCTTTGCCAAGAAGATGGCGGAACAGTTCTTTAGCCGCTTTGAAGAGGTGCTTGAGGGCCCGAAGGACGATGACGACGAACCAGAAGCGGAAAAGAAAGGCTGGCTCAAGCGGTTGATCAGCTAGCGGCGCGCCTCGGTCTGCGCGATAAGCCGGGCAATGCGCGCGCCAATGGCCGCGCTTGCCTTGGTCGAGGGGTGAATAAGGTCAATGCCGTGAAAGCTTCGGTCGCCATGCGGCACCAGATCGGCCAGCGGCACGAAATGCACGCCCCGGTCAAGCGCGGCCAGACGCGCGGCGCGGCGGTCCATCTCGTCGCCCTCGTCGGCACATCCCTCGATCGGCGATGTGACACCCGGCGTGCGCATGTACCCCACGTAAATCACCTGCGCGCCGCTGGCCCGCATCCGCGAGGCAAAGCCAGGGATCGCGCCGCGCCTGCCGTCTTTGCTGATAAGCTGATCCATCTTGCGCGCGCACCTGCCACAGCCGCAGCCGAAAAAGATATCATTGCCACCGCCATTCAGGATGACCCAATCCCAATCTCCGGCGCGGTATTGCTTGGGGATGCTAAGGCCCGCCGCCCCGGAAATCGGCAAACGATAGACGAACCGCGCGCCCGACACGGCGCGATCAACGACCGGTTCTTTCAACGCGCGCTCGACCCCGTTGGCCACCGATTGCCCGGTCATCCCATGCACCGCAAAGAGCGAATCGCCCATCAGCAGAATCCGCGATGGCGTATCGCGATTGACGCTTTCGGTGCACCCAAGCAGCGCCAGCGTCACAAGAAAAAGGGTAAGGACGGGTTTGAACATACCAGGTTTTATTTCACTCTGTGGACGGGTCGGCGGCGTGACATGTTGCGTTAAACCCCAAAGATCAAGGATAGCTGTTTGAAATTGGTCCAAATAGCGACACATCCAAGGCATCTTGCGCAAATGCGCACAGATCACTCTGCGCCGTGGGATGTTGCACATGACGGGCAAAAGCCTAGGTTTGCCGCAACGAAGCATGAGGGGCTCAATGGCAACGATCGTTAAGGTGGATGACCTTCGCAAGGTCTACAAAGGCGGGTTCAAGGCGCTTCGCGGCGTGTCCCTGTCGATTGAAGAGGGCGAGATCCTGGCCCTGCTTGGCCCCAATGGCGCGGGTAAGACCACGCTTATTTCGGCGCTCTGCGGCATCACCACCCCGACCGGCGGCAGCGCGACGATTGGCGGGCACGATATTGTGACCGGCTATCGCGCGGCACGTGCGATGATCGGGCTTGTGCCCCAGGAACTTGCCCTGGAACCGTTTGAAAAGGTGATCAACACGGTGCGCTTTTCGCGCGGTCTGTTCGGCAAATACAATGACCCGGCCCTGATCGAGCGCATCCTGCGGCAATTGTCGCTTTGGGACAAACGCAACAGCCGCATTCGCGAGCTGTCCGGCGGGATGAAGCGCCGCGTTCTGATTGCCAAGGCGCTCTGTCACGAGCCGCGCGTTCTGTTTCTGGACGAGCCGACCGCCGGTGTCGACGTCGAATTGCGCCGCGACATGTGGCAGGTGGTCGAGGGCCTCAAGGCGCAGGGCGTGACCATCATCCTGACCACCCATTACATCGAAGAGGCCGAGGCGATTGCCGACCGCGTCGCGGTGATCAACAAGGGCGAAATTCTCTTGGTGGAAAACAAGGCCGACCTGATGGCCCGCATGGGCCGCAAGAGCCTGCGCATTGACCTCTCGGAGCCGCTTGATCACGTGCCCGAGGCCCTCAAGGATTATGACCTTGAACTGGCCGGGGACGGTGAGGCGCTCAAGTACCACTATGACACCCGCGGCGATGGCACCGGCATCACCCGCCTGCTTCAGGCGTTGGCCAAAGAGGGCCTGTCGCTGCGTGACATCGAAACCCGTCAAAGCAGCCTCGAAGAGATTTTCGTCGGGCTTGTGAACGAGGAAACACCATGAATCTGCATGCCATCCGGGCGATTTATATCTATGAAATGAAGCGATTTTTCCGCACCGTGATGGAAAGCCTGCTGTCGCCGGTGATCTCCACCTCGCTTTACTTCGTGGTCTTCGGCGCCGCCATAGGAAGCCGGATAGATCAGGTCGAGGGCGTGGCCTATGGCGCGTTTATCGTGCCCGGCCTTATCATGCTGAGCGTGATGACCCAGGCGATCAGCAATGCCTCTTTCGGGATATATTTCCCGAAATTCATCGGCACCATATTCGAGCTTTTGTCGGCACCGATCAACTTTCTTGAGATCGTGATCGGCTATGTCGGCGCGGCGGCGACCAAGGCGTTACTGATCGGCGTGGTGATCCTTATCACGGCGAACTTTTTCGTCGATCTCGATATTCAGCATCCGGTCGCGATGCTCGCCTTTCTGGTGATGATCTGCCTGTCGTTTTCGCTGTTCGGCTTCATCATCGGCATCTGGGCCGAGAATTTTCAACAGCTTCAGCTTATCCCGCTTCTGGTGATCACGCCGCTGGTGTTTCTTGGCGGGTCTTTCTATTCGATCTCGATGCTGCCCCCCGCCTGGCAGACGGTGACCCTGTTCAACCCGGTGGTCTATCTGATCTCGGGATTTCGCTGGTCGTTCTTCGGCACGGCGGATGTGGCCATCGGCTATAGCCTTCTGGCAATCGCGGTGTTCTTCGCGCTCTGCCTCGCGGCGGTCTGGCTAATCTTCAAGACCGGGTACAGGATCAAGTCTTGAGCCAGCGGGCGTGACCTTTTTACCCCGGCCCCGCCCTAATCAGGGCGGCTAGCACACACCGTTTGCGCCGCCCGCCTTGTTTGTCGCGCCCCGGCACTCTACATCGGGCGATATGAAACATTTGATCCCCTTTCTGAAGCGCAAACCCATGGTCGCGGTCATTCGACTTGCCGGCACAATCGGGTCTGGTGGGCGCAGCCAGTTGAACGACGAGGCCCTTGGCCCGGTCATCGAAAAAGCGTTTTCCAAAGGCAAGCCGGTTGCCGTGGCGCTCGTGATCAATTCGCCGGGCGGCTCGCCGGTGCAATCGTCGTTGATTGCCGCGCGCATTCGACGGTTGGCGGATGAAAAAGACATCCCCGTGCATGCCTTTGTCGAAGACGTTGCGGCCTCTGGCGGCTATTGGCTAGCCACCGCCGCCGATGACATCTGGGCCGACCCTTCGTCGGTTCTGGGTTCGATCGGGGTGATTTCGGCCGGCTTTGGCGCGCAGGTTCTTCTGTCGCGCCAGGGGATTGAGCGGCGGGTTTACACATCCGGCAAATCCAAGAGCATGCTTGATCCGTTCCTGCCCGAAAAACCCGAGGACGTGACCCGGCTCAAGGGCATCCTTGAAGACATCCACGAGGCCTTCGTCGCCCACGTCAAATCCCGACGCGGCGCCAGGCTTGCCGATAACCCGGAAATTTTCACCGGCGAGTTCTGGCTTGGTCAGCGCGCGATTGATCTTGGGCTGGCCGATGGCATCGGCCACGTGGTGCCGAAACTCAAAGAGCTTTACGGCGACAAGGTGCGCTTTGCCCGCTATGGCCGCAAACGCGGGCTGTTTCAGCGTTTTGGCGCCGAGATCGCGCAGGACGCCATGACCGCAATCGAGGACCGGGCAAGCTATGCCCGGTTTGGGCTCTGATATGGTGGTCAAGATCGTCGTATTGTTTCTGGTTGCCATGGGCGTGATGGCGATGTTCGGCAAGCTCCGGTATCCGGGGCAAAAGCGCCTTGCACAGGCCAAGTGCAAAAGCTGTGGTCGTTATCGGATCGGCAAAGGTCCCTGTTCTTGCCAAAAGGGTAAGCTTAAATGATGCCATGGATTTTATCCGGGCTTGGCCTGGTGATTTTGCTGCTTGCCGGCGATGCCCTGGTCAAAGGTGCCGTCAACCTTAGCCTTCGGGTGGGTATTCCCGCGCTGATCGTCAGCCTGACAATCGTGGCCTTCGGCACCTCTGCGCCGGAACTTTTGATTTCCGTCAACGCGGTATTGGCCGACAAGCCCGGCCTTGCGCTTGGCAATGTCGTCGGCTCGAATACGGCGAATGTTCTTTTGGTTCTGGGCATTCCGGCGATGATGTCGGTGCTTCACACCAGCGGCTGTCGCTGCTCCAAATCCTATCTTCAGATGCTTATGGCGAGCGCGCTTTTCATCGCTCTGGCATTTCGCGGCGAGTATGATGCGCTTTCGGGCGCGGTGCTTTTGGGCGCGCTGTTCCTGATGCTTGCCGATGCCTTTCGCGACGCGCGCAACCACCGGCGCGACGCCGCGATCAAGGCCCTTGCCGACGCCGACGAGAACGCTGATGTCGAAGGCGCCGACCCCGACATGCCATGGTGGCAGATCATCACCTTTTTGCTGCTTGGCCTCATCGGCCTGCCGCTTGGGGCGGATATCCTTGTCGATAATGCCTCGATCATCGCAGAGCGCTATGGCGTCAGCGATTCCGTTATCGGCCTGACGCTTGTGGCGGTTGGCACCTCGCTGCCGGAGCTGGCGACTACGGTCATGGCGGCCCTGCGCAAACAGGCGGATGTGGCGCTTGGCAATGTCATCGGATCGAATATGTTCAACCTTCTGGCCATTATCGGGGTAACAACCCTTGTCGGAAGCGTTCCGGTGGATCCCGAGTTTCTGAAGTTCGACCTCTGGGTCATGCTCGGGGCCTCGCTTGCGCTTATTCCGTTTGTGTTTTTCCGTCTGGATATCGGGCGGTTTTGGGGCATTGCCTTGACCTCTACCTATGTGGGCTATGTCACGATTGTGTTGATCTAACCGGAGACAGGGCATGACACGGGCATTGGTAACGGGCGCAGGAAAACGACTTGGCCGCGCCATGGCGCTTGAACTGGCGCGGCAGGGCCATGATGTGGCCGTGCATTACGCAAGCTCGGCAGAGGCCGCCGAAGACGTGGCCAACGAGATTCGCGCCCTGGGGCGCAACGCGGTCACGATTCAGGCCGATCTGCTGAATGAAGATCAGGTGACGCCGCTTGTTGGGCGCGCCGCAGAGGCGCTTGGCGGGCCGGTTACCACGCTGATCAACAACGCCTCGATCTTTGAATACGACAACATCGACAGCGCCACGCGCGCGGGCTGGGACCGGCATATCGAAAGCAACCTGCGCGCGCCCTTCGTTCTGACGCAGGCAATGGCGCGGGATATCCCCGACCCGGTGATGGATGAATACGGCGAGCCGGTGGCGCAGGGCCTTGTGATCAACATGATAGATCAGAGGGTGCGCAAGCTGACGCCAGAGTTCATGACCTATACCATCGCCAAGATGGGGCTTTGGGCCTTTACCCAGACCGCCGCGCAGGCGCTTGCCCCGAAACTGCGCGTGAATGCGATTGGTCCGGGGCCCACGCTTCAGGGTCATCGCCAGAGCGATGGCCATTTCCAGAACCAGCGACAGGCCACGATCATGGCCCGCGGCGCCAATGCCGGTGACATCACCAGCGCACTTGCCTATTTCCTCTCGGCACCCGCCGTGACGGGGCAATTGCTCTGTGTGGATGGCGGTCAGCACCTCGGCTGGCAGACCCCGGATGTCCTTGGGGTTGAATAGCCAACGCGGCCCTATGGCAAGAGTTTTGCACTGGTCGCCAGCCCGTCATGTAAGCGTTACAAAAACTTCAACGTTTTCAACATTTTGCAGGCGCTGCATTATTTTACAGAACAAAATCAATGCGTTGCGAAAGCGCCTATTTTTTAGGCAAATCAGCGAAGACAGCCAAATGCAACGGAAATTTCCGGTTCACTGAAACTTATCATCAGAGTTATCCACATGAATGGTGGAAAGCTTCCCTCTTGCCCTTGGTGCCGTATCATTGCAGCACAGCCAAAGAATCATATCTGAGTGTCCATGACCGAGCCCGATCAGGAAATGCCGCAAAAATCCGGCCATGAGGTGATCCGCGATTACCTGCGCACGCTCGATGCCTCGCCCGGGGTGTATCGCATGCTCGATGCGCAGGCGCGGGTGCTTTATGTCGGCAAGGCGCGCAATCTTCGGGCGCGGGTGTCAAGCTATGCCCGGCCTACCGGGCACACCGGGCGGATCGCGCGAATGATCTCTGAAACCGCGACGATGATGTTCCTGACCACCGCCACCGAAACCGAGGCGCTGTTGCTTGAACAGAACCTGATCAAGCAACTCAAGCCGCGCTACAACGTGCTTTTGCGCGACGACAAGAGCTTTCCCAACATCCTCGTGACCAGTCACGACTTTCCAATGATCAAAAAGCATCGCGGCGCCAAGCGCGAAAAGGGGTCTTACTACGGGCCCTTCGCAAGCGCCGGTGCGGTCAATCGGTCGCTGGCCCAATTGCAGCGGGTGTTTCAGCTTCGCAATTGCTCTGATGCGATGTTTGAAAGCCGCACCCGCCCCTGCTTGCAATATCAGATCAAACGCTGTACCGCGCCCTGCGTGGGCCAGATCAGCAAGGACGACTATCGCGCGCAGGTTGGCGATGCCCAACGCTATCTGTCCGGCAAATCCACCGAGATTCAGGAAAAGCTTGCGGCGCAGATGGCCGAGGCCTCCGAGGCGATGGAATTTGAACGCGCCGCCGCCCTGCGCGACCGGATCAAGGCGATGACCCAGGTGCAGACCGCACAGGGCATCAACCCGCGCAGCGTAGACGAGGCCGATATCGTCGCCCTGCATCTGGAAAAGGGACAGGCCTGCGTGCAGGTGTTCTTTATTCGCGGCGGGCAAAACTGGGGCAACCGCGATTTCTATCCGCGCGTTGGCGTCGATGTCGAAGAGGCCGAGGTGCTCGAGGCTTTCCTTGGCCAATTCTACGACAGCAAAGATCCGCCCCGGCACTTGATCCTGTCGCACGAGATCGAAAACCCCGACCTCATGCAACAGGCGCTCTCGGACAAGCTTGGCCGCAAGGTCACGCTGGCGGTGCCGCTGCGTGGTGAGAAGGCCGAATTGATAGACGGTGCCCTGCGCAATGCCCGCGAAAGCCTGGCGCGCAAGATGGCCGAGACCGCCACGCAGAGCAAACTGCTCAAGGGGCTGGCCGAGGCATTCGATCTGCCCGGCCCCCCGAAGCGGATCGAGGTTTACGACAACAGCCATATACAGGGCACCAATGCCGTCGGCGCGATGATCGTGGCGGGGGCCGAAGGCTTCATGAAAAACCACTATCGCAAGTTCAACATCCAGGGCGAGGGCCTGACCCCCGGCGACGATTTCGGGATGATGAAAGAGGTGCTGTCGCGCCGCTTCAAACGCCTTTTGAAGGAAGACCCGGATCGCACCCAGGGCACCTGGCCCGATCTCTTGCTGATCGACGGCGGCGCCGGTCAGGTCAGCGCCGTGGCCCAGATCATGCGCGAGATGGGCGTCGAGGATATCCCGATGGTGGGCGTCGCCAAAGGCGTCGACCGCGATCACGGCAAGGAAGAATTCCACCGCACCGGCAAACGGGTGATGGCGCTCCGTCACAACGATCCGGTGCTGTATTTCGTCCAGCGCCTGCGCGACGAGGCGCACCGTTTTGCGATCGGCACCCATCGTGCCAAACGCGCCAAATCCATGGGTGCCACCCCGCTTGACGAGGTGCCCGGCGTCGGCGCGGCGCGCAAACGCGCGCTTTTGGCCCATTTCGGAAGCGCCAAGGCCGTGAGCCGCGCCAATCTTGCCGATCTGCGGGCGGTTGATGGCGTGTCGGATGCTCTGGCGCAAAGGCTCTACGACTTTTTCCACGACCGCGGGTGACACTGCGCGCCAATGGACGGTTGACAGAAGCCTTTCAATCCTGAACATGACGTCAGTTTCATGTTCAGGTCGTCCAAATGCCCCAAATTTCCAGAGCCCGCATCGCAGCCCCCGAATTTTACGACTACGCCCGCGTTCTGGCCGCCCGGAGCACGGCCGAAACCAAAGGACAGCGCACCGCGCAACAGATCAGGATCGCCACCTGCTCCTTGCTGCAAACAGAGGCGATTCAGGATTTGACCGTTGCGGCCATCTGCAAGGCGGCGGGTGTCGCCAATGGCACGTTCTACCTCTATTTCCCTGATCAGACCCAGCTTTTGAACGATCTCCTGCTGGGCTTTGCCCGGTTTCTTCGGGCCAGCATGATCCGTGCCAGCCATGCCACCCCCGATCAGAGCATTCGCGCCACGACGCGGGCCTATGGCATGCTGTTCGAGCAAAATCGCGGGCTGATGAAATGCCTTGTGCATCACCTTGATCACTTCGCGCAGGCGCGCGAGGTGTTTCACGCCCTCAACCGCGAATGGATCGAAACCGTCGTCGCCGCAACCCAGCGTCGGCTGATCCGCGAAGGGCGCGGCGATGCGATTTGCGCGACTGAATTGCGCCGCCGCGCCTATGCGCTTGGCGGCATGACGGATCAATATTTCTCAAGCCTCTATCTTTCGGGCGAACCGGGGTTGATCGAGGTATCACAGGACCACGAGGCGGTGATCGACACGCTGACCACAATCTGGGAACGGGGATTGGAGCCATGAGCCTATTGGAACGCGCCGAATTCGCCGACGCCAAAACACTGCACGCCCATCAACAGGGCGCATGGGCCGCACAGGCCGAGTATGTTGCCGAACAGTCCGCGCTTTACCGCGATCTGTGGCAAGGCAAGGCACCCCCCAGGGACCTATCCGATCTGGCGCAGCTGCCGCTGTCGGACAAGGCGCAATTGCGCCTGTCACAGGCCGCGCATCCGCCGTTTGGCGATTACCTTGCCGCGGCTCCGCGCGCCGCCGTGCGCCTGCACCGGACATCGGGCACCACAGGGCAGGCGATGAACCTTGCGCTCTCGGCGCGCGATTGCGCGATCACCGAGGCCGTCGGCGGGCGCTGTCAGTCGGCGGCGGGGCTGACGCCCGATCATACGGTCGTGCATTGCCTGAACTATCAGATGTGGATGGGCGGGCTGACCGATCACATGACCCTTCAGGCAACCGGCGCGCTTGTGGTGCCCTTTGGCGTGGGCTCGACCGAACTTTTGGTGCGCACCATTCAAGAGGTCGGGATTACCGCGATTTCCTGCACGCCGTCCTATCCTTCGGTGCTTGAACGGGTGATTGCCGAGAAGTTCCCCGGCCTAAAGCCGCGCGATCTTGGGCTGAAACTCGGCCTCTTTGGCGGCGAAGCCGGGCTTGACGATCCGGCCTTTCGCGAGCGCCTGCGCCGGGTCTGGGGGATGGAGCCGCGCAATGCCAATTACGGCGTCTCGGATGTGTTTTGCAATTTCGCGGCGCAGTGCGAGCATGACAGCCGTTTGCATTTCATGGCCGCCGATGTGCTTTATCCAGAGTTGATCGACCCCGAAACGACCGACCCCGTGCCGCTTGAGGCCGGGCAAACCGGCGAATTGGTCCTGACCCATCTTGCGCGCGATTGTCAGCCGCTGGTGCGGTTTCGCAGCGGCGACATCATCACGGTGGATGAAACCGATCCCTGTACCTGCGGGCGCACGGGCTTTCGCTTTCGCGTGGTGGGGCGCTCGGATGACATGGTGGTGGTGCGCGGACTGAACCTGTTTCCGACCATGGTCGCGGCGGTAATCAACGGCTTTGCCGCGCTGTCGGGCGATTATCGCATCACGCTTGATGCGCCGCCGCCCTATGACGCCCTGCCGGTCTCGGTCGAGCTGGCCAAAGGGCAAACCGCGTCTGATGCGCTAGCCCAGGAGGTGGCGCAAGCGATGAAAGCCGCGCTTGGTGCCACCGCCCGCGTGACCCTTTTGCCAAACGGAAGCCTGCCCCTCACCGAGGGGAAAACGAAACGCGTGATACGGGAGTATTAGATGACCGATTTTACATATCAGACCGTGCTCAGCACCCTTGGCGAGGGCGGCGTGCGCACGATTACCCTCAATCGACCGCAAAGTCTTAATGCCATGAACCGCCAACTGATCGACGATGTCGCGCGCGCGTTTGAGGATGCCAATGGCGATCCGGCCACCCGCGCGATCATCTTTACCGGCGCGGGCAAGGCATTTTGTGCAGGCGATGACCGGCGCGAACATGTGCACCCCGAAACCGAGGAAGAGGCCCGCGATCTTGTAGAGGCGATTCAGCGCGCGACCCATGCCATCACCCTTGGCGCCAAGCCGGTGGTGGGCGCGATAAACGGCTGGGCCGTGGGCGGCGGGTTTGAGTGGGCGATAAACTGCGACTTCCCGATCTGGGCAAAATCGGCGCGCGGCTTCTTTCCCGAGGTCTCGCTGAACCTGTTCGTCACCGGCGCGGTCACAAGCCTGCTGCCCGCCTTGGTGGGCCTCAACAAGGCGCGCGAGATGCTGTTTTTCGGTGATCGCTATGGCGCGGACGAATTGCACGACATCGGCCTTGCATGGAAAACCGTTGAGGGTGAGGCGCTTATCAGCACAGCCACAGAGACCGCCCGCCGTCTTGCCGATCTGCCGACACTTTCGGTGCGCGCCATGAAGCGGGTGCTGAACGCCGCCGCGATGCCCGATCTGCATCGTGCGCTGCAACTTGAAACCGACGCAACCGTGGCCGGTTTCATGGACCCCGAAACCACCCGCTTGCTTAGTGATTTTTGATCGACCGGGACCGTGCAAGGGCGCTTTCCCTCGGCGTTGTGACAGGATAGAACCGACATCATGACGTGGAACCTGCCAAATATCCTGACCACGCTCCGCCTGCTGGCCGCCCCGGCAGTTGCGGTGATGTTCCTCTATTTCACAAGGCCCTATGCCGATTGGTTCGCCCTGATCCTGTTTGTCAGCGCGGCGATTACCGATTGGTTTGACGGCTATCTTGCGCGCAGCCTCAAGCAGGTCACGAAACTTGGCACCATGCTTGATCCGATCGCGGATAAGGCGATGGTGGTGATCGCGCTGATGGTGATCGTGGGATATTCAAGCATGTCGCCCTGGCTTGTGCTGCCGGCGACGGTGATCCTGTTTCGCGAGGTCTTTGTGTCTGGCCTTCGGGAATTTCTTGGCGATACGGCGGGCACGCTCAAGGTCACGCAACTGGCCAAATGGAAGACCACGGCGCAAATGGTCGCGATTGCCGTGCTCTTTGCCCAAGGCGTGTTCGAGCATTATTTCGGCATGTCGGTCATCGGCATGGATAATGAAATTGTGATCGGCATTCTGGATGGGCGCGAAGAAGATGTTCATGGGCTGATGTGGAAATATAGCGGCATGATCTGGGCCGGGCATGCGGGCGTGTGGTTGTTATGGCTGGCGGCGACGCTTACTTTGATAACCGGGATTGATTACTTCAAGAAATCGATCCCACACCTGAAGGATACCCAGTGATGGACGTGCTTTATTTTGCCTGGGTGCGCGAACGCGTCGGGCACCCGAAAGACCGAATCGACACCAACCCGGCGACGGTCATGGACCTTGTGAACGACCTGCGCGCCCGCGAACCACGCTATGAGGCGGCGTTTTCCGATCTCGGCGCGCTGCGCGTGGCGATTGATCAGGAACTTGCCGATTTTGACGCCTCTCTCGCTGGCGCGCGCGAAGTGGCGTTTTTCCCGCCGATGACAGGCGGCTAGGCGATGGATATCCGGGTAGAGGACGCGGCCTTTGATCTTGGCCACGAAACCAACGCTTTCGCGACTCGCCAATCGGGCATGGGCGCGGTGGTGACCTTCACCGGCATCGTGCGCGATCTCGAAAAGGGCGCGCTCAGCGCGATGGAGATCGAGCATTACCCCGGCATGACCCAAAAGGCGATTGAGGCCATCGCAACCGAGGCCAAGACCCGCTGGAATTTGGGCGATGTGCTTGTCATTCACCGCTATGGGCGGTTGCACCCTGACGAGATGATCATGATGGTCGCCACCTCTGCGCGCCACCGGGTTGATGCCTTTCAGGCGGCTGAATTCCTGATGGATTTCCTGAAGTCTCGCGCGCCGTTCTGGAAAAAGGAACTCACCCAGGAGAGCGCCGAGTGGGTGGCCGCCAAGGATATGGACGAAGACGCGCTCAAGCGCTGGTAAGGAACGCGGATCATGACAAGCGTCATTGCCGACTATATCGCCAATCTGACCCCCAAGGCCAAAGGCCAGATCAGGGGCACTGCGCGGCTTGAGATCACCGATCACGGCAGTGTCATGCTTGACGAAACCGGAGCCACGGCGAGCGATGGCCCCGCCGATGTCGTGCTCATCGCCAGCGATGAGGTGTTTCGCAATATCCTCTCGGGCGCACAGAACCCGATCACCGCCTATATGTCCGGCAAGCTCAGGGTCGAGGGCAACGTTCAGCGTGCCCTCAAGGTCAGCGCGATCCTGACGGCTTAAATCCGCAGGAACGGCTGCGCCAGTCGGGGGATCAGCGCGCGAAAGCGCAGAGGCGCATCCGTGGCGGCAAGACAAATGCAATCTGCCCCGATATCGGCCACAGGCGTGTGGTTCAGATCCTCATTGGCAATCTCGATATCACCGGGACCAAAATGATCGACCTCATCGACAAACGCACCCTGCAACACCAGCGTCAACTCGGTGCCGCGATGGCCGTGATCGGGTACTGCCGCCCCGGCCGGAATATACAAAAGCCGCGCCGTCGCCGCGCGCGAGGTCGGCAGGATCGCCTGTTTCACCCCCATCCCGACCGAGCGCCACTTGACCGCGTCAAGATCGCCGCCGATGTAGTCCTGCAACGGATGCGGAAGGCTGCTCTTGCGACGGGGGGCTGGCGCGGCCTGCGGAGCAGCGGCGCGAATGCGTTGCATCGTCGCCTCAAGGCTGCCGACACTCATTGCAACGCTGTCACATCGCTCGACCATCGCGCCGCCCATGGCATCAAACGCCCCAAGCCGGGCGCGACAGTCATCACACATCGAAATATGCGTGGCCACCGTAAGGCTGAACGCCTCTGGCAGGCTGCCTGCGGAATAGGCCACCAAAAGGGCGTCGGTCAGGTGATGTTTGATCTGTTTGTCGCTCATAATATCGGTCACTTCATTGCGTGGCGCAAACGATCGAGCGCCAGTCTGATACGGGATTTGATCGTGCCAAGCGGCAATCCGGTCTGTTCGGCAATCTCGGAATGGCTGAGATCGCTGAAATAGGCCTTTTCGATCAGCACCCTCTGTTTCTCGGGCAGGGCGGCAATCGCGTCGCCCAGTTGGTCACTTTCTTCTTGCAGGGCCAGCACATCGGCCTGATCCGGCTCGGGCTCGTTCCCCCAGGGCAAATCCTCGGGCTCGGGGCGCTTTTGTTTGCGCAGCGCGTCAATCTTGCGATTGCGCGCGATGGTAAAGATCCAGGTCGCCGCACTGGCGCGACTTGGGTCGAACAGGTGCGCCTTTTGCCAAAGCGTCGCCATCACCTCCTGGGCGCATTCCTCGGCCAGGGTGGCATCTGCGCCGGAGCGCATCAAGAATGCCTTTACCCGAGGGGCGAAATGGGCAAACAGCCGGGCAAAAGCCGCCTCATCCTGTGCCTCGCGGATTCGCGAGATGCAGGCCACCCAATCCTCGTTTTCCCGAGCTTTCTTGTCTTTCGTCGGTATCACTTGCGCCGGTCCTGACCGTTTAACCAATCGTTCGCCCCTCTTATCACGCAGGACGATCCCCGGCGAGGGGGCAGGGCGATCAATCAGGGCGCAATCGGTCAACATGAACCTGTTACGCGGTGGAATCCGGATCGGATCACAGTTTTCGATAAAAATTCATTCTAATCCGTTCTCACCCGACCTGCGTATGCCTTAAATAACAACAAAAAACGGGTTCACACAGTTATGCCATTCGAGACAAGCGCCGCGGCGCGCAAGACAATTGCCGTGATCGGCGCGGGTATCTCAGGGATGGGGGCGGCGCATCGCCTGGCCGATACCCACCACGTGACCCTGTTCGAGGCCGAGCCGCGCCTTGGCGGCCACGCCCGCACCATCATCGCCGGCAAACGTGGCGATCAGCCGGTCGATACCGGGTTTATCGTGTTCAATTATGCCAATTATCCCAGTCTGGCCGATCTGTTTGCCCGCCTTGATGTGCCCGTCGTCAAAAGCAACATGAGCTTTGGCGCCTCGGTGCGCGGCGGGGCGCTTGAATACGGGCTGGCCAGCGCCGGGGCCTTTTTCGCACAGCGCCGCAACGCGCTTAACCCGCGGTTTCTGCGGATGATGCGCGACATCTTTCGCTTCAATGCCCGCGCCCTTGATCACGTGAATGATCGCAATCTGACGGTTGGTCAGTTTCTCGACAAGCTCGGCACCGGTGATTATTTTCGCGACTATTACCTGTTACCGCTCTCCGGCGCGATCTGGTCCACCCCGACCAAGCAGATACTTGATTTCCCCGCCCATGCGATGATCCAGTTCTTCGAGAACCACGCCCTGCTCAATTACTCCGGCCAGCATCAGTGGTACACGGTTAAGGGTGGCTCGATTGCCTATGTCACCCGCCTTGAACACACGCTGCGCAGCCAAGGCGTAAGCTTGCGCTCCGGCACGCCGGTGGCCGGTGTGCGCCGGATTGACGGTGGCGTGGAAATTCGCGCGCAAGGCGGCGAATGGGAGCGCTTTGACGAGGTAATCTTTGCCACCCATTCCGACGACGCCCTGCGCCTGTTGAGCGATGCAACCGAGACCGAGAGCGCCAATCTTGGCGCGGTTGCCTATCAACCCAACGATATCGTTCTGCATGCCGACACAAGCATCATGCCCAAGCGGCGCGCGGTCTGGTCGTCGTGGAACTATACCGAAACCGCGACCAAGCGGGATGGACAGATCGACCTCACCTACTGGATGAATTGCCTGCAACCGATCCCCGAGGATGACCCGCATTTCGTTACTTTGAACTCCACCCGCGAGATCCGCCAGGAGTTGATCTATGATCAGGTGACCCTGCGCCATCCGGTCTATGATCTGGCGGCACTGAACGCTCAGGATCGCGTGCGGATGACCAATGGCGCACAAAACACCTGGTTCTGCGGGGCCTGGATGCGCCACGGGTTTCATGAAGACGGCCTTGCCAGCGGGCTTGAGGCGGCCGAGGCGCTTCTTGACCGCTCCGCGCTTTCCATGGCGGCCGAATGAGGGCTGTTGACCATATCGCCGGCCACACCTGGCATGGGCGCAAGGGAGCGGTAGAAAACGCCTTTCGCTACAGCATCGACTACGTGCTGCTTGACGCCGAAGGCCCGGTCGACGCGCCGCGCCTGTTTGGGCGCAACAAAGGCGGGCTTGCCTCGGTCTGGGATAGCGATCATGGCGGCCCGCCGCGGCACGGGCATGGCGCGGCTTGGGTGCGCGAGGTGTTGGCCGCCCACGATCTGCCGACGCCCGAGCGGATCGAGTTGCTGGCGCAACCGCGCATTCTTGGCCATGTCTTCAACCCGGTCGCCTTTTGGATCTGCCGTGATCAACAGGGCGACATTCCGGTGATCATCGCCGAGGTGACCAATACCTATGGTCAGAGGCACTCTTATCTGTGCCACCGCGATGACCTTGCGCCGATCACTGCCAATGACCGACTTAAGGCCAACAAGATTTTCTATGTCTCGCCGTTTCAGCGCATCGAGGGCAGCTATGAGTTTCGCTTTGATCTGCGCCCCGACCGGATTGGCATCTGGATTGATTTTACCGGCGGCAATGGCGGCGTGATCGCCACGTTGGTGGGGCCGCGCAAACCGCTCAGCAACACGGGCCTGATCCGCGCGATCCTGCGCCGCCCCTTTGGCTCGCGCCGGGTGCTGGCGCTTATTCACTGGCAGGCGCTCAAGCTCTGGTGGAAGGGCGCGCGCTTTCGCTCGCCGCCCAAGCCCCCGGCCGAAGAAATCAGCCGATGAGCCACGCAATCACAGCCCCCGCCACAACGCCGCGCCTGCCCGGCTTTGCGGTGTTTGCAGCACTTTTGGCCTCGGCGGGCCTGCCGCTTTATATCCACGCGCCCAAGTTTTACGTGGATGAATACGGCGTCTCGCTGGCCGCGCTTGGCACGGTGTTGTTCGCACTGAGGCTTTTGGATGTGGTGCAAGACCCGCTCTTGGGCCGCCTCTCGGAACGGCTGCGCGCGCATCGCGGAGCAACGGTGTGGGTTGCGGTTCTGGCGATGGCCGGGGCGATGCTTGGCCTGTTTGCCGTGACCCCTCCGATTGCGCCGCTGTGGTGGTTTGCGCTCATGCTGACGGTGGTGTTTTCCGCCTTTAGCTATCTCACGATCTGCTTTTACGCCCAAGGCGTGGCAAGCGCCGATCACCTTTCGGGTCAGGGCCACCTGCGGCTGGCCCGCTGGCGCGAGACAGGCGCGCTTTTGGGCATCTGCGCAGCGGCGGTCGCGCCTTTGGTGCTTGGCGGCTACGCCGGGTTTTCACTGGCCTTTCTCGGCCTTGCACTGGTTGCGATCTGGGCGATGGCAGGCCAGTGGGAGGGCGCGGATCTTCCGCCAAGCACCGGCTTTGGCAGGGTTCTGCGCGATCCCATCGCGCGCCGTTTGTTGATCGTGGCGCTGATCAACGCCGCCCCCGTCGCTGTAAGTTCAACGCTGTTTTTGTTCTTCGTCGAAAGCCGCCTTGCCGCACCGGGATGGGAGGGGCCGTTCCTGTTGCTCTTTTTCCTCTGCGCCGCTATGGCCGCGCCGTTCTGGGGCCGCCTCGCAGAAAGCCGGGGCGCAAAGCCCGTGTTGCTTGCGGGCATGGCTTTGTCGATCGCGGCCTTTGGCGGAGCGATCACATTGGGGCCCGGCGACCTTTGGGCCTTTGGCGTGATCTGCCTGGTGTCAGGCGCAGCACTTGGTGCGGACATGACCCTTTTGCCCGCCCTCTTCGCCACCCGCATGGCCGTGATTTCACCCAATGCCGCTGAGGGGTTCGGCCTCTGGTCCTTCGTGTCGAAATTTACCCTCGCACTGGCCGCCGTTTCGCTTTTGCCGCTCTTGCAGGCGGGCGGATTTCAACCCGGCCAAGGCAACGACCTGCAAGCGCTCTGGCTGTTGAGCCTGCTTTATGGCGCCCTGCCCTGTGCCCTGAAACTCCTGGCCATCGCGCTTTTGGCCCGCACCCCGATTGACGAAAGGAACTGATCCGATGGAAGCCCTGAGCTATATCCTTGTCGGCGCACTGTTGATGCTGGCGCTTGCCATGCTGCGCGAGCGATTTGCCGATTTTGGCGCACAGCGCCCGGATGATTACGCAAGCGATCCCAACCAGATTGACCTGCGCGAGCATCTCAGCGGCGCGATCAAATGCGATGGCGTGATTTATGGCCCCACCGGGCGCGTCGTGTCGCGTTTCACCGGCGATTTCATGGCGAAATGGCAAGGCAACCGGGGCGTGATGCAAGAGCGTTTCGACTATGACAGCGGCAATAGCCAGGATCGCGAATGGCGCCTTGAGCTTGGCAATGACGGATCCATCCGCGCCGAGGCAGATGATCTTGTCGGCATGGGGCATGGTCGCCAAATTGGGTCTGCGGCGCAGCTTTGCTATCGCATCCGCCTGCCCAAAGAGGCCGGCGGTCATGTGCTTAGCGTGACCGACTGGATGTATCTTACCCCGAACGGCGCGGTGGTGAACCGAAGCCAGTTCCGCAAGTTCGGCATCAAGGTGGCAGAGCTTGTGGCAACCATGCGCCGGGTGGATGCATGATGCAGTGGCAGGGCAAGAAATACTGGCTTGTCGGGGCAAGCGAAGGCCTTGGCGCGGCTCTGGCGCATAAGCTAAGTGCCGCCGGGGCAGAGGTCATCGTCTCGGCGCGCAGCGCGGATCGGCTTGCAGAGCTTGTAAGCGCCCTGCCCGGTCGCGCCCGCGCCATAAGCGTCGATGTGACCGATGCCGCAAGCGTGGAAAAGGCCCTTGTCGAAGTCGGCGAGATTGACGGCATGGTCTATCTTGCCGGGGTCTATTGGCCGATGGCTGCGGGCGAGTGGAACGCCGAACACGCCATTGCCATGGCGGATGTGAACTTCACCGGCGCGCTGCGGGTGGCGGGGGCGGTTCTTCCCGATATGGTGGCGCGGGACGCGGGGCATGTGGTGCTCACCGGCTCTCTCTCGGGCTTTCGCGGCCTGCCCGGCGCAATCGGTTATGGCGCCTCCAAGGCCGGGGTCATGTCGCTCGCCGAATCGATGCGCGCCGATTTGTGGCGCACAGGCGTGCGGGTGCAACTGGCCAATCCCGGTTTTATCAAGACCCGGCTGACCGACAAGAACGACTTCAAGATGCCCTTCATCATGACACCAGAAGCGGCGGCGCAGGAAATGTTCGAATTGATGTGCGACGACACCGCCTTCGTGCGCCATTTCCCGCGCGGGTTCAGCTATCTCTTCCGCCTCTCGCGGCTTTTGCCGGATTGGGCCTATTATCGGCTATTTGCGTAAGATCAAGGACGCCGCCTCCTGTCCGCGCCATTCCTGAGAAGGACACGCGCAACAGGAGACACCTCATGCTGGAAATTTCAGTCTATAAAATCGCACAAATCATCCTTATGGCCCGCGAATTGAACCGGGCCGAAGCCGAGCTCAGGGCCTTCATCGACCAGCTCACGGATGAGGAAAAGGCAAGCCTTGTCGCCGTCATGTGGATCGGGCGCGACAGCTTTGATGCCTCGGAACTGGAAGAGGCGAAACGCACCGCCTTTGAGGAGGCGACAACCCCGACCGCCGATTACCTGCTCGGCTCGCCGCATCTGTCGGATCACCTTGAAAACGGGCTTGATGCCCTCGGCTTGTCGGTGGTGGACGCCGAAGACGACCTGATGCGCTGAGGCCACTTACGCCCTACAGGCCGCCCCGTGAACGAGGCAGCCTGTAAGGGCCTGACGAGTGGCCGCCAATCGCCTCAGGCGAGGTGATCAACCACCTGCAAATGCTGCGCAAGGCGGTCCACCTCGACCAGAAAGCGGCTGACAAGCTTGGGGTCATGCGGCGCGGGGGTCACCCCGGCCGGGATTTCCCGGTTAAGAACGGCCTCGACTGCCAGCGATACCGGCACCGACACCAGCCGCGCCATCGCCGTTCCGCGCGCATCGCCCCAGGCATCCATGACATAGGTTTTATGCCAGACCGGCACGCCCGCCTTTTCGGCCTTGAGGCCAACGCAGAGCACCACGCGATCCGGCTCACCCTTGTCATAGGCGTTTTCATTCCAGAAGGTATCCGACATCTCTTTGAGACGCGCATCCCCCTCGGGCCCCTCCAGCGTTTCGATCTCGGCAAAGACATCGCCCCAGGCCTCTGTCCAACCATTCAGCCGCAGCGTGCCACGCACGAATTCCTTGACCGGCCAGGCCGGATCAAACCGGTAATCCTCGATGAACGGCAGGGAATCGCGGTTTGGGTAGACCTCGAAGGTCTCAGGCGCCGGCAAGGGCGCGCTATAGCTGCTGATCGCATCCCAGGGGCGCGCGACGTTCAACTCGCTGTAATCGCGGATCGAGCGTGACGGCGAGCGCAGCGCCTTGAGCACGCCGAGCGGCGACCAGCTGAATTTATAGCGGAACGGATTGGGGTGCTTGGGAATACCGCCACAATAGGAAATGAACGAGATGTCATTGCTCGCGTCATAGGCATCCGAGGCGCGATACTCGGCCACAAGGTGATGCGCCATCAAATGGTCGATACCCGGATCAAGGCCTATTTCATTGACCAAGCTCAGCCCCTTTTCACGCGCCGCATCGTCCAGCGCCCGCATTTCCGGCGCGATATAAGACGAGCTGACAAAATGCGCGCCCTTTTCAAGGCACAGCTCGGCCAGCGGCACATGCCAATCCCCCGGCAGCATCGATACCACCACATCTCCGGCCTTGAGATCGCTCGCCAGAGCATCGCGATCAAACGCCTTGATCGCCTTCGTAAGATCGCCCACGGCGGCCTCGGCCTTATCGACCGAGCGGTTCCAGACCGTCACGGGATGGCCCGCCTCGATCAGACGACGCAGGCCGGGAATGGCCGAAAGCCCTGTGCCGCACCAATGGATTGTCATCGTCAAATTCCCTTCATATTGTCATCAAAAACCGCCTGCGCCCGCGCCCAGACACCGGCATCAAGCCGGTCCAGCACCGCCAGCGAGGCCAAAAGCTGTGCCGCGTAATCCGTTGAGGATTCCACCGGCAATAGCGAGGGCAGGTTGTCGATCGCCATCACGTCAAGCACCGGATCGCTCGCCACCCGGATAACCGGCTCTTGCCAGGTGGTGGCACGGTCATAGACCGGCACCGGGTTGTAATCGCTATCAGGATCACAGGCCACATCGCCGATCACCGACAGGCGGCGCGGCGCCTTAAGCGCCGATTTCGGCACGAAGACCGGCGTGCCCGGACGCGCGAAGATACAGTTCAGGAACAGGTCATGGTCAAGAATCTCGGGGAACGGTCCACCCGTGGCGGTTTCGGCCATGTCCCATTTGGTGGTGTTCACCTCAAGCGCCTCGCAAAGGTCCGCGGCCCCCGTGCCAACCCGGCCAAGTGCGCCGATCACGATGGCGCTCGGGCGCGGTTTACCCGTCGCATCAAGGCGCGCGCGCAGATCATCAAGCAGGGCATCGCGCCCGCCAAAGGTCGCCACCGGCGCACAGGTCCTTCCGCCCTGGGCCGCCGCCCACGCCATGAGCGACACCGCCGCGCCCGCATAGCCCGCCCAATAGCCAAAGGCGGCGATGCGGCGACCATCCTCGTCGACCAGGTATTCCAGATCGTAGAGCGTACCGCCCCCGGCCTTGAACCGCTTAAGCAGCAGCCGCCCGGAATGCTGCCCCTTGAAGGCATGACCGAACATGATGTGGCGATGCGGCAGGGGCGTGCCATCCTCGGGCAGTTCCTTGAGGCCAAAGATGATCGCATCGGCCGGCGCGGTGGGCCAACTGTTTTCCGGCGCTATCGCACAACCGGCGGCGCGATAGCCCTCAATCGGGATCGCGCGCACATGGCTTTCCTCGACCGTAACCTTGATGCCCTTGGCAATCAGCGCCGCCGCCCCTTCGGGCGTCAGGCCGACGCGTTCTTCATTTGGGCGCTGCTCGGCCCTGACCCAGAGATGTGTCATGTGACCCCCTTAAAGCATGCCAAGACTGACCGCGCGTTCGACCGAGGGGCGCGCGCGCATCGCAGTCATAAATGCTTCGATCTTGGGGAAATCGGCAACAGTCACGCCATCGCCCTCAAGCCAGTTGCAGGCGATGAAAAGGTAAGGATCGACCATGCAGATATCATCGCCCAGAATATAAGGCCCGGTCAGCACGTTGTTTTCCACGAATGTGGCGCTGTCGGTCATGGTCTGCACCATCTTGGCCTTCATATCCTCGATCGAGCTTTGCTGATCCGCCCAACGGGTGCCGCGCGCGCCATGGGCGTGGTTCACATGCATGGTCGAGGCAATGTAATACATCACCGCACGCACCTGCGCGACCTCGTAGGGATCGGCTGGGCGCAGGCTTGCCTCGGGCGCCAGATCGGCGATGTAATCAAGCAAGGCACCGGTTTCCGTCAGAATACCCCGGTCGGTGACCAACGCGGGCACCCGGCCCTTGGGATTGACCTTGTGATACTCGGCCTTGGTCTGTTCCGCGTTGCGGAAATCAAGCCGGATCGGATCGTACTCGATCCCCGCCTCGTGAAGGGTGATCGCCACGGCAATCGCGATGGTCTTTGGCGCATAGTAAAGTTTCATCCTGCGTCCTTTCAGGGTCGGATAAGTGTCAGATAAAGGTGCGGGCATGGGCCCGATCCGGCGTATCAAGATGCGGCGTGGCGTTGAACGCCCCCACCATCAGCATATCGTGAACATGTTCCAGCCGATGCATCGAGCTATTGATGATCTGAAGCATGACCTTGGCCATGCCCGGCGTCTCAAGCCCAAGCGCGTGGCGCATGACCATCCCGATCACCCCGCCCGAGGTCACGATAAGAATACGGCCATGCTGATCACATAACTCATCGATAACGGCGGTAATCCGGCCCGCGAAATCTTCAAACGTTTCGGGCACATCGCTGAGCGCGCCGCGCACCCAATGGTCGATCACCTGCGGCAGATAGCGGGCAAACTCGACCGCCTCTCGCGGGGCCGGAATGCCATGCTCGGCCTCAAGCGCATGGGCAAGCGCGAAATAGCTAAGCTCGTTAAGGCGCGGATCGCGGGTTGTGATTTCATAGCCCATCCCGACCGCCGTCCCGACCTGACGATTGAGCGTGCCGGTCAGGACCTGATCGAAATGCGGATTGGTGGTGCTCAGATGCTCGCCAAGCCATTTCGCCTGACGTTGCCCGAGGGCAGACAGCTGATCATAGCTGGCCTCGCTGGTGGCATGGCTATTGGCCTGCCCGTGCCGCACCAGAATTAACTCTGCCAAAGTTCGCGTCCTTCCCTGCCCCACTCCGGCGCGACGTTAGCGCCGCGACGACCGGGGTTAAAGGTGGCTCTGAAGAATATTTGACATGCCGCGCGTGAACGCCCGCATTTGCGGTCAAATAACGGGGGCAAGATCATCCGGGTCGACCGGGAAAGCAGGCGGCTATCCTTGGCCGTGACTGAGGCTACGCGCCGGTCTCGCGTTCGACCTCGGCGTTGTCGGCGGCCCACTCACCTGCGGCTTCGACAGCAATAGGCGAGGCGGTGGGTAGCACATTGAGATAGCTTTCGGTCTCATCCACAGGAACGACCGCGCGTTGCGTCATCCGGTAGAGCGCATAAAGCGCGATGGCCGCAAAGGTCACGCCCAGCACCAGCCAGAACGCCGAAGGTCCAAGCCCCTCCATCGCCCAGCCGGCGACCAGCGGCCCGACAATCGCGCCCAGCCCGAAGGTAAAGACAAGCCCGCCAGAGGCGGCCGGCATATCCTCGGCCGACAGCGCATCATTGGTATAGGCCAGAAACAGCGCATAAAGCGGCGTGGTCACCCCGCCGGCCAAAAACGCCGCCGCCATCAGGGGCCATGACCCGCCCCCGGTGATCCAGCCAAGCACACAGGAGGCCGCGCCAAGAGCGGCCGTGCCGAAGATAAGCTTGCGCCGGTCCATCCGGTCCGACAGCCAGCCAATCGGGTATTGCAGCACAAGCGCGCCGGCAAAGAGCGTTGCGATGAAAAGCGCGATCTGCCCGGTGCTCAGGCCGATCTGGGTTCCAAACACCGCGCCCATGCCCGATTGCGTCGCATAGACACTGCCCAGAAGAAATATCCCTACGGCCCCCAGAGGCGAGCCCCTGAAAAGCCCCCGCAGGGACATCGGGCGCGCGACCTCGACCACCGGCACCGGCGTGGCCGACAAAAGGATCGGCGCAAAGGAAATCGACACAAGGATCGAGGCCCCGATGAACAGCGCCGAGGTGCCCGCATCGCCCAGTGTCAGCAGCCCCTGCGCGCCGATGATCCCAAGCGTCTGCGCGATCATATAGGCCGAGAGCACCTTGCCGCGCGTCTCGTTTGTGGCCGAGGCATTCAGCCAGCTTTCGGCGGCCACATAGATGCCCGACATGCAAAACCCGATAAGGACCCGCAGCACTGTCCAGGCCCATGGCTCTGTCAGCAGCGGCAGTGCGACCAGCCCCGCCGACATAAAGCTTCCGAGGGCTGCGAAGACGCGGACATGGCCGACCCGCTGGATCATCAAAGGCGTGAGGCGCGCGCCGGACAGGAAGCCAAGGAAATAGCCCGAAGTGACAATCGCAAGCTCGGCCGCAGAAAACCCCTCGATCCCGCCGCGCAGGCCGATCAGGGTGAAATGCATGCCGTTGCCCAGCATGATCAGCACGATGCCGAGCAAAAGCGCCCAGGTTGAAGATAAAACCTGACTCATGGGATATCCTTTCGGGCGCTTGGAAACTTACCGGTCCGCGGACCGCCATGCGACGCGCAGAACCGGGTGTCGGCTGAGCGACGTGACCAGGGTAACGAGATCGCCGAAGATCGTAAACCGCAGCAGGAAAAGCGCTGAAAAATCAAAGGGGGGGCGCCGGATTTTTCGGCACCCCCCGGATCGAGAGACTGATTTCAAGGCAGCGGCGAAAGAGTGCCTAGGCCTTTCGCATCAAGTCAGCGGCACCAGCCTGCGCCAAGATCGCGTGCCTGTTCGCGCAGGACGAATTTCTGGATTTTTCCGGTCGAGGTGCGCGGGATGGGCATGAAGACGAACTTGCCCGGAA
>NZ_FRBN01000034.1 GCF_900142625.1 Roseovarius marisflavi
GTCAAAACCGCGCAAACAGGCCGGACACATGACTGCTTCTGACAAATGCACAAATCTGATCAAAAATGTCTTGCTATGCAGGAGCCATCCACACAGGTCATTCGCTGCAAGTGCGAGATCACGTAGTCAGGTAGGTGGAAACCGGCATTCGCAGTCTGATGTTCGCAGCCGCTATTGCAACGTGCTGCACCAGGGGAAGCAATGCATTGAAGCCGACAATTCAGCGCCGCGACATCAAGAAAGAAACGGCTAGCGCTGATCCATATACGACGGGTCGAACTGAGCGCAGTCGACCAGTTGATCATAGTCGTCTAACGCCGCGTTTTTGCAGCTATTGATTAGATCGTATCGGACCGAAATAAAATCGAGGCCGCAGATCACCCGGACGAGGGATTGGGCCCGGATCATTGAGGACCTACTTTATTCTCGCAGTCTTGTGTTTGCCGGATCGTAAGGCGAGGGATCAATGACCTGCACGGGCACCATCTCGCCGCAGAGGTCCAGTTCCATCGCTGTCCCCACCTCCATGACGTCGGTATCCACAAACGCATAGGCAAGGTTCATGCCGACACGGTGTCCCCAATCGCCAGACGTGACGGTCCCCACAACTTCGCCGTCCTTTATCACCGACGCGCCGCCATGGGCCGGGGCGTGGGGCGCGTCGAGCCGCAAGGTCACCAGCTTTTTGCGCAGACCGGACTCGTGTCGTGCCAGCAGCGCGTCTTTACCGATGAAATCGCCCTTGTCGAGCTTCACGAACCGGCCGAGCGACGTCTCGAAGGGGGTGAACTCCGTGAGCAGATCGGCTTTCCACTGCAGATAACCTTTTTCCATACGCATCGAGTCGATCGCACGTGCCCCAAAGAGCCTTAGCCCATGGGGCTCGCCCGCTTCACGCAGAGCGAGGTAGGCGGCATAAAGCGACGCGTTGGGGACGTGGATTTCGTAGGCCAATTCCCCCGAGAAGCTGACGCCCATGACGGTGGCGGGCGCAAAGCCGATGAAGCATTCGCGCACCGACAGCCACGGGAAGCCTTCCTTTGACCAATCGGCCCGGCTGACCGCCTGCATCACGTCGCGCGCCTTTGGGCCTGCCAGAACGAGGATCGTCTGATCGTTGGTCAGAGGTCTGAGCTGCACATACTCTGCATCCTGAACATGTGTCTTGAGCCAATCCATGTCGTGGGTTTCGGACGCGGCGGCCGACCCGTACCAGACCCGCGCGGGACCACGGTCCGACGCGGGCAGGTTGGCGACGGTCGCTTCGCCCTTGACCATGCCGTGACGGTTCAGCAGATAGCCCAGCCCGACGCGCCCGTCGCGTCTGGTGACTGTGCCGCAGAACATCCGGTCGAGAAACGCGTGGCGGTCGGCCCCGGTGATCTCGATCCGGTTGAAGCCGTTGACTTCGGCCAGACCGACATTTTCCTGCAGGGTTTTCACTTCGGCCGCGATCACATCGAAGGCTTCGTCGAAATGGAAGCTGAGCGTGGGGTGGAAGTCCGGGGTTGGCTTGATGTAGTCGACCCGCTCCCACCCATTCACCACTGTGAATTCAGCGCCTTGCGCGGCAAGGATCGGCGTCAGGGGCGTTGTCTTTCCCGGGCGACCCGCAGGGCGGTGTTCGTGCGGGAAGTGGAAGCGGAATTCGTTCTGATAATCTTCGACGGCCTTGAGCGCCGTCAGTTCGACATTCGTGTGCCCGGCAAAGCGGCGCGGATCAATGCACCATGTGTCATAGCACGCTTCTCCGTGCACGATCTGCTGCGCCAGAAGCCAGCCGTGACCGCCGCCTTCTCCGATGCCGGCACGCAGGCCGATGATGCAGAACGCGTTGCGTTTGCCGGGGATCGGACCAACCAGGGGCGCGCCGTCGATGGTATAGGTGATCGGGCCGTTGACCACGCGTTTGATCCCGACTTCTGTCAGGACGGGCATCCGTTCGAACGCGCCTTCCAGCACGTCCATCACGCGGTCAAGATCGTCGGGGCACAGGGCATTGGAAAACGACGGGCTGATCCCGTCCATACCCCATGTCGTGCAGTCCTGTTCGTAGAACCCGACGAGCAGCCCGTTCTTTTCCTGCCGGCAATAATAGTCCGAGATCGGGCAGCGCAGCAGCGGCATCCGGTGACCCGCCTCGACAATCGCGGGGATATCCTCGGTCACGAAATACTGGTGTTCCATCGACACCACGGGGTGATGAACACCCATCATGCCGCCCACTTCGTTCACGCGGTAGCCACAGGCATTCACAACGATATCGGCGTCGATATTGCCTTTCTCGGTTTCCACGGTCCAGGTGTCATCACTGTGCTGCGTCAGGCCGATAACTTCGGTCTGGCGATATACTTTGGCCCCGGCCTTGCGGGCGTGAAATACCAGTGCCTGACACAGCTGTGCCGGATCAATATCGCCGTCTTCGCCGTCCCAAAGACCGCCCAGCAGGTTGTCTGTCGAAATCAGCGGGTGGCGGCGGGCGCACTCTTCGGCGTCGATAATTTCGAACTCAACGCCCATCCCGCGCGCCATCGACGCAAAGTGGCGATAGCCTTGCATCTGCGCTTCGGTGTTGGCCAGACGGATACCGCCATCTCCGTTGTGATAGCCAACAGGATAGTCGGGATCGTCACGCAGCTTTTTATAAAGCTGGATCGAATGGCTCTTTAGCCCGACCATCGTTTGGTTCATGCCGAAATTCGTCACCTGCGCGGCGGAGTGCCAGGTGGTGCCCGACGTCAGCTCATCACGTTCAATGAGAACCACATCGCTCCAGCCTTCCTGGGTCAGGTGATAGAGCGTTGAGCACCCGGCGATGCCCCCGCCGATAACAACAACTTTGGTGCGCGATTTCATGGTCACTCTCCTTACGATGTATGATCGCGACAAGGGGCGTGTTTTTACCTCTGTGACAAACGAATTTTCATGTTTTGCATATTATCGAAACTTATATTCTACTATTTCGGCCCATTAAGTTGCCAGTTGCCCATTTGCTGAAAATGCCGCCCTGATCTGGTCAGATAGTGAAAGCTGAAAGGTGACATCGCGTGGCTCCAGGACCCAAACGCGCCGGACGTGCAGAGCGGATGGCAAAACGCCTTGCCAAGCCGGTGCTCGATCCATGTCCGCCCGGGCAGATCGGCGGGTCATATAAACCCCTGACGGAGGCAGAGCTGAACAGCATCTATGACACGGCTCTGATGCTTTTGGAAAACCTCGGTCTTGGCCAAGTCCCAAGCAGGTTGCGCGCTGATTTGTCGGCCATCGGCGCGCGGAGCAACGGGGCGGGGCGTATCCTGTTGCCGCAACCCCTGGTGCAAGAGGCCATTGATCAGGCCGCCAAGACGTTTGTTCTACACGGGCGCGACGAAGCGCGCTCGATCGAGGTTGGGGGCAATCGCGTACATTTTGGAACCGGTGGCGCTGCGGTTCAAACACTGGACCTGGACAGCCGCAGATACCGGCCGTCGACGCTTGAAGACCTGCACAATTTCACGCGGCTACAAGACGTTCTGCCCAATGTGAGCTGGTATACGCGGTGCTGCGTTGCCACAGACGTGCCCGACATGTTCGATCTGGACGTGAACACCGTTTATGCCCTGCTGCGCAACACGACCAAGCCAACCGCGACCTCGTTCACCTTGGCCGGGCATGTCGCGCCGATTGTTCAAATGCTCGACATCGCCGCCGGAGGTGTGGGGGCGTTTGCGCAACGCCCGTTCATGAAAGCTCACATCAGTCCGATCATTTCGCCGCTGCGCTTTGGCGAAGATGCTGTCGATGTGGTTTATGAATGTATCCGGCACAACATCCCGATGTCCTGCATCACCGCCGCGCAGGCGGGGGCAACCGCGCCTGCAACGCTTGCGGGCTTTCTGGCGCAGTCCCTGGCCGAAACGCTGGCCAGCCTTGTGATGGTGCATGCCATTCAGCCTGGCTTTCCGATGGTCTTCTCCAACTGGCCGCTGGTCGTGGACCTGCGCACTGGTGCCTTTGCCGGGGGAAGCGGTGAGACGGCCGTACTGAATGCCGCCTCTGCGCAATTGTCCAACTGGCTCGGCCTGCCGTCAGGGGTTGCCTGTTCGATGACCGACGCCAAGGCCATTGATGCCCAGTACGGTATGGAGAAAGGGTTGACCTCTTTGGCGGCGGCATTGGCGGGCGGGAACCTGATCTACGAAAGCTCTGGTATGACGGCCTCGCTTCTTGGGGCCAGTTTCGAGGCGTTCGTGCTGGACAACGAAATGCATTCCCACACCTACCGCGCGTTGCGGGGTATCGAGGTCACTGACGAAAACCTCGGCTATGACGCAATCGTCGACGCTGTACTGGGCGATGGCCATTTCCTTGGCGGGCAACACACTTTCGAGGCGATGGAACGTGATTACTATTACCCGTCACTTGCCAACCGGGATGAGCCCCGCACGTGGGCCGAGAACGGCGCGATGGATGCATGGAGCATAGCCAATGAGCGCGCGAGAGAAATTCTTGAAAGCCACAATCCCGAATATCTGACACCAGAACAGGACCGTGCGATCAAACAGCGTTTCAACATTCTCTGAGGGTGACACTCCGGACCTGGGGTTTGTGGACAGTCATCTTGAGGCTATGAGCGCTGCTGCGAGGGCCCAGCAGGCGGCAGGTCGCGCCATGGCGATCCGGTGCGCACCTCGCCAGAGGACCGCTTCCAGCAAAAGATATCCTTCGCCGTGGCTCCGGCATCGCTGGCCTTGCCTGGAAAATGCGGCTCAAGGCGCCGCCACAAAACATCCGTCACCACAAACCGTTGTTCGTTCATTCAAACCTTCATTTTGGAAGTTTGAATCAGACATCAGGCCAAATGGAAATCCTGAATGTCCACAGGCCCTAGTCAATGAGGGTGAACTGATCCTTGAGCCAGGGTGTGCTGTCCACAAAGGGCTGGATCACCTGTTGTTCAAGAGATCCTCGTATCTTTCGGTTTACGATGTCCCGCACAGAGCGTGAGCAATCCGGCGTCGCAATCAAAGACAGGGTCCGCGAAAAACGCTTTCCGGGAAAGGGGTGCATCCGCAGCATCGGCTGAAACCGTTTGGCGCGCGAAAAGAGCAGAGGTGTTGTGATGGTCCATCCAGCGCCTGCCGCAACCATCGCCATCAGCGTTTGGTTGCTGGCACATTCGAATTTGTGGGGCAGCGCGACACCCATCCTGCGAAGCTGGGCCTCGATCTGTCCCGCGATGATCAGATCGCTGGAAAACTGGAGGAACGGCAGCTTGGAAGTGCCTGCAATGATTTCAGGAACCGGCGGCTCTACCGTCGCTGGCAGAACCACGACAAACGGATCGCGCAGCAAGGGCTGATCCTGAAGATCGCGCAACCGTTCCGGCGGCGTTGTTGAAATTCCAAGGTCCAGTTCGCGGTCGCGCAGCATCTCGATGATCTCGTGACTTGACGCCGTGTGATACAGGAAATCGCAATCTGGCATCTTCTGCGACAGGTACACGGCCAGTTCAGGTGTCACATCGCTGTCCAGATCCTCGATTGTGCCCAACCTCAGATACCGGGCTTCGGCAAGATCGCCGGCCGACGCCTCGGCGGTGGCCTTGCGGATCGCATGAAGAGCAACGTCGATATTGCGCAAAAACACATGGCCTTTGGGCGTCAGAACCATCGGCCTGCGCGAGTGGTTAAACAGCTCAACCCCCAAATGGTCCTCAAGACTGCGCAGATGATGCGACACGGTACTGATCGACAATCCCGTCTCCCGGGCAGTCTTGCGGAGCGACCCATTTCGCGCGCAGACCTGAAACAGCTCCAACCACTTGAGGCTAAGTCCCTTGCGTGATGTAGGTTTGGACATGACGATATTGGTCCCGCGATATCTTTGGTCTGTTGAAACCTTCAACCATTCCACGGCCCAACGCCATCCAAATCACGATATGGCCTGTCTCCGGTGTGCCTTACGCCCCCGGCATTCAAAGGCAAACTCTCAAAACCGGACCTGTCGCGGTTTGAAGCCGCTCCTTTGATAGCATTTACTGCAACAGAGGAGACGACCTATGGGACTGAAACGGACGGACGAATTTCGCCAGGATGCGGCACGAAAGCCTGGTAGGTCCGGATCGAGGCCTTCGTCGATCACGACACTCATCAAGGCTGCCACGAGGGCCTCAACAACATCATACCCGCCGACGTCTACTTCGGACGCGACAGAGCTATCCTGGAACCAAAGCTATCCTGGAACAAAGGGAAAGGATCAGACAAACGACGCTCGAAACGCGATGCTTGCATCACAGGTAACACGCCGCACAATCAAACCAGACAGATGAGCCAGATTCTCTTTTGGTTCAAGCTGCCATTGGTTCCAAAAAACCTGACGACGGACATTGACCGATCTGTGATCGTATCGCCGCACGACACCACCAGAACCCCAATGGTTGATATAATCCCGGAATATACAATCATTTGTAGAACTTCGCGGTTTCCTTGATCAAACTCTGTGTATTTTCGAAAGTATGTCACGGAAAACTTGATTGAAAACCCCGAGTTGTTTACCCCGGAATGTATAAATCCCGCCACATTCTGGTGCAAAATCATCCCGAGGAGAATATTTCAGATGCCGACTTTCACGCTTTCCGGGTTTCAGGTGAATCGCAACTCTGCAGATACGGTGACTGGCGTCTTCGCTGTCGATCTCAATATCGTCGTGCCGGATGGGCAGGAGACCTTTACCTATAACGTGATCCAGACATTCCCGGACGACATTCCGGAGGTCGAGATCAACGCAAGCGAAATCTCGGCGACGGCGAGTGGGGCTGGTGTTCCGGTTCCCGGAGGGACGGCGAGTTTGCCAGATAACAGTTACACGTATCTTGGCTTCATAGAATCGTCGGAAGGTATCCACACGGTTCTGATTATCGAGATCCAAGAGGACGATGGCAGCCTGATCGAGCTTATTTACCAGATCGGCGGCGCGCCTCTGACAATCCCGACGACATTGGCAGAGTTCGCCGCGCTGGAAGCGTCGGTCGACAGTATCGCGAATTTTGGCCCGGCGTCAGGTGCCTTTGCGGAGGGCGCGACGATTGACTTCAACCTGCTCGACAACACTGTCAAGGATACCAATCCGACCATTACCGGTACGGCGGGCGACGATGCGCTGAATGGAACGGAAGCGGACGATTACATTGCCACCGGCAATGCGACTCCGGCCGGCGATATGGTGACGGGCTCTACCGGCAACGACACGATCGACATGTGGGGCAATGACGGGGTCAACGGCAGCGTGCAACTGGATTACAGCGGGATGGCCGGTCCGCTGACGGTAAACATCGACGGCGGCGCCAATACCGGCAGTGTAGTCAAGGGCGCGGATGGTACCGATACGCTTCTCGGCGTCGTACAGCCGCTCGAGGCAGGCTGGGTCAATGGCGGCCTCGGGATTGTCGGGACCGCGGCGGGCGACACGTTCAACCTGACACCCGAGGGCGATCAATGGATGAGCGTGCGTGGTGGCCACGGCGCGGACAGCTACAATATCAACGGCACCGGCCTCGTGCGGCTTGATTTCCGCGACGCGATACAAGGCATCGATGTCAATCTTGCCACCGGTGCGATCGCCGATGACGGGTTCGGCAATGCCGAGACGATCGGCGGTACCGCCCCGCTCTGGGAGGTGTTCGGGTCATCCGGAAACGACATTTTCACCGGATCGACCGGCGGCGACTCTTATCGCTATCTCGGTGGAAGCAACACGCTCGATGGCGGCCTTGGCTTTGACCGGCTGCGCTACGACACGGCCACCGTTGCCTCGGTCAATATCGACGCGACGGCGGGCACGGCGACGGGCACGCTTACTGGCGGGGGCACCTTCACCGACACGATCTCGGGCTTCGAGCGACTGCGCGGCTCGAACGGGGCTGACCAGATCACCGGCGAGGCCGGGATGGACAACCGCTTCGAGGGGCGCGGCGGCGCGGATACCTTCGTGCATGTCGGTGGCAACGACACGATCTCTGATTTTGACCCGAACAGCGAAACGCTGATCGTGCGCGTGGCGGGGCTGGATCAGGCAGGATTCGATTTCGCACTGAACAATAGCGTGTCCGATACGCCGAACGGTGTTTTCGTGGATTTCGGCGGTGGTTCCACTGTGCTTTTCGCCGGGCGCACCCTGGCCGAGATGGGCGGGGCGAATGTGCAGTTCCTCCCGTCGGGAGGGGGCAACCTCGTGGCGGGCACGAATGGTAACGACAACCTCGACGGCACGGCGGAGGATGATCTGATTTTGACCGGGGACAATCTGATTGGCGATAATGTCAATGGGTCTGCGGGCAATGACACGATTGACTTTACCGGCATCACGGCTGATCCGGGCGGATTCGTTACGGTCGAATACAGCGGGATCGGCACGACCATCAATGTACTGATTGACGGTGGCGCGAACACCGGCAGCGTGATCAAGACCGGGCTGGGCGTGGACACGTTCATAAATGTGGAACTGCCGCTGTTTGCGGGCTGGACGAGCGGCGGGTTGTCGATCGGTGGCACGTCCGGGGCGGACACTTTTGACGTCTCGATCGCTGGCGAGCAATGGATGAGCATCCGGCCCGGCGACGGTGTTGACACCATTCTCATCGGGGGCGACCCGTCGCTGGTGCGGCTCGACATGAGAGACGGCTTCGGGATCGACGTGGATCTTGCCAACGGCACGATCAACGATGACGGGTTCGGCAATGCCGAGACGATCGGCGGGACCGCCCCGCTCTGGGAGGTGTTCGGGTCGTTCGGGGCGGACATTTTCGCCGGATCGACCGGCGGCGACTCTTATCGCTATCTCGGTGGAAGCAACACGCTCGATGGCGGCCTTGGCTTTGACCGGCTGCGCTACGACACGACCACCGTTGCCTCGGTCAATATCGACGCAAGCGCGGGCACCACGGGCACAGTGATGGGCACGCTTACTGGCGGCGGGACCTTCACCGACACGATCTCGGGCTTTGAACGGTTCCGCGGCTCGCAGGGCAATGACTCGTTCATCGGCTCGAGCGAGAGCGAGCGCTTCGAAGCCGGTCCGGGCAACGACACCATTTCCGCCGGGGGCGGTAACGACACGCTGGAAGGTGGCGAGGGGGATGCCACGCTCAACGGCGGGACCGGCAGCGATATCTTCTTCGTGGGCAACGGGCGCACGGTGATCGAGGATTTCAACGACGCCGAGGATTCGCTGGATTTCTCCGTCTCGGGGTTGGGAGTTATCGCCAGCAACACGGCACTGGCGAACGCGTTTGACAATGCTGGCGAGACCACGGTCGATCTGGGCAATGGCAACGCGCTGGTCTTCAGCAACCTGACCGTGGCCGAGGCGGCGGCGCTGGCCGATCCGAATGTCGCCGCACCGCCGCCTCCGCCGCCCACGCCGATTGCCTGGACGGTGGGTGACCCGCATCTTCTGACGCTCGATGGGGTGGGCTATGACTTCCATGCCGTCGGCGAATTCGTGCTCTTGCGTGGTGTCGCAGGAAGTACGTTCGATGGGTTCGAGGTCCAGTCGCGGATGGGGCCGATCCTCGACAATCTTGGCGATCCGGTGCCCAATGTCTCGGCCAATATCGCCATCGCCACGCGACTCGGGAACGGCGCGGAGGTCATGATCGACGCGGCGGATGCCAGCCCGCTGTCGATCGGCGGAGTGGCAACGGTGATGGCGGACGGCGAGGCCATCAATGTCGGAAATGACCTGATTGTGCGCGACGGCTCCATGTATACCGTCGTCTTCGCCGGTGCGGATGGGACTGTTGGCGCTGGTGATGCGCGGATCAACGTGATCGTGCGCGACGGTTTTGTCGATCTCAGCGTGCAGATCAGCACCGATATGGCCGGGGCTGTCGAGGGGCTTCTGGGCGATGGCAACGGCAACCCGGATGACGACATCGCACGTGCCGACGGCACCGTGCTGGAGCGTCCGCTGGCCTTCGATGATCTCTATGGCGGCTTCCGCGATGACTGGCGGGTGACGACCGACGTGCAGAGTCTCTTTACCTATGATGCGGGTGAGACACTCGAGGGCTTCTACGATCCCGGCGCGCCGGGCGGCGTCCTAGGCGTCGATGATTTCGATACCGCGGCGGTGGCTGCTGCACGCACCCTCGTGGAGAACGCAGGTCTCACGCCGGGCACGCTGGCCTACGAAAACGCGCTGATCGACGTTCTGCTCACCCAGGACGAGACCTTCATCGAGTCCTCGTCGAGCCCGACCGCGTCTGCCCCCGAGAACACAGGCTCGGCGGGCACGCTCGATGTCGGCGAGACCCGCATCACGTTCGGCGTCAGCCTCGTCGATGAGGCGGGCGGCGGCATCGGCGGCGCGGTGGTGAACTTCTCTGCCGGAGGTGCTCCGATCCTCGGGCAGGCTGCGGGGACGCCGGGGGCATATAACCTGCGGCTTGGCTCATCGACCGGCGAGGGCGTGGTGGATGCGGTGCGCGACTACGACGCAGGCACCGATCCCAATATCAACGTGAGCGATGCGCTCGACGCGCTCCGGCTTGCGGTTGGGCTCGAGCCGAGTTTCGGCCCGGCTAATGCGATGGATTTCATCGCGGCGGATATCGATCAGAGCGGGACAGTCAACGTGACCGATGCGCTCGACATCCTGCGGTTTGCCGTTGGTCTGGAGACCGGGAACACGCCGAAATGGGTGTTCCTCGACGACGCGCAGGACCTGAGCGGGACGGATCGCACCAACGTGCAGTATGAAACCGGCGCCAATTCCGGGGTGATCAGTGATGGCGGAGGCCTGCAACTCACGGGCATTCTGCTGGGTAATCTGGGCGCAGAGGTCTGATCTCTTCCGCGACCTGAATGAGGATCACACTTAGATCAAATTGAGCGGCGCGCCCTGGCATTGGGCGCGCCGCATCGCGTTTCCCGAGGGTTGTGTTGAGGGTGCCACAAACTTGGTTATGGTTATCGGTATCAGCCCGGGGTCCGGCCCCGGGGAGTGGTGTCAGACCAATTCGAACTCGTCTCGGAATGGGCAGTGGCGCTGCCCCTTATGCCGTTGCCATTCCTTATCTCCTTCATAGCAAACATTGCCCGAAAGAGACCGGACCTAAACCGTGACAAGACCAGAACCGATCAGGCACTGGTCTGAAGTACGTATAGCTTGCGGATATGGCTGTGAATGGTCCAAGCGCCTTTCCAGCCGACCGGCAGGATCAAAAGATCGCCGGGGCCGATATCGCGGGTGCCGCTGCCGTCGTGATTTTTGACTGAGGCGCGCCCCGAAATGATGTGACAGTATTCTGCGACGGTGCTGCGATCTGCGGTGAAATCACCGGGGGTGCATTCCCAGACGCCGATCTTTGTCAGCCCGTCTTCCGAGGCCCAGAGTTGGACGGCGGCTTCAAGCTGGCCTTCGGTCAGGCTTGTCGGTTTCGGGGCAAAGCTCTCGACCGGGATGTTGGCAAGGTCGTTGAAGGTTTTGAGGTCAATCATGATGGTGCGTCCTTTTGTTGCCGGTCGGCGCCGGGTTCGGCTTCAGGGGTAACAGTCAGGTGGAATAAGAGGCCCCGTCGATATCGCCGGTCCAGCCCCACATGGCGAGCATCGGTTCGCCCCTTGTGATCATGCCGTGCGGTTGCAGTGATGCGTGGTGCACGAAGTCGCCCGGCAAGCGTGGCGAATGCGGGTGATCATCAACCGCCCAGTCGGCGGTGCCTTTGAGGATGAAATATAGCTCTTCGGCGGCATGTTGGTGGCGTGGGTAATGAAACTCCTCGCGCTGAATCAAGAGCCCGATCCGCAGGTGCGGGTGCGCGAACATGCCGGTCGGGCCGATGAGTTCCACCACCGCCAGCTTTTGATCGGTGTCCGGCGCCAGCTTGCCAAAGCCCGCAACGCGCCAGTGAAGATCGCCAAGGCAAGCCGCCAGCCGCTGTGTCAGGGCATCCCTGGCCCCGTCCAGCATATCCGGCAGCGGCGCGCAGGCCCCGAGGATTGCCGGGGCAAGCGCCGGGGCGTTGGGGCGCATGACCTGCAAGGTGCGGCTGATATCGCGGGCAATGTCACTGTCGTGGTCGTCAAACCGGGGTGCGGCCGCGCGCAGAAAGGCCGTGAGACGGGCGGTTGCTGACACTGAAAGGCCCTTTCTGACTATCTGATGCCGTCAAGCGACGAATTGGTTCAATGCGGTGCGAATGCGGGTTTGAATGTCGACGGCGGCCTTGCCAAGCGCCTGCCCCTTGGCGGTGATCACCGCCAGATGGTTGTCGATGCGCGGACGAAAGGGCCGCCAGACGACATCATCCTTCAGGTCGATCTTGCCGTTGATCGGATCGAGAATGGCGACGGCATTGCCCTGGGCGACCATATTGCGGGCGATAGCAAAGTAATAGGCGCTGGTGTTGCGGGTGACGACAGTGTCGGTTTCGGCCAGCAAGGCATCAAGCTGGCGGTCGATCATATGATCGCCGGTGATGTTGATGACCGAGCGCCCGACAAGGGACCGCGGGTGAATTGTTTCAAGCGCCGCGAGCGGATCATCCTTGTGAACGGCGCAGATGCATTCAAAGTCGAAAATTTCGGCATCAAGACCGGCGACCGGCACCGGCGGATCAATCAGACCGATGTCGATGTGGTGGCTTGCCACCCAGGATGCGATCTGGCGCGAGGAATGTACCTTGATCTCGACCCGGATATTGGGGTTTTCGCGTTGAAACGGCGCCAGAAGCTTGGGCAGGAAGTTGACCGCCAGCACACCGTTGGTGGCAATGCTGACGCCGCCGGTCTGCCCCGACAGGATATCCTGCGCCCGCTTTTCGACCTGCGACATCGCCCGAAGCCCATGGGCCACCTCGTCGTGCAACAGCATCGCCTCATTGGTGGGGGCGAAAAAACCGCGTTCGCGGTGAAACAGGCGAAAACCAAGCTCGGCCTCGAAATTGCTGAGGGCGATACTGACCGCCGGTTGGGTCAGGTTAAGCCGCTGCGCCGCGCGCGACACAGAACCCGCGTCAAGCAGCGCGTTGAAAACCTCCAGATGGCGCATCTTCAGAGTCATGCGAGCTTTCGAATTTGCATAAATAAATCGAATATTTAGATAACGAAGATTAAATTGATTAAATCAAATCCAATTCATATCGTCAATCATCTAGCGAGACAGATCCTATGGGTTAGGGAAATGCGACATGACGGGGCAGCCCAGTTTGACAGCGGATTGCAAGGACAGCTCCTATTGGCTGGACGATGTGCAGTTGCCCCCCACCCTGCCGGGCGAGCCGTTGAAATCTGTTGATGTGGCGATCATCGGGTCGGGGTATACCGGCATGCATGCGGCGATTGAAACGGCGCGGGGCGGGCGATCCACGATGGTGCTGGATGCGCAGGATCCCGGTTGGGGCTGTAGCACGCGCAATGGCGGGCAGATCAGCACAAGCATCAAGCCCTCGTTTGAAAAGCTGGCCGCGAAGTACGGGGCCGAGCGCGCCCGCACGATCCGCAAGGAAGGTGAAACCGCGCTTGACTGGATCGAAGAGTTCGTCACCGGCGAAGAGCTGGATTGCGATTTTCGCCGCAACGGGCGCTATCACGCGGCCCATACCCCCGAGCATTACAATGAGATTGCCCGCAACGCCGAAGCACTCCGCAAGCTTGAGGGCATCGAGGCACATCCTGTGCCACGCGCCGAGCAGCGAAGCGAGCTTGGCTCTGACGCCTATTTTGGCGGGGTGGTGTTTCCGCGTCATGCCTCGCTCAACCCGGCAAAGTATCATCGCGGGCTGTTGTCCCTGGCGATCAAGGCGGGGGCGCATGTTGTGGGCCATTGCGCCGTGACGGCGATCAAGCGCGAGAGCCGCGACTTTGTGCTTGCGACCGCCAAGGGCGAGGTACGCGCGCACGACGTGATCGTGGCGACCAATGGCTATACCACGGGTCTTACCCCATGGTTGCAGCGCCGGGTCATTCCGATCGGCAGCTATGTCATCGCCACCGAACCCCTGCCACGAGATCTTATGGCCGAGTTGTTCCCGACCGGCCGCATCGCAAGTGACACCTGCAAGGTGGTTTATTATTACCGTACGTCCCCGGATGGTACGCGTGTTCTGTTCGGTGGGCGGGTGTCGGCGACTGAAACCGACACCACCATCAGCGGGCCAAAACTTTTCACCGATATGTGCCGGATTTTCCCACAGCTTGAGCCCTATAAGGTCACCCATTCCTGGATGGGGCGCGTGGCCTATACCTTTGACGAACTGGCCCATACCGGCGTGCATGACGGGGTGCATTACGCCATGGGGTATTGCGGGTCGGGGGTGTCGATGGCGGGCTATCTTGGCAAGCGGTTGGGCCAAAAGGTGCTTGGGCTGGCCGAGGGCAAGACCGCGTTTGACGGGCTGAACAACCCGACGCGCCCGTTTTACAAAGGCAACCCGTGGTTTTTACCCGCAGCCGTCGCCTGGTATCGGCGCAGTGATCGCAAACAGCGCGAGCGCGCGGCGGCATCGGGACAGGCAAGATAACCGGGCGGGCAAAACGCCGAACCGTCCGGGCAAAAAGCAGGCGATGAAAGCTTTCCAAAGCGAAAGCGTAACACTGACAACACGGAGGAAAGACATGAACAAAGCATTTGGTCTTACATTGGCGGCGTCCTTGCTTGGGACGGTCGCAGCGGCAGCGGACAAGACGGTGACCATCGCGTCATGGGGCGGGTCGTATCAAGAGGCGCAAAGCAAGGCGCTGTTTGAGCCGGCCGCCGCAAATACCGGCATTACCGTCAAGCAGGAAACCTATGGCGGCATGTCCGACGTGCGCCTTCAGGTCTCTTCCGGCGCGGTCTCGCTTGATATCGTCGCGAGCGGATCGGGATCGGCGGCGCGGGCCGGGGCCGAGGGCCTGCTTGAGCCGCTGGATTATTCGGTGATTGACGTGTCGACCTTTTATCCGACCTTGAAATCAGAGTTCTGTGTTGGCGGCGATGTGTTCTCGACCGTTTATGCCTGGAACACCGAGACCTATGGCGATGCTGGCCCGCAAAACTGGGCCGATTTCTTTGACACCGCGAAATTCCCGGGCAAACGCGCCTATCGCAACAAGGTCGCGGGCGCGCTTGAACCGGCGTTGATGGCCGATGGCGTGGCCCCCGAAGATGTCTATACGGTGCTGGATTCCGAAGAGGGCATCGAGCGTGCAATTGACAAGATCCGCGAGCTTAAGCCAAATATTGATGTGTTCTGGTCGTCGGGCGCGCAGCACGCGCAGTTGATGAAGGACGGCGAGGTTGACATGACCACAGGCTGGAACGGGCGCTTTGACAATGCCGCCAAGGATGGCGGCAAGGTCAAGTACAGCTTCAATCAGGCGCTGCTGGATTATGATTGCTTTGCCATCCCCAAGGGCGCGCCGAACAAGGACACGGCGATGGAATTCCTCGCCGAGATTTCCAAGGCCGAGTATCAGGACGATCTGCCGAAATACATCACCTATGGCCCGACCAACAAGGCCGCCTATGACACCGGTGAAATCAGTGCAGAGGTCGCGGCGGGCCTGCCCTCCTCTCCGGCGAATGCGGCGCTTCAACTGCCGGTCTCGCTTGAATGGTACGCCAAGTGGGAAACCATCGCAGATGAGATGTATCAGGAAATGCTGACCGAGTAATCGACCTGTTTTGAAACGATCAACTGCGGGCCAAGCCCTGGCCCGCAGAAAGACCTGAAGGATATCAAAGTGAGCCAGGACCCGAGCAGCGCCCTGCCGATTACCGTGCGCAATGTCACCAAGACATACGGGGCGGTGCATGCCCTTGATGATGTCTCGCTGGATGTGAAGAGCGGCGAGTTTCTGACCCTGCTTGGCCCGTCGGGATCGGGCAAGACCACACTTTTGATGGTGCTGGCCGGGTTCACCCGCCCCGACACCGGCAGCCTCAAATTCGGCGAGGCCGAGATGATCCGTACCGCGCCGCATCTGCGCGATGTGGGCATGGTGTTTCAGAATTACGCCCTCTTTCCGCATATGACCGTTGCTGGCAATGTCGGCTATCCGCTGCGCCTGCGCCGCGTGCCAAAGGCCGAGGCCGCCGAGCGGGTCGAGCGCGCGTTGGATACCGTACAGCTTGGCGGATATGGCGAGCGGCGCATTGATCAACTGTCGGGCGGACAAAAGCAACGGGTCGCTCTGGCGCGGTCAATCGTGTTTGAGCCGCGCATTTTGCTGATGGACGAGCCGCTGTCCGCGCTTGATAAAAAGCTGCGCGACCGGATGCAGATCGAATTGCGCCACCTGCATGAAAAGCTTGGCATGACGACGGTTTATGTCACCCATGATCAGCGCGAGGCGCTGACCATGTCGGACCGCATCGCGGTGGTCAATCACGGCAGGATCATGCAGCTTGCCACCCCTCAACAGCTCTATGATTACCCCGCCAACCGGTTCGTGGCCGATTTCATCGGCGATTCAACCTTTGTTCCGGTGACGCGGTCGGGCGACGAGGTGATCTATGGCGACAGGCCGCTTGCCTATACGGGTGCCCTGCCCGATGCGGCATCGCTTGTGTTGATGGTGCGCCCCGAGCGTTTGCGCATTGCCGCGCAAGGCGGTGCAGAGGGGGCCAACCTGTTTGAGGGCACCGCATCCGAGGTGGTCTATCAGGGCGACAGTTACCTGATGTATGCGCGTCTTGCGGATGGCTCCGAGATAAGCCTGCGCGGCACGATACGCGGTGGAACGGTGGCAAACCTGCCCAAGGCTGGCGACCCGGTCACCCTTGCGCTTGATGCCGCAGACACGGTGTTGATCGACGGCGGAGAGACCTGAGATGGCCATGGTCGAGAGCAACGCCGAGGGCCTGCGCCGCGATGGCCGCCTTGAACGGCTCAGGCTGTTCGGGCTTAGCTCGCCTGCCCTGCTTATGGTGCTGGTGATCCTGGTTATCCCGGTCGGATGGCTGTTTTACGTGTCCTTCATCGGTGCCGATGGGCAATTCTCGCTTGAAAATTACGAGCGGATGATCAAACGCAAATCCTATGCGCGGATTTTCATGACCACCTTTCAGGTGAGCCTTTTGACCACCGGCCTGTGCATCGTGATCGGCTATCCGCTGGCCTATTTCCTTTCGCAGCTTCCGAACCGTTTGGCGAACCTGTTGATGATCACCGTTCTGTTGCCATTCTGGACCTCGCTTTTGGTGCGCACCTATGCCTGGCTTGTCCTGCTGCAAAAAAAGGGTCTGGTGAACGATTGGGCGATCTCGCTTGGCCTTTGGGACGAGCCGATCAAGATCGTGCACAACATGACCGGCACCTTGATCGGGATGGTGCATATCATGCTGCCGTTCCTGATCCTGCCGGTTTATAGCGCGATGAAGGCGATTGATAAGGATTACCTCAAGGCGGCCTCGAACCTTGGCGCAAGCCCACGCCGCGCGTTCTGGACGGTGTTCTTTCCGCTCTCGACGCCGGGGCTTTTTGCCGGCTCGCTGATGGTCTTCGTACTCTGCCTCGGGTTTTTCGTGACCCCGGCGGTGTTGGGCGGCGGCAAGGTGATCATGGTGTCGATGAAGATCGTCTCGAACATCGAATTGTTCGTGAACTGGGGCGCGGCAAGTGCGCTTGGCGTGGTGCTTTTGGTGATCACCATGGCAATTCTCTGGATCGCGTCACGTTTTGTGAATCTCGCGGCGATGACCGGAGGGGGGCACTGATGCGCAACTGGCTCAAACGGCCCGCCTCCGACACGCAGATCACCCACGGTCAGCGGCTCTGGCTTTATGTCTTTGCCACTATCGTGATGCTGCTTTTGGTAACGCCGACCCTGATCGTTATCCCGATGTCGTTCTCGGATTCTCAGTACCTGGAATTCCCGCCTGAGACATGGTCGCTTCGCTGGTACAAAAGTTATTTCAACTCGCCGGAATGGATGAACGCCACCTTTACCTCGCTCAAGGCGGCGTTCCTGACCATGCTTGTGGCGACGCCCGTTGGGGTGGTCGCGGCCTATGGGTTGCACACCTCACGGGTAGCGTGGGTGCGCATCGCCTTCATGCTGTTGATCACGCCGATGATGGTGCCGGTGGTTCTTGTGGCGATCGGGGCGTTTTATGTCTTCGTCAAGCTCAGCCTGCTTTATTCGCTGACCGGGCTTGTGCTGGCCCATAGCATCCTTGCGTTGCCGCTTGTGGTGATCGTGACGGGTTCGGCGCTAAAGAGTTACGACATGAATCAGGAACTCGCGGCGCGAAGCCTTGGCGCCGCGCGCTGGAAGGCGTTTGTGACCATCACCCTGCCCCAGATCCGCTTTGCGGTGGTCACCGCCGCCTTGCTGGCGTTTCTGACCTCGTTTGACGAGGTGGTCATCGCGATGTTCATCTCTGGTGGCGATAACCCGACATTGACACGCAACATGTTCAACGCCCTGCGCGATCAGATCGACCCGACGATTGCGGCTATTTCGACCATCATGATCGGGGTAACGACCTTGATGATGGTGCTTGCACAAGTCTTCGGGCGCGGCTCTGGTGGTAAGTGACCTTGAAGGACATGGCATGAAACTGAAAACGATTGAGACCTTCACCAATCAGGCGGTCGGGTTCGTGCGGGTCACCGCCGAGGATGGCGCGCAGGGCTGGGGGCAGATGTCGACCTATCATTCCGACATCACCTGCCAGGTGCTGCACCGTCAGGTCGCACCGTGGATGCTGGGGCAGGATACCACCGATCTTGATGACCTTCTCGATATCGTCACCGAGCGCGAGCACAAGTTTCCCGGTTCTTACCTGCGCCGGGCGATGGCGGGGGTTGATACCGCGATCTGGGATCTGCGCGGCAAGCAGGCGGGCAAATCCGTGGCCGAACTTCTGGGCGGCACACCCGGCCTTATCCGCGCCTATGCCAGTTCGATGAAGCGCGACATCACCCCCTCGGATGAGGCCGCGCGCCTCAAGCATCTGCGCAACACGCAAGGCTTTGACGCCTTCAAGGTGCGCGCCGGCGCCGAGGTTGGCCGCAACGCCGATGAATGGCCGGGGCGCACCGAAGAGATCATCCCGACCATGCGTCGCGCGCTTGGCGATGACGTGGACCTGCTGATTGACGCCAATAGCTGTTACTCGCCCGAGCGCGCGATTGAGGTCGGGCATATCCTAGAGGATCACGGGTTCTGTCATTATGAAGAGCCCTGCCCCTATTGGGAGCTTGAGCAGACCAAACAGGTCACCGAGGCGCTCGACATCGACGTGACTGGGGGCGAACAGGATTGCGATTTACCGACCTGGAAGCGGATGATCGACATGCGCGCGGTGGATATCGTTCAGCCCGACATCCTCTATCTCGGGGGTATCTGCCGAACCCTGCGGGTGGTCGAAATGGCGCGCGCCGCCGGATTGCCGGTCACGCCGCATTGCGCCAACTGGTCTCTGGTGACGCTGTTCACGATGCACCTTTTGCGGGCGATCCCGAATGCGGGCAAATACCTGGAGTTCTCGATTGAGGGTGCGGATTACTACCCGTGGCAGGAGGGCCTGTTCGTGACTTCGCCCTACACGATCGAAGATGGTCATGCCCGCGTCACCGACGCCCCCGGCTGGGGTGTCGAGATCAATCCCGAGTGGTTGGCAAAATCCACCTATCAGATCAGCGACCTTTCCTAGCGCGCCCACTGAAAAGGCGGGGTTGCGCATCGCGATATCTTGCGGGCTAACTGTGGCGATCACAGGAGCGAATGGATAACCAAGATGAACCGCCCCGGGTTTGCCGGAGGCTGATTTGTCTTGGTTACGCGGCCATATCTGATCTTTCCATAGCAGCATAATCCCCCCTGCGAGACTGAAGTTATCCTCGCTCATAACCACGTCAGTATCTCTGTGCGCCGTGATCCACTTGTTCAGTGTCGACATGCCAACGCCGAAATCACCGGCAACCTGTTTGCGCGTCAGCCCACTTGTCAGCCCAATCTGCACCGCATCCAGGCGAAATCTATCCGTCCGCTTCACTCCCGTAGTTCGTCTCCTTTGCTGCAGTAAATGCTATCAAAGGGGCGGCATCAAACCGCGACAGGTCCACGTTAGAATTCGTCAGGCAGCACCGCCGCAGGTGCTGACATCAGACAGTTCACCCCGCCTGCCCCGAGCGCGCCATACCAAACTCAATCTCCTCTCGACCAAGGTCTGGCTCCCGACAATGGGCAAGGATTTCGGCGCGCGCCGCCTTGCTAAGGTCCAGCGCCGCCGCGAAATCCTCTGCCTCTGCCCATATGGGATTGCCAATTCGTACGGAAATCGGCGCACGACGCGGAAACCACTGGTGGCTGTCACGTAAGACAGAGCGCGTTCCCACCAACGTCACCGGCATGACCGGAATGCCCGCCTTCGCCGCGATCTGGAACGCGCCAGGATAGAAACTGAGCAAACCCGGCATCCGCCGTACACGTCCCTCGGGAAAGATAACGAGCCGTTCACCGGCGCTCACAGCTGCAAGGGCCGCTTCCTCGACCTTGCGCGGTGAAGTTGCAACGTCGGCAACGAAAACCGCGCCAAGACGGCGCAGGAAGTTGCCAGCCATAAATTGGCGGCCAAACCGTTCCGTTACGATGAAGGTGAGCGGCACGTTTATTGCCGCCGAAATAACGGCCCCGTCGAGATAGCTTGCGTGGTTCGCGACGATGACGACATCGCGTTCAGGGACCTTAGCCAGCTGTTCGACCTCGAAACGGATTCCGGTAAGTCCGAACCAGGTGCGCACCGCCCCTCTCAACACCGAATGCCGCCAAGACCTGACCGGGAGCACTATTACAAGAGGCCAGACGAAGACTGCAAGAAGCAACAGCACGCACCACCACCATCCAGCATAGGCAAATTCGCCGACGGTGCCGACACTGCGCATCAAGCGCCCGGCGGCAGCCGAAACGGCTAACCGACCGAGTTGCCACCAAAGCCCGGAACCCGGCTTTCCCAGCGTGCCAGCCTCGTAGAATTCGCGCGTCGTTGATCGACGGATCTTGCCGCTGGAAGTCTTCGGCACAGCGTGAGGCGGCACGAGTAGGATTTCCTCCGGTGGTATTTCGAGTATCGCCGCAGAGGCATCCAGAATGCGCGCTTCAAGATCAGAGAGCGCCCGGGGTTCGGACAGCCGGGTTTCAGCGACCACAATCAATTTCTCGCTACCTGTTGCCCTGTCGGTCCCAGCGATGACCGCAACGCAGCCCTTACGCACGCCCTCAACGTTACCGACATACTCTTCCAGTTCGTGTGGATAGACATTGCGCCCCGCACGAATGATCACGTCCTTTATCCGGCCGGTTATATAGATGTCGCCTTGGGCGATGTAGGCGAGGTCACCAGAATCGGCCCAATCGCCGTTGAACAACGTCTTGTTCTTTGCCGGATTGCGGAAATAACCGCGTGTCACCGATGGGCCTTTGAACTCAAGGCGTCCCTCATGGCGCTCAGGTGCTTCGTGCCCGGTGTCATCGACGATGCGTACCTGATGGCCTGGCAGCGGCTGGCCGCAGGCAACAATTTCGAGCGCGGTTGCATCATCGGCAGCAGCAGGGCGGGCGACGCCTTGCTCGGCGAGTGCGTGGCGCTCAACACGATCTATGATCGGCTCCCTCCGAGGCGGCGGGAACGCGAGCCCGACCGAGCTTTCTGCGAGACCATATACTGGAGCCATGGCCGTGGGCGCGAGACCGTATTTCGAAAACCGCTCGGTGAAGCGGGCGATTGTGCTCGGGCTCACAGGTTCCGCGCCGTTGACGACCATGCGTAGCGAAGACAGGTCGAGGCCTTCGATGTCCTTGTCTGATATCCGTTTAAGGCACAGCTCGAAGGCAAAATTTGGCGCCGCCGACAAGGTCGCCCTGTGGCGGTGAATCGCCCATAACCAGCGCGAAGGATCGGCAATAAAGGCAAGCGGCGACATGATGATGGCCGGCACGCCGTAATAGAGGCTACCAAGCCAAGCGCCGATCAGACCCATGTCGTGATAAAGTGGAAGCCAGCTAACAAAGATGTCGCTGGAGTCAGCCTCCATGGCGGAGCCCATGGCGCGGATATTTGCCAATAGGTTGGAATGGCTGAGCACTACGCCCTTCGGGTCACCGGTACTACCAGAGGTATACTGGATCAACGCCGTATCAGACGGCACCGTCCGAAAAGGCGCTTCGATCGGCTGGTTTAATGCGCTAAGCTTGGCGACTGTTCGCACGCCCTTCAGGCTTTTCACCATTCCATAGAGTAGCCCTCCGACACGATGGGTCAGTTCGTCGGTGATTACCATCACCGCCTCAGCGTTATTCAAGATGCCGGCCTGTCGGCGCAGGTGATCCTCTACTTGGGCGCGGCGCAGCGGCGGATATATCGGCACCGGCACGGCACCGACCATGAGGACGCCGAAAAAAGCCCGGAAGAAGTCGAGACCCGTCGGCAGCATGATTGCTACCCGCTCGCGCGGCGCGACGCCATGATCGCTCAACCCCTTGGCCACAACGCGGGCGGCCTCATCGAGCCCGGCATATGAGCAAAGCTCCTCGCTATCTTCACTGTGCCATAGATAGACGTGCGGGCGTTGGGCATGCATCTTGACATGGAAGTCGAGCACCTCAATCAACGTTTGCGCATCCTCCGGCGCGTTACTCTCCGGCAGGATGATCGGCCGCACCACTTCGCGGGCTTGCTCGTGGCGCGTGCCCGGAACGGCGGCAACAACCGCATCAATGATGTCGCGGGCAGTCGCGGCCTCGACGATCAGCTGATCGGCCAACCTAACGTTGAAGTCACGATTGATCCGCAGCAGCAATTCTGCGCGCGACAGGCTATCGAATCCGAGATTGCGATCGAGGTCGCTTTCGTCACGCACGATCAATGTCTTGCTCCACTCTGGATGCAACTCCACGGCGAGGTCGCGGATGATGCGAAGGACACGGTCGCCCACACTGGTGCTTCCGGCTGCGCGATCCGATTCTCCTGCTGAATCCGATGTTTCTGTCATTGGCCTCTCCTAATTGAAGATGACGCGGTCTGCGTATTGTGCCGCAAGCCGACTATGCTGAACACGAGAACCACCCAAACTCTTTGTCTCTGGAAAAATGTTCCGGGGCGACGCCGAATTGCTGAGGAAAAACGGGTTCCTGAGCAAAAAGAAAAGCCGGGGATGGAAGCAGAAAGGCTGCAGGCCGCTATAGATCCCTACCCCCGCTGCGTGTCTTTTTCAGCTTGTTGAACATCGCCTCAATCTCATCACTAAACTGCTGTTCGATGGCTTTTCGCTTGATTTTCAGGGTGGGTGTCAGCAGGCCATTCTCAGCTGTCCAGGGCTCAAGAACGGCGTGAACGGCCCGGACGCGGGTATAGTCCGGCAGCCCTTGAGTCGCGCTAGATATTTCAGACAGGAGTGCTTTTTGCGCCACTGGCGCATTCATCTCGTCTTCGGCGACTCCAAGCTCCCGTGCCAAAGCAGCCCAGGATTCACCCTTCAGCACCACGATCGCGGCAAGGCAAGGCTTGCCGTTTCCGGTGACGAGCACCTGTTCGAACAGGGGCTCATCCTCGATGAGCGTTTCAATCACCGCAGATGCGACCTTCTTGCCGGTCGACAAGGCGATAATCTCCTTGAGGCGACCCTTGATGAACACGTGGCCTTCGTGAAATTCCGCGATATCGCCGGTCCTGAGCCATCCGTCGGAAACGATCACCTGTTCAGTTTTCTCCTGGTCTTCCCAATAACCGAGCATCAGACTGGGTGACCGGACCAGCAATTCACCCTCTTCGGTGGTCTTAAGCTCGACATCCTGAAGAGCACCTCCGACGGAGCCCGGCAGGCTGTTCTCGAATGTGGTGGCGGTCACGACCGGCGCGGCTTCGGTCAAGCCATATCCTTCAATCAGGGGCAGACCCAATCCGATCAGGAAATGGCTCGCTTCTTCGGAAAGCGGAGCGCCGCCACTGACCGCTACGCGCAGCCGCCCGCCAAAAGCCATCATGATTTTCTTTGCGACAAGGCACTGCAATATCGGCCAGAGCAGCCCCCGCGTCAGCAAGCTCGGCGCCGCAGCCCTGCCATGTCCGGCCTCGAAAAGACGCCAGCCAATATCAGCGGCGGCCATGGTAAGGGCCTTGGTAACGGGGCCGGAGTCAGCTTTTTCAAGGACCGCTTCGTAAATCCTCTCATAGAGCCTCGGGACCGCGATCAGGATGGTGGGGCGGATGACGGCGAGGTCGTCACGCAGCTTTTCGATCGACCGGGAAAAGGCGATGCGGGCACCAGAGACGAGAGGTAGATAATATCCCATGGTGCGCTCGAACGAATGGGCAAGCGGCAGGACTGAAAGGAAAACATCGGTCGTCAGCGGAGGAATGAATTTCGTGACCGCATCGGCATTCCACAGCAGTGCGCGATGTGACAACATCACGCCCTTGGGAAGACCGGTCGTGCCCGACGTATGGATGATCGTGGCCACATCCTCTGCACTGCATCTGATGTCGTCCTCGCTGATCACTTCATTCGACAAGACGTCATCAAATACCTCGATAGACCGCCTGTCGTCCTGCAAAAGCTCGACCGGCGCCTGCTGTACCCAGATCGTTTCAAGCCCTAAGCAATCCGTACATTCCGGCGCCAGCGACAGCCACCTGTCCTGCGTATCCATGAAGCATAGGCGTACTCCGCTATGCGCGAGGATATAACAGGTATTGGCCGCGCCATCGTGTAAATAGATAGGAACCGTTATCAACCCGTTCGCCATCGCAGCGATGTCGAAGGCGATCCAGTCAACGCAGTTTGGCAGCAAGACTCCCACCCGGTCACCGGGTTTCACACCGGCCCTGTCAAGTGCAGCCCGAACCAAGCCGACCTTGTGCGCGACCTCTTTCCATGTGAAATCAACCCACCGGCTTTCGCGAAATTCCGAATATCCAATGACGTCCGGATCACGGGCCGTTCTCTGGAAGAACAGTCCAGGAACTGTCCGCTTCGGGTCGAAACCGATTATGTCAAGCTCAGGTTTGCCAGACGTGCTCATAGATCAAACCTAAACCGGCACACGCCACTTTCTAAATGACCTTGGTCAAAGATGTGCAAATAAACGCCGGTCACAAAAGCGCCTGTCATTTTCTTTTGAATGGGCACTCTCCTCAATTTGGCAGGCATGAATCAAACCGTCGAAGCAATCTTTACTCAGGGGCTGGATCCGGCTTTTTTGCGTTGGCATAATTTTCTCGTTTGGTGGGTTGATTGCTGTTTCACCCCTCTCATCGACGTGTGGAATTTCAGGCGATCATGGTTCCAGGGCAGGACGCGCAGGCGGCACTGTTCTGCGCGTTTTTCAGGAAGATCGCGTCCGGGAGATCACCTGTTGCGGCCGATTGACCAGTTGAAACCGCCGGACCTAAGCTGATGGGGTGGATGGCTCCTGCTCCAATCGGCGTCGCAATGCGCCATACTGCAGATGTCCATATCTGCGTATAGGAGGAGCCACCCAATGC
>NZ_FRBN01000036.1 GCF_900142625.1 Roseovarius marisflavi
TTGTTCGTATAAAACGTCCGCTTGCGATACTTCATGATAAACACTCCATCTTCTTCAAAAGATTAAAGTGTTCCGACCACCCGTTGAAACCACACTGCAGACCTTCAAGCACCCGAAAGTTTGGCGGTGCGCAGGGCCCTTTCCAACGCGTCAAGAAAACGAGACCGGTCGGCCTTGGTGAATCCCTTGCCGCCGCCCTGGCGAAACGGATCGGCGGCGCGCAGGTCAGTCATCAGGTCGCGGGTGGCAAGCACGTTGCCGATGTTGGCGCGGGTCAGGGGCTCGCCATTATGCTTGAGCACCTGCGCGCCCGCCTCGACGCATTTTGCCGCGAGGGGAATATCCCCGGTGATCACCACGTCACCGGGGCCGACGCGCTCTGCGATCCACATATCGGCGACATCGGGGCCGTCGGGCACGATTACCGTCTCGACAAGCGGGTTCTGCGAGGGGCGCAACCCGCCGTTCGAGACGATAAACATTTGCGCGCGATGCCGGGTGCCGACCTTTTCAACCTCGGCCTTGACCGGGCAGGCATCGGCATCGACATAGATGCTCATTTCTTTGCCTTGCGGATTTTGGCCTCGGTGCGGTGAAGCTTGTATTCCTCTGGAATCGGCATGCGGTTGAAGGCGTCCAATCCGGCGATTTTATAGGCCTCGGCCAGCGTCGGATAGTTGAAGGTGTTCTGCACGAAGTAATCCACCGTGCCCTTGAGGTTCAGCACCGCCTGCGCAATGTGAATAAGCTCGGTCGCGCCCTCGCCGACGATCTGCACGCCCAAAACCCGGCGCGTCTTGAGTGAAAACAGCATCTTGAGCATGCCATGTTCCAAGCCCATGATATGCCCGCGTGACGTCTCGCGAAAGCGCGCGACGCCGACCTCATAGGGAATGCCGCGTTCCTGCATTTCCTCTTCTGACATGCCACAGGTCGAAATTTCGGGCACTGAATAGATCCCATAGGGAAACCAGGGGCTTTCCGGCAAGGTGGGCGTTTCAAGCGCATGACAGGCCGCAACGCGCCCCTGTTGCACCGAGGTCGAGGCGAGCGAGGGGTGACCGATCACGTCGCCCGCGGCATAGATGTGCGGCACGTTGGTCTGATAGGTTTTGCGATCAACCTCGAGCCGTCCGCGATGGTCGGTTTCAAGCCCGGCGGCGGCAACATCAAGGCCTTCGGTTGCGCCCATCCGCCCGGCGGCAAAAAGCAACATCTCGGCGCGGACGTGACGGCCATTGGCAAGGCTGACCTCGATGTGATCGCCCGCGTCCTCAATCGTTTCGATAGCCGATCCAAGCCGCAAATCGACACCATTCTCGCGGATTTGATGGGTGAAATCCCGGATAAGCGCTGTGTCGATGAAATCGAGGAAAGTCTCGCGCGGCTCGATCAGGGTCACGCGCACATCAAGCGCCGAGAACATGGTGGCATATTCCACCCCGATTACCCCGGCGCCGACCACGATAAGGCTGCGCGGAATCTGGGCAAGTTCGAGAAACTCGTCGCTATCCACCACGGTGCGCCCGTTGAAGGGCACGTTGTCGGGGCGATAGGTCTTGGTGCCGGTGGAAATCAGAAACCGATCAGCGGTGAGCCGCGTGACATCGCCCGCCTCGGTGGCGACATCCAAGGTATGCGGATCGACAAAGCGCGCCAGCCCATGCAACGTGTCGACATGGTTGCGGTTGAACTGATGCTCAAGCACGTCAACCTCGTGATCGAGCGTCATGTGCAGCCGCGCCTTGAGATCCTCGGCGCCGATGTCATCCTTGACCCGATAGGCACGGCCGTAAAAGCTGCGCTCGCGCCAGCCCGAAAGGTTCAGAACCGTCTCGCGCAGGGTTTTGGAGGGGATCGTGCCGGTGTGCACCGAGACCCCGCCAAGCCGGTCCTTGCGGTCGATGACAAGCACCCGGCGCTTGAGTTTGCCGGCCTGAATGGCCGCCGCCCGGCCCGCCGGGCCAGAGCCGATGATGATCAGGTCATAATGGCTCATGGTCTAATCCGCATAAAGCGCCTCTGCGTGGAATGAAACGTGATCCTCCATAAGACTCGACATGAAGAAATAGCTGTGGTCATAGCCCTTTTGCATCCGGATCGCGCCCTCTTGGCGGCGCGCAAAGGCGGCATCGGCAAGGGTTTCGGGGCGCAGCAGATCGAGGAACTGATCGTTGGTGCCGGTATCCACCAGAACCGGGCCGTCAAAGCCGGTTTCGCGCATCAGGATGCTGGCGTCATGGGCGGCCCATTTGCTTTCATCGGCGCCAAGATAGGCGGTGAACTGTTTGCGGCCCCAATCGCTTGCGGTGGGGTTACAGATCGGCGCAAAGGCTGAGACGGAGCGGTAACGCCCGGCGAGGCCCATCGCGAGGGTAAGCGCGCCGTGCCCGCCCATCGAATGGCCGGTGATCGACTGGCGCTCGCCGTCAATCGCGAAATTCTCGGTGATCAGCGCAGGCAATTCCTCGGCAACGTAATCCCACATCTTGAAATGCGGCGCCCAGGGGTCTTGGGTGGCGTTCACGTAAAACCCGGCGCCTTGCCCAAGGTCATAGGCCTCGTCATTGGCAACGCTCTCGCCCCGCGGGCTTGTGTCGGGAAAGACAAGGGCAATCCCCTGTTCGGCGGCCCAGCCCTGGGCACCGGCCTTGGTCATGGCATTTTCATGGGTGCAGGTCAGCCCCGAGAGATACCAAAGCACCGGCACCGGGCCATCCTTGGCCTCTTGCGGCAGGAAAAGCCCAAAGGTCATGTCACCACCACAGGCCTTGGATGTATGGCTATAAACCCCCTGGATACCCCCAAAACAGGTGTTTTCCGAAACCGTTTGCATGCGTCTCTCCTTTGCCATCTTAAGCAGTGTTCAATAAAGCTGGTTCACCCAGCCGATCACAAGCGACACTGTAACGATTGCCGCCGTCGTTGAAATCAGAATCGAGGCCGACACCCGCTTGGGCGCGACCCCGTAATGCTGGGCCAGCATATAGACGTTGCCCGCCACCGGAAGGCTCGCCGCGGCGATCATCACCGCTGCGGCATAGGGCTCGACCCGGAACAGAACCAGGGCCGAAAGCGCTACAAAGGCCGGGTGAAGCACCAGTTTGCAGAACGACAACCAGCCCGAGATCGTCGCACGCTCGGCCGATTTCGAGGCGAGCGACGCGCCAATCGCGAACAGGGCGCCGGGTGTCGCCGCGCCACCCAGAATGGCCACGAAGTCGTTCATCGGGTCCGGGATCGGAATGCGCAGGCCCGACCATGTGAGGCCCAGAACGATCGAGACAATCATCGGGTTTTTCAAAAGGCCAAGGCCAACCGTGCGCAGAATCCCAAGGCTCATCCGGCCATCGCGCGAACCGGTGATCAGGATCACCACAAGCGAGCCAAAGACAATCAGGTCAACCGCCAGAACGATCATCACCGGGCCGATCGCCGCTTCGCCCATCAGCATGGCCAGCATCGGCACGCCTAGAAAGCCGACATTCCCGATCACCGCGCATTGCGCCTCGATGGCGACTTCCTGAATACTGATCCGGCGCAACAGCGCGACCATCGTCGCGATGCCATAGACAAAGCCGGTGGCCCAGAGATAGGCCATCACGAAGTTCCAATCCAGAACATCCGCCAGCGTCAGGTTTGCCGAAAACCGGAACAGCATCGCCGAGAGGGCAAAGTAGAACACGAACTTCGTCAACCATGCTGTCGCCACCTCGGGGAAAAACCCGCTGCGTCCGGCGCCGTATCCCAGCCCGATGATCAAAAAGAACGGAAGTGTCTGGAGGAATACACTTAACATGCGCGTGTGGTAGCAGGTTCCGGGGCAAGGTCAATCGACCCTGACCCCTCGGGCATCGGACCACAAAGCCCTAGACCGCTAGCCGCTGCCGATCAGGACACCGGCGGCAAACACAAGCGCACCGCCAAGCACCACCTGAAAGGCGGCGCGAAAAAACGGCGTGTCCATGAATTTGTTCTGGATCCAGGCAATCGCCCAAAGCTCGATAAAGACGACGACAAAGGCGACGATTGTGGCGGTCCAGAAATCCGGGATCAGGTAGGGCAAGGCGTGCCCGAGCCCACCGACCATCGTCATAATCCCCGAGGAAAAGCCGCGTTTGATCGGGCTGCCGCGCCCAGACAATTCGCCATCGTCACTGGCAGCCTCGGTAAAGCCCATCGAGATGCCCGCGCCGACACTGGCCGCAAGCCCGACGAGGAAGGTGGTCCAGGTGTCTTGCGTGGCAAAGGCGGTGGCAAAGATCGGCGCGAGCGTCGAAACAGAGCCATCCATAAGCCCGGCAAGCCCGGGCTGCACCCATGTCAGAAGGAAGGCGCGCTTCGAGGTGCGCTCTTCTGCGGCACGTGAATCCTCGTCAAGGTGTTCGGCCTCAAGATCGCCGGCGCGGGCCTGATGACCGGCCTCGGCGGCGGCGAGATTGCCAAGCAGCTTGCGGGTGTCTGCATCGGTCGTGCGCTGCGCCGCCTTGATGTAAAATGCCTCGGCGTCACGCTCCATCCCCTCGGCCTCGGCGCGGATACGCTCGATCCCGAGGTTCTCGATGAGCCAGACAGGGCGGCGGGCATAAAACCCGGCAACATGCTCGCGCCGGATAAGCGGGATCACATCGCCGAAACGCTTGGAATGCAAGTCGATCAGGCGTTGGCGGTGGTCGTCTTCTTCGGCGGCCATGCCATCAAAAACCTTGGCGGTATCGGGATATTCGGCGCGCAACAACTCGCCATAGCTTCGATAGATACGCGCGTCATCTTCCTCAGAGGAAATGGCGAGCGCCAGAATTTCCTGTTCTGACAAATCCTTGAAACGTCGACGTGACTGGATACCGGGAATCATGACTGCCTCTCACCTTAGAATGGTTCTAATGTACTCTAGCCGCTGGTCGCTTCAAGCGCAAAGCGTCGGGGTGTCGCGCATTAACTAAACGAAACAGTTCACTTTGCTCTTGAAAAGTAAACCAAACCGTTTAGGTAAGATTCTGAACCAAACAGTTCACTTATGGAGAATGACATGAAACAGATCGTCACCGCAATCGCCCTCTCGCTTTCTCTGGCCGCCTCGCCTGTTCTGGCCTTTGGCATCGACGTGAACTCGCTCACGCCTGTCCTGACCTATCCCGACCCTGCGCCCGCGCCGGTGACCCAAGGCAACAGCGGCATCAATAAATGACCTCTCAGGATCACGGACCATCACGAACCTGAAACGGCGGCCTGTGATTTCCGCACCTGTGCGCGGATGTGCTTGCGATCCAGCCGTCAGGGCGACTAAACTAGCCCTCTTACCGGGAGGATCTTTATGTCGGCAATGGCCGCGGAAATCAAAAAAGGGCGCAAGTTTGATCAGGTGCTCGAAGGGGCACGGCACGTGTTTTTGCGTGACGGCTTTGAAGGCGCAAGCGTTGATGACATCGCCCGAGAGGCGCAGGTGTCAAAGGCCACGCTCTATAGCTATTTTCCGGACAAGCGCCTTCTGTTCTCTGAGGTGGCCCGGATCGAATGCAACCGCCAGGCCGAAGAGGCGCTGCGCGAATTTGATCTGAACGCCCCCTGCGCCGTCACCCTGCGCGATATCGCGGATCGTGTCGTACGGTTTTTCCTGTCGGATTTCGGCATTCAGGTTTACCGGATTTCCGTTTCTGAATCCCACCGCTTTCCCGAACTTGGCAAACGGTTTTACGCCTCTGGACCAGAGTTGCTGCGCGAGCGGCTTGGCATGGTGTTTGGCCATTACGTGGAAACCGGCGCCCTCAAGATCGACGATATGAATTTGGCCGCTGAACAGTTTTGCGAGCTGTGCAAATGCGATCTTTTCGTGCGCTGCCTCTGTGGTCTGTGCAAGGCCCCGCAAGAGGCCGAAATTGACCGCGTCGTCACCGGAGTGGTCGATATGCTGATGGCGCGCTACGGCGCATAGCCGTAAGTCGTCTCCGGGCGCTTAGCCGATTTTGACAGGGCCTCTTTAGGACGTCCCAAATTGCGCCAATCGCACACCGTTGCTTTCAAGTTTGCCCCGTACCGCGCGTGCGATGTCCAGCGCTTCGGTGGTGTCGCCGTGCACGCAGATCGTATCGACGCGGGTTGCGATCCGTTTGCCGCTTTCGGCGATGATCGCGTTTTCGGTGACCATCGCAAGGATGCGATCCGCCGCGATTCCGGCATCATGGATAACGGCGCCGGGCAGCTTGCGGTCGACCAGCGTGGCATCGTCGTTATAGGCGCGGTCGGCGAAAATCTCTCCGGCCCAGTTACAGCCGAGATCCTCTGCGACCTGTTGCATCGGGGTGGCGGCCAGAACCAAAATCGTGATGTCGGGCGCAACATCCAGAGCGGCGCGGTAACAGGTGCGGGCAAGGTCGGCATCCTCGCTTGCCATGTTCGACAGCGCGCCGTGCAATTTGAAATGCCTCACCTGCGATCCGGCGGCGCGGGCCATCGCGAGTGAGGCGCCCAATTGATACTGGATCATGTTGCGAAGGCTGTCAGGCGACAGGTTTATCCGACGGCGGCCAAACCCCTGAAGGTCGGCAAATCCCGGATGCGCACCGATACCGACGCCCTTGTCGTGCGCCAGCCGCATGGTGCGGGCCATGACATCGGGATCTCCCGCATGAAAGCCACAGGCGATATTGGCCGAGGTGACAACATCCAAAAGGGCCGCGTCGTTGCCCATGGTCCAATCGCCAAAGGATTCGCCCATATCGGCATTAAAATCGACGGTTCGTGCCATTGCTGTCTGTCCTATATGTCATCCCACCCGGTGATCGCCCCGCTGATCAGCTGATAGCTCAGCAGATCGTGCATGCGGCGCGGGTCGCGGATCAGGGGTTGTATCAAGCGGGCCATGTCGGCCCGGAGGTTTTCAAGGGGGCGGTACGCCGCGACTGCCTCCTCGTGGGTCACGAAGGTGAATCGCAGGGGGGCGCCGGGCGTCGCCTGCGCCACCTTGGGAAGGTCGCCGGGCGTGACCGTGCCGATGCGCGGGTAGCCGCCAACCGTCTGGCATTCGGGCAGCAACACGAAAGGCTGGCCATCGCCGGTCATCTGAATATCGCCGACGGTCATGCATTCCGACAGGATCGTCAGCTGTTCGCCGGTGGAAAACGGCGCGCCGTCAAAGGCAAGTTCGGCGCCCTGACGGTTGCCACGTGGGGTGCGTTGAAACGTGGTGGCTTCGAAGCGCGCGCGCACGTCATCGGGGAAATGAGCGGTGTGAGCACTTGGTAAAACAGTGACTGTTCCACCGGAAAAGCGGTCTTGCGGGGGCAGAACGTTGCCGGTGTTCTCAGTGTGTCGATCCTCGCCAACCGGCAGGTGATCACCGCTTTGAATGCGCTCGCCGATCCCGCCGGTAAGATGCGCGGCGCGGCTTCCGAGGAAGGGTTTGGTGTCGATTCCGCCACCCACATGCAGATAGCCGTAGTTGCCAGAACTCGCCGCGCCGATTGTAAGGCGTTGCCCGGCGCTCATGAGGTGGCTGGCGTTCCAGACCAGGGCAGCACCATCAAGATCGGCCTTCATCGGGGCACCCGTAAGGGCGATGCGGATATCGTGGGTCGCCTCGAATTCGCCGCCCATGCCAGCCATCTCGATCGCCGCAAGCCCAAGGGCCTGACCAAGCAATGCGGCCCCTTCGGCAAGCGCCACCCGATCCGCGGCACCGCCAGCCGCCAGCCCGTAAACGAGTTGTCCGCTGCGGCCCAGATCCTGAACCGTCATGGCAGGGCCTGCGCGGCGCACGATCAGGGCGGCACTCATGGGATCACCTCGAATGACGCGCCACCAAGCCCGGTCTGGTCGGTGTGCTCAACGTGATCCAGCTCGTCCTCGGAAATCGACGAAAACAGGATTTCGTCGCCAACGCCCAAAGTGAACGGCGCGTCCTGATCCGGGCGAAAGCCGCGAAAGGCTGTTTGCCCGATCATCCGCCAGCCGGTCGGCGTTGAGGCAGTGAACAAGACCAGCTGTCGGATCGCAACGGCGATGGCGCCGTTCGGCACCTGTTTGGTCAGCCCGGACTGACGCGGAATATTCCAATGGGCGGGCAGAGTGCCAAGATAGGGCTGTCCGGGGGCAAAACCGATGGTCAGAACCCGCACGCGAGTGGTTGTCATTTCCTCGATCGCCTGATCCCGGTCGATACCTGCCAGCTTTGCGGCCTCGTCAAGTTGCGGCCCGCGTGTGCCTCCAAAAGCGGCGGGCACATGCCAGAGGCGCCGCCCCTGCGGCAGTGGCACATCGGACCAATCGGTGCCTTCAAGCAGGGCCAAAAGCGCTGCGCGGATGTGTTCGAGGTCGGATTTCACTGGGTCGAAAAGCACGAAGGTCGAGGCGAGCGATGTCGTGGTCTCTTTGATGCCCTCGATCTTGGCAGTCTCTATCATGGCCCGAAATGCCAAAGCCGCGCGATTTGCGCCATCGGAAAGGCGGTCGGCAAAGGTGATCAACAAACCGTCGATGCCAACGGTCTGCAGTCTGGGGTAATTTTCTGAGCCGTTGCTTTGGGGGGGCACCGTTATTCACCTTGATGATATCACTTGCCACAATTGCAAAACGATGATAAATTGTCAACGTAATACATTCAAAAAGGCATCGTTAAGATGCGAACCAACGGGAGATAAATCTAATGAAGGTAGTTCATGCTGCATTTTTTGCCGCAACCATTGCCATGGCGACACCGGCCCTCGCCGAAAGCTGGGACATGCCCACGCCTTATGGCGACAGCACCTTTCACACCGTCAATATCCAACAGTTTGCCAAGGATGTAGAGGCGGCCACGAATGGCGAGCTGACGATCACGGTGCATTCCGCCGGATCGCTGTTTCCACATCCCGAGATCAAGAATGCGGTTCGCTCGCGTCAGGTTCCGATTGGCGAGTTTTTCCTGTCGCGTCTCTCGAACGAGGATCTTGCCTATGGCCTCGACAGCCAGCCGTTCTTGGCCACCAATTACGAGGATGCCGCCAAACTCTGGGCGGCGCAGAAGCCTGTCATTTCCGAGTTGATGGCGGCCGAAGGCCTGATGCCGTTGTTCTCGGTGCCATGGCCCGCGCAGGGGCTTTATACCAATGGCGAGATCAAGACCGTCGACGATCTGGCCGGTCTGCGGTTCCGCGCCTATAACGCTTCGCTCGAAGAATTCGCGGCCGCCGCCAAGGCCGCCCCGGTGCAGATTGAGGCCTCTGACATTCCGCAGGCCTTTGCCACGGGTCAGGTTCAGGCCATGATCACCTCGCCCTCGACCGGCGCCAATTCCAAGGCCTGGGATTTCCTGAGCCACTATTCCCCCATCGACGCATGGCTTCCCAAGAACATCGTTGTCGTGAACAAGCGGGTCTTTGACAAGCTGTCGCCCGAGGTACAATCGGCGGTCATGGATGCGGCCGCGGCGGCGGAAACGCGCGGCTGGGATATGTCACGCGCCGAAGCGGCCGAGAAAACCAAGGTGATGGCGGATAACGGCGTGACGATCGTGCCCCCGTCCGACGACCTTACGGCCGGACTTGAGGCAATTGGCGCTACCATGCTTGAGAACTGGAAGGCGAACGCGAGTGATAGCGCGATGGCCATTCTGGACGCTTACCAGAAATAAGATCGACAGGCACAGCGCGGCTAGATGGCGGTGCTGTGCCGTCAACCATTCCCCGGATCAATACCAGCAGGAGCCACGGTTATGCGGCAACTCCTTGATCGACTCTATCAAATTGCCGGGGCTATTGCGGCTCTGTCCATTCTTGGCATCTGCCTTGTGGTTTCAGCGCAGGTTGTTCTGAACATTCTGGCGCGCCTTGGCGGGCCGGACCTGTCCTTTACCATTCCCTCTTACGCTGATTTCGCCGGCTACATGCTCTCGACGGCGTCGTTCATGGCGCTGGCCTATACCCTGCGCAGCGGAAGCCATATCCGGGTCAACCTCTTCGTTCAGAAACTGGCCGACGGCCCGAAATGGGTGTTCGAGCTTGTCGTTCTCACGCTTGGCATCGCGATCACCGGCTATGCCACCTGGTACGCCGGGGCGTTGATGGCCGAGAGTATCGAATATGGCGATATGTCCACCGGCATCATCGCGATCCCGCTCTGGATACCACAAACGGCGATGGTGGCGGGGCTTGGCCTTTTGACAATCGCGCTGATCGACACTTTGATCGAAGCCCTGATCACCCGTGCGCCGGTGCTGATCGATAAAGGATCGGAATAACCTATGTCTGACCCGATGGTTTTCACGGTTCTGCTCTCGGTCCTTCTGGTGCTGTTGGCGATGGGCATGTGGGTGGCGCTCTCGCTGACCTTCATGGCCCTTGTCGCGCTGGTGTTCTTTGCCAATCCGCCCGCCGGTCAGGTACTTGCCACCACCCTCTGGGGGCATAGTCATAGCTGGCCGCTGGCGGCCTTGCCGCTTTTCATTCTGATGGGCGAGATATTGTTACGATCCCGCCTGAGCCAGGACATGTTTACCGGCCTTGCCCCCTGGCTTGGGCGCATGCCGGGGCGGTTGTTGCACGTCAATATCCTTGGCTGTGCGATTTTCGCGGCGGTTTCGGGATCATCCGCCGCCACTGCCGCCACCATAGGGCGGATGTCGGTACCGGAACTGACCGAGCGGGGCTATCCCGAAAAACTTATCCTTGGCACGCTGGCTGGCTCTGCCACGCTCGGCCTGTTGATCCCGCCGTCGATCATCCTGATCGTTTATGGCGTGGCGACCGAGCAATCCATCGCGCGGTTGTTCGTGGCCGGGGTTCTGCCCGGTCTGATGCTTGTCGGCCTGTTCATCGGCTATGTGGCGTTCAAGGCGATCATGAACCCGGCGAGCATTCCGGCGCTTGAGGGCACCTATTCGTTTGGCGAAAAGCTGCGCGCGTCGCGCAGGCTTATCCCGGTTTTGTTGCTGATCAGCGGTGTTATCGGCTCGATCTATTCCGGGGTTGCCTCGCCGACCGATGCGGCCGCGCTTGGCGTTGTCCTGTCTGTTGTGCTGGCGATGTCGACCGGGGGGTTTGGCTTGGCCGAATTCAAGGACGCGCTTTTGTCGGCGACCAGGACCTCCTGCATGATCGCCTTTATCCTGATGGGCGCGGCGTTCCTGTCGATCTCGATGGGCTTTACCGGCATTCCGCGCAACCTTGCCACATGGATCGGCGGGTTTGACTTGTCGCCCTATGCTCTTTTGGCGGCGCTGACGGTTTTCTTTGTCATTCTGGGCTGTTTTCTCGACGGGATTTCGGTTGTGGTGCTGACCACCTCGATCATCCTGCCCATGGTCGAAGCCGCCGGAATAGATCCGCTTTGGTTTGGCATCTACCTTGTGCTTGTTGTCGAGATGAGCCAGATCACCCCGCCTGTCGGCTTTAACCTGTTTGTCATTCAGGGGCTCACGGGCATCAATATCCTGCGGGTTGCGGCTGCGGCGATGCCGTTCTTTTTCCTGCTGCTTTTGGGCGCGCTCTTGATCACGGTGTTCCCGTCAATCGTAACGGTTCTGCCGAACGCGATGGGCAATTAAAGCGCGATCTTAAAGAGATGAGGCGGCGCGGCTGGCCTGATCATATTGGCCCGACATGCTGCGCAGGGTCGATGCAATCTCGGCAAGTTCGCTGCCGGAAATCCCGGTACGGGGCAGGCCGTTCAAAAAGCATTCCTTGCGCACCTTGCGGTAGAGATCGCAAAGCTCGGTACCGGTGTCAGAGGTGCGGTAAAACACTTCCTTGCCGCGCTTTTCCGAATTCACCAGCCCCAGCTTGAGCAATTTGCGCAGGGCATAGTTGATCGTGTGGCTGTCTTCGATGTTCAGCATGAACCCGATATCGGCCAGCCGCTTTTCGCGATCCCGGTGGTTGACGTTATGCAGCACCAGAATTTCAAGCGAGCTTAGCTCGGGCATGCCGGCGGCGTTCATGCATTTCTGCATCCAGCGGCTGAACGCGTTATAGGCGATGATCAGCCCATATTCGAATTCCGAGGTTTCCCAGCCCTCACCTTCGGCCAGGTGGCGCGAGGATACGATACGCCGACGGTCGGGTTCGCTCATCAGGTTATTCCTGCAAATCGTTTGTAAAGTGTCTGTAAATTAAGTATATATCAAAAACATCGAGACTGGAACGCCTTACCGCGCAATTGATGTCTGCCCTGCGCCGCATGGTGTCGGGCCAGCCCATCACCATCGCCCCGGATGATCTGCTTTCGCAGCGCCATTACTGCGTTGCTGGTCGTTTTATCCTGCGTGCCCGTATTGTGAATCTAAGCGGGCGGATATTCAGCTAGATTATTGGTGCGCTTGATACATTAGGCCGAAAATACCCCGGGGAGTTTGAGGGGCAGCGCCCCTCATCCTACTTACCTGTGCGGCGCAGCCGCGCTGTTTCGAAAAACGCCGCCGATCAGCTGGCTGCTTTCATGAGGCCGTCTTCCTTGAGCTTGGCGGCCGCCTGATCGAGCGAAGCCCAGGCGCGCTCTGCAAGCGTGTCGATCTCCTCTTTGGTAATCACCAGCGGCGGTGAAATGATCATGCGATCGCCCACATGGCGCATCACCAGACTATTGGCAAAACAGCGCTCGCGACAGATATAGCCCGCCGTGCCCGCATCCGCCGCAAACTTGGCGCGGCTTTCCTTGTGCGGGGTCAGCGCAAGCGATCCCATCATTCCCACGATACGCGCCTCGCCCACCAGCGGGTGATCGGCCAGCGCCTGCCATTTTTCCTTGAGGTATGGCCCGGTGTCCTGCGCCACGCGCTCGACAATCTTTTCCTCTTCCAGAATTCGCAGATTCTCAAGCGCCACCGCGCAGGATACCGGATGGCCGGAATAGGTATAGCCGTGATTGAATTCGCAGGCATTGATCACCTCGGCAATCTTGTCGCTGACGATCGAGCCGCCGATTGGCGCATAGCCAGAGCTAAGCCCCTTGGCGATGGTCATGATATCGGGCCGGATGTTCAGGGTCTGGCTTCCGAACCAGTTGCCGGTACGACCAAAGCCACAGATCACCTCGTCCGCGATCAGAAGGACGCCGTATTTGTCGCAAATCCGCTGAATCTCGGGCCAATAGCTATCGGGTGGGATGATCACTCCGCCGGCGCCCTGGATTGGCTCGGCAATGAAGGCCGCCACGCAGTGCGCGCCAAGCTCTTCGATCTTTTCCTCAAGCTGGCGGGCGCGGGCGAGGCCGAACTCTTCGGGGTCGCTATCGCCGCCCTCGCCGTACCAATAGGGTTGATCAATATGGTGGATATCGGGGATCGGCATGCCACCCTGCGCATGCATGCCCGACATGCCGCCAAGGCTACCGCTGCCGACGCTTGACCCGTGATAGGCGTTCTTGCGTGAGATGATCACCTTGCGCTCCGGCTGGCCCATTTCGGCCCAATAGGTGCGCACCATGCGGATGTTGGTGTCATTCGCCTCGGACCCGGAGCTGGCGTAGAACACATGGTTCAAATCCCCCGGCGCCAGTTCGGCAAGCTTGGCCGAGAGGGCAATGACCGGGACATGGGTGGTCTGGAAGAAGGTATTGTAAAACGGAAGCTCACGCATCTGCCGCGCCGCCACTTCGGCCAGTTCTTCACGGCCATAGCCGATGTTGACGCACCACAGGCCCCCCATTGCATCGAGTATCTGATTGCCTTCGCTATCGGTCAGGGTCACGCCCTTGGCGCGGGTGATGATCCGGGCACCCTTTTGCTCAAGTTCATTGTTGTTGGTGAAGGGATGCATGTGATGAGCGGCATCAAGCGCCTGCAATTCGGCCGTGGGCATATGGTTGGTGATTGCCGTCATGGTCATACCTTTCGCGTATCAAGAGACTCGCTGGCGCGAAGGCCAACCTTTGCCCCAGAATATGATCAAATTATTTCCTGTCAATCGAATCAGCACAAAGCGCCTGATTGCTCCAAGGATTGGCGCACTTGCTCCATTCCCTGAATGACATCCTCTCGGATTGCGCGCGCTGCGGCCTCAGAATCGCGCGCCTGCATGGCCTCCAGCATGGCCTTGTGCTTGTCCGGCAAATTCTGGGTGCCCATACGCCCGCAAACCACCCGAAGCGACGGCCCGAACCGAAGCCAGAGCCCGTCGGCCATACGCGCCAGAATCGGCGCCTCGGCAATCTCGTAGAGACGCTTGTGAAAGCGATAGTTCAGTTCGAGATAGGCGCGCAGATCCCCGCGCGCGATGGCAACGTCCAACTCATCATCCAAGGCGCGCAGCTGGTTCAGATCACTCAGGCGTGCACGCTCAGTGGCCCGCAGGGCAAGATGGGGGTCAACCCATTGACGGGCAAGGATTAGTTCGCTTATGTTGTCGGCGCTCAGCAAGGGCACACTGACCCGCCTGTTGCCCTGAAATACAAGTGCGCCTTCGGCGATGAGGCGGCGCAATGCCTCGCGCACCGGTGTCATGCCGGCACCAAGGCGTTCCGACAGGCCCTGAATGGTCACCGCTTCCCCCGGTGCCAGATCTCCAAACAGCACCAGATCGCGCAGTTGGCGATAAATCACCTCATGTGCGGGAAGCCGGGGCAAGGCGGCCTCGGGAGTGCTCAAATCCTGTGCGGTTGTCGTCATCTGTTGCGCGTCCAAGCCATGACTTTGAATGTCTGTCCTTGCGAGTTTAACGGCTGCATGAAAACATTACTATATTGCCATGAGCGGAAATTTTTGATCAAATCCGCGGCAAGGCAGACGACATGCCGACCAACGGGAGAATATAATGCGACATCTAATCATGACCACCACCGCCGCTCTGGCGCTAGGGGCGATCACCGCCTCGGCCGAAGAAGTGCGGGTTTACAACTGGTCCGACTATATCGACGAAGCCCTGCTTGAAAAGTTCGAGACCGAAACCGGGCTTGATCTGATCTACGACGTGTTTGACAGCAACGAAGTGCTTGAGACCAAGATGCTTGCGGGCGGGTCGGGCTATGATGTGGTTGTGCCCTCGGGCACCTTCCTGCAACGCCAGATCACGGCCGGAGCGTTCCAGAAGCTTGATATGGACAAGCTGCCGAACCACGCCAACATGTGGGATGTGGTCAGCAGCCGGACCGAGCAATACGACCCCGACAATGCCTATTCGATCAACTACATGTGGGGCACCACGGGCATCGGCGCGAATGTCGGCAAGGTCAAGGAATTGCTGGGCGAGGATGCCCCGCTTGATAGTCTTGAACTGGTTCTGAACCCCGAGAACATGCAAAAGCTCGGCGATTGCGGCGTGCATTTCCTTGATGCGCCGGCAGAAATGATCCCGATGGTTCTCAAGTACATCGGCGAAGACCCCGATAGCCATGACCCAGAGGTGATCGCCAAGGCAGAGCCGATCCTTATGGCGATCCGCCCCTATATCCAGAAATTCCACAGCTCGGAGTATATCAACGGTCTGGCCAATGGCGATATCTGTGTCGCGGTCGGCTGGTCGGGTGATATCCTTCAGGCGCGTGACCGTGCCGCCGAGGCGGATAATGGCGTGGAAATCGTTTATAATGCGGCCAAAGAGGGCGCGCAGATGTGGTTTGACCAGATGGCGATTCCGGTCGATGCCCCTAACCCCGATGGCGCGCATGTGTTCCTGAACTTCATCATGGATGCGCAAAACATGGCAGCTGCGTCGAACTATGTTTATTACGCCAACGGCAACAAGGCCTCTCAGGAGTATCTTGTCGAGGATGTGATTGGCGATCCGGCGATCTATCCCGATGCCGCGACGCTGGACAATCTGTTCACCACCACGCCCTATCCGGCCAAGGTACAGCGGGTCGTGACCCGCCTTTGGACCAAGATCAAATCAGGCACCTGATAAGATCACATAAAAATGCCCGCGCAGGTCACGGCCCGCGCGGGTTTTCTCAATGAAGGCAGGGGTAGGTATGTCACAAACCGTTTTCGAGCCCTGGAATGATCCGACCGCGAAACCGCTGATTCAATTCAAGAACGTCACCAAGCGTTTCGGCGATTTCACCGCGATCGACAATCAAACCTTTGATATCTATGAAAAAGAATTCTTTGCTCTACTTGGCCCCTCCGGTTGCGGCAAGACCACTATGATGCGGATGCTTGCCGGATTCGAGGCTCCGACCGAGGGCACGATCCTTTTGGCCGGGCAGGATATTGCGCCGATCCCGCCCAACAAGCGGGCGGTGAACATGATGTTCCAGTCCTATGCGCTTTTCCCGCATCTGTCGGTCTGGGAAAACATCGCTTTCGGCCTGAAGCGTGACAAGAAATCCAAGGATGAGATCGCCGCGCGCGTCGCCGAGATGCTCAAACTCACCCGGCTTGAGAAGTTTGCCAAGCGCAAACCCCACCAGATTTCCGGCGGTCAGCGCCAGCGTGTCGCCCTTGCCCGCAGCCTTGCCAAGGCACCGAAACTCTTGCTGCTTGACGAGCCGCTTGGCGCGCTTGATGCCAAGCTTCGCCAGGATACACAGTTCGAGCTGATGGATATTCAGGAAAGCACCGGCACCACCTTTGTGATCGTCACCCACGATCAGGAAGAGGCGATGACCGTCGCAAGCCGCGTGGCCGTAATGGATGACGGCAAGATCGTTCAGGCCGATACGCCGGCGCGCATCTATGAGATGCCCAATTCGGTTTATGTGGCCGACTTTATCGGCGAGGTCACGATCCTGAGCGGGACTGCCCGGCGCGGCGATGGCGCCTATGAGATCAGCTTTGCCGAAGACCAGCCAACGCTTTTTGCGGAGTCCGATACCGAATTTGACAATGGACAGGAATGCCACCTCGCGATCCGGCCTGAAAAAGTCTCTATTACGGCGCAAAAGCCTAGCGATCGGCGTAATGCGCTTGAGGGGAAAATCCTTGATATCGCCTATCTTGGCAATCTTTCCACCTATCATGTCGAGCTGCCCGGCGGGCAGATCGTCAAGGCACAGACCGCCAACACGACGCGCCTGTCGCGGCGCAGCTTTACCTGGGAAGACCGGGTTTGGCTGTCCTGGACGGATACCGCCGGCGTCTTGTTGAAAGGATGATGTGATGCGTCGGTTTGCCCTTATCGCCCTGCCCTATGCCTGGTTGCTGGCGCTGTTCCTGGTGCCCTTCATCATTGTCCTCAAGATCAGCCTGAGCGATATCGACCTTGCGATCCCGCCCTATACCCCGACGCTTGATGTCTCCGAGGGTTGGGCCGGGATCAAGGCGTTTTTTCGTGCGCTCGACTTTGAAAATTTCGTCTTCCTGACTACCGATGATCTTTACTGGAAGGCCTATATTTCGTCGCTCAAGATCGCATTTATCGCGACCTTGCTTACGCTTTTGGTCGGCTATCCGATCGCCTATGGCATGGCCAACGCGCCCGATCATTGGCGGCCAACCTTGATGATGCTGGTGATCCTGCCGTTCTGGACAAGCTTTCTTATCCGGGTCTATTCGTGGATGGGAATCCTGTCGACCGAGGGCTATCTGAACCAATTCCTGCTGAGTCTGGGTCTGATTTCCGAGCCATTGACCATTCTGAACACGCCAACGGCGGTCTATATCGGTATCGTTTATACCTATTTGCCCTTTATGATCCTGCCGATTTATTCGGCGCTGGAACGCATGGATGGATCGCTTCTTGAGGCGGCCGAAGACCTTGGGTGTTCACGCCTAAAGGCATTCTGGTTAATTACCATTCCCCTATCGAAAACCGGCATTATCGCGGGCTGTTTTCTGGTGTTCATCCCCACCATCGGCGAATTCGTGATCCCCTCGCTTTTGGGTGGCTCGCAAACCCTTATGATCGGCAAGGTGCTCTGGGAAGAATTCTTCAACAACCGCGACTGGCCGGTGGCCGGCGCCGTCGCGGTAGTGTTGCTGCTGATCCTGATCATTCCGATTGTGCTGTTTCAGCGCAACGAGCAAAAACAGCGGGAGCTTGAAGGATGAGACGTCTCACATGGTTTAACGTCACCTCGCTTTCGCTTGGGTTCGCCTTCCTGTACCTGCCGATGCTGATCCTGATCACCTATAGCTTCAACTCGTCAAAACTTGTGACGGTCTGGGCCGGGTTTTCGACCAAATGGTATGGCGAGCTTTTGCAGAATGAGGCGTTTTTGGATGCCGCATGGGTCACGGTGCAGGTCGCCGTTGTCAGTTCGAGCATCGCGACCGTGCTTGGCACCATGGCGGCGCTTGTGCTTGTGCGCGCCGGGCGGTTTCCGGGGCGGACACTATTTTCCGGCATGGTTTACGCGCCACTGGTGATGCCAGAGGTGATCACCGGCCTGTCACTCTTGCTGTTGTTCATCGGCATCGGGCTTGATCGCGGGATATTCACCATCATCCTGGCGCATACGACATTCTCGATGTGCTTTGTCTCGGTCGTTGTGTCTTCTCGCCTTGTGACGTTTGATGAATCGCTTGAAGAGGCGGCGCTTGATCTTGGGTGTTCGTCGTTTCAGGCGTTTCGCCTTGTGACTCTGCCGATCGTTGCCCCGGCGGTGATCTCGGGTTGGCTCTTGGCCTTTACCCTGTCGCTGGATGATCTGGTGATCGCAAGCTTTACCGCCGGGCCATCGTCCACCACCCTACCGATCAAGATATGGAGCGCGGTGCGCCTTGGGGTTTCGCCCGAGATCAACGCGCTGTCGACCATCATGATCGCGATTGTCGCCGTCGGGGTGATCACGGCCTCTCTGGTCACCAAGCGCGCAAGCCTGCGCCAACAGGCGGATGAGCGCGCAGCAGTCCACGCATGAGCCGGATTTATCCTGCCTACACCTACGGAAACAGCCCCCGTGAGCGATGCTTTTGGGCCGAAACAGTGCCTGTTCCTGAATTTTCACAGGCGCGCGATAAGATCACATGTGACGTGGCCATCATTGGTGCAGGGTTTACCGGGCTTTCGGCCGCTTTGCGCCTTGCACAGACGGGCGAAGATGTTTGTGTGTTCGAGGCCGAAACCCCCGGTTGGGGCGCATCCGGGCGCAATGGCGGGTTTTGCTGTCTTGGCGGATCAGCGGCCTCTGACGGGATGCTGCGAAAGCTTTACGGCGAAGAGGCCCGCCGCGAATACCGCCGGAGTGAGGCCGAAGCCGCCCGGTTTGCCCAAACCTTGATCAAAGAGCATGACATCGCGGCAGATGCCCATTCGAATGGCGAGACGCTATTGGCGCATACACCAAAAGCGGCAGAGGGATTTGCCGCGCGCGCCAAGCAGATCGAGGCGGATTATGGTGTGACGCCAAGCCTGATTTCAGGGTCTGATCTTGCCCAAAGTGGCATGAAAGGCCCGTTTTATGCGGCGCTGACAACCCCCATCGGTATCGCGCTCAATCCGCTAAAATATGCCCTCGGGCTAGCAAACGCTGCGACCCGCGCGGGCGCGCGTATCTATGGCCACTCACCCGTGACAAAGATCGGGCAGGTCAATGGCTTTCGCCTCAGCACGCCAAAGGCACAGGTCACCGCAAAGCGCCTTATCGTGGCGACCAATGGCTATTCCTCGGATGACTTGCCCGATTGGATGCGCTCGCGCTATTTGCCGACGCAATCGAACGTGATCGTGACCCGGCCGCTTGGCAATGACGAGATCGCCGCACAGGGATGGTCGAGCCACCAGATGTGTTATGATGATCGGTTTTTCCTTCACTATTTCCGCCTGATGCCCGACAAGCGGATGCTTTTTGGCATGCGCGGCGGGCTATTTAGTTCTGCCCGCTTCGATCAGCGCATGCACCGCACCATCCGGCGGCATTTTGAGACGATGTTCCCGGCCTGGAGCCATGTGGAAAGCCCCCATAGCTGGAACGGTCTGCTTAGTCTTGCGCCCGATTTGACCCCCTATGCAGGGCCGATTGCCGATATGCCGGGCGCCTTTACAGCACTGTCGTTTCACGGCAACGGGGTCGCGATGGGTACATATGCCGGCGCGTTGCTGGCCGATCTCGTTCAAGGAAAAGCGCCCGAGCACCTCTATCCAAAAATCATGCAGGCCGCTCCACGGCGCTGGCCGCTTGGCCGATTGCGCCGCGCCATGCTCTGGCCGCCCTATGCGCTTGCAACGGTCATGCGGGATTAGACCCTAGTCCGGCGTTCTGGCCGCGCGCGCCTTGTTGCGCCTGATCCCAAGCTGACGTTCGCGCAGGATGATCAGACATCCCGCAAGGATAACCAAGGCCGCCCCGCTGAGCATCGCGCTGGTCGGCACCTCGTCAAAGACGAAATAGCCAATCGAAAGCGCGAACAGGATCGAGGCATAGTCAAACGGTGCCACGACACTTGCATCGGCAAAGCGATAGGAAGAGGTCAGGAAGATCTGACCCAACCCACCCAGGATGCCGGCCGTCACCAAGAGGCCAAGCTCAAATCCAGACGGCAGCACCCAGCCAAACGGGATGGTCAAAAGCGACAAGGCCGTCGAGGTGATCGAAAAGTAGAAGACGATTGCGCTGGTTTCTTCGGTCTGAACCAGTTTGCGCACGTAAATCTGGGCCAATGCCGCACAGATCGCGCCGGTCAGCACCACCATCGCGCCAACCGCTTGAGCCGTTTCAACCGTCGGCCCGCTGAGCGCGCTCAGACGCGGGGCAAGAACGATCAGAACGCCGACAAGGCCAAGCGCCACCGCCCCAAGCCGGTAAACGCCGACCTGCTCATTAAGGAACATGGCGGCAAATACCACCACCAAAAGCGGCGCAGCATAGCTGATCGCCGTGACCTCGGGCAAGGGCAACAACCCGAGTCCGGCAAAGCTCATTCCCATTGCGGCGGTGCCGACGAAACCACGCCAGAAATGCCCAATCGGCGAGGCCACCTTAAGCCCGGTGCGCAAATCCCCGCGCCAGGCAAGCCAGACCAGAATCACCGGAATGGCACAGGCCGAGCGGAAAAACACTGCCTCGCCCGGCGGAACATGCCCCGAGGCTGCCTTGATCAGCGCCGACATGGTAATGAACAGGGTCACCGAGATAAGCTTGAGCGCGATGCCGGTCAGGGGCCGCATGGATTGGTTCCTTCGCGCCTTTGATCAGGCCAAAACAGATACTATTTCGGCCCGATTTACCCTAGGCCGGGTTATCCGCCGTGGTCTTCGGAAGCACCCAATCGGCCCGCGGGAAGTGACAGGTATAGCCCTGCGGAAGCCGTTGCAGGTAATCCTGATGTTCTGGCTCTGCTTCCCAGAAATCGCCGACCGGTTCAACCTCTGTCACGACCTTACCGGGCCAGAGACCGCTGGCCTCGACATCGGCGATGGTGCGCAGCGCCTCTGCCTTTTGTGCGTCGTCGACATAATAGATCGCCGAACGATAGCTAAGCCCTCGATCATTGCCCTGACGGTTTACCGTGGTCGGATCGTGAATCTGAAAGAAATATTCAAGCACCCGGCGATAGCTGATCTTTGCCGGGTCAAAGAAAATCTCGATCCCCTCGGCATGGGTGCCGTGGTTGCGATAGGTGGCATTGGGCACATCCCCGCCGGTATAGCCGACGCGTGTTGAAATCACGCCCGGCAGCTTGCGGATCAGATCCTGCATGCCCCAGAAACAGCCCCCCGCCAAAACAGCGCGTTCGCTCATGTCACATCCTCCACTTGATCAAGATAATCGCCATATCCCTCGGCCTGCATGTTGTCGCGATGAACAAACCGGAGGCTGGCGGAATTGATGCAATAGCGCAAACCGCCCCTGTCGCGCGGCCCGTCAGGAAAAACATGGCCAAGGTGGCTATCGCCGTGCTGACTCCGGACTTCGGTGCGGATCATCCCGAGCGTGAAATCATTGATTTCGGTCACATGGGTCGGCTCGATCGGCTTGGTGAAGCTGGGCCAGCCACAGCCCGATTCGTATTTGTCAGAGCTGGCGAAAAGCGGCTCGCCACTGACGATGTCCACGTAAATGCCCGGCTCTTTGTTGTTGAGGTATTTGCCCGTGCCGGGGCGCTCGGTGCCGTTCTTCTGCGTTACCCGAAACTCTTCGGGGCTAAGCGCCGCGATGGCGTTCGGGTCTTTGGTGTAGTTTGTCAAAGTCATTCTCCTAACCCGGGATAGTTACATCTATCAGATGGGGCGCCCGCGCAAAATTCAAATGAAATTTACCCACTTGATTGATCCAAGCGTAGCCTTCAGCCCGTACACCTAATGAAACCCTTCGGAGGATCCTATGCGTTACCTTGCCGTTTTGTTCGCCTTGGTTTGGGCTTTACCCGCCGCCGCCCTCAATCTTGAGGCGCCGTTCGAGAATATTGACGGCGGCACTTTCAAGCTGTCCGATTGGGCGGGTCGCCCGGTGCTTGTGGTCAACACCGCGTCGCAGTGCGGCTTTACCGGGCAATACGAAGGGCTGCAGGCGTTGCATGACAAATATAGCGCTCGTGGTCTTGTGGTGTTGACGGTGCCTTCAGATGATTTCCGCCAAGAACTGGCCACCGACCAACAGGTCAAGGAATTTTGCGAGATCAACTATGGGCTGACCCTGCCTATGACCACGATTACGCCAGTGACAGGGCCCAAGGCGCATCCGTTTTATGCCTCGGTCGCCGAGGAAGCCCGGTTTGAGCCAAGTTGGAATTTCAACAAGATCCTGATCGCCCCCGATGGCACTGTGGCCGCCACATATGGGTCAACCACACGACCACTGTCACGCAAGGTGACCCAAGCGATTGAGGCCTTTCTTCCTAAATAAGGTCTGACTGGCGTGTCCGCGTCAATTAGGGTGTCGATAGCGAGGGATTTGTCACCACTGGCACCTGTGACTTAGCAACACGTTCTCTCAGCGGCTCGAAGAATTCGAAAATTCTTGAGTTAAACCAATGCGATATTTGAAGTTTTGGTGCCCAGGAGAGGACGACTTAAAAATCGAACCGATGGGCAACCTACTGTTTTTCAAGGGATATTCAGAACGCTTTCGCGGCCATGTGTCCCATGACGTGTGCTATTTGTGTCCCATGAAAAGGACGTGAAGGCAAGCCCCTTGCTCTAACAGAAAAATGAAGTTCAAGAGTAAGGATTTGGGCGAAGCGCTCCCTTCAATTTGGCAACCAAGCACGCATCCACATGGCTTTCTGCACGAAGTGCTAGTCGGGGATGTCCCTGCCTTAGTAAATCCCAAAACGCTTGCTCGCCGTCAGGTCTCGGTCGGTCGATTTCGTCAATGGCGTTCGAATACTAAAGGTCTATGAGAAGTAGCAAATCAAGGAGCCTCAAAGTTCCATGCTTGGTACTTACTACGGCAAACGCCTGCGTCCGTTGGCCACCCACAGTGCCTGTGACTGTACTTTAAAAGCCATTCAAGGGGTTCATCAGTTAAATCGTAAGCGGTGCGCCGCTCCCACACTTACGGCATGACGCCTGATCTGCGATTCAGAGGCTTCTTTGATTTGTGGGGAGTTTCTCGATGGTAGCTAC
>NZ_FRBN01000037.1 GCF_900142625.1 Roseovarius marisflavi
AGGCAGCTCAACGAACGACCCCGAAAAACGCTCAACTACGAAACACCCGCCGAGCGTTTCAATGCATGTGTTGCATCGACCCGTTGAAACCGCCGGACTTTCCCGCCATTCGTCTTTCACACTTCGCTGACGCAGCATTATATTGCATGTGCGGCAGCACGCATTTTGTAGTGCTGCGGATTTCACCAAAGCGGCCATCGATAGTGCAACAATTTGGTGATACCATCTCTCCCTTTCGCGCGCGGTCTCAACAATTAGGTTGCGGGACAAACCCGACCATGATGGGAACGTGTTGAACTTCCACTTCGACAAAGAAGAAATTTACAAGTTACGGATTGAAACACGTAAGTGCTACATAGGTTGCTTTTGCAACTTGCTGGACCGGCTGAACCGAGATCAACGAAAAAATCTATCTAAATCGCCCGACCTTCCAACAATTCCGTAAGAATCGGATTCGGAAAACGACGTGTGATTGTCACGGCGTAAAAGGTTTCGCCTATACTGGGCAACCGCTCTGCTTCAATCAGCCGACCTGAAGCCAATTCGTCCTGCACAACGATGGGCGGCAAGACGGCCAGACCGACGCCTTCACGCGCAAGAAGGCGCATCATCGCCATGTCATCGACTTCGGCTGCAATCTGTGGCCGGATGCCCAACCTGTCTGTCCATGCGTCAAACCCGATCCGTATGCCGGTTTCAGCGGTCGGCAGAATAACCGGCTGTGTGCCAAGCAGATCGACAAGATCACCCCTGTCCTCCAACCGCTCAGGTGTCCCCACAAGGCTGACGGGCTGTTCGGACAAACGATGCGAAACGAACGGTGTGACAGCATCGCGTGAGGGTGGTTGATTGATCAGAACGGCATCAAGGTTCAACGCTTCGAGCGATTGTAAAAGATCCGCGCTTGTGCCCGAACGCAGGATCATTTCGACATCCAACCGGCCTACAATTGGACGCAGAAACTCCATCTGGAAATTGCGCGACAGGGTGGCCAGCGCTCCAATGCGGATCGCCTGTCGGCTTCGACCCTTTTCTTGCAAAGTTCCGACCAATTCGCGACCGGCCGCAAAAATTGCATCAGCATGATCCAGTGCAATGCGCCCCGCCTCGGTAAGGACAAGTTGGCGCCCACGACGCTCGAACAAGGCATGGCCGAAATGTGCCTCAAGCTGTTTGATCTGAACCGAAACAGCAGATTGCGACAAATTTAGCCGTTCCGCAGTGCGGGTCAGGTTGCCGTCATGCGCAACAGCCCAGAAATAGCGCAAATGATGGTAGTTGAATTCGCTCATGCATTCATTAAACAGAACGGCTTCCTGCAAACAATGAATTTTTTAGTTTCCGGCGGCTTTGCTAAGTGATTGGGGCAGAACCTTAGCCCCAAGGAGAACCGCCCGTGTTTATTGCCGCTCTACCATTTCTGGCCCCTCTCGCCCTGATCATTGCCGCTGTTCTCGCATTTCGCGGCCACGCGATGCGCCCTGGCAATGTGTTGCGCATTATTGAGGTGATCTCGCTGACCGGTTTTGGCGTGGCGATCCTGTCAGGATTGTCCCTGGTGTTCGCAGGAGCTGGGACCAGTTGGACAATCGGAGCCGCTGGCCTCGGGATATCGGCGCGTCTGGATGCCGTAAGCGCGGTCATGCTAATTTTGGTCACCTTCGTGGGTTGGGTCGTGGTGCGCTACGCCGCCACCTATATGGACGGCGAGCCGAAACAGGGCCCGTTTACCGGATGGCTCTGCGCGACACTGGCGGCGGTGATGCTGCTGGTCATTTCGGGCAATCTGCTGCAACTGGCTGTCGCATGGATCGCGACAAGCTTGTTCCTGCACAAGCTGTTGCTGCACTACCCGGGCCGTGTCGCGGCACAGCGGGCTGCCCATAAGAAGTGGATCACCGCACGCATGGGCGACGCGGCCTTGGTGGTTGCGGTGGTCCTGCTGGTCAATCAATACGGCACCGGCGACATCGGACAGATTTTGGCCGCGGCCCGCGCAGGCGAAGGCCATGAAACTGCGGGCTGGATTGCTGCGATTCTGGCCATTGCCGCAATCCTGAAATCCGCACAATTCCCGATACACGGCTGGCTGACCGAAGTGATGGAAACGCCAACGCCGGTGTCCGCGTTGCTGCATGCGGGCGTGATCAACGCAGGCGGCTTCCTGTTGATCCGGTTTGCCGATGTGATGCTTCTGGCGCCCGGTGTGTTGGCGGTTCTGGTCATGGTGGGCGGGTTCACGGCGCTGTTCGGCGGGCTGGTGATGCTGACGCAACCGGCGGTGAAAACGTCTTTGGCATGGTCCACGGTGGCGCAGATGGGCTTCATGATCCTGCAGTGCGGTCTGGCGCTGTTTCCGCTGGCCTTGCTGCATGTCGTGGCGCATTCGCTTTACAAGGCGCACGCGTTCCTTGCGTCCGGCATGGCCGTTGACGGCGTTGCCGCGATCCGGCGGCCCGGCCCTGTGGCCGTTCCGAACGGCACGGCCGTGGGCCGCGCGTTCCTGATTGCCTTGGTCATCTATGCGGTGGTGGCATTCATCTTCGGGGTTACCGGAAAATCGCCGCAAGCCATCGCCCTGGGCGCGATCCTGATCTTTGGCGTGGCCTACTTGTTGGCCCAGGGCCTTGCCGATGCTGCCCCGCGCGTACTTACACAGCGCACCGCTGCGTTTTCGGTGGCCGCCGCTGTGGGCTACTTTGCCCTGCAAACGGGTGCAGAGTGGCTGATGGCCGGTACCTTGCCCTCCACGCCCGCCCCCGGCCCGTTGGAATGGGCGCTGATTGTGCTGGCGTTGTTCAGCTTTGGCTTGGTGGCGGTCGCGCAAGCGATGTTCCCGCTGTGGGCCTACCATCCGGCGGCGGCGGGTCTGCGGGTGCACCTGTCCAACGGGCTTTATGCCAATGCAGTTTTCGACAAGATCCTGGGCGGCTGGTCGTCCAAGCGGTCCACGTAAATGATGTTAGGGAATAAGAAAATGAAAATTTCGATCTCGACTTTGAACTCAGCCGCCGACACCGCGGCGCGCGCTATTCCTCCGCTCTGGCCGCTAGCCTCGTCTGTCGCAGTGAACCCGTTTCTGGGTCAATCCGGCGAAACACTGGCCCAAGTCGGCGCGCGCCTGGGCCGCGTTGGCGGCGTGCCCGTGACGATGCCGCGCACCTGGTATCACACGCGCATCCTCGACGGGACGATCACCGATGCGGATATCGAGGCGGCGTTGATGGCGGCAAAGGGAAAAGACCTCCCCGATCTGGCGCGGATCAAAGCGCTGGCGCAAACCAATGCGGCAGGCCAGACCGCGCAGCCTACGATTGCAGACCTTGCCGCAAAGGCCTCCGGCATCGACTGGCCGGGCGTGATTGCGGATCGCTTCGGGGCATGGGCCGCAGGGTATTTCGATCAGGGACAAGCGCTTTGGGCGGCTCCTTTGCGGCGGGGCGCCTATGAGGCGTGGCGCCAGACGGCGACCCACGACCTGACGCCGGAAATCGTCGGCCTCAAGGGGTTCGGGCAGTTCGTCAGTGAAACACCCGACACGGCGGAGGAGGCGAAGCTGCGCGCCGTAGATCGGCTCGGATTGCCTGAGGATGCGTTGGAAACCTACCTGCACCAGCTCTTGTTTAGCTTGGGGGGATGGGCGCAAGTTGCACGGTATCATCTCTGGCAGGCTGAATTGGGCGGTGGCAGCGATCACACGATCACCGACATCCTGACGATCCGGCTGCTGTGGGAAGAGGCGCTGCTGGCACAATATGAAGATCAAATAGGCGGGAAATGGCAGGCGGTCAAAGAGGCACATGCCGCCCCTGTCGAGCCGGATGCTGACCTTGTGCGCAATGCCATCCTGCAAGACGCATGGGAGCGCTCGGTGCAGCGTGATCTGGCGCAAACCCTTGCGGCGCCTGCGCGTGTAGCACTTTCCGAGCGCCCCGCTTTGCAGGCCGCCTTCTGCATTGATGTCCGCTCGGAAGTCTTCCGGCGGGCGCTTGAAAGTGTCGATCAGAACATTCAAACCCTTGGCTTTGCCGGGTTCTTTGGCCTCACAGCCTCGCACAAAGGCTTTGCATCGGATGTGGAGGAGCATCGGTTGCCAGTGCTTCTAAATGCTGGTGTGACATCGACCTCGCAAGGCGATGATGTGGAGGCGGACCAGACCGCCCGTTTCAAGGCGCGTGCCAGCCGCGCGTGGGGGCGATTCAAACTGGCCGCCGTGTCGTCCTTCGCCTTCGTGGAGGCGACGGGCCCGATCTATGCTGGAAAACTCGTTCGCGACGCGTTGAATCTTGCGCCCAACGAAGCACCGGGCGGCCCCGCGCCACGGCTCGACCCCGCATCGGACCTTGGCGCGCAGGTGGACGCCGCAGAAACCATCCTGCGGGCCATGTCGTTCACCACAAACTTCGCGCGGCTTGTCGTGCTGGCGGGTCACGGGGCGAACGTGGTGAACAACCCGTTTGCAAGCGGTCTGCATTGCGGGGCCTGTGGCGGCTATTCCGGCGAGGTCAACGCGCGGCTGCTGGCAGGGCTTTTGAACGCGCCCGATGTGCGCACGGCGCTGATCGGCCGGGGCATCGACGTGCCGCAGGACACGTTGTTTCTGGCGGCACTCCACGACACCACGACCGACGCGATAACCCTTTACGATCAGGACTGCGACACCACAGGCCATCGCGGCGATCTGCAACAGGCCCGCGACTGGTTCAAGGCTGCGGGTAAGGTCACACGGGGCGAGCGGTCTTTGCGGCTGCCGCGCGCGGCAAGCGACGACGCCATGACGCTTCGTGCGCGTGACTGGGCAGAAACGAGGCCCGAATGGGCTTTGGCGGGTTGCAAAGCCTTTATCGCGGCACCGCGCCACCGCACCGCAGGCAAAGACATGGAAGGGCGCGCATTCCTGCACGATTACGACTGGGCAAACGACAAGGGTTTCGGCGTGCTGGAATTGATCATGACCGCCCCGGTCGTTGTCGCCAGCTGGATCAGCCTGCAATACTATGGTTCCACGGTGGCTCCCGATACGTTCGGCGCGGGCAACAAATTGTTGCACAACGTCACCGGGGGGATCGGTGTGGTCGAAGGCAATGGCGGCACTTTGCGGGCCGGTCTGCCGTGGCAATCTGTCCACGAAGGGGACGATTACGCGCACGATCCCCTGCGCTTGTCTGTTTGTATCGAAGCCCCCCGCGAAACGATGACCGATATCCTCAAACGCCACGATGGCGTGCGGGACTTGTTTGACAACGGCTGGCTACATCTGTTTTCGCTGAACGAAAACGGCCATATGGGATGGCGGTATGAAGGCAATCTGCAATGGTCGAAGGTGCCTGGGGTTTCCGACCATCCATCAGAATTGATGGCGACTGGTTGATCACCAAACGAAGCGCCGTCTGGACAGGCGCTCTTAAATTTCGAGCGCGTGTAGCATAAGGCAGTTTTGACCGCGACTTGATCCTTGGGCATTCCTTCTCGTTGCGGTTCGCTTGAATGGCCGGTTTTCTCGCGGCACCGCGGCATAGGAACTTAGACTGTTACAACAATATCCATGCTGCGAGCGCACGCAGCATAAAAACAATGGGTCCGGTGTGGGCTCAGTGCGGACTTGCGGCGGTGCAGCGGGGCAAGCCTGGACTGCGCTCCGGAAGCAGCCATTCCCGAAACACAGAAAATTCAACGCTTTCAGCGGTGCGGCCCGATGCTCGGACATTCGGAGCGGTCGTTGGACTACAGGGCCCGGTACGACCGCACTGAGCCCAAAGCGGAAGTGCTCCTGCGCTGACGCTCGCAAGTGCAGAAATGCGGTCGCCTAAAATCGTCAGCTGCGCCGCAGAACGAAAAGCGGCCGTTCATCCACAGCGCAGCAAGTTTATTGAAGCCGATGACCGAGTTGCGGACTCAACAGACGTTCGCTGCATCTGCGCCGACGTCCGCTTCCTAAAGACCTCGACGTCATCTCACTCCAGTTGGTTTGGCGATCTGCGAGATGCGCTGGAATTTCTTTCGATAGGCGGCTGGTGATAGACCAACGCCTCGTTTGAAGACCCTGCGAAAAGATGACGGGTCCTCATAACCAACTGAACCGCCAACCTCGTCCACAGAATGCACATCTTTTTCAAGCATCTGCTTGGCTTCTTCTATCCTGAGTGCCTGGACATATTCGATGGGTGCAAAACCAGTGACAGAACGAAACCGGCGTGAAAAAGTTCGAGGGTTCAGACCGGATCTCTCAACCATCTGTTCGACCGGCTTTGCGAGGGCGTAATTGTCAGCTATCCAAACTTGGCAGTCAGAGATTTGCGCATCTGTGGTTTCCATTGGACGGGTCATGACTGAGTAAGGTGACTGGCCTTCAGAGTGGCCGCTGATCAGAAACACTTTCGCGGTTTCAATCGCATGCTGGTATCCGCAGAATCTGGCGATCAAGTAGACAGCCAAGTCGTACAACGCGCTGACCCCACCTGCCGTAACAATGCGATCCGCCTCAGCCGCCAGGCACAGAATGGATTCATTGCGAAAGGCGACTTTGGGATAATGGCGTTGAAACATATCACGATACGCCCAATGCGCTGTCGCCTCTTTCCCGTCCAAAAGCCCTGCTTCCGCAAGAAGGAGAGATCCTGAACAGACGGATGTAAGCATAGCCCCATCCGTATGCATCTTTCGCAACCAGGCAATTTCCCGAGGGTATCGGCCCTTCGGTACATCGTAGATCGACGTATACATGTCACAAATGACAACGGCGTCAGGAGTCGTTTGATCGTTAGCCGACATATGCGGTTCAACAGGAATATTTCCAATACAATGAAATGGTTTTCCGTCTGCCGACGCGATCTTGATGTCCAACAACTCGTCACCGGGCGAACCTGACACCATGTCAGAATAAACTGCGCCTACGGATAGCAAGACATCATACAATCCATAGAGAACGGACGCTGATGTTTCTGGAGCAGCGAGCAGCACAATCAGAGGCTTCATAGGTTGGGTCATGACTGATCCTTGTCCAATTAGGCACGGTATTGGCAATTTTGCCATGGTCACTTGTCCAGTATGCCTTGTGCTTGGCCATAATGCCACTCTGCTAAACCGATGTGTTGGGATAGCCTGAAAGTGGGTTTTGAAAAGGAAGTACGGGATGGATGACTTTAGGAACATGTTAGATTCGCTGTCACTCGATTTTGGTGGCGAGATGATTGGCCCCGAAGACGCGCGATTTGATGGTGTGCGGGGCGTTTGGAACGCAATGATAGATCGCCGCCCTGCGCTGATCGCTCAATGCAGAAATGCTGGCGACGTGCAGGCCGCAGTCAAGCTCGCTGTCGACCGTGACCTGCCCATTGCCATTCGTGGCGGCGGGCACAATGTTGCGGGTCATGCGGTCTGTAACGACGGAGTGATGATCGACCTTTCGCTCATGCGTGGAGTCTCGGTGGATGCGTCTGCACGGGTGGCAAAGGTGCAAGGCGGAGCGTTGTGGCGTGATGTCGATACGGCGACCCAAGAGCATGGGCTCGCGACCCCCGGGGGTCTGATTTCCGACACCGGAGTGGCAGGTCTAACCCTGTCGGGGGGAATTGGCTGGCTAAGAGCACAGCATGGATTGTCGATCGACAATCTGGTTGCTGCTGACGTGGTCACCGCCGACGGTACGCTTATCCACACAAGTGCAGACGAAAACCCCGAACTACTTTGGGCTCTGCAAGGTGGGGGTGGCAACTTCGGTGTCGTCGTGCAATTCGAATTCGCGCTGCACCCCGTCGGCCCAGAGATCATGTTCGCGGCTCCAATCTACCTCGTTGAAGACGGGCCCAAACCAATTCGTGCATGGCGTGATTTTCTTGCCAAACACGGCGATCGAGTTGGATCGCTTTGCGAGTTTTCCACCGCAGGGGGCGAGGACTTCCCCAAGGAACACTGGGGTAAGAGGGTCTTCACGCTGGCGTGTGTGTATAACGGTGACGCCGCTGAAGGTGAGGCGCTTCTTCAACCGCTTCGCGAGCTTGGCGAAATGTCGGCCGATTTTTCCGGACGAATGAACTACTGCGACGTGCAGCAACTCTTCGATACCCTGATGCCCGCCGGAGATTTTCGCTGTTATTGGAAGGCCCGTTATCTGACTGACCTAACAGATGAGATGATTGATCTGGCCCTTGCCAACGCGTTGGCTGCACCTTCGGACAACTCACTCTCATCTCTCTGGAACTTTGGCGGAGCAACAGCGAAAGTTTCAGCGGATGCCACCGCTTTTGGCGACCGATCTATGGATTGGATGTATTCATTGGATGGCGTTTGGACCGACCCTGATGACGATAAAGCAAACATTGCATGGTCACGCGAAGGTTGGTCCAATTCCGAACGCTTTGGCCATCACGGGCGGGCTTATCTCAACTTCGCAGGGCATGGTGAAGACAATGCGGCGCTGACGCGGAAAAGTTTTGGGCCAAACTATGAACGGATCGTTGAAATAAAGACCAAGTACGATCCGCAAAACCGGTTCCGCTTCAATCAGAATATTGCACCTGAGGCTTAAGGCCAGCGATCCATTTTCCCCAAGATACACATCAATGTTTTCGACAGGAGCATAACATGTCCCAGCCGACACCCCTATTGCCACATCAGACGAATGCCGTTTTCCTAACCGATGGCGGTACTGAAACGTGGCTAATGTACAAGCGTGGTTTCGATCCTCCGGAATTCAGCGCCTTTCATCTGCTGAACGATGACCGATCTGCAGCGGCCTTGCGGGAATACTATACCGCTTTTGCGAAAATCGCAGTGAAGCTTGGTACACCCTTCATTTTTGACAGCCTGACCTACCGCGCCAGTCGTGACTGGGGTGCTTTGCTTGGGTACTCGACAGAAGGTCTCGCCGAGATGAACCACAAGTGTTTCGAGCTTTATCGTGAATGCGCCGCCGCCACCGGGCTGGCACCAGATAAAACCGTGATCAGCGGCTGCATTGGACCAAAGGGCGACGCCTACCAAACAAATCAGGACTTAACCGCCGAAACTTCCGAAACCTACCACAAGGAACAGATTGAAACGTTCAAAGCCGCAGGTGCAGATATCGTAACTGCGCTGACCTTGAACACAACGGACGAGGCGATTGGCATTGCAAGGGCCGCGGCCAAAGCGGGCTTACCGTCGGTTATCGCCTTTACGATTGAGAAAGACCGCAAGCTGCGCAGCGGTGAGACGTTGAAACAAGCAATTGAAACGGTTGATGCAGCAACTGCAAACGCGCCCGCCTATTGCATGATCAATTGCTCTCACCCAGTTGATTTCGGCCCTGCACTTGCGAGTAAGCCTTGGGCCAACCGCATCCGTGGATTGCGGGCCAACGCATCGTCTTTGGATCATGGAACCTTGTGCCAGTTGGGGCATCTCGAAGAAGGCAACCCCGATGAATTGGCGGGCCAATACGTTGACATCAGGGCTGCTCATCCGAAAATGAATGTCTTTGGCGGATGTTGCGGCACGGACTATGTGCATGTCGAGAAAATTGGCCGGGCGTTGTTGGCGGCGGCATGAGCCACCCAAGAAACACTTTTATAAACATTTGGGTCAGTTCAGAGCGAACTGACCTATGTTATTCATTTCGAAAACAAAGCTGCCATTCGAACACGCCGCAGCATCGGTAAAGGTGGGCTCTTCAGTAGCATTCGCCGCACAAACCACGAGTGACCGGTTCGAGAAACATCGCCGTTGGCTGCGTGGCGTGCGAACTGGTAAGATGCGGACTGAGCGGGTTTTGGGAAGAATAGCGTTTCGGTGCTCAGATTAGTCCTCCGGTCTTGCTCCGAGTTTCGGCTTATTTTCCGGGCGAGTTGCCGTCCTCAAAAGAGATACACGACCGCTGGCGACCTCGCAGATCAAATCGGTACGGGCCTCTGCCCCCACGGCCTTGGCCTCGCTGTGTATCCAATCCGAAAATTCACGGATCATTTGGTCATTCTTTCGAGATGATGGATATGAGACAGAATATATGACGAATGGCATGGTGACCGCGTCGAAAAGCCGGACCAGAGCACCGCTTTCAACCGTCGATCTGACAACCGCATCATATGCAAGAGCAACACCTTGTTCCTGCTCCGCCGCTGCCGTCGCAAGTTCGCAGTTTGGAAATGTTGGACCGCGTGGAAATGCCGGAGGATCAATCCCAGCGGCTTCGAACCACTCGTCCCATGCATCCATTGTCTCATCATGCATCAGCGTAATGCGACACAGGTCTCCCGGCTCACGCAACTCTTTACTCTGGATCAGGGATGGACTGACCACGGGATAACGGGCGGATTGCATCAGCGGTTCGGTGACCACGCCCAAAACCGGCGCATCAGCCCACTGGATAACCACGTCAGCACCGTTCGAAGTAAAGTCAGTTGACGGCGCTCCGTTCGAAACCGAAACCCGCACCCGATCGCCGAATGCGAGGCGATTGAGTCTGGGGACAAGCCAGCGTGCCGCAAAACCCGGTGTGCAGTGCACACGAAAGGGTCTTCGCCCGGCCTCCTTCACCGACCTCGTTGACTCTTCGAATGCGTCGAGAAGCGTCGTAAGTTTTCCAGCATAGGCGCGCCCTGTCAGCGTCAGTTCAACTCGGTTTCCTGACCGTCGAAAGACTGACGTACCCAGATACTCTTCAAGTGCGCGGATTTGATGGCTGACCGCGCTGGCAGTCAGGCAGAGTTCCTCCGAAGCCTCCTTGATGCTGCCCAGACGTGCTGCGGCTTCGAACGCCCGCACCGCAGCGAAGGGTGGAAGTTTTCGTGTCAAGCCCCAGTTTCCCAAGTTAAATGTGATGTCCGCATATGGGATCATTACATACTCGACGGGTTCAAATCAAACTCGGGATTGGCTCATCGAACGCGATCCGGCCTGCCAAGACTCTCTCAGCACCACGATGCTTGATGTGCGCGCGGAGGCCAGAATTTTCAGCGGCGCTCGGACGCGCTTAAGGTTAGAAGGTGCGGGCGGGCCCGGCGACGCTTTGGGCCAGACCACACTTGTGGTCCGGCTTTAGAGACAGTGCCCGTTCGCTTGGTCAATTACAGGCTCGTTCAACTGGCGGGTTTTATATCGCAGACCAAGGCCGATGCAGGCTCATCCCCACGATTGTAGAACCAGTGCACAGTATCGGCGTCCTCGATGAAGGTCTCACCCGCCAAATGTTCTGTTTCGCCGCTGTTGCGGCCTTCCGTCCAAGCACCGGTTTCCATGTAAACGACGCCCGGGACTTCGGCGGCGCTGTGATGTGCGATCTGACCGCCTGGCTCGATCGTGATCCGTCTTAAGAGCAGAACATGACCATCGAGACCTACCTGTCGCGCCATCGAGCCCGCGGGGACCACTCCAAGCTGCTCCACGGCAAGGCCCTTGTGTTCGGTCGGGAAATCTCCTTCAGCCGCTGTGGGCCCGCTGGTTGCGGCAATCGCGCAGAGGGCTGTGATCGGAAGTATTGCGATCGGTGCAGCGCGGCGGAGCGGGTTTATAAGCCAAATCATGTGACATCTCCTTGATGTGCTCGATTAGAGTACGTCCAGATGTTCGCCTGCGGAGGGCCTTGAGAACAAATGTTCTTTTTTCAGCCGAGCGTGAAAAAAATTCAGCCTGCCCCCCCCCCCGCGCCAGCACTTCTGTACCTTTAATGAAAGCTTGCTTAGGGATCGCATGCGACTTGCGGCAATGCAGAGATATGGGTGGTTCCGCATCAGATTGAGCGTCAGCTTTCAACTTCGAGGCCAGATTGGCTCGCAATTGCAGCGAAGGTCCGGAAGCCGCCCCTTGTACCGCAGGTGACGCCTATGTCACTCACGGCCCTAACCGGACCTTCATGACCTTTGCAGCGAATGACCGTTCAGAGCCCAATGCAGACAAGGTCCGATTTCCAACTGTGCAGGTGCAGCAATCATGTCATTGCTGCTGAACCGAGAGTCACGCTGCGCCGCGGCCAAGAAAGCGGCCGTTCATCTTGGTCGCAGCAATTTCAGAATGGTCTATGACCGAGTTGCGGGACCAAGCGGCCTAATGCCATCGCAGCACAGTTCGCCCGACCCGCCCGATCAAGAACGCGACAGTTTCGCGGCACTGCGGCAGGATTTCCCCGAAGCGGCCGTTCCCAATGGGCTGAAGGGTAGAAATCCAAATCGGTCGTTCGCCGCTGCAGCTCACGCTGACAGCAGCCACAAACCTTAGACAAAGCAGGCTTACGCCGAAAACGCAAAAATGTCCTCTTATCGCGCATGGCGTAGGCTACATAAAACAGGTAGGGCTAAAATTGGACCTGCAAGTGCAATGCCCATGTGTGACCTTCGCTGGTGCAGCCTGCCAAGGTCACCTACACTCCGCGCACCCAACGCTCGCTAAAAGGGAGAAGAAAAGGTGTTTGCTTCTTTGCAAAATGAAAAGCTGGTTTTTCCTGTAACAACAGCCATCCAGTCAGAATTTCCAGAGCCCGCCAACGCCGACGAAAATCGTCTAAAGCTTGGCTTTCACCTAATGCTTCAGTTGCACGTCGGACATACCCGTAACTCGCTGAACTGATTCACCTTTTGCCATGCGCTCCATAATTTCGCGCGCGGATTGGTCTGTCTCTCGCTGTGCTGCGGCTTCGACGATTGCAGGGCCACGATGATGATCAACGCGCAATAAGCTGCGCGCAGCCTCGATACGAACAAGTACATCAGGATCCTTCAGTCCGGAAAACTCAAAAAGGTTGTGGCTCTCTTCCCCCGCAATACCTGCCAGCGCGCTCAGTGCCGAGCGCCTTATGGCCGCATCACTTGCGTCGACTGCCAACTTGCGGAGCGTATTGATCGACTCTTCGTCAGCTATATTGCTGAGTTTAACTATATCGCGCACCGCGATTGCACGGGTGACTTTCAGGTAAGGCTTCTCGGATTGGAAATCGTTCTGGTTTGAACCTGAAATTGGCGCTGTTTGCCCAATCTCTATATCAAACTCCCCGCCCTCTGCCATAACCCAGATCTTGCTGATCCCTTCCGACCCGCCATGCGCCAAACCGCGAAAAACAACATAGGATTGATCTCGGACCAGGCTACGGAGCGCGTCCTCTATAGTGAGGCCATCCAGATTTACGGGGTAATCCAACTCACCAAGGCCGGGCTGCAGGCGCACCTCAAATCCAGCCGTGCGACCGATCTGGCGAATTGTGTCGGTAATGCTGGTACCGGCATCAACTTTGCCGGATAGACGTTCTGTTTTGCCGTTGAATCCCAATTCAAAAACTGATGCAGCGTTCATTTCTTTTGCAGACTGAAAAGCCGCGCCAGGGAGAGCAATTATTACAAAAATGGCGCTTACAAAACTCCACACAGTCAATACGGCAAACCGATGCATTTGGCGCGGCCTCAGCATTGCCAATGCCGATCTTGATGATTGCATTTTCCCTTACCTGGCTTGGTAATTGCGCAAATGGTTGTCAAAGTTTCTGATCCTTCGCGACCGAAAGCCTCTTGAGCGGGAACAGTGAGCCAACGTTAGCAGATTCCATTCCGATAAACACCGCGAAACCATGCCTCACCGGCTTCGCTGTTAAGGTGTTCCATCGTTAGCTTCGATGGCAGAACATCAGGCCAACTCTTTCCTGCTGCGGGAGTGTCCGAGGTCTCTTTCGCATTCCCGCCGCCATATCTATCAGTATGGCGGCAGGAGTTTTTTTAGCATGACCGTGAACACGGCCAATTTACATTAACGTTGCAAAAGCGAGCCACGATATTCCATCGTCTCTGAGGTCGCCTTGACAGCGTTTTCATTGGCCTTGTCCGTGCCATTGACGGACGATGTGGTCATCGCGAACGTCAAGACAGCATGTGCGATAGCGTCGCTCATCTGGTCCAGCACTTCTATACTAATGTTGTCGAACGTGTCACAGGCCAAGTGGTAGCAAGGGTCAAGCTGTTCGCCGGCCACGCCGCCATAAACTGCGACTTGTTCTTCGGTCTTGAGCTCTTCTGCACCAGTGAACAATCCGCCAGCCGGAATATCCACACCATCAGCAATGAACGGGCCGTAGTCGGACCGGCCATCGAATGCGGTGGCTTCCACCGGCAAACCCTGATCGGCAAAGTAATCCAGGAATACACGTTCAATATTCCCTGAACCGTTGGGTCCTGAAGCGCCCGTGTCAGAACCATCCCCGTCATAAACAAAGCGGACAAAGTTGGGCGAGCCGACCATGTCAAAGTTGAGGTTAAGGGCGATGTCCTTGATCTCACGCGTGGTGAGCTGTGAAACGTAAAACTCGGATCCTAGCAGACCGGCCTCTTCTGCGCCCCACCACGCAAACCTAACCTTGTTGCGGGGCTCGATCCCCAGTGCCGCCATTTGCAGCGCGACCTCTAAGTTCGCCGCCGATCCGGATCCGTTGTCCTGAATTCCAGGTCCTTCCGGAACCGAGTCGAGATGGGCGCCGACTACAACGACCCGATCATCCCGGCCGCCGACACTATCCGCAATGACATTGGCCGACATCCTTACCTCAGATTCGGCATCAACGAACATGCGAACAGTTGCCTCCGATTGTGCTAGCTCGGCCCCCACGTCGAAGGCCGCGCCGACAACCGGAATGTTGATGCCGGGGGCACCAAGCGTGCCGAAGAAGTTGTCGGTTCGTCCTTCTTGACCTTCATTGAAAATGATCACACCTGCAGCGCCTGCCGCTTCGGCATTTTGTGCTTTCAACGCAAACGAGCAGTTCCCCCGTTGGATTATGGCGATTTTTCCGAACACGAACGTGTCAAAGTCGGCAACTTCGCATCCGCTGGTCGAGGTGTTTGCCGCCGCGCCTGGCGGCAATTGCAGATCTACGCCCTGCGTCGGCGCTATGATGTCGCCAGAGCCCGAATAGGTCATGGTCGCAAAACCAGTTAAACCGAAATATTCATAGAGTGTTGGATCAGGGTCGAGCTGTTCAAGAATTGCTTCAACGTTTTCTTCGAAAAACGGATAGTCGAACCCCTGAACAGTAACATCGTATCCTGCAGCCGCCATTGCATCTGCGACATAATCCACAGAAGCGAAGTACCCAGGGCTTGAAGCCTCGCGTATTCCGCCATTTGCGTCTGCTGCAGCCTGAAATGCTTGCTGGTGCGCCCTCACACCATCGACGGTCACCGCATCTCGAAGTTCGCTGCTGTCCAAGCCTTTGTCGGCAAATGCCAACCCGCTAGAAAATAACGTAATTGTCAGAGATGAGGCGCTTATTAGTAAAGATTTTCTAGACATTTCTGCCCCCCTAATATTGATTCCCGACTCATGATAAACAACGTCAGGGTACCTCAGAGTTACGATAACGCATAAATAATTTACGAACCCGGCCCGACTCCTGGTTGGAAATGTGGGGTGTTCCCACAATAAAAACCCGTCCCGTCAAAGGCATTTAGGTGACTATTTTGCCCTTCAATTACGGCGCCTCTCAGGACGGAAAGAAATCTGACGTCGGCACTTATTGAAGAGAATTGATTGATTGAGTGACAGCGCCGCTCTGTCCATCTGGTCGGAGATTGCTTGCAGGCCAGGCAGAATACCAAATAATCGAAAACGACTTCTGCCAGATGTAGTCAGAAAATACCGTACCCTGCACTAACAATGCATTGTGCGAGAGGTACCACTGCATCGGGTCGTCTGATCCGGGGTAGATGTCAGTTGTAATTCTTGCTGCCAATGGCGGTTTTACGCGCGTTCGACCCTTTCTTAGCACGCGCAACATCCAGCAATTTGGGCTCTATCAGGCGGCTTGCACCGCAACTCGGTCACAGGCCCACCAAGCTTCGCTGCGCCCACAACGAACGGCCGCTCTTTAGGCTGCGTTGCGGCGTGGTGCTGGAATCGGTCAGGGCGACTTGTTTGCTGCATGAGCGAAGGGCGAGATTTCAATCAGGCCGCTTCGGGCTCAGAGCAGCCATGCGGCAGTGCAGCGGGTCAAGTTTGAACCTCGTCCCGAAAGCCGCCGTTCCCGAAACGCAGATCCTTCAATTATTTCCGCGCCTTGACCCGATAATTGGGCATTCGACTGAAGGAAGCAGCCGTCGAAAAAACAGGGCCGGAATGACGGCAGTGAGCCCAAAGACGACCTTGGTGAAAAGCGCAGCATTTGGCACTGAGGGTGGAAGAGATATAGCTAAAAGTTGGTGATGGCCCCTGAGGGGCGGCAAATCATGGCGTTGTTCACGCGCCGCAATTCTCGACTGAGAAAAGGATATGCCACATGACGCCAAATACCATCACCCAGCTGATCGATCCACAGGGATTTTCGCCTGATCCACTGACGGACCTGCTACGATCCGGCGCGCAGCGTCTGATTGAGCAAGCGGTTGAGGCCGAACTTTCAGTTCTGTTGGAGGCCTATGCATCTGACAAAACGGACGACGGTCGGGCTCGACTGGTGCGCCACGGTCACCTGCCTGAACGCGAAGTAATCACCGGGATCGGCGCGGTGCCGGTCAAAGTGCCACGCGTGCGGGATCGGGGTGATACCGTCGAGAAAGTCCGGTTCACATCAACGATCCTGCCACCCTATCTGCGCAAAGCCAAATCCATCGAAGAGCTGCTGCCCTGGCTGTATCTCAAAGGTATTTCGACCGGCGACTTTCACGAGGCGCTTGCCGCTTTGCTCGGCCCCAATGCCGCAGGGCTGTCCTCAAGCACGATATCGCGGCTCAAGGCGGATTGGTGGGACGAGTATGATCGCTGGCAGCGGCGCGATCTCAGCACCCGGCGGTTCGTCTACATCTGGGCGGACGGTGTCTACTTCCGGCCACGAATGGCTGAAGAAAAACAATGTGTTCTGGTACTTATCGGGGCAGATGAATGGGGTCGCAAAGAGATCATCGGCCTCGCTGATGGCTATCGAGAAAGCACCCAGAGCTGGCGTGAACTGCTGCTTGATTTGCAGCGCCGAGGCCTCACCCATGCGCCTGATCTTGCCATTGGGGATGGTGCTTTGGGGTTCTGGAATGCGCTGCGCGAGCTCTTTGGAGCGGCACAGGAACAGCGTTGCTGGTTCCACAAAACGGGCAATGTGCTGAACGCGATGCCGAAGTCGGTGCAGGCCAGGGCGAAAGGCCATTTACACGACATTTGGCAGGCTGAAACGCGGATCGAGGCCGAGGCTGCCTTTGATTTCTTCATCAAAACCTACGGCGTGAAATACGATAAAGCCGTAGGAAAACTGGCCAAAGACCGCGATGTGCTGCTGGCCTTCTATAACTTCCCAGCTGAGCATTGGAAGCACATCCGCACCACCAATCCCATCGAAAGCACCTTCGCCACGGTCCGACATCGCACTGGCAAAACCAAAGGGTGCCTCAGCCGAAAAACCGGCTTGGCAATGGCGTTCAAACTCATGATGTCAGCCCAGACCAAGTGGCGCAAACTGGACGGGTCCAACCGCATGCCCGAGATAATCGATGGGATTGCATTCAAAGACGGAATCAAGCAACTTCAAAACGCCGCCTGATCACGCCGTCACCAACTTTCGGGCATAGCTCAGGGTGGAAACCCGGCATTTGCTGCAGTTTCAAAGATTTTGACGTGTTAGCAGGAAAGCGGCCCTTCGCCACAACTTGTACACGCCTTTATGTAATTGAAATCGACGTTTTGGTTGAAGGTGCACGACTTTACTCAGTCTAGCGATGCAAGTGCGTGCAGTGAACCCGACGCACCACAAGCGTAATGTGGGTTTTGTTCTCAAGATGCTGCCCTTGGAGAGGTCAAGGCTCAGTGCTAAAAGAATTGAATTGAAATTTTGCCCTTGGCTTTTGGAATTCAGGGTCCATAAACTTGTGGTTGTATGCAGCAAGACCGAATTGGAAAGATGATGGCCGACAAAAAAGTAATTTTCGTAGCTTTCTCGATGGACGACGTTAAGTCTCGTGACTTTCTGAAAGCGCAATCTCTCAACACAAAATCGCCATTTGAATATGTGGATATGTCGGTCAAGGAACCTTACGACACTGGATGGAAAGAACGTGTTCGCACTCGCATCAAGCGTTCTGACGGGGTTCTAGTATTTGTGAGCAAGAACTCAACGACCTCTACTGGTCAGCATTGGGAAATCCAGTGTGCGAAAGAAGAGAGGAAGCCCATTAGAGGCATTTGGTGCTATAAAGACGACCGGACTAATATTGAGGGTGTAAATACAAAAGTTTGGACCTGGGACAACATCGCGGCATTTGTTGATAGCCTTTGATTAGTAGGGATTATCCGGATGAGAAAAGCGTTAGTTGTTGGTGTTAATCACTACGATCATATCGGTTCGCTTCACGGGTGTGTAAGAGATGCCTATGGAGTTGAATCCATGTTAAACCGTGACTCTGACGGGTCAGTGAATTTTTCCGTCAAACTTATGACTTCTAGAGCTTCAGGCGACGATGTTCCCAGGGATGAACTAAGGGCAGCTATACAGGAGCTTTTTGAGGGCGATAGCGAAGTGGCTCTGCTATATTTTGCGGGACACGGTTACATTGAAGCGGCAGGAGGATACCTATGCCCTTCTGATACAAAATCCGGCGACGATGGCATCAGTTTATCTGATGTTATGGTTTGGGCCAACCAATCCGCGGCCAAAAACAAGATCATCATTTTGGATAGCTGTCATAGTGGGGCTGCGGGCAAGAACGCTATGACACCCATGACTGAATTGGCTGACGGGGTGACCATTCTTACTGCATCGACGGCCGAGCAGTACGCTGATGAAGTGAACGGAGAGGGCGTATTTACTACGCTGTTAATTGATGCGCTCAGCGGCTCTGCCGCGAACCTGGTGGGCGACGTGACACCTGGCAGTATCTACGCACACATCGACCAATCGCTAGGGCCTTGGGGACAACGGCCTGTCTTTAAGACGAACGTGAAACGCTTTGTCTCCCTTAGAAAAGTGGAGCCGCCGCTGGAACTAAGTGACTTACGCCGAATTGCCGAGTTCTTTCCGGTTCCAGGACATGAATACCAATTGGACCCGTCCTACGAGCCACGTCGTACTTCTGAGGAAGTTGCCTCAACCGACTACATTGCCCCAGACCCCGGTCATAACGCGATTTTTGCAATACTGCAGAAGTACAATCGAGTGAACTTGGTTGTCCCTGTCGACGCGCCGCATATGTGGGATGCTGCCGTTGAAAGCAAAACTTGTAAGCTAACTGCGTTAGGTGAGCACTACCGCCGATTAGTTGCTGGAGATATGATCTAGTGATGGGCAATGATAGGTTAAGGGCGAAGCTTAATGCAGCCATCGATACGTTGGCCGATATTGAGCACGAGCGATGGGCGCACTGGCAAAAGTACATGCACGAAAAGGGAGTGCGCCAGCCAGACGGTTCGCTAGTCATCCCAGCCGAACTTGTTTCTCAGTGGGACCGTCAACTCGAGACCCCTTTTTCAGCATTGTCTGACGAGGAAAAGGACAGTGATAGGGAGCAGGTTCGAAAATATCTACCCGCTGTTGTAAACGCGTTGTCGAATGATGACTAGGCAGTCGGGCGTCATGAACTGCGTCTATGCGCGGCTGGAAGTCTGAGCCCAGCAAAGCAGACGGATGGTTCTACCTGTTTCCGTAATGGTGTAAACACGTTAGAATTGCTGCGCTTTTCCAGAATGCCCGCAATGCGAATGCGCATTACGGCGCTAATTTGGCTAGAAATGGATCGGAACCCTTCGGGATACTGAGAAGGCCGAGTTGACAAGGAAGAACACGATATGCCAAAAAACATTCTTATCTATTCAGATGGAACCGGACAAATCGGCGGGCAAAAACCCGATCAGCGACTATCAAACGTGTACAAGATGTACCGCGCTTCCAGGCCTGGCCCAGATTCGCCTATTAAACCGAACAAGCAAGTCGCATTCTATGATGCTGGTCTCGGAGCTGGTGAAACAGATGGAATAACCTTTCGCCGTATTCGCAACGCCCTTGAGGCAGCCGTCGGTACAGGCATTGATGACAATGTTATTGATTGTTATGAGGCAATTATAGCCAATTACGAACCAGGCGATCAAATCAGCATTTTTGGATTCTCACGAGGAGCTTACACTGCCCGCTCTGTAGCAAATGTGATGAACTTATGCGGCGTGCCGACGATGATGCCGGATGGGTCGCCTATTCCGCGACATGGCCCTAAGCTTCGTAAGATTGCAAGTGATGCCGTCAAATATGTCTATAATCACGGCGCGGGACACAAGCGGAGTAAGTACGAAGATGAACGCGAAGAGAAAGCCCGTCGGTTTCGTAATAAGTACGGCTCGAATGCCGAAGGTGAAAAAGCTGGCGAACAAGGAAATGTTCAGCCAACTTTTATCGGAGTATTCGACACTGTTGCAGCTTTAGGCAACAAGATGGTCAACTGGTTCGTCTATAGCGTATTTATTCTTCTTGCGGTCGGTTTGATTGCGTCCGTTTTTTCTCGTTGGCCATGGTTTGTCACAACTGCCCTATTCGCATTCGCCGCAATTGTCGGATATTGGCTCTTGGTTGTTCTGAAAAGCCAGTTCAAATATTATTCACCAGATGTTAAAAATCCGCTTTCATTCAACAACCCCCTTCATTGGCCTTCAATCTGGAAGCATGGGCATCGCGCTGTTTGGGACCGGAAGAATTATGACGCTTATTTAGATTCCGATGTTCAATTTGCTCGGCATGCTTTGGCGATCGATGAGACTCGGAAAGACTTTCCACGGGTGATATGGGGCAGTCAAAAAGAGGCGGAGAAAACGCAAGCCCGTAAACCGGAATGGATGAAGCAGATGTGGTTTGCAGGTTGCCACAGCGATATCGGAGGAAGCTACCCTGAGCCCGAATCTCGACTAAGCGATATCTCGTTACAATGGATGATCAAAGAACTGAAAGAGTGTGTACCCGACATCAAAATGCGGCCCGAAATTCTGGTTACCTCGCCTGATCCAAAGGGACTTCAGCATGCTGAAATCTATTTGATAGATAAAGGGCCATTGAAACTAAGGTGGGGCTTTGGACCACGCAAAGTGAACAACTTCCCTCTTCACCCAACCGTGCTGGAAAGAATGAAAGCTGGACCAGTCCCGCAAATGGGAGATGTGAAAGCCTATCGACCCGAAACGCTGGCGCAACATCCCCAAGCAAAGATTTACTACGAATAGCGTTAGCCGCAGTCGGTACATTTGCCCAAACACGCGTAGGTCGCCAGAGCGGCCATTGTTGCAGCCGCAGCGAATGGCTGTTTCGTCCGCCTCGCGCCGAATTACCTTTCAAATGCTGCACCGTGCACGAACGACCGCGATGACGGACCGCACTGCGGCGAAAGCGAGTGTCGCCGATGACGGCTTGATATCGAGTAATTAGATCACGCAGCCTCCGCGCCACAAACTGGACTTGGTCAGAGGTCAGTTTGTCGCCCCAAACTATTTCAGAATGTCGATCTGGCTCGGAGACCGAAGAATAATCTGAGGTTTGCCCTTGTAAAGCTCAATTGTTCCGGTGATGGCAACAGTTCGGCCCTCTAGAGAATGTATTCCAGAGAATTCCCCTGCGTTTTTCCTAAAGAGGACTGCATAGAATTTATGGTTGGGATATCGACCGTCAAAATTGATGAAAGTTGTCCCGCCGTTGCTTGTAGAAACCTGACTTACGACCCCCGCGACCGTCGCTGAATCTCCGGCATAATAAGCGGCTTCTTTTGGTGTGATGGTTTCGGCTTGAGCTGAAACGGCCAGAAACAGGGCAAGACCTGCAGTTGAAAATAATTTCGCAATAAAGCGCATGGGATGTCCTCTTTAAATCTGTCTCGGGCATCATAAAAGCGCGACCTGCCGCCCCGCAGTATAATTGGTCGTCAGCCATGGTCGGCTCAAAGCCGGTAGTGGCCAGCGGCATTTAAATTTTCTACACGTTGCTTGAAAACACGATGCCGCTGGCTGGATTAGATCAGTTCGTGCACTGATAGGTGCGCGTGACAGTGCCTCTCATGCAGCTGCCGTAGCCATTGAACTGTTGGCATTGCTCACGAACACCTTCAAACGGATCAGCCTTGCTGTAACCCCAAGCTCTACACCGCTTAACTGCTGATGCCTGTGCTGTGTCCCAATCCACAACGGCCTGTTCGTAGGGACCGACATCATAGGATAGTTCGACAAGTGCATCAGACCTACTGCCACCCGTCGGAACAGGGGTCTTGGGGGCCTCGCAAGCTGTTAGAGCAAAGGTTGCTGCCAAAAGAAACGTTATTTTTTGCATAGTTAACTCCAAGATTTGTGCTTGTGGACGCTAGGAGAAGATCTTGTCCCATTCAAGGGCGCTAAAGCTTTTGGTTGATCTGTGACATCAATGCAACCGCTGCGGTTGGTTCATTGGACGTCAAGAAGGCGCACCTTTGGGCCGAAAGCGCCAGTTGGGCTGGCCATTGCGAAGGTCTGAAAAGTCCGCTTGTGAGACATAGAACGCCCGCGCAGCGAACGACCGGTTCGGATTTTGGCGATTTCGACTGTGTTGAATGACCGTTTTGGGGAAACTTTGCTGCGCTGCCGCAGAACCTGTCTGTCTGGCTCGTGCATCGATGCCACGATCTACGCTGCAGTCGCATCAGGCCGCTTGGTCCGCATGTGAGACATAGGACTTTGACGCAGCGAACGACCTGTGTGGATGGCTCCTGCATAGCAAGACATTTTTGATCAGATTTGTGCATTTGTCAGAAGCAGTCATGTGTCCGGCCTGTTTGCGCGGTTTTGAC
>NZ_FRBN01000054.1 GCF_900142625.1 Roseovarius marisflavi
TGCATTGGGTGGCTCCTCCTATACGCAGATATGGACATCTGCAGTATGGCGCATTGCGACGCCGATTGGAGCAGGAGCCATCCACCCCATCAGCTATCCGCCGGTTCTGTTCTCTAATCTGTCAATGCTCGTTTTCTGAGCTTCCTTCTTTTTCGCGTCTGAGGTTGCCTTTGTTCTCTTCGAACTCGATGGTTCATGATGGGGTGGGCTGGGTGTGTGTCGGCAAGGTGGGAACCGCAATCGTGCCGTTGGTTCCGGCTGTTGCTACAGAATCGTCGCCGTGTCTCACGCCCTCCCTCGGACGTCGTCCCGGATGGGAGCTCTGGTATAGGAAGCCTCGCGTTTGTTATCGTGATCTCCGTTATGCGATCTGGAACTCGGTCCCGTCACGCATCATCGCATGCATGACGATGGCCAGACGCCTGGCCAGTGCGACTCTGGCTTTCCTCATTGTCGAGCGCGCCCCGATGGCCAATGCCCATGTCTTGAGCTTGAGAGTGCCAGCACATCTCGTCAGCATCACGTTGGCGGCCTCGTAAAGAAGGGTGCGAACCCTGATATCGCCCCGCTTCGGGATGCTGCCGCTGTAATCGATCTCACCGGATTGATACCGTCGGGGAACGAGCCCCAGGTAGGCGCCGACGTCACGCGATCTCCTGAACCGCGAGGGTTCGTCAATTGCGGCCGCGAAAGCCAGGGCTGTGATCGGGCCAACACCGGGCACTGTCATCAGGCGCGCACAAACCCTGGACGCGCGGGCCATTCGTTTCATGTCGGCATCGATTGCCGCAACCGCCGTGAGGATGGCTTCGCGTGCGGCAAAGAGCCCGCAAAGCGCAGCATGAAGACCCGGCACGCCATCGCTGATCTTCAGCGCCGCGTCCTTGAAGGCCGGCGACAAGGCGCGCGGCAACCGAACGCCGAACACGACGACCAGTCCCCGGATCTGATTGTCGATGGTGACGCGCTGGCCGACCAGCTTCTTGCGGGCTGCAATCAGGGAACGGATCGCATGGGCCGACAAGGATTTGACGTGTGTCAGTTTGTAGAATCCTGTGCGTGCGAGATGCGCCAGGCCGCGGGCATCATTGCGATCTGTCTTGTGCCCCGCCAGAGACTTCAGCGCCTGATACGCCTGCCTGCTCTCAACGCACTGGACCGGAACGCCCTGCTCGACCAGCCCGTGATAGAGCATTGGCGCCATCCTGCCCGTTTCGAAGATGACCTGTTCACAAGGCGGTCCATCTGCGAGAAAGGTCGCGATCATGGCAGGTGACGACCGCGTTTTGCCCTCCCGTACCAGTGCGCCTTCACGATCAAGGACACAAATGTGCGTCTCTTCCATCGAGACATCCAAACCAGCATAATATTCCATCCGTCAGTTCCTCTCTGTTGTTGCCGGTCCATTATACCGGCGGCCTGGCAGAGACAGATAGGGATTGCTCCATGTGGAAAAACACCGTGTTGCTAGCGCAGAAATTGTAACTTTGGAGGCGGCGCAAGCGCTCTTCTGATCAGGCTTTGCGCGCTTGCTGCGGTGCAGGAAAGATCTTGGCCAGTTTGCGGAGGTTTTGGGCGGTTGCGGCGAGGAGAAATTCGTCGTTTGCGCCGCATGGACCTCGTAATCGGAGGCGACCCAGGCCGAGGATGCGTTTGAGGTGGGCAAAGAGCATCTCGACCTTCTTTCGAAGTCGCATCGATACGGCATACTGTTTGGCCTTCGCGATATCGCGGGCAACCTGGCGGGCGTCTTCATGTTCTTCGCGGGTGATCTTCCGGGCCTCTGCATTCGGGCAGCACTGCATTTTTGATGGGCAGGCCTGACAAGTATGTTTCAACGCCTGATACTTGGCGACACCTTTACCGCTGGGACCGCGATTGGGGTCGGAATAGTTCCTGCGGAACTGCTTCAGCGGCTCGCCTTCCGGGCAGATGTATTGGTTGTTCTCTGGGTCCCGCTCGAAGTCGACGCGAGACCATGTTCCGTCTGTCCGCCCGGCTTTGTCGAGCACCGGAATGTGGGGGTTGATTTTACGGTCAACGAGCCAGCCCGGCATCGGCCCTGACCCATAGGCACTATCTGCAATGAGGCGTTCGGGATCCAAATCATGCCGGTGCTTGATCCTATCCAACATGGTGCGCACAGAGCCTGCTTCAGCCTGCCGGATTGACCTCGTTCCTTCGATGTCGACGATCACACTGTGATCGGTATCGATCAGATAGTTGGTGGAATAGGCAAAGAATGCTGGGCCTTTACGTGCCGCCGTCCATTGGCTGGAGGGGTCAGAATGGGATGTGAACTTGGGCTCAACCTCAGATGCTGCACCAAAGGCAGCGTCATCCAGCACGTTGAGATATTCGCGAACGGCGCGTGGCGCATCAGTTGGATCAATGGCGCTGCGGTCCCAGTCTTCCTTTGGCGTAGAGTTCTGTTTGTTGGCGTCAGCTTCGATTAAGCTGGCATCTGCCGCAAGCCGTTGCCCACTCACCAAACCGTCAGCGATGCAGCGCGCGACGGTCTTTTCAAACAAGTGGCGAAGCAAAGCGCTCTCACGGAAGCGCCCATGCCGGTTCTTTGAGAAGGTCGAATGGTCGGGTATTGGATCAGACAGATCGAGGCGACAAAACCAGCGATACGCCAAGTTCAAATGCACCTCTTCGCACAACCGGCGCTCTGACCTGATACCGAAGCAATAGCCCACCAAAAGCATCCGGATCAGCAGCTCAGGATCAATCGATGGGCGGCCTGTGTGGCTGTAAAACTCGGACAGATACTGGCGGATGTCGCTCAGATCGACGAACCGGTCAATCGAACGCAGAAGATGATCTTGTGGAACGTGATCGTTCAGCGAGAACTCATAAAACAGCGCCGCCTGTGCTTCCTGCCTCGGTCCCAACATCGCAAAATCCCCCGATTAATATGGGAATTGAATCAGTGATGCACGCCTCGATCAAGGAAGAGTTTTTCAACAGAATTCGCGGATTGTGTGGAAAAACTCGATGCCCGAACCGTACGGGCCAAATCGGCAGAATTTCTTCCCGCCAATGCCTGATTTTGGAAATCTTGTTTGCCAAGGTGCCCCTTGGCGGAACCAGATCCTGAAATTCGCGTGCGATTTTGAGCCACCGGAGTTCTTCAACAAAATCCGCCCTTCCTGACAAAACCGACTTATCGACAAAACCCACCTGGCGCGCCCCTGATACCGGATTTATTGTCACTTTTTCCGGTTCCGCCAGCAGCCCATGGGCAAGCGGGCTGACTTACTCGAGACCCGTTGATGGGATGGGGTTGGAACCGCCAGTGCAGCTGCTCCGGCCTAGGTCAGATTTTCATATCCACGCCATGGCGATCACCGCGGCCAAAACTCGTGCTCACGTCGTACAGCCGACGCCCGACCAGCAGCACAGCTTGGCCGGAAGACTTGATCTGTGCCTAGAACAGCGCCAGTGTGCCAGAAGAGGCGTTCGACTTGGGGAGTTTCGGCTGATTGCTTCCGATTGAAGGGGCCAAAATGAGCAGATTGCACGATGATTTGGGAGTGATCCATCCGGTGAGCGCAGGTGTGCGCAGTGCTGGTTGACGGTGAAAACGTCAACACCATCCCGGCAGCTGAAATATTGTGCGGGGTGGGCGGAGCCGAAAAAGCCGCCGTGCGCCGCGTTTATGGTGACGCCGCACAAGTCGCGACCTGGGCGGAGACACCTGGCTTTCGTCTTGTGCATACCGTGCGCGGGAAAAACTCAGCCGACATTCGTTTGTCGATCGACGCGGTGCATCTGTCCCATGTGGGCGGCATCGGAACCCTTGTTATTATAACCTCAGACGGGGATTTTAGCCATCTGGCCCATCATCTTCGCGAACGCCATTTTCGAGTGATTGGGCTGGGCGAGCCGAAAACTCCGGAGGTCTTTCGGGCAGCGTGCAGCCAGTTCATTGAGATTGAAGCCGTTTCAAAGGATCAAGTGCCAAAGACGCCAGCGGCCAACGCTTTGAGTGCGATGGACATACGACTCCGTCAGGTAATCCTTGAAAATGGGGATACCAATGGAATTCCAATTGTTGGCCTGAACGGCCCGATGCGCGAATTCGGCACCAAGATCAGCGCCCACCCGGACAAGACTTGGCGGGCCTACCTGACAAAACGCCCCGAGCTCTTTGCCTTTGGTCCGAAAGGTCCGAACGCCAAGGTGCGCTGGATTGGATCGCAGAGCTAGATCCGCTCCACCATCACCTCATCGCCGACATAAAAAGCCCGGTGGTCCTTGATCCGAGCCAAGCCTTCGCCGGGCTCTCATAACTCTAAAACGCATTCTCGATGGGTAATCCCCCAAGTTTGCAGTGTTTACCGGGTTTGGCACGGTCCCCGGCGATGCAACAGAGGGTTCGCATTCCCCACCTTGGTTAGCGCGAGGAAGTCTTTGACTGTCAGATACCGCACCTCGAATTTTCCGGCGGGATGTGATACAAATGAACTATCAGTCTCATGCGTGAGTTAGGGGCGCGCTGGATCGAATGCAGCCCCACAAACGGAGTATGAAATATGGATATGATGAAAGTCAGCGAATACGCTCAAGCGCTGTACAGCGCGCACGGTGACAAAGCCGAGCTTGAAGCCGCGCGGCATCAAAAGGAGCAAGAGGCATCTGGAAACAAAGACCAAGCACAGGTCTGGTTGTCCATCAGATCGGCCATCCGTCAGTTGAAGGGCGCAAATCAAAGCTAACCTGCAGACCCACTTTGCCTGAAACCCGCCGATGGTGTGGGTTCGCCGGGCGTGCTCGGACATACTGGACGCTTGGGGTCGAAGCTATTTGGCAAACGCCGACAGATGCCCTAGAATAATATGCGATGGCGCAGCTTCTGATCGTTTATCATTCCAGGACGGGTGGCAGCAGGCAGATGGCCGGAGCGGCTTATTCAGCGGCATGCGAAGAAGTGACAACTATTTTAAAAACTGCGGAAGAGGCCGGGCCCCAGGATCTTCTGCGTGCAGACGGTTTCATCTTTTGCTCCCCTGAAAACCTTGCAGCGATTGCAGGCATGATGAAGGATTTCTTTGACCGGAGCTATTATCCGGTCCTTGGGCGTATCGAGGGGCACCCATACGCGCAGATGATATGTGCCGGTTCGGATGGGGAAAACGCTGCTCGTCAAACTGCGCGGATTGCCCAAGGTTGGCGGCTCAAGGAAGTGCAGCCTCCGTTGATTATTTGCACCCATGCCCAGAAACCCGAGGACATCCTGGCCGAGAAAAATATCGCCGAAGAACAGCTAGCCCTTTGTCGAGACCTTGGCACGGCGATGGGTGCAGGGCTGAGTATGGGCGTGTTTTGACTGGATGTGGGTGCATTCAGATCGCTCACAGATGCTGAAACACCTTTGCCGTGCTTAACGGGTTGTGGTGCGACCGCTCGATGATGCGGTCATGGGTGCAAACGGTTTGGCCTTCCGCCACGATGACCTGCCGTTCGGGGGAGACATGCAGGCTGACGCGGCGGTTCGCAAAGCTGGCCGGAACGCTGTCAACGTCGCCGCAGTGGCGATGGCAAACAAACTGGCGAGGATCGCGTGGGCCGTGCTGACAAAGGGTGAGCGCTATAGAGCAAGTGCTCTGG
>NZ_FRBN01000038.1 GCF_900142625.1 Roseovarius marisflavi
AGCCAATGACGCGCCGAGAATGCAGATCGATGATGACGGCCAGATACAACCACCCTTCGCTGGTCAAGATATGGGATCTGTCGCCCGCCCACTTCCGGTTTGGGCCATCCGCAGAGAAACCCTGATCCAGCAGAATGGGCGCAGTGTTGAACGTGTGGTTGCGATCGGTCTTGCGCCAGGATCACCATATCGTCGCGCTGTCTGCGGCTCGTTGGGCGGCTTCGCCATGCACGAAATCCCCGCGATGAAACTTGCAGAATGCGGCAGAGACATTCCACAGGCCAGACTTCTTTCCGGGAAACAATGAAAGCAAACCTCATCGGCTTTGGCCCGCAAGGAAGCTTGCCGCGCGCAGGCCTTCGTTCTGCCTTTTGACATCCTCGCGCGGACCCGACATCAGATCGTCATGCTGATGCGTCTGACCCCACGTGTTCAGCGTCGAAAGTCCACCCCCTGAATCGGCAGCCGCCTGTGGCCGGGTCAGTCCACCGGTCGTCGCGATGCGCACCGCATCACGGCGAAACCCGTTCGTGTATCTCGTTGCCATTCCCTATCTCCTTCATCGCAAACATTGCTCGAAAGAGACCGGAACTGAACCGGGGCAAGACCAGTCTCCCGCATCCTTTCGTCGGGGTGATGCCAGGGGCGTCAGAAGCGCAGGCATTGACCGGGGTTAAAGCCGCGGGCCTTTGTTCGGTGTTTTATCGGATTAACGCAGATTAATGCGCAGGCCTGCGGGAATGGGAACATAGAAGGCTCACCCTCAACAGAACTTGTGCCAAGGGAAGGATCTATCATGTCGGACACAGCCGCAGAGGCGGAAAGCACGGATCCGGGCCTGCAATCCCGGTTTCCAACAGCCTATACGATCCTGTTCCTTCTGATCATTCTGGTGGCAGTTCTGACTTGGATAATTCCTGCAGGGCAATATGACCGTGTGATGAACGAGGATGTCGGTCGCGAGGTGGCCGTTCCCGAAACCTACAAGACCGTCGAGGCCAACCCGCAGGGGCCGATTGACGTGCTTCTGGCCCCGATCGCGGGGTTTTACGATCCTGACAGTTATGCGGCGAATGCCATCGACGTGGCGCTGTTCGTTCTCTTGCTGGGCGGCTTCCTGGGCGTGGTAAACGCGACCGGGGCGATCGACACCGGCATTCGCAGCGCAATGCGCGCGATGGAGGGCCGCGAGATCTGGATGGTCCCGATATTGATGACGCTTTTCGCCATCGGAGGGACGACCTATGGCATGGCCGAGGAAACACTGGCGTTCTACGCGATCCTTTTGCCGGTGGTTCTGCGCGCTGGCTATGATGCGGTGACGGGTGTCGCGATCATTTTGATCGGTGCCGGTATCGGCGTGCTAGGGTCTACGATCAATCCGTTCGCCACCATCATTGCGGCGGATGCGGCGTCGATCCCTTTCACGAACGGCATTATCCTGCGATTTGTTCTTCTGATTGGCGGGCTGGGCATCTGTGTGGCCTATGTTATGCGCTATGCCGCGCTCGTGAAGGCCGACAATCAGCGCTCTGTCGTGGCCAAGCAGTGGCAGGCGCATGACCGCCATTTTTTGCGTGGCAATGGTGAAGAAACGGCGGACGATGCGTTGACGGGCACGCAAAAGGTTATCCTGATCGTTTTTGCAGGCACATTCGTTGCGATGATCTGGGGGGTCTCCACGCAGGAGTGGTGGATGGCGCGAATGGGCGCGCTGTTCCTTGGCTCGGCGATCGTCATCGGCCTTATCGGGCGACTTGGCGAAAAGAAACTGACCGGGGCCTTTGTCGATGGTGCGCGCGATCTTCTGGGGGTGGCGCTGGTGATTGGATTGGCGCGTGGCATTGTCGTGATCATGGAGCAGGGGTTGATCGCGGACACCATCCTGCATGCATCCGCGCAAACCCTGGGCGATCTGTCGAGCATCGCGTTCATCTCGACCATGTTCGCGATCGAGGTGGGGATGAGCTTTTTCGTTCCCTCCTCGTCGGGTCTGGCGGTGTTGTCGATGCCGATCCTGGCACCGCTGGCCGATTTCGCCGGTGTCGGCCGCGACTTGGTCGTTACCGCCTATCAATCGGCGAACGGGCTGGTGAATCTGATCAATCCGACCTTCGCAGTGGTCATCGGCGGCCTCGCCATTGGGCGGGTGTCCTATGATCGCTGGATCGTCTTTATCTGGCCGCTTCTGTTGATCTTGACGGTCTTCATAATGGGCACGCTGGCGGTTGGGGCCTGGCTGGGCACGGGGGGGGTGGCATGAGCACGCCCCAACTTGGCGTACATTCCGAAACGGGACAATTGCGGCAGGTGATCGTTTGCAAGCCGGGCCGCGCGCATCGCAGGCTTACCCCGTCGAATTGCGAGCGGCTTTTGTTCGACGATGTGTTCTGGGTCAAACAGGCGCGCAAGGATCATGATGTCTTCTCCGACATCATGCGCGACGAAGGTGTCGAGGTGCTCGATACAGGCACGCTTCTGGCGGAAACGCTTGAGAGTGCCGATGCGCGCCGCTGGGTGCTTGATCACAGGGTCAGCCCGCTGGATATTGGCGTCGGCATGCTGGGCGAGATGCGCGATTGGCTGGACGAGCTGTCTGGCAGCGCGCTGTCGGACGTCCTGATTGGCGGATTGACGGTCGATGACCTGCCATTCGAGCCCGCAGGCATGTTTGGTGCTTATCTGGGTCCACTTGGCTTTATCCTTCCGCCCTTGCCGAATTTTCTGTTCACCCGAGATAATAGTGCCTGGATTTACGGCGGCGTCACGCTGAACCCGATGTATTGGCAAGCGCGGCGACCGGAAACGCTGCTGACTGCGGCAATTTACCGGTTTCATCCGAAGTTCGCAGGTAAGGCGGAGGTGATATGGGGCGACCCCACACGGGATCATGGTCTGGCCACGATCGAGGGTGGCGATGTAATGCCGGTTGGCAATGGTCTTGTTCTGATCGGCATGGGCGAGCGCACGTCGCCACAGGCGGTTGGCCTTCTGGCGGAGGCGCTGTTCGATGACGGTCGGGCGACGCGGGTTCTGGCCTGCCAACTGCCCAAGGAACGATCAGCCATGCACCTTGATACGGTGTTTACCTTCTGTGGCGGCGATGTCGTGACAAGCTTTACCGATGTAGCGGCGGAAATGAGCTTGTTCGATCTGCGTCCCGGTGACGGTTCGGCGCCCCTTGATATGAGGCGCCTTGAGCGGCCCATCTTTGATGTTCTGGCAAAGGCATTGGGCTTCAGGCGGTTGAAGGTTGTTTCGACTGGCGGCGACGATCCTTTCGAGGAATCCCGCGAGCAATGGAATGACGGCAACAACGTGCTGGCGCTGCGCCCCGGGGTGGTGGTCGGCTATGACCGCAACGACGACACCAACGCCGCGCTGCGCGCTGAAGGCATCGAGGTGCTGGAGATTCCGGGGGCCGAGCTAGGCCGGGGCAGGGGGGGCAGCCGATGCATGAGTTGCCCGACAATCCGCGATCCGGCATGAAAGGAGCAATAGTATGGCCTATAATCTGAAGAACCGGCATTTCCTGAGTCTGCGCGACTTTGCGCCAGGTGAAATCGGGTTCCTGCTGGATCTGTCCGCGACGCTGAAAGCCGCGAAATACGCAGGGACGGAACAACCGGGACTGAAGGGCAGGGAAATTGCCCTGATCTTCGAAAAGGACAGCACACGGACGCGGGTGGGATTCGAGGTTGCAGCCCATGACCAAGGGGCACATGTCACCTATCTGGGCCCGTCCGGTACGCATCTTGGCCGCAAGGAAACCGTCAAGGACACCGCCCGCGTGCTCGGCCGTGTGTTCGACGGGATTGAATACCGGGGCTTTGGTCAGACGGTTGTTGAGGATCTGGCGGCGCATGCCGGTGTGCCGGTGTGGAACGGCCTGACGGACGAATTTCATCCTACTCAGATACTTGCCGATTTCCTGACCATGCGCGAACACGCTGAAAAACAATTGCGCGAGGTGATCTTCACCTACATGGGGGATGCCTCCAACAACATGGCCGACAGCCTGTTGATTGGTGGTGCCAAGATGGGCATGGACGTGCGCCTTTGCGCCCCGCGTGCGTGCTGGCCGGAAACGCTTATCGAGGCCGAGGCACGGAGCATCGCGCAGGACACCGGCGCGCGCATCCTGATTTCTGATGACATTCAGGAGGCCACGTTGGGTGCGGATTTCATCTATACCGATGTCTGGCTTTCGATGGGAGAGCCCAGGGAGAAATGGGCCGAACGTATCGAGTTGCTGAAGCCCTATCAGGTCACGGCTGAGGTCATGTCCAATACCGGCAACCCGCGCACCCGCTTCATGCATTGCTTGCCGGCCTTCCACAATGCGGAAACCGAGGTCGGGGCCGAGATCGAGAAGGAGTTCGGCTTGTCAGCAATGGAAGTGACTGATGATGTCTTTGAAAGCGCCGCCTCGATTGTGTTCGATCAGGCCGAGAACCGGATGCACACGATCAAAGCGGTTCTCGTCGCCACGATAGGGCCATAAGGCCATGCTTGTCGTCACAGCGCTTGGTGGCAACGCGCTTTTGCGGCGCGGGCAGGCTCTGACGGCTGTCAACCAGCGCGAAAATGCGCGTGTGGCTGCCAGGGCGCTGGCGCGCATCGTTGAGGCCGGGCACGATCTTGTCGTCACCCATGGCAATGGTCCGCAGGTCGGTCTTCTGGCCTTGCAGGGCCTGTCTTACAAACCCGACGAGGTTTTTCCACTGGACGTCATGGGCGCGCAAACCGAAGGCATGATCGGCTATCTGATAGAACAGGAGCTGGAAAACGCCTTGGGCCACAGCCGAACGGTCGCGACGCTTTTGACCCAGGTGCGCGTTGATCCAAGGGATCCCGCGTTCGATAAACCAACAAAATTCGTCGGGCCGGTCTATGACAGGTCGCAAGCCGAGGAGATGGCGGACAGGTACGGCTGGTCCATCGCGCAGGACGGTGAAAACTGGCGACGTGTCGTCCCGTCGCCCGCACCGAAAGAGATCCCCGACATAAAGGTCATCCGCCAGTTGCTCGTGCATGGAACCATCGTGATTTGCGCGGGCGGCGGGGGAATCCCTGTTATCGCGCGCCCCGATGGGGGGCTGACCGGCATAGAGGCCGTCATCGATAAGGACGCCGCGAGTGCGCTTTTGGGCGAAACCCTCGGGGCCGATGTCCTTTTGATGCTGACGGATGTTGACGGGGTCTATCGCGATTTTGAAACCGGTCACGCGGCGCGCATCGAAAGAATGCCGGTGACCGAGGCGTCGTCGCTCGATCTGCCCGCCGGTTCGATGGGCCCCAAGGTCGCGGCGGCCTGCCGTTTTGCAAGCAGCGGCGCCCGGTGGGCCGGGATCGGGCGGCTTGGCGAGGCTTTTGATATCCTGAAAGGGCGCGCGGGCACCCGAATAGAGAATGACGCACCCTGAGATCTCGTTATCACGGGGCCAAGGGGCGGGTATTGAGGCACGGGGGGCTTCTTTCGGCAAGGTCTCTGTGCATGTTCATGCGCGACGTCCGGCGCGAGATGCTGTCAGGCATTAATGTGGGTTAACGCATTTTGCCTTGGCCAGAGTTATCCTTTTGCTGAATTAAGACGTGCAACATCCTATCCGTTTGTAATTTCGGGATTTTGGCGTAACTCATTTGGCCGATAACGCCGCCACGAAGCACGAAGCAGCGCGCGGCACCCCGAGGCTATGCAAGAGACGACCGTGATGCAGATACGCAAAGTCATGACCATTCCCGCGATCACCGGGGCAAGCGATGCGTCGATTCGTGAAATCGCACGCCTTATGCGCGACCATGATATTGGCTTGATTCCCATCGTCTTGGATGGCAGCCCCGTCGGTGTCTTGACAGATCGTGACATCGTCACGCGCATCTTGCCGGTTGCAGACGTCCCGGCGGAAATCACCGCAGCCCGGGCCATGTCGGATCATCCGGTGACCTGCCATATGGATCAGGACGTGGCCGAGGCTGCGTCTATCATGGGGGACAATCAGGTCCGTCGGCTTCTGGTCGTCGATCATGATGACCGCCTTGTGGGTATCCTGTCCTTGGGGGACATCGCAGAGAATGTTTCCGAAGGACTGGCCGGTCAGGCGCTTGGTGAGGTCGTCGAGTTGCGTTGATCCTGCTGTCCGAGCGGATTGGGCCGCGCTGTCATCTGCTCTTTTCTATTGGGTTGGGATGATCGACGTATTGAGCACCGCCACATCAGCGCCTGCGATCTCGGCCAGCCCTTGCAAATCGAGTATGGCGATATCCATCTGGCTGTTCACTGTCAGAATGTTTTTGCGGGACAAGCGCCGCATGGTGCGACAGACATGAACAGACGACAGCCCGGCAAATTCGCCGAGTTGCTGTTGTGTGAGCGGGATGTGGAACCTGTCGTTATCGACTTTACCGATGGCGCGCAGGCGCAGGTAAAGTTCGATAAGGGAATAGGCGATCCGCATTTCGGCGGTGCCTTTTCCGAGCCTCAGCATCCGCTCTGACATGCGCGACAGGGCCGAGGAAATGATTGCGCTCTCACGCATGCGCAGCATTGGCACCCACTTTGTCAGGTTCGCCCAAGTGACGTTCGGAACAACCGCAATCCTGGCATAGGAGAGCACTTCGATTTGCATGGCACTGGTCCATTTGTTTGCGGATGCCGGATTGATGATATCGCCGGGCAGCACAAAGTCGATGATCTGCCTCTGGCCGTCTTGTGTCGACTTTGACAAGGCGACCCATCCGTCAAGCACACAATAGGTTGCCGCAGAAGCCTCTCCCTCAAGTTTGAGGATATTTCCGGCACCAAAGCCGCGTCTGTGCGATCTCAGAACCTTTTCGAGCTGTGCTGTCGGGGCCGGAGCCGAAACGGAGGAAGGCAGGCGATGCATGCAATCACTTCGAAGTGCGGTGAGTAAGTTGCTGTTCATCCTTTGAAATCCTCTCATTCTATCGGGTCACGCAACGTGGTTCGGCTCACAGAACGCCCTTATTAAGGAAGGGCTTGACGGATCGGCCAAATCGAGCGCCGGATCAAATTCGGCGCGGATGTTGCCCTGCGGGTCTGCCTTCAAATCAAACGTCTCAGCATTGAATTAAAGGCAACGCCGCAGTCCCCCAGACGTTACTCATGACAAAGCATTTCACGCTGAACTGTGCACGAGGGATCAATTTGTTTCTTGAGCGAAATCAATCAGGCCGCGACAGGGGTCTGGCCGTTTCCGGTTTCCGCCGATTATGGGTTTAACCTTCGTCAATGCGACATCGGCCCTAAAGGTTAAGAGTGGTTGAACCTCAATTCCTGGCCTTAAACGGAGCCACTTGTGGGGAAATCTGTTGGTGATAAAAACTGACAGAAACCTGGCCTCCGATACGATTTCTGACTTTGCCAGACAGGTGCAGGGGGTCATTTTAACCTCCCCCATGGTTGTGCCCCAAATGGATAATCTCTTGCAGGCTCAGGAGACTGTCCTGCAGGACGTCGAGGCGTTTTCGTACCATTGGTTCGACCGGCGCCGCACCGCGACAAGAACGGCCCTGAAGGCAGTGCAGCATGTTGCAAAAACCGGCGGACGCGATTCTGGCTGGAATGATGGCCGCCAATGGGGTCATTGCGGTTCGCCGGTCCGCGCGACGCCACAATCGAGACAGCGGTCAAGGTGTTCGTGCACGGCGGGTTTTTATTTTTCTGGAATGACGAACAAATCCTCGACCTGGATCAGCGGCTTATTGTTTTGAATGCAAATGAAGCGCTATTTGGGCGGTCGCTGCCATTTAAAGGAGGGCGAAATGTTCGCCTTTATCAATAAAATTCTGGGTGAAGGACCGGCGAAGTCCGGTCTCACCATGGCTGAACAAGCCCCCGCATCGGATTATGATGAGAAGTTCCAGGCGTTCATTTCAGAACTCGGTCCGCGCATGAAGATAAGGCTGGGTTGGTTGACCGCGACAGCTGAGCAGCTCGTGTCGATAGGTGCGGACTCTCGGGACACTTCGTGTGAATTCTCCGATTTTGGGTGGTTGCGGGGCGTTACCGTGTGCGCGCGATCCGGCTGATCAGCTTGTCGAGCACATAGCCGGTGGCAATCACCGCCAAAAGTCCAAGTTGCGCCCAGATCACCATGAAAACCCAAAGCAAATTCACCAGCCCCATCACCAGAGCGGCGTTGGTGTAATTGGGCGCAGAGGGCATGTTTCCACGGTTCATGCGGCGATTTTAGCGCAAGATTTCGATCTGTCAGGTTAATTCTTGGCCCCGGGGCGCCGCTTGGCCGTTATCCGCGCGCCTCAGCAAGGGCCGGCGGCAGGGCATCAGCCAGCACCTCCAAATCCCCGGGACGGCCACAGCTTATGCGGATGCAGCGATCTTGCGGCGCGACAAAGGGCATGCGCACAAAGACCCCGCGCGCTACGAGGGCGGCAAGGACGGCGCGGGCGAAATCGCCATCCCGGCCACAATCGACGGCGACGAAATTGGTCGCCGAGGGCAGGGCCACAAGGCTGTTTTCGGCGGCAATGCGCGCGATGGTATTGCGCGCCACGGCCACCTTGGCCTGAATATCGGCAAGCCACGCGGTGTCGTTCAGCGCCGCGAGCGCGCCGACCTGTGCCATGCGGTTCATGCCGAAATGATTGCGGATCTTGTCAAAGCTGCGGATCAGGTCCGGCGCGCCGATGGCATAGCCGATGCGTGCCCCGGCCATGCCGTAAGCCTTTGAAAAGGTCCGCATCCGGATCACGCTCGGGTCATTGCCCGCGACCGGCGCGGCGGTGCCCTCGGGGGCAAACTCGACATAGGCCTCATCGAGCAGGAGCAAACAGCCCTCGGGCAACTGATCAAGGGCTGCGACGATATCGGTGCCCTGATGCCACGTGCCCATCGGGTTGTCGGGATTGGCCAGATAGATAAGCTTGGCCCCCACCTCATGCGCGCGGGTCATGAGCGCGGCAAGGTCTTCGTGGTCATCGCGGTAGGGCACCTTGTGGAGCACCCCGCCAAACCCCGTCACATGATAATTGAACGTCGGATAGGCCCCGTCAGAGGTCACCACCGCGTCGCCGGGCCCGATCAGCAGGCGCACCAGATTGCCAAGCAGGCCGTCGATGCCTTCGCCGACAAGGATATTGCCGGTCGCGACACCCATGGCGTCGGCGAGGGCGGCGCGCAGATCATGGCTTGTCGGGTCGCCGTATTTCCAGACATTTTCCGCCTCGGCACGCATGGCGGCGATCGCCGATGGCGAGGGGCCAAAGATGTTTTCATTCGCGCCAAGGCGCGCGGCAAAGGGCGCGCCGCGGGCACGTTCCTGTTCCTCGGGGCCGACAAAGGGCACGTTGGCGGGCAGGGATTGAACAAGGTCGGTATAGCGAGGTGTATCCATGGCGCGCAGTTAACGGGATCGCGGTTGCGCGTGCAAGGGTCTGCCCCCACGTCGGTCTGGTCTTGCTGCGGCAAGTGGTGTTTCATGCCGTCAAACCAAGGGAGATCGCCATGAGCCGGGTTCGCGTCGAGATCGACAATCACATCGCAAAGGTCACCCTGATGCGCGCCGACAAGCGCAATGCGGTTGACCCCGAGATGGCCGAGGCGATCGTCGCCGCCGGTCAGGAGCTTTGCAAAAGCGATGTGCGCGCCGTGGTTCTGTCGGGTGAGGGGCAGGCGTTTTGCGCCGGGCTTGACGTGATGAGCTTTGCCAAGTTCGCGGCCGCCGACCCCGAGGCGATGATCATGCGGCGCAGCCATGGCAATACCAATATCTTTCAAGAGGTGGCGATGGTCTGGCGCCGGGTGCCGGTCCCGGTGATTGCCGCGCTGCATGGCGCGGTTTACGGCGCGGGGTTTCAACTGGCCCTTGGGGCCGATATCCGCATTGCCGGGGCCGATGCCAAGCTTGCGGTGATGGAGATGAAATGGGGCCTTGTGCCCGATATGGGCGGCATGGCGCTCTTGCCGGGGCTGACGCGCAGCGACGTGATCCGCCGTCTGACCTATACCGCCGCGCCGGTTGGGGCGAGCCAAGCGCTGGACTGGGGGCTTGTCACCGAAATCGCCGATGATCCGCTCGCCGCCGCGCTTGATCTTGCGGCGCAGATTGCCGCCAAAAGCCCCTCTGCCATCCGCGCCGCCAAGCGGCTTATTGCGGTGGCCGAAAGCGGGGTGGGCGAGGAGGAGATCCTCCTGGCCGAAAGCCGCGAACAGGCCGATCTTATCGGCAAGCCGCATCAGATGGAGCAGATCGCCGCCAATCTTGCGGGCCGCGCGCCGGATTTCAAGGGCAAGGCCTGACGGGTCGGTCTAGCCGCCATAGACAATGCCCCAGCGTTCAATCAGCGCCTGTTGAAGATGTTTCGCGCGCTTGTTCCAGGAGGCGGCACCGGGCGGGCGATCATCCTGCGCCGAGTTCACCTTGGCGCGTAAACTGTCGCTCGCAGAGAAAATGGCAAAGGCCATTTCGGCCCCGTCGGGCGTAGTCATATAGCCTGCAAGCGCGCTGACGAAATAGAGCGTGCCGGTTTTCGCCACCACCTTTACCGGTTGATCCCTGAGGGTGCGCCCGCGCGCATCGCGCAGCGGGATGTCGCGTAACAGCGGCTTCAAAAGCCCCGCGCGATGGGCCCGCGCAAGCGCCCCGGCCATTGACGACGCCGTAAGGCGAGACGCATCGCCAAGCCCGGAATGATCAACAAGTCTTGGGTCGGCCATGCCAAGGCTGGTTTGCGCCCAGCCGGTCATTTCCCGCGCCGAGGTGCGCAGGTCTACGGGTTTGCCAAGCCGCGCGGCACTGGCGGCAAGGCCGACCATTTCGGCCGTAAGATTGGTTGAATAGCGCAGCATCTCGCGAAGAATATCACTGAGCGGCGCGCTTTGATGGGTGACAAGCGCGGTGCCGGAGGGCGCGCTTTTGCTGACCTCTGGCGTGCCAAGCGTGATGCCCTGCGAGCGGGCAAAGGTGGCAAAGACCTCGCCTGCATAAAGCTCGGGCTGGCGCACCGGCAGCCATCGCGCGCCGCGATTGCCAAGCGCACTTCGCGCCACGGTCCAGTCATCGCGCCGACCGTTGGCGCGATAGGTATAGACCGGAGCCGCGCGCTCGGCGATGCGCATCTGCGCTATGGTGACATCGGGACGGTATTTTCCGGATCGCGCATCCATGGTGATCGCATATTTGCCGCCGCTGCGCTTCCACTCAAAGTGCACCCGGTTGTAGTTGAGGTTCAGCCCCGAGAGCGACGGGTTATAGCTCGCATGCTCGGGCTGGGTTTCGTCAATCGCGCGCAGAAACGGTACCGCCCCGCCCCAGACGCGGAATTTGCCGCGCAATTCGCGCAGGCCCGCCTTTTTCAGATCCGCCGCCATCTCGGCAAGCCTGTCGGTATCAAGCGTCGGATCGCCGCCCCCGGCCAGCACCAGATCGCCCTTCAATATTCCGTTCGAGATTGGCCCGGTCGCGATAAGACGGGTCTGAAACCGGTGATTTGACCCCAGTGTATCGAGCCCATACAGCGCGGTGACCGCCTTGGTCACGCTGGCAGGTGGCAGGCCGAGCGTGGCATCGCCCTGTTCCAGAACAAGCCCGGTCTTGGCGTCACTCACGGCAAAGCCGACGCGCCCCGAAAGCTTTGCCTCGGCAATCAGCGCCTTGGTGCTGGGCGCAGTCGGGCTGCGGGTGGCGACACTGCGGGTGAAATCTCCGGGGCGTGCCTTGGGGCGCAGCGACACGCTTGGCGCACCGGCCCATGCAGGGACGGCAAGCGCCGACAGCGCGCTGCCAAGAAAGGCGCGTCTGGAAAGCGGACTGGTCATGGCGCAGAGTAAAGCGCAGCGCGCGGCGCGGTGCAATCGGCATTCGCGCTCACGGCTGCGTCACTTTTATGTTGTATCCGCCCATGCGCCGCTCTGGCGCAGATGGGTCGAGGAGATCGCCATCATCGGCATATTCACAAAGCACCAGGCCGGGGCGTTCATCTGGCCAAGCCTGTGACATTGGCGGGCGCCAAGCCGGGCGTGATCAAACACCCGCGCAGCGGGCGACATGCGCGCCGAAATCCGCTGGCCCGGGCGGGCCAGAACGCCCACCGGCACGGTATTCATGATCTCGCGCCAATCCTGCCAGAGGTGAAATTGCGCCAGGTTATCGGCCCCCATCAGCCACACGAAACGCACCCCCGGCCGTGCCCGGATCAGCGCCCGCAGGGTCTGGGCGGTATAGCGGGTGCCTGCCTGGGCCTCAAAATCGGTGACATCAATGCGCGGGTGATCGACAAGCGCGCGCGCGGCCCGCATCCGGCGCTCTAGCGGGGCGGGACCATGCGATTTCAGGGGGTTGCCGGGGCTGACCAGCCACCACAGCCGATCCAGCCCGAACCGCTTGAGCGCCTCGCGGCTGATATGCAGATGGCCGGCGTGTGGCGGATCGAATGATCCACCCAAAAGGCCGATCACCTGACCGGGATGCGAAGGGGGCAGGGCGTATGTCATCGCCCTTTCATTGCCAGCCACGCGCGCCGTGTAAAGCGAAAACACCGCCAAAGCGCGCGCAATCAGGGGTCCATGCGCTCTGGCAGGACGCGCAGATCGCGCGGCAAAAGCAGGCGCCAGAAATTGGCCTCGGCATGAATAAGGTTGCGCTGTGGGCTGTCGGGGGGCGCCTCGGATTTCAGCAGCGTGGCCATATCCATCAAAACCTCGGGGTTGTTGCGAAAATAGGCATGGCTTGATTTGCCGGTCACGGCGCTGACGTTGATGAAGTCCACATTGCCGATCTGCTTGAATATCTCGCGTTCATTCGGTTCAAGCTGATTATAGGACAGGCGACCAAAGCGGGTGCCGGCCATCAGGGTCTGGGCCAGGCCAAGGGCGCTGTCTTCGGGATTGATATAGACGGTGATGCGACCAAAGGCGGGGCCGAATTTTTCCGCAATCAGACGCTGGCGCACGACACCGAAATCAAGATCGGGCGCGGCCAGGATTAGGTTCTCGATACGCAGGCTCTGGCGCGGGTTGCGCCCGGCGGCGCGGGTTTCGATCACCAATTCCCGCAGCGCGGTGGTTAGCACATCGCTGCCGCGGCTATGGGCGATGATGTGGATGCGCCCCACCCCCGGTGTGGCGGTGATCAGGCGCAGGGTTTCCTTGAGGTGATAGATCGAAAACTCGCCGCTTTCGCGATCCTTGAAATAGCCGAACAGCCCCGGATTGCCCGCAGGCCAGCTATAGGCAAGCGGGACCGGCCCTTCGCCGACGCTGTGCCAGACGCGGGCAAGGGTTTCGATCGACTCCTCAAAACTGCTGTTGAAGCCATGCACATAAAGCAGAACCTCGTCTTGCCCGCTCTCGCGCAGCGCCTGTGAAAGCTCTGCCTTCAGGGCGGATGAGCTTTCGCCGTAGCGGGCAGTGGCGGCCAGGTCGGGCAGAATGACACCCTTGTCCTGCGAAAACGGCAGCGGCGTCGCCGGAAAGCGCAGCGCTTCATGCACCTGCGTGAGCTTGGGGGGCTTGCCCATTTCGGCGCGACTTTCCGCGCGGCGCAGATGCGCCGTGCCAAGCGCCATCGAAGAGCTTCGAGCGGCCGTATAGATCAACTCGCCTTCACCGGGGCGGCTCGGGTTGCGGTCGGTTACGAAATAAAGCCGCATGTTCTTGCCCGAAGAGGGCGGCACCGCTTCGACCTCGCTCAGCGGGCGCGCCCCACCACAGCCCGCAAGGGCAAGCGCGAACGCCAGCAGCAATGGCTTTGACAGAGCGGGCAAGGCGCGGGGCATGGCCGGGGTCCCTTCAATGGTGATGTGCAAGATCACTATGGGGCGACTTTCGCGCTTCGGGCAACGGCCAAGTGGGCGCGCGGGCTTTATATAGTTTTATGGAATTTATTTGCCGAAAGGCCATGGCGCGCTACCGGTCGTTAACCTTGCGCTGTTTAATGTGGCGCGAGGTCAGGCTTTATGCGGAGAATTTGTGCAGGTGTCAGAGGGCGCTCAGAACGTGACGGGGCCAGCGGTGCCCGAGGGCGCAGAAGCCCTGCAATCGATCTACGGGTTGATCCTTGAACAGGCGCGCGACGGTATCGTCGTGCAGGATATCGAGGCGCGTATCGAATGGGTGAACCCGGCCTGTGAAGACATGTACGGCTGGAGCCTTGAGGAAATGCGCGGCCGCAAGCCGCAGGATTTCATCCTGCCGGTCAATGAGCGCCCGGATCGCGAAGCGCTGGAGAATTTCCGCTATGATTCCGAAAGCCCGCTGTTTCGCCGCTATCAACTGAGCCGGAATGTCCGGCGCAACGGTCAGGTGTTCTGGAATCAGCAAAGTTTCGCCCTGCTGGATATCGGCCCCGAACCGCATCAGAAAAAGGTGGTGGTGACCTGTCGCGATGTGACCGACCAGGTGAATACCGAAATGGCGCTGCGCCAGATTCAGGTCGATCTCAAGCGAAGCGCGCATCACGACGATCTCACCGGGCTGGCCAATCGCAAGAAGCTTGAGGATTACCTTGGCTCCAAACTTGTGACGGATCATATCGCGCAGGGCAGGATTGGCGTTCTGGTGATCGACATCGACAAGTTCAAGGATATCAACGACACGCTTGGCCATGGCGCGGGCGATGCCACGCTAAGGCATGTCGCGCAGGCCCTTGAGACGCATTGCGCGCCGGGCGATTTGGCGTGCCGGACAGGTGGCGACGAGTTTCTGCTGATCTGCCTTGAACCCGGCGATAAGGCCGCGTTGATCGAGCGGGCCAACGCGGTGCTTGAGACGCTGGCCCATCCCCTTGACTGGGATGAGCAGGCGATTCGCATCGGCGCCTCGATCGGGGCCTGCTTGCCAGAGCGGCTTTCCGATACCGGCGAGGCCCTGATCCAGCGTGCCGACCAGGCGCTTTACAGCGCCAAGGCGCGTGGCCGTGGGCAGGTCGTGTGCTACACGCCGCATCTGGGGCAGGTCCAGAAGGCGCAGCAGGAACTTGCGCGCGATCTGCGCGAGGCGTTGGTCGCGGAACAGTTTGAAATCTACCTTCAGCCACAGCTTCGCCTGTCGGACAGCCGGATTTGCGGCTGTGAAGCGCTGGTACGCTGGCGCCATCCGCGGCGCGGATTGCTGCTGCCGTCAGAGTTTTTGTCGGCGGCGGATGGTTTGGGGATATTGGCCGATATCGACTATATGTCGATGAACATGGCGCTTGATGCCCTGGCCGAATTGCATGCGACCGGGTTTGACCAGATGACCATGGCGATCAACGTGTCGGCCTCGATTCTGGCGGATGTGAATTATCCGGGGCTGCTTGACTGGGGGCTTCAGATGCGCGGTTTGCGCCCGGAACATATCTGTATCGAAGTGCTGGAGACCACCATCCTTGACGGCAGCGGTCATGACATCGTGACCGCCGTCGAGCGGCTCAAGCGGCTTGGCGTGCGCGTGGCGCTTGATGATTTCGGCACCGGTTACGCCGGCCTGTCGCATATGGCCACCTTCGAGATTGACGCGATCAAGCTTGACCGCTCGATGATCGCGCGGCTGGACAGCGATCCGCGCAATCGGGTGATCGTGCGCGCCATTATCCGCCTTTGTACCCTGCTGGACATGCAGGTGGTGGCCGAAGGTGTCGAAACCGAAGGCCAGCTTGACATGCTGCGCCGGGCCAATTGCCCGGTCATTCAAGGCTTTGGCCTTGCCCGCCCGATGACGCGCGGGGATTTGATCACCTGGATGACGGCGCATGATCCGCTGCCAGGGACCAAGCCATTCGGCATTGCCCCGGCGCCCGTGTCGTCGCCGATCCGTACCCTGCGCTAGGCCATTGCCCCTCGACGCCATGGAGGGTATCAGGTGCGTTGGATTACAGATACGCAAGTGGAGCGGCACAACATGGCAGCCTATCAATACGTCTATCACATGCAGGGGGTCTCCAAGACCTATCCGGGCGGCAAGAAATGTTTCGAGGACATTCACCTGAGCTTTTTGCCCGGTGTCAAAATCGGTGTGGTGGGTGTGAACGGCTCTGGTAAGTCGACCCTGATGAAGATCATGGCCGGCCTTGATACCGATTTCACCGGCGAGGCCTGGGCCGCCGAGGGGGCCAAGGTCGGCTATCTGCCGCAGGAGCCGCATCTTGATCCGGCGCTGAACGTGCGCGACAACGTCATGCTTGGCGTTGCCGCCAAGAAGGCCAAGCTTGATCGCTTCAACGAGTTGGCGATGAATTACAGCGACGAGACCGCCGACGAGATGGCCGAGTTGCAGGATGAAATCGACAGCCAGAACCTCTGGGATCTGGATTCGCAGGTCGATATCTCGATGGAGGCGCTGCGCTGTCCGCCCGATGATGCCGATGTCGAAAGCCTGTCTGGTGGTGAGCGTCGGCGCGTTGCGCTGTGCAAGCTGTTGCTGGAAGCGCCCGAGATGCTCTTGCTCGACGAACCGACCAACCACCTTGACGCCGAGACCATCGCATGGCTGCAACAGCATCTGATCGACTACAAGGGCACGATCCTGATCGTCACCCATGACCGCTATTTCCTTGACGATATCACCAGCTGGATCCTTGAGTTGGATCGCGGCCGCGGCATGCCCTACGAGGGCAACTATTCCGCCTGGCTTGAGCAAAAGGCCAAGCGCCTGAGCCAGGAAGCGCGCGAGGACAAATCCAAGCAAAAGACGCTTGAGCGCGAACTTGACTGGATGCGGCAGGGCCAAAAAGCGCGTCAGGCCAAGCAAAAGGCCCGGATCAACGCCTATAACGAGCTTGCCGGCCAGTCCGAGCGCGAAAAGCTCGCCCGTGCCCAGATCGTGATCCCCAATGGCCCGCGTCTTGGCAACAAGGTGATCGAGGTCAACGGGTTGACCAAACATATGGGCGACAAGCTTTTGATCGAAGATCTGAGCTTTTCTTTGCCGCCGGGTGGCATTGTCGGGGTGATCGGCCCCAACGGCGCCGGTAAATCGACGCTGTTCAAGACCCTCACCGGACAAGAGGCGCCGGATTCCGGCAGTATTGAGTATGGCGATACGGTCAAGCTATCCTATGTGGATCAGTCGCGCGACGATCTGGCCCCCAATGACAACGTCTGGGAGGCGATTGCCGACGGTCAGGACATCATCAAGCTTGGCGATGCCGAGGTGAACGCGCGTGCCTATTGCTCGTCGTTCAACTTCAAGGGCGGCGACCAGCAAAAGAAGGTGTCGCTTCTGTCGGGCGGCGAGCGCAACCGCGTGCATATGGCGCGGCTGCTCAAGGATGGCGGCAACGTGCTGCTGCTCGATGAGCCGACCAACGATCTGGATGTCGAAACGCTGCGCGCGCTGGAAGATGCGCTGGTGGATTTCGCCGGCTGCGCCGTGGTCATCAGCCACGACCGCTTTTTCCTTGACCGGATCTGTACGCATATTCTTGCCTTTGAGGGCGATGCGCATGTCGAATGGTTCGAGGGCGCCTTCAGCGACTATGAAGAGGACAAAAAACGCCGTCTTGGCCCCGATGCGCTTGAGCCCAAGCGCGTGAAGCACAAGAAATTCGTGCGTTAGGCGGCGTATATCCGCTTTTATATCGGGGGCGGGCGCGGAAATTCCTTGCAATTTTTGCGCCTTGCCCCCATATGCACTTTGCGAACGTTATTCTATTTCGACCTGCTGTCTCCCTAAACCGGCGCTCAGTCTTCGATCCAGACATACCTTGCCGGGCTGCCGCACCTACGCGGGCAGCATTAAATTTAGGAGAACACGGATATGGCTACTGGCACCGTGAAATGGTTCAACACAACTAAAGGCTTCGGCTTTATTGCCCCCGATGGCGGCAGCAAAGACGTTTTCGTACACATCTCGGCCGTTGAGCGGTCGGGCCTGTCGGGTCTTGCAGATGATCAAAAAGTAACATTTGACATCGAAGCCGGCCGTGACGGCCGCGAAAGCGCGATCAACCTCGCTCTGGCATAAGCCTTAGCATCGGTTAAGATTACAGGCGCGGCCCCCGAAACGGGGCCGCGTTTTGCGTTTGCGGGTGCGGTATTTTGCGCAACAGCGAAAGTGCTAGCGCTAACCCGGTTCACCCCGGCGCACGAAGGGGATAGAAGGCGGGCAAGACCAAGCCAGGAGCCGTCATGCGTACCCCAAAACCCGTCGTTTTATGCATTCTGGATGGCTGGGGCCTGAGCGAGGAAACAGAGGCGAACGCGCCGCATCTCGCAAATACCCCCACTTTTGACCGGCTGATGGCGACATGTCCCAATGATACGCTGATCACCCACGGCCCCGATGTCGGCCTGCCGCGCGGGCAGATGGGCAACTCCGAGGTCGGGCACACGAATATCGGCGCGGGCCGGGTGGTGGCGATGGATCTGGGCCAGATTGATCTTGCGATCGAAGACGGCAGTTTCTTTCAAAATGCGTCCCTGCAGGGCTTTATCGCCAAGCTGCAAAAAAGCGGCGGGCGCGCGCATCTGCTCGGGCTGGTGTCGGATGGCGGGGTGCATGGGCATATGAACCATATCGTTGCCGCCGCACGCGCGATTGCCGAGGCCGGTGTGCCGGTGGTTCTGCATGCGCTGACCGATGGGCGTGATGTGGCGCCCAAATCGGCGCGGGTCTACCTTGAACAGCTGAAAGAGACGCTTCCCGAAGGGGTCGAGATCGCCACCATCATCGGGCGCTATTTCGCGATGGATCGCGACAATCGCTGGGGCCGGGTGCAAGAGGCTTACGAGGCGATCGTGTTTGGCAAGGGAATCCGCTGTGCCAACCCGCGCATCGCGGTGACAAACGCCTATGTGCGCTCTGAATCCGATGAATTTATCGCGGCGAGCGCGATTGGCAACTATCTTGGCGCGCGCGATGGTGACGGTGTGTTCTGCCTTAATTTCCGCGCGGACCGGTCGCGCGAAATCCTTCAGGCGATTGCCGATCCAGCGTTTGACAGCTTTGACAGGGGCCAGCGCCCCGAGTGGGCGGCGCTTTTGGGGATGGTGGAATATTCCGAGGTGCATAATGCCTGGTATGACACGGTGTTTCCCTCGCGCGATATCAACAATACGCTCGGCGAATGGGTGGCCAAGCAGGGCCTGCGACAGTTCCATCTGGCCGAGACCGAAAAATACCCGCATGTCACCTTCTTCCTGAACGGCGGCAAGGAAACGCCCGAACCCGGCGAAGACCGCTATATGGCGGCCTCGCCTCATGTGGCGACCTATGACTTGCAGCCCGAGATGTCGGCGGATGAGGTCACATCCCATTTTGTCAGCGCTATCCATGAAGACTATGACCTGATCGTCGTGAACTATGCCAACCCCGATATGGTTGGACATACTGGCAACCTTGCGGCCGCGATGGCGGCCTGCGAGGCGGTGGATCAGGGCCTTACCCGTGTGGTCGAAGCGTTAGAGGCGGTGGGCGGCGCCATGATCGTGACCGCCGATCACGGCAATTGCGAGGTAATGGTCGATCCGGTCACGGGTGGCCCGCATACCGCCCATACGCTCAACCCTGTGCCGGTTATCCTTGTGGGTGGGCCAAGTGGCGCGCATCTGCGCTCAGGCGGGCGGCTGGCCGATCTGGCACCGACCCTGCTTGAGTTGATGAACCTGCCCAAGCCCGAGGAAATGACCGGGGAAAGTCTTTTGAAATGAGCATGTTGCGGGCCCTTCTCTGTGTCGGGCTGGCCCTTGTGCCGCCCGCGTTTGCACAGGTGTCGACCGATCCGGCCACGGCGGCCTTTGCGGCCGCCGAGCGGCTTGGCCGGGCGTCAGAGGCGCTGGAAAAGGCAGAAGGCGCGCAAAACCGGGTCAAGGCGCTGACCGAGACGATCACCGCATTCGAGGACGGGCTTGAGGCGATGCGCGACGGGCTGCGCCGTGCGGCGGTGCGCGAACAGGCGCTGAGCGCCGAATTGCGCGCGCGCGATGAGGAAATCGCCCAGCTTTTGGGCGTGCTTCAGACCATGGGCAACGCCCCGGTGCCGGTCCTGCTGATGCATCCGGCCGGGCCGGTGGGCACGGCGCGGGCGGGCATGATCCTGTCAGAGGTTGCCCCGGCGCTTGATGCGCGGGCCCTGTCACTGCGCGACAAGGTCCAGGAGCTGAGCGTGCTGCGCGCGCTGCAGCAAAGTGCCGCGGACAAGCTTCAAGAGGGGCTCGAGGGCGTGCAGGAGGCGCGCAGCGCGCTGAGTGCCGCGATGGCCGAGCGCACCAACCTGCCGCGCCGCTTTACCGAGGATTCGGTGAAAACCGCGCTGTTGATCGCCTCGACCGAAACGCTTGAGGGCTTTGCCAGCGGGTTGAGCGAGATTGCGATCGACGAGGCCCCCGGAAGCCTGCCCGATATCAGCGCGCGCAAGGGCGCCTTACCGCTTCCGGTCGAGGGTACCATCCTGCGCCGCGCAGGCGAGGCGGACGCCGCAGGCATCAAACGCCCCGGTATCGTTGTTGCCACACGGCCGCGCGCCCTTGTGCGGACCCCTGCGGCGGCGACGGTGCGCTATCGTGGCCCCTTGCTTGACTACGGAAATGTGATCATTCTGGAGCCGCAATCGGGGATTTTGCTGGTGTTTGCCGGGTTGGATGTTGTTTATGGTCAAACAGGCCAGGTGTTGCCCGGCAGCAGCCCGGTAGGGTTGATGGGCGGTGCGGGCGCAGAGGGCGATCTGCTTTTGGCCGCCGAATCTCAGGATACGGGTTCCGAACGGACGCAGACGCTCTATATTGAGGTCAGACAAGACAATTCCCCAGTGGACCCGCTTGCGTGGTTCAAGACCGACAAGGATGACTGAAACATGAAAAAGTTCCTGATGGCCGCCTCGGCCGGTATTCTGACCGGCGTTGTGGTAACAACCCAGGTGGCGGCCCCGCTTTTGGCACAGGAAGCGACCGACTCGATTGACGTTTACGAACAGCTTGATCTTTTCGGTGACATTTTTGAGCGCATTCGCGCCCAATATGTCGAGGATGTCGATACCAAGGATCTTGTCGAGGCGGCGATCAACGGCATGCTGACCTCGCTTGATCCTCATTCCAGCTATCTGTCGCCAGACGATTCCGAAAACATGCAGGTGCAGACGCGCGGCGAATTCGGCGGCCTTGGCATCGAGGTGACGCAGGAAGACGGCTTTGTCAAAGTTGTCTCGCCGATGGACGGCACCCCCGCCGATCAGGCCGGGATCGAATCGGGCGATTTCATCACCCATGTCGATGGCGAAAGCGTTCTGGGGCTGACCCTCAACGAGGCGGTCGAATTGATGCGCGGCCCGGTCGGCAGCGAGATCATCATCACCGTGGTGCGCGAAGGCACAGCGGAACCTTTTGATGTGTCGATCATTCGTGACACGATCAAGCTTACGGCGGTGCGCGCGCGTATCGAGCAAAACGCCGTGGTGCTCCGGGTGACCACCTTTAACGAGCAAACCTATCCCAACCTCGAAGCGGGGCTGGCCGAGAAGATCGAAGAGCTTGGCGGCGAAGAAAATGTCAGCGGCATCATTCTTGACATGCGCAACAATCCCGGCGGGCTTTTGAACCAGGCGATCAAGGTGTCGGATGCGTTTCTTGACAAGGGCGAGATCGTCAGCACCCGTGGCCGCAACCCGCAGGACGGCGAGCGGTTCAACGCGACGCCGGGTGATCTGGCCAATGGCAAGCCGATTGTCGTGCTGATCAACGGCGGCTCTGCAAGTGCCTCCGAAATCGTTGCCGGCGCGCTTCAGGATCACCACCGTGCGATCGTTGTCGGGACCAAGAGCTTTGGTAAAGGTTCGGTTCAGACGGTCATGCCGCTGCGGGGCAATGGTGCGATGCGCCTGACCACTGCGCGGTATTACACGCCGTCGGGCCGCTCTATTCAGGCGCTTGGCGTCAGCCCGGACATCCTTGTTGAACAGCCGCGCCGCACCCCGGCCACCGAAGAGGATGAGGCGGCCACAACCCGGCCCAACCGCTCCGAGGCCGACCTGCGTGGCCGTCTGTCCAACGACAGCCTGACCGAGGATGAGATCAAGCAGATCGAAGAGGATCGCGCCCGCGCCCTTGAGGCGGCCAAGCTGCGCGAAGATGATTATCAACTGGCCTATGCCATTGATATCCTTCGCGGTCTGTCGGTGATTGGCAAAGGCGACTAAGCCAGTCTAGCAACGCTTGAAAGGGCCCTGTTCCGTTGGGACAGGGCCCTTTTTTTGTGGGCCAACGTCAACTTTGAGCCCAGAGCCGCCGGATTGAAATCGCGCCCTTCGCTCATGCAGCAAAAAAGTTGCCTTGATTGATCCAAGCGCCACGCTGCAACGCAGCCTTAAAAGCGGCCATTCGTTGTGGGCGCAGCAAAGCTTGGAGGGTCTATGACCGAGTTGCGGGACGAAGCCGCCTGATGCTGGCGCAGCGAAAATCACCTTGATTGCTCGACCGTATCCCAGGGTTGTCCGCAGCGGCGCAGCACGATTTCCCGAAACCGGACATTCAAATCCTACAAAAGGACCGAAACCCAGACCTGATGGGGTGGATGGCTCCTGCTCCAATCGGCGTCGCAATGCGCCATACTGCAGATGTCCATATCTGCGTATAGGAGGAGCCACCCAATGCAAG
>NZ_FRBN01000003.1 GCF_900142625.1 Roseovarius marisflavi
TCCTTGATCGCCTGCAACAGAAGTTCCGGGATGCCACAAAGACCAAACCCGCCTGCCGCGATCGTCATTCCCTCGAATAGCAGCCCATCCAGCGCTTCGGCCGCCGAGCCATAGACCTTTTTCATGAATAGCTCCTCCTGCATTTCAGTTGCCACGGTATGGGGCGCTTCGGCCATCCATGTCAACGCAGTCACCGCTGCATCGCAGAGAATTAGGGGTTACTACGTATCGCAGCAGGACCGCAGCGGGGCAGAGCGGGCTATTCGCCCGCCGCTGTCTTTTTGGGCGCCGCTTTCTTGGCAGGGGCCTTTTTCGCCGCAGGTTTCTTGGCGGCGGTCTTTTTCGCGGCGGGTTTTTTCGCCGCCGTCTTGCGGCCCTTGGCCGCTTTACCGGCTTTCGCAGCAATCAATTCAACCGCCATATCCATGGTGACATCGGCGGGCTCGGTGCCCTTGGGCAGGGTCGCGTTGACCTTGTCCCACTTGATATAGGGGCCATAGCGCCCTTCCAACACATTGACCGGGCCGCCGCTGTCGGGATGCTCGCCAAGTTCGCGCAGCGCCTTGGCCGCCGTGCGCCCGCGCCCGCCCGGATTGGCCCGCTTGGCCGCCAAAAGCTCGACTGCGCGGTTCATGCCAACCTCGAACACATCCGCCGGATCCTTGAGGTTGGCATAGACCGGCTTTGCATCCTCGGGGCCCTTATGCATGATATAAGGACCGAAACGCCCGAAATTGGTGGTGATCATGCCGCCTTCGGGGTGTTCGCCCACTTCGCGTGGCAGGCTCAGAAGGGTGAGTGCCTTTTCAAGGTCCATGTCCTCGGCCTTCCAGCCCTTTGGCAGGCTGGCGCGGGGCGGCTTCTTGTTTTCCTCGGTGGCTTCGCCGCGCTGAACATAAGGGCCAAACCGACCCGAGCGCAGGCTGATCTCATCGCCGCCATCCTCGCCCAAGACCCGGTCACCGCCATCGGCACCGTCACCGCCAATCGGGCGGGTATAGCGGCACTCGGGGTAATTGCCGCAGCCGACAAAGCCGCCGGTCTTGGAGGTTTTCAAATGCAGCTGGCCGGTGCCGCACAGCGGGCATTGGCGCGGATCGCTGCCATCTTCGCGGGGCGGATAAAGCGTCGGCGCAAGGGCGTCATCCAGCACATCAAGCACCTCGGTGATCCGCAGATCCGAGGTCTCGGCAATCGCTACTGAAAAATCGCGCCAGAACCGGGAAAGAACCTCTTTGTAATCGGCCTGGCCTGCGCTGACCTCGTCAAGCTCTTCTTCGAGGTTGGCGGTGAATTCATAGCCGACATACTGGCGAAAGAAATTCAGCAGAAAGATCGTGACGATCCGGCCTTTATCCTCGGGGATCAGGCGGTTTTGTTCCTTGCGGACATATTCGCGATCCTGGATCGTGGTGATCACGCTGGCATAGGTCGAGGGGCGCCCGATGCCGAGCTCTTCCATCTTCTTGACCAGTGTCGCCTCGGTATAACGCGGCGGCGGCTGGGTGAAATGCTGAAGCGCAAGCACGGCCTCGTTGGCGGCCAGAACCGCCGCCGTGCTGCGCGCCATCGCGCCGCCCGCGCCCTCGACCACATCGTCATCCTGATCGCTGGCCTTGGCAAACTGATCGCGCAGCGAAGATTTGGCAAAGGCGGCTTTTTCACCTTCGGTGATCTGGGGCAGGCGGCGATCGTCATCGTCATCGCCCGACACATCATCGCGGCCCTCTTCATAGACCCGCAAAAAGCCGTCAAACATCATCACCTGACCGGTGGCGCGCAATTCGACCTGTTCGTCATCGCTGGCGATGTCGACCGTGGTGCGTTCAAGCCGCGCCGCCGCCATCTGACAGGCCAGCGTGCGCTTCCAGATCATGTCGTAAAGCTTGCGCTGATCGGCATCGGTGGTTTTGATCTTGCCGGCATCGCGGGTCATCTCGGTGGGGCGGATGCATTCATGCGCCTCTTGGGCGTTCTTGGCCTTGTTCTTGTACATCCGCGGGCTTTTGGGCAGGTAGTCCTCGCCGAACCGATCCTTGATCGCATCGCGCGCGGCCATCACCGCCTCGGGGGCCATGTCGATCCCGTCGGTCCGCATATATGTGATATAGCCCGCCTCATAAAGCCGCTGCGCCGCGTTCATACATTGCCGCGCACCCATGCCGAATTTGCGGCTGGCCTCTTGTTGCAGGGTCGATGTCATGAACGGCGCCGAAGGGTTGCGGGTGCCGGGCTTGGCCTCGACCGATTTCACGGTGAGGGCGCGCGACGTCACCGCCTGAACCGCAAGCTCGGCCTGGGTGGCATTGGCCAGATCGAACTTATCAAGCTTCTTGCCGGCAAGAACCGTCAGGCGCGCCTCGTATTCCTGGCCGCGCGGGGTGGTGAACAACGCCTTGAGCGACCAGTATTCGCGCGGATTAAACGCCTCGATTTCCATTTCGCGCTCGACAATGAGGCGCAGGCAGACCGATTGCACCCGGCCCGCCGATTTGGCGCCCGGCAATTTGCGCCAGAGCACCGGCGAGAGATTGAACCCCACCAGGTAATCCAGCGCGCGGCGCGCAAGATAGGCCTCGACCAGCGGCGCATCGACCTGCCGCGGGTTCTTCATGGCCTCGGTGACGGCGGTCTTGGTGATCGCGTTGAACACGACGCGGCTGACCGGCGTGTCCTTTTTTATCACCTTGCGCTTGCGCAGGGTGTCTTCCAGGTGCCAGCTGATCGCCTCGCCTTCGCGATCCGGGTCGGTCGCGAGGATCAGGGCGTTGTCGTCTTTCAGGGCGTCCGCGATGGCCTTGACGTGTTTGCGGCTGTCGGCGCCGATCTCCCATTTCATCTCAAAGCCGTTCTCGGTATCCACCGAGCCATCCTTTGGCGGCAGGTCGCGCACGTGGCCATAACTCGCCAGAACGGTGTATCCGGGGCCCAGATATTTGTTGATCGTCTTGGCCTTGGCGGGGGATTCGACAACGACAACGGGCATGGACACTCCTTTGCAACTCTGGACGAGGCTTATGGTGGCGGACCATGTGGGCTGGCAAGGGGAATTGTCAATGCGGCGTGTTTTTGGTGGTGCCTCGGCGCGCCCTAGCGCGCAAGCGACAGCAAGCCGCCCGGTTGACGGGTGATATGCCCGTCGAGCTCGAGGTCCAGAAGCACCGGCGCCACGGATCGGGCAGGGGCCGAGAGATCGCGAATGAGCTGATCCTCGGCAAGCGGCGAGGGGCCGAGACGGCGCAAAATCTGGTCATGCAGGGCGGCCGTTTCGCGAAGGGTTCGCTCTGGCGGCGCTTTTTGCGGCACCTCAAGCGGCAGGTCGGGCTGAACCGCTGCTGTCTCGACCTCGGGAAGGGCGTCGATGATATCAGCGGCATTGCGCACAAGATGGGCGCCGTCGCGGATCAGCATATTGCAGCCGCTGGCGCGCGCATCAATGGGGTGCCCCGGCACGGCCATCACCTCGCGCCCCTGATCAAGTGCATTGCGCGCCGTGATGAGCGAGCCGGATTTCGCGGCGGCCTCGACCACCACGACCGCCCGGGCCATTCCGCTTATAAGGCGGTTGCGGCTTGGGAAATGGCGTGCCTGCGGGATAAGGCCAATGGGTTGCTCCGAGACGCGCACGCCGGTTTCGGCGATCTGATGGGCAAGGCGGGTGTTTTCCGCCGGATAGATCACGTCAACCCCGCCAGCCATTACCGCGACAGTGCCGCCTTCAAGGCTTGCCAGATGCGCGGCGGTATCAACCCCGCGCGCAAGGCCAGATGTTATCACAAAGCCGCGCGCCGCGAGATCAGCCGCCAGCGATTTGGCCATCCGGGTGCCAAGCGACGAGGCATTGCGCGCGCCCACAAGCCCGATCATCGGGCGTTGCAGAATGCTGGTGTTGCCGATGCACCAAAGCAGCGGTGGAGCGTCGGATATCTGTTTGAGAAACGCGGGGTAATCCGCATCCATGCAGGAAATAAGCCGGGCTCTGGCGGCCTTGCCTGCCCGCAACTCGGCCTCGATCACGCCAAGCGGACAGATTTTATAATCCTCGACACCTGCATCGCGGGCAACGCCCGGCAGGGCCTCAAGTGCAGCGGCGGCGCTGCCATGTTCGCTCAAGAGGCGGTGAAAGGTCGCCGGACCAACCCGGCGAGAGCGCAAGAGGCGAAGCCACGACACCCGATCATCTTCCGTGGTGGGTGGGAGTGGGGGGTGAGTGGAAGGATGTGTTTCCTCGGACATCATGGCCTCGCCTTCTTGCTGTATTCAGTAGTAGGGCGCGGATGGTTAACGGGCAGTAAACCAAGGGCGGGAAATGAATACACCTTGCTGAAATTCACATAAGATATTGAAGTAAAACGATATAATAAATTCACGGAGAGCGATTTATGCAGTTTCTCGAGCCATCTCGCGCGTGGCATTACGCTGAAGGGGCCTGGAATGAGTATTTTCAGAAAGATGAAAAGGACTAGCGTGACGGGTTTTGCACCACGTCACGCTGCGTCTTTCGTCTCTTGCAATAAAGCATGCGCGACAGCGCATTCCGCCGGATCAGACCGGTTGGGCTCGCCTGCCGCTAGCTGGTGGCCGATCCGCCAACCGTCAAACCGCCGATCAAAACCGTCGGCTGGCCCACGCCGACCGGCACCCATTGGCCCTGTTTGCCGCAATTTCCCATGCCGGGATCAAGCGCCATGTCATTGCCAAGCGCGCGAATCTGGTTGAGGGCGGTCGCGCCGTCACCAATCAGGGTGGCGCCCTTGACCGGCGCGCCGATCTTGCCGTTTTTCACGCGGTAGGCCTCGGTGCAGCTAAAGACGAACTTGCCATTGGTGATGTCGACCTGCCCGCCGCCAAAGCCAACGGCATAGATGCCGTCCTTGAGCTCCGCCACAAGATCGCCGGGCTCGGCCTCGCCGCCAAGCATATAGGTGTTGGTCATCCGCGGCATCGGCGCATGGGCGTAGCTTTCGCGCCGCCCGTTCCCGGTGGGCGCAACCCCCATCAGGCGGGCGTTCTGGCGGTCATGCATGTAGCCGACCAAAATCCCGTCCTCGATCAGCACGTTCTTGCCCGACGGCGTGCCTTCATCGTCAAAGGTGATGCTGCCGCGCCGATCCGGGATTGTGCCATCATCCAGCACCGTCACGCCCGGCGCCGCAATCCGCTGGCCCATCAATCCGGCAAAGGCCGAGCTGCCCTTGCGGTTGAAATCGCCTTCAAGTCCATGGCCGATCGCCTCATGCAACAGAATTCCTGGCCAGCCGGGGCCAAGCACCACATCCATGACACCCGCAGGCGCAGGCTCTGCACGAAGATTTACAAGCGCGATGCGCAGTGCTTCGCGGGTTTTGGCCTGCCAGTCGGCGGGATCAAGCATGCCATCAAGCCCCACGCGTCCGCCGCCCCCCGCGCTGCCTTGTTCGCGTCGGCCCTGATCATCGACGATGATCGAGACGTTGACTCGCGTCATCGGGCGGGTATCGCTCACTTCGGTGCCATCCGGGCGCAGAATCGTGACCTCTTGCAGAGACGCGGCAATCGAGGCCGAGACCTGCACCACGCGGGCATCAAGGTCGCGGGCGAAGGCGTCAATCTCGCGCAGGGTCTCGAGCTTGACCGGAAAGCTGGCCCCGGCAATCGGGTCGGCATCCGTATAAAGGCGGCGGTTGGTGCGCGCAGGCGCATCGGCCAGGCTGCCGCCGCCTTCGCCAACAGCAAGGCGGGCGGTTTCAACGGCCCGCATCAGGGCGGCGTCGTTGACTTCGGAGGAATGCGCATAGCCCGTGACCTCGCCGCGCACAGCCCGCAGCCCGAAGCCTTCGGAGGCGTCATAAGAGGCCGTCTTGACACGCCCGTCGTCAAACAACAGCCCTTCGGAGCGGTGCCGTTCCAGAAAAAGCTCGCCATCATCGGCGCCTCTGGTGGCCTCTTGCAGGTGGCTCAGGGCCGTGTCGCGGTCAAGAAGGCTGTCAAATGGGCGAAAAGGGGTATCGGTCATGGCGGAATTTGTCCTATATAGCGGCGTTAAGGCGGGGACGATTAATTTGATCTAAATCAAAAAAGCGTCTGTTTGCCGCAATGGTCTTTCTTGTCGTCTGCAACATAATATGGTTTTAGACGGCACTGAGACAATGGGATTCCACCTTCGGGTGGATCGACCCGTATAAAGATATATGAACCGCTTCAACCGATCAGGGGTTAAAATGCGACTAACTTCAAGCCTTATGGCCGTTATGGCCGCCCTTTCCGCTCTTCCTGCCATGGCGCAGGACGGTCTTGAGATCGTCGGCAAGCCCGTAGATGGCGAGTTGGGATTCCAGCCCGCCGCGACCGAACTTGCCCGCGATTTGCAGTGGCTTGACGGGATGATCAACGTGATCATCATCGCCATCGTGCTTTTCGTGACCGTGCTTCTTGCCGTTGTGGCCGTGCGCTATAACCGCCGCGCAAATACAACCTCGGCGACATTCACGCACAATTCCCCGATCGAAATCGCCTGGACGATCATTCCGATTGTCATCCTGGTGTTCATCGGGGCGTTTTCGCTTCCCATTCTGTTCAAGCAACAGGAAATTCCCGATGGCGAAGTTCATATCAAGGTTACCGGCTATCAGTGGTACTGGGGCTATGAATATACCGACCATGATTTCGGCTTTGACAGCTACATGATCGGCGCACCGGCCACCGGTGGCGAAAACCGCATGAGCCCCGAGGTCGAGGCACAGCTTATTGAGGCCGGCTATAGCAAGGACGAATTCCTGCTGGCCACCGACACATCGGTCGTGGTTCCGGTCAACAAGGTTGTCGTGATGCAACTTACAGGCGCAGACGTGATCCACAGCTGGACCATCCCCGCCTTTGGCGTGAAACAGGATGCGGTTCCCGGCCGCCTGAGCCAGCTTTGGTTCAAGGCCGAGAAAGAGGGCGTCTATTTCGGCCAATGTTCAGAGCTTTGCGGTCAGTCGCATGCCTATATGCCGATCACCGTCAAGGTCGTGAGCGAGGCCGAATACGAGAAATGGCTTGAAGGCGCGATCGCAGAATATGCCGGTACGCCGCCCTCTGTTGCCGTGGCGATGGCCGACTAAGCTGACCCGGATGCGCGCAGCCTGTGCGCATCCACCCCAAAACGTGCCCCCGTAAGGACACCGGAGAGCGACATGAGCGACGCAAGTCTCAACAGCAGTACGACCGCCCCGATGGCGCAGCCCGGCGAGGCCGAGTTCGGCGATTTCTTCGCCCTGCTCAAGCCGCGGGTGATGACGCTTGTTGTTTTTACCGCGCTGGTCGGTCTGCTGGCGGCTCCGGTGGGCGTACACCCGATTGTCGGGCTGGCCGCGATCCTGTTCATTGCGGTTGGCGGCGGTGCGGCCGGTGCGCTTAACATGTGGTGGGAATCCGATATTGATTCGCTGATGAAGCGGACAAGCAAGCGCCCGATTCCCGCAGGAAAGGTCACCCGCGACGAGGCCTTTGCCTTTGGCGTGACCCTCGCGGTGATGTCGGTCGTGATGCTTTGGCTGGCCACCAATGCGGTGGCTGCGGGCCTTCTGGCATTCACGATCTTTTTCTACGTGGTGATCTACACCATCGGCCTCAAGCGCTGGACCCCGCAGAACATCGTCATTGGTGGCGCAGCAGGGGCCTTTCCTCCGATGATCGGCTGGGCGGCGGCGACCGGATCCATCAGTGTCGAATCGGTGCTGATGTTCGCCCTTATCTTCATGTGGACTCCGCCGCATTTCTGGGCGCTCGCGCTTTTCATGAAGGGCGATTATCACAAGGCCGGTGTTCCGATGCTGACCGTGACGCACGGCCGCAAGTCAACCCGCACGCATATCCTTGTTTATACCGTGCTGCTGGCTGTATTGGCGATTGGTGCTGCCTTTACCGGGATTGGCGGGCCGATTTATCTGGCGGTGGCTCTGGTGCTCAATGCCATGTTCCTGCGCGATGCCTATGCGATCTGGCGGCGCGACGAGGTCATGGCCGAGGCCGATGAATACCGGGTTGAGAAGAAAGCGTTCAAACTGTCACTTTACTATCTCTTTGCGCATTTCACCGCGATGCTGGCCGAGGCCGCATTGGCAGGCTTTGGGCTTGGAGGCTGGGTATGAGCTTTCGCGAGGAACATGAACTTCACAAGCGCCGCTTTGGCCGCAATCTTGGCCTTGGTCTTGTGTTGGCGATTTTCGTGGCACTGGTGTTTGGACTGACCATTGCAAAGGTGTCGAACAACGACTTCAAGGTTCCTGCTAAACAGGGGGCGACAAGCTGATGGCGATGGATCCGAAACTCAAAACCGTGACCCGGCTCGTGGGTGTTGTGGTGCTTATGGGTGGTCTGGCCTGGGCCTCGGTACCGTTTTACGACTGGTTCTGCCGGGTGACCGGCTTTGGCGGCACCACCGGCGTGGCCGCCGCCGCCAGCGATACCGTGCTGGAACAGACCATCAAGGTACGCTTTGACGGCAGCAAGGACCGCAACATGCCGTGGGAATTCAAACCCGTCGTGCATGAAATGGAATTGAAGATTGGCGAGACGGGCCTGGCCTTTTACGAGGCCTATAACCCGACCGACCGCGTTGTTGCAGGCTCTGCCAGCTATAACGTCACCCCCTACGAGGCGGGTGGATTTTTCACCAAGATCGACTGTTTCTGCTTCACCGAACAGGTGCTGCAACCCGGCGAGCGGGTGCAGATGCCGGTGACATTTTACGTCGACCCCGAAATCGTAACAGACAGGGACGCAAAATACGTGCATACGATCACCCTGTCCTATACGTTCTACGAAATTGACCTGCCCCAAGAGACCCAAGCGGCGCTTGAGCAGAGCAACAAAAACGATACAAAATTGAACTGAGCCTTCGACGAGGGAAAATACAAAGATGGCACACGAAAAAAATCACGATTATCACATTCTGCCCCCCTCACTCTGGCCGCTTCTCGGCTCTTTGGCGGGGTTCGTCATGCTGTTCGGCGCGGTCCTTTTCTTCCACGACCATGGTCCGTGGATGCTTTTGGCCGGGCTTGTGGGCGTGCTTTACGTCATGTTCGGCTGGTGGGCCGATGTGGTGAACGAAGGCGAAACCGGCGATCACACACCGGTCGTGCGGATCGGCCTGCGCTACGGCTTCATTATGTTCATCATGTCCGAAGTCATGTTCTTCGCCGCATGGTTCTGGAGCTTCTTCAAGCATGCCATGTACCCGATGGGCCCGCAAAGCCCGCTGGTTGATGGTGTCTGGCCGCCGGCTGGTATCGAGACTTTCGACCCCTGGCACCTGCCGCTGATCAACACGCTGATCCTGCTGTGCTCGGGCTGTGCCGCCACATGGGCGCACCACGCGCTTGTGCATGACAACAACCGCAAAGACATGAAGTGGGGGCTGATCCTTGCGATTGCCCTTGGCGCACTCTTCACGGTGTTTCAGGTTTATGAATATGGCCATGCGGCCTTTGGCTTCTCGGGCAATATCTATGGCGCCAACTTCTTCATGGCGACCGGCTTTCACGGCGCGCATGTGGTCATCGGCACGATCTTCCTGTTCGTCTGCCTGATCCGTCTTCAGCGCGGTCATTTCACCCCCGAACAGCATGTCGGCTTCGAGGCGGCTGCCTGGTACTGGCACTTTGTTGATGTGGTCTGGCTGTTCCTGTTTGCCGCGATCTATATCTGGGGCGGCTAAGCCAAACGGTCGGCGCGGAATGTGGTTGAACAATCCGCGCGGAACGGCAAGAACACCAAGGCGCGCACGAGGGTGCGCGCTTTTCCTTTGACGGAGGCCCGCGGTGCGCCGCTATATCATTCCTGTGATCTTTGGCCTGGCTGGCGCTGCGGTGCTTGTCGCCCTGGGCAGCTGGCAGCTTGACCGGCTGGCCTGGAAAGAGGCGATCCTTGCCGATATCCGCGCCCAGATTTCCGCCCCGCCTGCGACACTGCCCGACAGCCCAAGCATCGACGATCACCGCTATCTTCCGGTGCAGGTCAGCGGCACGGTCGGCGACACGGCCCTGCGCGTGCTTGTCAGCCAGAAACAGATCGGTGCCGGCTATCGGGTGATTTCGTCCTTTGATACCGGCGCGCGCCGTGTGCTTTTGGATCGCGGCTTTATCTCGGTGAATGATCCGCTCCCCGCACCGCCCGAGGGCGTGATTGAGGTCACGGGTAACCTGCATTGGCCTGACGAGCGGCTAAGCTCGACGCCCGAGAATGACGTGACGGGTAATATCTGGTTCGCGCGCGATCTTGTGCCGATGGCGGAGCTGCTCGGGACCGAGCCCTACTTGATCGTGGCCCGCAAGATGTCGGCGAACGAGCAGGGCGTGGCGCCGCTGCCGCTGGACATAAGCGGCATTCCGAACGATCACCTCAACTATGCAATTACGTGGTATTCGCTGGCCGTTATCTGGCTGATGATGACCGGGTTTTTCCTGTGGCGCATGCGACAGGCAGAGAAAGGCAAAACGACGTGAAATACATCTCGACACGGGGCAATGCGCCCACGCTCAGCTTTGAAGAGGCGATGTTGACCGGGCTCGCGCGCGATGGCGGTCTCTACCTGCCCGAATCGATCCCGCAGATGAGCATGGCCGATATCCGCGCGCTTGAGGGGCAAAGCTATGAAGAGGTCGCGTTTCGCGTGATGCGCCCGTTTCTGGGCGATGCTTTCACTGACGCCGAATTTCGCGGCATCATCTCGCGCGCCTATGCCGGGTTTGGCCACGCGGCGCGCGCGCCTCTGAAACAGCTTGATAGCGGGCATTTCCTGCTCGAACTGTTTCACGGCCCGACGCTCGCCTTCAAGGATTTCGCGATGCAGCTGATCGGCCAGCTGTTCGAATTTTCCCTGAAGCGGTCGGGCAATCGCGTGTGCATCGTCGGCGCGACCAGCGGCGATACCGGCTCTGCGGCGATCGAGGCGTTTCGTGGTCTTGATGCGGTGGACGTGTTCGTCCTTTACCCGCATGGCCGCGTCTCCGAGGTGCAGCGCCGCCAGATGACAACCCCGTCTGAGGGCAACGTGCATGCGCTCGCCATCGACGGGCATTTCGATGACGCGCAGGCGCGGGTCAAAGATATGTTCAACGATTTCGAGTTCCGCGATGCGGTCGGCCTTGCCGGCGTCAATAGCATCAACTGGGCGCGGGTTCTGGCGCAGGTGGTCTATTACTTTACCGCCGCCGTGTCGCTTGGCGCGCCGGATCGCAAGGTAAGCTTTACGGTGCCGACCGGCAATTTCGGCGATGTCTTCGCGGGCTTCATCGCGCGCCGCATGGGCCTGCCGATTGACCGGCTTGTGGTGGCGACCAACCAGAACGACATCCTGCATCGCTGCCTTTCGACCAGCGAATACAAACCCGACGGCGTGATTCCCTCGATCAGCCCGTCGATGGATATTCAGGTCAGCTCGAATTTCGAGCGCGCGCTTTATTACGCTTACGGCGAGGATGGCGGCGCAGTCGCCCAATTGATGGACGAGCTTAAGGCCGGCGGTTTTTCGGTCAGCCAGGGCGCCTTGCAGGCGCTGCGCGAGAGCTTTGAGTCCGGGCGCTGTGACGAGGATGAAACCCGCGCCACGATCTCGCGCACCTGGGCCGGAACCGGCGAATTGCTCTGCCCGCATTCCGCCGTCGGTGTGCATGTGGCCGAGACCATGCGCAAGACCGGCGTGCCGATGATCACGCTGGCCACCGCCCATCCGGCCAAATTTCCCGACGCCGTGCAAGAGGCCTCGGGCCAGCACGCGCCCCTGCCAGAGCGTATGGCCGACCTTTACGAACGTCCGGAGCGGCTTACGCGCGTCGGCAACGACCTGAGCGCCATCGAAACCCTTATCAAGGAACGGATCGCCCATTGAGTGTCCAGCTGACCACCCTTCCCAACGGATTTCGCATCGTCACCGAGCATATGCCGGGGCTGCAATCGGCGGCCATCGGTGTCTGGGTTCTGGCCGGGGCCCGCAATGAGCGGGCAGACCAGAACGGCATTGCCCATTTCCTTGAACACATGGCGTTCAAGGGCACCAAGCGGCGCAGCGCGCTTGAGATCGCCGAGGCGATCGAGGATGTAGGCGGCTATATCAACGCCTATACCAGCCGCGAAGTGACCGCCTATTACGTCCGCGTGCTGAAAGAGGACGTGCCTCTGGGGCTTGATGTGGTGGCCGATATCCTGCGCAATCCGGTGTTTGATACCCGCGAGATAGAGGTCGAGCGTGGCGTGATCCTTCAGGAAATCGGACAGGCCGCCGATACGCCCGACGACATCATCTTTGACTGGCTTCAGGAAGAGGCCTATCCCGATCATCCGCTTGGCCGCACCATTCTGGGCGCCGAAGAGCGCGTGCGCGGGTTTGCGCGCCCCGATCTTGAGGGCTTTGTCGATCAGTATTATCGTCCCGGACAGATGATCCTGTCGGCGGCGGGGGCGGTCGATCACGACGAACTTGTGCGCATGGCGAGCGATATGTTCGGTGACATGGTCCCGAGCTCTGTGATCGAGCCACCGCTTGCCAAGTTTCAGGGCGGCGAGGCGCGCCACGTCAAGGATCTGGAGCAGGCGCATTTCGCTCTGGCCTTTGAAAGCCCCAATTACGCCGATCCCGATATCTATACGACCCAGATTTACGCAAGCGCGCTTGGCGGCAGCATGTCCTCGCGCCTGTTTCAGGAAATCCGCGAAAAGCGCGGGCTGTGTTACACGATCTATGCTCAGGCCGGCGCCTATGCCGACACCGGGATGATGACGATCTATGCCGGCACCTCTGCCGATCAGCTTGGCGATCTGGCGGGCATCACGATTGACGAGATGAAGCGCGCCGCCGATGACATGAGCGCGCCCGAGGTTGAGCGTGCCCGCGCGCAGATGAAGGCGGGGCTGTTGATGGGGCTGGAAAGCCCGTCAAACCGCGCCGAACGTCTGGCGCGGATGCTTCAGATCTGGGGCCGGGTGCCGGAGCTTGACGAAGTGGTCGGGCGGATTGATGCGGTCACCTTAGATGATGTGCGCCGGATTGCCGAGGCCACGGTTGAACGCGCGCCCTCGGCGCTTGCGCTTTATGGCCCGGTGGAGAATGCGCCAACCCTTATCGGGCTGAATGAGAGGCGCGCCGCCTGATGCTGATGTTGCCACGCCGGAAGTTGCGGATCGAGACCGAGCGTCTGACCCTGCGCCAGCCGGTGATTGGCGATTTTCGCCACTGGAGCGGGCTGCGCGCCGAAAGCGCCGATTTCCTCACCCCGTGGGAGCCGCTCTGGGCCAGTGATCACCTTGCGCGCAAGGGATTTTCCAACCGGGTCTATTGGGCGCAACGCTCGATTTCCAACGGAAGCGCGATGCCGCTGTTTCTGATCCGGCGCGAGGATCAGGCACTTTTGGGGGCGATCACGCTTGATAATATCCGCCGCGGCCCGGCGCAGGCTGGCACGCTTGGCTATTGGATCGGGCAGGGCTTTTCGCGTCAGGGTTATATGCAAGAAGCGATCGCGGGCGTGGTGCATTACGCCTATGAGCGGCTCGACCTGAGCCGGATCGAGGCCGCCTGTCTGCCGGAGAACCACGCCTCGCGCGGGTTGCTGGAAAAATGCGGTTTCAAGTATGAAGGCGTCGCGCAAAGCTATCTTCAGATCAACGGCCGCTGGCGCACGCATGTGCTCTATGCGGCGTTGCGGGCGGATCGGCGCGGGCGCACCGATGTTGGCTAAGGCCTGAAACGTGCTATCCTTTACCAGATAAAGGAGGAATGCCGATGATCCGACTTGTCCTTTTTGTTCTGCTTCTGGCCAGTCATGCCAACGCGCAGGAGCGCCGCCCAAGCCATTGCATCGCCCTCGCGCAGGACGCGCCGGGAGTGAATTATATCCACAAGGCAGGGTTTCGTGATCCCTTGCCCGACCATACCGTGCGGCTGCGTTATATTGCACATGCCTCGTTTCTTATTCAGGCGGGCGATCTCGCGGCGGTGACGGATTTCACCGGCTTTATCGGCAATGTCGATTTCATCCCCGATGTGGTGACCATGAACCACGCCCATGAGACCCACTGGACGGCAAGCCCCGATCCGATCATTCCGCATGCCTTGCCGGGCTGGGGCCCTTATGGCGAGGGGATCGAGCATCATCTTGATCTTGGCGCCATGGTGGTGCGCAATGTCTCGACAGATATCCGGTCGTACACTGGCGGGGTCGAACCGAAGGGCAATTCGATCTTCGTCTTCGAGGCCGAGGGGCTTTGCATTGCCCATCTGGGGCATTTGCATCACGAGCCGACCGACGATCAATATGCCGCCCTTGGCCGCATGGACGTGGTGATGGCGCCGGTGGATGGCGGATTTACCATGGACCTTGAGAGCATGATGCGCGTGCTGCGCCGGGTGAAGGCCAGCGTTGTCATCCCGATGCACTGGTTCGGTGATGTCACCTTGGGGCGGTTTTTGGCCGGGATGGAGAATGATTTCGCGATCAGCATCCCCGGAACCAGCGAGATCGAGGTATCCCTGCGCAGCCTGCCCGAAAGGCCCACAATCGTGGTGTTGCGGCCCGCCTATCTGCGCGACGGGCCATAACCTTTGGCGACGAAGACTGTTGAGACAGGCCACCGGGAACAGGCCCATGGCTCGTGTCATCAGGTACCGGTTTCGCGGAGGTCCTTGAGCGGGATGTGACACCGAATGGCGTGGCCGCCCTCCGCCTCTTGCCATGGCGGGGTGTCGGTGTCGCAGACACTTCCGCATTTGACCGGGCAGCGGCGCTGAAACGGGCAGCCGCGCGCAGGTGGTGAGAGTTCCGTGGCGTCCTCGGTCAGCAAGTTCGGGGCGTGATCGGGATCGGGTTCAAGCACCGCATTGAGCAGCACCTTGGTATAGGGATGCGACGGCGCGGCGTAAACCGCCGCCGCCGGGCCGATCTCGCAGAGGCGCCCCTGATAGAGAACGGCCACGCGATCCGACAGGGCACGCACGACAGTCAGGTCATGGCTGACAAAGACAAACGTAGTCTGATGGCGCGCCTTGAGGTCATTGAGCAGCTCAAGCACCGCCGCCTGAACCGAGACATCAAGCGCCGAGGTGATTTCGTCGCAAAGCACGATTTCAGGGTTGGCGGCAAAGGCGCGGGCGATGGCCACGCGTTGTTTCTCGCCACCCGAGAGCTGTCCGGGGCGGCGATCAAGGTAATGCGCGCCAAGGCGCACGGTTCCGAGCAGATCGGTGGCGCGCGCGCGCAATTCGCTGCCCTTTAGGCCAAAGTAGAGGCGCAGCGGCTGGCCAAGGATATCGGCAACGGATTGGCGCGGGTTGAGGCTTTCGTCGGGGTTCTGAAACACCATCTGAATGCGGCGCAACTGATCCGGGCGGCGCTGTTCGACGCGCGGCGTGAGGGCGGTGCCGTCGCCAAGGGTGAGGGTGCCCTCGGCGGGGGGCAAGAGGCCTGCGATGGTCTTGAGGATGGTGGATTTGCCGCTGCCGGATTCTCCGACCAGGCCAAGCGTTTCACCCATGGTCAGGCGCAGGGTGATGTCATCGACCGTGGCCGGGGGGCGTGTGCGCGCAGGCAGGATGCGCGCCAGGGTGCCGGGGCGGTCATAGCGGATCGCCACCCCGTTGAGAGAGAGAGCAAGGGGGCTGTTTTCGGCGCAGCAGCTCAGCGGCGCACCGCTGCCGGTCATGTCGATCTCAGAGGTTTGCTCGGGGTAGAAACAGCGGGTCGCCTGCCCGGTAGCACTCGCCACCATCGGCGGGTGCAGGGTATGGCAATGATCCGTCGCAATCGCACAGCGCGGCGCAAAGGCACAGCCGGTCCTGTCAGCGCCGGGCGCGGGCGGGCGACCCTCCAGAGCGCGCGGCAGGGTGCGATCGCCAAGCCGCGGGATCGCGGCCAAAAGGCCGCGCGCATAGGGATGCGCCGGGGTTTTGAGCACCGCCCGCACCGGCCCCTCAAGCACGGTTTCACCGGCATAAAGCACCTGAACCCGATCACAGACCCGCGCGATGACGCCCAAATCGTGGCTCACGTAAACCATCGCCATATTGCGGGCGCGGGCCAATTCACGAAGTAAATCAAGGATATGCGCCTGTGTGGTGACATCAAGGCCGGTGGTGGGCTCGTCGAGCAACAAAGCGTCAGGCTCGCCCGCCAGGGCCATGGCGATGGCCACGCGTTGCTGTTGCCCGCCCGATAGCTCATGCGGATAGCGGCGCAGGATCGTTGCCGGATCAGGCAGGCGCACCTGGGTCAAAAGCTCGATGGCGCGGGCCGTATGTGAGCCTTCGGGCAGAGAGCAATGCAGGCGCAATGCCTCGTCAAGCTGGCGGCCGATGCGCATCGTCGGGGTCAGGGCCTGACCCGAATTTTGCGGGATCAGGCCAAGTTGCCCGCCGCGAATTTTGGCAAGCTGGGCGGGGCTGCGCGCGAACATGTCGGCGCCGCCATAGATGACCTCGCCCAAGATCTTTTGCAGGCCGTGTTTGAGGTATCCCATCGCCGCGAGCGCCAGCGTGCTTTTGCCCGATCCGCTTTCGCCGACAATGCCGATGCTTTCGCCCCGGCATACCTGAAGGTCGATGCCATGCAGCACCGGCAATAACGCGCCAGTGCGGCCGCGAAACCCGACGCTGAGGCCCCGGATATCAATCAGTGGCGGCTTGGCCATCCTAGACCACCGCCTTTCGACCCTGATCAAGCCCGAGGGTCTTGGCCAGGGCATCGGCACTTAGGTTGATCCCAATGATCAGCGAGGACAGGGCAATCATTGGCCCCAGAACACCCCATGGGGCCAGCGACATGTAAACCCGCGCATCCGAGACCATCAGCCCCCAATCGGCCATCGGCGGGGCCACACCAAAGCCAAGAAACGACAGCGCGGAAAAGCCAAGCAGCATCCACGACCAGCGCATCGCGCCCTCGACCAACAGGGTGTCGGTGACATTGGGCAAAATCTCGTGGCGTACGATGGAAAGCGGGCTATGGCCGCGCGCGCGCGCCGCCGAGATGAAATCGCGGGCAACCACCTCATGCGCGGCGGCGCGGGCGACGCGGATCACCGGAATGCCGAAAAAGAAGGCAAGCGTGGGGGTAAGCACCTCGTTGCCGCTGCCGAAAACGGTGATCAGCACCAGTAGCGGCAGGATGCCGGGCAGGGCCAGAAAGGCATCGACCAGACGCATCATCGCCTCATCGATCCAGCCGCCGCGCAGGCCAAGCAGAACCCCGAGCATGCCGCCCCAGAGCATGGCAATCGGCGTGGCGATGCCAGTGACGACAAGCGCCTCGCGCCCACCCAAAAGGACACGGGTAAAGACGTCGCGGCCAAGGTGATCGGTGCCCAAGAGATGCTCGGCGGTTGGGCCGCCAAGGATCACGGCAGAGTTCATTTCCTTGTAATCAAACGGCGCGATCCAGGGGCTAATGAGGGCCATCACCAGGTGCAGCGTCACCAGCGTAAGGCCAATCGCCCCCGAAGGCCGCGCCACCATATCGCGCAGCGTGTTAAGCGCGCGCGAGCGTCGGGGCGTGGTGGTGGCGGCGCTCATCCGCGCCTCATGTGGTGGCTGCGCAGGCGCGGGTTAAGGATAAGGCCGAGGATATCGGCGACAAGATTGACGCCGACATAGGTGGCCGCGACGATCATGGTGATCGCCTGCACCACCGGCAAATCACGATCCGAAATCGCATCAATCAACAGCCGCCCAAGCCCCGGATAGTTGAACACCACCTCAACCACCACCACGCCGCCCAAAAGCCAGGCCACGGTAAGGGCGATCACGTTGATCGCGGGCAAAAGCGCGTTGGGCAGGGCATGGCGGAAGACGATCTGCCAATAGGGCACGCCCTTGAGGGTGGCCATCTGGACGTAATCGCTGGCCATCACCTCGATCACTGAAGAGCGCACCATGCGCATGATATGGGCGATCATGATCATGGTCAGAACCACCGCCGCCAGTACGAATTCGGGGAAAAACTCCAAGGGCGGCGCGTCGGCGGGGGTTAGAACGATGGCCGGCACCCAGCCTAGCCAGATCGCGAAAATCAGGATCAGGATGGTCGCGGCGACAAATTCGGGGATGGTCATGGCAAAGATCGCGCCGGTGGAAAACAGGATATCCACCCAGGTGTCACGCCAGAGGCCGGCCATGGCGCCAAGGAAAATAGACAATGGAATTCCGACGCTTAGCGCGCCTGCGGCCAGCAACAACGAATTGCGCACGCGGTAACCGACGATCTCGCTGATGCGTTCCTGACCATTGGCCGAGACCCCGAAATCGCCCATTATCGCGCCGCCTGCCCAATCGACATAACGGGTCAGGGCGGGGGCATCCAGGCCCATATCGGCGCGGCATTTCGCAAGTGCCTCGCCATGGGCGTCGCGTTCCAGAACGGCGGTGCAGGCATCGCCGGGAAGGGCCTCGACCCCGAGAAAGATGATCACCGAGACAAGCCAGACCGTGATAAAGCCAAGCGCCAGACGGCGGAGAAGCAGTTGGATCATTTTGGCCGTGTCCGCCTTGCAAGGATCATGGTGTCCGACTCAGAGCCTAACGCATGTGCGCGCCCCGCGTCGAGAGGGGTTTGGCGCGCATGGCTCACACCTCCGCGAGACGGGCCTTGATTTGGTCGCGGAGGGTTGTGGCTTTGGTGTGATCGTAAGACATGTGCTCGGGGTCATAGACCGTCAGCGCGGCCTCGACATGCTCTAGCGCGGCACGCAGATGCGGAAGGGGATCGGCCGTGGCGTTACGATCGGCGCGGGCCAGCTCGCAGATCGTCAGATTTCCCTGTGTAATGGCCCAGTCTACCGGGTGATCTTGCCGGGTGCGCACGGTGAGGGCACCGCGACAGGCGGTCACGGCCTCGGCCAGCAGGTCTGTGCCCGCCGCGCCCTCGGTTCGGGCGGCTTGGTTTTGCAGGGCATTGCCGAGGTTGTTTTGGGTCGTCGCCCACCCGGTCAAGCATGATTGCAATGCCGTCGGTTGTGCGGGCGATGTCGAGCAGGGTTTCTTCGCTCAGTTGCGCGCGAAACGCCTTGTCGTCATAGCAAACGCGCATCAACGCGGTGAGGGCGCGGCGGATCAGGGTTTTGACCTCATCGGTGTCGCCATCAAACGGGATGGTGTTTTGAAGGAGGGTGACCAGAGCGGTGATCCGCTCTTGCGCCGTGTCTTTCTAATAGGCCGCAATCAGGCTCTGGGAATTGAGGCTCTGATGTTCCTGGCGGTCCTGCAACAGGGTTTCGACGCGGATGAGATTGACCCCGGCAAATTCCGGCGTATCGCGGAGCGCGGTGAGCGTTGCCTTGGCCGCCGCGTCCCAGGCGCATTTGGCGCAGGTTTTGCGAAGAGTGACGCCGATAGCGGCCAGCCCGGCCATGCCCGTGGCGGCAAGTGTGCCGCCCGACGGATCGCCCAGGGCGAAGGCCAATGCGCCGACACAGATGGTGCCGCTATGGGTGGCGATGTTTTCAAATGTACTTATACGCGCCACTTCCCCGGTCAACCCAGAGCAAGGTGGCCCAACCGGGGATTGAAAGCAAGCGGCTCGGGTGGGGGCGCGTGGGTTTCACCCACCCTACGCTTTACGCTGGATGCCGATTTTGTGGCCGATGCCGTCGGGGCGCGGCAGGGTGGCGTGGGTTTTGGCCATGGCGGCGACGCGGGTCACGATGTCGTCGGGCATGGGCGCGACGCGCGGGCCGGAGAGATCCACGTGCAGGGTCATGCCCTCGCCGGTGGCGGCAAGCCAGCCGTCCTGATGGTACAACTCCTGAAAGCTGTGAAAGCGCTTTTCGTCGTGACCAAGCAGGTGAAAGGTGCTGCGCACCCGGTCGCCAAGCTTGATCTCGCGCAGGTAGCGGATGTGGAATTCGGCTGAAAAGGTGCTGTGGCCGCGTGTCTTGACGTACTCCGGGCCGAAACCCATCTCGGCGAAGGCCTCGTCCGCGCAGCGGTCAAACAGCACGGTGTAATAGCCCATGTTCATGTGGCCGTTGAAATCGATCCAGCCCTCTTCGACGCTGTGAAAGGAGGACAGGAAGGGGGATGCATCGGACATGGGCGCGCTCTTTTCGTTTAAGATCGCGCCTTCTTTAAGGGATGGCGAGGGTGGTATGCAATGGTGTGCGGGTCTGTCAGCATGTTATCCCCAAGGACCGGCCAAGCCTTGTGTTTGCTCCCCTGCCATTTCGCGCAGGGCGCGGATGCGGTTGGCCGGATCGGGGTGGGTTGAAAACAGCCGGTCGCGGGCATGGGCATGCAGCGGGTTAATGATGAACATATGCGCCGTGGCGGGGTTGCGCTCGGCGCTGTCATTGTCGATCCGCGCGGCGAGCCCCGATATCCGTTCAAGCGCCGAGGCGAGCCAGAGCGGGTTGCCGCAAATCTCGGCGCCGATGCGGTCGGCCTCGTATTCGCGGCTGCGGCTGATGGCCATCTGTACAAGGCCAGCGGCCAGCGGGGCCAGCACCATCAGCGCCAGCGTGCCGATCAGGCCGAGCGAATTGTTGCGGTTGTTGCCGAAGAACATCGCGAAATTCGCCAGCATGGTAATCGCCCCGGCGAAGGTCGCGGTGATGGTCATGATGGTGGTGTCATGGTTGCGGATATGGGCCAGCTCATGCGCCATGACGGCGGCGATTTCGGCTTCGCTCAGCCGGGTCAAAAGGCCGGTGGTTGCGGCCACGGCGGCATTTTCCGGATTGCGCCCGGTGGCAAAGGCGTTGGGCTGAGCATTTTGCAGGATATAGACCTTTGGGCGCGGCATGCCCGCGCGATCGGCCATGTCATGCACCAGCCGTTCAAGCGCTTTGCCTTGTGGACCGCTTGCCGTGCGGGCGTCGTGCATCCGCAACACCGCGCGATCCGAATTCCACCAGGTGTAGGCGTTCATCGCGAGCGCAATGACAAGCGCGATCATTGCGCCGCCGGTGCCGCCCAACAGCGCGCCGATCCCAAGAAAAAGTGCGGTCATCGCCGCCATCAAGACGGCGGTACGCAGATATCCCATCATGATTTTACCCCCGGTTTTCCATGACCGCTATATGGGGGCTTTCAGCTGCGTGACAAGCGGGTAGGGTGGGGGCATGATCATCTCATCCGGGCGCGGTTTCATCTTTGTGCATATCCCCAAGACCGGTGGCACCTCTATGGCGCTGGCGCTTGAGGGGCGCGCGATGGCCGATGATATCCTGATTGGCGACACGCCCAAGGCGAAACGGCGCGCCGGGCGGTTAAAGGGGGCACAGGCGGCAGGGCGATTGTGGAAACACGCGACGCTGGCGGATATCGACGGGCTTGTGCCCCTATCCACGATCCGCGAGGCGTTTACCTTTACCCTCGTGCGCAACCCTTGGGATCGCATGGTCAGCTATTATCACTGGCTGCGCGGACAAACGTTTGACCATCCTGCGGTGCACCTTGCCCAGAGGGTTGATTTCAGCGGCTTTCTGAACGCAGCGCTGACGCAAAAGGCCTGGGTTGCCAGCCCGGCGCGGATCTATATGACCGCCTCGGATGGGGCGCAGTATTGCTCCCGCTATATCCGGCTTGAGCATCTTGACGAGGATGCCGCCCCGCTTTGGGCCCATCTTGGTTTCAGGCTTGATCTGCCGCGGGCCAACCGCTCGTCGCGCGAAATTGCCGATTACCGCAGCTATTACAGCGATTCTGACGCCGCCCTTTTGGCGCGACTCTCGGCCGAGGATATCGCCCGGTTCGGCTATGCCTTTTAGCACTTTTTCGTGAGATTGGCCGGGATTTGTTAACCAATCGTAAATGCGTCAGCATGCTGTCGCCTCAGAGGCAACGATGCCTTTTTTCTGCCTTTTTCCGGGCCAAATCGTGTCACGATAATGGAAATTTAGTAGTTTGAGGCAAAGATGGACCTGCCTGCTGCTATGGGCGCTGCTGATATTTATGTGGGACGGATGATGCTGGGTTGGATTGGCGCAAAAACCGGAAAACCGATTTGGGGGGAGGCGCCGAAGGGGACGGCGCAAGACCCTGACGGTGTGATGACCGGACTGGTGTCGGGCACACGTGTGGCCACGGCTACGGGCTGGCGCATGGTTGAGGCACTGACCGCCGGGGATCGCGTTCTGACCTTTGACAACGGGCTTCAGCCGCTGAGTGGTGTGACCCGTCAACCGCTCTGGACCGGAAGCTATGCCTGTCCGCAACAGTTCTGGCCGCTTGAACTTGCCTGTGGGGCGTTGGGCAACCGGGGTCCGCTGACAATCATGCCGCATCAGGCGGTCATGCTTGAGAGCGATATGGCCGAGACGATCTGGGGCGATCCCTTTGCCCTGCTGCCTGCGACGGCGCTGGATGGGGCTGATGGTGTGTCGCGCGTGCCGCCCGCCCCGGATGCCGAGGTGACGGTTCTGCATTTTGACGAGGAACAGGTGGTATTCGCCGAACATGGGCTGATGTTCCTCTGCCCGTCCTCGCGGGATTTGCTGGATTACGCCCTGGGGGATGATGAAGAGCCGCAGTATTCGGTGTTGCCGCTAAGCGAGGCGCGCCGTTTGACAATGGCGCTTGAAGCGGGGGCGGTTTTTACGCCCAGTGATACGTTGTTCGCCTCGGCCTGAGGCGCTGATTTTTCACGCCCGCCATTTACCACCTCTCAGGGTCAGCCTGCCGACAGCTTGTCGCGCTCTTGCGTCCGCGCCGCGCAGATGTTTGCTACATTTCTTTTTGATCAAATTGTATTTCAGCACTGGTCAATCGGCACGTCCCGTCACAATGTCAGCTTTATTGACCTGTCACGTCGGAGGGCCCCATGCCACGCAAACCCATTCGCATTGCCATCAACGGCTTTGGCCGGATTGGCCGTACTCTTTTGCGCATTCTCATGCGCGATGCGGCTGATTTCGAGCTTGTCCTGATCAATGAGATCGAGCCGCTGGCAACCTGCGCCTATCTGTTTCAATACGATAGCGTGTTTGGCCCCTGGCCGGGACAGGTGGGCACGGCGGAAAAGGCCCTGATCGTGGATGGCCGCAGCATCCCCTTTCACGGTGAATCCGATCTGCGCTCGCTTGATTTAACGGGGGTCGATCTTGTGCTGGAATGCACCGGAATGGGCGGCAAGCGCGCGATGGCCGAACGTGGCCTTGCCGCCGGGGCCGGTGCGGTTCTGGTCTCGGGGCCGTCGGCCGAGGCCGATATCACGCTGGTGATGGGCGCCAATGAGGAGGCGCTTGGGGATCACCGGATCATTTCCAACGCGTCGTGCACCACCAACGCGCTTGCGCCGCTGCTCAAGATTCTGGACCAGAGTTTTGGCGTGATCAGCGGCCAGATGACCACCGTGCATTGCTATACCGGAAGCCAGCCAACCGTGGACAAGCCGCGCGCCGCCCCCGAGCGAAGCCGTGCGGCCGCTCTCTCGATGGTGCCCACCACCACCAGCGCGCAGCATCAGACCGACCTTGTTCTGCCCGCGATGAAGGGCCGGATCGAGGCGCGCGCGATCCGCGTGCCAACCGCCAGCGTGTCCTGCATCGACCTGACCGTGCAAACCCGCGCCGAGGTGACAGAGATCATGGTAAACACCCGCCTGAAAGAGGTGGCCGAGGCGCATGGCTATCTTGGCTGGACCGAACAGCCGCTGGTGTCGTCCGACCTGCGGGGGCGCCCGGAATCGATTATCCTGAGCGGGCCGCAAACCTCGGTTTCGGTTGGCGGATTGCTTCGGGTGTTCGGCTGGTATGACAATGAATGGGGATTTTCGTGCCGGATGCTTGATATGGCCCGGCTGATCGGGCGGCGGGACTAGACCCGCCGCGCCCTCTTATCACTTGCGCAAGACCACCTTGCCAAAGCCCATACCGCGCAACTTGCTGACGCTCGCGTCAAGCTGTGCCTGGGTCTTGAACGGCCCGGCCAGCACAACGGTGAGGGCCTTGCCATCCCGGTTGAGAGTGCCGCGTCGCGCAGGAAGCCCGGCGCGCGCGATCTTTTGCGCAGCGGCCTTGCCTTGGGCGGCATCGGCGAAAATACCGGCCTGTGCATAGCGATGGCTTGCCGCATCGGCGCTTTTCTTGGGCACAGAGCGGCTCGAGACCGTGGCGCGCGGGGCCTGTGCCGCCACAGGTTTGACCCGCGCAATGCGGCGCACCGTGATCGGGTCGGGCACGACGCGGCCTTGGGTCGAGACGGTCACACCGGCGGCGCGCTGTTGTTCAAAGCTGGTATAGGGCGGCATGAGACCGGGGAAATTGTGGCTCACTTCATGGCCCGAGCGGCGATTGATCAGGCGGCGCGGCACGGTGTTGGTCCAAATGACCTCCATCTGGTCCATGCCTGCATAGGTCTGATGGGCGCGCTTGAGGTTCAGGCGATCATCCTCCCACACGGGTTTGTAACCCTCGGGAACATAGACACCCTCGACGCTGTTTTTCTGGCGCGCATAGATGCGGGCGGGGGCAACTCGGGCTGCGCGACCGGCATGGCCGGTGCTGCGCGCGGCGCTCTCGCGGGTCACGAGTCTGGGCTGGACGCCGGGCGTTTTCAGCCGATTGCCATAGGTCACATGCGGCGTTGCTTGCGGGCCGCAGCGTACCGGCGATCCCTTGTGCTGCACCATATAGGCCGCCGACAGGCTGCTCATCCCGGCACAGGCGGTGCGTGAGGGATCAGGCGGGGCGATGATCGTGCCGCGCTGCGTGGCTTTGGGCGCGGCGGCCTTGCGTACGGGTGTTGGGGATGCGGGGGCTTTACGCACAGGCGCCACGGCAACGGCCGGGGCGGTTTTGGCCGTGCGGCGCACTGTTTTAGGGGTCGCGGCGGCGGCACGTCCTACCTGTTTCGGCGGCGTGGCTTTCGCGGCGGGCGCGCTCACGGCGCGTGCCGGCTTGGCCGGGGCGGGGGCAATGGCCGCAACCTCTGCCGGTGCCGGTTTGGCGGCAGGAGCCGCCTTGGCAACGCTCGGCTGGAAGCCGCAGAGCGCCTTGCGGTCGCGGGTGATCCGCGGCACCCATGTCACATTTGCGCCAATGCCGGCACGAATGAAGACACAGCCGTTGCTATCCACATATTGCCGACCCTGATAAGAGCTGGCCGGGAATTCGGCGGGCGTTGGCGCGTCGCGCAGTGATTGCGCATTGCCTTGCACCGCCCCAAACAGGGCGGCGGCGATGGCGATAAAGGAAAGTCTCGACAGGTTCATTTTACCCTCGGATACAGTTGAGAGCAGATTGTCTTATTTTCGCCATGTAGTAAACAGTTTATAGCTTATCTTGTGCCGAACATCCGGTCGCCCGCATCCCCTAGTCCCGGAAGGATATACCCCTTTTCGTTCAGCCGCGTGTCGACAGAGGCGGTTACGATCGGCACATCGGGGTGTGCCTCTTTCATGCGGGCGACGCCTTCGGGGGCGGCAAGCAGGCACAGAAACCGGATATTGGTGGCGCCGGCATCCTTGAGCATCTGCACCGCCGCGGCAGAGGAATTGCCGGTGGCGAGCATCGGATCAACCACGATGACAAGGCGCTCTGACAGGTTTTCGGGCACTTTGAAGTAGTATTTGACGGGTTGAAGGGTCTTTTCATCACGGTAAAGCCCGACAAAGCCAACCCGCGCCGAGGGAATGAGTTCGAGCATGCCATCAAGCAACCCGTTGCCGGCCCGCAGGATCGAGATCAGCGCAAGCTTGCGCCCGGCAAGCACCGGGGCATCCATTTTCTCAAGCGGGGTCTCGATCTCTTTCGTGGTCATCGGAAGCTCGCGGGTGACCTCATAGGCCAAAAGCTGGCTGATCTCGCGCAAAAGCTGACGAAATACCGCCGTCGAGGTCTCCTTTTCCCGCATCAAAGAGAGCTTGTGTTGCACGAGGGGGTGATTAACGATGGTCAGATGCTGGGTCATGGGGGGTCCTTTGGGTCTGCGCAGCCATTGGGTTTGGTCTGTCATTCCAGAAATTGGCGCCAAGGGCAACGCCGGGTGAGCGCAGGTTTGAGTGTGGCGATGATCATTGCGCAGGACGCACTACACGTGCAAGCTGAGACTTGAAAAGTTGGCGCGGCATGATATGAGCGTGCCGGAAAGGTAGTTTAGTATTAAACTACTTGGTTTGAGGGGGGAGAATATCATGACTGACACCCAGAAGGATAACGCGCGTCAGGCAGCGCTGGATTACCACGAATTCCCCAAGCCCGGCAAGCTTGAGGTCCGCGCCACCAAGCCGATGGCTAACGGTCGCGATCTGGCAAGAGCGTATTCCCCCGGCGTCGCCGAGGCCTGTCTTGAGATCAAGGCCGACCCGGCGACCGCAAGCCGTTTTACCTCGCGCGGCAATCTTGTGGGCGTGGTCACCAATGGCACCGCCGTGCTTGGGCTTGGAAATATCGGCGCTCTGGCCTCAAAGCCGGTGATGGAAGGCAAGGCGGTCCTGTTCAAGAAGTTCGCCAATATCGACTGTTTCGATATCGAGCTGAACGAAAGCGACCCCGAAAAGCTTGCCGATATTGTCTGTGCGCTCGAACCGACCTTTGGCGCGATCAACCTTGAGGACATCAAGGCGCCCGATTGTTTTATCGTTGAACGAATTTGCCGCGAGCGGATGAATATTCCGGTGTTTCACGACGATCAGCACGGCACCGCCATCGTTGTCGGGGCCGCCGCGACCAACGCGCTTTTCGTGGCAAAGAAAAAATTTGGCGAGATCAAGGTTGTCTCAACCGGCGGCGGGGCGGCGGGCATTGCCTGTCTCAACATGCTTCTCAAGCTGGGGGTCAAGCGCGAAAACGTCTGGCTGTGCGACATTCACGGGCTGGTTTACGAGGGCCGCGAGGTCGAGATGAACCCCGAAAAGGCCGCCTTTGCCCAGAAAAGCGATCTGCGCACGCTGGACGAGGTGATTGACGGGGCGGATTTGTTCCTCGGGCTGTCGGGGCCCAATATCCTCAAGCCCGAGATGGTCAAGAAAATGTCGAGCCAACCGATTGTGTTCGCGCTGGCCAATCCCAACCCCGAGATCATGCCCGATCTTGCCCGCGAGGCGGTGCCAGATGCGATCATCGCGACCGGGCGCAGTGATTTTCCCAACCAGGTCAACAACGTGCTGTGTTTTCCGTTCATCTTTCGAGGCGCGCTTGATGCAGGCGCGACCGAGATCAACGACGCGATGCAGATCGCCTGTGTGCAGGGCATCGCCGATCTGGCCCGCGCCAGCACAAGCGCCGAGGCCGCTGCCGCCTACCAGGGCGAGCAGATGACCTTTGGCGCCGATTACCTTATCCCCAAGCCGTTTGACCCGCGTCTGTCGGGCATCGTGTCCTCTGCTGTGGCGCGCGCAGCGATGGAAAGCGGCGTTGCGACCAAGCCGATTGACGATCTCAAATCCTATAAGGAAAAGCTTGACGCGAGCGTGTTCAAATCCGCCTTGCTCATGCGTCCTGTGTTTGAGGCTGCGGCCACCGCATCGCGCAAGATCGTCTTTACCGAGGGCGAAGACGAGCGCGTCTTGCGGGCCGCACAGGCCATTCTGGAAGAGACCACCGAACACCCCATTTTGATTGGCCGCCCCTCGGTGATTGATCAGCGCTGCGAGCGTATGGGCCTTGATATCCGCCCCGGACGCGATTTTAACGTCGTCAATCCCGAGGACGATCCGCGCTATCGCGATTATTGGCTAAGCTATCACGAGATCATGAAGCGGCGTGGCGTCACCCCTGACCTTGCCAAGGCGATCATGCGCACCAATACTACGGCCATTGGCGCGGTGATGGTGCATCGCGGCGAGGCGGACAGCATGATTTGCGGCACCTTTGGTGAATACCACTGGCATCTGAATTACGTGACCCAGGTGCTTGGCAATGACGACTACACCCCACATGGCGCGCTTTCGATGATGATCCTTCAGGATGGGCCGCTGTTCATCGCGGACACCCATGTCAGGGTTTTTCCGACGCCGGAAAACCTTGCTGAGACCGCAATCGGGGCCGCGCGCCACGTGCGTCGGTTCGGGATCGAGCCGAAAATCGCCTTTTGTTCACAGTCGCAATTCGGCAATCAGGAAAGCGATTCCGGCAAGCGTCTGCGCGCCGCGCTCGAATTGCTGGACAGCGCACCGCGCGACTTTATCTACGAGGGCGAAATGAATGCCGATGCGGCCCTTGATGCGGATCTGCGCGAGCGGCTCTTGCCGGGCAACCGGATGCAGGGGGCGGCAAATGTGCTGATCTTCTCGAACTCGGATTCGGCCTCGGGCGTGCGCAACATTCTCAAGATGAAGGCCGGCGGGCTTGAGGTCGGGCCGATCCTGATGGGGATGGGCAATCGGGTGCATATCGTCAACCCGTCGATCACTGCGCGGGGTCTTTTGAACATGGCCGCCATCGCGGGCACGCCCGTCGCGCATTACGGATAGGGCGTGCTCGGGGCGCTGGAGTGTAAAAGCTGACGCGGCATTCTCAGAGGTGCCGCGTCTGCGTTACAGCCTCAAGTGCCGTCTTGCCGAGCCGCCATAACCCGCGCCGCCGCCGATAAACCACCGGCGCCATGCGGGATATCGAGTGCGGCAAACCCGGCCTCGATCACCCCAAGCGCGCCCATCACCATATGCGCATTCACATGCCCCATATGGCCGATGCGGAAAAACCCGTGCCATGCCGGATCATTCGGCTCTGCCATGCCAAGCCCGATCCCGAGGGTAAGCCCGGCCTCATGTTCGACCCATTTGCGCAAGGCCGAGCCATGCGGCGCGCCGATGCGCAAGGCGGTGACCGCGCGGCTCCGCAGGGCCGGGTCGGAGATATTAAGTTCAAGCGGGCCAGCCTCGCCCCAGACCTCGCAGGCGGCCCAGATCGCGCGGGCCAGTTGGTCATGGCGCGCCCAGATCGCCTCGATCCCTTCGGCCTTGATCATATCGAGAGAGGCGCGCAGACCGTAAAGATGATGGGTCGGGGCGGTGCCGCCGAAATACTGATAGAACATCTCGGGGTTGGCGCGCGCCGTCCAATCCCAATAGCGGGTCACATTGGGCATCGCCGCGCGCGCCGCCGCGGCCTTGTCGTTAAAGAAAACAAAGCCAAGCCCCGGCGGCACCATCAGCCCCTTTTGGCTTGCCGCGATCATCACATCGACGCCCCAATCGTCCATTTCAAAGCGGTCACAGGCCAGAGAGGCAATGCAATCGGCCATCAAAAGCGCCGGGTGCCCGGCAGCATCCATCGCGGCGCGAATGGCTGCCACATCGTTGAGAACCGAGGACGAGGTATCCACATGCGTGGTCAGAACCGCCTTGATCTTATGCCCGGTATCGGCGCGCAAGGCTGCCTCAAGCTGACCCGGATCAACCGGTGCGCGCTTGCCGAAATCAAGCATCTCAACCTCGATCCCCTGCCCATGTGCCACCTCGGCCCAGCCATGGCCAAACCGCCCGGTCGCCGGCACCAGAACCCGCTCGCCCGCCGCAACCGTGTTGGCAAGGGCGGCCTCCCATGCGCCGTGGCCATTGGCGATATAGATCGCCACATGGCCCTTGGTGCGCGCCACCGCCGCCAGATCGGGGATCAGGCCCGCCGTCATCTCGATCAACTCGCCCTCATAGATATTGGGCGCCGAGCGGTGCATCGCACGCAGCACCTCTTCGGGCATGACCGAGGGGCCGGGAATGGCAAGGTAGGGGCGGCCTTGGGACAGGCTCATGTCTGTGCTCTCCTGTGGTTGAAGCGCCGACATTACGCCGCTTTGGCGCGCCGTCAATCATTGATCCTCGGCTTGCCATGCAGCCTCCGCCCGCTTTACATGAGGGCAGCCGGGCCAAACCGGCCCTCACTCGGAGTGCCCTGCGCGCATGAGCCTTTTGAAACGGATTTCCAATTGGGAACGCGCGCTGCGGGCCTCTTATAATACCGACCTTTCGACGCCGGAAAACCGCCGTCGCGCCCACATCTATAACCTCTGGTTCGATCATGCGGTGCTGCGCAAGGTCTGGACCAATTGTTTTCAGGTCGCGCCGGGGGTGTACCGGTCGAACCAACCCACCCATGAGCGGTTTGAGCGGCTCAACGCAGAAGGCGTTCGCGCGATTTTAAACCTGCGTGGGGCAGGGCAGGGCGCGCACTATCTTGTGGAAGAGGAAAGCTGTCGCGCGCTTGGGCTGACCCTTGTCAATTGCGCGCTTCAGGCCCGCGACGCCGCCCCGCCCGAGAGTATCCTGGCGGTGATCCGCGCGTTTCGCGAGATCGAGAAACCCTTCGTGATGCATTGCAAATCCGGCGCTGACCGGGCCGGGTTTGCCGCGGCGATCTATCTTTTGGTGATCGAAGGGCGCCCCATGGCCGAGGCGCGCAAGATGCTGGGCGTGAAATACCTTCACTTCAAGTGGTCCCGCACCGGCATTCTTGACCATATCCTCGACCAATATGAGGGCCGCACTGCCCAAAGCCCGATTGGTTTTGAGGAGTGGATCGCCACAGAATACGATCACGAGGCGCTTCAGGCGGCCTATCACGCGCCCCATAAACCGCTATTTTGACGCCCGATAGCGCGCCGCAAGGCGGGCCGGGGCGGCACCCAGAAAATACCGCGCCAACAGGATCAGGTTGCGCCCGCCGCGCCGCAGCCAACCCTCGCGCCGATACTTGGCGGCACTTGTGCGCACCCTGAGCGGCAGTGGGGCAAGCCGCCCGCGCAGGGCCCGCGCCATCGCCACATCCTCCATCAGGGCGATATCGGGATAACCGCCAACCGCGTCATAAAGATCGCGCGGGATCAACAATCCCTGATCGCCGTAAGGCAGCCCAAACAGCCACGAGCGCAGATTGGCCCAGCCCGCCACGAAACGCGCCATGCCGCCACCTGCGTCAAACCCAAGCCGAAAATACCCCGCCCCGCCGCGTGCCACGTGATCGCTCACGGCCGCGGACCAGCCGACGGGCAAAACCGTGTCGGCATGCAGGAACAGGAGCCAGGCGCCGGATGCCACCTTGGCACCGCGCCGAAGCTGTCCGCCACGCGAAGGCGCGCCCTGCACGATCACGGCACCGGCCGCATCGGCAATCCGAAGCGTGCCGTCCCCCGACCCGCCGTCGCTTATGATCAACTCCCGGATCAGCCCTGCCTCAAGCCCTTCGATCAAGGCCCCAAGACAGGCCGGAAGGGCCGCATCTGCATTCAAGGTCGGGATCACCACTGATAAAGCTGCGCGCATGAATGCCCCCTGTTGTCTTTGCCTGACGGACCTATATTACACCCAGACCACCAGTGGGAGAGGGTAATGACGCGCACCATTCTGGAAATCACCGGCTCCGACGCGATGCATTTTCTGCAAGGCCTGATCAGCAATGATATCAACCGGCTGGATCAGGGGCTTGTCTATACCGCGATGCTGACACCGCAGGGCAAATACCTGGCGGATTTCTTTCTGATGGGCCGCGACGGGGCGATCTGGCTTGATGTCGACAGCAGCCTTGCCACGTTCCTGACGCAACGCCTCGGGATGTATAAACTGCGCTCGGATGTGAGCATCACCGAGACAGACCGCAAGGTCTGGCGAGGCACCGGCCCCGCCCCCGAGGGCGCCTTGAGCGACCCGCGCCACCCGGATCTGGGCTGGCGGCTTTACGGCGATGACGATGGCGATGACGGCAGCGATTTCGATGCGATCCGCGTGGCCCATTGCATCCCGGAAACCGGGATCGAGCTGACCCCCGACAGCTTTATCCTTGAGGCCGGCTTCGAGCGGCTGAACGGCGTTGATTTCCGCAAAGGCTGTTACGTTGGCCAAGAGGTCACGGCGCGGATGAAGCACAAGACAGAACTGCGCAAAGGCCTGAGCACGGTGGCGATTGCGGGCGCCGCCCCGGTCGGCACCCAGATCACCACGCCCGATGGCAAAGCGGCCGGCACGCTTTACACCCAATCGGGCGGTCGCGCGATTGCCTATCTGCGCTTTGATCGCTCCGTGCCCGGGATGACGGCAGACACGGCACGCATCGACCCGATGTGACCCGTAGGGTGGGTGAAACCCACGCTCCTTTGGGCTAGGTCCGGAACGAGCGTGGGTTTCACCCACCCTACATGAGCCCGTTACCCGCGCGCCCGAACGCAAAAAAGGCCCCACAGCGGGGGCCTTCTAATCTCTGCGCATTCCGTCGCGCGGTTAGGCGCGCTCTGCGTATTCCGTCGCGCGGTTACGCGCGCTCTGCGTATTCCATTGTCTCGGTGTTGACGATGATATCCTCATCGACACCCACGAAGGGCGGCACCATGACCTTGACGCCATTGTCCAGGATCGCGGGCTTGAAGCTGTTGGCGGCGGTCTGGCCTTTGACGACCGGCTCTGTCTCGACGATTTTACAGGTCACCTTTTGCGGCAATGACGCATGCAGGGCCTCGCTGTCGTGAAACTCGACCGTGATCGTCATGCCGTCCTGAAGGAACGGGCGGCGATCGCCAAGCAGGTCGGCCGGCAGCTCGATCTGCTCGTAGGTTTCGGTATCCATGAACACCAGCTTACCGTTTTCCTCATAAAGGAACTGCTGGTCCTTTTGTTCAAGGCGCACCCGCTCGACCTTGTCGGCGCTGCGAAAGCGTTCATTGAGCTTTGAGCCGTTGCGCAGGTTGCGCATCTCTACCTGGGCAAACGCGCCACCCTTGCCGGGTTTGACGTGGTCAACCTTGACCGCAGCCCACAGGCCGCCGTTATGCTCCAATACGTTACCGGGGCGGATTTCGTTTCCGTTGATCTTTGGCATTGCGTCCAAACCATGACAAAAGGTTGATAAGAAGTCTACCGCACCTATATCTGGCGTCATGATGGGTGGCAAGACAACGAGATATCGTTTTTGCGGAGGCGAGGTATGCGTAATTTGCATATAAGTTATGCATATACGCTCTATCCGAATCACTAAAACTCCGCCATAACGAGCGTCACGCCCAAAACACAAGAGCAATAAGAACAAGGACGAATGATGAAGGATTTCGTTGACGGCACAGCGTTCAAAAGCGAACAGGGCAATCGTGCGCGTAAACTTTTTGCGGCCGTTGTACTGGCCGCGCTGGATGATGCAATTTCCGACGACAAGAAATACGGCAACGGCCCCGAGCAGATCGCCCGCTGGGCGCGTTCGCGCGATGGCCGCGAAGTTCTGTCTTGCGCCGGTATCGACCCGAACGAACGTGTCGTGTCGGGCCTGATGGATTTTGTCGCCAAAGGTGTACGTACCTCGGTCGCGCTATCACGTGAAGAGAGCGAACGTCGCAATGCCGCGGCCCAGGCCGAAGCGGCCTGACCGCGTCAAACCTCGACTGGTTTTCAAAGGCCCTGCCATAACTGGCGGGGCTTTTGCTTGTCCGGGCCACGCCAGAAATCCACGGCACGCGCCCAATCATCGCTTTCACCGGGCGCGCCGTCTTTGTATCACTCCCGCAAGAGCAAGCGGGGAACACGGCCATGGCGCGCGCAATCATGATACAAGGGGCGGGCTCGAATGTGGGCAAGTCGATGCTGGTGGCGGGGCTGGCCCGCGCCTATCGGTTGCGCGGGCTGAACGTGGCCCCATTCAAGCCCCAGAACATGTCGAACAACGCCGCCGTGACCTGCGACGGCGGCGAAATCGGCCGCGCACAGGCGCTTCAGGCGCTTGCCGCCGGGCGCGCGCCCCATACCGACATGAATCCGGTGCTGCTCAAACCGGAATCAGAGATCGGCGCACAGGTCATCGTTCAGGGCAAACGCTTTGCCACGCTGCGCGCCCGCGATTATGCCAAGGCCAAGCCCCAGCTTCTGGCCCCGGCGCTGCAAAGTTTTCACCGCCTTTGCGCGGGGGCCGACCTTGTCCTGATCGAAGGGGCAGGGAGCCCGGCCGAGATCAATCTGCGCACAGGCGACATTGCCAACATGGGGTTCGCCGAGGCGGCCCGCGTTCCGGTGATCCTTGTCGGCGATATTGACCGTGGCGGTGTGATTGCCCAACTCGTCGGCACGCAGGCGGTCCTTCCGCCCGAGGACGCCGCGCATATAAAGGCCTTTGCGGTCAACAAGTTCCGCGGCGACGTCAGCCTGTTTGACGAGGGCGTGGCCGAGATCACCGCGCGCACCGGCTGGCCCTCGCTTGGGGTAATTCCGTGGTTTGATCAGGCCTGGCGCCTGCCGGCTGAGGATGTGATGGATATCGCCTCGACCAAGGGTGGCGCGTTCAAGGTGGTGGTGCCACGCCTTGGGCGGATTGCGAACTTCGATGACCTTGACCCGCTTTCAAGCGAACCGGGCCTGAGCGTCGAGATCATCCAGCCCGGTCAGCCCCTGCCCGGCGACGCCGATCTGGTGCTGATTCCCGGCAGCAAATCCACCATCGCCGATCTGGCGGATTTCCGGCGCAACGGCTGGGATATCGACCTTGCCGCCCATATCCGGCGCGGCGGGCATGTGTTGGGCATTTGCGGCGGATATCAGATGCTTGGCCAGCAAATCAACGATCCCGAGGGTATCGAGGGGCCCGCCTGTTCGGTGCCGGGCCTTGGCCATCTTGATGTGGTCACCACGATGCGCCCCGAAAAGCGTCTGGCGCTGAGCAGTGCCACCTATCTGGCGACCGGCGCCGATGTCGAGGGTTATGAAATCCACCTTGGCCACACCACGGGCCCCGATTGTGATCGCGCGTGGCTCGCGATAGGCGAGCGCCCTGATGGCGCGGCCTCGGAAGATGGTCGGGTGCGCGGCGCTTACCTGCATGGGCTGTTTGCCAGTGACGCGTTTCGCGCGGCCTTTCTTGGCGGTCTCGGGGCGTCGTCAGGCCTGAGCTATGGGCAAAATGTCGAAGAGACCCTCGATGCGCTTGCGGCACATCTCGAACGTCATATGGATCTGGATCTGTTGCTTTCGCTCAGCGCCGAACCGAGGGCCTAGTCCATGTCCTGACTGGCCAGGGCACGATGAATTTCTCGGCGGACAAGCTTGCGCACATTGCGGGTGATCCGCTCGCCAAGAGCGCCCTGCAATTCCTGGCGCACGATTTCTGACACCATGTCGCGCAACGCCTCTTCGTCGAGAACCGTATCATCAAGCGACAGGCCGTCATCATCGCCCCACTCTTCGACCGGCGGCACCGGCATCGCCTCTTGCGCCCAGCTCTGCGCATGGCGCGCCGAGGCCAGGTCATCGGCTTCGGCCCAATCCGGATCAATCGAGAGCTCTTCTTCTTCGGGTTCACTGGCCGTGTCCCGTGAATCTCTCCAAGAGAGAGATGTCACCCGGCTGCCGGCGTAATCGTCACTGGAGTCGCCATCCGGCTCCCATTGATCGTCACGGCTGGCGATAGCCGCCTCAAACTCGGCGGCCTGCGCTTCCAGATCGCTCGGCGCGGCATCGTGATCGCCGGGATTACTCTCGTTCGCTGTGCCGGTGTCAGGGTCAGCCCGATCATGATCAGCAGAAAGGGTTTCGCTGTCATCCTCTTGCATCGTCTCCTCGGCCACGGCCTCGGATGTGGTTTTGCTCGCCTCCAGCCAGATATCCCCCTCGGGCTCTGTGGCGGCGTGATGGGGCTCGGACGGCTCGTCGGCGTAGGCCTGTTGGTCGTTAGACTGTTCCTCTGGGGTCTCATCGTCCCTGGCTGACCAGTCTTGATCATCATTTTGCGGGCCGCCGTCGCCAGTGTCGGCCTCTGCACGCTCGACCGTGGCCGTGCCGACCTCAATCTGCGCCTCGGGATCGCGAGCCTCATCATGAGAATCAATCTGCCCCTCAGCAACCTCTTCCGGCTCTGACATGGTCTGATGCGGCGCGGCCTCTGGCGGCGCAATGCCTGATTGATCGGCGCTCTGGCCTTCGTCGACACGCAAGGATGGCGTTAAAACAAGCCTGTTTGCGGTCTCGTCCTTTGGCACATCCATAGGTTCAGCCAGTGCAAAACGGTCTTGCTTGCCATTGGACACAAGCCGCCGGATAGAGGACAGGACATCCTCGATTTCCACATTGCTCACGGGGTCGGACATTTATAAGTACCACTCTTGCCTGATCGCAGCTTACCCCTGAGGGTCTTTTCATACAACCGATTCACTCAATCGTTTAGGAAGAGTTTTAGTTTTTGCCAATCGCGCGCAGAACCCGGTCAAGCTTTTTGCCCTGCGGGCTCGTGTCGACGGGGGCTTTTTTGACCAGATCGTAATAGGCATTCGGGTCATAGGTCTGCACCCCGAGGTTCAGATCCTTCGCCGTCAATTCCCCGATGGAGGACAACACCGAATAGGCCGCAATGACCACATCGGCATTGGCCGAAATCAGGTTGGCCTTGGCGTCAAGCAGATCCTGTTCCGCGTCCAGCACATCCAGCGTCGTGCGCGCGCCAAGCTTGGCCTCTTCGCGCACCCCGTCAAAGGCGACCGTGGCGGCGCGCACCTCTTCGCGGCTGGCCGCACGGCTTGCGCGGGCGGCGCGCAGATTGGCATAGGCATTGCCCACATCCTGCGTCACCTGAAGGCCCGCAAGATGCAGCGCGCCACGTTGCGCATCGCGCTGTGCCATCGCCTGACGTCTGGCAGAGCTAAGCCGGCCGCCCTGATAGATCGGGCCGTTCAATTCGACACCTACACTTCCGGTTCGCGAAAAGTCAGAGCCTTCCAGATCTTCAGCGACGCCCAATCGCCCTGTCAGGTTCAGCTCCGGTTTCATCGCCACCGCTGCCACTTTGATGTTAAGCTCTGCTGCTGACACATCATGCTGGGCCTTCAGCAGATCGGGGTGACGACGCATCGCCACGGATTTCGCCGCCTGAACATTGTCCGAAAGGTTCGGCATCTCCGTCGGTGTCTTAAGCGAACCGGGGCTGCGCCCGATGGCAGAGCGGAATTCTTCGACCGCGCGGGCAAAATCGCCCTGCGCCCCGGCAAGCCCGCTTTGGGCATTGGCCACGGCGGCCTCGGCCTGGGCAACATCGGTGCGGGTCACTTCGCCGACCTCGAACCGATCCTGAGCCGCACGCAACTCCTGGCGCAAAAGCCGCAGGTTGTTCTCGCGCAGCGCCACGAATTCGCTGTTGCGGATCACGTTCATATAGGCGTTCACGCCAGTCAGCAGGACGAGTTGCTCAATGCTGATCAGGGTCTGGCGGGTCGCCAGAACCGTTTCCTTGGTGGATTCGATGATCAGATTGCTACGCCCGAAATCATAGAGCAAAAGGCTTGCCGTGACGCCGAGGTTCGCGCTCGTGGTGCCGGTGTTGCGGCTCAGCCCGATGTTACGGGTGCGGCCAAAGTCGCGGGTGATATCCGTGGTCCAGTCGATGATCGGGCGCAGGCCCGCAACCGCCTGAGCCACGTCTTCATCCGCCGCACGCAACAGCGCGCGGTTCTGATCAAGCAGGCCGCTGTTGAGATAGGCGCTTTTGAGGGCATCGGCGAGCGTTTCTGCCCGCGCAGCAAGCGGCGCCGACAAAAGCACCGCAAGCCCGAGAGCGGCCCCAAAGGATGTGAATGGCGTTTTCAGTTTCAACTTCCGCTCCTTAGAATGCCGGTCGGCATGGGGCCGACCAGAGGCCAACCGCGGCCCGCGCTACAGCGTAAAGGCCGCGTGGCGTTCAAATCCGGGCATGACCGGCGCCCCGGCATTAAAGGCAAAGCGCCAGTTGATCTTACCGTCGATCTTGTAGCCGATCCGCACCACACCAAGCGCGCCCTCCATAAAGAGACAAGCAATCCGCCCGCCTTCTTTCAACTGATCGGTCAGGGCCTCGGGCAGATGCTCTACCGCGCCCTGAATCGTGATTACATCATAGGGGCCGTGGTCAGACGCGCCCTGAGGCAGGGGACCTTCGTGCATGATCACGTTATCGGCGCCATTATCGGCCAGGATGCGCTGCGCTTCCTGGACCATGTCGGCATCATCCTCGACCGCGACAACTGCCTCGGCCATGCGTGCCATGATCGCCGAGGAATAGCCAAGACCGGGGCCGATATCGAGCACCAGGTCATCGCCCTCAATCTCAAGGGCGTCGAGCATTTTGGCCAATGTGCGCGGCTCAAGCATCACGCGCCCGCCGCCCAGATCGACATTCTCGCCCATATAGGCGGCTTCGCGCAGAGACCGCGGCACAAAGGCCTCGCGCGGCACGGCAAGCATGGCATCTATGATCGGAAACTTGGTCACATCCGAGGGGCGAACCTGCGTGTCCACCATCATCGTGCGCCGGGCGGCATAATCTGTCATGGGATAAACTCTCGGCTTCGGAATATTATGATTGGGTTTTGGCACAGAACCCGCGCGGCGGCAACGCCTAGCGGTGGCGAAAACCTCTCATTGCCCACTTGCACAGGTCCGGGCGATCAGATAATCGACACCAATCACAGTCGGCGGCGAGTTGGCGGAGTGGTTACGCAGCGGATTGCAAATCCGTGTACACCGGTTCGATTCCGGTACTCGCCTCCAATAAAATCAATGACTTGCGTCATCCTAATTCTCCTTCACTGCCATTTTTGAAACAACTGTTGAAACTTTCACGTTTCGCTCTTGCTTCGTTCCATTTGCTTTCTCGCCTCTTGAGCGCGCTTCGCGAGCTCCCTTTGCCGGATCGGCCCGCCGTATTTTTTCAGCATCTCAACGCCTGAGTGCCCGGTGACTGCCTTGACCATCTCGTCATCACATCCAGCCAGATAAAGCTCGATCGTCGCGTTTTTCCTGAGCCCGTGCGTTTTGTAGTAGCTCGCCTTCTCGTGCTTCATCTTCTTTTTGATGGCACGCATTTCCTCGGCAACGATACGGTAGCTCACAGACCGACCCTTCGCGTCGGTCACAACAGTGCCGTCTGTTCGCGCGATGCCTTCGAGATGGGTTTTCAGGCGGTCGGTGAGCGGGATCCACAGCGGCTTGTCGGTTTTGCCCTGCGTAAAATCGAAACCTTCATCGGAAAAGTGCTCCCACTTCATCTTCACGACATCGCCAATGCGTTGGCCTGTACCAACGCAAAGCTCGTAAACCAGCCGCGCCCGCTTTGAAGCCAGCGCTTCGAACTCGGCGCGAACATCGTCTGGCCATGGGCGTCGCATTTGGCCTGTTAGCTCTTATCGCGAGCAACAGCACTGACAAAGCAGCTCGGGGCTAACTTAGATCTTTGTGAGAGGCCCGCTTTTTCTGCGCCTGAATCGCTCTAAATTTCTGACGTACCTTCTTGGTGTAGTGCAGAACCATCGCCGGGCTTTGCCCGTTCACCGAGGCGACCAGATCATCACCGCAGCCCGCCTCTACGAGTTCGCAGGCTGCATTGTAGCGCCAGCTATGGATATCGTAGTCCAGAGCGCCAATGCGCTCCCTGACGCTCCTTACAGCCGCTGAGGCCCCGCGATATGACCAACGATTAGTTACCCGCTCATTGGTCAGGATAAAGACCGAGTGCCGACTGGCGGCGTCCAGCGCCGCTTGCAGCTCGGGTATGTTCAGCAATCAGAAACACGGCGTAGAGGGTCCGAACTTGGCACTCGAAAACTAACTTGCCTCGTCATACTGCGTCACAAGGGCGTAGGACCTCCAAAGACCGCTGCGGCTCCAGCCCACGACAACTTACGCTGCAGCGTAATTTTTCCAAATTTGCGCTTCAGCGTAAATTTCATACAGATTTGTTGTTTTGTCCTCAAGGTCGATCGACAAGTGGCGAGGCTCAAATCTAGCGAAGTCGCTTGGCAAACCAACTGGCACGCACTGTCGATGCCTTCGTGCTCAACGCATCTAAACCGAGTCGCCAGCTACCCCAGTTCAGCTCGCGCCAGATCCGCTTCCTCGTGCTCGAAGGCTGTCGTCATCTCCTTGATCTCCCTCTCCGGAGCCCCCAAGCCACGCGCAACATCACGCCAAGAACTGGTCGCCTCAGCCACCTCTACAATGATGCGATCTGCCTCGCCGCGTTCGAGTAGATAGGATTCATTTTGTGCCCGGTGCAGGGCGATACTGGCATCCGGGTTGTTGTCATCAACGTAGCTCTTGAGCACACGCGGTTGGTTCGGCACAGGGTTGATGTCGTAGGCCGGTGAGAGGTGCCAGCCGCCACGCCCACGCAGAAATCCGTGATTGCGCATGTGGTCATCGAGGTTCGTCACGAGAATGGAAAAGGCGACCCGCCGGTAGAGCTCCTCTCGGTCTTGGTCGGGCGTCACGCTTTCTGAGGTGATTATATCGGCCAGGTCCAAATAGCTGTAGCTTTCGCCATCTTTGCCGCCCAGCATCGCCATGGCTGAGATGAACGGGATCCTGCCGTCATCGTTCCGGTCAAACCGATGGGACAAGAAAACCGGCTTGTCGCCGGCCATCTCAAGCGTGTGATCCGAAACCATAATTCCTGCGCGCCTTGCCAACTCCAATGCAATGGCTTCCCAGCGTTCCACGCAATAGGTGTCCGTCTCTTTCGGAAACTTGGCAACAGAAAGACGACCGTGTTGGTCGAGGATGCTGGCCTTTGGCCGAGCACCGCCCAGGGAGCTTCCCGGTGCAAACAGCATTTGAAGATCCTCAGCAGACTCTTCCCCGCGAAGGACGCGTTGCGAGGCATTCAGCAAATCCCCGAGGCTCACGAGCGCAGGCACCCCTATGCCCTCGCGCGCTTGGAACTCACCATCAACCTTAAAGCGCAGCGCACCCAAACGGGTCTCGTCATTCACGCCAAGCAGGTAGTCGGTTTCTTGCAGCACTCTCGGACGTCGCCCCTCGGCCTCTGCCATGCGCCCCTCAAAGCGCCGCATGACCGTTCTGCCCCAGGTATCAGGGGCAGAATCCCCAAGCGGTGCAAGCATGTCCTGCCCTGCCTCAGGCACGAATTGCCCTTTGACGAGAGGCATGTCCGGCGAAAGCCCGAAGGCGTTTTCGTCGCCAAGCCAGTTGTCATGATAGGTAAAGGACACCCGCTCTCGGCCGCGCCCCGCTGTGCGGTGGAGCATGCCGACCTGTTTCAGCCCTTTCCAGTCGATCCAGACCTCAACCATTTTTCAGTCTCGCACGCTGCGGGAGGTCATCCAGGGCCATCTGCTCGCCAACCGGGTCATCGATATCCCCCCAACCTTTCAAAAGGCCGAGCGCCTGCAGTACTGCCACGTAAGTGCCGATCTTGACTGCGGGGTTCCCGCTTTCGATCTTCGCGATGGTCTGCCGCGTTGTGCCAGCGCGCTGCGCAACAATCTCAGCGGTCAATTTGCGGCGCAGTCGCGCAACACGAATGTTTTCCCCAAGTGTCACGAGCTCCATGCGCGCCGCCCTGGGCATTTTGATCGGAACAGCCATAATGATATCTCCAAGCGACACTAAGCCTCCATATGTTACGCTGAGAAAACATTAATGTCAATTTTCACCGCTTAGCACGACGACCCAACGCCCCCGCCCACGTCACACCTTATGTTATCTCAGAGAAACATTGAGTGCATTAAGGTTACCATTACGAAACACTGCCCAGTCACTCCACTGCACCTGCAGGCTCACTTCACCACACTCACACAACGCTTCTGTTCGCGCGGAACGACCGCGGTGCCTGCCTTCGAAAGTCATGCCTGCAGCCCCGCAGCTCGCACCTGCTCGGGCGTCACCAGCTTTGACGCAATCAAATCCTCGATCTGGCGGTTCGTGATGTGGCGGCACAGCGGATGGCGCTCGTGGATCTCCTCCGCAACGATCCGGTAGCTCACTGGTCGACCCTTGGCGTCGGTCACAACAGTGCCGTCCGTTCGTGCGAGCCCGTCGAGATGGGCTTTCAAGCGGTCGGTGAGCGGGATCCACAACGGCTTGTCGGTTTTTCCCTGCGTGAAATCGAAACCTTCATCGGAAAAGTGCTCCCACTTCATCTTCACGACATCGCCAATGCGTTGGCCTGTACCAATGGCGTTCAAACTCATGATGTCAGCCCAGACCAAGTGGCGCAAACTGGACGGGGCCAACCGCATGCCCGAGATAATCGATGGGATTGCATTCAAAGACGGAATCAAGCAACTTCAAAACGCCGCCTGATCACGCCGTCACCAACTTTCGGGCATAGCTCATCCGCAGTTCGCGGCAGAGCCTTCGCTTCGAAAGCACATGGTGCGCCGAAAGTACTTTCAGAAGGCTGAAAAATGGTTGGGCCTCAATGTTGATCCGACCACCATGCAGGTGCGCTTCGGCGCATATGTTCGAGCGAAGCATGTATTCAACCATGAACTTGAAGCATTGATGGCTTCAGCACCGCCTATGGTCAAAACCAGTGATGTTTTGCGGGGGGCTGCGCGACGAAAAGCCGGGAGGAACGAGAAGTGTCCTTGCGGAAGCGGTAAGAAATTTAAGCATTGCTGCGGAAAGAGTTGGCGCGTTTACGGCGCTGTATAACCGCACACCAAATACAACTGTTGCGATACGGCACCACTCTTCCTGTTGGTACAGATGTTGGTTCGCGCTGCTTGAAGGGCAAAAACGCGATAAAGAACAGAGCGTTAGTGGAAGTGAGTGGCAGCCCGTAGGGGAATCGAACCCCTCTTTCCAGGTTGAAAACCTGGCGTCCTAACCGATAGACGAACGGGCCAGCGTTGGCGTGTCGCGGTACTAGGCAAAACCGGCGCGCTGCGCAAGGGGGATTTTGTAAAAACTTCACTTGGGTCGAAGAAAAATATTGTGGCCTGGGATACCGGGCAGGCGCGCGCGGTGTTCAGGGCGCAAGCGCGGCGGGCGCGGCGTCCTCCAGGCGTAATTGCACCGACTGGCGGCCGTTCCAGGTGTTGATCTCAAGGCGTCCGGCAAGATGGAAGCGCGCGCCGCCATGGGCCATAAGGGCGGGGCCCAGAGGGCCGTCAAAGGCGCCAAAGGCAATGGCATCAAGGCTGGCCCCGAGGCCATCGCCGAAGCGCAGTTTCAGGTGGCTGTCGCCGACCTGTTTGGCAAAGCTGATCTGACAGTCGGGAAAGACATAGCGTGGCCCCGGAGCGCCGGCACCGAAGGGGCCGGCCGCTTCGATTTGCGAGATCAGATCAATCGTCGCGGCGCCGGGCATAAGCACCCCGTCAAGCCTTAGGTCAGCGGGCCCATAGGTGCCCGCCCCCTGCTTGGCAAGCAACTCCGAGAGGCGCGCCATCGCCGGTTCAAGCTTGTCGCGCGCCACGCTCAGGCCGGCGGCCATCTTGTGGCCTCCGCCCTTGATCAGCAGCCCCTCGGCGGCGAGCCGCTGAATGGCGGCGCCAAGATCAATGCCCGCGACCGAACGCCCCGAGCCTTTGCCCTCGTCCCCGTCCAGCCCGATCACGATGGCGGGGCGGTTGGCGGCCTCTTTCAGGCGGCTCGCGACGATGCCAACCACGCCGGGGTGCCAGCCTTCGCCGGCGGCCCAGACAAGAGGCGCGTCAAAGCCGCGGGTTTCGGCCTGTTCCATGGCAGCGGCGCGGACCTCTGATTCGACGGCGCGGCGTTCCGTGTTGAGCTGATCAAGGCGCTCGGCCATGGCGCGGGCCTCGGCCGGGTTGTCACAGGCCAAAAGCCGCGCGCCAAGATCGGCGCGCCCGATCCGCCCGCCTGCATTCACCCTTGGCCCAAGCAGAAACCCAAGGTGATAGGCGTTTGGCGTGGCATCCATCCGCGCCACATCGGCCAGGGCCACAAGGCCGACACGTTCGCGCCGCGCCATGATCCGAAGACCCTGCCGCACAAAGGCGCGGTTGACGCCGATCAGCGGAGCCACATCGGCGACCGTGGCGAGGGCCACCAGATCGAGAAAGCCCATTAGGTCCGGCCCGCTCTGCCCTGCTTCGCGCAATTGACGCCCGGCCTCGACCAGCATCAAGAAGACCACGCCAGCGGCACAAAGATGCGCCAGATCGCCGGTTTCATCCTGCCGGTTCGGGTTCACCACCGCCAAGGCCTCTGGCAGGGTTTCACCGCCAAGATGGTGGTCAAGAATCACCACATCGGCGCCTTTCGCGGCGGCTACGGGGGCATGGCTGAGGGTGCCACAATCAACGCAGATGATCAGGTCGTGCGCGGTGGCCAGATCGGCCATTGCGGGCTCGTTTGGCCCATAGCCTTCGTCGATGCGATCCGGGATATAGAGGGTCGGGGTCGGCTGCTCCATCTGGCGCAGCCAGTCGATGATCAGCGCGGCGGAGGTGCCGCCATCGACATCGTAATCCGCAAACACCGCAATTTTCTGACGCTTTTGCACGGCCAGAAGGAACCGCTCTGCCGCCGTTTGCATATCGCGCAGGCTGCGTGGGTCGGGCAACAGATCCCGCAGCGCAGGCGCCAGATAGGCCTCGGCCTCGTCGGAGGCCACTCCAAGCCGCGCCAGCGTCTGACAGAGTGGCCGGGGCAGGGCGGTCTCCTGTGCCATCGCTTCGGCCTGCCGGTCACGCTCGATGCCGGGGCCGCACCACTGCCGCCCTGTGATCGAGGTTTCAACGCCAAGAAAACCGGTCATATCACCTGCGCCTGTTTCTTCTTGCCGGAAATATCCCGGGGGAGTCGCCCAAGGGGCGACGGGGGCAGCGCCCCCGCTATGGGCCTGCGATCAAGCAAGCGGGCTGCGATAGTTCATCCGGCGCAGCGATCCGGTACGCGAGCGCATAAGCACGGTTTCGGTTTCCACATAGCCGGGGCGACGCTTGACTCCTGCGGTGATCGACCCGTCGGTCACGCCGGTTGCGGCAAATATCACGTCACTGGTCACCATCTCGTCACGCGCATAGATGCGGTCGAAATCGGTGATACCGGCTTTGGTGGCGCGGGCCTTTTCGTCGCTGTTGCGGAACACGAGGCGGCCCCACATCTGGCCGCCCATGCACTTGAGGGCACTGGCCGCGAGCACGCCTTCGGGGGCACCACCGGTGCCCATGTACATGTCGATGCCGGTGCGCTCGGCCTCGGCGCAATGGATCACGCCGGCCACGTCCCCGTCCGGGATAAGGAATACCGCCGCTCCGGTTTCGCGCAGTTCGGTGATCATCTCCTGATGGCGGGGGCGTTCCAGCACGCAAACGGTGATCTCGCAGGGTCGGCACTTGCGCGCCTTGGCAAGGGCCTCGACCCGCTCGCGGGGGGACATCGCAAGCGACACCACGTCGGCGGGATAGCCCGGCCCGATCGCCAGCTTTTCCATATAGGTGTCAGGCGCGTGCAACAGGGTGCCGCGCGGGGCCATGGCAATCACGGTCAGCGCGTTCGGCATCGCCTTGGCGGTCAGGGTGGTGCCCTCAAGCGGGTCAAGCGCGATATCCACGCCGGGGCCCTCGCCTGTGCCAACCTCTTCGCCGATATAAAGCATCGGGGCCTCGTCACGCTCGCCCTCGCCAATCACCACCACGCCTTTGATGGCCAGCATGTTAAGCTGCTCGCGCATGGCGTTGACGGCGGCCTGATCGGCGGCCTTTTCGTCGCCGCGCCCGATCAGATCGGCACAGGCCAGAGCGGCCGCCTCGGACACGCGGGCAAGGCCAAGAGACAACATCCGGTCATTGAAAGCAGTTTCAGAGGTCATAATAAGCTGGTCCTTGTAAAGCGAGGGTCCAAAAGGTTTAGCGTCCGGCCCCGCGCCGGGCAAGGGCGGGGCCGGGGTGGCGGTTACACGGTTTCGATACGCAGAGCGACCGGCTCGGTTTTCAGAACATCAAGCTTTTTGATGCCGGACAGCGCGGTGTCAAGCGCGCTGCGGGTGGTCTTATGCGTCACGATAAGCACCGGCGCGGTGGTCTCATTGTGGCGGTGCTGGCGCATCCGGTCGATAGAAATTCCGGCCTCACCCAAAATCGTGGCGACCTTGGCCAATGCGCCAGGCTTGTCGTCAAGGACCATGCGCAGATAATAGGCCGCCGGTGTCGCGGTACTGGCGGGAGTGGATTTTTCAAGTCCAGCGGCGGGCTGACCAAAGGTGGGAATGCGAAACCCGCGCGCGATATCCATCACATCGCCCATCACGGCACTTGCGGTGGGGCCCATGCCTGCGCCGGGGCCGCGCAGCACGATCTGTTCGACATTATCCCCCTCGAGCACCACCATGTTGGTGCCGCCTTCAAGCTGGCCAAGCGGGCTCTGGGCGGGGACAAGGCAGGGCGACATGCGCTGTTCAAGACCACGACCGGTCATCTGGGCAACCCCAAGAAGCTTGATGCGATAGCCCATATCGGCGGCGTGGCGGATATCCTCGATGGTGACCTTTTCGATGCCCTCAAGGGCCACGGAGTCAAAATCGACCTGCACCCCAAAGGCAATCGCCGAAAGCAGCGAGAGCTTGTGGCCGGCATCAATCCCGCCCACGTCAAGGGTCGGGTCGGCCTCGAGATAGCCAAGCTTGTCGGCCTCTTCAAACACCGTCTGATAGGGTAGGCCCGTCGAGAGCATGCGCGTCAGGATATAGTTGCAGGTGCCGTTCATGACCCCCATCACACGGGTGATGTCATTGCCCGCAAGGCCTTCGGTCAGGGCCTTGATCACCGGAATGCCGCCCGCGACAGCGGCCTCGAAGCGGATCACGCGCCCGGCCTCTTCGGCGGCAAGCGCAAGCGCCTGACCGTGGTGCGCGAGCATCGCCTTGTTGGCGGTGACCACGTCTTTGCCTGATGCAATCGCGGCCTCGGTCGCCGCCTTGGCGGGGCCGTCGCTTCCGCCCATCAGCTCGACAAAGACGTCGACATCATCGCGTCTGGCCAGGGCGACCGGATCGTCTTCCCAGGCGTAATCGGCGAGGGACACGCCGCGATCCTTGTCGCGGCTGCGGGCCGAAACGGCGCTGATCTCCACCGGGCGGCCGGCCCGGATGGCCAGAAGCCCGGCTTTTTGGCGGACGATCTTGGCGACACCGGTGCCGACCGTGCCCAATCCGGCGATGCCGAGGCGCAGGGGTGTGTTCATGGGGCTCTCCGATTGTCACTGAAAGGGTTTGGATGCGCGATGTAACGGGTTCCCGGGGGCCTTGCAACGCGGCTTGGATGGATTAAGCGGCGGATTTTGCTATTTGACGCCGGTTTGCATGCGTTTCTGCGTTTCCGCGTCAACGACGCTCCCCTTGAGCCGCGCTGCACGGGCCTTGAGACGCGCGGCGCGCGCGGCCAGATCGGGCGAGGTTTCCGGCGCGATGGCCTCTGCGGGAACCTGGCTGACGATCTCTTCGACCGGTACGAGGGCGGGATAGGCCGCCGCGCGGGCGCTCTCGCTGACCTCGAAGGCCGGAAAAGGGTCGCAACCCGCGATCAGACTGACGGCCATGGCGGCCAAAATGGGGGCAGGGCAAAGGCGCATCCCGGATGTGTCCTTTCGCAAAGGGCGGGTTTGGTCTCTCTTGCCATTCTTTTGGGGCACAGGGCAAGCAAGGGCTTTGATTTGAACGTGTGTTCAGATAAATCTTGCATATGGCACGTACCCAAGGCTCTCATTCCGATATCACCGGCCCCCGCGTTCGCGAGGCGGCGCTGTCGCTTTTTGCGCGCCACGGCTATGCAGCGGTGTCGATGCGCCAGATTGCCGGCGCGGTCGGTGTGCAGGCCGGGGCGCTCTACAATTATACCCCTGACAAGCAGACGCTACTCTATGAGTTGATGAAGGCGCATATGGATGAGCTGCTCGCCGCGCGCGCGGCCGAGCCGCAGCAAGGCGATCCGATGGCGGCGCTTGAGGCGTTCACCCGGTTTCACATCCGCTTTCATGCGCGGCGCCCCGAGGCGGTTTTCATTTCCTATATGGAATTGCGCAATCTCAGCCCGGAAAATTTCGCGGTGATCGAAGAGCTGCGCAAAACCTATGAAACCCAGCTTCAGGACATCCTGCAACGCGGCGTCGCCGAGGGCAGCTTTGCGGTGCGTGACGCGCGGATCACCAGCATGGCGCTGATTGCGATGCTGACCGGGGTCAACACCTGGTTTCGCGAAAAGGGGCGGTTGAGCCTGCCCGAGGTGGAAGAGATTTACTGCGACATGGTGCGCAAAGCGGTGGCAGCCTGAGCGGGCTTTCGCTCTGACCGCCACGGGGGCCAGATTATTCGACGAATAATCTGGGGGACTCGCCTAATGCGCGGGCTTGATGAAGGTGCCGTTGCGCAGGTCGGCCATGGCGGTGCGCAGCTCGTCCTTGGTGTTCATCACGATCGGCCCGTGCCAGGCGACAGGCTCGGCAATTGGCGCGCCTGAGATCAGCAAAAAGCGGATGCCTTCGGGGCCTGCCTGCACGGTAACCTCGTCGCCGGTGCCAAAGCGGATCAGGGTGCGGTTGCCCGAGAGGTCGCGAATATTCACCTCTTGCCCGGCCACCTCTTTCTCCAGCAGCACGCCCTCGGGGGCACTTGCATCGGCAAACGCACCTGCACCCGCGAAGACATAGGCAAAGCTGCGTCGGTAGGTGTCGACGGGAAAGGTCTTTTTCACCCCCGGCGGCACCGAGATATCAAGGTACTGCGGATCGGCCGCGATGCCGTCGACCGGCCCGCGCTTACCCCAGAACGCGCCGACGATGACGCGCACCGCGGTGCCGTCGTCATCAACCACCACCGGGATGTCAGCCGCGCTCACGTCCTGATAGCGCGGCGCGGTCATCTTGAGCGCAGAGGGCAGGTTCGCCCAAAGCTGAAACCCGTGCATCTGTCCCTTGGCGTTTCCTTTCGGCATTTCCTGATGCAGGATTCCCGACCCGGCGGTCATCCATTGCACATCGCCCGCTCCAAGGCGGCCCTGATTGCCAAGGCTGTCGCCATGATCCACCTCACCGGCCAGGACGTAGGTAATCGTCTCGATGCCGCGATGCGGGTGCCAGGGAAACCCCTTGGCATAATCGGCGGGGTTTTCATTGCGAAAATCGTCAAACAGCAGGAACGGGTCAAGCTCGGTCGGGTCATGAAACCCGAAGGCCCGGTGCAGATGCACGCCGGCCCCTTCCATCGTGGCCTTTGCCTTGCGGGTTTCCAATACGGGTCTGATCGACATGGCATGTCTCCTTTGCACAAGGATATAGGCGCTCTTGGTGCGGGCGTCACGGCCCGGCTCTGTTCAGCGCTCAACGCTGCTTGTGCATTTTTAAGAGGCTTCGGTGGGCTTCCTCTCGCCAAAGCCGCGTTGTCGGGGTAAAGCCTGCCCAAAGGGAGAATGCGTATGCAAGATACAGAAGTTCTGGCGGTGCTGCGGGCCTCGACCCCACGGCGGGTTCTCGGGGTTGTCGCGCTTGGCTCGCTCGGCCTGTTGGTGCTCTATCTGGCGCTGGTTCAGCCGCCTGCTATGGCCTGGCAATTGGTCATGGTGGCGCTTGGTGCGCTGATCATCTTTCTGGCCGAGCGGATGTGGCGTGCCACGGCGCGTACCCTTGAACTGACCCGTGAGGGATTGCGCAGCGATGATGGGGTGATGATCGCACGGATCGCGGATCTCGCGAGCGTCGAGCGCGGGGTTTTTGCCTTCAAGCCGTCAAACGGATTCTCGATCCGGCTCAAGGCGAAAGCCCCGGCCGCATGGCAGCCGGGGCTTTGGTGGCGTGTCGGTCGCCGGATCGGGGTTGGCGGCGTCACTGCCAGCGCCAATGCCAAGGTGATGGCCGAGATCATGGAAGACCAGATGAACCGGCAGGCCGCACCGGATTAGGGCGTGCAGACCCCAACGTAGCAGAGTTGTGCGCCAAAGCGCAGCGACATGAACATTTGGGTTTTGATCGGTGTGTCCTTGGCCACGCCAAAGGGTAGATGTGCGTCATATACTGATCTGGTTTCCACGATGATAAGATCCTGACCATTGGTCATTTTAGGGAAAGTCGCGTGCGCTTCTTTCACATCTGCCGTGGTCAATTTAAGAAGTTCGCCCTCGCCACGCACCTCTGACCAGCGCAGTTCAAATTCGTCGATGTTATCGGGATCATACTTATGATAGCGAACCACCGATGTCCTGATTTGATTGTCGCTTCCGTTCCTCGTCATTGTATCAAACAAAAGCTTGGTATTGTCGATATATGTTGCATCCACGACGTTGGTTTCACGCGACAGCATATCGGCAACTGTATAGGTGGCTTTTTCGCGCACGCTTTTGTAGCGAAACATATCGAAGAACTCATAGCTGAAGACCAGCAAGCCAAAAAGAAATGGCAACATGATCACCGTCTCCATGGTGACGGTTCCCTGTTCGGATTTGCGAAAACGTCGCAGGGCACGTTTTATGTCAAAGATATACATTTTAAACTGGCTCCTGAACAAAGGCAGTAGTGGAAATGATCGTTGCCTGTCCGTTGGTATCCGTTTGCAAAACCCGTCCGAGGAATTGCTTTGGGAAAAGCGGATCGTATTTCACGCAGGCCCGCATCAGCATTAACTCGTTCTGTGCTCCGGGGATGAAGGCACGTACCGGCTTGGTTGGTTCCGCAGCATCGGTACAGTCGGCCTCTGTGTCCAGCGCGCTGAAGGCCCGAATATCGGTCGGCCGCATTTCAAGCTGCAGAGTGTTCATGCAATCATAGATGATCACAGACTTTTCGCAGACGATTTGCTTGATCTCGTCATGCTGCGGCACGGTGCCCGTACCAAGACGGACTTCACGTACCGCAATATCCAGCCCTCGTTCTAGCATGGTATTGCGTAGCGTTATGAAGCCAAGCTCGATTGAGAACATCATCAGCGCCAGGAACACCGGAACGACAATCACAAACTCAACAGAAGCTGTCCCGTCTTCATCACGCCGAAAGCGGTGCAGAGCATTCCTGAACCCGGGTATCATTGGCTCAACCTCAGATTTCTGATGTTAGCTGCGATCGAACCAAACGCGGTTATGATACTGCCGCCCGTAGCATGATAGTAATGCGATTTAGAGGTGGCGCATTTGATGAGTTCTCGCTCAGCGGCATCATTTACTTCGAAGCCGATGGTGTAAACTATAACACCTTCAGTCTTGGTGGCACTGCAGACGCTTTGCATAAGGGTGTTTTTATGGGCGACGGTGACATTTTCTTCGGAATAATAGTCGTTCCAAGCGCTCCAGTCGCCGGTTATTTTACCGTAATAATCAGGCGACATCAGACCCCAGGCCTCTTCCCAGTCGAGTTGAATGGTTTCGATATAGCCGGGCATTGTCAGGCTCAGATTATTGAATTCTGAGGCTGTATACATTTTGGGCTCTCCGTTAGACGCTGAATCGATGCTGTAGTATTCTCCAGTAATAGGGCTGTAGAGAAAGTAGACCGAGTCTAGGGCGTCATCTCCCTCGTAAACGCATTCCCACCGTGGGTGGCCGCAAACGCTCTCGGCGTCAGCCCCCGTTTTCTTGTCATTGACATTTTTTATGTTAAACGCGTAGTCAACCTTACTCGTTGTACTGACGACCTCGTAGAGATTGGACGCCGTCCCGCGGAATTTCGGTGGATCAAGGTCGAATTTTGTGGTCGGGGTGTTAACACCGTCGCTCATGAAGATAATGACCTTATTCGTGTTGGGATCATCATAATCGACGGGCACATTCGCGAGCAACGGAGCCAAGGTTCCAGCGTTGATCATCGAACTGGTTACCTGACGGAATGTCGGATCTAGCAGGGCGGCCCCCCAGTTCATGCCATCGTTGCCCGAGCTGTCTCCAGCTGCACCAAGACCGTCGACGGCAGGATCAAGGTAACTTCCGTAAGTACCGTCGACCTTACCGTCAAGACCGTCGATCTTGGCGTAAAGTTCAGCCGCGCTGGTTGAATACGGCAGGATGCGCATCGCAGCTTCGTTGAAACATGACTGCTGGGTTAAGTCGAGAGAATCGGCCCCAAATCCGCCAGAGAGTGAGGTGTAGACCATCTGGGACGCCGGAATGCCGCTGCTCAGGGACGAGCTGCCGCTCGTGAGCGTGGCATGGGTATAATCGTTGTCCTTGAACTCGAGGCACGTCGTGTAATCGTGTCGATCGTCTACCGCGAGCGCATTGTAGATTGACTCGGGTGGCGAGACAGAGGAGCTGAACGGAACAATCGAGAGCACCACGCTGCCCGGGGTGCGACCATCGAGACTAAACTCTACAAACTCGCGAGCGCCCTTCTGGAGATTGACGAGCTTGCTACCCTTCATCGTCGCGGACAAGTCCAGAACCAGAATTCCTTCGAGCTTCGGAATATTCACTTCTGCTGTAGATGACGCCGCAACGCTGAGCGTTTTCACCCCGCTCATTTTCAACAGGTAAGTCTCGAGGGTGTTCTGTCCGCGAGCCGTGATACTAGCATTATCCAACATTGCGGTTATCTCGCCATCCTGTTCGGGCGAAAGGTAATCTATCTTACCGTGCTTGGTCACGTAGTCTTCGATTGCTGACCGGGCTTCGCTTTTGTTTTTGGCAGACGCTGCAGTCAGAACCGCACCATCAAGCGTGGCCTGCAAAGAGGAACGCTCCATCTCGTGGCGCATGGCATCAATTGCGATCCCGCCCATGATTAGGAATGTCACGGCGATGAAGAAAGCAAGTATGGTCACTGTACCATCTTCCTCGCGCATGAAACGCGTTGCCCAGGCGGGCAAATGGTTTTGTTCATTGTGCCGAGCGGCATCTGAACCGGGGCGTTTGTTGTACTTAATGAGCATTTCATCACCTCTGTCGTGATAGCATTGGCCGTCGGGCCACACATTCCACCATTGTTTTTTATCGCCGCGATCTGTGGCGGAATTAAGGCGATAAACTGGCGCAACAGTAAGAGTTAACCATTTGAAAACAACAATATGGATCAAAAGTTGTGTATTGTTTTCAGGGCGGAAACGAAAGATGTGGAGTGCCCGTTCAGGTAGATAGAATCCGCTCGATTTCCTATGTTGGCTGGACAAAATGGTCACAGGTCTTAACCATGTTGTAAGGTTCCGGGCACAATGATCTGCATTAACGCCGACGGCCAGGGGCGCATAAGGGAGAGGGTAATGACCGCTATCAAAGAGCCAAGTTTTCGCGAAAGCGTGGATCTCATGTTCAACCGCGCGGTTGCGCTGATGGATCTGCCGCCCGGGCTTGAAGAGAAAATCCGTGTCTGCAACGCCACCTATACGGTGCGTTTCGGGGTGCGGCTGCGCGGGCAAATCCATACCTTTACCGGCTATCGCAGCGTGCATTCCGAACATATGGAGCCGGTCAAGGGCGGCATCCGCTATGCCATGGGCGTCAATCAGGACGAGGTTGAGGCGCTGGCGGCGCTGATGACCTATAAATGCGCGCTGGTCGAGGCGCCGTTTGGTGGCTCGAAGGGCGGGTTGCGGATTGATCCGCGCGAGTGGGAAGAGCACGAGCTTGAGCTGATCACCCGGCGGTTTGCCTATGAGCTGATCAAGCGCGACCTGATCAACCCGGCGCAGAACGTGCCGGCCCCGGACATGGGCACCGGCGAGCGCGAGATGGCCTGGATGGCCGATCAGTACAAGCGCATGAACACCACCGATATCAATTATCGCGCCTGCGTCACCGGCAAGCCGATCAACGCGGGCGGCATTCAGGGCCGGGTCGAGGCGACCGGGCGCGGGGTGCAATACGCCTTGCAGGAGTTTTTCCGCCACCTCGAGGATGTTGCGGCGACCGGTATGAGTGGCTCGCTTGATGGCAAGCGGGTCGTGGTGCAGGGGCTTGGCAACGTGGGCTATCATGCGGCCAAGTTCTTGCAGGAGGAGGACGGTTGCGTGATCACCGGGATCATCGAACGCGACGGCGCGCTTTACAACGAGGCGGGTCTTGATGTCGAAGCGGTGCATGAGTGGATGCAGAAACACGACACCATCAAGGGCTTTCCCGATGCAACCCACAGCGCCGAAGGAGCAGCGGTTCTGGAAGCCGACTGCGATATCCTGATCCCCGCGGCGATGGAGGGGGTGATCAACATGCAGAACGCCGCCCGCATCAAGGCGCCGCTGATTATCGAGGCCGCCAATGGTCCGGTTACGGCAGGGGCGGATGAAATCCTGCGCGAAAAGGGCACGGTGATCATTCCCGACATGTACGCCAATGCCGGCGGTGTGACGGTGTCTTATTTCGAGTGGGTCAAGAACCTGAGCCATATCCGCTTTGGCCGGATGGGGCGGCGCCAGGAAGAGGCGCGCCACCAGCTTATCGTCGATGAATTGCAGCGTCTTGATCAGCATCTCGGCGATGCCTGGGTGATGTCGCCCGGCTTCAAGCAGAAATACCTGCGCGGCGCGGGAGAGCTTGAACTGGTGCGCTCGGGGCTCGATGACACCATGCGCATCGCCTATCAGTCGATGCGCGAGGTCTGGCATGGCCGCAAGGATGTGACCGACCTGCGCACGGCGGCCTACCTGGTGTCCATCGCCAAGGTTGCCGCCAGCTATCGCGCGATGGGGCTTTGACCGGGCGTCAGGCCTGAACGCGCCTCGGAGATTGTGAAAAAGATGGCAGAGCGCGTGCTCTGCCATTGCTATCCCCGGCGCGACTTGGTTCACTCGGGCCAAAGCATCATGAGGGGGATCATATGCGGTTTTCGGGCTGGCGTGTTCTGAAAGAGGGTCTGACCGGCAACAAGGGCTGGCAGGCCCATTGGCGCGACGCGACGCCGAAATCCGAGTATGACGTGGTGATCATCGGCGGCGGCGGGCATGGGCTTGCCACGGCCTATTATCTGGCCAAAAAGCATGGCATCACCAATGTCGCGGTTCTTGAAAAGGGCTATCTCGGTGGCGGCAATGTCGGGCGCAACACCACCATTGTGCGCGCCAATTATTTCCTGCCCGGAAATTCGGAATTCTACAGCCATTCCCTCAAGCTCTGGGAGGGGCTTGAGGAGGATCTGAATTACAACGTCATGCATTCGCAACGCGGCCAGATCGTGCTGTTTCATTCCGACGGACAGCGCGATGCGATGGCGCGGCGCGGCAATGCGATGATCAATCAGGGCGATGACGCCGAGTTGCTCGACCGGCGCGCGCTGCGCCGGATGGTGCCCTATCTCGATTACGACAATGCCCGGTTTCCGATCCATGGCGGCGTGCTTCAGCGCCGGGCCGGCACTGCGCGCCATGACGCCGTTGCCTGGGGCTATGCGCGCGGCGCCAGCGAGCGCGGCGTCGATCTTATCCAGAACTGTGAAGTCACCGGCATCGACATCGAGGGCGGCGTTGTCAAAGGCGTGCAGACCACGCGCGGCGCGATCCGCGCCAGAAAGGTGGCCATGGTCGCGGCCGGACGCTCAAGCCAGGTGGCGGCGATGGCGGGCATGCGGCTTCCGATCGAAAGCCATGTGTTGCAGGCCTTTGTGACCGAGGGCCTCAAGCCGGTGATTGATCACGTCATCAGCTTTGGCATGGGTCATTTCTATATCAGCCAGTCGGACAAGGGAGGGCTTGTCTTTGGCGGCGACCTTGACATGTATGCCTCTTACGCGGCGCGCGGCAGCCTGCCGCTGGTCGAGCATGTGATGGAGGCGGGCATGGCCTTGATGCCGATGATCGGCAAGGCAAGGGTGCTGCGCAGCTGGGGCGGGATCATGGATATGTCACCGGATGGGTCGCCGGTGATTGATCGCACCCATGTCGACGGGCTCTATCTCAATTGCGGCTGGTGTTATGGCGGGTTCAAGGCGGTGCCGGCCTCGGGGGATGTGACCGCGCATCTGATTGCCACAGGAACGCCGCACGCTGCCGGGGCGCGGTTTCGGCTTGACCGGTTCCGCACCGGGCGGGGTTTGATGGATGAAGAAGGCACCGGCAGTCAGCATAACCTGCATTGAGGGGGCTGTGATGAGCGCTGTAAGATTGAGTATTTATGGAAAGATGAAAGAGCGGGTGCGATGAGACTTCCCTGTCCGATTTGCGGCGAGCGTGACCGGCGCGAGTTTACCTATAGTGGGGCCGCCGTGGCGTTGGAGCGCCCCGGTGCAGAGGCGGGTTCGGAGGCGTGGGACGACTATTTGCACAATCGCGACAACCCGGCCGGGGTAACGCGCGATCTTTGGTATCACGAACAGGGCTGTGCCGCCTGGATCGTAATGACGCGCAACACGGCCACTCACGAGGTATTGGGCGCCGCGTTGGCAAGTGAGGCGCGCCGCGCCGGGAGCACGTCATGAGGATTGAGGGCAAGGGGCTTGTCGAGCGCAGGACCCCGATCGGTTTCACCTTTGACGGCGCGCGCTATCAAGGATTTGAGGGCGACACGCTGGCCTCGGCGCTTTTGGCCAACGGGGTGCGTATGGTGGGGCGGTCGTTCAAGTACCACCGCCCGCGCGGCGTGATGACGGCGGGCAGTGAAGAACCCAATGCCCTTGTCACCGTTGGGTTTGGCGCCGCGCAAGAACCCAATCTGCGCGCCACCACGGTCGAGTTGCGCGAGGGGCTCTGGGCACGCAGTCAGAACCGCTGGCCGAGCCTTGGGTTTGACCTTCTGGCGGTGAATGATCTGGCCGCGCCGTTTCTAGGGGCCGGGTTTTATTACAAGACCTTCATGTGGCCGCGCCGCTTCTGGGAGCGCGTCTATGAGCCGCTTATCCGGCGCGCGGCGGGGCTTGGGGCGCTGTCGGGCGCGCCGGACGAGGACCGCTATGAGCGTGCCTTTGCGCATTGTGACCTGTTGGTGATTGGCGCGGGGCCGACCGGGATCATGGCCGCCCTGAGTGCCGCCAAGGCGGGGGCCGATGTCATTCTGGCGGATGAAGATACGCTGCCGGGCGGGCGGCTTTTGGCCGAGACAATCGAGATTGACGGCGTGCCCGGGGCCATCTGGGCCAAGGAGATGGCGGCAGAGCTTGCCGCGATGCCCAATGTGCGGGTGATGACGCGCACCGCCATTACCGGCGCTTATGATCAGGGCACCTACGGCGCGCTTGAGACGCGGCCCCACGCGGTGGCGCGCCGCCCCGGTGCGGCCTGTGGCACGTTCTGGCGGATCGTGGCGCGGCGCAGCGTACTGGCGGCAGGCGCGCTTGAGCGTCCGATTGCATTCGCCAACAATGACCGGCCCGGCGTGATGATGGCGGGGGCGGTGCGCGCCTATGTCAACCGCTGGGGCGTGACGCCGGGCCAAAGCGTGGTGGTCTTTGGCAACAACGACAGCGCCCATCGCACCGCCGCCGATCTGGATGAGGCCGGGGTGCATGTGGCCGCATTGGTGGATTCGCGCCATTATGCGACATGCGACCTGGATGTGCCGTTTTATTCCGGCACGCAGGTTTGTGACACGCAAGGGCGGCGCGCGCTTGAATCGGTCACGCTCTGCAGCGCCAAGGGCGAAGAGCGGCTCCGCGCCGATTGCCTGGCTGTTTCGGGGGGGTGGAACCCAAGCGTGCATCTGGCCTGTCACATGAATGCGCGCCCCGTTTGGAACGCTGATTTGCTGGCATTTTTGCCGCCTCGGGATGCCCTGCCGGGAATGGTGGCCGCCGGAGCCGCCGCCGGTGATTTTTCGACCCACGCCTGTTTGCGTGGCGGCGCGCAAGCGGGTCAAGAAGCGGCGCGCGCTCTTGGGTTCAAGGTGGGCGCGCCTGCCGTTCCCATGGCCGAAGACGCGCCCTATGACATCTTTCCGCTCTGGCAGGTGCCGGGGCGCGGGCGCGCCTGGCTTGATTTTCAGAACGACGTGACGGTCAAGGATGTGGAGCAGGCGGCGGCCGAGAACTTTCGCTCGGTCGAGCATATGAAGCGCTATACGACCCAAGGCATGGCGCCCGATCAGGGCAAGAACTCCAATGTCGCGGCGCTTGCGGTGCTGGCCGATGCGACGGGGCGCGGCATCCCCGAGACCGGCACGACCACGTTCCGCCCGCCTTACGTTCCGGTGCCGATTGCGGCCATGGGCGCGGGCGGAAGCGGCAGGGGATTTGCGCCCGAGCGTCTGGCCACCTCGCACGCCGAAACACGGCAAAGGGGGGCGCCGATGATCGAGGCCGGGCTTTGGCATCGGCCAAGCTATTTCCCGCAGAGCGGTGAAACCAATTGGCGCCAATCCTGTGACCGCGAGGTCAACATGGTACGGAGGGCGGTCGGGGTCTGTGACGTGACGACCCTTGGCAAGATTGATGTGCAGGGGCCGGATGCGGGCGCGTTTCTCGATTTTGTCTATACCAACATGATGTCGACGCTGGCGGTCGGGCGGGTGCGCTATGGTCTGATGCTGCGCGAAGACGGGCATGTGATGGATGACGGTACCTGTGCGCGCCTTGGTGCGCGGCATTACGTGCTTACCACCACCACGGCGGCGGCGGGGCAGGTGATGCGGCACCTCGAATTCGTCCATCAGGCCCTGCGCCCTGATCTTGACGTGCGGTTGGCCTCGGTCACCGAGAGTTGGGCGCAGTTTGCCGTGGCCGGGCCGAAATCGCGCGAGCTTGTGAATGGGCTGCTGGATAAGCCCATTGAAGACGCGAGTTTTCCTTACATGGCTTGTGGCACGGCAAGTATTGGTGGCATCGGCGCGCGGTTGTTCCGGATTTCGTTCTCGGGCGAGCATGCCTATGAGATCGCCGTGCCGGCCCGCTATGGTGCTGCGCTGTTCAGCGAGCTGGTTGCGCGTGCCGAAGCGATGGAGGGTGGCGCTTACGGGATGGAGGCGCTGAATGTGTTGCGCATCGAGAAGGGCTTTATCACGCATGCGGAAATTCACGGGCGCACCACCGCCTTTGATATCGGCATGCAGCGGATGATCAGCCCCAAAAAGGATTGCATCGGCAAGGCGGCGGCCGCGCGCCCCGGTCTTTTGGACGAGGACCGCGAACAGCTTGTGGCGCTCAAACCCGTGGGGGCCGTCAAAGAGATATTGGCAGGGGCACATCTCTTTAACGCGGGCGATCCGGCGACAAGTGCCGATGATCAGGGTTATGTCACCTCGGCCTGTTATTCGCCGACGCTTGGCCATGTGATCGGCCTTGGGTTTCTGAAGGCCGGGCGCGCGCGGATTGGCGAGAAGGTGCGCATGCTCGATCACCTGCGCGGCTCGGATACGCTCTGCGAGGTGCTGGACCCGGTACAGTTTGACAAGGACGGAGGCCGGTTACGTGGTTGATCTGAAAACTAAAACCCCCTGCGCGGGGCTTGTGCCGGTCCGCGTCGGGCCGCTCTCGCTTGTTGAGGATGCGCCCGGGCATATGACCGCGCTTGCGCCCTACCTCGGGCAGGATGCCGCCCTGTCGGAGGCGTTGAAAGCCGCGCATGGCATGGCCGCGCCGGGCGTGGGGCGGATGAGCGGGAAGCGCGGCGCACGCGCGCTTTGGTTCGGGCAGCGGATGATTTTGCTGATGGGGCCTGCGCCCGATGCCGGTCTGGCAGAGTTTGCCGCGCTGAGCGATCAATCCGATGGCTGGGCGGTTTTGCACCTTGAGGGGCGGGGTGCGGGCGATGTGCTTGCGCACATGACGCCGTTAGACCTGAGGCCCACGCAGTTTAAGCGCGGGCACTCGGCGCGCAGTGAATGTGCGCATATGCCCGCCTCGATCACCCGGCTTGGCGATGAGGCGTTTCAGATCATGGTGTTTCGCTCGATGGCGGCAACGCTTGTGCATGAGCTGAAAACCGCCATGGGCCGGGTCGTGGCCCTGCAATAAGGCCGTAAGGGGCAAGGCGTGGGCATTTTTCCCCGCGCCACCCCCCTTACAATGCCGGGCGGTTATACTAGGTTAAGGACAACTGACGCCAATGTTCACGAGGTCTCCCATGCGCCGTTTTGCCCTGATTGCCACGCTTCTTGCCCTGCCGATGACCGCGCAGGCCGAAAACCCGATGTGCGCCACCTCTGGCGATATCGTAACGGCCGCCGTCGAGGCGCGCGGCGCGGGCATAGAATCGCCCGAGGCGATCGAGGCGATCAGCACCGGGTATACCGGCGACGAGGCGCGCTATCAAAACGCGGTTCAGCCCCTGGTCGATTGGGTCTATTCGCTCTCCGAGGAACAGCTTGGCGATGGCGTGGCCGAGGCCTATCTTGCGGCCTGCCTTGCGCAATAGCGCGGCGCGCGCCTTTTATCCCCAGCGAAATCACCTGCGCCCACTGGACAGTGGCGCGGATGCGCCCGATATATAGGGTATGAGCCTGCCACCCGGATTTCTGGAAGAATTGCAAACCCGCATCTCGCTTAGTCAGGTGGTCGGGCGCAAGGTCATGTGGGATACCCGCAAGTCCAATCAGGGCAAGGGCGACATGTGGGCGCCATGCCCGTTTCATCAGGAAAAATCCGCCTCGTTTCATGTCGATGACCGCAAGGGGTTTTACTATTGCTTTGGCTGTCACGCCAAGGGCGATGCGATTTCCTTTGTGCGCGAAAGCGAGAATGTCGATTTCATCGAGGCGGTGAAAATTCTCGCCGCCGAGGCCGGCATGCAGATGCCCGAGCGCGACCCCCAGGCCCAGGCCAAGGCCGACCGACGCACAGAATTGGTCGCGGTCATGGACCTTGCGGTCAAGTTTTTCGGCCTGCAACTGCGCACCGGCGCCGGGGCGGCGGCGCGGGATTATCTTGGCGGGCGCAAGCTTAGCGAAGAAACGCAGGCACGCTTTGAAATCGGCTTTGCGCCCGATGCCTGGCAGGGGCTTTGGGATCATCTGACGGCCAAGGGCGTCAGCGAAGAGATGATCATGGCCTGCGGTCTGGCCAAGGCCAGCCAGAAGGGCGGCAAGCCCTATGACACCTTTCGCAACCGGATCATGTTTCCGATCCGCGATGCACGCGGGCGCTGTATTGCCTTTGGCGGGCGCGCGATGGATCCGAATGACAACGCCAAATACCTCAACTCGCCGCAGACCGAGCTGTTTGACAAATCCCACTCGCTCTACAACCACGGCCCCGCCCGCGAGGCGGCCGGCAAGGGCCAGCCGCTTATCGTGGCCGAGGGGTACATGGATGTGATCGCGCTTGTCGCGGCCGGGTTCGGCGCGGCGGTGGCGCCGCTTGGCACGGCGGTGACCGAGCATCAGCTTCAGATGCTCTGGCGGGTCGCGCCGGAGCCGATCATCGCGCTGGATGGTGACAAGGCGGGGCTGAACGCGGCCTACCGGGTGGTTGATCTGGCGCTGCCGCTGCTTGAGGCTGGCAAATCGCTGCGCTTTGCGCTGATGCCCGAGGGCAAGGACCCCGATGATCTGTTGCGCGCGGAGGGGCCGGGGGCGGTGCAGGCTCTGCTGGATAAGGCCCTGCCAATGGTTCAGGTCCTGTGGCAGCGCGAAACCGACGGTCGCGATTTCGACAGCCCCGAGCGCAAGGCGGCATTCGACAAGGTGTTGCGCGAAAAGATCAAGCTGATCCGTGATCCGTCGATCCGCGGCCATTACGGGCAGGCGATCAAGGATCTGCGGTGGCAGCTGTTCAACCCGCGCCGCAGCGCGCCCAATGCGCCGCGCTTCAAGGCGGGCAAATGGCCGCCGCCGCCGACGGCGCGCGCCAGCACCAAATCCTCGCTTCTGGTGGCCTCGGGCGATCACGCCCAGACCCATATGCGCGAGGCGGTCATTCTGGCGACATTGATCTCTTGTCCTTCCGAGGTTGAGGCGTTCGAGCAAAGGCTTGAGCGGATGGAGTGCCTTGATCCGACGCATGCCCGGCTGCGCGATCTTATCCTGCGCCATGGTGTTTCCGGCCAGGAGGCCCTGAAGGCGCAGATCGAGGGCGATCTAGGCCCCGAACCCCTTGAAAAGCTGATGGCATTGCCCCACGTTGCGATAGCGGCCTCGGTGCGCAATCCCGGCGAGGCCGAGATCGCCAGCATGACCCTGTCGGAAGAGCTGACCAAGCTGGAGGCACAGCGCGGACTGAGCGCCGAAGTGTCAGAGGCCAGCGAAGACATTGACGGGCTGGCCGACGAGGCGATGACATGGCGCCTTGGACAGGCGGCAGAGGCCCGAAACCGGGCCGTGCGCAGCGAACAGGAAGACCGTGCCGAATACGATCTTGGCGAAAACGGCGCGCGGATCAAACGAGACGAGAAAGAGCAGTTCGACGAACTGCTCGGTAAAATAACTTTTTCCAAACCGGGGCGATAACCGATTTTGGTGAGGAAGGGGTAAAGAAATCAGGGTAAACGGGTGTGCGAATCACTTATTCGCGCTAATGATTCGTTTTAACCGAATCACCCGTTCCGTTCATAGATCAGGAGTCTTTCATGGCCGCCAAAGATACCGACGACCAAAAGCCCGACAATTCGGAATCCGATGTCTCGCTTGATATGAGCCAGGCCGCGGTCAAGAAAATGATCGCGGAGGCGCGGGAAAAAGGTTTTATCACCTATGACCAGCTGAACGAAGTTCTGCCCCCCGATCAGGTTTCTTCGGAACAGATCGAAGACGTGATGTCGATGCTCAGCGAAATGGGCATCAACATCATCGAGGGGGAAGAGGCGGAAGACGAAGAACGCACCACCGCCCTGGCCGAAGTGGGCAAGCGCGGCGAGATCACGCTTGGCTCTGGCAAAGAGGAAAAGCTGGATCGTACCGACGATCCGGTGCGCATGTACCTGCGCGAGATGGGCAGCGTCGAACTTCTGAGCCGTGAGGGCGAAATTGCGATCGCCAAGCGAATTGAGGCCGGGCGCAACACGATGATCGCGGGCCTCTGCGAAAGCCCGCTGACCTTTCAGGCGATCACGATCTGGCGCGACGAACTCTTGGGTGAAGACATTCTGCTGCGTGATGTGATCGACCTTGATGCGACCTTCGGCACCCACCTTGGCGATGAAGAGGGCGGCGAACCCGTCGTCGAAGCCGCCAATGTCGGCAGCGCGCCGACCGCTGCTACGCCCTCTGCCGGGGCAGAGCAGCCCGAGCTTGACGCCGATGGCAATCCGATTGCCGATGACGATGACGACGAAGAAGACGAACAGGCCAACATGAGCCTGGCCGCAATGGAGGCCGCCCTCAAGCCGCGTGTGCTTGAGACGCTGGACCGGATCGCGGATGATTACGTCAAGCTGTCTGAAATGCAGGACAGCCGGATTTCGGCCACGCTCAACGAGGATGGATCGTTCAGCAAGACGCAGGAAACCACCTACCAAACGCTGCGCTCGGAGATTGTCGAGCTGGTGAACGAGCTTCACCTGCACAACAACCGGATCGAGGCGCTGATCGATCAGCTTTACGGCATCAACCGCCGGATCATGCAGATCGACAGTGCGATGGTGAAGCTCGCCGATCAGGCCCGCATCAACCGCAGCGAATTTGTCGAGGCCTATCGCGGTCGCGAACTTGATCCCAACTGGGTCGATGACATGGCGAAAAAGCCGGGTCGCGGCTGGCAGATGTTCATGGAGCGCTCGCCCGAGAAAGTAACCGAGCTGCGCTCTGACATGGCGCAGGTCGGGCAATATGTCGGTCTTGATATCTCGGAATTCCGCCGCATCGTGAACCAGGTGCAGAAGGGCGAAAAAGAGGCGCGTCAGGCCAAGAAGGAAATGGTCGAGGCAAACCTGCGTCTGGTGATCTCGATTGCCAAGAAATACACCAATCGCGGCCTGCAATTCCTTGATCTCATTCAGGAAGGCAACATCGGCCTGATGAAGGCGGTGGATAAATTCGAATATCGCCGCGGCTATAAATTCTCGACCTATGCCACATGGTGGATCCGTCAGGCCATCACCCGCAGCATCGCCGATCAGGCGCGCACCATCCGTATTCCGGTGCATATGATCGAGACGATCAACAAGCTGGTGCGCACAGGTCGCCAGATGCTGCATGAAATCGGCCGCGAACCGACGCCCGAGGAACTGGCCGAAAAGCTTCAGATGCCACTTGAGAAAGTGCGCAAGGTGATGAAAATCGCCAAGGAGCCGATCAGCCTTGAGACCCCGATTGGCGATGAAGAAGACAGCCAGCTTGGCGATTTCATCGAAGACAAGAACGTGATCCTGCCGCTGGATTCGGCGATTCAGGATAACCTCAAGGAAACCACGACGCGGGTTTTGTCCTCGCTTACGCCGCGCGAAGAGCGGGTGCTGCGGATGCGCTTTGGCATCGGCATGAACACCGATCACACCCTCGAAGAGGTCGGCCAGCAGTTCAGCGTGACCCGCGAACGTATCCGCCAGATTGAGGCCAAGGCGTTGCGCAAACTCAAGCATCCAAGCCGGTCGCGCAAGCTCCGGTCATTCCTGGATCAATAGGGTCGGCATGTCTCTTTGGTCTAAATTGTTCGGCGGCGGTGGAAGTGGCAACAGCAACGCCAGACCCGAGCCCGAGGCGGAAACCTACAAGGGGTTTCTCATCTTTCCCGAACCGCAGCCCGGTGAGGGCGGTTACCGCGTCGGGGCGCGCATCGAAAAGGAGATCGCCGGCGAGGTGAAGGTGCATCAGCTTCTGCGCGCCGATGCGATCCTGAACATTGACGATGCTGCCGCCTTCTCGGTACGCAAGGCGAAACAAGTCATCGACGAACAGGGCGAGCGGATTTTCCGCTGATCCGCCAAGCGCGTAGGGTGGGTGAAACCCACGCTGCACCGGCCAAAGTCAAACACGCGCTGCCTTGATGGGTGGCGCGTTTTTTAATGGCTTGAGCCTGACCATAAACTGGCGCAGCTTGGGAGAATGCACACCAGCTTTCATATTCCGACCCATGGCCAGGGTCTCTACGAGTTTACCGATCAGGTGGCAGGATGGGCGCGCGGCGAGGGGCTTCTGACGCTGTTTGTCCGCCACACCTCGGCCAGTCTGCTTATTCAGGAAAACGCCGACCCTGAGGTGCAGACCGATCTGCGCAACTTCTTTCACCGGCTGGTGCCGCCGACCACTGACCCAAGCATGGGCTATCTCACCCACACCTATGAAGGCCCCGATGACATGCCCGCCCATATCAAGGCGGCGATGATGCCGGTCAGCCTGTCGATTCCGGTGATTTCCGGGCGGATGCAACTTGGAACCTGGCAGGGGATCTATTTGTTTGAGCACCGCAATGCGCCGCATGACCGGCAGGTTGTGGCGCACCTGACGGGCTGAGGCCGTCAGGCCGGAACCAGCAGGGCGTGATCCATCGGTATGTCAAACCGATGCGGGTGAATCGTTTCCATCCGCTGCATGTCATAGCCCACGCCGATCACTGCCGGACTGGGCCCGGTGGTGCGCATCGCCGCAATCGTGCGGTCGAAAAAGCCGCCGCCATAGCCCAATCTGTACAATTGTGCATCCAGCCCCACCACCGGGGCCAGTACGATGTCGGGGATCACAATGGCCGCATCGGCGGGCGGGATCGGGATGTTCCAGACGCCTTTATCGAGCTTGGTTGCCGCGTCCCACTGTCTGAAAATCAGCGGGGTGGCCTTGGCCACCACGACGGGCAGGGCGGTTCCGGCCCCTGATTTACGGCAGGCTGCGGCCCAGTGCCGTAGGTCGGGTTCGCCCCGAAAGGGCCAGTAGAGCGAAATTATGCGCCCGGATATGTCACCAAGCAGCGCATCGAGACGCTTTGCCAATTCTTTATCGGCGGCCTGACGAACAGAGACCGGAATCTTCTGCCGGGCCTCGATCAGGCGGTCCCGTTCGGATTGGCGCCATCGGTCAAGGTTATCAGGCGGGCAGGGGAGATTGGTCACGGGCAAAGCCTTGGGCAGGTGTCACTATAGCTCAAACATGAGCATGTCCGGTGTCGCTGTCCTCTTCAAGGGCGTCATCTGGTCATGGAATGCGACAGGAACAAGGGCAACCAAAGGCCTATCTAGCGGTGAAAATTCCCCTCTACCCAAAACCTTGCGGCTGTCCTATAGTGACTGTGGACAACTTGGGCAACAGACCCATGACCACAGAGGCAAGGACAGAAAAGGGGGACGGCCGATGCGCTGCCCGTTTTGCGGAAATATTGACACTCAGGTAAAAGATTCACGCCCCGCCGAGGATCATGTTTCGATCCGGCGCAGGCGGTTTTGCCCGGCCTGTGGGGGCCGTTTCACGACCTATGAGCGCGTGCAGCTGCGCGATCTTGTGGTGGTGAAAACCAATGGCCGACGCGAAGATTTCGACCGTGACAAGCTTGAACGTTCGATCCGGATCGCATTGCAGAAACGCCCGATCGAGCCCGATCGCATCGAACAGATGATCAGCGGTATCGTGCGGCGGCTAGAGAGCATGGGCGAGACCGATATCCCCTCGAAAACCGTGGGCGAGATCGTGATGGAAAGCCTGGCGCGGATTGATACCGTCGCCTATGTGCGCTTTGCCAGCGTCTATAAGAACTTTCAGGCGGCGGATGATTTTGACAAGTTTGTCAGTGAGTTGCGCCCCGAAGATGCGGTCACCAACCCCAAACCGGACGCGTGACCGGGTCTGACGCGCGCTTTATGGCCCTGGCCCTGTCGCTTGGTCGGCGGGGGCAGGGCCAGTGTTTTCCCAATCCTGCCGTGGGCTGCGTGATCGTGCGCAAGGGGCGGATCGTCGGGCGTGGCTGGACCGCGCCGGGCGGTCGCCCGCATGCCGAGCCGCGCGCGCTTGCGCAGGCCGACGAGGCGGCGCGTGGCGCGACTGCGTATGTCACGCTTGAGCCCTGTTCGCATCATGGTGAAACCGCGCCCTGCGCCGAGGCGTTGATCGCGGCTGGCATCGCGCGCGTTGTGGCGCCGTTTGACGATAATGATGCGCGGGTCTCGGGGCGCGGCTTTGCGATGTTGCGCGCGGCGGGCATTGCCGTCACCACTGGCGTGATGGCGTCCGAGGCCGGGCAGGATCTGGCCGGGTTCATCCTGCGCAACGAATTGGGTCGGCCCTGGGTGACGCTCAAGCTTGCGACCTCTTTTGACGGGCGGATTGCCACCGCCACGGGGCACAGTCAATGGATCACCGGCCCGCAAGCGCGGCGCGCGGTGCATGGCCTGCGGGCGCGTCATGATGCGGTGATGGTGGGGGCTGGTACGGCGCGCGCCGATGATCCTGGCTTAACCGTGCGCGACATGGGTCCGCGCCGCCAGCCGGTGCGCGTGGTGGTGTCGCGGCGCCTTGATCTTCCGCTGATGTCCGACCTGGCGCGCACGGCCAAAGATGTGCCGCTCTGGCTGTGTCACGGGCCAGAGGCCGACGCGGCCCTGACCGAGGCCTGGCAGGGTATCGGCGCCCGGCTTTTACCCTGTGACGTGCGGGCGGGACAGATGGATATGGCGTCGGTGCTCGGCGCACTTGGGGCTCAGGGCCTGACGCGGGTGTTTTGCGAAGGCGGCGGATCGCTTGCCGCATCGCTGTTGTCGGCCGGGCTTGTGGATGAATTGGTTGGTTTCACTGCCGGTCTTGCGATCGGCGCCGAGGGCCTGCCGGGGGTGGGGGCCATGGGGCTGGCGCGGCTGGAAGAGGCGGCGCGCTTTAGCCTGATCGAGACGCGCGATGTGGGTGGTGACGTCATGCACCGCTGGCAGCGGACCCAACCTTAGACGCCCTGCACTCTGCGACAGGTGTTGCGCGCGACCACAGAGATGTCACAGCTGTTGTGTTGAATTTCCGTGCTTTCCTTGGTGACAAGCCGGGCAAGCTCGCGTCCGGCCAGCTCGCCGATGGTGCGCGCGGGCAGGCGCACGGTGGTCAATCCCGGCTCCATCTCGCGCGAGCCTTTGAAGTCGCCGATCCCGATGATGGAAATATCGTCCGGCACCTTGAGGCCACGGCGCATCGCCGCATAAATCGCCCCGACCGCCAGAACATCATTGCCGCATAAAATGGCCGTCGGCAGCGCGGGCTGGCTCAGCATGCGGCTGACCGCCTCTTTGGTGTCCGAGATGCTGTAGGGGGTCTCGACAATCCATTCCTCCGGCGTCGCGCGCGACAGGTCGGCAAGCACCGACATCGCCCCCTTCTGTCTGTCGCGGGCGCGATCATTGTCCGTGGTCGGGGGAAAGACCATGCCGATATCGCGATGCCCGAGATCCACGAGGTGCTGCGCCGCCAATTGCCCGGCCCGCCGGTTATCGACCCCGATTGTGGGCAGGATCGAGGTGGCGCTGTAATTCCAGATTGAAATCGCGGGAATACTCTGGCGCTCGATCAGGGTGTAACTTTCGGCCGAATGATCGAGCCCGATCAGGGCCACCCCATCGACGCGATGCTCAAGGAATTTGCGCAACACGCCGTATTCACGTTCAAGGTCATAGCCGTGCGAGGCCACGAGGATGGTAAAACCATAAGGCTCGACCGCATCCGAGAAGGCCTGAATCACCTCGGCAAAGATGGCGTGATCAATCGTCGGCACCACCAATCCGATGGTGCCGCTGCGAATGCCGTGGATCGTCTGGGCGGCGCGGTTGCGGATATAGCCAAGGCGGCGCACGGCGGCGTCGATCTTTTTGCGAGTCGCCGGGTTGACCAATTCGGGGTGGTTATAGCTGCGCGAGACGGTCGAGATCGACACCTTCGCGGCCTTGGCGACGGCGACAATATCGGCATTTTTAGGTTTTGGATCAGACATTTGCCGCCCGTGATTGAGACATTTATGAAAACGTTTGCAAAACTATTTTCATCCCCTAGCCTAAGAAGTCAACATCTGTCCAAACGGGTTGGGAGGCCTTGATGGAATTCCTCTATTATTTTGGTGACGTCTTCACGCCGATCAATTTCGGGTTGCTGATGCTTGGCACCATCGGGGGGCTCATTCTTGGGGCGACGCCCGGCCTGTCGCCGACCATGGCGGTGGCGCTTTTGATCCCCTTCACCTTTCAGCTTGAGGCGGCGCAGGGGCTGATCCTGCTCGGGGCGGCCTATACCTCGACCGTCGCCGGGGGGGCGGTTTCGGCGATCCTTTTGAAAATTCCCGGCGCCCCGGCCAATATCGCCACAACCCTTGACGGGCACACGATGGCGCAAAAGGGCGAGGGCGCCAAGGCGCTTCAGCTCAGCTTTCTGGCCTCTGCGGTGGGTGGCGTGTTCGGCGTGCTGTTGCTGATCTTCCTGACGCCGGTGCTGGCGAAATGGGCCTTGGCCTTTGGGCCGAGCCACCTGTTTTGGCTGGCGATCCTTGGCGTGACGGTGATCGGCACGCTTGATAGCCGCTCGGTGGTCAAGGGATTGCTCTCGGGCTGTATCGGGCTTTGGCTCTCGACCATCGGGTTTGACGATATCATGGGCGCGCAACGTTTTATCTTTCACCCCGCTCTTGGCGGCGGCATCAACATCATCGCCGCGCTGATCGGGCTGTTCGCGATTCCGCAGGTGATCACCATGTTCGCCAAGGGCCGACGCAATGACGGGGCCGAGGTGATCGAGGTGCAAAAACACTCGATCCTTGATGCGATGAAAGAGCTGATGCGCAACAAGCGCGCCATGGGAATCGGTACGATTACCGGCTCGATCATCGGCCTCATTCCCGGTGTCGGCGGCCAGATCGCGGGCCTTGTCGCCTATGATCAGTCCAAAAAGTTCAGCCCGGATCGCGACAAGTTCGGCACCGGCCACCCCGAGGGCGTGATCGCCGCCGAGGCCGCCAATAACGCCATGGTCGGGCCCAGCCTTGTGCCGCTTCTGACCCTGTCGATCCCCGGCTCGCCGACCGCCGCCGTCTTGCTTGGCGGGCTTCTGATCCACGGGATTTTTCCGGGCACCGACCTGTTTGACAATCACCCCGATGTGGCCTGGACCTTTATCAACTCGATGCTGATCGGACAGATCCTGATGTGTATTTTCGGGCTTTACGTGGCGGGCATGGCGGCGCGGGTCGCGCAGGTGCCGCAATCGGTGATGGCGGCGGTGGTGCTTGGGCTTGCCGTCTTCGGAAGCTATTCGGTGCAATCGAGCATGGGCGATGTCTATGTCATGGCGGCGCTCGGGGTGATGATGTATTTCCTCGAACGCTTCGGCTTTTCCGCAGCACCTCTTGTGTTGGGGCTGATCCTTGGGCCGATTGCCGAGGCCAACTTTATCCAGGGCTCGATGATTGCGCGCGCCACCGATGGCCTTGGGCCGTATTTCCTGACCGGGCCGCTCAACATCTTCCTGATTGCGGTGGTTATCCTCTCAATCCTCTATTCCGCCTATATGGAGCTGCGCACGCGCCGCTATACCAGCAAAGAGGAGATCATGGCATGACCCCATCCTTGCCGCGCCTTCAGCATGTCATCGGCTCGGGCATCGTGGCCGCCGTCGGCCTCTGGGTCGCCTACGTGAGCTATACCCAGCAACCCTCCGAGGCGTTCCTGTTTCCGCGCCTGATCGCCACGGTGTTCGTGGTGCTGGCGCTCTGGACCTTTGCCAAGGCCTGTCTTGGCTGGACCAAGGTCGGCAATGGGATTTCGATAAGCCAGATGGCAAACCTGACGCCGGGCCTGATCGTGACGCTGATCTATATCTTTTGGGCGGCCAAGGGGCTTGGGTTCTACACCGCCACCCCGATCGCCTTTTTCATCCTGCTGAGCCTTTATGACCCGGCTTCGCATCGCGAGGTGAAATCATGGCTCAAACGTCTTTTCATAACGGCCTGTTTCGTGGCCGTCATGTACGGTCTCTTCGCAAAACTTCTAAAAGTGTACACACCGCGAGAGATATTCTTCTGAACCGTAACAGCGGCAGAACTCATCATCCCAGGGAGGAACCAACCAATGAAACAACTGCTAGCAGGGGCCGCAATCGCCCTTATGGGCCTGACCACCACAGCCTTCGCAGAGGGCGCCGAAAATTATCCAGAACGCCCCGTCATGATGATGGTCAGCTATGGTGCCGGCGGCGCCACCGACTTTCAGGCGCGCATCGTCACCATGACGGCGGGCAATGAGGATGCGCTTGGCATGCCGATCGCGATCCTCAACAAGCCGGGTGCCGGCGGGCGTGTCGGCTGGAACTGGCTGGCCACGCAGGCCGATGCCGATGGCTATACGCTTGGGGCCTATAACGTGCCGCACTTCATCGCCCAGTCGATCAAGGGCGGGGTCGAGTATTCCACCGACAGCTTTGAGCCGATTGCAAACTGGGGCGCCGATCCGGCGGTCTTTGTGGTCGGGGCCGACAGCGACTTCAACTCGATGCAGGACGTGGTTGCCTTTGCCAAGGAAAACCCCGGCAAGCTGACCTTCTCGGGGGCGGGCCTTTTCGTGGGCCACCACATCGCGGCGCTTCAGCTTGAAAAGGCGGCGGACGTCAAGATGGCCTATATCCCCAACAACAAGGGCGGCGCCGGTGCCATGAAGGCCGTCATCGCGGGCGAAGTCATGGGCGGGATCAACAACCTCTCGGATGCTTTCCGCGCCGAACAGGCCGGTAACGTCAAGATCCTCGGCGTGTTCGATCTTGAGCGCAACGAGTTCCTGCCCGACGTGCCGACGCTCAAGGAACAGGGCTATGACATCGACAACGCCTCGGTCAACTTTCGCGGCATCATGGTGCCCAAGGGCACACCCGAAGACGTGATCGAAAAGCTGGCCGCGACGGTGCCCGCGATGTTCGAGAACGGCAAGGTTGCCGGCAAGATGAAAGCGGGCGGATCGCCGATGAAGATCATGACCCGCGACGAGGTCAAGCAGATGTGGGCCGACCGCGCGGCGACCCTCAAAGAGCTGCTTGCAGGCCTCTGAAACCACTGCCCCCCACCCCCCGTTACGGGGTGGGGGTTTGCTCTGACCAAGGACCGAAAATCATGAATGCACCAGACGCCATTGCCCAAGTCGATGCCATCGTCGCCCGTGCCCACGCGGCCCAAAAGGCCTATGAGGCGAATGGCTCGCAGGCCCGCTATGATCGCGCTGCACAGGCCGCCGCCTGGGCCATCATGGAGCCGAGCCGCAATCGCCATCTGGCCGAGCTTTCGGTTGAAACCACCGGCCTTGGCAATGTGGCCGACAAGATCATCAAGAACCACCGCAAGACGCTTGGGTTGATGCGCGACATCGCGCAGGCCAAGACCTATGGCGTGATTGCAGAGGATGACGAGAGCGGCATCACCACCATCGCCCGCCCGATGGGGGTGATCGGCGCCGTGGTGCCTTCGACCAACCCGGCGGCGACGCCCGCCAACAATATCATCAACGCGCTCAAATGCGGCAATGCCATCGTGCTGTCGCCCTCGCCCAAGGGGGTGCCCGCCTGCGAGGTTCTGCTGGATTATATCCATGCCGAGTTCGACAAGATCGGCGAGGATCATGACCTTGTCCAGATGGTGCCGGCGCCGGGATCAAAGGACAAGACACAGCGCCTGCTTGAGATCAGCGACCTGATCGTCGTCACCGGCTCGCAAAACAACGTCAAACGCGCCTATACCTCGGGCACGCCGGCGCTTGCGGTCGGCGCCGGCAATGTCACCGTGATCGTTGACGAAACCTCTGATCTGCGCGCCGCCGCCGAGAAGATCACTGCCTCCAAGACCTTTGACAACGCGACCTCCTGCAGTTCTGAAAACGCCATCGTGGTGGTCGACGCGATTTTTGAGCCGTTCATGGCCGAGCTTGCCAAAACCGGCGGGGCGCATGTTCGCGATGAGGCGAAAATCGTGTCCAGGCTCTGGCCCGATGGCCACCTCAACCGCGCCGTGATTGCGCAGGACGCCGACAAGATGCTTGGCGCCCTCGACATGGCGGGCGAGGTGCCCGCCGACACCAAATTCCTGGCCGTCGAGACCACCGGCATCGGCCCCGAACATCCGCTTTCTGGCGAAAAGCTGTCGCGGGTGGCGGCCTTGTACCGGGCGCGCGATTTCGAGGATGCGGTGGCGATCACCGCGCGCATTCTGGCCCATCAGGGGGCAGGGCATTCTGTCGGGTTGCATTCCACCGTTGACGCGCGCGCCGTTGCGATTGGTCAGGTCATTCCCACCTGTCGGGTGATCGTCAATCAGGCGCATTGCTTTGCCACCGGCGGGGCCTTCAACAACGGCATGCCGTTTTCGCTCTCCATGGGCTGTGGAAGCTGGGGCGGCAATTCGATTGATGACAACCTGCATTGGAAACACTTCATGCAGACCACCAAGGTGATCCGCGAAATCCCGCCGCGCGAACCCAAGGTCGAGGATATCTTCGCCGCCTATTGGGACGTGGCGGGGCGATGAGACTGGACTGGGACACCCCGCCAAAAGGCACGGTGCGCGACTGGCTTGATCATCGCGCGGGCGAGGATGGTGTCGCCTTTATCTTTACCGAGGATGGCGCGACGCTGCGTTGGTCCGAGTTGCTTGCAGAGGCGGCGCATGTCGCGTCACAGTTGACGATGGCGGGCCATGCCAAAGGCGAAAGCGTTGCAATCCTGCACCCCAACGGGCGCGCAGCGGTGATCGCGCTTTACGGCGCGCTTTACGGCGGGTTCCGCGCAACGATGATCAACCTTGCCGCCGGGCGCGACGCGATTGCCTATGCGCTTGATCACAGCGGCGCGCGCACCGCCTTTGTGCACGACAGCGCCGCCGAGATGTTCGCCGCCGCACGCCCCGAAACAGTGAGCCGCTTTTCGGGCGGGGCGGAGCCGGTCACGGCGAGTGTGCTGCACGATATCACGCCGCAGGATCATGCGCTTTTGATGTATACCTCTGGCACCACGGGGCGGCCAAAGGGGGTGGTGCATACCCACGCCAGCCTGTTGGCCGGCGGCTGGACCACGACGATTGCGCATGGCTTGCGCCCCGAGGATCGCGGGCTTTGCGTTTTGCCGATCTATCATATCAACGGGTTGTGCGTCTCGGTCATGGGGGCGCTTGTGTCGGGGGGCTCGATTGCCATGTCGGCAAAGTTTTCGGCCGGGCGGTTTTGGGTCGATGCGGGGGCATCCGGGGCGACGTGGTTTTCGGTCGTGCCCACGATCATCAGCCACCTGCTGCACGCCCCGGGCAACCCCGACGCGATCACCAGACAGCGGTTGCGCTTTGGCCGCTCTGCCTCATCGGCGCTTGCGCCGGATGTGCAGACCGCGTTCGAGACCCGCTTTGACGTGCCGATCGTGGAAACCATGGGCCTGACGGAAACGGCGGCACAAATCCTGTCCAACCCGCTGCCGCCGGGGGTGCGCAAGATCGGCTCTCCGGGGGTGGCCTATGGCAACGAGGTGGCGATCCTTGGTCCCGATCTTCGGCCTTGCCCGCCCGAGGTTGAAGGCGAAATAGCCATCCGCGGGCCCAATGTCATGCTGGAATACCTCAAGAACCCCGAGGCGACCGCCGGAACCTTTGCGGGGGACTGGCTGCGCACCGGCGATCTGGGGCGGATCGATGCGGATGGCTATGTCTATGTCACCGGGCGGCTCAAGGAGTTGATCATCAAGGGCGGTGAAAACATCGCCCCGCGCGAGATTGACGAGGCGCTTTATACCCATGGCGATGTGATCGAGGCGGCGGCCTTTGCGCGGTCCTGCACAAGTTACGGAGAACGTGTCGAGGCTGCGGTGCGGTTGCGCGATGGCTCGGCTCTGTCGGGGGCCGATCTGCGGCAAATCTGCGTTGATCGTGTTGGTCCATTCAAGGCGCCCGATGTGGTGCATATCATTGATGAGCTGCCCAAGGGCCCCTCGGGCAAAATTCAGCGCCTGAAGCTGGCCGAGGTGCTTGGCACGCTGGAGCCCTCAGGCTAGCGCCCAATTCCTCAGCGCCAGAATCCGGCGTAAGAGGCAAACACCCCCTGAAGCTTGGCCAGGGCGCGATTGGCGGTGCCGGCACGCGGCAGATCGCCGGTGCTCAGGCGGTCGATGACCACCTCGACCGGGCAGGCCGCGCGGGTTTTGGGATCGAAATAGCGCGGGTAGTCAATCAAACTGGCATGCACCAGTCCCTCAAGCGTTGGCGACGCGCGCCGCCGCCGGCGGGGCGGCTCTCCGAGGTCGCGGGTCAGGCCCCAGCCCGCATAAAACGGCGCACCGGTGGTGGTGACGCGCACGCCGAGCAACAACGCCTCGAAGCCCAGAAGCGAGGTCATGGTCCAGACCTCCTGAACCTGCGCCAAAATCGCGGCCGGATCGGTGCCGCCCACGACCAGATCGGCAAGAGTGTCAAGCTGCTTGGGGGCAATGGCGCCGGGGCGCAGGCCCGCTTCGACATCGGGATGGGGTTTATAGAGGATTACCGCCTCGGGGTTCTTGTCGCGCACCAGTTTCAGCAGCGCCAGATTGGTGTTGATCGCCCCCGCGCCAAGCCGGATCGAGGCGTCATCCTCGACCTGACCAGGCACCAGAATGCGATGGCCGGGCGGAAGATCGGGCGCAGCCCCCCCGAGATTATACTTGCTCAGGCCAGCCCCCGTCAGGCGACGGATCAGACCTTCGGCGCGCAGCCGTTGATCCGGGCGCAGCGCGGCGCGCGCCGCGATCAGGCGCTCAAGGCGGCTCTCGCAGGTCGGATCGTAGTAAATTCCGAGATCGTCACAGACCAGCGACAGCGGCGGCACCAGATCGGCCCCAAGCCCGCGCGAGCGCAGAAAGCCATCCTCGACACGCACCGCGCCCTCGGGGCCGACCTCGGGCTTGGAGGCCCAGACTATCGCGGGGCGATCCGGCAGCCCCTCGGCGGAACTTGGGAATTGCACCCGGCGATACTTGCCGAAAAACCGCTGCAGCGGCGCGCGTTTCCAGAGCCGCATGCCATGCGCACTCCAGCCCTTGTGGTCCTCGCGCCAGGCGCGGCTTTGGGCTTCGAGCGTGCTGATCGCGGTGTCGAGATCACATAAGGCGTCGCGATAGGGGTCGTACCATTTGGGATAAAGCAGCATCACCCCGGCAAAAAGCTGCGCCCGCGTGAGGGTGCGCGCGCGCCGGTCAAGGCGGATCGGATGGCGATCGTCGCTCAGACCCCACCCGGCATAAAAGGGCTGGCCAAAGACCCGTGGGCGGTGGCCCGCGAAAATCGCCTCGAACCCGAGCTGCGAGGTGACGGTATAAACCGCAATCGCCCCCTCCAGCAGGGAAAACGGGCTTACCGGATCGCTGAACAGGGTGATGCGGTCGCTTTGATCGCTGGCGCTGAAATAGCCCGGGCGATGCCCGGCATCGGTTTCTGGATGGGTTTTGATCAGGATGCGCGCGCCGGGGTTATCCTCTTGGGCATAGTAGAGCATCTCGCGAAAGCTGTTGGCATCGGCCCCGCCACGGGTCACGCTGGCATCGCCGCGGGTCTGGTCGATCACCAGAACATAGCCCGGATCGGGGCAGGGATGGTTTGGGTCAAAGGCGTTGTATTTTGACAAATGGGCCTCGGCGAGGCGCGCGATGCCTGCGCGCGCGCAGTCCAACAGGGCGGTGTCATCCAGCGGATGCGTCTTGAGAATGTGTTCAAGATCAGAGGGTTGCGCGCTGTCGAATGCCGCACCGCGATGGTCGATCACAAGGCCGAGCGGCGGCTCGCCGTCGCGCCCCGGATGAACCGAGCGCAGGAAGGCATCCTCAACCCGGATCAGGCCCGCCCCGGTGCGCCGGGCCATGGCCTCGCCGCGATGCGCATAGGGGCTGTGGCCCCAGACCGCGATCAGGTCATCGGCGCCGGGCGTGCCAAGCGTCAGGTCATAGCCTGCAAGCGACAGGATGCGGGACACGCGGCGCTGGCGCAGAAATCCGGCGTTGTAATAGAAAACCCGCCGGGATGTGGTGGTCCCGGCGGGGTCAGATCTGCGGGCGGTGTCAGAGTCCACTGCCGCCAAGCGTATCGCCTGCGGTCGAGACCGAGCCGACGGCACCAAGCGTGCCGGTGAGGGCCGCGATGACCTTGGCCCATTGGGCGAAGGGGGCTTCTGTCACATAGATCGTATCATCGTCGCGGATCGCGAAATCACGCGCGACAAACATGCCGTTTGGCTTGGTCAGGTCAAGGACATAGATCATCCGCTGCGCGCCGACGAGATCGCCGCGCGCAAGCACCTGATTGGCAATGTCGGCCGGTTCGTTGCGCAGCACGAACACGCCGGTCGGATCGGCGGCGGTGGTGGTCAGGCCACCGACCTGCGCAATCGCCTCAATGGCGCTCAGGGTTTGGGTTTCAAAGGTCACGCGGGCCTGTGCGCCGGTTGCGCCAAGCGCGGTATAGGCGCGGGTATCAGCTTCGACCAGAATCCGGTCGCCACCGCGAAGCGCGATGTCAAACTGCGGGTATTTGTACAGATCCCGGAACCAGACCTTGCTGCGCTTGTCGCCCCGAATCACGGTGATCTGAGCCACTTCGGGTTCGATCGCGATACCGCCTGCCGAGGCAATCATGTTGGAGAGTGTGCGCGTCGGGCGTTCAATCGGATAGACACCCTGTCCGGTGATCGCCCCGCTCAGCGACACGGTCGAGCCGTTGCCCGCAAGACGGCGCACCTCGACCTGGGGGTCCGGGGTTTGCTCGTCAAGCTTGGTGGTGATGATGCGGCGGATGCCCTCGGGCGAGTTTCCCGCGGCGCGGATGCGGCCCGCATAGGGCACAAAAATAAAGCCCGAGCCGTCAACCTGTACCTCTTCCAGAATGGTCTGGCTTGAGGCCTCGCCGGCCAGAAGCCCGTCATCGACGTTCTCCCAGATCGTCAGGCCAAGCGTGTCGCCGGGGCTTATCGTATCAGACCCTAGCAGGCCTGCGTTCTTGAAATCATCGGTGAACCCAAGCGCTGGCTGCACCGCGGTGGCGCGGGTCACCCTGTCGTTCACGCTCACTACAAAGGCGTCGCCCTGTCGCTGAACCGAGCCTGAGTAGATCTCGCGCTTGCTGGGCCCGACACGTGGCAGGACGCCACAAGAGGCGACGATTGACACAATGGCCAAAGCTGCGACGGGCTTCGCCCATCGGAAATGTTGGGATTTCACTGCTCGGTCTCCTCGACCTGTTTTTGTTCTGCCTCAGTTTTTTTGTCAACCTACAGGAATCGTAAGTTAAAATCCAGCGTTACCGAGGTCAGAGGTCAGGGGACAATCCGCAACTGTTGCCTTGGGGCCGCGGTGCCGGATTCGAGCGCGTCATAGGGGTCTTCTGGTGCCAGCATCATATCGACCGCTTGACGCAGCAATTGGCGCCGCCCTTGCGCCGAGTAAAAACCGCCGGCAATCTGGCTGGTTTCAAGCAGATAGCGGCGATAATCGGTATAGGCGCGCCGGTCCGGGCGTTCGGCCCCGGCAAAGAAGTCGCGCAGCGGTTTGGTGCTCACAAACTCGGGTTTGGCATAGACTGCCTGTCCGAAAGTGCGCAGCGGAATGCCGCGCCAGAGCACCTGTTGCGCGGCCGTGGAATTGACGGTGACCGCGCTGCGCGCCTCATCCAGAAGTTGTGCAAGCTTGCCGCCGCGCACATAATGCACCCGCCCCTTTACCCCGTGCGCACGCACCAGACGGCGCAGCTCGGCGCGGATCGGGGCGCGGCCATCTTCAAGCGGATGCGCCTTGATCACCAGATGATGATGCGGCGGCGCCCCAAGGGCAAAGCCCTCGATCACGGTTTCCAGAAACTCGGTCATGCTTGAGAACGGCGAATGCGACTGAAAAGACGAGTCATGTTCAAGCTGTAGCAGGGCAAGGTGATAGGGAAAGCCGCCATGGCGGATGCGCCAGGTGGCGAGGCGGCGCTCGATCGCCTGAAGCGGCATCAGCAACAGACGCTTGATATAAAGGTGAAATTCCTCGCGCACGCTCAGCGCGCGATGCGGGCGGAAATTGCGATAGCGCCGGTTCGCGAGCAGGACAAAGCCGTGGTAAAGCGCGCCATAGAAGATATGCTGACGCATGTCGCCCCAGCTTGCCGGCGGCAGGGCGGTGTCCATATCCGAGGTTTCCAGCGCCGCGCGCATCTGCGGCACGCTCATTTCCATGAGCTTTGAGTTGCCATTGGTTCCGTCACGCTCGTAGGTGACCCAATAGGGCCGCATATAGCCCTCTTCATAGACATGCACCGTCAGCCCCGCGTCGCGCGCAATCGCCACGGCCTGTGCGTGAATGGGGCGGGTGTCGCCGTAAAGCACGATATCGGTGATGTTTTTGTTGGTCAAAATTTGGCGAAAGGCCTCGGGCCAGTCAAGCGCGCTGCCGGTATAGGGGATATAGGTCTTGGCGTCGCGCCAGAAGGCCTGATCGCCGGCGTTGAAACCGACACGCCAGACCTGCGCATTGGCCCGGCGCAGCATCTGCCCGAGTTTCTGAAAAAATGGCCCGTGCGGCCCCTGAAGAAACAGGAACGCGCGGTTTTGCCCGGTCAGACCTGTCATGGCCTTTGCTGTCCCTTTCCACTCGCCACGCCCCTCATAGCGCAGCATTTCGGCAAAAATAAGCCCTGCAATGCGCCCCTCGCTTGCCATGGGCGGGCGTCACCGCTAGGTCGAAGGCATAAGACTAGGGGAGACAGGTTAAATGTTTACTGGCATCGTCACGGATGTGGGCCGCATTCGGCAGGTTGAACAGCGCGGCGATCTGCGCGCGCGCATCACCACCAAGTATGACACGACCCGTGTCGATATTGGCGCCTCCATTGCCTGTGACGGGGTGTGTCTGACGGTGGTGGCGCTTGGCCCCGATTGGTTTGACGTGGATATCTCGGCCGAGACAGTCTCAAAGACCAACCTTTCGGCATGGGCCGAGGGGCGGCGCGTCAACCTTGAACGCGCCCTCAAGGTCGGGGATGAACTTGGCGGGCATATCGTGTCGGGTCATGTCGATGGTCTGGCCGAGGTGGTTGGCCTGCGCGACGAGGGCGACAGCACCCGCGTGACATTGCGCGCCCCCAAAGAGTTGGCACGCTTCATCGCCTCCAAGGGCTCGGTCGCGCTGAACGGCACGTCGCTGACGGTGAATGAGGTGTCGGGTTGCGATTTCGGCATCAACTTTATCCCCCACACCAAAGAGGTCACCACATGGGGCGATGTGGCGCCTGGGGATATGGTCAACCTCGAGATTGACACGCTGGCGCGCTATGTGGCGCGGCTGGCCGAGGTGGGATAACCGCCTAGTCGTTATCGCTAAGCCCTGCGCCGGCCCCGGCAAGGCGGCTTTGGGCCGTGTCGGGCGCATAGGTGCGATGGGCGAACTCTGTCAGGATCTGCGCGATCTCGGGCGTAATATCGCCGCGCGTCACAGGCGCGAGCGGCGTGCCGTCCCCGTCAGGGGCCGAGGTGATGCGCACACCTGCGGCGCTGTCACGGTCCAGCGCGCCGGGAATGGTCTGGTTGATGCATGTCTCAGCACCAAAGCTCACCGTGAGGCCCGGCCATTCCAGTGTCAGCGTGGTCTCGTTATCCTGCGCGGCGGCGGCCACATAAGGCAGCAACAAAAGCGGAAAGGATGTCTCGCCAAGCTCAAGCGCCTTGCCCTCTGCGATGTCTTTGGCGTGATCGCAAATCGCCGCGCCGCTGATCAACGGACAAAGCGCGCCGCCCTTGGCCGCCCATGTGCCGGTGTCGTCAAGCGGGCAGAGGGTCTCGTATTCCGCGCCGTCATTCTGGCGCAAGAGGCCCGCCAAGGCCTCGGCCCCCGGCAAGCCCGCCGCACAGAGCCAGCGGGTGGCCTTGCCGGCCTCTTCCGCCAGGCCCCAGCTTAGCCCCGCACCGCGCGCCGCCTTGCGCGACAGGCCTTCGATTTCGTTCAGTGACCAGGTCATGCGCGGCCCTCCAGATACGGGTAGGTCCAGTCATCGGCATTGCCGCCCGCCAATTCGCCGGGGAAAGGCGCGTGCTGAAACATGTTGATGCGCAGCCAGCGATCCGAGCGCGGATCGAAATGGCATGCCCCGAAGAACGACAGCTTGGCGCGCAGCATGTCGATGGGCAGAACGCTGGCGTCAATCGTGTTGTCGCGGATTTCGGCATAGGGAAGGCGCGCGGCGATCTGGGCGCGGCGCACCACGTGGCGATGCTCGGGGTGCTTGAGCAGGAAACCGGCCACCGGCCCCTTGGGGAAATCGGCCAGATCGGCAAACATGCGTGCGGCGTCGCGCCCCGGGCAAAGCGGTTGCTCATAGGGTTCGATCGGCTCGTCAAACCGCTCGCCAAGGCGCGGTTCAAGCTTTGCCTCGGAGGTGTACCAGACCCGTGCGGTTGCGTCCCGCCCGGCCCAGTCGATCTCAAGCGCCCAGCCATAGACGTCTTGGGTGATGGCGCGCAGATCGCTCACCTGCATCGCCCCGTCGATGCGCCATGTGGCACCCTCATCGGCGGCCATGCAACAGCTTAGCCCATCCACCAGATCGCCGTAGGGCTCCATCAAAAGCGAGGCCAAAAGCTCTTGCCCCTCGACGGCAAGCGCGGTTTCCCCCCAGAGCCAGAGGCGGTTCCAGGGCATGTCGCCTGTCAGGTCGGCCTCGGCCAGATGCGCAATCAGCGCCTCCATATCGGCGCGCAGGTCGTCCAGTTTCGCAATCTGGATCGGGTGCTCTGACTGCCAGCTTTGCGCATGCAGGCGCGCGCGCTTGGCAAAGTCGCAAAAGCTCTGCGCGGCTTCGGGGGTGGCCTCGGGCAGGGCGCGAATACGGGCCAAGGCCTCTTCGCGCGCCGCGATCCAGTTGTTGAGCAGCGCGGGATGGTTCAAAATGAACGGCGCCATGCCAAGCCCGGTTGAATTGCCAATGCCAAAGCGGCGGCGCAGCTTGGGCGCCAGCGGCACGGCGGTCTCGGGCGCGCGCAGGGCGGCCATATGCTCGACCAGATCCATCACAAAGGCGCGGGTCAGGAAAACCGACAGCATCTCGATCTGGAAGGGGGCCTGAAACTCATCCCGCTCAGCGGTGGTTTCGCGATCCGCAGCGCCAAACTTGCCCGAGCCATAAACGGCGGTGGTGCGCATGAGATAGCCGACATCGTCAATCCGGCCCTGATCGGGCTGTTGCCCGTGCGCAAGGCAATCGACCACATAATCCCAGAGCCGCACCGAGCGGTTGGCGCGGCTCAGCGATAGCTCGGTCTCGGTGATGCGCCCGGCCTCCTGGCGGGGCACGTTTTGGTACAGGCGCTCAAGATCGGCGCGGGTGGGGATGCCGTCAAACAGGGTAAATGTCGCGTCCCATTCCGTGGCAATCACCCGGTCCGAGCGTTTCTCGGGCGGCAGGTCATTGGCAAAGGCAATCAGCGAGTAGCTGCGATGCGGCCCGTGCGCGGTATAGACCGCGCGCCCGACGCCGCGCGCGTCGATGTCGAAAACACCGCGCTCGAATTGCCAGTTTTCGGCCTTGAGGCGGCGCAAAAGCACGCGCATGAAAGAAAGTCGGGATTGATGAAAAGACCCAAGCCGGGCCAGACGCATGACCACATTGGGGTCGCGGGGCGCGATGCGAATGCTGTCGGTCTGTTGCATTGGCCTGTCCTTTTCCGGTCTTGAATTTAAACGGGGCGGCCCCGGTAAAGGGCCGCCCTGAAATGTCAGCGCATCTCGCGGCCTTTTGCAAGGGTGATACGGATCGCATCCCAAAGCGAGGGCAAAAGCACAAGCGACACCGGCACGGCCGTGACCACGATAAAGCTTTGCAATTTGCCGACGCCGCCGGCCCCGGTATAGATCAGGATGATCGCCATGATTCCCATCGCTACGCCCCAGAACAGGCGCACGGGCAGGGCGGGCCTGTCCTCGTTCGACATGGCCACCGCGATCACATAGGTCATCGAATCGCCGGTCGTGGCCACGAAGATCGTGGTCAGGATCAGGAACAGAACCGACACGATAAAGCCCATCGGCAATTGCTGGGTGATCGCCAGAAGGGCGGCGGGCAGGTTGAAGCCCTCGAAGGCGGTCGAGACCGAGCCTTGATTGGCCAGCTCGTAGGCGATGCCGGAGCCGCCGACGATGGTGAACCAGAATGCGGTCACGACGGGGGCCACAATCGACAGCATGATCACGATAGAGCGGATCGAACGCCCCCGGCTGACGCGCGCGATGAACATCGCCATCAGCGGACCATAGCCAAGGAACCACCCCCAAAAGAACACCGTCCACCAGCCAAGCCAGCCCGGCTCGCCAAACACACCCGCCTCGCCACGATAAAGCGCCATCGGGAAGAAATCGGTCAGATAGGTGGCAAAGCCGCCGAAGAAGCTTTTGAAGATGAACATCGTCGGCCCGGCCACCAGCATGAACAGCAACAAGGCGGCGGCAAGGAGCACGTTCACCCGGCTCAGGATCTGGATACCCTTGGTCAGCCCCGACGCCGCAGAGGCGGTATAGAGCGCCACAAGCGCCAGGATCACCATCGCTTGGGTGACAAACCCGTCGGGAATGCCGAACAGCGCGTTCAGACCATAGCTGACCTGAAGTCCGAGAAAACCGATCGGCCCCACGGTGCCCGCCACCACGGCGATGATGCAGGAGGCATCGGCAATAAGGCCAATCGGCCCCTTGATCGCCGCATCGCCGAACACCGGGTACAGCAAGGTGCGCGGCGCCAGCGGAAGACCTTTTTCATAGTGGTAATGCATCAGCATGACCGTGGTCAGCGCGCCAAGGATCGCCCAGGCGAGAAAGCCCCAGTGCATGAAGCTTTGCGCAAGCGCGGGGTTTACGGCGGCGGCACTGGCGGCTTCGGCACCGAAATGCGGTGGTGACGACAGGAAATGCGCCATCGGCTCGCCTGCGGCCCAGAACACACCGCCCCCGGCCAGAAGCGTGCACATGATCATCGCGCCCCACTGGAACAGCGGAAATTCAGGCGCGGCAAGCCCGCCCATGATCGCGCGCCCACCGGGCAGAACCACAAGCACAAGCCCGATCAGGAAGGTGGCCAGCAACAAAAGCTGCCAATAGAGGCCGAAATACTTGGCCGACCAGGCAAAACCGGTGTCGACCATGCTTGACAACAGATCGAGGTCAAACAGGGCAATCACGCAGAACAGCGCGATAAAGCCGCCGGTTATGGCAAACAGAGGCTTGTTGATGTGATGCATCTGCCCTTTGGCTGCATCCGTGTGGGTGATGTCGGACATGTATTCCTCCGTAAGGGTTGTCCGTGGGGGGCGAGGATGCCCTAGTGATCCGGCGGCGCGTCTGCCGGGGTGAAGTTTTCGTCAAAGAACCGAAGCCAGTTGCCGCCCATCAGCGCGTCAACCTCGGTTGCGTCAAAGCCGGTGCGGGCAAGCCCTTCGCGGATATTGCCGAAATCGCGGTTGTCGCGGAACCACACGGGCTGGGGCGGGAAACCGGGGGCAGAGGCAGAGCCTTCGCCATAGTCGATTTCCTTGGTCCAGCGCCCGGTGCGCATCCACTCGACAATGCTGTCGGGCTGATCCTGGCAGAGGTCGCTGCCGATGCCGAAATGGGCGACGCCAAAGGTTTCCGCGGCGCGCGCGATCATCTCGCAAAAGCTGTCGACGGTGCAGTCGGATTTATCCTTGAGGTGATGGGGATAAAGCGAAAATCCCATCATGCCGCCGTTTTGCGTGACCGCGCGGATCACATCGTCGCGCTTGTTGCGCAGGGCCGGCTGCCAGCTATGAAGATTGGCATGGGTGATGGTAATCGGGCGGGTCGAGATATCGGCCGCCTCGATGGTCGAGCGGTCGGCGGAATGGCTCATATCGACCACAAGGCCGACGCGGTTCATTTCCTTGATCACCTGACGGCCCATGCGGGTGATGCCGGGGTCCTCGGCCTCGTAACACCCCGTCGCCAAAAGCGACTGGTTGTTATAGCTCAGCTGCATGAAACGCGCGCCAAGCCGGTGCAGGATCTCGACCAGACCGATATCATCCTCGATCGGGCTGGGGTTCTGAAAGCCAAAGAAGATCGCGGTGCGCCCGGTGTCCTTGGCGCGGCGCACGTCGTCGCCGGTGAACCCCTGAAAGATCAGCTCTGGAAAACGCTCGAACCAGCGGTTCCAGGCCTCAAAATTCAGCACGGTTTCGCGGAAATTCTCGTGATAGGAAATGGTGACATGCACCGCGTCCACACCGCCCGCGCGCATCTCGCGGAACACCTTTTCCGACCAGTTGGCGTATTGCAGCCCGTCGATCACCACGCTCATTTCGGCACACCTGCCGAGATATAGGCGGTCTTGACGGTGGTGTAGAATTCCGCCGCCGCGCGGCCCTGTTCGCGGGGGCCATAGGAACTGTCGCCGCGCCCGCCGAAGGGCACGTGGTAATCGGTGCCCGCCGTCGGCAGGTTGACGGTGACAACCCCGGTGCGCGCGTTGCGCCGGAAATGCGTGGCGCGCGCAAGGCTTTGCGTGACGATTCCAGAGGTCAGGCCGAAGTTGGTGTCGTTGACGACGGCGAGCGCCTCTTCATAGCCATCGACCTTGATCACCGAGGTGAGCGGCGCGAACATTTCCTCGCGGTTGATGCGCATGGCGTTGGTGGTGTTAACAAACACGCCGGGCGTCATGTAATAGCCCTCGGTGTCGCGGGTCACACGCGTGCCGCCACAGGCAAGCTCGGCACCCTCGGATTTGCCGAGATCGACATAGGCGAGGTTCTCGTTAAGCTGGGTTTCGCTGACCACCGGGCCAAGCTGTGTGCCTTCCTCAAAGGCGTGGCCGACCTTCATCGCCTCGGCCCCCGCCACAAGCTTTTCGACAAAGGCGTCGTGGATGCCCGCATGCACCACAAGGCGCGAGGAGGCGGTGCATTTTTGCCCTGTGCCGCCAAAGGCCCCGCCAAGCGCAAGGGTGACGGCCAGATCAAGATCGGCGTCTTCCATCACGGCAAGTGCGTTCTTGCTGCCCATTTCCATTTGCACCTTGGTCAGGTTCTGGATCGCGGCGGTTGCGATGCCCTTGCCCACGGGCACAGAGCCGGTGAAGGAAATCGCGTTCACTTTTGGGCTTTCGACCAGACGCTGGCCAATGCTGCCGCCCGCGCCCATCACAAGGTTGAACAGGCCCTTGGGGATATCCTGACGCGAGATGATCTCGGTCAGCGCATAGGCCGAGGCGGGGGTCATGTTGGCTGGCTTCCAGATCACCGCGTTGCCATAGCAAAGCGCCGGTGCGATCTTCCAGCTGGCGGTGGCGGTGGGAAAGTTCCAGGGGCTGATCACGGCGACGGTGCCGATGGGTTCGCGGCGCACATCCACCTCGACACCGGGGCGCACGGAATCGGCATTCTCGCCAAGCTGGCGCAGGCATTCGGCGGCGTAATAGGTAAAGAACTGACCGGCCCGAAACACCTCGCCCTTGCCCTCGGCCAAGGGCTTGCCCTCTTCGCGGCTCAGCAGGCGGCCCAGCTCTTCGGCGCGCGCCATCATCTCGTTGCCGATCGACATCAAGACGGCCTGCTTGCGCTCCATCCCGTAGGCGGCCCATTCGATCTGGGCGGCGCGGGCGGCGTCAAGCGCGTGCTCAAGCTGATCGGGATTGGCCTGCGCGTATAGCCCGATCAGGTCGCTGATATCGGACGGATTGCGGTTTTCGATCTCTGCGTCTCCGGCGACCCAGTCACCTGCGATGTAGTTGAGATATGTCTTGGCCATGGTTTGATCCCTTTCCTTGCGTCATGCATAAAAGGCCACAGATCAAACTTCAGAACAAACGTAAAATTGTTGAATTTAATTCAGCATAATTGAATTTCAGCCGCCATCGACCGAAATCTTCGCCTGCCGGATCGTGCGCGCCAGCACACGGGCGGCGGGGGTCAGCATTTTCTCGGGCTGTGTCACCATCCAGACCTCGCGCCGGGCGGTGCTGTCGGTGAGCGGCAAAAACGCGAGATCGGAGAATTCCGGCAGCACGGTCAGTTCCGGCAGAACGGTCACCCCGACGCCCGCGCGCACCAGGCTCAGGATCGAGGTGGTGTTGTGCACCATCAGCATCGAGTTGGCCAGAATCGGCGCGAAATCGGCGTCGGTGATATGCTGGCACAGGCCATTGGCGATGAAATTCTCACCCGCCAGATTGCCCCAGCCAAGGGTTTTCCATGCGCGCGTCAAAGGATCATCGGCGCGACAGACAAGGCCGAAGGCATCGGTAAAGACAAGGTGGCGGTCAAACCCCGGCATCGGCGGCAGGCTTGCCAGCCCGATATCGGCGCGCTCGGCGGTCAGCTCGCGCTGAACGCTGGCGGAATCGCTGTCGCTCATGTCGATGCGCACGCCGGGATGGGCGGTCATGTAGCTTTGCAGGATCGGCGGCATCACCGCCTGCGCGACTGAGGGCGTGACCGCAAGGCGCACATGGCCAAGCTCGGCGCGCGACAGCCCTTCGATGGCGGAAATGGTGCGGTCAAAATGCGCCAGCTCGCGGCTGGCCTCGATCTGTACCAGTTCGCCGAGGGGGGTAAGTCGCGATTTGCGCGCGGTCTCGAACAGCGGCGCGCCGATGTGATCTTCGAACTGCTTGAGCATCATCGACACCGCCGAGGGCGTGCGCCCAAGCGCGGTGGCGGCCTCGGCGAGGCTTCCGTGATCGGCGACGGTGCGAAAACAGCGCAGCATTTCGATTTTGATCGACAAATTCAGCCCTCCTGAAGATTCGCCCGCTTAAGTCGCGTGATCCTGAATAAGAGGGGCGCGCCCGTGCCGTCTATGGGGTTCGCGACCCTTGCCGCGCGGGACGCGACGGCGCGATCAGCCTTGGTGCGGGCGGTCGGGCACGCGGTCTTCGATCTTTTTGAACGCCAAGGCGATGATCCCGGCGATGATCATGTAAACCAGAGCCAGCAAAAGCAGCGGTTCATAAACAATGAAGGTGTCAGAGCGCACCCGGCTTGAGACCGAATAAATCTCGATCACCGTGATCGTCGCCACCAGAGGCGTCGCCTTGAGTTGCAGGATGGTTTCCCCGCCAAGCGTCGGCAGAACATTGCGGATGGCCTGCGGCAGCCATATCCGGCGGAACATGGTCAGGCGCGGCATGCCAAAGGCGCGCGCGGCCTCAAGCTGACCTTTGTTGACCGAGGCAAAGGCACCGCGCATCACCTCGCCCTCGTAACCTGCATAAGACAGGGTGAGCGCCAGCACCGCGTAGGGCCAGGCCTGTCGCAGATAGGGCCAGAGTTCAGAGCCGCGAATCCACGGGAATTGCGGGAAAAGCGAGCCGAGCCCGTAGTATAAAAGCCAGATTTGCAGCAAGAGCGGCGTGCCCCGGATCACCGTGCAGAATGCCTTTGCCGGGGCGGAAAGATACCATGGGCCCACGGCCTGCGCCAATCCAAGGGGCACCGCAAGGGCAAAGCCAAGCACGGTTGTGACGACCAAAATCCAGATCGTGCGCCATAGCCCTTCAAGCGCGAGCGGGGCGTATTCCGGCAGCCAGTCCCAGCGAAGCGAGAGCGCGCACCACAGGAACAGCCCGGCAAAAAGCGCCATCAGAAAGATCCGATGCGGTTGCATGAACGCGCGCCAGCCGGTCATTTCATGCCCCCCTTGAGCGAGTGTTGCCCGCGTCGCGCCCATTTCTCGATCCGCGCGAAAAGCGCGCCGGAAAACAGCGTGACGATCAGGTAAAGGGCGCCCGCGGCAAGGAAAAACGTGAAATAGGCGCGGGTGCTGCCGGCCGCCTGTCGGGTTTCAAGGGTCAGCTCGCTAAAGCCGACGATGGCCAAAAGCGCGGTATCCTTGGTGGCGATCAGCCACAGATTGGCCAGCCCAGGCGTGGCAAAGCTCATCATCGCGGGGATCGTCACCCGCCGCAGCGTCATCAGCGGCGGCATGCCAAAGGCGCGCGCGGCCTCAAGTTGACCGGGCGGGATCGCCTGAATGGCGCCGCGTAAGACCTCGGTCGAATAGGCGCCCTGCACCACGCCAAGCACCCAGATGCCGGCCACGACGCCGCTGATCTCGACCCGGCCATAGCCCATGGCGACAGAGGCCTGATTGATCAGGTCGCTGCCCACGTAATAAAGGATCAGGATCAGCACGAGTTCGGGCACCGCGCGGATCACAGTGGTGTAGATCGCCAGCAGATCGCGCAGGATCGGGCCGCCGTAAAGCTTGCCATAGGCCCCGAACAGCCCGATCACCAAGCCAAAGCCAAAGGCCCCAAGCGCAATCTGCAAAGAGTTGGCCAGCCCGCGCAACAGGTTGCCGCCCCAGCCCGGAGGCGAGAGCGACAAAAGTTGCACGGACTGGCTTAGCCCGAGGGTATCGAGCAGGCTTTCCAAACCGGCTTAGTAGATGCTGGCTTTGAAGTAGCGCGAGGTGATCGCGGCATGGGTGCCGTCGGCCAGAATGGTGGCGATGCCCTTGTTGAGCGCCGCGCGCAGATCGCTATCGCCCTTGCGCACACCGGCGCCAACACCCTGACCAAGGATCGCCGGATCATCGGCGACGGTGCCCTTGACCTCGCAACAGGCCCCGGTATCGGTCGAGACGAAATCGGCCATGGCGATGCTATCGGCCTGCGTGGCGTCAATCCGGCCCGCAACCAGATCCTGATTGGCCTCGTCCTGGGTCTGATAGATGCGGATTTCGGCGGCATCGGTGAAATATTGCTGGGCATAGGCCTGATGGATGGTCGAGGCCTGAACGCCGAGTATCTTGCCCTTGAGGCCCTCGGGCGTGGCATCGAGATCAAGCGCCTTGTCGCCGACGACCACGGTGGGCGTGTTGTAGTAAGCCTCGGAAAAGTCGATGGTTTTCATGCGCTCTTCGGTGATCGACATGGACGCCATGATCGCGTCGATCTGCCCGCCGGTCAGCGAGGGGATGATGCCATCCCAGGCCACCGGCGTCAGCACGCAATCCAGCGCGGCGGCGGCGCAAACGGCGTCGATCACTTCAACCTCCCAGCCGATCCAGGTGCCCGAGGCATCAACCGAGGCAAAGGGCGGATAGGGTTCGGCGGCAATACCGATCTTGACCTCTTCGGCCAAGGTGGCGGTGGCGGCAACCGCACCAAGGGCGGCGGCGGCAAGGATGGTTTTCAATGTCATGGTCGTTCTCCCGTGTTGGTTATGGTTCTTGGGTCGTGTCCCGCGCCCGTTTCTTTAGCCGACGGTTTGCAGGAATTGCTTTAGACGCGCCGATTTGGGCGCGCCGAAAAGTTGGTCGGGGGGGCCTTGTTCCTCGATCTGGCCCTCAAAGAGATAGACCACGTGATTGGCCACCTCGCGGGCGAATTTCATCTCGTGGGTGACAAGCAGCATGGTGCGCCCCTCGGCGGCCAGATCGCGGATCACGGTCAGAACCTCGCCGACAAGTTCCGGGTCAAGCGCGCTTGTGGGCTCGTCAAACAGCATCACGCTTGGGTCAACTGCCAAAGCCCGTGCAATCGCCGCGCGCTGTTGCTGACCCCCCGATAGAAAGGCGGGAAAGGTATCGGCCTTATCCGCCAGCCCGACCCGGTCAAGCAACACGCGTGCACGCGCGATCGCCTCGGCGCGCGGGGTCTTGAGGACATAGACCGGCACCTCGATCACGTTTTCCAAAAGGGTGCGGTGGGTCCAGAGGTTAAAGGCCTGAAACACCATGCCAAGGCGGGTGCGAATGCGCTCGATCTGGCGGCGGTCGGCAGGGCTTCCGTCGGCGCGCATGGCGATTTCCTCGCCCGCGACGACAATCTTGCCAGAGCTTGGCGTTTCCAGAAAGTTGATACAGCGCAGCATCGTCGATTTGCCCGACCCAGAGCCGCCGATGATCGCCACCACATCGCCCTTGCGCGCGCTAAGCGACACGCCCTTGAGCACTTCGAGCGCGCCAAAGGATTTATGCAGGTTCTCGACGACAATCGCCATGTCCGCCGGGGCGGGGGCCTTGGACTGTCGGGCTTGGGCGGTCACGGGGTTGCACTCTCCGATGGGCACGCTTTTCAGCTTGTAGTAAGGCCGATGAAGGTTAATTATGCAAGCGTATAATTACGCGCACCGCAGGATGGGGATGACCGTGCAAGGGGACCGCCGAAAATTCAGGCGCGAGGGGGCCGATCAGCGCAAAGAGGCGCTGGTGCGCGCCACGCTCGGGTTGATCGCCGAAGAGGGCGTGCGCGGCGCCACCGTGCGTGCCATCGCCGAGCGCGCCGAGGTCACGCAAGGCCTGATCCGGCACTATTTTTCCACCAAGGAAGATCTGGTGTTGGCGGCCTATACCCAACACATGGATGCGCTCACCGAGCAGACCTTTGCCAAGGCGGAGGGGGCCACGCCAAGGGCGCGGTTGGCGGCACTGGTCGTGGCCTCGGTCACGCCGCCGGTGGCGGATGCGGCATCGGTCGCGCTTTGGGCGGGGTTTTTGACGCAGGTGCGTCAGGATGCGCGCATGCAGGAGGTTCACGCGCGCAGCTATCACGGTTTTCGCGACCGGCTTGAGGCGCTGATTGCCGAGGTTCTGGCGCAAGACGGGCGCGCCGCCGATTCGCGCGACTGCCGCCCGCTTGCGATTGCCTGCAATGCGGTGATTGACGGGCTCTGGCTTGAGGGCGGCGCGCTTGCCGACGCGTTTGAGGAGGGAGAGCTTGCGGCGATTGCGGTGCAATCGGTTGGCGCGATCCTTGGGATGAACTTGACAGGAACAGAGGCGCAGGAATGAGATTTTCATCTATAACAGACCGGCTTGCCGGGCTTGGCGGCGCCAAGTGGGAGGTGCATTCGCGTGCCAAGGCCCTCGCGCGTGAGGGCCGCGATGTCATTCAGCTTACGATTGGCGAGCCGGATGTGCCGACGCCCGACGCCCTCAAGGACGCGGCCTATGCGGGCATGCGCGCCGGGCGAACGGGGTATTCGGACGGGCGCGGCGAGCCGGGTCTGCGCCGCGCCTTGGCCGAGCGCTATAGTGTGACGCGGGGCCGGGCGTTTCACCCCGATCAGGTGATGTGCTTTCCCGGCACGCAAACCGCGCTTTACGCCGTGCTGATGGCCGTGGCCGAGGCCGGATCAGAGGTGCTTGTGGGCGATCCGATGTACGCCACCTATGAGGGCGTCATTCGCGCAAGCGGGGCCGATATGGTGCCGGTTCCCCTGCGCCCGGAAAACGGATTTCGCATGGCGGCGACGGATGTGGAGCGCGCCATAACCCCCAGAACCCGCGCGATTTTGCTGACCACGCCGCATAACCCGACCGGCGCGATCCTGCGCCCCGAGGATATCGCGGCGATCGGGCGGCTGGCGATCAAACACGATCTCTGGATCATCTCGGACGAGGTCTATGAGGAGCTTGTCTTCGAGGGCGCGACCTTTGTTTCACCCCTGGCACAGGCCGATCTGGCGGGGCGGGTCGTGGCGGTCTCGTCGATTTCAAAATCCCACGCCGCGCCGGGGTTCAGAAGCGGCTGGTGCGTCGGCTCGCTCGACTTTACCTCCGCGCTGTTGTCGCTGTCGGAAACCATGCTGTTCGGCAATCAGCCCTTCATCGCCGATATGACAGAGGCGGCGGTGCGCGCGGGCTCTGACGTGGCGCCGGGGATGCGGGCGCGCTTTGCGGCGCGCGCCGATCTTCTGGCGCGCCGACTTGGGGCCGAAACCGGGCTTTACGTTCACCGCCCCGAGGCGGGGATGTTCGCGATGATCAACACCCAGAGCACCGGCATGAGCGGGCACGATTATGCGCTTGATCTGCTTGAGAAAACAGGCGTTGCGGTGATGCCGGGCACATCCTTTGGCGAGACATTGAACGATTGGGTGCGCGTCGCGCTCACGGTCGAGGATGCGCCGTTTGGCGAAGCGATTGACCGGATCGTGGCGCATGCGCGCGCCACCTCTGGCACCTAGAAAGGACAGGACATGACCAGCCCCAGTTTTGAATTCCGCCGCGCGATCACCCGCAAGCCGGGCGCAAGTATCATCGACGGGCTGCGCGCGGAGGATATCGGCAGGCCCGATCTTGAGCAGATGCTGCGGGATCACGCCGCCTATGTGGCCGCGCTCAGGAGCACCGGCGCCGAGGTGGTCGAGCTTCCGGCGTTAGAGGCGTTTCCCGATGCGGTGTTTGTCGAGGATACAGCACTTTGCCTTCCGCAGGGCGCGGTGTTGATGCGCCCCGGCGCGCCAAGCCGTCTGGGCGAGGTGGCAGAGATGGCCCCGGCACTGGCGGCATTTTACGGCGACACCCTGCGCGAGATTGCGGCGCCGGGTTGTATCGAGGGCGGCGATATCCTTGTCACCGGGCGCGAGGTTCTGGTCGGGCTGTCGGCGCGCACCAACCCGGAGGGCGTGGCGCAACTGGCCGAAATCGTCGGTGACGGGGGTCACACTCTGCGCCGGGTCGACACGCCCGAGGGGGTCTTGCACTTCAAGACCGATTGCGGCTTGCTGGATGGTGAGACCATCCTGGCCACCGGGCGGCTTGCGGCCTCAAGCTGCTTTGACGGCTATAAGGTGTTGCTTGTGCCCGAGGGCGAAGAGGCGGCAGCCAATTGCATCCGCTTCAACGGGGTGGTTATCATGGCGGCTGGCTTTGTGCGCACCGCCGAGATGCTGGATCGCGCCGGGTTCGAAGTGGTGCAGATCAACAATTCGGAATGCGCCAAGCTTGATGGCGGCATGTCCTGCCTGTCCTTGCGGTTTTAAGCAGCTACCTGGCGCAAATCCGATTGTAAGCGCGGCTCGCTTTTGCCAATGATTTCCCCATCGGCTTGGGGCCACAGAATACATTATATAAGGAGCGCCACAGATGAGCGTGCAATGGACACCAGAGGCAGAGCGCGGCACGCCTTATTGGTGGGCAGCACTGGACGCGCCGGAACCGGGGCAGGAGTTGCCTGATACCTGCGATCTTCTGGTGATCGGCGCGGGCTATGCCGGGCTTTCGGCGGCCCTTGCGGCGCAGGAGTGTGGCGCGCGGGTGGTCGTGGTGGATGCAGGCGAGCCCGGACAGGGCGCCTCGACGCGCAATGGCGGCATGTTTGGCGCGCATCCCCGGTTGGGCTGGTCAGAGTTGGCGCGCAAATTCGGCGCCGAAGTGGCCGATGCGCTTTTTGCCGAGGCCAAGCCTGCGCTTGACTGGGCCAAGGCCCTGATCGCGGACAACGGGATTGACTGCGACCTGCAACAGACCGGGCGGATTCAGTTGGCCTGGACGCCTCGGCACTTCGCCAATCAGCGCAGGCTGGCGCAAACCGTCGCCGGGAAATCCGAGGTCGAGGCGCGTATCGTCGAGCGCGCCGACCTGGGGCAGGAGATTGCTACCGGGCATTACTTTGGCGGTCTTCTGTTTCCCGAACATTGCGCCATTCACCCGGCCAAGTTTCATCAGGGGCTTTTGCGGGCCGTGCGTGCGCGGGGCATTCCGGTGGTGAGCCATGCGCCGGTGACCGCGCTTGAGGCGGCAGGCACAGAGCATCTTGCCCATACGCCCAAGGGCCGGATTTGCGCCGCCAAGGTGGTTCTGGCGACCAATGGCTACACGACGAAGGCCTTTCGCTGGCATATGGCGCGGGTGTTTCCACTGCCGAGTTACCTTATAGCGACCGAGGAATTGCCCGCCAACCTGATCGGTCACATCGCGCCGGGGCGCCGGATGATGGTCGAGACCCGCGCGCGCCACAGCTATTTCCGGATTTCGCCCGATGGCAAGCGCGTGCTGTTTGGCGGGCGCGCCTCGATGAAGGTGCTTGATGAGGTGAGCGCCGGCGCGCGGCTTTACGAGACCATGACCGGAATCTGGCCCGAGCTGCGCGGCACGCGCCTCACTCACAGTTGGCTTGGCTTCACCGGCTATTCGTTTTCGCACATGCCCTATGTGGGCCATGACCGGGGCGTGCATTATGCCATGGGCTTTTCCGGCTCGGGCACGGTGATGGCGCCCTGGCTTGGGGCCAAGGCCGCCTATCAGGCGATGGGGGATGTGCGCGGGCAGACCGCCTATAGCGCGACACCGCTGCGGCCAAGCTGGCTCCATCCAGCGCAAAAGCCGCATTTCCTTGCGGCGGCGGATATGTGGTATCGGCAAGTTGTCGATCGAAAAGAAAACTGGCAGGCGCGAAAGGAAAATTGAAATGAGCGTTTTTGACGAAGATCTGTTTTTGCAGGGGCTGGAACAGCGCAAGGCGACGCTGGGGGCCGAGTATGTGGAAAAGAACCTGGCGGCGGCCGATGATTTTACCCGCCCCTTTCAGGAGGCGATGACCGCCTGGTGCTGGGGCTTTGGCTGGGGTGACGAGGTGATTCCCGCCAAGACCCGGTCGATGATGAACCTCGCGATGCTGGGCGCGCTTGGAAAGATGCACGAATGGGAAATCCATTGCCGCGGCGCGATCAACAACGGCGTCACCCCCGAGGAAATCCGCGCCATCATCCATGTGGTCGGGATATACTGTGGTGTACCTCAGGCGCTTGAATGCTTTCGCGCGGCCAGGAAGGTGCTCGCCGAACAGGGCAAGTGAGTCGGGCTTGCGGCCCGTTTTCCCGGCCCCGGTATAGCTTGGGGCGGACCATCGACACCAAGAGGCGCGCAAGTGCCACAACCGATAGGGGCTTGAGGCGGAAATGCCCCAAGCCCTTGTTTTAAGGGCCTAAGCCCGACATTGGGGGGCTGTTGCGCCCGACTTTCCCCCGTGGTGGTTCAAGGGGTGTGTGATTTAAACGTCACAGCACGGGCAACAAGCGCAGCGGGGCCGGGGGTTACGTTGACAGTCGGGGGGTGTTTGCCGCATTCCATGCTTCAAGCCGCGTCCAATGACTGGTGCGGCGGATCTTAAAAACCTGCTATTGAGGAGGGTCACCCTTGAAAAAGCAACTTCTTTGCACCAGCGCGATCGCACTTGGCTGCGCCATCGCTGCACCCGCATCTGCCCAGGAATGGGACATGGATTGGGGTGGTTTCTTTAACACCCACGTCGCATACACTGACGTAGGCGGCAGCGGCGTTCTGCCCACACAGGATTTCGACGGCGTAAACGTCTTCGTAAACCGCGAAATTCACTTCACTCCCTCGGTTACGCTCGACAACGGCCTGACCTTCGGTGTGAACGTCCAGATGGAAGCTGACAACAGCAGCGCGCCGTCTTCGGACATCGACGAAACCTACATGACCATCTCCAGCGACACGATGGGTAAAATCATTCTCGGCAACGAGAACTCGGCTGGTTACCTGTCGATGGGTTCGGTTTACACACCTGGCGTTGGTTCGCTTGGTATCAACTCGGGTTCGATCTCGGGCTTCATGCCGCTGACCGGTTCTGCTTACACCTTCCGTTCGGCCGCTGGTTCGTCGCTGACCGAAGTTGGCAGCAACAACGACGTTCCGCGCATCACCTACTTCACACCGTCGTTCAACGGTCTGACCGTTGGCGTTTCGTACGCTCCGAATGGCGATTTCGCCACCGGCAACGCACGTAACAACGGCGCCGTGGATCACGATGCTGCTGGTGGACTGCGTGACATCTTCGACATCGGCGCAAGCTACAAGCAGTCGTTCAATGGTGTTGATCTCGCTCTGGCCGGTCGTTACGGCACAGGCGAGCGTCAGGCACAGCCTGCCGTTGCTGCTGTTCCCGCAGTTCCTGGTAACGCCGGTACTGCTGCTATCGCAGCTGCACCCGGTGGTGATCCCGAAACATGGGGCATCGGCGCTACAGTTGGCATGAGCGGCTTCACCGTTGGTGCAACCTATGCCGAAAACGACTCTGACGTTGCTGGCGGCGCAGGCGATCAAGAAGGTTGGAGCCTTGGCGCAACCTACGACATCCCTGGTCCGTGGACAGTTGGTCTTGACACCTACCAGGGTGAATTCAAGAACGGCGCCGGTGTCTCGAAAGACGAGTACGAAGCCTACAAACTCGGCGCATCGCGCAGCCTGGGTGCCGGCGTAAGCTGGGATGTCTATGCCATCTATGCAGAAACCACCAACGGTTCTGTCGGTGGTCTTACAGACACCAAAATCGACGCGACCATCATTGGTACCGCAATTAACCTGAGCTTCTAATCCGGTTAATCTAAAAATAGGCGGCGGGGGGTGACTTTTCCCCCCGCCGTTTTTATTTGTCTGACTGTAACGACTCCAAACTGACAACGGGCTGGGTGGACCATGAAGAAAAGTATCGTCTGGATGGCGTCCTACCCGAAATCGGGGAACACCTGGACACGTATTTTTCTGGCCAATTATATGGCAAATGCATCCAAACCGATCCCGATCAACAATGCGCATCGCATTGCGATCGGGGATGCGATTGCCAAGACCTACAGCATGGTGGCCGGACGGCCGATTGATACCCAGGACATCGACCTGACGCTGCAAATGCGGCCGCGCGTTTTGCGCGGGATCGTCTCCAATAATGCCGATATCAACCTGGTCAAAACCCATAACGCCCGGATCGTGGCGCATGGCATTCCCCTTATACCGGATGATTTGACCCGCTCGGCCATGTACATCATGCGTAATCCGCTTGATATGGTTCTGTCTTACGCGCGCCATTACGGGATTTCTCAGGCGGATGCCTGTCATGCCGTCAGCCATCCCGACAATGTCAATATGCCGACCGAGTCGATGGTCGTGCAATTCATCGGGTCATGGTCGGACCATGTCCGAAGCTGGACCGGGAAATCGGCCTATCCGGTTCTTGTCTTGCGCTATGAGGACCTGCTGGCAGACCCGCATACGCATTTTGCCAAGGTTGTTGAACATGTCGGCTTGCCGGTCGAGCCAGAGCGTCTGGACCGCGCCATCAGGTTTGCCAGTTTCAAAGAGCTGTCGGCCCAGGAAAAAACCCAGGGCTTTGTCGAGAAATCGCAGGAAAGCGACCGGTTTTTTGCAAAGGGCACAAGCGATCAGTGGAAAACCGATCTTGAGCCGCGCCTTGTCAAAAAGATGAAACGCGCGCATCGCAAGGTCATGACACAATTTGGATATCTCGAATGACAGATATGCGGCGCATTATCTGGCTGGCATCCTATCCCAAGTCCGGCAACACCTGGACACGGATTTTCCTGGCCAATTACATTGCCAACCCGTCAGAACCGCTATCTTTGGGTGAAATGACGAAATACAGCACGGGCGATGCAATCCTTCGGCATTACAATACAGTGGCTGGCCGTCTGATCGACCCGAAAAACTTTCCCCTGACGCTGTCTTTGCGCGACAAGGTCCTGCGCGGTATCATTTCAAACAAGGCTGATGCGTATCTGGTGAAAACGCATAGTAGCCGCAGAGCCGTGCAGGGGGTTGAGCTTATTCCCCCCAAATATACCCGCTCGGCGATCTATATTCTGCGCAATCCTCTTGATATGGTCTTGTCGTCGGCCCGGCACTACGCAATATCGACTGAAAAGGCTGTGGAGAGCATCTCTCAAAGCGGAAAAGTCGTTCCACCCAGCGATAAAACAGTTCCGGTCGTTCAGGGGTCGTGGTCGGAGCACGTGAAAAGCTGGACCTCGTTTGCGCCCTATCCGGTGCTTGTCCTGCGCTATGAAGACATGCTCAGCGATCCGCAGGAGAATTTCGGCAAAATTCTCACCCATCTGGGAATCCCGATCGACAAGGACAGGCTGGACCGGGCCATTCAATTTTCCAGCTTCAATCAATTGAAAGAGCAGGAAGAAAAGACCGGCTTTGTGGAAAAGGCCGAGCATGCCGAAAGCTTCTTTGCTTCGGGTAAAAGCGATCAGTGGAAAACCGAGCTGTCGCCTGAATTGGTCCAAAAAGTGTGCGATGCGCATCGCGACACGATGAAACGACATGGGTATCTGGAATGAGCAATCTGCGCCGCATCATCTGGCTGGCAAGCTATCCCAAATCGGGCAACACATGGATGCGCAGCCTGCTTGCGCATTACTTCATGCCCGCAGGGCAGGCGCCCGATATCAACAACCTGCGCCAATTCACCACCGGCGACACGCGTCAGGACTTTTTTGATGCGGCGGCGGGGGGGCAGTTTCGCGGCGAGAGCCTTGAGGATTGGGTCAGGATGCGCACAAAGGCGCTGCGACTGATTGCGGGGTCAAAGCCGGATTACCATTTTGTCAAAACCCACTGCCAGACAATTCGGATGTTTGATCATGACATCATCCCCCCGGATCTAACGGCGGCGGCGATCTATATCATGCGCAACCCGTTTGACCTTGCCCCATCCTTTGCCCGCCATCAGCGTGCCGATATCGACACCGCTATCAAGATGATGTGCTATCCAGACACAGTTATGGGCACGCCGAACGGGATTTACGACCTGTTGGGCCGTTGGGACGATCACATCAATGTCTGGAACAATGCCCCCGGCCTGCCGCATTATGTGGTGCGCTATGAGGATCTTCTGAGCCATCCGGCCAAGACCATGCGCAAGCTTCTGGAAAAGTTCCTGAGCGTCAAGGTGGAGGGGCCAAAGCTGGCCCGTGCGATCAAGGCGACAAGCTTTGAGGCGATGAAAAAGCAGGAAGAGACCCTTGGGTTTACGGAAAAACCGCAAGGCATGACCGCGTTTTTTGCCAAGGGGCAGGCGGGCGTCTGGCGCGAAGATCTGACGCCGCAGCAGGTGGGCCGTATCCGCGAGGCATTCCTGCCGACACTTGAAAAGTGGTATCCCGAGATGCTGGCGGAAACTGCCGAATTCGCGAAAGCGGGCTAATACGAAAGCGCGAAGCGAAGATTTGTTTTCTCGCCTAGAGTGATTATACTCCACGCAGAGATCAGAAACATCAGCCATCGGAGGTCTGCCATGACGCGCAAGACACTGTTCCTTCTGGGTGCAACCATTGCTCTTGCTGCCTGTACGGTGGCTCGTCCAACTGTGGTCGCTAGATTGGGGGCTGACCCGGTAGTGTCTGGCGGCACCTATAGTAGCGGCGGAGGCGTGAGCGTCGCCGTAGATGTGCGCGAAAATAACGGAAAAACAATGCTTTGCGGCGTCTGGGCGCAAAGCCGCGCGCAATCTGTCCTGACCAATGACGTTGAGCCAAGGCTGCTTGGCTCTGGCTCTGTCTCCTTTGGTGATGACGTCTTGGTGCGTGGCCTTTTGTTCATGCCCGAGGTCGCCCCGGCACCCGAGTATGCAGGCCAGCAGGCGGGATGTGTGGTCACCGAGCGCACCTGGCAGGCAGGCGACGACACCCGCCGACCGCAAATCCATATTCCCGGACAGGTCGTGCATGTTGAAGGCGACGATATCGGAACCTTCGCGGTGACCTTCCGTCAAACCGGCCCGGGGGCTGGCGACAGCTAGGCGGTCTCGGTCTCTGGTCGGCGCTGACCGCTTCGGCGTATCTTGATCACCTGAGCAAGGATCGACAGCGCGATCTCATCCGGCGTTACCGCGTCAATCGCAAGGCCCGCTGGCGCGTTGATCCGCGCCAGTTCTGCCTCATCCGCACCCGCCTCGCGCAGGGTTTCTGCCAAAGTGGTGAATTTCCGGTGGCTTGCGACAAATCCGATGTAATCCGCGCCGCACCCTAGCGCGGTCTTCAACCCATCAAGATCACCCTTGCCTTGGGTCGCGACCACAACCATGCGCCGCGCGCCCGCTGGCAGCGGGCCAAGCGCTATGGCGCTGTCATGGAGGATGATGTCAAAGCTGAACGATCCGGCCAGTGCCGCCAGCGAACGCGCCACCGGCGAGGCGCCGATGATCACCAATTCGGGCTGCGGCAGGACCGGTTCGATAAACAGATCCATCGAGCCTTTGCTGGGGCATCCATTGCGTGCAAACTCTATCCCCTGATGCTCCTCGGGCGCGCCAGGCTCGTCCTCGGGGCGCAGGGATATCAGGCGCGGGGTGCCATCACCAATTGCCGCGACGGCCGCGCGTGTCATCGCCCCGCGCACGCATCCGCCGCCGACCCAGCCCTCTGCAATCGTGCCATCCGCAAGGATAAGTGCCCGCGCACCGGGCTTGGCCGCCGTCGCGCCGACCGTGCGCACCACCGTGGCAATCGCATAGGGGCGGCGCGCCTCGCGCAGGCGGGCGACAGCCGTTGCAATGGCGTTCTCAAGCAATTCCGGGGCCATTACAACCGCTCCAGTTCGGGCTCAAGCGCGGCCAGATCGGCTAGCGTCGTGGCGGGCGCAAATAGATCGAGATAGGGCAGGGCGGCAGCCATGCCACCGGCAACCGGCGCATAATCTTTCCAGCCTTTCAAAGGGTTGAGCCAGATGATCTTGCAGCCCCGCTTGCGCAGACGAGCCAGGGCCTTTGCCAGTCTCTCGGGTGGATCAGTGTCATAGCCATCCGACAGAATGATCACCACGCTGCGCCCGTTGACGAAACGGCGCGCCGGGCCTCTGGCGAATTCATCAAGCGCCGCGCCGATCTTTGAGCCGCCGCCAAAGCCCTCGGCCAAGAGGCTCAGCCGGTTCAGCGCCCGCATCGGATCGGTGTCACGCAAAGCCTCAGTGATGCGCACAAGGCGGGTGTGAAACAGATAGGCGTCGGTGCTTTCATCCGCCCGCATCAGGCCGGACAGAAAGGCGAGGAACACCCGCGCATAGATCGTCATCGAGCCGGACACATCGCAAAGCGCCACGATCCTAATTGGGCGGTCAGGGCGGGCCTTGCGCGGCAGGGCAAGCGGCTCGCCGCCGGTCGACAGGCTCTGACGGATAAGGCGGCGAAAATGGATCTGATCACCCTTGCGCGCCGCGCGACGGCGGCGCGAACGATGATCGCGAAACGCAGCCGCAAGGCGGCGCGCGGTGGCCTCGGCGGCGGCGATATCCTGTGGGCTGACCAGTTGGCGCATGTCCTTGCGCATCAGGTTTTCAACCTGGCTCGCGATGAGCTTGCCGGTGCCGTCGCCATCGGCGCTTGCGTGATCGGCGCCATCGTCGGGGCTATGGAGTGCACCGCGCGCACCTGCGTTTTCGCCCTGTGGGTCGCGGGTGTTGGTGGAATGCCTCTCGGTTCTGTTCTCCCTTGGCACGGCTTTTTCGCGCACCCGCCCATCGGTGCACCAATAGCTGTCAAACAGCAGGTCAAAGCGCGCGGCCTCATCGGCATTGGCGGCGCAGACCGCTTTGAGTGCAAGGTGGGCCTCGTCGGGGTCGCAGGCGGTGACATGGGTCAATGCGGCAAGCGCGGTCTGGGTCTCGCCCACCCCAAGGCGCAGGCCACTGTCGCGCAGATGTGCCATAAACCCGGCCATGCGCGCGGCGGGGCCGGTGTCGCGCGCGGCAAAGCGGGTGATCCGGCTCATGCGGCACGCCCGGCAAGACGCGCGGCCACCTCGGGCGGGATCGCCTCGCGGTCGCTTTGGGTCTTGAGCAGCGTGCCAAGTGCGGCCTGCAGGAGCACGGGGTCATGACTCAGGTCATTCACACCAAGCCCGGCAAGCGCGGCGGCAAAATCAAGCATCTCGGCAATGCCGGGGTTCTTCTCAAGGTCTTCGCGGCGCAGGGCCTGGACAAAGCCGACGATCTGCGCGGCCAGTGTGGCCTCGGTCTCGGGGGCCCTGATTTGCAGAATTGCAAGCTCTACCGCAGGTTCAGGATAATCGCCATGCGCATAAATGCAGCGCCTGCGCAGGGCATCCGATAAATCGCGCGTGCCGTTGGCCGTCAGGATGACGATCGGCCTCGTGGTGGCCCTGATGGTGCCAAGTTCGGGAATGGTAATCTGAAACTCTGACAGTATTTCAAGAAGATAGGCCTCAAATTCCTCATCTGCACGGTCGATCTCGTCGATCAGAAGCACCGGCGCGACGGGCTGTCGGATGGCCTGCAAAAGCGGGCGCTCCAGCAGGTAATCGTCGGAAAATATCCGCGCCTCGACGTCTTTGCCGGTCTCGCCCGCCTCAGAGGCGGCGCGAATGGCCAAAAGCTGGCGCGGATAGTTCCACTCATAGATCGCCTGCGCCGCATCTAGCCCTTCATAGCATTGCAGACGGATCAGCATCGTATCGCGCAGGGCGGCCAGCACCCGCGCGACTTCGGTCTTGCCAACCCCGGCGGCCCCCTCAAGCAAAAGCGGGCGGCCAAGCGAGAGGGCAATATGCACGGCCATGGCAAGATCATCGGCAGCAATATAGCCATGATCCGCCATTCCTTTCTGTAGCGCCCGCCATTCCTGCATGTTTATTTCACCGTTCCAAAAATACTCCGGGGGAGTCCAAGAAAATTCGGAGAATTTTCTTGGATGGGGGCAGCGCCCCCGTGACCGCTAACCGTGCAGACCAAGATCATTGGCCGCTTTCCAGATCCGCCAGTGATCATGCGGCATATGCAGCTGGCGCAACCCTAACGGGCGCAACGCGTCATGCACCGCATTGGAAAACGCCGGAACGCCGCCGACATTCGGGCTTTCGCCCACACCCTTGGCGCCAATCGGGTGATGCGGGCTTGGGGTTTCGGTGTGATCGGTGGTGTAATGCGGCGTTTCCCAGGCCGTTGGCCAAAAGAAATCCATCAGCGTGGCGGTCTTGCAATTGCCCATATCATCATAGGCAATCTCCTGCGCCATGGCGATGGCATAGGCCTCGGTCAGCCCGCCATGCACCTGCCCCTCGATCACCATCGGGTTGATCCGGGTGCCGCAATCGTCAAGCGCATAGACCTGACGGATATGCACCTCGCCGGTATCCACATCCACATCCATCACGCAGATATAGGCCCCGAACGGATAGGTCATGTTCGGCGGGTCATAATAGCTGACCGCTTCAAGCCCCGGCTCGACGCCCGGAATGGCCTGATTATAGGCGGCATAGGCGATCTCGGCCATGGTCTTGAACCGCTCGGGCGCTCCCTTGACGACAAAGCGGTCGACGTCAAATTCGACATCATTGTCATGCACTTCCAAGAGGTAGGCCGCGATCATCTGCGCCTTGGCACGGATCTTGCGCCCGGCAAGGGCTGTGGCCGCCCCCGCCACCGGGGTGGAGCGGCTGCCATAGGTGCCAAGCCCGTAGGGCGCGGTATCGGTGTCGCCCTCTTCGATGGTGATGCTATCGGCGGGGATGCCGATTTCGCTGGCCAGGATCTGGGCAAAGGTGGTGGCATGGCCCTGGCCCTGGCTGATCGTGCCAAGGCGGGCGATGGCGCTCCCGGTGGGGTGAATGCGGATTTCGCAGCTATCAAACATCCCCATGCCAAGGATATCACAGTTCTTGACCGGCCCCGCGCCGACGATCTCGGTGAAAAAGCTAAGCCCGATGCCCATCAATTTGCGGGTCTCGCCGCGCTTGAAGGCCTCAAGCCGGGTCGCCTGTTCGGCCCGCAGCCCGTCGTAATCCACCGCCGCAAGTGCCTTGTCCCAGGCGGTGTGATAATCGCCGCTGTCGTATTCCCAGCCAAGCGCCGACTGATAGGGGAACTGATCCTCGCGGATAAAGTTGATGCGGCGCAGTTCGGCGGCGTCCATGCCAAGCTCGATTGCCAGGAGTTCGATCATGCGTTCGATGAAATAGGCGGCCTCGGTCACGCGGAACGAACAGCGATAGGCCACCCCGCCGGGCGCCTTGTTGGTATAGACCCCGTCAACGCCCACATAGGCCACCGGAATGTCATAGGACCCGGTGCAGATATGGAAAAAGCCCGCCGGAAACTTGGTCGGGTCGGCGCAGGCATCGAACGCACCGTGATCGGCGGTGACCTTGGCCTCAAGGGCGGTGATCTTGCCGTCCTTGGTCGCCGAAATCCGCCCTTTCATCCAATAGTCGCGGGCAAATGCGGTCGCCATCAGGTTTTCCATCCGGTCCTCGACCCATTTCACCGGCTTGCCGGTGACGATAGAGGCCACGATGGAACAGACATAGCCCGGATAGACCCCGACCTTATTGCCAAAACCGCCGCCGATATCGGGGCTGACGACGCGGATGTTGTGCTCTTCGATGCCCGACAAAAGCGAGGCGACGGTGCGCACCACATGCGGCGCCTGAAAGGTGCCATAGAGCGTCAGCTTGCCGTTCACCTTGTCCATCGAGGCCACACAGCCGCAGGTTTCAAGCGGGCAGGGATGAGTGCGGTGGTAATAGATCATCTCTTCGGCCACCACATCGGCGCTGTCGATCACCTGTTCGGTGGCGGACTTGTCGCCTTCTTCCCAGAGGAAAATGTGGTTCGGGTGGCGGCGTTCGCCATGCGCACCGCTGGTCTCGCCTGCGATATCCTCGCGCAATACCACATCGCTTTGCAGGGCTTTGAACGGGTCGACGATCACCTCAAGCTCTTCGTATTCGACCTCGACGAGTTCGACCGCGTCGGCGGCGACATAGCGGTCGCGCGCAACCACATAGGCCACCTCTTGGCCTTGAAACAGCACCTTGCCATCGGCCAGCACCATCTGCTTGTCGCCCGCCAGCGTCGGCATCCAGTGCAGGCCGAGCGGCTCCAGATCCTTGGCCGTCAGCACCGCGACAACCCCGTCAAGCGCAAGCGCGGCACTGGCATCAATCGACACCACCCGCGCATGGGCATAGGGCGAGCGCACGAAATCGCCGTGCAGCATGCCGGGCAGCTTGATGTCATCGACATAGTTGCCCTTGCCTTGGGTAAAGCGGGCGTCCTCGACCCGCTTGCGCGAACATCCCAGGCCCTTGAGCTTGGCAACGCGGTCTTCGCGATCCGGTGTCAGGTCGTTCATTGCGCGGCCTCCTTGGCGGTGTTGATGTCACTGGCTGCGGCAAGCACGGATTTTACGATGTTCTGATAGCCGGTACAGCGACACAGGTTCCCGGCCATGCCAAAGCGCACGTCTTCTTCGGTGGGGTTGGGGTTTTCCTCAAGCAGCTTGGCGGCGCGGGTGATCATGCCGGGGGTGCAAAAGCCGCATTGAAGCCCGTGATGCTCCTTGAAGGCCTCTTGCAGGGCATGACGGCTATCGGGGCTGCCAAGGCCCTCGATGGTGGTGATCTCGGCGCCATCGGCCTGCGCCGCGAACATGGTGCAGGATTTGACCGATTTGCCGTTCAGCGTGACGGTACAGGCGCCGCAATGCGAGGTTTCACAGCCGACATGCGGCCCGGTGATGTTGAGCCGCTCGCGCAGCACGTAAATCAGCAACTCGCGCGGCTCTGCCAGAATATCATGGGCCTCGCCGTTCACGGTCAGGGTGATCTGCATTTTCTTGCTCATGGTGATGTTCCCTCTCAGGCCCGGCCCCAGGCGCGGGTGATCGCGCGGGCGATGATGATGGCGGCGACGTGACGCTTGAAGGCGACAGGGCCGCGATTGTCCTCGGTGGGGTCAATGTCGGCGAGGGCGGCATCGACGGCCGCGCTCACGGCCTCGGCGCCGACATCGGTGCCGACAAGTGCCGCGCCTGCGGCGGCGGACCAGACCGGCACATCGCTGAGGTTGGTCATGGCGATCGAGGCAGCGGCGCAGGTGTCGCCCTCGCGGGTCAGCATGACGGCGGCGGCGGCGGTGGCATAGTCGCCAATCTTGCGCTTTTGCTTTTCGTAGGCAAACCCGCCCTTGGGGGCCTCAAAGCTTATGGCGGTCAGGATCTCGTCATCGCTCCGGGCCGTCATATAGGCCGAGTCGTAGAACGCGCGCGCCAGGACGCTGCGCGTGCCCTCGGGGCCCTCAAGGTGAAATGTGGCATCAAGGCATTGCATCAGGCCGGGCATGTCATTGCCCGGATCGCCATTGGCGACATTGCCACCGATGGTGCCCATGTAGCGCACCTGCGGATCGGCGATCTGAAGCGCGGCCTCGCCGAGGATCGGCGCGAGGCTCATCAGCGCGTCACTGTCGATCACCTCGTGTTGGGTGACCATCGCGCCAAGGGTGACGCGGGTGCCGTCAATGGTGATGCCGCGCAGGGCCTTGATCGCCTGAAGGTCGATCAGATGCGGGACTTCGGCCATGCGCAGCTTCATCATCGGAATAAGGCTGTGCCCGCCTGCAATGACGCGCGCGTCGTCGCCATGTTCGCGCAAGAGCGCAAGCGCAGAGGGTAGATCACCGGGGCGGTGATACTCGAAGGCTGCTGGTATCATGTGGCGTCTCCTCCCAAAGACAGGGCCGGTACGGCGACCGTTGGGAAGAGCCTAGGCAGTGGTGGGCGATTGTCTGCCGATCTGTCCTCAGCGCCGCCTTGCGGTGCACGAATTGCGATATGCATGCACGAGTTGCGAAACCCGTTTACGACGCCTTAAGGTTGAGCGCCCGCGCGCGCCAAGTGTAGGGTGGGTGAAACCCACGCTGTTGCGGGATGGCGCGACCGGGCGGGCGTGGGTTTCACCCACCCTACGGAATGCCGCCGCGTTCTATGCCCTAAAGCCCGAGCGCCTCGCGCAGAGCGGGCAGGCGAGAGCGGCTGACCGGTGTGGTCACGGTTTGCTCGCCAAGGATGAAATGACAGATGCCGTTGTCCTTGCGCCGCTCGAAATGCACGATATGGGCCGGGTTGATCAGATAGCTGCGATGCGATTTCACAAATGGCCCGGCGGCGAGGCGGCGTTCGGCCTCGGTGATCGACCAGACGCAGAAATACCGCTCTGATCCGGCATAAAGCAGGGTGTAATGCCCCTCGGCGCGCACAAAAGCCACATCGCTTGCGTCAATGAAATGCGTCTGGCCGTTCTGCTCGTATGGAATGCGCAGCACGGGCGGGGGCATGGGCGTAACGGCAGGGGCCTTTTCCTGTGACGCGGGGGCCGGGGCGGCATCGGCGCTCGCGGCAGGCGTCAGAAAGGTCACGCCCGACAATAGAAACGCGCCGCAGAGCACGAAGCTGCTGAGAACCACGCCGATGGCGAGGGTTTCATTGCCGATAAGCGGTCCGATCTCGCGCAGGCTGGCCTCGGCGACAAAGCGCGTCCCCGAGATGGCGGCGAAATGCACGGCAAAGACCGAGGCCCCGAAACAGACCGTGCCAAGCAGGATATTGCGGGGGCGCCGCTGGCCATAGGCCACCCAAAACGCCCCGATGTTCAGGCCGCAGGAGGCCAGCACCGCCACTGCCACACCCGGAAGCGTATAGACCGCGCGGCACAGTTGCAGGCCGGACATGCCAATGTAATGCATCGTCACCACGCCAAGCCCGACAATCGCCCCCGCCAGCGTCAGGATCAGCGGCGTGCGAGGATAGAAATGCAACAGCAAAAGCGCCAGCCCGACCATCAGGATCGCCACCAGAGCCGAGCCGAGCGTGATCATCGCATCATAGTATATCGGGATCGGAAGTTGCAGCCCGAGCATCGCCACGAAATGCATTGACCAGATGCCGCCACCAAGCGCCACGGCGGCCAGTGTCACCGAGAGTTTGCGCATCGCCACCGTCTGACCGGCGATGCCCCTGGTCAGCGAAAACCCGGTAAACCCCGCCATCATCGAGATGCTGAGTGAGGCCGCAACCAGCCAGAGGTTATGGGTGTAGTCCAGAAATTCCATTCAACGCCATTAGGTTATTTGAATTGCGCCGCCGCGCTTGTTGGGGTTGCGTTGACGTCAAGAGCAAAGCCTAGTGAGCAAAGGCCAGGCTGACAAGGTTCTTGGGCGCGCGCGGCTAGTCGCCGCTTTCAAGCCGGTTCAGGCCGGTGACAAGAGCGTCGCCCATGCCTGCCGCGTCCATATGCTGGCGCAGACGCTGGTTGTATCCGCCGGGCGTGTTGAGCGCCTCAAGCAGGTCGCCGCAGGGGCTGCTGACAAGGTTGGTGCCGACGAGCATGCGCAAGAAGGCCTCGCCCTGAGTGGGATCAGAGACCCGCGCCGCCAGCCAATCGGCGGCTTGCCCGACCATCCGGGTGGCGGGCGACAAGACCGCCTGCGCACAAAGATAGGCGTCAAGCTCGGCGGCGTCGCGCAGGGCGAAAACCTGATTTTCAGGCGCAAACAGCGAGGCGACAAACCCGGTATCCCCCATCGTAAGAATGGGCGAGCCGCCCTGTGCAATCCCCGGAAACGGCAGCATGATTGCCGCGCCGTGGGCCGGGGCCACAAGCGGCGCAAGGGCGTCAAGCGGCAGGCCCGCCATGAAGGAAATCACCTGTTGATCGGCGCGAAATGTCAGCCTCGACAGGATGTCGGGCGCGGTCTCGGCCATCAGGCCGATGAAAATCGTGTCGCTTTGGTCAATCACGCCCTGATTGTCGGCGATGCTGACGCTTTCGAACTCGGCGGCAAGGCGGGCGGCATGGGCTGCGCCGCGATTGGAGACGGTGATCTTATGCCCGGCCCCGGCAATGCCGCGCACGGTGGCCGATGCAATTGTGCCGGTGCCGATAAATCCAAGCCGCATGTCTAGAGATCCTTCATCAGGCGCAGCGCGTCATAGATCGCTGCGTGGGTGTTGCGTGCACTGACCGCATCGCCAATGCGAAACAGTTGAAACCGGCCCTCGGGGTTGGTCCTGATCGCCTGAGGGTGGCCATTTATCAGGGCGCTTTGATCGACCTCGCCAAGGTTGCTGGAAAGCGGTTTGAGGTCAAAGTAAAGCTCGTCCAGCGGCAGGGTGCCATGGTTGACCACGATCTGATCGACCTCGCGGGTATAGCTGTGATCGGAGTAATCCGTGCCGATGGTCGCCAAGAGGCGATTGCCCGCGCGGGCCACCGACAAAAGGCGGCGCACGACGGTCATGGTCACGTCCTTGTCCTGAAGGCTGCGCATGTAGGGCACAAGGTTCATGCCCATGACCTCGGGGGCAAAGCTTCGGTCGGGGGTCATGATCTCAAGGCGGGCACCGGCATCGGCCAGTACCTCTGCGGCCTGCATCGCGACGTGATCACCGGCGTCGTCAAACAGCAAGACCTCGCGTCCCGGTTTGGCATCGCCCGACAGGATATCCCAGGCGGTGACGGTCAGGTCATTGCCACCCTGCAAGATATCCTGTTGCGGCATTCCGCCGGTGGCGATGATCACGAGGTCAGGGGAAAGGGCTGTGATATCAGGGGCTTCTGCGTAGGTGTTAAATCGAAACATGACGTCGCGCGCGACGCATTGCGCCATCCGCCAGTCGATGATGCCGATCATCTCGGAGCGGCGCTTGGTCTGCACCGTGAGGCGGATTTGTCCGCCCGGCTGATCTGCGGCCTCGATGACAGTGACCTGATGACCCCGCTCTGCGGCAACGCGCGCCGCCTCGAGCCCGCCGGGCCCGGCCCCGACCACGACGACGCGGCGCGGCGTTGCGGCGGGGGCGATGACATGCGGCATGCTTTGCTCGCGTCCGGTGGCGGCGTTGTGGATACAGAGCGCCTCGCCGCCCTGATAGATCCGGTCAAGGCAATAGGTGGCGCCGACGCAGGGGCGGATATCGTCTTCGCGCCCCGCCATGATCTTGGCCACGATGTGCGGGTCGGTCATATGGGCACGGGTCATGCCGACCATATCCAACTGGCCGCTGGCCACCGCATGGCGCGCCGTGGCCACATCGGGAATGCGCGCGGCGTGGAATGTCGGAAGGCCAACCTCGGCGCGAATGCGCCCCGCGAAATCAAGATGCGGGGCCGAGACCATGCCCTGCACCGGGATCACATCGGTCAGGCTTGCGTCGGTATCGACCCGGCCCCGGATCACGTTGAGAAAATCGACCATGCCGCTGTCGCGCAGGCGCTTGCCGATCTCGACGCCGTCGCTGCTCGTGATGCCATTGGTGGCCAGATCATCGGCCGTATAACGCAGGCCTACGATGAAATCGGGGCCGACCCGCTCTCGAATGGCGCGCAGCACATCAAGGCTGAAGGTCATCCGCGCGGCCAGATCACCGTTGTAAGCCCCCTCAAGCGTGTTCTGGCGCGGCGACCAGAAGGCATCCATCAAATGGCCATAGGCCTCAAGCTCAATCCCGTCGAGTCCGGCGGCCTGCATCCGCTCGGCGGCATCGGCGTAATCGGTGATGATGCGGGCAATATCCCAATCCTCCATCACCTTGGGAAAGGCGCGATGCGCCGGTTCGCGCAGGGCAGAGGGCGCCAGCGACGGCAACCAGTCGCCCTTGTTCCAGTTGGTGCGCCAGCCAAGGTGGGTGAGCTGGATCATCACCGCACAGCCATGATCGTGGCACTCATCGACGAGCTTTTTCATCCAGGGCACCACTTCGTCACGATAGGCGAGGATATTGTTGAAAGCCGGCGGGCTGTCGCGGCTGACCACCGCCGACCCGGCGGTCATGGTAAGGGCCACACCGCCGCGCGCGCGCTCGACGTGATAGGCGCGATAGCGATCCTTCGGCAGGCCATCTTCGGGATAGGCGGGTTCATGGCTTGTGGTCATGATCCGGTTTTTCAACGTCAGATGCTTGAGCGCATAGGGCTGGAGCAGCGGGTCTTTTGACATGAAACGGACCTTTCCTTTTGTGTAATCCAAGCCATATGCCGGGCCAAGAATGTGCCCGCGCGCAGGGCCAGCCAACAAGAAGAGCGTGCGAAAGTAAAACGAAATCCGCAGCTGAGGTTTGACAACGGGCACCCAAGATTGACGCTGGCATCTGGACCTTTGCGCAAAGCTGTGGGATGCAAGGAAAGCTGTCCGGTTTGGCCAGAGCCGAGCCCTTGGGGGGACAGGATAAAAGCAGGGCAGGGGAAACCGGCCCATGATCAAGGGAGATGACGATATGAATTTGAAAACACTTGCCATGGCCGGCGCGCTTGGCATCGCGGCCTGTGCCGCGCAGGCAGAGGTCAAGGTTGGCATGATCACCACGCTTTCGGGCGGCGGTGCGGGCCTTGGGATTGACGTGCGCGACGGCTTCATGCTGGCGATCGAACAATCGGGGCGCTCGGATATCGAGGTGATCATCGAGGATGATCAGCGCAAGCCCGATATCGCCGTGCAACTGGCCGACAAGATGATCCAATCCGACAAGGTTGACGTGATGACCGGTATCATATGGTCCAACCTGGCGATGGCCGTCGTGCCCGGTGCCGTGGCGCAGGGCAAGTTTTACCTGTCACCCAACGCCGGGCCGTCGGCGCTTGCGGGCAAGGGCTGTAACAAGAACTACTTCAACGTCGCCTGGCAGAACGACAACCTGCACGAGGCGGCGGGGGCTTATGCCACCGATGAGACCTTCCTGAACGCCTTTATCATGGCGCCGAATTATCCGGCGGGGCAGGACGCGCTGACCGGGTTCAAGCGCTACTTTGATGGCAACATTGCCGGCGAAGTCTATACCCAGCTCGGGCAGACCGATTACGCCGCCGAGATCGCCCAGATCCGCGACAGCGTTGCCGATCACGTGTTCTTCTTTCTGCCCGGCGGCATGGGGATTTCCTTTCTCAAGCAATATGCCGATTCCGGTGTGGATAAGCCGCTTATCGGTCCCGCCTTCAGCTTTGATCAGGGGATATTGCAGGCGGTTGGCGATGCCGCTCTGGGCGTGAAAAACACAAGCCAGTGGAACAAGGATATCGACAATCCGGCCAACGCGGCCTTCGTGGCAAGCTTTCAGGAAAAGTACGGCCGTCTGCCCTCGCTTTACGCAAGTCAGGGGTTTGACACCGCCAACCTCTTGATCAGCGCGGTCGAGACCGCCGATGTCAACGATCCCGATGCGTTCCGCGCCGCGCTGGAAGCCGCGAATTTTGACAGCACGCGCGGGGATTTTGCCTTTGGCAACAACCACCACCCGATCCAGAACATCTATGTGCGCGAAGTGATCAAGGAAGGCGACGTCTATACCAACAAGATCGTCGGCACCGCCCTGACCAATCACGCTGACGCCTATGCGCCAGAGTGCAAGATGTAAGACCACTGGCCGGGCCTTTCATCGGGCCCGGCCGTTGAGCGCGCGCGCATGTCCCTGATCCTTTTCATTGAACAGATGCTGAACGGGGTTCAGTTCGGTGTCATGCTGTTTTTGATGGCGGCCGGGCTGACGCTAATCTTTGGCGTCATGGGGCTTATCAATCTTGCGCATGGCTCGCTTTACATGATCGGGGCCTTTGCCGCCGCATGGGTCGCTGGCATGAGCGGATCGTTTGTTCTGGCGCTGATCGCCAGCCTTGCGGCGGCGGCGGCGGCGGGGGCCCTGATCGAGCTGATGGTGATCCGCCGACTTTATGACCGCGACCATCTGGATCAGGTTCTGGCGACCTTTGCCCTTATCCTGATCTTTTCCGAGGGCACACGCTGGCTTTTCGGGTCGTTCCCGCTGTTTTTGGAAATTCCGCCTTATCTGTCGGGGCCGGTGACCCTTCCGGGGGGGATCGAATATCCGCTGTACCGGCTGGCGATCATCGGGGTCGGCTTGCTCGTGGCGGCGGGGTTGTTCGCGCTGATTGCGCGCACCCGCATCGGCATTCAGATCCGCGCCGGAGAGGCTGACCGCGAGATGATCGCGGCGCTTGGCGTCAATATCTCGGCGCTCTACACCATCGTCTTCGCGCTTGGTGCGGCGCTTGCCGGGCTGGCGGGCGCCCTTATCGGGGCCATTCAATCGGTGCAGGTCGGAATGGGCGAGCCGGTGCTGATCCTGGCCTTTGTGGTGATCGTGATCGGCGGCATCGGCTCGATCAAGGGCGCGCTTGTGGGGGCGATCCTTGTCGGGCTGACCGATACGCTTGGGCGGGTGTTGCTTCCGGCGGTTTTCGCGCAATTCATGGCACCGCAGGCCGCCAGTTCGGTCGGCTCTTCGCTGGCGTCGATGTCGATCTACATACTCATGGCCGGGGTGCTTGTGATGCGCCCCAGCGGCCTGTTTGGAAAGGCCTGAGATGCGCCGCGAACCCCTTTTGAACGCTGCGGTCTTTCTCGGCCTTTTGGCGGTCGTGCTCTGGGCGCGCGCGACGGACGAGCCGTTTACCATCACGCTGGCGACGCGTGTGGCCATTCTGGCGCTGGCCGGTGTCGGCCTTAACCTTGCGCTCGGGCTTGGCGGGCTGGTCAGCCTTGGGCATGCGGTGTTTTTTGGCATCGGCGGCTATGCCATGGGCATTCTCGCCAGTCACGCCCAGAGTTACAGCCCGTTGATCGAGTGGCCGGTGCTGATCGAGGGCACGAAATCCATGCCGGTGATCTGGCTGGTGGCGATGGCGGCCAGCGGTCTTGCGGCGCTTGGTATCGGCGCGCTGAGCCTGCGCACCTCGGGCGTTTATTTCATCATGATCACCCTCGCCTTTGGCCAGATGTTTTACTATTTCGCCATAAGCTGGCCCGCCTATGGCGGCGAGGACGGGCTTTCGATCTATGTGCGCAACGGGTTTCCGGGGCTCAACACGCTCGACCCGATCCAGTTTTTCGCAATCTGCTACGTGATCCTCGGGCTGGCGCTCTGGCTGTTTTCGCGCCTGTCGCGCTCGGCCTTCGGGCTGGCGCTTGGGGCGGCGCGCCAGAACGGCGAGCGGGTGATGGCGGTGGGCATCGCGCCCTATCGGTTGCGGCTTGTGGCCTTTGCCCTTTCGGGGGTGATCACCGGGCTTGCCGGCGCACTTTTCGCCGATCTCAACCGCTTTGTCAGCCCGACCATGTTCAGCTGGCAGACCAGCGGCGAGATCATGGTGTTCGTCATCCTTGGCGGGGTGGCGCGGCTGTTTGGACCAGTTGTCGGTGCGGCGGTGTTTATCCTTTTGGAACATGTCCTTGGGGGCTTAAGTGAATTCTGGCACATCTATCTTGGCGCGGTGCTTTTGGTGGTGGTGCTGTTTGCGCGTGGCGGCATTATCGGGCTTATCGCGGGACGCGAGGTGCGCCATGACTAGCCCGCTTCTGGACATTCGCGGCATCAGCAAATCCTTTGGCGCGATACGGGCCTCCGAGGATGTGTCGCTGACATTGATGAGGGGGGAGATTCACGCGCTGATCGGCCCGAACGGTGCAGGAAAATCGACCCTTATCAAGCAGATAGCTGGCAATCTTAAACCCGACAGCGGCAGTATCTGGTTCGATGGGCGCGATGTGACCTCGCTTGATACGGTGGCGCGGGCGCAGGCCGGGCTTGGCCGCACCTTTCAGATTTCGTCACTGGCGATGGAGATGAGCGTGCTGCAAAACGCGGTGCTTGGGGCGCTTGGCAAACGCGGCCGCGTGATGCGGTTTTGGCGCGACGTGATGCGCGACGCGGCCCTGTTGCAGGTGGCCCATGCAGCCCTTTCCGAGGTTGGCCTTGCCGCGGCCGTAGGCACGCGCGTGGCGGATCTCTCGCATGGGCAGCGCCGCCAGCTTGAGGTCGCGGTCGCCCTCACGCAATCGCCCAAGGCGTTTTTGATGGACGAGCCGATGGCCGGGCTCGGCGGCGAGGGCACGGCCCGCCTGACGCCGTTTCTGGATGGCCTGCGCCACCGCGCCCCGATCCTTCTGGTCGAGCATGACATGGACGCGGTCTTTGCCCTTGCCGACCGGATCAGCGTGCTGGTCTATGGTCGCATCATCGCCACCGGCAAGCCCGATGCGATCCGCCAGAACGCCGAGGTCCGCGAGGCCTATCTTGGCGATGAGGCCTTGACATGAGCCTGTTGCAACTGTCCAACGTCACCGCCTTTTACGGCCCCGCGCAGGCGCTTTTTGACGTCAGCCTTGACCTCGAAGAAGGCGAGGTTCTGGCGCTGATGGGGCGCAACGGCATGGGCAAGACGACGACGATCAAGGTGATCTTTCGCCTGCTCAGGCACCAAAGCGGATCGGTTATGTTTGACGGGCGCGATCTTGGGCCGCTGCCAAGCCACCGCGCGGCGCGTGCGGGGCTTGGGCTTGTGCCCGAGGGGCGGCGCTGTTTTGCCAACCTGACGGTGCGCGAAAACCTGATCGCGGCGGCGCGCCCGGGGCTGTGGGATCTGGCGGGTATACAGCGGTTTTTCCCGCGCCTGGGCGAGCGGGCCGAGCAAAACGCCGCCTCGCTGTCGGGTGGCGAGCAACAGATGCTGGCGATCGGGCGTGCCTTGATGACCAACCCGCGCGTTCTTGTGCTGGACGAGGCGACAGAGGGGCTTGCCCCCGTGGTGCGCCAGGAAATCTGGGCCGCGATTGCGCGGCTCAAATCCGAGACCGGGCTGTCACTGATCGTGGTGGATAAATCCCTGCGCGAACTGGCGGGCGTGGCGGATCGCGCGGTGATCCTTGAAAAGGGGCGCTCGGTCTGGAGCGGGGCCTTTGACGGGCTGACCCCCGAGGTCAGGGACCGGTATCTGGGGATTTAGGGCGGTGCCCTTTAGCCGATTTTGAACCGCGTTGCATGTTCGGGCAGCGCGACGCCTTCAAGGTTTCGCGGATCAGCAAGAGGCGCGCCGATTTCGGTGCGCAGCGGAATGACCCCGGCCCAGATCGGCAGGGCATAATCGTCGTCCTCGTCATTCGGGCCGCCGGTGCGGATCTTGGCGCTGCCCTCGGTGATCTCCATCCCCAACACCATGGTCGCCTTGATGTCCTGCGCGTGATCGGGGCGCAGGGTGTCATAGCGGCCGGGATAGAGCCCTTCCATGAACTGGCGCAGTTTTTTGCGCTTTTCATCCGGGTCCTCGACCATATGCGCGGTGCCAAACAGCATCACCGAGCGGCTGTTGACCGAATGATGCATGCCTGTCCGGGACTGCGGAACGCGGGCCTCGCTGGTGCCACAGCCCGCCCTGGCAGAGTTCATGCAAAGTGGTGATTTTGCCACCCACCTGCGCCGGATGCGCCGTACCTATGCCAAGCGGCAGGCAAGCCTTGTTCGCGCGCTTGAGGGGGCGGCCGGTTACCTTGATGTCCGGAATGACCCCTCGGGCATGCATCTGTGTTGCGATCTGCGGGGCGGTATCGGTGTTTCGGACGCAGAGATATCGGCACGCGCAACAGAGCAGGGGCTTTGCGTGCGGGCGCTGTCGTCGCATGCGGTTTTGCCCGATCCGCCAGAGGCGCTCTTGCTGGGCTATGCGGCCTTTGACGAGGCGACATTGGGCCGGGCTGCCACGACGCTTGTCGCCGTGCTGCGCGATCTTGCGAAACCGCTCTAGCCGCGCTGATCGGCAAGCAGATGCGTCTTTATCCGCTGAAAGCCATATCCGATATGAACCCGCTGAACATAGCCGACGGCCGCCATATCGCCCGCTTCAAGCGCGTTGCAAAGGTCAGATAGCTCGTCCAGCAGCGATTTGGCGACCTCGGCGCCGACAATGGTACTGACGCGGTGCCAGGTGCTTGCGGCCTGATAATAGGTCTGAAGCCAGAACGAGCGCAGCACGACATTGCCGATCAGATCGGCGATCAGCTTGTTCAGGCGATCGTTGAGTTTGACGTAGGTGCGCGGGTCGACATTCATGCCCCAGGCCTGAACCTCTTGCAGCAGGGCCTGCGCCAGGGCGATGTGATCTTCGCCGACCTGTTTGGGCGAGAGGGTTCCGATCAGCATCGCCAGTTCAAGGCGCATTTCATAGACCTGCCTGATTTCGGCGTCAGAGAGGGCAACAACCACCGTGCCGACGCCGTTGCGGGTTTCGACAAGCCCAAGGTGGCTTATGCGGCTGATGGCATCGCGCACCGGCGTGCGGCTTACGCCGAATTCTCGGGCAATCACGGCCTCCTTGAGCTGATCGCCTGGCTGATAATCCAGAAAGCAGATCCGCTCCAGAATGAGCCGCTGAATGCTTTCCACGATGGTTTCGCCGTCGGGGCCCGGTGCCAGGTGTTTGTCGATCAAAGACAAGGCTTCATCCTCAGTTTGGCAGGGCCGATATCCCCATCTGGATACTGTATTCGCCCGGTTTGTTCAATCAACACTCAAAAGTCGGGCCAAGGCGCGAGTCTGCGCGCGACATCCGAAAATCGCGGTTTGAGAGCGGCAAAAAACCAGGCGCGCGGCCAGCTCGCGGTGCATTTTGCCCCTGACACACAAAAAATGATCAATCTTATACTTTAGGGTGTATAATTTATGCGCGATATATCTTTGCGAGAGTGTAGGCTAAGCGCGATTAAGTCAGTTGGTTTAGAAAGGGGGTGGACGTGCTGTATTCTGCACCTGCACGTGTCACGGTTCACAAGCACCTCGACGAGGCGACGACGCTTCGCATTCTCAATGCCTTTGCGGTTGATCTGATCGCCATTCCCAGCGTTGAAGATCTGTTCTGGTATGTGGCGCAGAATGTCGTCGGGCAACTGCGCTTTGTTGATTGCGTGATCTATCAGGCAAATCAGGACCAGACCGAGCTTACCCAGGTGGCCGCCCTTGGTGATAAGAACCCTTATGGGCGCAACATCCTGAACCCGCTTAGAATCCCGTTTGGCCAGGGCATCACCGGACAGGTGGCGCAAAGCCGGAACGCGATCATCGTCGATGACCTTCTGAAAGATCAGAACTATATTCCCGATACGCAACCGGCCCGCTCGGAGATTTGCGTGCCGCTGGTGTCGCGGGGCCGCGTGGTCGGCGTCATCGACAGCGAACACCCGGACCCCGGCGCATTTGGCGAGGCCGAACTGGAAGTTCTGACCACGGTTGCGGCGATGGCCAGTGCCAAGATAGAGCTTTTGGCGGAAGCTGAACGATCAAAACAACGCTATCAGGATCTGGTGAAATCCCATGCTCAGCTGAGCGAAGAGATAACCAATCGCAAGGCGCTGGAGGCCAAGTTGTTCGAGGCGCGAAAGCTTGAGGCGATTGGTCGTTTGACCGGATGGTTCGCGCATGATTTCAACAATCTGCTTACCGTGATTTCGGGCAACCTCGAACTTCTGGACGCCGACATCACCCAGCCTTTGTCACGCGCAGGCCTGAACGATGCCCGAACGGCTGCGGGGCGGGGGGCGAAACTGATCCGGGATATGCTGGCGTTTTCCCAACGCACCCGACTGAACCCGCAGATGTGTGACCCCAACCGGCTCGTCACGGCCACTTGCGACCACAAGAATGGCCTCTTGACCCGGCCGGTCGATCTTAGACTGACAGATGACCCATGGATGATTCATGTAGATCCGAAAGTGGCTGAAGACGCTTTGGTCAATCTTATCGTGAATGCGCAGGATGCGATGCCTGAGGGCGGCAGGCTGGAGATTGCGACAGAAAATATCCTGCATACCTTTTCCTGCAATCAGACCCTCGCAATAGATCTGACCCCCGGACGATATCTGCGCCTGAGTGTCAGAGACGATGGCGAGGGGATACCCGAAGAGCGGCTGCAAAAGATTTTTGACCCGTTTTATACAACCAAGCCCGTTGGTGCGGGCACAGGCCTGGGCCTGTCGATGGTCTTTGGCTTTATGCAGCAATCGGGGGGCACAGTCGAAGTTCAGTCCAAAGTTGCAAACGGGTCCACATTCCGGCTGTATTTTCCGGCTGTCACAAGCAATGGCAACGGTTTGTTAACCAAAACTCCTTAACCAAAAGTTACGTCAAACTTATGGGGGGGTGATGGCGATTTTACCAAAGACTCGGAATGACGGCGTGGGAAAACTTCCGCTTATTGATGTGAAGGGTCTCAGGTCAGGTGATTCTCTCGAACTCAGAAAAGTGGCAGAGGCCATAGGGCAGGCGGCCCGTGATATCGGATTTTTCAGGATCGGGGGCCACGGTATTGACCCGGCACTTATTGAAGCAACATACCAGTCGGCCAAGCAGTTTTTTGCGCTGCCGGAGACCACCAAGCAACGATATTATATTGGTAAAAGCACAAATCACCGCGGTTATGTGCCGTTTACCGAAAAGGGCGATTATCCCGATGAGGTCAACCGCAGCTATGAGGCCTTCGACCTTGGGCTTGATCTGCCAGATGATGATCCCGATTATCTTGCGGGCAACCGCGTGCTGGGCCCGAATGTATGGCCCGATCTGGCAGGGTTCAAAGAAACGGTGGCGCGGTATTATGGCGAAGTTTCGGCGCTTGGGCGACTGGTCTGTTCGGCGCTTGAGTTGCATCTCGGGCTACCACCCGGCGCGATGACCGATCACATGAGCAAGCCGGTTTCGCAACTCCGGTTGCTGCATTATGTCCGCCAAGAACAGACGGCCGATCACCGGTCGGTGAATATGGGCGCGCATACCGATTATGAATGCCTGACCCTGCTGCACACGCGCAACGAAGGATTGCAGGTCATGACACAAGATGACCGCTGGATCGACGTGCCCGTGGATCCGTCGGTCCTGGTGGTCAATATCGGCGATATGCTTGAGGCCTGGAGTAACGGCTTGCTGCGCTCGACCCCGCATCGGGTGCTGAACCACAGCCCGGAGCGATTTTCGCTGCCATACTTTGTGGCCACCAATCACGATACGCTCATAAAGCCCTTCGCCCAACTGGTAAGCGCAAAGCGAAAAACCAAATATGAGCCGTTCCTGGCTGGGGCACATCTTGAACGTATGCTGGTGCGCGATTTTCCGTATTTGCGACATGCCAGGCTGAATGGCGCGACCGATTATCCCATTGGCGCAGACCCGTCCACTCAAAACCCATTTGAAAACCGATTGAACCGGAGCACAGCTTAAACGATGCCACACCTTGACGCGATCCTTGCCGTTGCCTTAGCCGGGCTTGCCCTAAGCGCAACCCCCGGACCCTCGATGCTCTATGTCCTGTCGCGTAGCGTCGGGCAGAGCCGTGCCGCCGGCCTTGCTTCGGCGCTTGGCCTTGGGCTGGGAGGAATGGTGCTTGCGGTCGCCACGGCCCTGGGGCTGGCGGCTGTGTTTGCCAGGTTTGACTGGCTCGTTCTTGGCCTGCGCTATGTCGGCTCGGCCTATCTGGTCTGGTTGGGCCTGAGGATGATCCGCGATGCGCGCAGCAGTGCCCGTTTTTCGCTTGAGGCCCGGGAGGTCAGCGAGAGTTCGTTTTCCTCAATCATCTGGCAGGGCGTTCTGGTTGAGCTGCTCAATCCCAAGACGGTTTTGTTCTTTGCTCTGTTTTTGCCGCCATTTGTCGATGCGGGGGCCGGGCCACTGGCGCAAAGCAGCGTACAGCTGCAATTGCTTACTCTGGGGGTTCTGGTGCCTCTCACGGCGATCCCGTCAGATATACTGGTGGCCTATATGGGCGGCACGATGACCCAGGTCATCAACCGCCAGCAGGTCGCGCGTGAGTGTCTTGCCTGGGCTGGGGGGCTGCTTCTGATTGCGATTGCCCTGAACCTGCATTTCGAATTTATCTGAGGCTGGTTCTGCCGCGCGAGGCAGGACAATTTTGCCTGCCTTGAAGGAGCGTTTCAAAGATCCGCTAAAACGGCGCCGGTGATTTGCATGCCTTGACTTTGGTCAACGCTTTTTGGCGGTTGCTGCCCTACCCATCAGGGCATGTTTAGATCGCCGCATATACGCTTTATCGCCCTTGTGATCCTTTTGAGCACACCGCTTGTGGTGCGCGCCGCCGAGCCCGCCTTGCTGGCGCGGTTCCTGTCCGAGGTCACCGCCGATCAGCTTGTGCCGCAGGCGGACGGCTTTGGCGCGCTACGCGATGACGTTCCGGTGGCGCCGGTGCTCAAGGGCGGCGAGATCGTCGCCTGGGCGTTCCTGACATCCGATTTTGCGGGCACGACCGGGTATTCCGGCAAGCCCATTCATGTGATTGCCGCGATTGACCCGGATGCGGTGATGACCGGCGCGGTTCTGGTCAAGCATTCCGAACCGATCGTGTTGATCGGCATTCCCGAATCCAAGATGCGCCGCGTGATCGAGGGCTACGCCGGGCTTGATCTCAAGGCCGAGGCGGACGCGTCGGGCACGGCGCATGACCTTGATATCATATCGGGGGCGACGGTCACGGTCATGGTGATCGACGACAGCCTTGTGCGCGGCGGGCTTAAGGTGGCGCGCGCGCTTGGGCTGGGCGGGCTGGCGCCGGTGGTGCAGACAGGTCCGGCGCGCAGCCTGCGCGAGGAGGACGGCGCGCGGCGCGACTGGCAGGCCCTGACCGGCGACGGCTCGGTGCGCGGGCTGATGCTGGATGTGGGGCAGATCAACCGCGCCTTTGGCGACACCGGCGACGCCCGCGCCGCCGCCCGACCCGAACCCGGCGCCGATGAGGATACCTTTATCGACATGCGCGCCGCCCTTGTCAGCGTGCCTACCATCGGCCAGAGCCTGTTGGGCGAGGCCGAATACGGCAACCTTCAGAACTGGCTTGGCGAGGGCGAGCACGCCATTCTGGTTGCCGGTCGGGGGCGCTATTCCTTCAAGGGCTCGGGCTATGTCCGGGGCGGGATTTTCGACCGGATACAGCTAATTCAAGGCGACCGCTCGGTCCGGTTCTTTGATCGCGACCACCGTCGCCTTGGCGAAATCAGCGCGAGCGGCGCGCCGAGTTTCAACGAGCTTGACCTGTTCCGCATCCCCGCCGACAGTGGCTTTGATCCGGCAGAGCCGTGGCGGCTTCAGCTTCTGGTGCAGCGCGCGGTTGGCGCGGTCGAGAAAACCTTTCTGACCTATGATCTGGGCTATCGGCTTCCTGAAAGCTACCTTGTGCCGCTGGCCCTCGCGCCAGTGGTCGACGCCTCCGAGGAAGAGGCCGCCGCCAAAACCGCCCTCTGGCAGCGGATATGGCGTGACAAGACGGTCGAGATCGCCGTGCTGGGTGCGATGCTTGTCGTGCTGACCCTTGCGTTTTTCTTTCAACTTCAGATCACCCGCCACGCGCGCGCCTATTACTGGTTCCGGATCGGGTTTTTGAGCATGTCGCTGGTTTTCACGGGCTGGTATGCCAACGCCCAGCTTAGCGTCGTGAACCTTATGGCACTGGCCGGATCGCTGCGCAGCGGCTTTACCTGGGATGCCTTTTTGATGGACCCGCTGGTGTTCATCCAGTGGTTCGCCGTCGCCGCCGCGCTGCTTTTCTGGGGCCGGGGGGCCTATTGCGGCTGGCTGTGCCCGTTTGGCGCGCTGCAAGAGCTGACCAACCGTGTGGCGCGGTTTTTCAAGCTGCCGCAATGGGAGCTGCCCTGGGGGCTGCACGAGCGGCTCTGGCCGCTGAAATACATGATCTTTCTGGGCCTCTTCGGGGTCTCGCTGGCCTCGATTCCGATGGCGGAAAAACTGGCCGAGGTCGAGCCGTTCAAAACCGCGATCATCCTCAAATTCGTGCGCGACTGGCCGTTTGTCGTCTTTGCCGTGCTCCTGCTGGTGATCGGGCTGTTCGTGGAGCGGTTCTATTGCCGCTACCTCTGTCCGCTCGGCGCGGCGCTGGCGATCCCGGCCAGGATGCGGATGTTTGACTGGCTCCGGCGCTATCGCGATTGCGGCAGCCCCTGCCAGACCTGCGCCAATGAGTGCCCGGTGCAGGCGATCCATCCGACAGGCGAGATCAACCCCAACGAATGTGTGAACTGCCTGCATTGCCAGGTTTTGTACCAGTCCGACGACAAATGCCCGGTGATTATCCGGCAACTGAAACGGCGCGCGCGTGATCATGCGAGCGCCGAGGTTAATAAAGGCGCGCTGAGCCGCGCCCTTGGTTCGCAAGAGGAAACAAAGGAGACCTCAAATGTCTGACTTCAAGGATACCCTCAAACTTACGCGCCGCGGTATGCTGGGCGCCACGGCCACCGGCGCGCTTGCGGCCACGACCGGCGCAGGTGTCGGCCTTTTTGCCGGGGCGGGTCCGGCACAGGCGGCGGGCAAATACGCCCTCGCGCCCGGTGAGCTGGATGAATACTACGGCTTCTGGTCCTCGGGCCAGGCGGGCGAGCTTCGCATTATGGGCTTTCCGTCGATGCGAGAGTTGATGCGTGTGCCGGTGTTCAACCGCTGCTCGGCCACCGGCTGGGGCCAGACCAACGAGTCGCTCAAGGTTCTGACCGAGGGCCTTATGCCCGAAACCAAAGAGTATCTCGCCGCCCGGAACATGAAAACCTATGACAACGGCGATCTGCATCACCCGCATATGTCCTTCACCGACGGCACCTATGACGGGCGCTATCTGTTCATGAACGACAAGGCCAACACCCGCGTGGCGCGGGTGCGCTGCGACGTGATGAAATGCGACAAGATCATCGAAATCCCCAATGCCGGCGATATTCACGGGCTGCGGACGCAGAAATACCCGCGCACCGGCTATGTCTTTGCCAATGGCGAACACGAGATACCGCTGGTCAACGATGGCTCTATTCTCGACAATCCCGAAGAATACGTGAACATCTTTACCGCCATCGACGGCGACACGATGGAGATCGCCTGGCAGGTGATCGTCTCGGGCAACCTTGATAACGTCGATGCGGATTATCAGGGCAAGTATGCGTTCTCGACCAGCTATAACTCGGAAATGGGCGTGACCCTTGCCGAGATGACCGAAAGCGAGACCGATCACTGTGTGATCTTCAACATCAAGGAAATCGAAGCCGGCGTGGCCGCAGGCGATTACCAGGAGCTGAACGGCGTCAAGGTGCTTGACGGGCGCAAGGGCAAGAACAAGAAATACACCCGCTATGTGCCCATCCCCAACAGCCCGCATGGCGTGAACACCGCGCCGGATCAAAAGCACGTGGTGATCAACGGCAAGCTGTCGCCGACCTGTTCGGTGATTGACGTGACCAAGGTCGATGCGCTGTTTGATCAGGACGCCGATCCGCGCTCTTGCATCGTGGCCGAACCTGAACTTGGCCTCGGGCCATTGCACACCGCCTTTGACGGCAAGGGCAATTGTTACACCACGCTCTTTCTCGACAGCCAGGTGGTCAAGTGGAGCATGGACAAGGCCATCCGCGCCTATGCGGGCGAGGCGGTCGATCCGATCCTTCACAAGACCGATGTGATGTATCAGCCGGGGCACAACCATACCTCGATGGGCGAAACCAAAGAGGCCGATGGAAAATGGCTGATCTCGATGAACAAGTTCTCCAAGGACCGGTTCCTGAACGTCGGGCCGCTCAAGCCCGAGAACGAACAGCTTCTGGATATCACCCAGGATGACATGCCGGTGGTGCATGACGGTCCTACCTTTGCCGAGCCGCATGACTGTATCATCGTACATCGTTCCAAGGTGACCCCGGCCAGTGTCTGGAGCCGCGATGACCCGATGTGGGAAGACGCCCGCAAACAGGCCGCCGCCGATGGGGTCGTGCTAGAGGACGGCGCCGATGAGCCGATCCGGGACGGCAACAAGGTGCGGGTCTACATGTGGTCGCAGGCGCCGATGTTCAGCCTTGAAAAGTTCACGGTCAAACAGGGGGATGAGGTGACGATCTATGTCACCAACCTTGATGATGTGGATGACGTGACCCACGGGCTTACCCTGTCAAACCACGGTGTCGCGATGGAAGTCGGGCCGCAGGCCACCGCCTCGGTTACCTTTACCGCCGATCGTCCGGGTGTTCACTGGTACTATTGCCAGTGGTTCTGTCATGCGCTGCACATGGAAATGCGCGGTCGCATGCTGGTCGAGCCGCGGGAGGCCTGAGCCGATGCGGTGCTTCGCCCCCCTTCTGGCGCTTTGCCTTTCGCTGCCCGGCCTTGCCGTGGCAGAGGAGCGCGCTGTGCCGGCCGGGGGCGGGGCGCTGGCGCTGGCCATAAAAACCGCCGGGGCGGGGGATACCCTCCGCCTTGGCCCCGGTCGCCATCAGGGCGGGCTGGACATCACGCGCCCCGTGACGATTGACTGCGCGGCGGGCGCAGAGATTGACGCGGGCGGGCAGGGCAGTGTTCTGACGCTTCGCGCGCCGGAGGTGACCATTTCCGGCTGTACCCTCACCGGATCAGGCAGCGATCACGAGGCGCTTGATAGCGGCATTCGCCTTCTCAAGGGGGCGGACGGCGCGCGCATTATCGGCAACCACCTGAGCGGCAACCTCTACGGCGTCGACATTCATGGCGCCCGCAACGCAAAGGTCAAAGGCAACACCATCGAAGGCCGACAGGATCACCGCATGAATGCGCGCGGCAATGCTGTTTATCTCTGGGATGCGCGGGGGGCGGAGGTTGTGGGCAACGATATCCGCTGGGGCCGTGACGGAATCTTTGTGAATACCTCGCATTCCAACGCCTTTGTCGGCAATCGCTTTCGCGACCTGCGCTTTGCGGTGCACTTTATGTACGCCAATAAATCCGAGGTCAGGGGCAATCTGTCGATCGGCAATCACCTTGGCTATGCGGTGATGTTTTCCAAGGGCCTCAGGCTCTTGAACAATGTCTCTCTGGGGGATGCCGAGCACGGCATCATGCTGAATTACACCAATAGCTCGGAGGTGCGCGGCAACCTTGTCAGAAATGGCGGCGACCGCTGTCTGTTCATCTACAACGCCCATAAGAACCGGGTCACCGGCAACCGGTTCGAGCGCTGCGGCATCGGCGTGCATTTCACCGCCGGCTCCGAGCGCAACGCGATCAGCGGCAACGGCTTTGTCGGCAATCGCACGCAGGTAAAATATGTCGGTTCCAAATGGCTTGACTGGAGCGATGGCGGCATCGGTAACTACTGGTCCGATTTCGCCGCCTATGACCTCAATGGCGACGGGCTTGCCGACACGCCCTATCGCCCCAACGACAGCATGGATCATATCCTGTGGACCCAGCCGTCGGCGCGGCTGCTTTTAGGCGCACCCGCGGTGCAGCTGGTGAAATGGGCGCAATCGGCCTTTCCGGCGCTCTTGCCCGGCGGGGTGATCGACAAGGCCCCGCTGATGCAGCCGGTCGATATTGCGATACCAGATTGGGAGGTCCGGCATGACGGATGACACGCGGGCCCTCACGGTCTCGGCCCTGACGAAGAGCTACGGAAAGGCCGAGGTTCTCGGCGGCATCGACCTTAACCTTGCCGCCGGGGAGCGGGTTGCGCTTTTGGGGCATAACGGCGCCGGAAAATCCACCCTGATCAAGCTTGTGCTTGGGTTGATCCGGCCCAGTTGCGGCCAGATCCGTGTTGCCGGTCACACCCCCGGCAGCATGGCCGCGCGCAGCGCCACCGCCTATCTGCCCGAACAGGTGGCCTTTCACAAATCCCTGACCGGGCGCGAACAGCTTACGACCTTTGCGCGGCTGGCGGGCGAGCACCCCAAGACCGTTGCCCCCCTGCTTGAGCGTGTCGGTCTGGCCGAAGCCGCTGACCGGCGCATCGGCACATGGTCCAAGGGCATGCGGCAACGCCTTGGGCTGGCGCAGGCCCTGCTGGGGCGTCGCCGCGTGGCCCTGCTGGACGAGCCGACCAGCGGGCTTGACCCGATATCGCGCCACGATCTTTACGCGGTGATCGCGGAGATGGCCGCAGGCGGCACCGCCGTTTTGATCGCCAGCCACGCCCTGACCGAACTAGAGGCGCGCACCGACCGGATCGCGATCATGCGCAAAGGGCGGCTGGTGGCCGATGATACCCTGCCGGGCCTCAGCCAGAAGGCAGGCCTTCCGACCCGTATCCGCCTGACGGCGCGTGACGGGGCGGCGGAAGCGGTGCAGGCGCAATTGGGCGGCACGCGGGTCAATGGCTGTGCGGTCGAGCTCAGTTGTACCGCCGATCAGAAGATGGCCCAGCTTGCGCGCATCTCGGGGCTTGGCGATGCGGTGCGGGATGTCGAGATGGCCCCGCCCAGCCTTGAGGATATCTACCGTCACTATTGTGGGGAGGCCCGCCAATGATTACCCGTATCCTTGCCATCGCCATGGCCGAGTTCCGTATCCAGCTGCGCAATCGCTGGCTAGTGTCGGCGACGTCTCTGATGACGCTATTTGCGCTGGCGCTGACCTTTGCGGGATCGGCGCCGACGGGCAGCCTTGGGGTCGACCTGCTGACCGTTTCGGTGGCCTCGATGACGACGCTGGCGGTCTATCTCGCGCCGTTTCTGGCCTTGATGATCGGTTTTGACGCCATCGCAGGCGAGGCCGAGCGCGGCACGCTGGGGCTGGTGCTGACCTATCCGCTGCGCCGGGGCGAGATGCTCCTGGGGAAATTCGCGGCCCATCTTTTGGTGCTGAGCATTGCGATTGCGCTGGGCCTTGCCTCTGCGGGGGTTGCGGCGGCGCTTGCAGGCGGTGCCGGTGCTGATAGCGTGCTGGCGCTCGTTCGCCTTATTGCGACGGCGATCCTTCTGGGGGCGTGTTTTCTGGCACTTGGCTATGCCGCCTCTGCGCTCTCGAACAGTGTTGCCGGGGCGGCGGGGCTTGCCGTTGGAATGTGGCTGGTGCTGGTGGTGCTTTACGATCTGGGGCTTTTGGGGGCGCTGGTGTTTGACGATGGCGGGGCGTTCACGCGCCATGTCTTTCCCTGGCTTCTGGCCGCCAACCCGGCGGATGCGTTTCGCCTCTGGAACGTGGCTGGTTCACAGCAGGTGGCGCTGGTTTCGGGCATGGCGGGGGCCGGGGCGGCCTTGCCAGTCTGGGCGGCACCGCTGTCGCTGTTTCTCTGGCCGTTGCTGGCCCTCGGGCTGGCCCGCGCCGCCTTTGCGAGGGTCGAGCCATGAAACGTCTTCTGCTTGCAACCCTCCTGCTTGCCGCCTGTAAAGAGGAGACGGCGCAAGCGCCCGATCCGATCGCCATGACCGCCGACGCCCTGAGCCACTTTTGCCTGATGCAGGTCGACAGCCACCCCGGCCCCAAGGCGCAGATTCACCTCAAGGGCCTGCCCGAGCCGATCTTTTTCGCGCAGATGCGCGACGCGCTTGCCTATGTGAAGGGGCCGGAACGTGACGCAGATATCCTTGCCTTCTATGTCAGCGACATGGGCGCGGCGGAAAGTTGGCAGAGCCCCGGCATTGACAATTGGGTCGCCGCGCAAACGGTCAGCTTCGTGGTCGGCGCCGATGTCAGCGGTGGCATGGGCGCGCCAGAAATCGTGCCGTTTGCCGACCCCGCCGCAGCCGAGGATTTTGCCGCCCGCAAAGGTGGCAGGGTGATGAGCCTGTCCGAGATCCCGGCGGAGCTTGTGCTTGCCCCGGTCGATGTCATTTTCAATGAGGAGGCCCCGACATGACCCCGACCCGCCGCCGTTTCCTGAGCATTTGCGCAGCCGCCCTGGCCCTGCCGGGCGCGGCTATGGCGTTGACGCAAACCGCGCGCTGGAGCGGGGTTGCGCTTGGCGCGCCAGCCTCGGTGACGCTTGTCGGCATAAGCGCGATTGACGCCCGCCCGGTCTTTGCCCGGCTTGAGGCCGAGCTTGCGCGGCTTGAACGTATCTTTAGCTTATACCGCCCCGACAGCGCAGTTGTGCGCCTCAATCACACCGGTCACCTTGCCGCGCCGCCGCCCGAATTGCTGGGCGTTCTGACGTTGGCGGACAGGATACACGGCGCGACCGAAGGGGTCTTTGACCCCACGGTTCAGCCGCTCTGGAATGCCTTGGCCAATGGCGGCGATGTCGCCGCGGCGCGCCACTCTGTCGGCTGGAAGGGGCTGCGCTTTGATGCGCAGGAGGTCCGTTTCACCCGCCCCGGCATGGCGCTGACGCTCAACGGTATTGCACAGGGCGAGATCACCGACCGCATCGCGGCGCTGCTCGGCGGGCAGGGATTTGGCGATATTCTTGTGGATATCGGTGAAATCGTCGGGCGCGGTCATCGCCCCGACGCCACCCCCTGGCAGGCCGGGATTGCCACGCCAGAGGGCGACATCCTGGAGCGCGTCACCCTGAGCGACCGCGCCCTCGCCACATCGGCGCCCAAAGGCACGCGCCTTACGCCGGATCAGGGTCATATCCTTGGCCCACAGGGGCAGGCGCCCTGCCACAGCCTCGTGAGCCTGTCGGCGCCAAGCGCGGCTTTGGCGGATGGGCTTTCGACCGCGCTTTGCCTGCTTGACGGGCCGTCGGCGCAAGCGGCTGTGGCGCGCTTTGCGGGCGCGAAAATCGAAATCATTGCCTGACATTCATCCCCAACCAAAGAGGAGAACGACCCATGAAAACCACCCTTATGACAGCCGCCGCACTGGTACTGGCGCTTGGTGCGCCGGCCTTTGCCGAAGGCGACGCCGAGGCGGGCGAGAAGGTGTTCAAGAAATGCAAGGCCTGCCATCAGGTGGGCGAGGACGCCAAGAACCGCGTCGGCCCGGTTCTGAATGGCATCGTCGGGCAACCGGCGGGGGCCTTGGAGGATTTCAAATACTCATCGGTCCTGCAGGAGCGCGCCGCCGAGGGGCTTGTCTGGACCAAAGAAGAGCTGAGCGCCTTTCTGGCCAGCCCGAAGAAATATATGAAGGGCACCAAGATGTCTTTTGCCGGGCTGCGCAAGGACGATGATATCGAAGACGTCATCGCCTATCTGGCGACCTTCGAATAACGCCGCGGTCTGCCGTCACCGGTCGCCCCGCATCACGCCGGGGCGGCCGGTTTCATTTGCGCTCCTCGGCCTCGTCCATCAGGCCGCGCACCCATTTCGTCACCCACCAGTTGACCGGCAGGGCCAGCGGAACACAGGCAAGAAGCGCGCTCACCGGCGAGAGTGCTGGCAGGCCAATCGCCTGCCACATCAAGCCCAGCATGAACAGGTTGATCGCCACCGCCAATGCGGTGAACGGGTAGAGCAGCAGGTAGAGCCTTGTCTGGTTTTGGCCGGTGTCGGTCATGCCGTCACACGCGCGCGCATCAAGGCCCGCGCCACCAGAGCCGCCACAGCGGGCGCACAGCCGATCGGCGCAAGCGCGACACCTTTGTAATCCGCCCCGTCCAGAGCTTCGGGGATATCATCCATCACATGGCCGCCCCTGGCGGCAAAGAATGGCAAACAGATTGCCTTGGGGCCAAGATCAAGCGCCACATCGGCCAGATAGGGCGCCTCCTCGACAAAGCCGACGCGGATCCCGGCAAAGGCAATCAGTTGCGAAAGGGCGCTTGCAAAGGCCTGCGTGTCGCGCGCCGAATTGCGGCTGCGGCCCGAGCCATGCGCGGCGATGAAAAGCCGGGTCTCGCCGGGCTGCCAGCCCTCGCGGGCGAGGGTGGCGCGCAGCACATCTGCCGCCATCCCCGGCAGGCCGGGATCAAGCCCCAGAGGCGGCAAAATATCCGCCTGCCTGTCGCGCAGGCGCTTGCGAAGCTCGTCGCCGGTGAACCAGCCGGCGGTCATGAACAGCGGATAGACCAGAGGACGCGGCCCCGCCGCCGTTAATGCGGCCTCAAGCGCGCCGGGCTTGGCCAAGGTCGCGCCTGTAACCTGCCAGCCGGGCAGGGCGCGCGCCACCTCGGCGGCAAGGGCCGCGAGCGTGGCCTCGGCCGGGTCCGGATCAGAGGGCTGTCCGTGGCTGACGATGATTGCGCTGCTGCTCAATGGCTTGTTCCTTCCGAGAATGTGATCTTGTTGAAAACATTGTATTTTCCAGAGGGCTTACGCATTGCCAGCCGGGTCACCTCTTCCAGCGTTCTGGCATCATAGACGATGACCGCGCCGTCGTCTTCCCAGACCGACACAAGGGCATGGCTGCCGTCGCGGGTAAATTCGACATGCGCCACCGTGGCCCCCGGAACAGGGCGCAGGGTTTTGACAATCTCAAGGCTTTGCTTGTCGATCACATGCATCACGTCCTTGTTCGGGCCAAAGAACACGTCTGCCCAGAAGTAGGGCGAATTTTCGTGACTTCTCAGGAAAAACCCCGGCCCGTCGGTCTTGATGGTCTGGATCAGCTTCCAGGTTTCGGTGTCGATCACCGACAGCATGGCCTCTTTCAGATGCGGCGTGGCCATCACCCGGCGGCCGTCACGCAGCCAGGATATGCCGGACCCCAGATGCGGCATGCCGGGCAGCGGCAATTCGGCAATCTCGCGGCCCACATTCAGGTTCACCACCACGCCGCGCCCGGTGTTGCGCGCCGCGCCCATCAGGTGGCGGTAATCATCGGTGAAAAAGAAATCGTCCAGCGGCTCGGTGATCTCAATCCGGCGGCGGGCAAACAGCCCCTCGGACGACGCGATCGCCTCGATCATGCCTTTCTCGCGGCTGTGCACAAATCCCTCATAGACCGGGTCGGCATCGGGATTGGTCGCCACCTCCCAGATTTCGGGGGTGTCTTTCAGGGCCAGAATAAAGCTCTGACGTTGCGGGGCCTGATAAACCGCTGAAACCCGGCTTTTCGTGCCATCCTTGCCCACGACCGGCATCACCCGCTCAACGCTCAGGTCTTCGGTCGACAGCAGGCTCAGCGTCATCGGCAGGTAATTGGCCACTGCCAGATGTTTGCCATCGGCGCTGATCGCGATGTTGCGGCTGTTTAGCCCGGCGCGCACGCGGCCCACCTGATGCAGCGACCAGATGTCGTATTTCTGCACCCAGCCATCGCGTGACATGATGAAAACATAGCGCCCGTCGGGGCTGAATTTTGGCCCGCCATGCACGGCAAAGGGGGTCTCGAAGCGGTCGAGCACGGCAAAGGTGTCGCCATCCAGAACGCTGACATGGTGATCGCCGGTTTCCACCACCAGCGTGATATTCAGCGGATCGGCGTCAAACACCGGCGCATCTGCGACGCTGTAATCGGGATCGAACCAGCGGGTTTGCGCAATCTCCTCGGTGCCCCAGCCGGGCACATGCGCCAGCGGTGTATGCAGCCAGGTCGCCAGCTCGGTGATGTCCTGCGCGCCCAGCACCGCGGCAAAGGCGGGCATCTGGGTCGCCACCCGGCCATGGGTGATCACCTTTTCAAGGTTCGGCCCGCGCATCCGGCCCAATGTCTCGGGGATCAACGCAGGCCCGGTGCCGCCCAGCCGGTCGGCCCCGTGGCAGGCGGCGCACTCGGTTGTGTAAATCTGCGCCGGATCGGCCTTGGCTGACACGGCCCCCCAAAAAATTGTGCCCAGCAAAAGCGCGCTAGTTAAAGCGATGGATCGGGTCATGTTTCTTGCCTCTGAACGGGGTTACGGTCAGTCGTTCGCCCGCACCTGTCACGCCGATTTCGCGATCACTCAGGTAACAGGCCGGATCTTCGGCCCAGGGGTCGCCGGTCAGTTGCAGCGCGCGAATGCGGGTATTGCCGCCGCAGACGGACTTGAACGCACAGGCCCCGCAGCGCCCCTTGAGCGGGCGGGGCCGCAACCGCAGCTGCGCCAGCATCGGGTCGTCCCCCGTCCAGAGCGTCGAGAACGGCGTGACCTTGACGTTGCCGACCGTATAATCCGACCAATAGGTATCCGGGTGCACCCGCCCCAGCGTGTCGATATTGGCCACGCCCAGCCCAGAGGAATTGCCGCCCCAGGCCTCAAGGTGATCGCGCAGATTCGCGACGCGCGCCTCGTCGAAATGCCGCTCGGCCCACCGCAGCATATAGACTGCGTCGGCGTCGTTGTTGCCGGTCACGATATCCAGCGGCGCATTCTCGGCCACGCCCACCCAGGCGCGGTCAATCAGCTCGTCCAGGGCCCGGCGGGTATGGGCATGCACCGCATCCTCGCCCCGGTTCTTGTCGCCGCGCCCGGCATAGACAAGATGGCTGAGGTAGAATTTATCCACGCCCTCGTCGTCGCAAAGCTGCAACAGATCAGGCAGTTGCGCGGCATTGTCGCGGGTCAGGGTAAAGCGCAGGCCCACCTTGATGCCGCGCTTCTTGCATTCGCGTACCCCGCGCACCGCCTGATCAAAGGCGCCATCGACACCGCGGAACCAGTCGTTTGTCTTGCCGATTCCGTCGATGGAGATGCCGACATACTGAAACCCGATTTCGGCCACCCGGTCGGCGGCCTCGCCGTGGATCTGGGTGCCGTTTGTGCTGAGCGCCAGAAACCGGATCTTTTTGCGCGCGGCCTCGGCCACCTCGAAGAAATCGAACCGTCCCATCGGCTCGCCGCCCGACAGGATCAGCGCCGGAATGTTGAAATCCCCCAGATCGTCCAGCACGCCCATCGCCTGTTCGTGGCTCAGCTCGCCGGGAAAATCGACATCCGCCGAAACCGTATAGCAATGGCGGCATTTCAGGTTGCAGCGCCGCGTCAGGTTCCAGATCACCACCGGCTTCACCGCCCCCGCGCCGCGCCGCGCGCGCACCGGTGTCGGATTTACCAATTGTTGCATATATTCCGAGAGGCGAAACATCAGCGGCCCTCCTTTGACCGGAGCCGCAGCCCGGTCTTTTTCAAAATCCGTGTCGAATAGAGAATGTCATTGCCGCGACAGGCCCCGCCCAATAGCGCGGCAACCTCTTGTCGTTTGGCCTCGACCTCGTCGCGGTTGCTGCCGTGGATCATCGCAAACAGGTTGTAGGGCCAGTCGGGCAGGGCGCGGGGCCGCTCGTAACAGTGGCTCACGTAGTCGAGCGCGCCGACCTGCGCGCCAAGGTCCGCGACGCGGGCATCCTCAATGTCCCAGACCGACATGCCATTGGCCAGCATGCCAAGCGCATAGTGGTTGGGGGCCACGGCCACCCGGCGAATGATGCCGCTGTCCTGCATCGCGCGCAGGCGGTTGCAGAGTTCGTTTTCGTCTAGCCCCAGTTCCTGCGCCACGGCCGCGTAGGGCTGTGGCACAAGCGGCAGGCCAGCCTGCGTGGCGGCGATGATCCGGCGGTCTGTGGAATCGATATTCATGCGGCCACCCTGAACCTGATGAAGAATTCCCGGAGCTTCGGGAAACAGAGCACGCGCAGCCCTGTTTCCTGCTCCAGCGATTTGGCCACCGCCTCGATCTCTGGCGCGGATTCGGTTGCGAGAACGAACCACATGTTGAGATGGTGACTGCGTTCATAATTATGCGCCACCTCGGGGCGGGCATTGACTTTGGTCAGGACCGTTTCGAAATCCGTCTTTGGCACGGCCATGGCACAGAGGCAAAACGCCCCGCCCATCGCCTCGGCATCAAAGAACGGGCCGAAGCGGGTGATGATGCGGTCGGCTTTCATCCGCTCCAGCCGCGCCAGAAGATCGGCCTCTTCCAGCCCCAGATCCCGCGCGACGGTCAGAAACGGATCGGTCGCAATCGGAAAGCCCTCTTGCAAATGGTTGAGGATCAGGCGGTCGGTGGCATCAAGGGGGGCGTTATCTGTCATGCGATTGTCCTTTCCTGCGCCACAAGGGCGCCTGTCTGTTTGAAACAATGGCTTGAAAACAGCGCCAGATGCGGCGCGCCCTGCAACTCGGGCAAGGCGGCGGCCTCTGTCAGCCGTGCAAGCGCGTCCTTGCGGCTTTGGGCGTGGATCATGGAATAGAGCCGGTAGGGCCAGACGCCCTCAACCGGCGTGCGCTCGTAACACAGCGTCACACCGGGGTGTGCGGCAAGCACCGGGCCGGCGCGGGTGATGGCCTCGTGCGGCAGATCCCAGACCACCATCGCATTGGAGCGCCAGCCAAGCGCGCGGTGGCGCACGATGACCCCGAGGCGCGCGATGATCCGCGCCGCGCTCAGCACCCTGATCCGTGCCATCACCTCGGTCGCGTCGCGCCCCAGCGTGGTTGCGAGCGTCGCGTAGGGGCGCGCATCAAGCGGCAGACCGCGCATCAGCGCCTGCACGATGGCGCGATCGCCGGGCTGCAACACGTCCGTCTCCGGCGCTTGGCTTTGAGGCGCGCGCGGATCTTCGCCGCGCAGGCTAAAGCCGAGGTCAAGGTTGAAGGGGCGCACCAGCCGCAGGTCGAGCACGCGCAGCCCGCTGCGCTCTGCGATCCGGGCGAGGGCCGCATCCACATGGTCCCGGTCGGGGCCGGTGGCGACAAACCACAGGTTCCAGTCGTGTTCGCGCAGGTAGGAGTGGTTCACCCCCGGCTCTGCGCCGATGATCGCCGCGACCTCTTCGATCCGGCCCTCGGGCGCGGCCACCGCAGCGAGGGTGCTGGCCGATATGGTATTGGGCGCACAGGTGGCGCCCAGCCGGGTGACCTGACCGGCCTCGACGCGGGCACGCAACCGCGCGATCACATTTGTCTCGCTGGTGCCAAGATGCTCTGCCAGCACGCCAAAGGGCCGCTCGGTGATTGGAAAATCCCGCTGCCAGTCGTTCAGAAGCGCGCGATCAATCGGGTCATTTACCCCTTGCATCTCTCAAAGCCCCATGCGGTGGGCGCGGGCGGTGAAAAAGATGCCCGAGGGGCTTTCAGCCGCGATTTCGCCCAGTTTTTCAAAGGTTTCCGTGTCATAGACCATCACCTTTCCGGCGTCGCGCACCGACAGCCAGACCTCGTGACCGCGCGGCGTAAACTCCATGTGCAAGACGCCGGGGCCGGGGGTGAACTGGTGGATGACCTCTTTGGTCACGCTGTCGATCACCTGTACTGTGTCATTCAGCGGATGGGCGAAGTTGACCCAGACGTAACGCCCGTCGGGGCGGGAAATCGCGAAAACCGGCTGTCCGTGAGTGGTGGTTCTGCCGGTTTCCTGCAGGCTGCGGGCATCGACCCAGAGCACCTCGTGCTGGCCCATGGCGGGCAGCACGAAATCCTGTCCGGCCAGGGCCCAGCCTTCAAGGTGTGGCATCTTGTAGACCGGCAGCCCCTCGCGCCCTTTGGCATAGCTGGGCAGGATTACCTGCGGCTCTGGATGCTCCTGCCAGAGGTCTAGCGCGCTCAGGTGATCCTCGCCGAAGAGCCCGGCGATATAGGTGCGCCCGTCGCCGGTGACCAGAGCGTCATAGGGGTTGGTGCCCATGCCCTTGATCCTGGTAATCTGCGGGGTTTCGCCCGAGAGATCGGCAATCCATGTCTCGCCCGTGTCCCAGAGGGAAAAGACGAACCGGGTGCCCGGAATGTCGACAAGGCCGATGGTCTTGCTGCCGGTCGGGATGTCGGCCACCATTTCGAGCGTGTCGGCATCAAAGACGCGTACGCCGCCCGGCTCGTAATTCGAGACCGCCACGAAACGCCCGTCATCCGAGATCGCGCCGCCAATGGAATTGCCGGCCTGCATCACGCGGGCGGTGATGGTTTGCGCCAGAATATCCACCTTGCTCAGCCCGCCGTCGCGGCCAAAGACATAGGCGAATTGTTCATCCGGGGAGTAGACCAGCGAGGCATGGCTCAGGTCGCCAAGCCCGGTGATGCGCCCGATGCTGGCGCGGTCGGACTGATCCACCACCAGAAGCGAGCCGCTGGCGCGTTCCACCACCAGCCCCAGATCGCCGGTCGGTTGCGCCGAGGCGGGAAGTGCTGGCGCACAGAGCGCAAGAGCCGCCAGTGTCAGCGCAAGCAAGCGGGCGCGGAGGCCTCCGGCGGGAGTATTTCTGGAAAGATGAAAACCAGAATGGCACCTGCTTTCATTGGCGTTGGGGGACAGATTGGCAGGGGTCATTCGGGGTCACCTTCAAGCAGATAATCGGCAATCCAGGCGGCCTCGTCCTTGCTGAGCAGGGGGCGCCAGGCTGGCATCGGCGTGCCGGGGAGGCCGTCAAGGATCACGTCTGTGAGGTCGTCGCGCCGATAATGCGCAAGCGATGCGGGGCGGATATCGGGGCCAAGGCCCCCCTTGAGCGTCATCCCGTGGCACGAGCCGCAATCCTGACGGACCAGCCGTCGGAGCGCCTCCGGGTCCGGGTCGGCCAGGGCCGGGGTGGCGGCGAGCGCCAGTATGAGGGTCAGTCTATTCACCCACCATCACCTCGGGCAGATCCACCGGCAGGGGGTCGGCGGCGTGGCAAAGCGAAACAACATGGCCGATCACAAACAGCACCGGCGCGCGCAGCGGGTCTTGCGCCACGTCAAGGCCGATCCGGTCCAGTCGCGACAAAAGCCGTGTTTCGCGCGGGGTGGTGACATTCGATACCGCCAGCACAGGCAGGGCGCCGGGCAGCCCTTCGCGCATCAGGTTGAGGGCGATCTCGGCAATATTGGCGACGCCCATATAGACCACCAGAGTGGTGGCCTCATCGGCCAGGCTTTTCCAGTCGAGATCAAGCCGCGCGTCGGCGGCGCGGTGGCCGGTGACATAGCGCACCCCGGTGGCCAGCCCGCGGTGGGTGAGCGGCACGCCGGTGGCGGCGGCCATGCCTTGAGCTGCGGTGATGCCGGGGGCATAGTCCACCGCGATCCCGCGTTCCATCAGATAGGCGGCCTCTTCGGAGCCGCGCCCGAAAATCATCGGATCGCCCCCCTTGAGGCGGGCAACGGTCAGGCCCTCGCAGGCCAGTTCGTAGAGAATTTCGTTAATGCGATCCTGCGGCACGGCGTGGCATTTGGGGGCCTTGCCCACCGGCACCATTCTGGCGGTCATCGGCGACAGGGCCAGGATTTCGGGGCTGACCAGCCGGTCATAGACCACCGCATCGGCGCCCTTGAGCATCGTCAGCGCGCGCAGTGTCATCAGGTCAACGGCACCGGGGCCGGCCCCGATCAGATGAACTTTGCCTGTCGCGGTCATGGTGCTGGCTCCTTGGCTGGCGGTCAAATATCATGGGGAAGGGTCGGGGGCCCGGCATGGGCCCCCGGTGTGCGCGTCAGTAAACGTCGGCGCGGGTGTTATAGACGTTGAACTTGCCCGTTGGCGTGATCAGGCGCGGGTCCTTGATCACATGCTTGAGCTCAAGCGTCTTGTCGTCGATCACCACGATGGCCGATTCCAAATCCTTGGCATTCCAGACCGAGAACCAGATCTCATTTCCGGCCTTGTTGAATTCGCCTTGCACAACGCGGGGCTGGCCTTCGGCAATCCCGGCCCATTCGACGATGGGCAGCACGGTGAACTCCGGCTCTTCCTCGGCCAGATCCGCCAGCTTGAAGACCGCAACCGAGCCTGAAACTTCGGCATCGGGGTTGAGCGGCGCATCGACATAAAGGTGCTCAGAGGTGGGGTGGGTTTTGACAAACAGCGACCCGCCCCCCAGACCGTAGAGCTGTTGCACCATCTTCCACGCCTGATCAGAGTGACCCTCGGGGTCTGTCCCGATGAGGGCGATGGTATCGTCGCCCAGATGCGAGGTTGCCCAGACCGGCCCATAGGTCGGGTGGATCAAATTGGCGCCACGCCCCGGATGGGGTGTCTGGCCTTCGGTTTCGATTACCGAGACAAGCGAGCTTTCCTTGGTGTCGATCACCACGACCTTGCCGCGCGCATTGGCGGCCGTCAGGAAATAGCGCTGTGTACTGTCCAGACCGCCATCATGCAGGAAACGTTCCGCGTTGATCTCGGTGACCTTGAGGGCTTCGATGTCGGAATAATCCACCATCAGGATCTTGCCGGTTTCCTTGACGTTGACCAGAAACTCGGGCTTGTAGTGCGACCCCAGGATCGCGGCAACGCGCGGCTCGGGGTGATAGTTTTGTTCGTCATAGGTCATGCCGCGGGTCGATTTGATCCGCAGGGGTTCAAGTGTATCGCCATCCATGATCACGAATTGCGGCGGCCAATAGGCCCCGGCGATGGCGTATTTATCCTCATAGCCCTCGAATTTGGAGGTCTCGACCGAACGCGCTTCGGCGCCGACCTTGATCTCGGCCACGGTATCGGGGTTTTCCATCCAGAGGTCGATCATGTTGACCTTGGCGTCGCGGCCGATCACGAACAGATAGCGCCCCGAGGCGGAAATCCGGCTGATGTGCACGGCATAGCCGGTCTTGAGGACCGACTTGATCTCATAGCTGGCCCCGTCAATCAGGGCGATCTCGCCCGAGTCGCGCAGGGTGACCGAGAACAAATTGTCGATGTCCCAGTCGTTCATCTTCTCGGTCGGGCGATCTTCGGGCGCCACGTGTACTTTCCAGCTGGCCTTCATTTCCGGCATGCCGAATTCTGGTGGTGCAGGCGCGTCAAGCAGGATGTAGCGCGCCATCATGTCGACTTCTTCTTCGGTCAGATCACCCGAGGTGCCCCAGTTGGGCATGCCCGCAGGCGAGCCGTAGGTGATGAAATCCTTGATGTATTCAAATCCGTTTTCGCGGGTCACGTCAGGCGTCAGAGCCTTGCCCGTCGCCCCCTTGCGCAGCACGCCGTGACAGCCGGCGCAGCGCTCGAAATAGATCGTGTTGGCCTTTTGGTATTCACTGGGGGTCATCACCGGGTCGCCGGGCTTGCGACCCGGAATTTCAACCTGGATCTGGCCGAGCGTCGTCATGCTGGGCTGATAGGCCGCCGAAGCGTCATCCCCGTGGTCAGCGGGCTTTTCCTGCGCGATCGCGCCGGCGGCCGCCAGCCCGAGGGCAATGGCGGCGCTCGACAAGAGCGTGACACGCCATGTGGCATTCTTGGGTTTCATTTGGGTTTCTCCAATTCCGCTGGTGAGGCCTTTCAAGAGTGGGGTGATGACGCGCGCACTTCCTTGACTTTAGTCAACGCTTTGACGGCGCGGCGGCGCGACAGTCGGCCCATGATCCGCATTGCCCTTTTCATCGCCTGTCATCTCTGGCTCGTTCTGGCGCCCCTGGCATCCGTGGCGCAGACGCAGGGCGACCTGCGCGCGCGGGCCGATGGCGCGGTACCTGCGGCGGTCCCGACGCGCGCCATCGCTGCCGGGCTTTTCGGTCTGGCAGAGGCGCCTTTGTTGCAACATCAGGGCGAGCCGGTGCCGGGCTGGGTGGTGTCGAATGCCTCAGGCACCTTGGGATATATCGCCTCTACATGGGCGGTGACGGGGTCGGTCGGATATTCCGGGCGGCCTTTGGATGTGCTTGTGGCGATCGACACCAAGGGCCGTATCGCGGGGGCCAAATTGATGCGCCACGCCGAGCCGATCCTGACGCTTGGCCTGTCGGATCGTGATATTGCCCGATTCGTCGACGGTTTCACCAGGGTCGATTTCTCCGATCCCGAGGGCCCCGGAACCGGCCCCGACATGCCCGATATCATTTCCCGCGCGACCGTCTCGACGGGTGTTATCCGCGACTCGATCCTGCGCACCGCGCGCACGCTGGCGATTGCGCGTGGCGTTCTGCCCGGTGGCGGTATCGACAGGGTCAGCTTTGAGCCGCAGGGTTGGGCGGCACTTGTGGCGCAGGGCGCAATCACGCGGCGCACCGTTACGCTGACCGAGGCCAGCCGCGCGATGAGCGGCGCCAAAGTGCCGGTGCCATTGGGCGAGGCGCCGTTCATTGATCTTTACATGGCGCTGCTCGATCCGCCGGGCATCGGGCGCAACATTCTGGGGCAACAGCAATTCACCCGCACGGTGGGCGCGCTTGGACCGGGGGAAACGGCGCTTTTTGTGGCCTCCTCGGGGCTGACCTCGCATCGCGGCACGGCCTGGCGGCGCAGCGGCGTGTTTGACCGTCTGGCGGTGGTGCAGGGGGACGCCCGCATCGCTCTGGTCAAATCGGGCTATACCCGGATCGACGATCTGGCCGCGCCGGATGCGCCGCCTTTCAAGGAGCGCAGCATCTTCCACCTTCCGGGCGAGGGGTTTGATCCGCTTTTGCCCTTCACGCTTGAATTCACCGCGTCGCGGCCCTCAGAGGCGGGCGAGGTCAGTTTTACCACGGAGCTTGGCTATGCCCTTCCGTCGGCCTATACCATCGCTCCCCCGCTGGAGCCTGCGCCGCTCTGGCAATCGCGCTGGATTGAAAAGCGGTTCCAGGTCGCCAGCGTGATGGCGATGATGGCGTTTCTGACGCTGATCCTCTTGTTGCAGGAATGGCTGGTGCGCCGCCCGGGCCTTTGGCTTGGGCTTCGGCTAAGCTTTCTTGGTACCACGCTGATCGGGCTGGGATGGGGGCTGAATGCGCAGCTCTCTGTGGTACAGGTGGTGGCCTTCGTGCAATCGCTGCTGAGCGGTTTTCACTGGGAGGTCTTCCTGATCGAGCCGGTGATTTTCACCCTCTGGGGCGGTGTGGCGCTTGGCCTGCTGTTTTGGGGGCGCGGCGTGTTTTGTGGCTGGCTCTGTCCGTTCGGGGCCTTGCAGGAGCTCAGCAATCTCGCGGCGCGCCGCTTGCGCGTACCGCAAATCTCGGTGCCCCACGCGATCCACGAGCGGCTCTGGATCATCAAGTACACGCTGTTTCTGGCGATCCTCGCGCTCAGCTTTTATTCGATGGACCTTGCCCTGCGTCTGGCCGAAGCCGAGCCGTTCAAGACCGCCATTTCCATGCGGATGATGCGGGCCTGGCCGTTCGTGGCCTTTGTGCTGGCGCTGCTTGTGGCGGGGCTTTTCATCGAGCGGTTTTATTGCCGCTATCTCTGTCCGCTGGGGGCGGCACTTGCGCTTCCGGCCAAGCTCAAGGTGTTTGACTGGCTGCACCGGCGCCCGCAATGCGGTCGCGAATGCCGGTTGTGCGAAACCAAATGCACCGTTGGCGCGATTGATCCGCTTGGCCGGATCAACGCAAACGAATGCGTGCTCTGCCTGCGCTGTCAGGTGGTGATGAACGATGCCGCAACCTGTCCGGTTCTCAAGCGCCGGGCGCGCAAATAGGGGGTAAAAGCATGATTGCCGCTCTTAAACGTGTTCTCTGCGAACCTCACCGCGTTTTCTTTCTGGCCGCCGGGCTTTACGCCGTATTCGCCCTGACCGTGTGGGAGGTCTGGCTTGGCCTTGATTTCGCCTCGGGCAGCGCGCCCGCCATGCCCTTCGCCGCCGCGCCCTATCTGTGGCACGCGCATGAGATGATCTTTGGCTATGCCAGTGCCGCGCTTGGCGGATTTTTCCTCACTGCGGTGCCAAATTGGACCGGCAGCAGGGATACCGCGAAATTCTTTGTCGCCGCCGCCGCTCTGGTTTGGCTGGCGGGGCGGGTGGCGATCTGGGTTTCGGGCAGCCTGCCGCCCGTTGCTGTGGCGGTAATCGACCTTGCCTTCCTGCCGCTTCTGGGGGGCAAGGTCGCGCTGATGCTCTTGCGCCGCCCAAAGCCGCAGAACGTTGCCTTTCTGGCCTTTCTTGCGCTGGTATGGTCCGGCAACCTTATGGTGCATCTGGAATGGATCGGCCTTGCGGATGACACGCTCTATTCCGGGCTGCGCGTCGGGCTGTTGTCGCTTTGCCTGATGATCGCCGTGCTGGGCGGGCGGGTTACGCCGGGATTCACCCGCAATGCGATGAAGCGGGCAGGCGTGGCCGAGGCCGCCCTGCCGAGATCGCGCAAGCCCGTTGATCTTGCGGCGAGTGTGATGATTGCCCTTGTGCCGCTCGCGCTGCTCTTGCGTCTGCCCGACGCGCTGACCGGCGCACTGGCCATTCTGGGGGGTGTTTTGCATCTGTTGCGCATCGCGTTCTGGCGTCCGTTCTGGACGCTTGGTCAACCGATCCTCTGGGCGCTGCATCTTGGCATGGCGATGCTGGGGCTTGGACTTGTCCTTTGGGGCAGCAGCCTTTTGGGGGTCGGCAGCGAGGTGGCGGGCCTGCATGTTCTGGGCATCGGCGCGGTGGGGGGCATGACCGTCGCGGTGATGAGCCGCGCCATTCTTGGTCATACGGGCCGCGCCCTTGTTGCCCCGCGCGCGGTTGCATTGGCCTATGGGCTGATCGCCGCCGCCGCCGGGCTTCGCTGGGTCGCCTCGACGCTTTCGGGTGACCTCTATCTGCCAATCCTGCTTGCCACCGGCGCGCTTTGGATCGCCGGGTTCAGCCTGTTCATACTCGCGCTCTGGCCCGCCTTCACCGGCCCCGGACTGGCGCGCGATGCCTAGCCGGAGCCTTTGCGCTGTCAACCACAGGTCCATTGATACCTGTGCCGTCAGTCGGCTGAATAGGCCCCGATTTTCGATGTCGTCAATCTGTTGTTCACCAAGGCTTCGGCAAAGGTGACACCGGCGGCAACACCGTCAATGACAGGCAGGCCGAATTCTTCGCTCAGCTGCGCCATCAGGTCGGCCATTCCCGCACATCCCAGGACGATCGCCTCGGCGTTGTCCTGATGAATGGCTTCACGGATTTCAGACCGAATTTTGAACAGGGTTGCCGGATCGCCCTCTTCGAGCTTGAGCACAGGAATATCCGTCGCCCGAACGCCCGCGCATTTCTGCGCCAGACCATAGCGCATCAGGTTATTTTCAATCCCCGGAACAGAGCGCGACAGCGTTGTGATAACGCTGAACTTGTTCGCGACCATGCTGGCCGCGTGATAGGCCGCCTCTCCTATTCCGAGAACGGGAACCGAAACCAATGTGCGCACGGCGTCAAGGCCGGTATCATCGAAACAGGCAATGACGATCGCATCGGCATCCGGGTGTCGCCCGACCTCTTCAAGCAGGCCCGGCACGCATTTGGCAACATCCAGAAACCCCTGAATGCTGGCAGGACCGTTTTGCGAATTGGTCGCGATGATTTCGGTATCCGGACGCGCGACGGCGCGCGCGGCCGCCGCGATCTTGGTCGTCATGGAAACGGTTGTGTTGGGATTAACGACAAGAATTTTCATCACTGCTCAGACCTCCCCGCCAAGATATGCCGCTTTGATACGATCATCGTGCAAAAGGTCTTTGGACTTGCCTTCGATCACCACATTGCCGGTCGCCATCGCATAGGCGCGGTGCGAAATGCTGAGCGCCATGCGCGAGTTTTGCTCGACCAGCAGCACCGAGACACCTTCGTCGCGGTTGATGGCCACGATCGAGCGCGCGATATCCTGCACCAGCTTGGGCGCAATCCCGAGACTGGGTTCATCGAGCAACAAAAGCTTGGGCTTGGCCATCAATGCGCGCCCGATCACCATCATTTGCTGTTCACCACCCGACAGGGTGCCGGCCGCCTGACCATAGCGTTCTTTCAGGCGCGGAAAGCGGGTCAGGATGCTGTCGAGCGTGTCTTGAATGTCGGCCTTGTTGCTCCGGGTGAACGCCCCCATCATCAGGTTGTCCCTGACCGACATGAACGGGAACACGCGGCGGCCTTCGGGCACCATCGCGATGCCGCGTTTGACGATATCCGAGGGGTCGGTGCCATCGACGCGCGCACCCTCAAAACTCACCGAGCCCTTGACCGGCTTGGCGAGCCCGGTAATGGCACGCAGGATCGAGGATTTGCCCGCGCCATTGGCCCCGATCAGCGCAACGGTTTCGCCCTGATTGACGCTGAGCGACACGCCTTTCAGCGCATAGACATGATCGTAGTAAAGCTCGATATCTTTGAAATCCAACATGGCTGTCATGGTCTACATCCCGATCTCATCGTCGGCGCTTCCAAGGTAGGCCTCGATGACTTTTTCGTTGTTCTGGATTTCAGAGGGCGTGCCCTGCGCGATCTTCTCGCCAAAGTTCAGCACGACAATGCGGTCAGAAATGTTCATGACCGCAGGCATGTCGTGCTCGACCAGCATCACCGTCACCCCGCGTTCATCGCGCACCGAGCGCACCAGATCGACCATGCGCATGGTTTCATCATGGTTCATCCCGGCAAAGGGTTCATCCAGCAAAAGCACCTTGGGGTCGGTCGCCAGACCAATGGCGATCCCAAGCGCGCGCAGGTTGCCCTGTGGCAGGTTGCTGGCCAATTCATTGCTGATCCCGGACATGCCCAGAAACTCCAGCAATTCATCCGCGTACCGGCCAAAGGCGGCGACGTCTTCTTTCGCGGTCTTTGAGCCCCAGAAGTACCCCGCAAGCGAGGCTTTGGCGCGCAGATGCTGCGCCACCACTACGCTTTCGCGCACCGTCATGCTTTTGAAGATCGTGGTTTCCTGAAACGTCCTGACAATGCCCTTGCGCGCCACGATATGCGGCTTGAGGTTGGATATGCGTTCGCCGCGATACAAAATTTCGCCGGATGTCGTGGGCGTGAAGGATGAGATCATTTTGAACAGAGTCGATTTGCCAGCCCCGTTCGGCCCGATCACCGACAGGATTTCATTCTCGGCCACGTCAAAGCTGATGTCGTTGTTTGCGGTCAGGCCACCGTATTTCTTGGTGACGTTCCTGACCTGAAGCAAGGCGCTCATTTGTCACCTCCCTTGCCAAACCGCAGGCTTAGCAAGCCGTTGGGCAAAAACCGGATCACGGCGATCAGGATGATCGAGTAGACAAGCATCTGGTATTTGCCGAGTTCGAAAAGAAGATCCCAGCCAAAGTAGAGCACCAGCGTGCCAAGCATCGGACCAAAGACATAGCCAAGCCCGCCCAGAAAACAGTTCAGCATGAAGTTGACGGAATCCGCGACCTGAAAGCTTGAAGGGTAAACCGATTGCGCAATCGAGCCGAACATCGCCCCGCCAATCCCGCCGAAAAAGCTTGAGATGGCGAAGATCACGATGCGGATATGGGCGATATTGACCCCGATCGAGCTTGCCAGTTCCTCGTTCTGCTGCATCGAGCGGCAGAGATGCCCGAGGCGCGAATTCACCAGGCGGTAGAGCGCCGCATAGGTGACAATCATCAGGATGCAGGCCGTGTAATAGAACGCCAGCTTGGTGTTCTCCATTGCCCCAAAATCAGGAATGAGAGGAATACCGAAGAGCGAGACGCCTGACGGCAGGGGAATGGAAGAAATCCCCTTGGCCCCATTAGTGATCGGCAGGGCAAGCGCCGTCAGCGTGACCACCTGCGTCAGAACCAGCGTGATCATCGCGAAGTAAACCCCGCGCAGGCGCAGGATCGGCAGGCCGATCAGCACCGCCACAAGCGCCGCGAACACGCCCGCAGCAGGCAGCGATAGCCAGAACGACCACCCCGCCTTGACCACCAGAATGGCCGAGACATAGGCCCCGATGAGGGCAAAGGCACCCTGGCCGATGTTGATCCGGCCGATGTAGAACGTCAGCCAGACCCCGGCACTTGCGATCGCCAAAAGCGCCACCGAGGTCAGCGTAAAGTAAAAGTCCCAGCGGCCCGTCACGCCGATAATCAACGGCACGCCGACGAAGATCGCAAACAGGAAGATCGCGACGCCGATCAGTTGCTTTGCGGAAAAACCAAACATCAGATCAACCCCACGGCTTGCCCATCAGACCCTGAGGCCGGATGGCGAGGAAAATCATCAGCGAGATGAAGATCAGCAGATAGGTGATATCGCCATACTGCGACAGCACGGCAAGGCCGATGGCCTCCATGAACCCAAGGATGATGCCGCCCCAGATCGCGCCGGAAATCACGCCGGCACCACCGATCATCACCATCATGAAGGCCTTGATGGATGTCGGCCCGCCCATGCCAAGGTTGACTCCGGTAATCGTGACCAGAAGGCCGCCGACAAGCCCCGCAAGCATCGCGCCAAGGGCAAAGCCGATCATCGAATAGCGATCCACATTCACGCCCATCAACTGGGCGGCAGTCCGGTCTTGCGCAAGCGCGCGCAGGGCGCGGCCCGTCTTGGTATATTGCATCAACCCGATGAAGGCGACGATCGACAGGATCGCCAGGGCGCAGATCAAAATGCGGTCATAGGGCATGATCAGGCGGAAATCATAGTTGAACACGCCATCGACGATCTTGGGCACGCCGCGCTGCTTTTCGCCAAACACAAGCAGGATCAGCGCATCGAGGAAGAACGCGATCCCCGCCGCCAGCAGCATCGTGCTTTCTTCGCGGGCCGATCCCTTGATCACCGGCGCAAACAGGAACTTTTCGATCAAGGCCCCAAGGATCGCGAGGGTGACGCAGGACATCACAAGCGCCAGAACGAACGGAACGCCCCACTGGCCATAGAATGTATAGGTAACGAAACCGCCGATCACATACATCTGCCCATGGGCAAAGTTGAGAACGTTCATGAGGGCAAAAATCAGGGTCAGGCCAAGAGCGATCATCGCATATTGGGACCCCAGATAGACGCCATTGGCCAATATCTGTTCCATGGGGGCTTTCTTTCTTGGAAAACCCCGGACCTTACGAGGTCCGGGGAGGGTCTGCTCAGGAGAGGCCTAAAGCAGACAGGGAGGTCAGTCGACTTCGGCGACGAACAGCGTCTCGAACGCGCCGTCGCGGTAGACGTTCACCACCAGCGGAACCGCCACCTGACGCTTTTGGCCAAAGGATGACATGCCCACATACCGCAGCTTCGCATCGCCGTTCATATAGGGGTTCGGGGCCTCGAAGGTGTCCATGGTTTTCTGGAAAGCGGCCACATCTGTAAGTGCCGCCGGATTGGCCTTGAGCGTTTCAAGGATGTATTCCAGGGCATAGACCTTGGTGTTGGACTCGTCGTTGTATTCGCCGAACATCTTTGTGTAACGCTCGACGAATTCGTTCATCATCGGCGAGGCAAGTTCTGGTGTGGACGCACCGCCAACCGAGATGAACCCGTTCGCCAGATCGCCCGCACCTTCGGCCAGAACACCCGCATCCTGTGCGGTTTCCGTCGAAATCATACCCTGAAAACCCAGTTCACGGGCCGAGCGGATCAGCTGCGGCGCATTCGCGGGCGACACACCGGACAGAACCAACAAATCAGGCTGCGTGCGCATGATCGGGGTCAGAACCGGGGTAAAGTCGGTGGTGTCGACCTGATAGGTCACATTGGCCGAAACAACCTCAAGGCCCAAAGCCTTGGCGGCTGCAACACCGCCATCACGCTGGCTGAGCGGATCGGATTCGTTGGCCGCAATGAAAGCGACGGTTTTGACGCCCTCGTTCTCCATCAGGTATTTGTAGATTGCCGGGCCAGACTGATAATTGGCCACCATGCCCAAAACCGCGTTCGAGGCGGGCGCCTGATAAAGCGACTTGGGGAAGGCGTAAGGGAAATACATGATCCCGTTTGATTCCGCGACAGGGCGCACAGCCGCCGCGCCATCATCGACGTTCGGGCCCACGACATAGTGGATGCCTTCCTGCGCCATCTTCTCCATGCCGGCAATCGCGCGCTTGGGGTCTTTCTGGTCGTCGAATGACACGATTTCGATGTCATAGGTCGTGCCGCCGATGGTGTAGCCGCCAGTCTCGTTGATCCAGGCCGCGCGGGTCTCCATCGAGCGCTGGTTCGAGATGCCCCAGGCCGCTGCCGGCCCGGAGGTCACGCCGACAAAGCCGATCTTGAGTACCGGATTTTCCGCCACGGCGGTTGTCGCCTGCAGGGCGGTCAGGGCCACAGCCGTCACGACTGCTTTCATAAGTGTTCTGCGTTGCATTTTTCACTCCCGTTGAATTCGCTATCGACGCCCTGGGCGTCATTCTTGACCGACAGTAAGATGAACGCACCCTTCATGCCGCACCTCGATTTCACGATTGTTAACAATTTTTGTCAACACATTTTGAAAGACGGTCGACAAAATCTGGCCCTTGGCCCTACACTGATTTGAGATTAAGCAGTTCAGCGCGTGTGGTGCTGCAATAACAGTCAATCCTGAAAGGTCGCAGTGTGAGTATCAAATCGCAGCCAAGCCCTGAAAATGGCGTCGATATTCCGGCTGAGCCTGGTGAAAATTTCATCGTGGAGCGTATCTACAAGGCGGTTATGGAGCAAAGGCTTGCCCCAAACACCAAACTGAGCGAGGCGCGCCTCTGTGAAACCTTTGGCGTTGGTCGCATGCGGGTGCGGCGCGCGCTTTTGCTGCTTTCCAGCCAGGGAATCATCGAACTCCATTCGAATCGCGGCGCCTATGTTGCCTGCCCCGACAAATCCGAAGCGCATGATGTTTTTGCCGCCCGCATGCTGATTGAACCGCCCTTGGTGCGACAACTGGCACAGGGGGCTGCCGATTTGAACCTGGGCCTTCTGACGGATCACATCGCACTCGAAGACGCCGCCCGCAAAGAGAACGAGCGCACCGAGATAATCCGCCTGTCGGGGGAATTCCATAGCAAGCTTGCACAGGTGACCGGGAACAAGTTTATCTCAAGAATGATGCGGGAACTCGTGACCCGCACCTCGCTGATTGTGGGCCTCTTTGGCACGTCAGAGCATGCGAGTTGCCCCGACGACGAACACGGCAGAATCCTTAAGGCGATTCAGGCGCGTGATCCGGATCAGGCCGAAGAGCTTTTGGTGTCTCACCTCAACCATATTCAAAATGGCCTTGATATGGACACACGGCAGCAACCTCAGGATGACCTGACTGCTATTCTGGGGGCTGGCTGAAAGAGGCAATCTGACAGGGGCGGATCCAAGCGGGCCAGGACTAACGGCCGTCGCGTCTTGGGTCAGAATTCAGGTGGTGGATGAATGTTTCAGAAACAGTCTCCGCGTGCGCCAGGCTCCGGCTGATGGTCGGATGCTGTGAGTGGAAAAGCCTGCAGCATTTGGTCATTTTGAATGCCAGAGCCGAAGCCAGCTGCGGGGTGTTGCCTGACTGTGGCGTGGCGCGGCGAGGTTCGGTGTGCTGAGAGGGCCTTGGCGATGGTCTGTTCATTTTGTGCCGACGTGATGATCCGCCCGAGCGCGGGCCGCGCTAGAGGCGTTGCACCCTGATTGCCCTCGTGCAAGGGCATCGTTTTGGGGCCTGCGGCCAGAGCCTTTTCATCCAGACCCGACCCTGCCGTTGACTTTGGTCAAGGAACATTGGGCAGGTCGCCCGCAGAGTGATCCCATTCGCATTAACGCGCAAAGGAGATCGCAATGCGCGATGTCATGACCAAGAGCATGGCCCGGAATATCTTTTATGGCGGGTCGCTGTTCTTCATCATCATCTTTCTGGGGCTGTCGCTCCATTCGCACCGCTATATCGTCACGACCTCGACAAACGCCGAGACGCTGACCGAAAGCGTCGCGCATGGCAAACGGCTCTGGGAAAAACACGCCTGCATCAACTGTCATACGATCATGGGCGAGGGGGCGTATTTTGCGCCTGAACTGGCCAATGTGACAACCCGCTGGGGTGTGGCCGATGACCCGGAGGGCGCATTTGAGATGCTGGACGGCTGGATGAAGGCGCAACCAAGCGGTGTCGAAGGGCGCCGACAGATGCCACGCTTTGATCTGAACCCCGAGGAAACCCGTGCGCTTGCCGATTTCCTGCGGTGGGTCGATTCCATCGACGCACAGGGCTGGCCCCCGAACGACGCGGGCTGAGAAAGGACCATTCCAATGAAATACCAATCCCAAAAAATCGCGCTGGCCTACTTTGGCGTCGCTCTGGCGCTCTTTCTGGTTCAGATCCTCGGCGGGCTGCTGGCAGGGCTGATCTATGTCATGCCCAACACCCTGTCAGAGCTGTTGCCGTTCAACATCGTGCGCATGCTGCACACCAACTCTCTGATCGTCTGGCTGCTTCTGGGCTTTTTCGGGGCCGCCTATTTCCTGATCCCCGAAGAGGCCGAGCGCGAAATCCATTCGCCCAAGATCGCCTATCTGCAACTGATCATCCTTGTCGTGGGCACTCTGGGCGTGGTGCTGACCTATGTGTTCAACCTGTTTGAGGGCAACTGGCTTTTGGGCAAGGAGGGACGCGAGTTTCTTGAGCAACCCAAATGGGTCAAGGCCGGGATCGTGGTTGCCGCCTTGCTGTTTCTCTACAACGTCACCATGACAGTGCTTCAGGGCCGCAAGACCGCGATTTCCAATATCCTGTTGCTGGGGCTCTGGGGGCTGGCGCTTTTGTTCCTGTTCGCCTTTTACAACCCGGAGAACCTGGCGCTCGACAAGCAGTACTGGTGGTATGTCGTTCACCTCTGGGTCGAGGGCGTGTGGGAGCTTATCATGGCGTCCATCCTGGCCTACCTGATGCTCAAGCTGACCGGTGTTGATCGTGAAGTGGTTGAGAAATGGCTTTATGTCATTGTCGCCGCCGCTTTGTTCTCTGGCATCCTTGGCACTGGCCACCACTATTACTGGATCGGCTCGCCGGGCTATTGGCAGTGGATCGGCTCGATCTTTTCCAGCCTCGAAATTGTGCCGTTCTTCGCGATGATGGCCTTTGCCTTTGTCATGGTCTGGAAAGGGCGTCGCGACCATCCCAACAAGGCCGCGCTTCTGTGGTCACTGGGCTGTGCCACGCTGGCATTCTTCGGGGCCGGGGTCTGGGGCTTTTTGCACACGCTGCACGGGGTCAACTATTACACCCACGGCACACAGATCACCGCCGCGCATGGGCACCTGGCGTTTTATGGCGCCTATGTCTGCCTGAACCTGGCGATCTTTACTTATGCCATGCCGATCCTGCGCAATCGCGATCCCTATAACCAGGTGCTCAACATGGCGTCGTTCTGGCTGATGTCAGGGGGCATGGTGTTCATGACCTTCACGCTGACCTTCGCGGGCACGGTTCAGACTCACATGCAACGCGTGGTCGGCGATTACTTTATGGATGTCCAGGACACCATCGCCATCTTCTACTGGATGCGGCTTGGCTCTGGCGTTGTGGTCTTCCTTGGTTTGCTGCTGTTCCTTTACGCGCTGCTCGTGCCGCGCAAAGAGGTGATCTCGACTGATGCCACGGTCGCGGCGGAGTGAAGCCGATGGATGGAGCCATGACCCAAAACCGGACCGGGGCGGCAGACGCCCCGTTCTACCTCGCCCAGGGCGATGAATGCGCCCTGTTTCAGGCTGCCTTCGACAATACCTTGCCGGTCCTTCTCAAAGGGCCGACCGGATGTGGCAAAACCCGGTTTGTATCGCATATGGCCGCGCAGCTTGGGCGGCCGCTTTACACGGTTGCCTGTCATGATGACCTCTCGGCGGCGGACCTGATCGGGCGCTATCTGCTCAAGGGGGGGGAAACCGTCTGGGTCGACGGCCCCCTGACCCGCGCGGTGCGCGAGGGGGCGATCTGTTATCTCGACGAGGTGGTCGAGGCCCGCAAGGACGTCACCGTGGTGTTGCATCCGCTGACCGATGACCGGCGCATTCTTCCCATCGATCGCACAGGCGAAGAGCTTGAAGCCGCCCCCGGTTTCATGCTCGTGGCCTCGTATAATCCGGGCTACCAGAATATCCTCAAAACCCTCAAACCCTCGACCCGGCAGCGCTTTGTCGCGATGGAGTTCGACTTTCCCGTGCCCGATCTTGAAATCAAGGTCGTCGCCCAGGAAAGCGGCCTCTCGCCGGATCGTGTTGCCCCCCTGGTGCGCCTCGCCGGCAAGCTGCGCGCGCTGAAAGGGCAGGACCTTGAAGAGGGGGTTTCAACCCGTCTTGTAATCTATGCCGCAACCCTCATCGCCCAGGGCATGCCGATTGATCGCGCCATCGAGGCGACGATGATCGCGCCGCTCACCGATGATGCGGATGTAAAACGCGGGCTCCTCGATCTGGTAACGGCTGTCTTTGGGTGAGGCATGGCCATGACCCGGATCGAACTTGAGCCATGGGAGCCCGAAGAAACCATCGGGAAACTGTGGCACGCTTTTGCCAGTCGCCTCGATGCGCCCCTTGTGCATCACGGAGCCGCGGTTGACCTCTCAGAGGTCAGCGGGCGGCTGGCAGTCTTTTTTCGTGGGCTTGGTGGTGCGCCATCGGTCGAAATCCGCGCCGTCTCGGGCGAGGTAAGTCAACACCGTCTGAAATTCCTGCGCCGTCTCGGGACCGAGGCGGAAATACTCCCCCGCGCCAGCTTTGACGGCGAGGTGCTGCGCCTGCCGGAGAGCCTTGCGATCTTTCCGGATCGCGCGGCCAACGGGGCGCTTTATCTCTGGCTCACTGCCGCCGTGGCACATGCCCCGATGCATAGCCCCGAAACCGACCCTCTGCGCGCTGATCTGCTGGCGATCCGGGCCGCCCTTGCGATGACCCGTACCGCACTGGAGGCCGCACCGGGCCTGCGTGCTTTGCACTCCGGGCTTGCCTCGGCCACGCTGCACAGCCGACAATCTCAAAGCCTGCCGCGCAGTGAGCAGGCGATAGAGGCGCTGGTGCGCCACCTTCTGGGGGATCGCACATACCTGTCATCGCTCGCGCTGACCTTCAACAACGCGCTCAGTACGGGTAATCTTTCCCGGATCACCGCGCCGCGCGGCTATCGCTCGTTTCAGCCGGTGCCGCTCTGGCCCGACCTGCGCGAGCTGATCCTCTCGGCCAGCAGCGAGGTCGAGAGCCGCGACACCGAAGGCCCCCCCGAAGAGGGCTCGGAGCGCACCCACCGCGCGCGCCGCCGCAACGCTGATCAGGCCGAGCGCCGCGATAGCCTTATCCTGCATAAATTCGAGGCCATTCTCAGTTGGGCCGAGTTCCTGAATCTCAACCGCCGGGTTGACGACGACGACCCCGACAGCGCCAAAAAGGCCGCCGATGACCAGGATGAAATCGGGCTTGGTCAAATCTCCAAGGCCCCGGCCACCCGGCTAAAGCTTCACCTTGACCTTGCCCCGGAAGATGTTGATCGTGAACGCCTTTCCGGCAAGGTCATGTATCCCGAATGGGACGTGCGCACCGGTGCCTATCTGCCGGATCATGTGCGGGTTCTGCATAGCACCGCCCCGCCGGGCGATGGCGTGCCCGCCTTTCGCGACGACCCGCGCGCCATGCGCCGCATTACCCATGTCAAACGCCAGTTCGAGGCGCTGCGCCCGGGGCGCGTGTCGATCCCGGCGCAACTTGACGGTGACGAGCTTGACATGGAGGCCGCGGTGCGTGCGCAGGTCGATATTCTGGCAAATGGTGCGGGCAGTGAACGTATCTGGCACCAGACCCGGCCACAGGCACGTGATCTGGCGGTGTCGATCCTGCTGGATGTGTCGCGCTCGACCGAAAGTGCCGTGGGCGATCGCGCGGTGATTGATATCGAGCGCGAGGCCCTCGCGGCCCTGGCTTGGGGGCTTGACGCCTGCGGCGATGATTTTGCCATCCATGCCTTTTCCTCGCTCAAGCGCGACCGGGTTTATATCCAGACCTGCAAGGATTTTTCTGAACCGATGACCGGTCTGATTGAAGGCCGGATCGGCGCGCTTCGGCCCGGATTCTATACCCGGTTGGGTGCGGCCATCCGGCATTGTTCGGCCGAGCTTGCCCGGCAATCCAAGAAACGTCGCCTGCTGTTGGTTATCACCGATGGCAAGCCCAACGATCTTGACCACTATGAGGGCCGCCACGGGATCGAAGATACCGCCATGGCAGTGCGCGAGGCGCGCCGTGCCGGGCAGTCGGTCTTTGGCATCACCGTCGACAAACAGGCCAAGAGCTGGTTCGCGCGGATGTTCGGGCGGGGCGGGTTTCACGTGATCCCCAACCCTGAACGCCTGACCGAGGCCTTGCCGCTGATCTATCGCGAGTTGGTTGGGGGATGAGCGACGCGAGCGTGTTTGACGAACTGCCCGGCGACCTGATGATCTGGGTTCTGATCGTCAGCGAACTTCTGGTCTTTGGTGCCGGGCTGGCGGCGTTTCTGGCGGTGCGGGCCGGTGATCCCGCAGGGTTCGGCGCCGCGCAGGATGCGCTTTACCGGACCGGGGCGGGGGTCAACACGGTGGTGCTTGTAACCAGTGGCGCGCTCGCCGCGTGGGCCCTGCGCCTGCGCGAGGACGCGCGGCGCGGCGCGGCACGTCTCGCTCTTGTGGCGGCGGCGCTTCTTGGTGTCGTCTTTTTGCTGATCAAGGGCTTTGAATTCGCAGGCAAAGCGGCGCAGGGCATCGGCTGGGACACGCATCCGTTTTTCACCTTCTATTACCTGCTGACCGGCTTTCACGCCGCGCATGTGGTGGCCGGGGCGCTGGTTTTGCTGCTGGTCGCATGGAAAGACACGCCTCGCAATATCGAGGCCGGGGCGGCCTTCTGGCACATGGTCGATCTGGTCTGGGTGATCCTTTTTCCAGTGATCTACCTGCTTCGGTGATGCCATGATCCGAAACCCGCTTTTGCGTGCATGGACCGCGCTCATCGGTCTCAGCCTTGGCTCGACGCTGATCTCGCTTTGGCAATGGCCGCCGGGGTTTGCGGCAGGGGCGGGGATGCTTGTCCTGAGTTTTGCCTGGCTTAAGGCGCGCGTTATTCTGTCGTCTTATCTGAGACTTGACGCGGCCCCGTTCTGGCGGCGCGGCTTCGCGATATCGCTCGGGGTGTTCTGTCTGCTCTTGCTGGGGCTTTACCTGTTGCCGGGCCTGCTTTAGCGCCGCGTCAGATCGCGAATTTTTGCGCCAGATCCTCGGGCAGGTCGAATTCCTTCAACAGCCGTGCGCGCCCCTCTGCTGACATCTTTTTCGCGGTCCGGGTGACGATGGTATCAAGTTTTTCCGGGGCTTGCGTGGGGGCGAAGGGCGCGAAATACCATTTCAGAAAGGTGAAACAGATCACATCCTCGAGTGCCTGAACCTCCGGGTCGCGTTTGATCCCTTGTTTTCGGATCATTTTCTGTGCGTGTTCAATGTCCTGGCTGCCATACCCCGCGTCAGCCATGATCTCACCCACGCGGGTGGCGTGATGTTTCGCCAACTCGGTACGCCAATTCAGGTAGCCTTCGCGCCCTTCGGGAAAGTCTTTTCTTTTCAGTACCCAACGTTCGATATGCTGACCCCGCGCCGCGATTTTCAAAGGCTCGGAGGCGTCGGGGAAAAGCCGGTCAAGCTCGGCGCTCATGCGCTGACCGTAAAGCTGTGCCGCGGGTTGGCCCTGGCTTGTGTCGGGGTCATGCGCATTGGCGGCGTCAATCGCGGCAAGGGTGAGTTCGAGCTTTTTCACAGGGATTTACTCCATGAATCGGCAGGATCTTTCGCGGCATAATCCTGCAACAACTTGATGTCTTCGATCGTGGCATGATGGCGCGAGACCCCCACACCGACAGCCTTGAGCTTGTAAAAGGCGCGCGACAGGCTTTCGGGTTTCATGCCCAAACGCCCGGCAATCAGCGCCTTGTCATAGGGCAAAGTCACCTCGCAGGACCCGGTCTCGCAATTGCTAAGACGGATCAGGAAATCGGCAACCCGCTGCGCCCCGGTCTGGGCCTTGATCTGTTCCACCTGGGCCACGAGATCATGAAGGTGCGCAAACGTAGAGGCAATGACCGCGAGACTTAGTTCTGGCTCGTGTTCGAGGATCGAGATGAAGCTTCGCGCCGAAATAAGAGCCAGCGTGCAATCGCTCACCGCTTCTGCGGAAACCGGGTAGGGTTGCTGACGAAAGGCGACCGCCTCGCCAAAGCTGTGGCCTCGGGTAAAGACATTCACCACGGCCTCGTTTCCGTTGGGGGACACGCGGTAAAGCTTGACCCAGCCATCCAGCACCACATGAATGACCTGCGCCCGGTCGCCCTGGAGAAAGACAGTCTCGCCCCGTGTGACATCCCGAAAGCTGGCATCGGCCAACAGTCTGTCAGCCACTGCAACGGGCAGGCTGCGCAGCAAAACCGAATCTCGGGCGATGTCGTGAAGTTCTGTTTTGTGCATCGGATTACCTTATGACGAGTCATTGTTATCATCTGTACACGGGAATACGCGAAAATACACCATGCAGCACTACGCGGGAATGCACCGTTGAGGCCAGTCGGGTCTGACAAATATCCAGAGATGCCGATTTGGGGTGCTCCACCGACCCGGACACTTAGCCCCTTTGCAAGGATGCCGCTTGGGGGGATGCGACACAGACGGTTTGCCATCGTGGCTCAATGGTTTTAAGGGTGTCACCGCGACCTGCACAGGTCGACCTGCTCTTGTTAAGGCATTTCCCATGCGTATAGGCGTGATCCTCAATCATTTCGAGCCGCACCAGGTGCCCCATGCAGCGCCCTATGGCTTTGCCCTGTCGCGGGTGCGACCGGATTGGACGGTGGATATTTTGTGCTCTACCCGCGGCGAAATGGAGTTTGCGCAGGAAATTGCCGGGCGGTTTGATGCACAGACCGCCAACATACAGGCGTTGAAAGTGCCTCTGGTGTTTCGGATTGCGGATCCGCTGCTGCGCCAGTTCACCTTTGCGCGCAAGGTGGCGGTGTTGCAGGCCAACGTCGACCGCCTGTCACAGTATGACGCGCTGATCATGCCTGAAATGACCTCTCTTGCGCTGCGCCGCTCGGCGAAGATGGCCGGGGTCAAAATGATCTTTACCGGCCACGGCGCGGGCGATCTCTATAGCAATCCCTTCGGCAATTTCGACAAGAGGGTGGAGACTTTTGATCTGGTTCTGTTGCAGGGCCGCCGCCTGGCCTGCGCCATGTGGGCCGAAGGGCGGCTAAAGGACACCAGCCATGCGATAATCGGCTATCCCAAGTATGAGGCCGTGCCGCAAACGCCCCTGCGCCTGTTTGATGATGACAAGCCGGTGGTCGTTTATAACCCGACGCAAAACCCGCGCGGCTCGTCCTGGCATCGCTGGGGTGAAGCGGTGCTGGACAGGCTGGCGGCGCGCGAGGATCTGAACGTGATCTTTGCCCCCCATGCCCTGTTGTTCAAGCGCAGCTGGACACGCGGCGCGCGCCTGCCCGGGCGGTTTCGCAATCACCCCCGGATCAAGGTTGATCTGGGCAGCCGCGCCTCCTCTGATATGACCTATCTGCGGGCCTCTGATCTTTATCTGGGGGATCAGTCCAGCCAGATCTATGAGTTCATCAACCGGCCAAGGCCCTGCGTCTTTCTCAACCCCGATGAGAATAATTGGCAGGGCAACCCGTCGTTCCGCTCTTGGACGTTCGGCCCGGTGGTTGAGGATGTCGCCGATCTCGACAGCGCGATTGATGCGGCGCTGACCGAGTTTGAGCGCTGGCGCCCGGCGCAACAGGCCGCATTGGACGACGATGCAATCGGACCGGGCGCGCCCTTTGCCGATGCGCCCGCCTCGGAGCGCGGCGCGCGGGCGATTGCCGAATATATGGAACAGGGCAGCCTTTCGAAAGACTGGGCATGAGCCAGCCACATGATATCGGCATGCGACCGCCCGAGGATGCGGTGGTTGTGATGGTGGCGTCTGACGGCGCGCCGTCTGCGGCGGCGCAGGCGGTGGTTGACGCCCTGTGCGAGAGCCCCAAACGCCTGTCGGTCGTGCTGGTTTCTCCGCCGACCGATGCAGGGGCACTGGCCCAACGGTTCCCCCGCGCCTATGTGCACAAGGCAAACCCGGGCCTGACGCTGGCGCAGGTGCGGGCACGCGCGATGCTGTGCCCGGACGAGGCGCCAGACGGGCGCAGGCCTGCGCTGGTGACGCGGGCAATACGGCGCGGCATTCCGGTGTTTGGGCTCGCTGACGCGGGAGGGCAGAGCACGAGCACCGAAAGCCGCCTCACGGCCCTGTCGCAATCGGCCGGTGATGCGCTGCCAGAGCAGGGGGGGGCAATAATGATTGCGGATCACCTGATTTCGGCAATGGGATTTGAGCGCGGCGATGGCCCGCTGCTTGGGGCTGTCTCTCGCGGCGTGCAAAAGCTGATGCGTGGCCGCGCGCGCGCGCTCCTCGCCCCGTTTGTCCGCCGGGTCGCAAGCCGCGATGCGCTCTGCGCCCGACTGAACCAGCCAGAGGTGATCATGTGCCTGGGCAATGGCCCGACCTCGGCCGATCCACGGCTTGCGGGCATGGCCCATGACGCGCTCTTTCGGGTCAACCATCAGTGGATGCAAGACGGTTACATGACGCGCGCTGATGTGCTTTTTGCCGGGGTCAAACGATCCATGCGCGCGGCAGGGCCAACGCTGATCGGGGTGGCATCGCGGCGCAAGGAAGAGGCCTTGCTGGGCGCGCGTCTGCTCAGCCCCTGGCGCGGGCGATTGTCCTATTTCGTGGTCGAAGAGATTGCCGGTCTGGGCACCTCTTTGCAGGGCCACCCGCGCCCGACCACCGGCGCCGTGATGCTGGCCGCTGCCATTGCGCTTGCCCCGCGTCGCCTGATCGTGGCGGGCATGGATATGTTCGCCGACAAGGCCGGCGCCTATCCCGGGCGCACGACGGCGGTGAACGCCTATACCGCCGCCCATGACCGCCAAACCGACGAGACTTTCATTCGCGCCCATCTGGCGCGTTTTGAGGGCGAAATCATGACTCTCAGCCCCGCCTTTGCAGAGCTGGCGCATAGTGTCGCAGACGGCCAGTTTACGCTTGCAGAGCCACCGCAGGCTTGACTCTGTAGGCATCCTCAAAGATGTGGTGACCGACCCCGCATCCGACGAGGTAACGAAAGGTCGTTTAAGATGAAAAACCCATACAAAACCCATTGGTATCACCGTCAGATGGCCTATTGGCTGGATAAGGATCCGGGTCGCGATTCCGGTGACATGCAGGAGATGGAGGTGATCCGCCTCGATCCCCAGCCCGGCACCAAGGCGTCGAGCAAACCACCCGTGCGGATTTTTCTGGGCACCGAGCCCGGCCAGTATCGCGCCACGCGGATTTTCGTCTGGTCGGTAATGCAGGTCCGTGACCCGGCGCGTGCGTATGAAATTCATCTGATGTCGAATGTGGCGGGCATTCCGCGGGTTGGCTGGAAAACCGGCTTTACCAATTACCGCTATGCGATCCCTCATTGGGCGGGCAACGCCGGGCGCGCGATCTATAACGACGTTGACCAGATTTACCTGCAAGACCCGGCCGGGCTGTTTGATATGGACATGAAGGGCAAGGGTGTTCTGGCGATTTCGGTCAAGGAAAACTCGGTCATGCTGATCGATTGCGAAAAGATGGGTAAGCTCTGGACGCTTGCCGATGTAGCCGCGGGCAAGAAGCACGACCATTTCAAAGGCGCGATGGCGGATGCAGACCTGTTTGGCGAAATGCCCGGCACCTGGAATTCGCGCGATGGCGAACACCCGGTCGAGCAGACCAACTGCCTGCATTATACCACCCTGCATTCGCAGCCCTGGAAACCCTTTCCCGGCTATCTGCGTTATCGCGAAGGCCCGCTCTACAGCCTCTGGCACGACCTTGAGAAATCCGCCGACGAAGCCGGGTATCTGATGTTCACCAAAGAGCAACCGAGCGCCGAATTCGGCCGCCTGATCGCCCAGTACCAGCAGATGCACGATACGCCGGAAACATTCGCGGGTTATCAGATCAAGAAGCATTTCACGACCGTGGCCAACCTGGTCCGCGCGACCGGCGCGACCGAAATCCTTGATTATGGGTCGGGCAAGGCGATCAACTATGACACCATTCCGGGCGAGCCCGAGGACAGCCCCTATCGCCAGTCGGATGCATTGCCCGGCCTGCGCATCCGCTGCTATGATCCCGGCCACGCGCCCTTTTCCGATATTGGCGAGGGCCGCTATGGCGGCGTGATCTCGACCGATGTGGTTGAACACCTGTCGTCGGCTGACGTGCCTTGGGTCATCGACGAGATGTTTTCACGCGCGAGCGGCTTTGTGATGATCGTTGCGGCCTGCTATCCGGCAGTCAAAACCCTGCCTGACGGGCGCAATGCGCATACAACCCAGCAACCGCCCTATTGGTGGCATGTGCAGATGGCGCTTGCCTCGCGCCGCTACCCGGGCGTGCGCTGGACAATGATTGCCGAGGAAAAGGGCAAACTTGGGCGCAAGCAGAACGTTTTCACCGAAGCCTCGCCGTCACCACTGACGTGATATGATCCGGTCGGACCGCACGTGAGCCACAAGGACATTCACCGCCGCTTTTTGCACAATGCCAGCATGATTGTTGGCAGCAGGGCGGTGTTTGGCCTGCTCAACCTTGGCACCAACGTGATCATCCTGCGCGCCTTTGGCGCCGCTGATCTTGGCATGGTGATGCTGCTGATCGCCTATGTCCGGGTCTTCGCCGAAGTGGCGAAATTCGAATCCTGGCAGGCGGTGTTGCGCTTTGGGGTGATTGCGCAGGAACGCGGTGAAGATGATCGGCTGCGCCGACTGCTCGGTCTGGCCCTCGGGATTGATTTCATCACCATGCTGGTGGCCATTGCCGCCGCGATCCTGCTGATCCCGCAGGCTGCGGTCTGGTTTGGCTGGAATGCGCAGGTCACCGAGATGGCGCCGTGGTTCATGATTCTGATCGTGTTCGTGACCAATGCCACCTCGAACGGGGTGCTGCGGCTATTTGATCGCATCAAGATACTGGCGCTGCAACACGGGTTGAATGCGGTGATCCGTCTTGTGCTGGTGCTGAGTGCGGTGATGTTGGGAGGCACGGTCGTTCACCTTGCAATGGCGTGGTTTGCAGCCTTCGTGATCAGCGGCGCGATGACCATGGCGGTCTGTGCCTATGAACTGATCAAGCGCGATCTGCGGCCGAAGTTTTCGCTGAACTTTCGCCGTACCGGCGCGCTTTTCCCCGGCATCTGGCATTTCCTGATGATGTCGAACCTGATTGGCACCGGGCCACTGGCGATCAACCACCTGACCACGCTGTTTGTCGGGGCGCAACTGGGCCCGGCACAGGCGGCGGTGCTGCAACTGGCGCGCCAGCTTTCCACAGGCGTTTCAGGGCCGACGCGGCTGCTAGGGCCGCTGCTCTTGCCGGATTTCTCGCGCCTTTCTGGCCGGGGCGACTGGACCGGACTGCGCGATCTGGTGGTCCAGCAGCTCAAGGTCGCCGCGATTGTCGTGGTGGTCGGAGGCGCCATCCTGTTCGCCGTGCTGCCCATCCTGATAGAGCAGGTCTTTGGTGCGCCATTGCTGGATCACATCTGGCTGTTCCGGCTGCTGATCATGGCCGCCCTGATCAACATTCTGGGCTTTGCCCTGCATCATGCGTTGTTTTCGGCCAACAAGGGCGGCACCGCCCTGTTGATTCAGATCGCCGCAATGGCGGTCTACGGCGTGATCATGCTCACCGGGATCTGGGTGATCGGGCTGAATGCCGTGGGCCTTGGGATGATCGGCTTTGCCATCACCTCGCGCGGGCTGAGCGTGTTGATTGGTCGTCGCCTGCTGAAAAAGCGGATCAATCGCGCCAAAAAGGGTGACGATCTGCCGTAAGTGGCGATCTGGCCCCGGCGGCCAATTCTTGCTAGGACATCCAACAGCACTTAGATCGGAAAGGTAACTCGGGAAATGGGTAAGGACCTCAAGGCATTCATGGCCCGTTATGTCTCGGGTTGGCGGTCGTCACGCCACATCGAGGCGCGCCTTCGCTTTCCCGGCATGAATTTTCACGAAGCGCTGACCCGCGTGACCTATAAGCGTATCTTCGGGGTCTGGCCCGACCTTGAAAACCCGCGCACCATCAGCGAAAAAATGTGCTGGCTGAAGGTCAACGACAAACGGCCGCAAAACGCGGTCATCACGGATAAATACAGGTTGCGCGGCTATGCCGAGCAGAATGGGCTTGGGCACCTGATGAACGAGTTGCACGGGGTCTGGGACCGGGCCGATGACGTGGATTTTGGCGCGCTTCCGGATGCCTATGCGCTCAAGGTGACCAATGGCAGCGCCTGGAACGTGATCAAGGCCCCCGGTCAGGCGATCGACGAGGAGGCCACGCGCAAGCGGCTCGACCTCTGGATGAAAACCGACATGTCCGATCACAAGGGCGAGTGGTATTACGCCGCCTCTCCGGCGCGGATTATCGCCGAGCATTATCTGGACAACGGTGGCGGTGACATCCCCGACTATAAGCTGTTTGTGTTCAACGGCGAGACCCGCTTTATTCAATATTGCGAGACCCGCTATAGCGGTTTGCGCAGCATCTTCATGAGCCCCCAGTGGGAGCCGATGCCCTTTACCTACGCCGTATTCGCGCCCTACGGCCCGCCCCCGCCGAGACCCGAGGCGCTGGACGAGATGATTGAAGCGGCAAAGACGCTGTCGCAGGGGTTTGCGCTGGTGCGGGCGGATTTCTACATCAACAAAGGTCGGCTGTTGCTGGGCGAGCTTTCCCTCAATCCGGTGGGTGGCTATACCGTTTTTAAACCCGACGAGTGGAACGAAAAAATCGGCGATTGGCTGGAGCTGCCGGACAAGGCGACGCTTACCGCCTCTTCCTAGCGGAAGGCTCCGGCGCGATACAGGCGCCAGGCCAGTTTTGGCGCGTGCAGGACCGGGTGGCGGCGTTCGGCCTCGCTGACGTCAAGTTTTACACCTGAGTGGCTGGCGACCTTTTCCAGAATGTAGTCCAGCCCCGCATCGAACGTTGTTGCGGCCTTGAGGACGCGCAGCGCGCCAAGTGGCTTGCCGATTATCCGGCGCAGCCCCCATTTGGCGGCGCAGGCCGCGCGGCGCAGCGCCCCGACATCCGGCAGATCCGGCGCGCCGTCCTTGCCCTGCGGCAAAAGGATCGCCGACAGGCGCGCATAACGTTCGGGAAAGCGCGCAACGATCTGGGCCGCGCGCGGGCCGGGGTTTTCGGGGCGCAGCTCGGTGCGATAGCTTTCGCAAAGACCGCGCACCCAGATGTCGCCGGGCTGTTGCGGTCCGCGCAAAAGCGGGGTGACCTGAGCCGCAAAATGCCGACAGGCATGCGCCAGCGTGTCAATCAGCCGGGCGCGCAACTCGGGGTTATCGGTGACAATGGTTGCGGGCTGTGTGAAGCGCGCCCAGAGCATCGATTCCAGCGACCGGCCGCTTGCCCGTCGCAGGAACGCGGCCTCGGAAACCACCGCGTATTTGCTGCGCAGCCGGTTCCCGTCGGCGTCGGTGATCGCCATGAAATGCACGCTTGGCGGCAACAGCCAGGCCGCAAGACTGGCCAGCCCCCGGCCATGAACCGCAGGGTAGCTGTCAACGATCACATAGAAATCCAGCATTTTTTCGGCGGCCTCGCCCTCGCGCAGCGCCGAGCCGTAAAAGATCAGCGCCCGCACCGCCCCGCCGTGCCGGGCACGGATGGCCTCGGCCATGGCCTGTGCAGGTGCCGACAGCGGGGCCTGATCACCCTCGATCACCTCACGCAATTGCGCGATCACCTCCGTCCCGCTCATCGCAGGAACACCAGCGGTTCGGTTGTTGTGATATGCAGCTTGCCGTCCTCGGCGCAGGCCACCGGCTCGCCATCGATCACAATCGGGTCGTCGTGGATAAGGTCAAAGCGGTCGCTGCGATAGCTGGTCATGCCATGAGCGGCCAGGCGCGGGCCAGAGAGGTGCAGCAAAATCTTGGCAATCGCCCGGCGAAAACCCTTGATCGGCCAGGCGGCATGGGTCAGCGCAATTGATCCCGGCCCAGTGCCCCAAAAGGGTTTCAACCCAAGGCTGAGCCGGGGCAGGGAGGTCACCAGCGCAAGGGTATGCGGGCCGTCAATCTCTACACCCGCCCCGCGCACCGTCAGATGCGAAGCACGCAGGACCGGTCCGCCATCAGTGTCGCGATATTTGCCCGGTGCCATCACGAACCGGACAATAGCGAGGATGATCGTGCGCAAGCCGCGCTGCACGTCGTCGTGAAACTCGCGCTGGGCAAAAAGCATCGCGCGCGCCAGCGATCCGGTGGACAGGACAAACCCGATTGCAGGGCAGGGCAGGGCGGCACTTTCGATGCGCAGCGCCCGGTGTGTTTCGCGCTCCGGCGGATCGACCTCATTGGCAAGGGCGGCGATGCGGCGGGTGATCTCGCCCGCGGTCTTGCCGCGAAAGCCAAAGCTGCGCGCCGCCAGATTGGTGCTGCCGCCTGGCAGGATGGCAAATTCGGGCGGCGAGGCAAAACCGGCCCCTGGCGCCAGACAGGCCGAGAGCACCGCCAACAGTGTGCCATCGCCGCCCTCGATAAATATCTTCTCGACGCCGTCGCGGGCCATTTGCCGCACAAAGCCATTCAGATCAGCGAAATCATCCAGCCGCAAAAAGCTGGCATGGGGCAGTTCAAGCGCTGCCGCCTCAAGCATGGCACCGCGCTTTTCAACGGCGTGGCTGCCGTGGTTGACGATAAGGCCGATGCGATGTGTCATGCCGATGCCGTTCTATGATAAGAAAGCCAAAGACCTATCAGCATCAGCGTACCCACGGGCACCACCACTGCGATGATCGCACTCAGGCTACCATTCTCTGACAGGGTCTTGAACACCCCATCCGTCACCATGAACACAAATCCCGCCGCGATACCGATCGCGAGCGAAAACTCGCCACCGTCGCGGCGCCCCAGATGCTGCATGATCGGCACTGTCATCATCAAGAACCCGATGGCGATAAACGGCAGCGACAGCCGATTGAGAAACCACACAAAATAGGCATCCGACGGCAGGCTACCCGAACCGGTCATATGCGACAGCCGATAAAGGTCGCTCAGGGCAAGATTGCGTGGTTCGGACAGCAAGAGTCGCAGGGTATGCGGCGTCTGCTCGCTGTGCCATATCGCGGGGGGGGCGACCTCGTTGCCGTCATAGCGGATCTGTTGCACGTTACTCAGCGCCCAGCCCGCGGGGATCGCCGTGGCGGACCCGGCCCTGGAAATCGCGGTGACCTTGCCATTGTCGCCGCGCTCGAACAATGTCACATTGCTCAGGCTGCGGTCATTGTTGAGCGCGCCAACCTCGATCAGCAGGCGTCCATCGGCCAGCCATAGCGCCTTCGGGGCCTGGCGGTTGTCATGCACCGCCTCGGGCCCGAGCCAATCTTCGAGCGCCCGAGTGGTCAGAGGGTTGATCTGATCAATCAGCACCGCCGAGGCGATTGTGGCAATCAGGACCGCCGGGATCAGGGCGCGCACCTGACCAAAGACCGAGATGCCCGCGCCGACAATCGCCACCAGCTCGTTGCGGCGGATCAGGCTGACATAAGTCAGCAGAAGCGCCATCAGCAGCGCAAAAATCATGATCCGGTCAAACAGGATCGGCATCCGCAGCGCCATATAGCGAAACTGATCCGACAGGTCGGCATTCTCGGGCAGCAGATCGGCATTGCTCAGGGCGTCAAGCACACCAAGCAGGGCCACCAGCCCAAAGACGGTGAGCAAAAACCGTTGCAGAAACATCACGGCTAGATATCGGTTAAGATGGCTCATTCAGGGGCTATGCCGTTGTTTCCGGGGGCGCCGACGGGGCGGCGGCTTTGGGTTTTACCCGCCATAAAGCGGGAAAGGCGGATCGTCCACTGGCGGTACGCCAGAAGGTGTAAATTGCCAGCACGGCAACCAGGGCCACAACCGGCCATGTGCCCGCCCAGGGCGGAACGACCCCACGCTGGGCTAGCGACAGGCCGAATTCCAGCAGTTTCTGCACCACCACCAGCAGCAGTATCCCGACCGCCAGCCCGCCAGACCGCGCAACCCGGCCCAGTTGCAGCCCGAGCACCACACTGATCAGAGGGAGGGCGATCAAAAGCGCCGCGCGGCTGAGCCGGTCATGCATGTCTGCCTGGGCGGCGGTTGGATCGATGGTTTTGTCGTCGGTCAGATAGGATTTGCTCATCAGCTCTTTGAGGGTCAGCTCGCGTTGATCATCGCCGCGGTCGCGGTAGCCCTCGATCGGCGTCGGCATCTTCCAGGTCACTTTGGCGGTATTAAGCCGGTTGCCCTGCGATGTGGTGATCTCTGCTGGCAGATCGCCGATCATCGCATCCTGCAAATTGATCGTCCATGTGCCATCGTCGCTTTCAGTCAGAACGCCGGTGTGGCCGGTGATAAACTTGTAATCACCGCCCTTGCTGGAGTCGATAATGAACGTTTCGCCCAGTTTTCGACCGGCAAAATTGACCTTCGAGGTCCAGACCACCTTATCGTCGAACTGAACGAATTTGCGTTCCTTGAAGGCGGTCACGATGGAGCTTTGCTTTAGCTCATGCACAATCTGGCGGTAGTTGTAGCGCGACACCGGCTGTAAAAACCCCGAGATCAAAATCGAGACCAGCGCCAGCACCACCGCCAGCCCCAGATAGGGCCGCAAGATGCGGCGCAGCGACACGCCAGTGGACATCAGCGCGACAATCTCGCCCGAGCGGCTTAGCCGTTCAATGCTGATGATGGTGGCGATCAACAGCGCCCCCGGCAGCGCCATGCCAAGATAATGTGGCAACAAATTGCCGATCATACGCGCTGCCGACTGCAACGCGTCATCCGAGCCGGCAATCAGATCGGTGATCCGGATCAACCGTTCCAGCATCAAAATCGCCAGTGCCACAGCAATTAAAGCGAGCAGGAGGCCAATGTTATTACGCAAAAGGTAACGGTCGAGCTTGAAAAACATGTCTGGCGTTCTCTCCGGGCCGGCAGGGGGGTGTTACATCCGGTGCAACCACTTGTGATGACCCCAATCCTTGTAGTCTGTTACTAGAAAACCTTTATAACCGCCAGCGGCTGACTGTAACCAGGTCGTGACCCTAAGGAGAGTGCCAATGTTTATCAAACGCAGCCTTTACACCCTGGCCCTGTCTGGCGCCCTTGCGCTTTCGGTCTCTGGCGTGTCCGCGCAGGCCAAGGCGCTGGATATTCGCCCGCATGAGGCGGCAGCGGTCTGTGGCGCGCGATCACCGCAGGTCAAGGTGATCGTCGAAAACGTCACGTCTCAGGGCATTCTGACGGTCGAACTCTACCGCCCGAGCAAGCGTGATTTCCTTAAAAAGGCGTCGCGGGTGCATCGCATCCGTGTGCCCGCCCAAAATGGCCCGCAGACCGTGTGCTTTGACGTCAAAAAGGCCGGTGCCTATGCCGTCGCCGCCTATCAGGATCTGGATGCCGACAGGGATCTTGATCAGAAGTGGAACATGATGCCGGCCGAACCTTTTGCGCTATCGAGCAAGAAGAAGCTGGCGTTTGCGATGCCGGTGTTTGATGATGCGGCCTTTCAGGTGCCCAGTGAAGGTGCCGCCATTAGGATTACACTGCAACGATGACCCAAAGCGCGTCCCCCTTGTCCGCAGCCCCCGATATAACGGTCAGCGAAGTGACCTCGCGTGCGGACAGGGCGGCCTTCGTTGACTTGCCCTACCGCGCCTATCGCGATGTTGCGCATTGGCGCGCGCCGCTGCGGTTTGAGCGCAAGGCGCAGCTTGAGCCGAAGCATAATCCGGGGCTGGCCAGAATTGACCATACGCTGATGCTGGCGCGCCGCGATGGTCAGGTGGTCGGGCGCATCGCCGCCATCGTTAACAGGGGTCATCTGGAGCTTTACAGCGATGCCACCGGGCATTTCGGCTTTCTCGACACGCTCAGCGCCGACGCCGAGGTTGCGGCTGCCCTGATGGCGGCCGCAGAAGATTGGCTGCGCGCGCGCGCAATGACCCGCATTGCCGGGCCGTTCAGCTTTTCGATCAACGAAGAATCCGGCCTGCTTGTCGAGGGCTTTGATACGCCGCCGATGATGATGATGCCGCATGGCCGACCCGATTATGCCCCCACGCTTGAGAGGCTGGGATTTGCCAAGGCAATGGACCTTTACGCATTTTTGCATGAATTCGGCGAAGAGTATCACATCCCGCCCACGGTCAAGCGCTGGAAAGACGCCTTTGACCGCGACCCGGCGCTTAGCATCCGACCGCTCAACATGAAGAACTTCAAGGCCGACATCCGGATGGTCATGGAAATATTCAACGACGCCTGGTCGCAAAATTGGGGGTTTGTCCCGTTCAGCGCCGATCAGATCACCGTGATGGCGCAGGAACTGAAACCGTTGCTGCGCTCTGATTCCCTCTGGATCGCGATGATTGACGGCGAACCGGCAGGGTTTACCTTTCTGTTCCCCGATCTCAACGAAATCGTCGATGGCCTTGACGGAAAAATCCTGCCGTTTGGCTGGGCGCAACTGCTGTATCGGCTGAAAATACGCGGTCCCAAACGGGCCCGGCTGCCGCTGGCGGGATTGCGGCGCAAGTTTCACAAGACCCGCCGGGGCATGGTGGCCATGGCGGGCAGTTTCGAGGCCGCCTTTGCCGCGCAGCATGCACTCGGCGTGCGCGAGGTCGAGGCATCCTGGATTCTTGAGAGCAACAGCGATCTGCTCAATCTGGTCGATCTTTACGAGATGAAGCGCTATAAAACCTATCGTGTTTACGAGAAGGCCCTATGACCGCCAGCCCCGACCAATCCCGCCCCGTTCAGGTCCTGGTGCTCGCAGGCGCGCGCGCCGCCGGTGATCCGCTCTGTGACGCCGAAGGTGTCGCCAGCAAGGCGGTGATCGACATTGTCGGCCAGCCGATGCTGTCGCGGGTCTTGCGCGCCCTTGGCGCCAGTCGCGCCGATGCCCCCGCCTGGGTTCTCGGGCTTGAGGGCGCAGCACTTGAGGCGGCCGCCGATGGCATCCCCTGTCAGCCGCTGGCGTCCCAGGGGCGAGGCCCGGCCTCAAGCCTTATCCGCGCTCTGGAGGGGCCGATTTCGACGCCGCTTCTGGTGACAACCTGCGATCATGCGCTGCTGACGCCCGCGATGGTGGATAGCTTTCTGGCGAAATCCATCGCCAGCGATGCCGACATGACCGTGGGTTTTGCCGAACGCAGCGTCATCGAGGCCGAGTATCCGGAAACCAAGCGCACCTATCTGCGCCTTGGCGGGGCGGAGCTGTCGGGCTGCAACCTGTTCTATCTCGCCAGCCCTGCGGCGCTCAAGGTGATCCGCTTTTGGCAAAGCGCCGAACAGGACCGCAAGAAACCCTGGCGCATCGCCTGGCGTTTTGGCCCGCTCACGGCCCTGCGCATCCTGTTGATGCGCTCGGGGCATGAGGCGGCGTTTGCGCTGTTGTCACGCCAGCTTGGCGTGCGCGTCGCGCCGGTTCTGTTGCCCTTTGCCGAGGCCGCGATTGATGTCGACAAGCCCGGCGACCTGGTGCTTGTGCGCGAGATTTTGACCGCACGCGACGCCTGAGGCTTTACGCAGGCCAGCCCGCTTGCAGCGCCGCGCGCACCCGCGCCGCCGCATCCGGCGCCTCGGGGGCATGGCCAAGGTCCGGCACCGCAGGCCAGCCCGGATCGGCAAAGGTGATGCCGTCAAAGGCAACCTCTTTGTCATAGCGCGGCAGAACGTGAAAATGTACATGCGGATCGACCATCATCAACATCAGGTAATTGATCTTTTGATTGCCAAAGCGCGCCACCGCGGCCTCAATGTCGTGGGTGATCTGCGCCAGTTCGCCGTGCGCGCCGCCCGGCAGATCGCCAAAGGCCTGCGCCGGTCCATGCGCCAGCAGGATCATCGCACCAAGCGTCGCCTGCTGTGGTCGCGCCTGCACGCTCCACCAGCGATAATCCCGGATCAGCGTGTCCTTGCCGCCGAAACGGGAAAAAGTGGCGTTTCGTTCTGGCATTTCGGCGCTTTCCATGGTTATTCCCCTTGTCATTCGTGGCTGGTTTCGGGCGGCACCAAGACCTGCCCGCAAAACGATGATAAATGGAATGACCGGATGACAAAAGACACAAGCCTGCGCCTGATCGGCGAAATGCCTGCACGGCTCTGGGGGCTTGAGCTGCATGAATGGCAGCGCCGCGCCTGGCAAAAGGCCGGTGCGGCCTCGGCCGATGACCCGGCGGCGCGGCTTTTGGTTGGCGTCGAATGGGTTCTGTCGCCGGCCTTGCAGCGCGCGTTTTTGGCCACACCGGGCGCGGCCCTTGTTGTGCCCGACCGCAACGGCGGCGCGCCACGTCTGGCCGCGTTGCACCTGTCCGAAGGCGCGACGCCTGCGGATTTCGAAGCGTTGATCGGACAGGGCGACCCCGATTTGGACGCCCTGCGCGCGGCGGGTTTTACCACCGGCGATGCCGACGATTTCGCCGGGGCCTATGACGAGGTGCTGCGCAAACGCGAGGCGCCTTATGCGCTCTCGATGCGCAGTGAGACCCCGCGCAGCATCGAAAAGCGCCTGTTCAAAGGGTCCTACAAGGGTGTCACCGATCTGGTGACCAAATACGCCTGGCCCTGGCCTGCCTTTCACGCCACCCGCGCCGCCGCAAACCTGCATATTTCGCCCAACACCGTGACCACGGTCAGCCTTGTGATGGTCTTTGCCGCGCTTTGGTTCTTTTGGGAGGGGCACTGGGCGCTTGGCATCATTTCGGCCTGGATCATGACCTTTCTGGATACGGTCGATGGCAAGCTGGCGCGCACCACCATGAGCTATTCCAAATGGGGTGACCTTTATGATCACCTGATCGACCTTATCCATCCGCCATTCTGGTATTGGGCAATATGGGTCGGGCTGCAACAGGCCGCCGACGGCCCGAGCGCGTTCATGCTGGATGCTTCGCTGGCGGTGCTGGTGATCGGCTATGTGCTCAACCGGGTGCAGGAGGGGGCCTTTATCGGTCTTTTTGGCTTTCACATCCATGTCTGGGAGCGGATCGATTCCATCGCCCGCGAAATCACCGCGCGACGCAATCCCAACATGCTGATCTTCATGCTGTTTGTCATGCTCGGCGCGCCGGGCTGGGGCTTTGTCGCCATGGGCGTCTGGACGCTGTTTTGGCTGATCTTTCATCAGGTCCGGCTGTTTCAGGCCTGGCGGCAACCCGCCAAGCCGACCTCCTGGATGGCGGGCTGATCCGGGATGGCGGGTACGGCACTCTTTGATCTCGATCGCACGATCACGCGCGCACCGACCTGGACGTGGTTTCTGATCCATGTGAACGGTCGGCGGCCCCGGTTTGCCGGTCAATTCGCCCTGATCGCCCTGCGCATGATCGCCTATAAACTGCGCCTTGTGCCGCGCACGTCGATCAAGGCTGCCGGGCTGCGCAGCCTGTCCGGGCATAGCCGTGCCGAGTTGCAGGCCAAGGCCGATACATTTGTCGCAGGCGTGCTTGCCAGCGGTCTGCGCCCCGGCGCCGAGGCCGCTATCAAGGCGCACAAGGCGCGTGGCGACCGGCTGGTTCTGGTCACGGCTGCTGTCGATGTGGTGGCCGAGCCGCTGGCGCGCGCGCTCGGGTTTGACGATGTGATCTGCACGCGCCTTATCTGGCCTGCGGGTGGTCGCGGGCCGGTGCTGGACGGCGAAAATTGCTATGGTGCGGAAAAACTGCGCCGCATCGCCGATCTTCAGGCCGAGCGCCCCTTCAGCCAGCCGACCTATGCCTATAGCGATCACGTCTCGGACCTTGAATTTTTGCGCGAGGCGGATCACGGTATCGCGGTAAACCCATCCAAGCGCCTGCGGCGCGCCGCATCGGAACATGGTCTTGAAATCGTCGATTTCGAAGCCTCTATTTCTTATTCTTACAGACTGGAGCCATCCCAATGAAAGCCATCATCCTAAGCGCCGGTCGCGGGTCTCGTCTTCTGCCTCTGACGGAAACACGCCCCAAGTGCCTTCTGGCCATTGGCGATACCACCATCCTTGGCCGTCAGTTGGACACGCTTGAGGCCGGCGGGGTGACCGAGGTTGTGGTGGTTACCGGCTTTATGGCGGCTCTGGTCGAGGAAGAGGTCGCCAAACGCAGCGGTCCGATGACGGTCAGCACCTTCTATAACCCATTCTACCAGATCGCCGATAACCTCGCGAGCTGCTGGATGGTGCGCGACTTTATGGATAGTGACTTTCTGCTGATCAATGGCGACACCCTGTTTGAGGCGCAGTTGCTGAAAGGCGTTCTCTCAAGCCCGCATGTCCTGCCGGTTCAGGTGACGATTGACCGCAAGGATGCCTATGATTCCGACGACATGAAGGTGCAGCTTGACGGCACCCGCCTGGCCGCCATTGGCAAGGCGCTGCCTGCCGAAAAGGCCGATGCCGAATCCATCGGCATGCTGCGCTTTACCGGCGAGGGGCCGGCCATCTACCGCGCCAAGCTTGAACAGATGATGCGCACGCCCGAAGGCGTGTCCAACTGGTTTCTCAAGGCGATTGACGCGATTGCCAATACCACCGGTCAGGTCGGTACGTTTTCGATCGAAGGCAAGCGCTGGAACGAGGTTGACACCGTTGAGGATTATGAGGGCATCGACGCGCATTTCCGACAGTCCTGATCCTGGCGGATCTCAAGGGTGAGGCGCCACAGCCCCGGGATGAAGGTCGCGAGGTTGTGGTTTCCAACGCCGAGGTCATGCTGATATACCTCACCAAAAGCAGAGGATCTGAGTATGGCATCTACACTGGCCCGGGCGCGCGGCGCTGCATGTCTTTTGGGCGTGGCCCTTGTCGGCCTGATCTTTTCCGCCCCTGCTGTGCAGGCGCAAGATCAGGCGATCACGGTCGATCCGGCCGCCGAAGAGGCCACCGCGCCGCGCGGCACCAACCTGTCGTTTGGCGGGATCAAGGTGTCGGCGGATTTGCCGTTGCAGGTGATATCCGACGAATTGGAAATGGATCAGAATGTCAACACCGCCGTCTTTGTGGGCAATGTCAATGTCGAGCAGGGCGATCTGACACTCAAGTCAGCGCGGGTGCTGGTCGAATACGGCATGATTGAGGGCGCATCCAGGCCCAATCAGATCATACGCCTGACCGCCAGCGGTGGCGTCACGATGACAAGCCCGAGCGAGACCGCCGAAGCCGCCCAGGCGGTCTATACGATCGCCACGCGCGAAATCTTGATGACCGGTGACGTGCTTGTCACGCAGGGGCTGAACACGGTGTCGGGTGAGCGCATGGTGGTCTATCTTGATGAGGGAACGGCCGTGATGCAGGGCAGGGTCCGCACCTTCATCAACAATAATGCCCCCGAAAATCCAAAGCCGACCGTAGCTGCTCCCGGACCGGCCAAGGAGGCCGGTCAATGACGCCAAAAGAATTCGGCGGCACACAGGGATCGGACGGTTTGCGGGTGATCAGCCTGCGCAAGAGTTTCAAGCGTCGGATGGTGATCCGCGATCTCAGCCTTGAGTTGCACCGCGGCGAGGTCGTGGCGCTGCTCGGTCCGAACGGCTGTGGCAAGTCAACCTGCTTTTACATGATCGCCGGTCTGCTTGCGCCCGACGGCGGACAGGTGAAAATCGATGGAACAGACCTGATCGGGCTGCCGATGGATCAACGGGCACGGCTTGGGCTGGTCTATCTGCCTCAGGATGTGTCGATCTTTCGCGGGCTCAATGTCGAGGACAATATCCTGACCATCCTCGAAATCATTCAGCCCGATGCAAAGGCGCGGCGCGAAAAGCTTGAGGAATTGCTGTCGGATCTGTCCATCGCCCATCTGCGCCATGCGCCCGCCCTGTCATTGTCGGGCGGCGAGCGGCGCCGGGTCGAGATTGCCCGTTGTCTGGCCGCCGATCCGAAGTACCTGTTGCTGGACGAACCCTTTGCCGGGGTCGATCCGATTGCCGTCGGTGAAATACGCGCCATCGTTGCAGATCTGAAGCAACGCGGCATCGGCGTGCTGATCACCGATCACAATGTGCGCGAAACCCTCGAAATCGTTGATCGCGCCTATATCCTGCATGATGGCGGCGTTCTGATGAGTGGCACCCCGGATGAGGTCGTGCGCGACGAAAATGTGCGCCGGGTTTATCTTGGCGAGGATTTTAAGATTTTCTGACACTCACCGCAGCGTCACGCGGCCTGCCGCAGCGCAGCACATTGAAGTTTTTCACACCACGCTGTATTGTCGGCCCGGCCTAAAGGATTTACCAAAAATAAAAGCAACCTGCCGCATACTCCAGCGGCGCTATGGTTCAGTTCAGAGGAAATACGCCGATGACCAGCGTCAACGACCCGCAACCCGTCAAGCCCAAGACGCTAAACCGGCCGGTCCGTAAATTCGTCAAGCGCCGGGGCAAAAAGCTGATGCGGTGGGCGGCCAAGTTTCAAAGCAAGCAAAGTATCGTTCCCGACACGCCATTTATCGACAATAGCCATTTCCCCTTTCTGTCCGAGTTCGAGGACAAATGGGAGGTGATGCGCGACGAGGTTCTTGAGATCCTCAAGAATCGCGAAGATATTCCGGGCTTTGAAGAGGTCTCGCCGGATCAGTACCGTATCGCGCAGGCCCGCCAGTGGAAAACCTTTGTCCTTTATGGATTTGGTCAGCAATTGCCCAAGAATTGCAGCAAGGCCCCGGTCACGACCGAGGTTCTCAGCCGGGTGCCGTATGTGCAGACTGCGTGGTTTTCGATTCTGGCGCCGGGGTATCATATCCCCGCCCATACCGGTGTGACCAAGGGGATCGTGCGCGCCCATCTGGGCCTGATCATCCCCAAGGACCGCGAAAAATGCCGCATTCGGGTGCAGGATCAGATCATGGCATGGGAGACCGGCAAGGTCTTTGCCTTTGATGATACCTTTGAGCATGAGGTCTGGAATGACACCGACGAAGAGCGGGTGATTTTGTTGTTTGATTTCGATCGGCCAATGCGGTGGCGTGGTCGGATGCTTAACAATCTGATGCTCTGGCTGATGAAATTTACGGCGTTCTATCAGGAGCCCAAGAAGAACCTCGCCGATTTCGAGGATCGCTTCGAGGCCGCCGCGCGCCGGGCGGATGCCAATCTTGAAAAACTGAGCGACTAGCCGGTCAGCCATTTTCACCCAAGACAGGCGGGGCAGGGGGGCGGCGTTGCTGCACGCGCAGCCCTGACGAGGGCGTGTTTCTGCACCTGCACACTGCGATGAGCGAATTTTCGCCGGTGGAGTCACGGATCGTGTGTGCGCGCGCCGTGATGAAAGGCAGCAGAGCCCCGTCATATTGGTGTGATCCTGTCGTGCTCCGGGGGTGTCACCCGGGCCAGGCTGGGGCAATGGAAGTCTTGTCAAGCTAATGATTTGAAAGGTTAAATTTAGTTTACCCGTCGTATGCAGCGCCCTTTGTCGGGCCGGATTGAAAGCCACAGTCAAGTTTGCCCGCGACCTCTTTGATCCAGGGCTTTCTATTTGGAAAAACAGGGTTTTATGGCAAAACTGTAATACCAATGTGATGTGCCGTGCGCGCCTAATCATGGCATTGCATCATACCAAGATCGTCGACGGCGAATCTTTTTCCAATCGTCGTGTGATGGCGTCCCATTGAGCAGAAGCAGAGGTGACTGATGTTGAACCCAAGCGTAACCGAAAGCGGTGTGCCGCGTCGTAACGGAAATTTCTCGTCTCTTACCGATGCCCTTGATTATGCAGCGACCGGCAATACCGGGCTGAATTTCTATGCGGCGGATGCCTCGCTCATCGCGGCGGTGCCATACTCGGAATTGCGCGTTCAGGCCTTGTCGCTTGCCGGCAGGCTTGCGGCGGTTTTCCCGCGCTTGTCGCGCATCGGTCTCATTGCCGAGACATCACAGGATTTCATGGTGGCCTTCATGGCCTGCCAATATGCCGGTCTTGTGCCCGCGCCGCTTTCCCTGCCGGCCGCCTTTGGCGGGCGTGACGCCTATCAGGGGCAGGTCGCGCGCACCGCAAAGACCGCTGATCTGGCCGTGGTCATGGCGCCTGATGATCTGTTGGAATTGCTGACAGGCGCGCTTGCGCCGCTTGACATCCCGGTTGTCGCACTGTCCGGCAGTGATCTTCCCGAAGAGACCGTTGCCCCGGTTGCGCATGGCGCAGGCGACCCGGCCTATATCCAGTTTTCCTCGGGCAGCACCAGCGCGCCCAAAGGCATCTATGCCACTCAGGCCAGTGTGTCGGCAAATTGCCACGCGATCATCAATGAAGCGCTGCACATGGATGAGACCGACCGTTGTGTGTCCTGGCTGCCGCTCTATCATGACATGGGCCTTGTCGGCTTTTTCATGGTGCCGCTCTATTCCCAGACTTCTGTCGATTATATTTCGCCCACGTCTTTCGCGCGCCGCCCGACAACATGGCTGAAACTGATCAGCGAAAACCGTGGCACGATCGTTTACAGCCCCAGCTTTGGCTATGATCTGTGCGCACGCCGTTATCGCGGTGAGCCGCTCGATCTGAGCTCGCTGCGCGTTGCCGGTATTGGCGGCGACATGGTGCGCGATGATGCGATGATGGCCTTCAGCAATGCCTTCGAGGCCAGCGGGTTCAGGCAAACCGCGCTGGTGCCAAGCTATGGCCTTGCCGAAACCACCCTTGGTGTGGCCTTTGCCCCGCTTGGCGTTGGCCTGCGCCGTGATCGGGTTGATACCGGGCGCATGCAGACGTCGGGCCGTGCCGTGCCCGCGTCGGACCTGTCAAAACCCGGTCAGGTGCGTACCTTTATTGCCTGCGGCAAGCCGATGGCCTCGCTTGATCTTCGCATCGTCGATGAGACCGGCGAAAACCTCGAGGATCGCAAGATCGGCCAGATCATCCTGAGGGGCCCCAGTGTCGCAGCCGGGTATTTCCGTGCTGAAGAAGACGCGCTGACCCCGCTGACGGACGCGGATGGCTGGTTGGAAACCGGCGATCTCGGCTATTGGCTTGATGGCGAAGTGGTGATCACCGGGCGCTCCAAGGACCTGATCCTTTGGAATGGCCGCAACATCTGGCCGCAGGATATCGAATGGGTTGCCCAGCAGACCGGCGGCAAGAACATCTCGGGCGCAGGCGCGTTTGAAATCAACGAAACCGATGGCGGCACCCGTATCGTTCTTCTGGCGGAATGCTGGTCGCGCGACGAAGAGGTGCGCGAGCAGCTTTTGCATGACATCATGGCGGCCACACGCAAGACCACCGGCGCGCCGGTCTCGGTTGAACTGGTTGGTGTCCGCTCGTTGCCGATGACCAGCTCGGGCAAGCTTAGCCGGGCCGGTGCCCGCGCGCGGTATCTTGCCGGCGGCTATAACTCTGCCCCGGTAGAAGAGCCGGTCGCCGTTACCGCTCCGGTTCGCGGTGCCTGATCAAACCGGCGCGGCGGGCCAGTTATCACAGACCAAAATTGCGCTGACGGGAGCGACGGGCTTTGTCGGGCGCACTCTTCTGGATCAGCTTGCAGCAGCGCAGGTGCCGGTTACGGCGCTTGCGCGCGCGCGTTCGGGTCGTGACCTGACGGATGGCGCCAACCTGCGTTGGGTCACCGGCGAGATGCATCAGCCCGACACGCTGGCAGAGTTCGTTGCAGGGGCCGATGTGGTGATCCATTGCGCCGGGGCCACCAAGGCGCTTGATGCCGAGGCATTCCACCGGGTCAACGCCACCGCCACACAGACCCTTGTGCGCGCCGCAGCGCAGGCCGGTGTCGGCCATTTCATCCTGATGTCGTCTTTGGCGGCCTCGCGCCCCGGGGTCTCGGATTACGCAGCCTCCAAGGCCGCCGGCGAACAGCTTGCGCTTGGCGAGGCTGGCGATATGGCCGTTACCACGGTGCGTGCGCCCGCGGTCATCGGCCCCGGAGATCAGGCAACGGCGCCGCTTTTCTCGCTTATCGCCCGAGGCTGGATGCCCGTTTTAGGCGGAAAAGCGCGCGCCGCCCGATTTTCCGTGATCGACGTCCAGGACCTTGCGACCCTGCTGATCGATCTCGCCGGGCCTGCGTCGACGGGGCTGAAGGGCAAGACATTCGCCCCCTACGGCCACCACAGTCTTGGCTGGTCGGATATGGCTGCCAGCGGCGCGCGGGTAACTGGCCGTAAAATACGCGAAATTCCCCTGCCCATGCCGATTGCGACGCTGGTCGGGCAGGGCGCTGATCTTGCGGCACGCATGACCGGGACGGCGCAGGTTTTTTCCTCTGGCAAGGTGCGTGAAATGCGCGCCGGCGACTGGATCGGGGATACGCCACTTGTAACAGTAACACCGCTCGATGTTACAATGCGGCGTTGCCTTAATCCGTTTCTGAGGCTAGGGAATGCGACAAACCAAGTCGTAGCAGACAACGACCGGAGGCAAGAATGAACCAGATGACCGAAACCATGTTCGACCAGATTTGTGGCATCCTGCGGGCCCATACCAAGGTCGAGACCAAGATCGAGCCCGAAACCCTGATCGGGGCTGATCTTGCCATCGATTCCGTTGAGATGTTTGATCTCGTGATGGAGATCGAAGAGCAATATGATATCAGCTTTCCGCTGGAAGAAGCTTCTGATATTGATACCGTCCAATCCCTGGTCACAGCGATCGAGCGCATTACAAATGTTTGATACCGAAGCCAACAAAAACACCGTATTCGCAAAGTTCGAAAAACTGTCCGAGCGTGTCGATAAGCTGCGCGCCGCAGGGCGCACGCCTTTTGGCATGCGGTTCGACGAAATGCTGTCGCAGACCCGTGCGCGGGTTGGCAATGCCGAAATCCTGCTGGCCGGCACCAACAACTATCTCGGTCTGACCTATGACGCTGATGTCATGGAGGCCGCCAAACAGGCGATTGACACCCATGGCACCGCCACCACCGGCAGCCGTCTTGCCAATGGCACCTACAGCCTGCACCTTGATCTTGAGACTGACCTGAAAGAGTATTTCGGTGCGGCCTCGGCCATGGTCTGCACCACCGGCTATCAGGCAAATCTGGCCGCCCTCAGCACACTTGCCGGGCGCGGCGATCACCTTTTGATCGACGCCGACAGCCATGCCTGCATCTATGACGCTTGCCGCCTGAGCGATGCTGAAACCATCCGCTTTCGCCACAACAGCCCCGAGGACCTCAATAAGCGCCTGTCGCGCCTGCCCGCCGAGGGCGCGCGCCTTGTGGTGATCGAAGGGCTTTATTCGATGCTGGGCGATGTCGCCCCGGTGGCCGAATTCGTCGAGGTCGCCCATTCCAACGGCGCGATGATCTTTGTTGATGAGGCCCATTCGATTGGATGTTACGGCGAAAACGGTCGTGGCGTATCTCAGGCACAGGGCGTGCTCGACAAGGTCGATTTCATTTCCGGCACATTCTCGAAAAGCTTTGCCTCGATTGGCGGCTTTTGTGTGTCACGCCACGAGGCGCTTGAACTGATCCGTCTGGTCAGCCGCCCCTATCTGTTTACTGCCTCAGGCTCGCCCGCCAACATGGCCGCCGCGCGGGCCTCTCTCAAGGTAATCGCGAGCGATACCACCCTTCGCAAACAGCTCTGGGACCGGGTGCACCAGCTTTATAGCGGGCTGACTGACGCGGGCTTTACCATCTCTTCGCCTCCGGGCCCGATCATGGCCATTTCGCGCCCCGACGAACATGTCGCCGTGGCCGAATGGAACCAGCTGATGGATCAGGGTGTCTATGTCAATCTGGCGGTCCCCCCGGCCACGCCTCAGGCCAAGTCCCTGCTGCGTCTCAGCGTTTCGGCGGCGCATACCGAGGCCGATATCGACCAGCTCATCGCGGCGTTCCGCGGCCTGGCCAAAGGCGACTGAAACGACATGCCGGGCCTGAACTCAACCTCAGGACAGGCCCGGCCCGAGCGGCCCTCGCGATGGGGGACAGGCTCTGTTCAAAAGGGAGAGGGGCGCTTTTGATGCGTCCGCCCGGAGATATCTTTTGGCCTGCCCTTATCCGGCGTCGCTCTGGGATACGCCGACGGCGCGCGGCGCGGGGACAGACAGATGACCGATGAAACCATCCTTGCCAATGCGCGCCTTATCCTGAACGACGAGGTGGTTCACGGTACGATCCGCATCAAGGATGGGCTGATCCGCGATATCGACAGTGGCACAGTCGCGCCAAGGGGGGCGCGGGACATGCAGGGCGACTTTTTGGCGCCGGGTCTGGTCGAGCTGCACACTGACAACCTTGAGCGACACCTCGCGCCACGCCCTACGGTCGACTGGCCGCACCGTGCGGCCATCCTGGCCCATGACCGTGAATTGGCGGGCACCGGGATTACAACCGTGTTTGATGCGATCCGGGTGGGGTCTATTCTGTCGGGCACCAGCAAACGCTATGGCAAATATGCCCGGCAGATGGCGGATGAAATCCTTGAAATGCGAGAGGGCGGTCACCTCAGGATCAGCCACCATATTCACCTGCGCGCCGAGATCTGTTCTGAAACACTGCTTGATGAATTTGGCGAATTCACCGCCGAGGACCGGATCGGTATTGTCTCGATGATGGATCACACGCCGGGCCAGCGGCAATTTTCAGACCTGTCAAAGTTTGAAACCTACGTCCGGGGCAAATATAGTTTTGGCGATCAGGAATTCCGCGATTACGTCGACTTTCTCTATGCGCTTCAGTCGCAAGTGGGCGACAGCCATGCCGCCGCGACGGTCGATGCCGCCAAACGATTGGGTGCGACCCTGGCAAGCCACGACGATACAACCGCAGATCAGGTCGCGGCCAGCCATGCCTGTGGTGTCACCATGGCCGAGTTTCCAACCACCATTGCCGCCGCCGAGACCTGTCATGCGCTTGGCATTGCCACGATCATGGGCGCCCCCAACCTCATTCGCGGAGGGTCACATTCAGGCAATGTCGCGGCGGAGGAGTTGGCGCGACTCGACCGGTTGGACATTCTGTCGTCGGATTATGTTCCGGCCAGCCTGTTGATGTCTGCGGTGCAGCTTGGCGCGATCTGGGGTGATCTGCCACGCGGGATGGCAACCGTTACGGCGCGCCCGGCCGAGGCTGTTGGCCTGACCGACCGCGGGTCGCTGCGCGCCGGGCAACGGGCAGATCTCATCCGGTTTGCAGTTCTGGATGGCACACCTGTCCTGCAAGAGACATGGAGCGTCGGACAACGGGTCTTCTGACCCCTTGCCGGTCCAGGCTGTTTCAAATATCCATGAAATATGGAATCACTGCTCACAGATCGTCTTTCAACCCTGAGCCATCCGCAACGGATGGCCGTATTTCGTCTGCTCATGCGGCGGTGTCCGGATGATCTGCCAGCGGGTGAAATCGCCGAGGCGTTGACGCTCAAGGCCAGCACGGCATCAGTCTATCTCTCGGCCCTGACCCAGGCGGGGCTCATCACGCAGCGCCGGGATGGGACGCGGCTTTTATACGGCGTCAACCTGACGGCGGCGCGCGAGGTTGTTGGCGATCTTTTCCTTGATTGCTGTCGCGGTCGGGCCGATCTTTGCCCGCCTCAGTTTTCTGGCCTTTTGCGCAGCATCGCGCCTGCGGCTGGTACACCCTTCAACGTGCTTTTCATCTGCACCGGCAACTCTGCCCGCTCGATCATGGCCGAAACCATTCTGCGCGACAGGGCGGGCGAGACCTTCACCGCCCATTCGGCAGGGACCGCGCATCGCTCAGAGGTGCACCCGCTGGCGATCGAAACCCTCACGACGCAGGAGCATGATGTCGGGCCGCTGCGCGCCAAGACCATTGCCGAGTTTCAAGCGGCGGATGCGCCGAAAATGGATTTCGTCCTGACCGTCTGTGACCGCGCTGCCAATGAGGACTGTCCAACATGGTCGGGCGCGCCGATCTCGGGGCATTGGGGCATTCCCGACCCGGCAAGCGCGACCGGCACAGCGGCGCAGGTGCGACAGGCATTCCAGCAGGCCTATGACGCGCTTCACGCGCGTATCACCGCCTTCACCGCCTTGCCCCTCGACGATCTTGATCGCGGATCGCTTCAGCAACACGTCGACAGGATCGGCCAACTCAACGCCCAAAAGGATCACTAGACCATGACCACTTACGCCCTTAACGGCCTTGGCCGCGTCGGCAAACTCGCGCTGCGCCCGCTTTTGGAGCGCGGTGCGAAGATCGCCTTTCTCAATGATGCGGCTGGCGACCCGGAGATGCACGCGCATCTGCTGGAATTTGATTCCGTTCACGGGCGGTGGCCCGCAAGGTTTGGCGCTGAGACGGACGCGATCACCATTGACGGGCTGCGCCTTCCGGTGACCCGCACCCGTCGGCTTGAGGAACTGCCGCTTGGCGGTGTGGATGTGATGATCGACTGCACCGGCGCCTTCAAGACCGAGGCCGACCTTGCTCCCTATTTTGCGGCGGGCGTGAAAAAGGTTGTGGTCTCTGCTCCGGTCAAAGACGGGCCGACCGCAAATATCGTCTATGGTGTGAACGAGCACATTTATGATGCGCACACCCACAGCATCGTGACGGCGGCCAGTTGCACCACCAACTGTCTTGCGCCGGTGGTCAAGGTTCTGCTCGAAGGAATCGGGATCAAGCACGGCTCGATCACAACGATCCACGATGTGACCAACACCCAGACGATTGTCGACCGTCCGGCCAAGGACATGCGGCGCGCGCGCTCGGCCCTGACCAACCTGATCCCGACGACAACCGGCTCTGCCACGGCGATCACGCTTATCTATCCCGAACTGACGGGCAAGCTGAACGGTCATGCGGTGAGGGTGCCGCTTTTGAATGCCTCGATCACCGATTGCGTGTTCGAGATGGCCCGCGAAACCACCGTGGAAGAGGTCAACGGCCTGTTCCAGACGGCGGCGAGCGGCCCGTTGAAGGGCATCCTCGGCTATGAAACGCGGCCTCTGGTCTCGTCGGATTATACCAATGACACCCGCAGCGGGATCGTGGATGCGCTTTCAACCATGGTGGTGAACGGCACGCAGGTTAAACTCTATGTCTGGTATGACAACGAATATGGCTATGCCCATCGCCTGGTGGATGTGGCCCTGATGGTTGGCGCCCGGCTGTGACACGCGCGCCCGGCTTTGCGGCCTATATTGCCGTGACGGCCGCCTATTGGGCCTTCATGCTGACCGACGGAGCCTTGCGGATGCTGGTGCTCTTGCACTTTCACACGCTCGGGTTTTCGCCGGTGCAGCTTGCCTATCTGTTCGTGCTCTACGAGATCGCGGGCGTGGTGACCAACCTCTCGGCGGGGTGGATCGCGGCGCGCTTTGGGCTCACCAGCACGCTTTACGCCGGGCTCGGGCTTCAGGTCATCGCGCTTCTGGCGCTTGCCCGGCTTGATCCGGCATGGGGCATTACCGTCTCTGTGGTCTTCGTGATGCTGGTGCAGGGGCTGTCGGGTGTGGCCAAGGATTTGGCCAAGATGAGCGCCAAGAGCGCGGTCAAACTCCTTGCGCCGCGCGACGGCGCCGGGCTTTTTCGCTGGGTCGCGATTCTGACCGGATCAAAGAATGCCGTCAAAGGCGGTGGCTTTCTCCTGGGCGCGGCGTTGCTCGCCGTCTTTGGGTTCGTGCCCTCGGTTCTGGCGATGGCGGCGCTCTTGTCGGTGATCCTTGGGGCGGTGGTGATGCGCATGCCCTCGGGGCTTCCGGTCGGGCGCAAGGATGCCAAGTTTTCCGAGGTCCTCTCAAAGAACCGCAACATCAACTGGCTGAGTGCGGCGCGCCTGTTTCTGTTTGGCGCGCGGGATGTGTGGTTCGTGGTCGCCATCCCGGTCTATTTCTACGCGGTGCTCTCGGACGGAAGCGAGGCGGGCAACCGCGCGGCGTTTTTCATGATCGGGACATTCATGGCGCTCTGGACGATCCTTTACGGTGTGGTTCAGGGATGGGCACCGCGCATCCTGCGGGCCGCATCACGAACGCAGGCCGAGATACTGACGCTGGCAAACCGATGGGTCGGCGCGCTGATCTTTGTGCCGGCAGTGCTTGGCGTTGCGCTCTGGCTTATGCGCGAACCGTCCGGTTTTCTGACCACAATAATTGTCCTGGGCCTGCTGATCTTTGGCGGTATATTCGCCGTGACCTCTGCGCTGCATTCGTTTTTGATCCTCAGCTTTACAGAGACACACCGCGTCACGATGGACGTCGGATTCTATTATATGTCCAATGCGGCAGGGCGCCTTCTTGGCACTGTGCTGTCGGGCTTCAGCTATCAACTGGGGGGGCTGGCGTTATGCCTTGGCACGGCCGCGGCTATGATCGGGCTGAGCTGGATAGGGACGGCACAATTGAGAAATCAGGCATGAGGATGCAAGCCCTGTCCACATGCCTAGTCCCAGAATTCCGCCCGCAGCTTGCGTTTATAAAGCTTTCCAGTGGCCGAACGCGGCAGTTCCTGGCGAAACTCGATGCTGCGGGGGCATTTGATGGCCGAGAGGTTTGCGCGGCAATGGGCCAGCAATTCCTCGCGCAGGGCATCCGTCGCCTGGTGCCCCGGCATAAGCTGAACGACCGCATGAACGGCCTCGCCAAAATCCTCATCGGGAATGCCGATAACCGCGGCATCAAGCACCGACGGATGGCCAAGCAGGGTATCTTCGGTCTCTTGCGGATAGATATTGACCCCGCCTGAAATGATCACGAAGGACTTGCGGTCGGTCAGATAAAGGTATCCGTCGCCGTCCAGCCGCCCGATATCCCCCAGGGTTGTCCAGCCTTCGGCATTTGTGCAGGCTGCCGTTTTTTCGGGGTCCTTGTGATAGGTGAACTGCTGGCCGTTCTCGAAGTAAACCTCACCCTCCGAGCCCGGTGCAAGCTCGCGACCCGTCGCGTCGCAGATATGGATCACACCCAGTTTCGCCGCGCCGACCGAGCCGGGGTGGGCGCGCCACTCGGCGCTGTTGATCGCGGTGAACCCGTTGTTTTCGGTGCCCGCGTAATATTCGTGAACGATATCCCCCCACCAGTCGAGGATCTGGCGTTTCACATCGACCGGGCAGGGGGCCGCTGCGTGCACAGCCATTTGCATCGACGAGAGGTCATAGCTATCGCGCACCTCCTGCGGCAGCTTGAGAAGGCGCACGAACATCGTGGGCACCCATTGGCTATGGGTGACGCGGTGTTGCTCGATCAACTTCAGCGATGTCTCGGCCTCAAAGCGGTCCATGATCACCGCCGTTCCGCCCATCTTGAGTGTCACCATCGTGTGCCTGAGAGGGGCGGCATGATAAAGCGGCGCGGGGCAGAGATAGCGGGTTTCGGGGCCATAGCCAAAGAGAGTGGTCAGCAGATCGACAAGCATCGTCCGCCGCCCCGGCAAAGCCGGTTCCAGCGGCCATTTGATGCCTTTCGGGCGCCCGGTAGTGCCCGAGGAATAGAGCATATCAAGGCCCTGTGCCTCGTCCGGGATCGGGGTCTCGTCCTGCCGGGCCACGTCATCGGACCAGCTTGAAAATGCACCCGGAGCCTCGCCAACGCCAAAGACCTTGCAGGTGAGGGGCGAGGCCTTGGCCGATCTCTCAAGCATCGGCACGAAACGGTCGCTGGCGATCAAAATGCGGGCGTCACAATCGGCCAGAATATAGCGGATTTCGCTTTCGTTGAGATGGGTGCTTATGGTCGTGTAATAGAGGCCCGCCCGGTCTGCGGCAAAGCAGACCTCAAGCATCTCGCGCCGGTTTTCCATCAGGATCGCGATATGATCGCCCGGCTTTATCCCCTCTGCCCGCAAAAGCCAAGCGCCCTGATTGGCCCGCCTTTCCAAGGTGCCAAAGCTTACGCTTTCGCCGGTTGCGGCCATGATGAAGGCCGTTTTTTCGGGCGGGTGCGCGCGCGGGTGATAGGGGGTGGCGGTGGGCGGCATCGGCATCAGAACGCGATAAGGGTCTTGCCGAAATGACCACCGTCGCGCAGGTGGCTCATGGCGTCCTTGAGGGCCTCAAAGGCAAATGTTTCCCCCAGAACCGGGCGCACCTGATGCTGCGCCATGGCGCGCAACATTGCCTCGAACCCGTCGCGATGGCCGACGGTCACCCCTTGCAGGCGGACTTGCCTGGCAACAATCAAACCAAGCGAGGCCTCGATGTTCAACCCTGACAAAACGCCGATCATCGACAGCGTGCCGCCCGGACGCACAGCGCGCAGCGACAGCGGCAGGGTCTTGGCGCCGCCCAGCTCGATGATGTTGTCATAGCCGCCGCGATCGGCGGTGATGGGGCGGCTTGCGCGCGCCCAGTCTTCCTCGCTGCGGTAATTGATCGTGGCGTCGGCGCCCATCTCGCGCACGCGGGCCAGCTTGTCGTCGCTTGACGAAATCACCGTCACATGCGCGCCCTGAAGCTTGGCAAAGGCGAGGGCAAAAAGAGCAACGCCGCCGGTGCCCTGCACCAGAACCTTGTCGCCGGCACGGGTCTGGCCGTGGGTGACAACCGCGCTCCAGGCGGTGAGCGCTGCGCAGGGCAGGGTGGCGGCCTCGGCATCGCTCAGATAGTCGGGCACTTTCACGACGCCTTCGGCAGAGAGACACATGACATCCGCCATGACCCCGTCCAAAGGCCCGCCAAGCGCCGAGGCAAACCGCTCGGGGGTCGGCTCTCCGCTGGTCCAGTTTTGAAAATAGGTCGGGCAGACCCGGTCACCAACCGCGACGCGGGTCACACCGTCGCCGATCTCGATAATTTCGCCGACACCGTCCGAGACGGCGATCAACGGCAGCTCGCCCGTGGCCCGGCCATAGCCGCGCTCGGGCACGATCAGATCACGAGAGTTCAATGCGGCCATGCGCATCGCGACCAGCACCTGACCGGGGCCGCAGGTGGGCCTGGGGCGCTCGGACAGTTTGAGGTTGTCAAACCCCCAATCGCCTTCAATCTGAAATACGCGCATGGGTCAGGTCCTTTGCTTTGCGGTCAATTTTTCCACCCGGTCCTTGAGGATATTGGTGGCGCCATCGGTGAAACCGGCGATCTGTGCGGCGGCGAGATGGCGGGTAAAGGGATGCTCGGGGCGCAGCCCTTCGGCGCCCATCAGTTGCAACAATTCCGGCAGGTGGGTCTGTGCAGAGGTCACGGCGGCGATCTTGGCCTCGGCGGCGGCAAGCTGGGCATCCTCGCCGTTTGTCACCAGAGCGACGGCCTTGGCGGTCACGGCCCTGGAGGCGTCAAGGGCGGCCACAGCATCGGCCAGATGCGACTGCCAGCTTGGGATCGCATTGAGCGGCTTGCCAAAGCTGTGGCGGATCGCGCCATGGCTCTGCACGGTCTCAATCGCCGCCGACATCATGGCGTTGCACATGGCCGCGACATAGGTGCGCGCGGCGTTGATCTCGGTCAGGATCGCCTTGAAGGCCGTGCCGGGGGCGATCAACCGCGCCTGCGTCGGCAGGGCGACATCGTTGAAGCGAAAGCCGCCAGTGCCCATGCTGGTTTGTGCAAACCCGGCATCTATCGCATAGCGGGTGACGCCGGGGGCCGTCAGATCGACCAGAAACGCCCCGATGCCGGAGGCGTCACCGGGGCTGGCGCATTGCGCATAGACAATCGACAGCCCGGCATGCCGCCCGTTGATGATCCAGGTTTTTTCACCATTCAGACGCCAGCCGTCGCGGTGCTGGCGTGCCGTGGTGGTGACGGCGGCAAAGTCGCTTCCGGTGCCGGGTTCGGTCAGCGCCGTGCAGGCCGAGGTCTGGCCCGAGAGCAGGGAAGGGAGGTATTGGTCACGCAGGTCGGGGGGCGCAATCTGGCACAGGCGCAGGGCGATGTTGTGGGTGTTGACCAGCGACATGGCAAAGCCGAAATCGGCCCCCGCAAGGATCGCGCAGGCCTGAGTCCGGGTCGCGAAATCAAGGCCCGCGCCGCCCTGAGCCACCGGCACTTCCATGCCGAACAACCCAAGTGCGGCGGCCTCGGCGACAATCGCCGCGTCGGGGCTTTGGCCCATCGACCAGCCCGCTGCGGCCGGGGCCACGCGATCTGTCGCAAAACCGGCGACCTGATCAAGGAAGGCCTGCATCACTTGCCCCGCTTGCCAAGTCTGGCCAGCAGATCGCCGGTCACGCCGACGATCCCGCGCGGCATGAAGATCGTCGCAAGCACGAGGATCAGCCCGTAAAGGATCAGTCGAAAACTATCGGCAAAGCGCAGGTATTCCGGCAAAAGCACCACGAAGAACGCGCCGATCACCGGGCCCGCAATGGTGCCCGAGCCGCCGATGATCACCGCAAGAATGGCATCGAGCGATTGGGCGACCCCAAATATCTCGGGATTGATGAAGCTTTGATAGTGGGCATAAATAGCACCGGCCAGACCACCGAACATCGCCGAGGTGACAAAGGCGAAAAGCTTGTACTTCCAGGCGGCGATGCCGATGGCACCGACCAGATCTTCGTTCTGGCGGATCGCGACAAGCGTCTGCCCGATCCGCGAGCGCACGATCAGCGCGGCAAGCCCGGTCATCAGGGTGGCAATGACCAGCACCAGATAATAATAGGTCTCGCGGTCACGAAAGTTGAACAGCCCGTCCTTGCTTCCGGGTTTGGGGATGCCGGTGATGCCGGCCTCGCCCTGGGTTAGCTGGTGAAAGTTCATCAGCACGATGAAGATCACCATGTTGAACGCCAGGGTGACGATCGCGAAATAATGCCCCTTGACCCGCAGGCTTGGATAACCGGTCAACAGGGCGAAAAACGCCGTGATCACCGGGGCAAGCGCGATGCTGAGCCAGACCGGCATGTCAAAATGCAGCCCCATCAGGGCGGTGGAATAGGCCCCGATCCCCATGAAACCGGCCTGCACGATAGAGACATATCCGGTATAACCCTGGATCAGGTTCTGACCCTGCGCCGCGATCACCCAGACCAGGGCGAGGACACTCAGGTGAAGATAGTATTTCACGGTGATAAGCTGTGGCAGCAGGATGAACCCAAGCAGGGCAAGAGCATAGAAAAGAGTGGTGCGGTTGCGGGTCATCATGCTTTCCCCATCAGGCCTTGAGGCCGGAACAACAGGACACCGATCATCACCACAAAGGCGATCACGTCCTTATAGGCCGACGAGATGAACCCCGCCGCCAGGGCCTCGGTGATGCCAAGCACAAGCCCGCCCACGACTGCGCCGGGGATAGAGCCGAGACCGCCAAGGATCAGCACGGCAAAGCCTTTGACAACCAGCCCCTCACCGATGCCCGGCGCGATGGCAAAGAGCGAGCCGACCATCACGCCCGCGCAGACACCAAGGGCGGTCGAGATCGAAAACACCACAAGCGGGATCGTGTTGACGTTCACCCCCATCAGGATCGCCGCATCGCGGTTTTCGGCCACGGCACGGATCGCCTGACCGGTCTTGGTCTTTTCGACAAACAGGGTCATGGCGACGATAAGCATCGCTGCGGCGAGGATGACGTAAAGACGCAACTCGGGGATCGTCACGCCGCCGATGTTGAAGACCCGGTCAAGATCTGTCGGGATGACCACCTGTTCGTGACCAAAGAATTCAAGGTTGAGCCCTTCGACCATCATCGTAAGACCCAAGGCCACGATGAAGGCGTTGATGTGGTTGGCATCGCGCACCGGCCGATAGGCCAAAAGCTCGATCAGCACGCCAAGCATCAGACCCACCACAAGCGAGACCATAATGGCGGCAATCAGCGGCAGCCCCCAGGCGGTGACGAAGAAAAACGTCAGGTACCCGCCAAACATCGACACCGACCCGTGGGCGAAATGGGCAATCCCGAGGATGCCGAATACGGTCGTCAGGCCGAGGGCGATCAGCACATAGACACCGCCAATGGCCACGCCGTTGATGATCTGCTGGATGATCTCAATCATGATGGGTCCTGCGAAAAAGGGGAGAAAGGACAGGGGCGCAAGCACATCGCCTGCGCCCCCTGCCCGAGGTCAGTCGATTGTGCTGAGGAAGGCCGAATAGGCCGCCGCATCCGAGGGCAGGTCCTGAACAAAGACCCAATTGCCGCTCTGCCACTGGAACGCGCCGTTCGAGGTATAGGCCTGACCGTTGGGATCAAACATTTTGCCATCCACGGGCAGGTATTGCATCACGACCTCATCCGGCACCGCAAGTTCGCGCAGCGCGCTTGCCACGGCGGCGGTGTCATCCACCGTGCCAGCCGCCTCGATCGCGTCTTTCAGCGCATAGGTCTGGTCGTAGGCATAGGGCGAGCTGGGCGAGGGCGCGATGCCGTAGTCCGCCGAGTAATTGGCGTGATAGGCGATGCCGTTCTCCGAGGCCGACAACAGCGTCAGTTCGGTGGGGCGCAGATCCCAGACGCCTTCCATCTGCTCAGAGGTGGCGACGCGCAGGAATTGCTCTTCGCTGCCCGAGGTGAAGCCGTAGCGCGGCACGTCGATGCCAAGCTCTACCGCCTGACGATAGATGAATGCGGCGGGCTCCACATAGCCGACCACAAGGATCGCATCCGGCTCTTGTGCGCGGATTTTGGTCAGCTGCGGAGACATATCGCGGTCTTTCAGGCCGAAAGATTCGCGCGTGACGATTTCACCGCCGGCCTTGTTCAGTTCCTTCTCGAAGGCATCGACGTAGCTTGCGTAAAAGCCCACGTCGAGCGCGCCCAGAACGGCAACCCTCTTGTGGCCCTTTTCGGCGACGAAGGTGCCCGCTGCGGCGCCGGTGTAATCGGCCGGCGGACGGGTGCGGGTCAGGTTGGGAATTTCGCGGGTGGTGATCGAGCGCTCGGCAGCGTTGCCCACAAGCATGACCGCATCCTCATTCTCGATGAACGAGGCCACGGCGCCGGTCGCCCCCGAGCAGCAGAACCCGAGGATGTATTTCACACCGTCGCGGTCAATCAGCTTGCGCACGGCGTTTGACGCCTCGGTCGGGTTGGCCTTGTCGTCATAGGCGATCACGTTGAGCATATAATTGTCATCGCCAACCTTGATGCCGCCGCCCGCGTTGATCTCTTTCGCGGCCATCTTGACGGCGTTCGCCTGTGGCAGGCCATAGACGGCGGCGCCCCCGGTGAGGGCGTCACTGACGCCGATATCCAGTGTTTTTTCTGCGGCAAAGGCGGCGGTCCCCGCCAGTGTAAAGGCCGCGGTCCCCGCCAGTGCGAATGCAGCGGTAAGTGCTGTCAGTTTCATTTTCATCTCCTCCCTGAGATTTCCGTTGTAATTCAGTGACCCAAATATGCCTTTGCGACACTTGGATGGGATTGCAGTTCTTCTCCGGTCCCGCTCAGAACGATTTCACCGGCCTCGAAAAGATAGGCGCGATCCGCCAGCCGCAGGGCCATTGCCGAGTTCTGCTCGACCAGCAGGATGGTTTTGCCCATTTCCTTGATCCGCTTGATGGTTTCGCCCACTTCGGCGACGATCTTGGGGGCAAGGCCAAGCGAGGGCTCATCGAAAATGCACAGCTTGGGCCGCGCCATGAGCGCGCGCGCGATGGCCAGCATTTCCTGCTCGCCCCCTGACAGGGTGCCGGCCGCCTGTGACGCGCGATCGCGCAGGATGGGAAACATATCCATCATCTCTTCGATATCGCTGGCCTGTTCGGCGTCCCGGCGGGTATAGGCGCCCATCTTGAGGTTTTGCAGCGTCGTCATCTGCGGAAAGACCTGACGACCCTCGGGGCACATGGTGATGCCCGCCTTGACGATGGAATGGCCGCTTTGGTTGGTGATGTCGCGCCCCTCAAGCATGATCGTGCCCATTGCCGCAGGCACCAGCCCGCAGATTGCCTTGAGCGTCGAGGATTTGCCCGCGCCATTGGCCCCGATCAGGGCCACGCATTCGCCTTGCCTGACCTCAAGGCTGATGCCGTGAATGATCTCGATTGATCCATAGCTGACGTGCAGGTCGGTGATGTTCAGCATCTATGCGGCCTCGCCCAGATAGGCGTCGATCACGGCGCGGTCGTTGCGAATGTCCTGCGGGGTGCCTTCGGCGATCTTCGAGCCGAAGTTGAGCACGCAAATGCGGTCGCTGACCTCCATGATCAAGGCCATGTGATGTTCGATCACCAAAACCGAGACCCCCATGTCGCGGATGGATTTGATCAGGTCTGTGAGGGTCTTGCGCTCGTGCGACACAAGCCCGGCGGCAGGCTCATCCAGCAAGATCACCTTTGGGTCGGCGGCAAGCGCCGTTGCGATCATCAGGAAGCGTTGTTGTGCCGAGCTGATGGTGCCGACACGGGCCCCGGCGATCTGGGCAAGCCCGGTGATATCGAGGATATGCGCCACCCGCCTGGCCAGGACCTCGTCCTCGCCCCGGTGCCGCCCGATGCCGAAGACCGACGAGATCGGGTGCGAGGTTCGGGTGACATTGCCGCCAAGCATGATCTGGTCACGCACAGTGAATTCGGGAAAGGTGCTGGCGGTCTGAAATGTGCGGGTCATGCCGCATGCAACGCGCTCATACTCCGGCAGGGTTTCGATCCGCTGCCCCCCAAGCGTGATCGCGCCCGAGGTCACCGGCAAGACGCCGGCCAGGCAGTTCACGGTGGTGGATTTGCCAGAGCCGTTCGGCCCGATCAGCCCGAGGATCTCGGCGTCGCGCACCTCGAAGGACAGATCGCTGATGGCGTGCACGCCGCCAAACGATTTGCAAAGCTGCTCCACTTTCAGAACTGGCGTCGTCATGAAACCTCCCTCCGCATATCCGGGTGCGGTCAGGGGATGCTAACGGGCCGGGCGAGTCGCGGAAAATTCAAAGATTTGGCCATTGAATCTAATTTTTCGATGGTTAAGCTGTGGCGATAGCGTCGCAAGCAGAGGTTTGGCATGGCCACATGGATCAGGAATATCAAATCTATTCAGGTATTTAATGCCGTTTCCGAAATCAGGAACGTAACGCGGGCGGCGCAGTTTCTGAACACCAGCCAAAGCTCGGTCAGCTATCACATCAAAAAATTGGAAACCGATCTGGGCTATTCCCTGTTTCGGCGCACCAAGCAGGGTCTTGAACTGACGCAGGAAGGCACCGTGCTTGCGGGCCATGTGGAACAGGGGTTGAGCACGATCCAGACCGGGCTTGAACGGGTGGCCAATCAGGCGGGGTCGGTCCGGGTCGCCTTGTTGCCGATGTTCTCCAGCCGCTGGCTGTCGTCGCGCCTTGGGCGGCTGATGGAAGAGCATCCCGATATCCAACTCTCTATTCACAATCACAACAACAGTTTTGCGCATATGCCCAACCCGGCCAGTTTTGCCGATCTCGGCATTCAATGGGGCAGGGGGAACTGGGCGGCCTTCGAGGTGCAACGCCTCTGGCCCGAAGACCTCGCGGTGGTGTGCAGCCCGGAGTATCTTGAAAAGAACCCGATCCGGGAACCGGCGGATTTGCGTCACTGTACCCTGCTGCATGTGGATGACCGGCGGATGTGGCAGGAGTGGCTGAGCATGAACAAAGTGCCCGCACCCGTCCCGCAATCCCAGATGATGCTTGAGGATCGCCACTTTCAGCTAAGCTCCACCATCAACGGGCTAGGGGTGTCGCTTTTTGCCTCCTGGCTGGTGCGCGAAGAGCTGGAAAGTGGCGTTTTGGTAAACCCCTTCGGGCGCAATTTTGGGACCTCTTTTGCCTACCATCTGATCCTTCCCAAGGGAAATGCAGCCTCGCGGCCTGTCCGCCAATTTCGCGACTGGATGCTTCAAGTGCGCGGAGATGAGGAAAAACCGCAGTCGGAAAATTCCTAGATCGCACACCCCGTGGCAGGCCCGGTGCCGATATGATGGGACGGATCAACGGTGTGGGCTTGGATCGGGCAGGGGCAATGCGGACAGAGGTGTTCCTGGCCCGAACAGGGTATGCCGCCCCTGTCCAGGCCAAAAAAACCGACAACATCTCTGCCCCAGGGCAGACGCCACAGCTGAGTGGCATTCAAAGGTCAGGGTCGCGGTTTAATCATAGGCCGCGTCCACAATGATCTCGACCTTGAGTTCGGGGCGCGCAAGCTTGGCCTCACCGCAGGCTCTTGCGGGGGCATGGCCTTCTGGCACCCAGGCATTCCAGACTTCATTAAGCCCGGCAAAGTCGCTCATGTCGGCAAGCCAGATCGTTGCGCGCAACATCTTTTCACGCGAGGACCCGGCCTTTATGAGCAGGGCATCAAGACGCCTGAGGCATTCCTCGGTCTGTGCCTGGATGGTCTCGCCTTCGCCGACTTGCCCGGTGATATAGGCCACGCCCTGGTATTTCACAATTTTCGAGGATCGGGCCCCGGTTTCAATACGTTCGATCATGTCACGTCCCTTTCTCTGGCAATGTCACAGCCTCTTCTATGCCGCCGGTGGGGGGATACATCAATGCCCGTCCCGGGCCGCGTCAAATCGGCTGTGGTCTGGTCAGGGTCAGTCTGCATTTGCTGCGCCGGGCAGGGCCTGACCGCGTTCTGCCATCGCCCAATCGCGAAACACCTGTGCCTGTTGCCCAACCTTCTGGCGCGCAGAGGTGATGGACAGCAAATAATAGTCAAAGCCGTCGGTTGTCATCCGGTCCGATACCTGAACCAGACGGCCTGAGGTCAAATCGCTCTCTACCATGGCCGATGGGCAGAGCGCGACGCCTTGACCAGACAGCGCGGCCGCCCGCAGCAGATTGAAGTCCTCAAAGGTCGCCCCGCCAAAGCCAGCGGCATCAGTGGTATCGCGCCTTTGCATCCAGTTCTTCCACCCCGAAGCATCGCCATCATGCAGCAATCCCAGGCGCAGGATGTCTTCGTCTGTTTCAGGTGGGCCGCCACGACTCTCAAGCAAGGCCGGGCTGCAGACTGGCACGCTTTGTCCGGCAAGGAAAAACTCGCTTTTGACAGTCGTGAGTGTCGGCTTGCCCTGTGAAAAGACAAAGGCCAGATGGACATCCTGAAAATTGATCTTCTGACCATGCAAGGCGTAAAGGATACGGGTCTCGATGTCGGGGTGGGCGGCTCTGAACCGGCTCAGCCGCGGGATAAGCCAGCACATGGCAACCGACGGAATGGCCGCAATAACAAGGGTCTGTCCGCTGTTGTGGGTGCGGGTCCGCTGACAGGCGGCCTCGATCTCGGTGAAAGACAGGGACAGACTGTGCGCCAGCTCCAGGGCGTGCGGCAAAAGCCGAGTCCGGTTGCCCTCGCGCTCGAAAAGCGGCTGACCAAGCCAGTCCTCGACATTGCGGATCTGATGGCTGACGGCGGATTGGGTCACGCAAAGCGCCTCGGCCGCCGCCCGGAACGACCCGAGCCGGGCCACCGCTTCGAAGGTCCGAAGCGCGTTCAGCGGAGGGGTGCCCATACCTGGCCTCATGGCATTAGAAAAATTCATGCTATAGTGAAATATGGTCCTTTGACAAGACCCGTACAGAGGGTGATTTTGCGCGCAAGGGAGCCAATTGTGGCTTCAGATTTTTTCAGGAGGATTCGATGGAACGCGAACGGTTGCAAAACTATGTGGGCAATGGCGAAAAAGCGGCCCCAACCTTTTCGCAAGCGGAGATGGATCGCCGCCTGGGCGCAATTCGTGGCCATATGGCAGAGGCCAAAATTGATGCGGCCCTGTTCAGCAGCTATCATTGCATCAACTATTATTCTGACTTTCTGTATTGCTATTTCGGCCGCCGTTACGGGCTTTTGGTGGATCACGAGATTTCAACCTCGATCAGCGCGGGCATTGATGGCGGTCAGCCGTGGCGCCGCACGTCGGGCGGCAAGAACGTGACCTACACCGATTGGCAGAAGGACAACTATTTTCATGCTATCCGCACGCTGACCGGCGGCGTCAAGCGGCTGGGGATCGAATTTGACCACATCAGCATCGACACGCTGAACCTGTTGAAATCGGAATTCCCGAATATGGAATTTGTCGATATTGCCGCGGCCTCGATGCGGTTGCGCATGATCAAATCGGCCGAGGAAATCGCCCATATCACCAAGATGACCCGGATTGCCGATATCGGTGGCGCGGCCTGCGTCGAGGCGATCGGTGTGGGGGTTCCCGAGCATGAGGTGGCGCTGCATTCAACGGCCACGATGGTGCGCGAGATTGCCAGGGTCTGGCCGGATGGCGAGTTGCTGGACACCTGGACATGGTTCCAGTCGGGCATCAACACCGATGGGGCGCATAACCCGGTGACCAGCCGCAAGATTGAAAAGGGCGATATCCTGTCTCTCAACTGTTTCCCGATGGTTGCCGGCTATTACGTCGCGCTTGAGCGGACGCTGTTCTCGGAAGAGGCCAGCGACGAGCATATCCGCCTGTGGAACATCAACTGTGCGGTGCATGATCGCGGCAAAGAGTTGCTGGTTCCCGGCGCCAGGTGCAGCGACATCGCAAAAGAACTTAACGAGATGTATGCCGCAGAGAACCTTCTGCAATATCGCAGTTTTGGCTATGGTCACTCCTTCGGGGTGCTGTGCCACTACTATGGCCGCGAGGCCGGGCTGGAGCTGCGCGAAGATTGCGACACGGTGCTGGAGCCGGGCATGGTCGTTTCAATGGAACCGATGATCACCGTCCCGAACCACCTTCCGGGGGCGGGCGGGTATCGCGAGCATGACATACTTGTCATCACCGACGACAATAACACGGGCAACACCAATATCACCGGGTTTGCCTATGGTCCCGAGCATCTGATCGTCAAATCCTGACGCCCGCAAGCAGATCAGCCTGACAGGCGAAGATCGCGGGCAATCCAGCCGTGTGAAGACACACCACGGATTGCCCGCGCGCGATTGCTCAGTGGTTGAGGATTTTCGAGAGGAACTCTTGCGCCCGTTCGCTGCGCGGCGAGCCAAAGAAATCCTGCGAGGTGGCATCTTCGACGATCTCGCCGTGGTCCATGAACACCACCCGGTCGGCGACCTTGCGCGCAAAGCCCATTTCATGGGTCACGACCATCATCGTCATGCCGTCTTTTGCCAGCCCGACCATCACATCAAGCACCTCGTTGATCATCTCGGGATCAAGCGCCGAAGTCGGCTCGTCAAACAGCATCGCCATCGGCTCCATCGCGAGGCCACGGGCAATCGCCACCCGCTGTTGCTGGCCCCCGGAAAGTTGCGAGGGGTATTTATGGGCCTGTTCGGCAAGCCCGACCCGATCCAGCAGGGCAAGCGCCTTGGTCTCGGCCTCGGCGGGGCTGCGGCCCAGAACCTTGGTCTGACCAAGCTTGATGTTGTCGGTCACATTCATGTGCGGAAACAGCTCGAAGTTCTGGAACACCATCCCGATTTTCGAGCGCATCCTGTCAAGGTTGGTCGATTTTGCGGTGATGCTTGTGCCCGCCACGGTGATCTCGCCGCTGTTGATCGGCTCCAGCCCGTTCACCGTCTTGATCAGCGTGCTCTTGCCGGACCCGGACGGCCCGCAGACCACGATCACCTCGCCCTTGGCGACGCTCAGGCTACAGTCCTTGAGAACCTGAAAGTTCTTTCCGTACCACTTGTTGACGGATTTCATCTCAATCATGTTGCGAGCCTTTTTTGCAGGAAGCGGACGCCCATGGAGGCGGTGAAACAGAAGGCGAAGTAGACCACCGCGACGAACAGGAACATCTCGACCAGTTTCTGATCGCGGTTGGCGACGATTTCGGCGCTGACAAGAAAGTCGCGCAGGCCGACGACGTAGACAAGCGAGGTGTCCTGAAACAGGATGATCGCCTGCGTCAGCAGGATCGGCGTCATCGCGCGAAACGCCTGCGGCAGCACGATATAGCGCATGCTTTGCCCATAGGTCAGGCCAATGGCGCGCGCCGCGGCCATCTGACCGGGGCGCACCGAATTGATGCCGGCGCGGATGATTTCAGAGTAATAGGCGGCCTCGAACATGATGAAGGCCACCAGCACGGAGGAAAACGCCCCGACCGGGCGCCCGAGGATCAGCGGCACCAGAAAGAACAGCCAGAAGATCACGAGGATAAGCGGAAGCGAGCGGAAAAAGTTGACATAGGCGGCCGCGATCTGGGCCAGAACCGGCACTTTGGCGATGCGCAGCAAGGCCAGGAAGGTGCCCAGAACGATGCCGCCGACAATCGCAAGCCCGGTCAGCAGGAAGGTCATTTTCATGCCTTCCCACAAGAGCGATGAATTGGCGGGAATGACAGAGAAGTCGAGATCGAACATCACGCGGCCCCTTTCGAGAATGTACCCGGCAGGGCGGTGCGCCGATCCACCTGACGCATCACCGCCATCACGGTGAAGGTCACCAGCGAATAGACGATGGTGGCGGCGGTAAAGGCCTCGAAGCCCTGAAAGGTGTATTCCTCGATCTGGCGGGTCATCGCGGTCAGTTCGACCACACCGATGGTCAGCGCCAGAGAGGATTGCTTGAAGATCGTCAGGAATTCGCTGGTCAGCGGCGGGATGATGATGCGGTAGGCATTGGGCAGCAGGATATAGCGATAGACCTGCACTTCGCTCATGCCGATGGCGCGCCCGGCCTGACGCTGGCCGGGGCCGACGGCCTCGATGCCGGAACGGACCTGTTCGCAGACCCGCGAGGCGGTATAAAGCCCGATGGCCACAACGGCGGTGGTCAGCGCCGGAAACGGCATGTCGCGCTTGACCCAACGCGACCAGTCATCCGGCAACAGTTCGGGGAAGACGAAATACCACAGGAAAAGCTGCACCAGCAGCGGGATATTGCGGAAAATCTCGACATAGGTGGTGGCAAAGGCGCGCAGGACCGGGCTGCTTGCGGTGCGAAACACCCCGAGGGCCGAGCCAAGCGAAAAGGCGATGATCCAGGCCAGAAGAGAGATCGCAAGCGTCCAGCCAAGCCCCTGGATGATCCAGCCAAGATAGGGGTCGCGGAACAGAATGCCCCAGTCCCAATTATAATTCATGCGATCCCCCGGTCTTTATTGTGGATGGGGCGGCCTGTGATCCGCCCCATCTTGTTGCGTGTTGACGCGCGCTTATTCGGGCAGGGCCTGAATTTCAAAGGCGGTGCGCAGGGTATCGGAGAGCGGCATGTTGATCTTGGTCGGGCCCGGTTCGAACCATTTGGCATAGATTTCTGCCATCTCGCCCGAGCGCATAAGCCCGGCCATGGTCACGCGACCCAGACGTTCAAAGGTTGAATCGTTGCGCTGAACCATAAGCGCATAGGGATCAAACGAAAGATAGCGGCCGGTGACATGATAGGCCGACGGATCGGACGCCTTCGAGATCAGACCATAAAGCAGCACGTCATCCGAGCCATAGGCATCAATCCGGTCGGTTTCGAGCGCCAGCCAGCCCTGGCTGTGGTCCTTGACCGGGACGATCTTGATATCAAGACCTTTGGACTCGATCGCGGCCTTGATCGCCTTTTCGTTGGTCGTGCCTGCGGCCAGACCGATGATCTTGCCTTCCATGTCTTCCAGTTCGGTGATGCCCGAGCTGACTTTGGAGGCAATCTTGGTGCCGGTGATGAAGGTGGTGGGCAGATATTCGACCTGCAACTGGCGGGTCAAATTGTTGGTGGTCGATCCGCATTCCATGTCAATCGTTCCATTGGCGATCAGCGGGATGCGGGTCTGGCCGGTGACCGGAACATAGCGCACCTCAAGCTTGTCACCGCCAAGTTGCTCTTCGATCGCCTCGACGATCTTGAGGCAGAGGTCGATGGAATAGCCGACCGCCTCGTTGTTCTCGCCGATATAGGAAAACGGGATCGAGGTTTCGCGGTGGCCGATGCTGACCACGCCGCGTTCCTGAATGCGCTGAAGGGTCGGGCTGTCGCCGGCATCCGCAAAGGCCGGTGCGGCAAAGCCGACGGCGGTGACCGCCGCAGCGGCAAGCATCTTTAGTCGAAGGTTCATGGTTGGTATCTCCCTTTTTTGATTTTTCACCATTAAGACCGAAGGCGCCGGATTAAGCAAATACTGTCAGCGCGGCGCGAGAATTTCGGCCCGTAGCCCGGTTGGATTCGTGTGCCTGTGCCCGAAATTAATGCAAGACTCTCACTTTAAAAGCGCTAATATCGCAATCTAATATGCGAATACTGCATGCAAACGAGATGTCATGGATAAAAACGCGATTCTCGACCTTCTTGCCCTGATCCGCACCGGAAGCATCTCGCTTGCGGCGCAGACCCGAAACGCGTCGCAGTCGGGGTATTCGCGGCGGCTTCAGGCGCTCGAGCATCTTCTGGGCGCCGAGCTTGTGGATCGCACGCGCCGACCTTCGGGGCCAACGGCGTTTCTCAAGTCGCAGAAGCTTGAGCTTGAGACCGGGCTTGTGGCGATGAACCGCCTTGCCGATGCCTTTGCGGTACAGCCGTTCGAGCCGCTCAGACTTGCCGCGCTGCATTCCATTTCCGCCAATATCCTGCCGCGCGCGCTTGCGGCGCTGGATGATGTGATGGCGATGCATGACATTCGTTTGCGCTCGGCCAATCTTGAATCCTGTTTCCAGATGTTGATGACGGAAGAGGTTGTTGCCGCCCTGTTTTATGAAACCGAAGCGCGACGCCTCGACCCTCCGCGTGATCTGGTGCAGCGCACCACCGTCGGGCGCGACGGTTTTATCCCTGTCTGCGCGCCCGGATATATTGCGGCTCTCAAGGAGAAGATTGCCCGCGACGATCCGCTGCCGCTGATCACCTATCCGTCAGAGGTCTTCATGGGCGATCTGACGCGATCGGCGCTTTTGCCGGCGCTTCCGTTCCGGGTGTCGATGAAACTGGTGTCCGGTCTGACCCAGACGATCCAGCAAAGCATCAGGTGCGGTCTTGGCGTTGGCTGGCTTCCGATGACCGCGACCACCGACGATCTGCGCGCCGGGAATTTGGTGCAGATCACCGATCTTGGGTTTCCCAGGGCCGAGCTTGACCTGACGATCCTGCGCCTGCGCACCAAAAGCCTGGCCGAATTCAAGCCGACCATCGACGCGATCTGTCTGGAGATTTCGGAGATCCTGCGGCTTTGCAATTCGGCGTCCTGATGGTCGCTCTGTGAAAGCCAGCGGCGCGGCTCATCCGCCTGAGAACAGGCCCACCGCAGGAAGGATGGCGAGAGGGGGCGGATCGGGTGCTGTCTGGTTGCGAGGATCAGAAATCAATGCACGCCCCGAATGTCAGAATGATCAGATTGCTCAGCTCCGGGTCAAAACCTCGCCGTAGTATTTCAGGCTTGTCTTGCTGCCAAAGCGGCCCGAATTGCCCTGAATGTCGGTTTGGCGAAATGCGGTATCGATGCCCGCGCCATTGTCGCCAGAGCCAAATGCGATGCCAGCGGTGAGGCGCGGGTTTAACCGGGCCTGTTTGAAGGTTTTGGTAAGCCCCGGATCAAAGCCATAGCGGCGCACGGCGCGGTTCTTTTCGGGGCCGCTCACATGGGCAAATTCGGCCCGGTAATCAATGTCGTTGTCGGTGCTGCCGATCACCGACCCGCCCAGCCGTTCGGTGGCCAGGTTGAATTCAAGATAAGAGCGAAAGGTTTTGCCGCGTTTATAGAGCAGGCCAAGATCCGCCTGAAGCTCGACTTCGTCCTCACCCTCATCCTCATCGTCGGCGCGGTTCAGGTTTTCCGATCACTGCGCCGAAAGCTCGGCCGAGGCGCCATAGGATAGCTTATCGGTAATGTCGCCGGGCACAGCCTCTGTGGGGGCAAGCGCGCGGGTGAAAGCCTGCCTTTCAAAGAGATTTCATTCATCGGTCCAAGGTCTGGCGATGAGAGATATTGTGCGGCCCGAGGCCGAGCGATCTGAAAAAATTCACGTTGATAAGACAATGGGCCGAAACCTGACCAGACCTTTGTCCGATGCTCTGCGTCCAGTTTCCAATTATTCAATCAGCAATCGCCGGGCAGACGGTCGGTAGAGCAACAAAACAAAACGCCTTGGAAAGGTCCGCAAATGTTTGATTTCAACGATCCGATTTTGGAAACCGCCGCCAGGTTTGTGATCAACACGCTGGCGATGATCATTCTGGTCTTTGGCATGTACTATCGCCGTTACCGCGACAAGGAACTTGCCGCTGCGGCCTCGATGTTCAACGTGTTCGCCTTTTCGGTGCTGACCATCCTTTCGACCGTGCAATTCAGCCTTGCCGCCGGATTTGGCCTGTTTGCCATTCTCGCCCTGTTCAGCCTGCGCTCAGAGCAGATCGGCAAGATCGAGATTTCGTATTTCTTTGGCAGCATTGCCATTGCGGTGATCTGTTCGGTCACCGGCACAAGTCTGGTGTTTGTCATGCTGATCAGCCTGTTCGTTCTGCTCAGTGCATGGGTCATTGACCACCCCAAGATGCTTCAGTCATCGCATTCGGCGCGCATCACTCTGGATAGCATCGAGGCGCATATCCTGTCGGACCCCGAAACCCTGACCCGGGAGTTGTCCAAACGCCTCGGGGTCAATGTTCTTAACTTTCAGATAACCGAGTTGAACTATGTCAACGATCTGGCCCGGCTCAATATTTTCTACAACGTCGAAAGGGAGAAGAAATAATGTCTGATATCTCCGATCTGACCTGGTTTTCATCCGAATTTGAGGCCTGTGATCTGGCCTCGCTCAATGACGGCGCGGCGATGCTGACCCGGATTGACAACAAGTACATCGTGCAGGCCGTTGACCTTGGGGCTCTGGTCGCCTCGCTCGCAGAAGGCTTTGATGTGCTTGAAATCGGTGACCGGCGCGCCTTTAACTATGCCACCCGGTATTTCGATGATGACGCGCGCAACGCCTATTACGAGCATCACCAGGGCAAGCGCAAAGGCTTTAAGGTGCGCTCACGCCGGTATCTGGACGCCGGGCTTTGCTATGTCGAACTCAAGATGAAAGAAAAGCGCGGCACCACGATCAAGCACCGGCTGGAATATGACTATGACGGGTTTGAGGCGCTTAATGCAGAGGCGCTGCAATTTGTCAAAAACGGCTATCGGACCCATTATGGCAAAAACTTTACCTATAAGGTGCGCCCGGTTCTGGATATCCGGTATCAACGCCTGACACTGGTTTCAAAGGACCGGGGCGAGCGTCTGACCATTGATACTGATCTGACGTTCTCGAACGGCACAAGCCAGCTTTATGCGCCGCGCGGGATTTTCATCATCGAAACCAAATCCCGAAACGGGCGCGGTCATGCCGATCGTTGCCTGCGCGCGCAGCACCACTATCCGATCAAGCGTTGTTCCAAATACTGTATCGGAATGGCAGCACTCTCTGAGGTGACGCGGTTCAACCACTTCATGCCAACCATACGTAAGCTGAAAATCTGGGACGCGCCGGTGATGGCGGTCACGTCCGAACAGATGGTGGCTTGAAGGGGCGGGCTATCGCTCAGACTTTCGTCTATTCAACCTCTGGGGCTAAGGTGTATCCTGAGATCGAAAATTGAAAGTGCGAATGCCTGTGTTTGATCTGCTTTGGTCCCGACTGTCTCTACCGAGAAAGTTCTTGCTCGCGGGGGGCGTCGTCATGCTTGTGGCGATGCTTTTCGTTGGCAATTGGGTGTCCAAGCGGATCGAGGATGCGGTGGTGCAGAATTGGGCCTCGACCGTCGCACTTTATATGGACAGCTTTATTTCACCGGTCAGCCAGGAATTGGTTGAGGAAGAGGAACTGTCTGAAATTGCCCAACGCGCGTTGTCCGAAATCTTCGGCGGTACCGCCGTCGGGGCCCGCGTTGTCTCGGTCAAAATCTGGAAAAAGGGCGGCCTCGTTGCTTATGCGTCGGATGAAGGCCTGATTGGCCAGGTTTTTGAACCGTCTGAAGAGCTGATCAGGGCCTGGTCGGGCGAGATATCGGCGGCTTTTGGTGATCTCGACGATGCAGAAAGTCGGCGTGAGGCCGCGCTCGGGTTTCCGTTGCTTGAGGTTTACAGCCCGATCACCGAACCATGGACCGGCAACATCATCGGGGTCGCTGAGTTTTATGAGCGCGCCGATGGCCTGAAGCAGGCCTTGCGACATGCCCTATTGTCCAGTTGGCTGGTGGTCGGCCTGTCGTTCTTTGTTAGCGGAGCTTTGCTTTACGGCATCGTTCGGGCCGGTGGCAGCACCATCGAGCATCAAAAAGAACTGCTGGTGGCCCAGCTTGACCAAAGTCAGAAAATGGCCGCCCAGAACGCAAACCTGAAACAGCGCGTGGTCGAAGCCTCGGGCCGCGCCACGGCGCAGGCCGACCGCGCCCTACGCCAATTGGGATCAGAATTGCATGACGGTGCGGCGCAATATGTGGCTCTGGCGGCCTTGCGGCTGGATTCGGTTTTGCCCAAATCCAGGCGCGGCACCAAGGACGCCGAAGATATCAGGCACGCCCTGAACACAGCCCTGAACGAGATGCGATCCTTGTCACGCGGGCTCGCGGTGCCGGACCTCGACAATCTCGATATCCATTCGATCATTGCCCGCGCAATCGACGACCACAACCGGCACAACGATCAGAATGTCGCCCTGCCGGTCGGGACCGGCCCGCTGCCAAACCTTGGATACACCTCAAAACTCTGCGTTTTCCGGTTTGTGCAGGAATGTCTGGCAAACACCCAGAAACACGCCGCAAACGCGATCGTCGAAGTCAGCAGTCACGTCACAGCCGATCACCTGATCGTCGCCGTGGCGGATAACGGCCCCGGCTTTGACCCTGAAACCGCACTGGTTTTGCGCGAGGATGGCGGTCAGGGGCTAATGGGGTTGATAGACCGCGCCGAAAGTATCGGTGGGGCGATTGATATTCGCAGCACTCTTAATCTGGGCGCGACGCTCATCCTCTCGCTGCCACTGCAAAAAGGATAAGGACATGGTTATCACGGTTGTACTGGCGGACGATCATCCGATCTTTCGCGACGGGCTTGTCCGAAGCCTTGAGGAAACCGGCGAATTCAAGGTTTTGGCGGCCGGTGAAAGCGCGCCGGAGGCGGTGGAGCTTGTCAAACAGCATGCCCCCGATCTGGTGGTGCTTGATGTGTCCATGCCCGGAAGTGGCCTTACGGCGGTGCAACAGATTTCCGCGATGCACAACCCGCCCAAGATTTCGATGCTGACGGTGTCTGAAAATGACTCGGATGTGTCATCCGCCTTGCAGGCCGGTGCCCTGGGCTATGTCCTGAAGGGGGTTTCGGCCGACGACCTGCGCGCTGCGCTTCGCAGCATTGCCATGGGAAATGCGCATATCTCTCCCACTTTGGCGGGGCGGGTATTGACCCTTTTGACGCAAAAGACATCCAAGGCCCCCGCCGATCCGATTGACGATCTGACTAAACGCGAAGAGGATATCCTGCGCCTTGTCGCCAAAGGCCAGAGCAACAAGGAAGTGGCTGATGCGCTTAAGTTGCAAGAGAAAACCGTCAAGCATTACATGACCTCGATCATGGAAAAGCTGCACGCCCGCAACCGGGTCGAAGCAGCCCTTATCGCGACCGATAAATGGGGCCGCGACTAACCTGAACCGCGCCATGATCCGGTTTTCCGGAGGGCTGAGCGAGTGTTGCTGGGGTTTGATCTACCTGTCCTGGCGGCGATTTAACCTGTCAATATCCTCGGGTTTCGCCGGACGTTCGATCACTTTTCTGTCGCGTGAATCGCGGATAATGAACTGGCCGGAAAAGATACCCTCCACCCAGCCATTTTTGTGAAGGATGCTAAGACCTTCCTCCGCCAAGTCTTTTAAGCTGTGCTGCGAGCGCCCGCCCCCGGAATACCCCGAACCGGTGTCGCGACCGCCACGACCGCCGCCGCTCTTTCCATTGTGGCCACCGCCGCCGTCACCACTGCCGCTATTCTCGCTGCCAGAGCCGCTGTTTCCACCGTCACTGTCACCGCCGCCGTCACCATCACCGCCGTCACCATCACCATCACCGCCACCGTCGCCACCACCGTCACCGCCTCCGCCATCGCCGCCTTTGGCATAGGCCAGCGAGGGCGCAAACAGCCCTCCGCTGTCGCGCTCACCAAGCACCACAAGCAAGGCCACACAAAATGTGAGCCTCGCCAGAAAGCTGATCGTTCTTTGCGTCACCTGACCCGATTCCACGTCGTCGCCCTATCGATTTGAAAGGCAAGGGAATATCAATTCCCTCTTTGTATCATATGGCTCGTCTTCGCCAAAATATGCAGACGAAAGTCTGAGAAATCGGAATCGCCGGGCAGTTTCCTAGCGGGGTTTGATTCGGGCAGCTCCTTCTCTTCGGTATGATTTCTGGTCCCCGCGTCCCAAATCGGGGTGAGCCTGCTCCCTCTTGATCTCTCAGCCCGACGGTTGTTTCGTTCAATGGCCTCCAGACAAGGCAGGCGCAGGGACGCCGCCTGCTTGATGCTGATCAAAGACCGGAGGCCGTCTTGCTATTATGATTATGCGAGCAATCTTAAAGGAGACGCGGAATGAGTGTGAAACCCGTTGCCGATGCGGCGCTGTCTGAAGTCGAAACACCCGATCAACTTGATCAGGTGACCACGTTGCGCCAGTCCTTTGAGAATGGCGAATACCCGTACGATACCAAGATGGGGCGATCCGAATACGAGGCGATGAAAGCCAAGCTTCAGGCGGAACTGCTCAAGGTTCAGATCTGGGCGCAGGAAACCGGGCAGAAGTTTGTCCTGCTGTTCGAGGGGCGCGATGCGGCGGGCAAGGGCGGCACCATCAAGCGCTTTACCGAGCACCTCAATCCGCGCGCGGCGCGGGTGGTGGCCCTGAACAAACCCACCGATACCGAACGTGGCCAGTGGTTTTTCCAGCGTTATATCGAACATCTGCCGACCTCGGGCGAGATCGTGCTTTATGACCGCTCGTGGTACAATCGCGCGGGTGTTGAGCGCGTCATGGGGTTTTGCGAGCCGCATGAATACCTCGAATTCATGCGCCAGACCCCCGAACTTGAACGCATGTTGGTGCGCTCTGGCATCCGGCTTTACAAATATTGGTTCTCGGTCACCCAAGACGAGCAGAAGCGCCGCTTTGACAGCCGTGCCACCGATCCGCTCAAGCAGTGGAAGCTAAGCCCGATTGACAAGCAAAGCCTTGGCAAATGGCAGGATTATACCGACGCAAAAGAAGCAATGTTCTTTTACACCGACACCGCCGATGCGCCCTGGACTGTGGTCAAATCCAACGACAAGAAACGCGCGCGGCTGAACTGCATGCTGCATTTCCTCAACTCGCTGGATTATCCGGGCAAAGACCTTGAGATCGCCCATGCCCCCGATCCGCAGATCATCTCGACCGCGCAGCACGTGTTGCACGGGGCCGATCAGATTCTTGGTAAGACCTCGCATCCGGCGGCGGATCGCAAGGCGCGCTGATCTTCGCCGATGCCCTCTGCCTGCGCGCGTCACCGGCTTGCGGCGCGCAGGCGGCGCGGCTAATGCTAACGCCATGAAAACACTTATGCCTTATGCCCTTGCGGCCTCGCTTTGCCTGCCTGTGACGCAACCGGGGGCGCATCCGCATATCTTTGTCGATGTGGCGCTGCGCTTTACGGCGGACGGCGAGGGCCGTCTGGCAGAGGTCGAGGTCACCTGGAGCTATGACGATTTCTTTTCCCTGCTGATCCTGAGCGATATGGGCCTTGATCCGGATGGCGATAGCGTTCTGAGCGCGGCAGAGCTTGCAACGCTCAAGGGCTTTGATCTTGTGGAATGGCCCGAGGGGTTTGAGGGCGATCTTTTCATGTATCAGGGCGAGACCAAGATCGCGCTGGATCATCCGGTTCCAACCGGCGCCACGCTGCGCGATGGCCGGATCATTGCCACCCACACCCGAAGCTTTGGCCCACTCTCGGGCGAGCCCCTGCGCGTCGAGGCGTATGATCCGACCTATTACGTCGCCTATAGCCTTGCCGGGCCGATCACCCTGCCGGGGGGCTGTGCGCATAAGATCACCAAGCCCGATCTGGACGAAAGCCAGGAGAAATTCCGCCAGATGCTGTCAGGCATGACGGCCGAGGAGGAATTCGCCGGTGTGGATGTGGGCAACCTTTATTCCGACAGCCTGACCGTGACATGCACCGCCCCGTCCTGAGCCTTGCGGCGCTTGCGCTTTTGGGGCTGGTGATCTGGCTCTGGGGGCTTGGCGGAGCAGGCGAGATCAGCGCCTGGGCGCGCGCCGGACAGGTCGAGACCCAAAACGCCATGGCGCGGCTGTTGCGCAGCCTGCGCGCGGGCGAGCCGGGGGCGCTCGCGGGGCTATTGGGGCTGTGTTTCGCCTATGGCTTTTTTCATGCGGCGGGGCCGGGGCATGGCAAGATCCTGATTGGCGGCTACGGCGTCGCCGCACGTGTCAGCGCGCTGCGCCTTGGGGTGCTGGCGCTTGTCTCTAGCCTTGCCCAAGCGGGGGCGGCGGTGGGTCTGGTTTATGCCGGCGTGCTGGTCTTCGATTTGACCCGACAGCGTATGACCGGATTGGCCGAGGATATCATGGCCCCTGCGAGCTTTGGCGCGATCGGGCTTATCGGGCTCTGGCTGGCGATCCGGGGACTGCGCCGCTGGTGGCGCGCACGCGCGCAGAGCGCCCCCCAGACGAGTGGCAATCACGGGCACGATCACACTGCCTGCCAAAGTTGCGGGCATAAACACGGGCCAAGCCTTGCCGAGGCGGAGGCCGTCAGCGGCTGGCGTGACGCCGCCGCCTTGATTGGCGCGGTGGCCATCCGCCCTTGTACCGGGGCGCTGTTCCTGCTGGTGCTCACCTGGCGCATGGGGCTTGATATGGCGGGCATCCTTGGGGCCTTTGCCATGGGGCTTGGCACGGCGAGCGTGACGCTGGTCGTGGCCTTCGCCTCTGTGACCCTGCGCGAGGGCGCACTTGCGCGGCTGGCCACACAGGGCGGCATGGCGCGCGCACTTCCGCTTTTGGAGATCGCGGCGGGCGTGCTTATTGCGGCAGTCTCGATGCATCTGATGCTTGGCACGCTGTGACGAGACTTGCGCAAAAGGCGCGCCACGTCTAACGCCATGCCCATGCAACACCGCCTTACATATCGCCAGCACGCGCGCGCGACGCTATTGCTTGGCCTGCCCCTGATCGGCAGCCATGTGGCGCAGTTTGCCATCAACCTGAGCGACGCTGTCATGCTTGGCTGGTACTCGGTCGAGGCCCTGGCCGCCGAAGTGCTGGGCGGAACGCTGTTTTTCGTGCTCTTCATCATGGGCTCGGGCTTTGCCTGGGCGGTGATGCCGATGGTCGCCTCGGCTGAGGCCTCGGGCGAGGAGACACAGGTGCGCCGGGTCACGCGCATGGGGCTCTGGGCCTCGCTGTTTTATGGCATGCTGGCCTTGCCGGTGATGATCTGGTCCGAGGCGGTCTTTGCCCTTTTGGGGCAGGACCCGGACGTGGCGGAACTGGCCGGACAGTATCTTGAGATTGCCGGTTGGGGGATCGTGCCGGCGCTTTTGGTGATGGTGCTCAAATCCTATCTGGCGGCGCTGGAACGCACTGGCGTGGTGCTCTGGGTCACGCTGGCGGCGGTGGTGGTGAACGTGGGAATCAATTACCTGCTGATCTTCGGCAACCTCGGCTTTCCCGAACTGGGCGTGCGCGGTGCAGCGATCGCCTCTCTTCTGGTCAACACCGCCGCTCTGCTGGCGCTCGCCCTGTATGTCGCCGCAAGCGCGCCCGAGCACGCCATGTTCCAACGCTTCTGGCGTCCCGATTGGGAGGCGCTTGGCGCGGTGTTTCGCCTTGGCTGGCCGATTGGCCTTACCAGTCTGGCCGAGGTCGGGCTTTTCGCGGCGGCCTCGGTGATGATGGGCTGGCTCGGGACGCTGTCGCTGGCGGCGCATGGCATCGCGCTTCAGGTGACCTCGGTGGTGTTCATGGTGCATATCGGCCTGTCCAACGTGGCCACGGTGCGCGCGGGGCAAGCCTATGGGCGCGGTGACGGCGTGGCGTTGCGCGACAGCGCAAAGGTGGTGCTTGGCATGGCCGGGGCGGTGGCGGTGACGACGATGGTGATGTTCCTGGTGGTGCCTGACCTTTTGATCGGGGTGTTTCTTGACCCCGATGACCCCGACCGCGCGGCGGTGATGGCGGCCGGGCGACAGCTTTTGGCGGCGGCGGCACTGTTTCAGCTGGTCGATGCGGCGCAGGTTTCGGCGCTTGGCTTGTTGCGCGGGGTGCAGGACACGCGCGTGCCGATGGTGATTGCCGCGCTCAGCTATTGGGCGGTCGGCGTGCCGGTCAGCTATGTGCTGGGGTTCGTCTTTGGCTTTGGTGGCCCCGGTATCTGGCTGGGCCTCGCGGCGGGGCTGGCGCTGGCGGGGGTGTTCATGCTGGTGCGCTTCTGGGGCTGGTCGGCGCGCGGGGTGGGTGCGCGGAGCAGTTGAGTATTTGAGCCAAGAAGAAGTCGTGATCAGCCGTCTTTGAGCAGGCGATCGGCCTTTTTGCGCACCAGCACCGTGCGCAGATCATGCATCGCCAGCAGAAGGGAATCGGTGACCTCTTCGAGCTGATCCTCGGTGGCGCGCGATTGTGCCCAATGGGTGGTGGTGTTGAGATAATCCACCGCCCGCAGGATATCGTCGATATCGCGGTGTTCGATCAGCTTGAGGCGCTCGGCCATCCACTCGCTGATGGCGGCGACGTCTTCGTCCGTGAGGGCACGGTCGCCATGCGGTTTGATTTCCGATTTGCGGATGTTGATGACGGCGATCTGTTCCATGTCGATACGGCGCTGCCGGTTCTCGGTATCAACCCGGAACACGAAAGCGCCGTTTTCACGGACCCTGAAATAATAGTCTGGCAGATCGCCCGCCATGGATACCCCTTACCGTAGTTCTGCGCAGAAGATCTGAATGCGCGTGCAGGCCTCTTTGAGCGCCTCGTCAGAGGTAGCGTAGCTGACGCGAAAGTTCGGCGAAAGCCCAAAGGCGGCGCCAAAGACCACGGCGACGCCGGTTTCTTCCAGAAGGGCGGTGGCAAAGGCCTCGTCATTGTCGATCAGCGTGCCGGCCTTGCTGGTCTTGCCGATCAGCCCGGCGATGGAGGGGTAGACATAAAAGGCGCCATTCGGGGTGGGGCATTCGATGCCGTCGATCTCGCTCAGCATGCTGACCACAAGATCGCGGCGGCGTTTGAACATGGCGTTGTTGGCGGCGATGAAATCATGGCTGCCGTTCAGCGCCTCGACCGCCGCCCATTGGCTGATGGTGCAGGGGTTCGAGGTGCTTTGCGACTGGATCTTGCGCATCGCACCGATCAGGTCTTGCGGGCCCGCCGCATAGCCGATCCGCCAGCCGGTCATCGCATAGGCCTTGGAAACGCCATTGCAGGTGAGCGTGCGGTCATAAAGCGCCGGTTCGACCTGGGCCGGGGTGCAGAATTCAAACCCGTCATAAGAGAGGTGCTCATACATATCATCGGTCATCACCCAGACATGGGGATGGCGCATCAGAACGTCGGTCAGCGCCTTGAGTTCATCCCAGGTATAGCCGGCCCCGGTGGGGTTGCTGGGAGAGTTGAAGATGAACCACTTGGTTTTCGGCGTGATCGCCTCCTCAAGCGTCTCGGGGCTGAGCTTGAAGCCGCTTTCGATGCCTGCAGGCGCAATCACCGGCTCGCCGCCCGCAAGCAGCACCATATCGGGATAGCTGACCCAATAGGGGGCGGGGATCACCACCTCGTCGCCGGGGTTCAGCGTCGCCATCAGCGCGTTATAGAGAATCTGTTTGCCCCCCGTTCCGACGCTGACCTGCGCGGGCACATAATCGAGCCCGTTATCGCGCTTGAACTTGGCACAGATCGCCGCCTTAAGCTCGGGGATGCCATCGACGGCGGTGTATTTGGTCTTGCCCGCCTCGATCGCGCGGATGCCGGCCGCCTTGATGTGGTCGGGGGTGTCAAAATCCGGCTCGCCGGCGCCAAGGCCGATCACATCGCGCCCGGCGGCCTTCAATTCCTGCGCCTTGGTGGTCACGGCAATCGTCGGCGAAGGTTTGACGCGAGAAAGTGTCGCGGAAAGGATGGACATGGCGTTCTCCGGTTTGAATTCACTCGTAAGATGTCATAGGTTGCACCAAAAGGTTGATCAAGCACGATCACTGGAAAGGAACATCATGACGACTGAGACGAACGACGGCTGGTTCGACCCTGACGCAACGACATTTGGCGACCGTGTTGCGGGCGCGCGCGAGCGTGCGGGCATGACCCAGGCCGAGATGGCCAAGCGCCTTGGTGTCAAGCTCAAGACCCTCAAGGGCTGGGAAGACGACCTGTCAGAGCCGCGCGCCAACAAGCTTTCGATGATGGCGGGGCTGTTGAATGTCTCGCTGCTGTGGCTGCTGTCGGGCGAGGGCGAAGGCCCCGATGGGCCCTCTGCCGGCGATCTTTCGCCCGATATCAACGAAATGCTGACCGAGATTCGCGATATTCGCGCCCAGCTTAGTCTTTCGACCGATCGCCTCGGGCGTCTTGAGAAAAACCTGCGCTCGAAACTGCGGGAAGAAGCGGGTGAGTGAACTCCCCGAGCATCGCCTCAAGCGGCTTCGCATGCGATCCATGCGGCGTGGCATCAAGGAAATGGACATTATCCTGACCCGCTATGCCGAGGTTCGGCTTGCGGCGATGGATGGTGGCCAACTTGATGAATTTGAAGCACTTTTAGACGAGAACGACCAGGATTTGTATCAGTGGGTCACCGGGCAGATGCCCCCGCCCGCGCCCTTTGCCGGGCTGGTCGGGGATATCGCCGAGATCGCCTGTTGTGGAAAGTAGATCGCATTTTAGCAGCTATTGTCGTGGTTTAACCGATTGTTGGGCATTTTAGGTCAGTTTCCAATCCGAGCAGTATCGCACGGAGATGGATATGAGTTTTCACAGCCCCCTGAACGCCCCAACCGACCACAAGGCCTTTATCGCCGATTACCTCGACGCGCTGTCATTGGTCGAGCGCCTGCATCGCTTGTTGCTTGATGTGATCAAGGACGAGTTCGAACGTGTTGGCGTTCTTGAGATCAACGCGGTTCAGGCGCTGTTGTTGTTCAATATCGGCGACAATGAGGTGACCGCCGGCGAGCTTAAGACGCGCGGATATTACCAGGGCAGCAATGTCAGCTATAACCTCAAGAAGCTGGTCGAGATGGGCTATATGCATCATCAGCGCTGCGAGGTGGATCGCCGCTCAGTTCGGGTACGCCTGACGGAAAAGGGCCGCAATATCCGCGATGTGGTCTCTGGACTGTTTGAACGCCACGCCGAAGGGCTTGAGGGGCGCGGGGTGCTTGGTCCTGACGGGCTTGATCAGATTGCCACTTCGCTGCGGCGGGTCGAGAGATACTGGACCGATCAGATCCGCTATATTTACTGAGGCAGGGCAGACGGGGCAGGGGCCAATGCGCCCAGAACGATATCGTTGATCTCGCGGTAAAGCTTGCGCGTCATGGCGGATTGGAAATCTTCAAAGCCCTGCGCGACCTCGGCAAAGGCGCGGGGGCCGCGCACCACGTGACGCTGGTAGTAGCTTAGAACTTCTGGATCATGGCCGACAATTACAAGCCCGTTGACCGTGATGCCATCCAGCGGAAAATGGCGATAGGCAAGATCGGGGCCAAAGCCTTGGTTGTTGATGCCGTCGCCGGAGATGTCGATCACCCGGCGGTTACATTTCGGCGCGCGTGCCATCACCTGTGCGCCGTATCCCAGCCCCGCACCAAGCGCGGTGGGATAGTCGCTGGTGCTGCGGGTCATGGCGGTCAGAATGCCAACCGCATCGGTGATATCGGCGTGACTGCGCAGCACGGTCCAGTCGAGATGCACTTTTTGCTGATAGTTGCCGCTCCATTCATAGACGCTGAGCGCGACATCGCCGGGGGCGCCCTGCAGGATTGCATGGCGCACGTCGGGCGCATCAAGCGCGGCGGCAAGCCCGACCCGTTGCAGATCATATTCGCCGGTATCCACCGACGAGGACACATCCAGCGCCAGAACCAGCGCCAGACGGCAGGTGGCGAGTGCCGGTCCCGCCGCCATCAGCGCCAGAAAAAGGGCCGCGAGCCTTACCAATGGCCGATATTTTCCATGCTGGCCCAGGGCTCTGCCGGGGCAAGCGCCGCGCCCTCTTGCAGCAATTCCACCGAGATATTGTCGGGGCTGCGCACAAAGGCCATGCGCCCGTCGCGCGGCGGGCGGTTGATCACCACGCCATTGTCGCGCAAATGCTGGCACATCTCGTAGATATTGCCGACCGAATAGGCCAGATGGCCAAAGGTGCGGCTGTCATCGGGCAGCGCGTCGTCGCCATCCCAGTTATATGTCAACTCAATCGGGCATTCCTCTTGGCCCTCGGGGGCCATGAACAGGAGGGTAAATCGCCCGCCCTCATTGTCCCAGCGGCGGGTCTCTTTCAGGCCAAGCAGGCTATAGAACGCGACCGAGGCCTCAAGGTCTTTGACCCGAACCATCGTGTGCAGATATCTCACGCGCATCATCTTCCTCCGATCATTTCCGTTTGGATCGAAGGATAGTGGTGCTTGCGCGCATGTCGAGGGCAAACCGCCAATCGCCGCTCCTGTAGGCCTCAAAACTCCGAGCGGATACCCAAAGTGACCGAGGTTTCCGCCACGTCGAACCGGCTGATATTCGAGCTGCTTTTTTCCGATGTGACCGAAACCGTCGGCACAAAGCCCATATACCCGATGTCCTTGAACGTGGCAGTGACGCCGCCAAAGACCGACTCGTCCTTGCGCCCGCCGGGGACGTTGATGAATCCGACACGGTACTGGCTGAAGTCGAGCGTGCTGGCCCCGAGGGAAAGCTCCATCATGGCTGGCCCGATGGCGCGACCCATCTGATAGCTCGCAATTCCGGTCCATTGGTGCGAGGCGCGGTTGACCCCGGCGCTGTCGGTATCGCGGTACTGAACGCGCAGACCAAGCCGTCCGCCATCTGAAAACCCCAGGCCGATGGCCGCAAACCCGCCCAGGAGGGTGGCGTCGGCGCCGCGGTTTGCCTCATCCTGCTGTTCTTCGGCATTGGCACCAAAACTGAGCATGACCCGGTCGGCCAACCGCTGATGACGTTCGACACCAAGCCTGGCAAAATCATAGAGAGGGTCCCCGCCATACCAGACACGGCCACCATCCAGATCGAATTTCCACGTCACCGCCTCGCTTGACCCGCGCTGGTATTGGCTTAGGCCGAATTCGACGGTGGTAGAAGACAGATCGCTGCCGCTCAGGCCCGCCACCGGATCGGATATGTCAATGCGACGGGCATTTAACCGTGCCTTGAGCCGCGTTTCGCGCCCCGTACTAGCCGCCACCCGATAAGAGCTGCGGAATTGCGCCGTGGTGATCACCCCCGAAAGCGCCTGCGCACTCGGGCTGAGGGTTCCGACCACCGGCACACCGTCGATCACGTTCAGCGGGCTGCTGGAGCCGTTGTTCACATTATCCGAGGGGGTGACCGAAAGGCGGAAATCAAACCTTAGCGGATTACGCGCCCGCACCCGCTGAAAAGCACTGATTGTTTCGGCGCGCGCAACGTCATTTGGCGCATGATCCACCGCACGCCGCAGCCAGAACTGCGATCCGGTGAGGCGCTGATCGGCAAAGGAGACCTGCGCCGCGAGATTGGCTGCCTGATAGCGCTGACCGTCGTTTTCGGCATGCCAATAGGCTTTGGCCGCCTTTTTCTCTGCGGCGCCGTATGCCTTTACCTGGGCAAGGGCCAGCGCCTGGAAGTAATGCGCACGCGGGTTTTTGGAGTCGGCCACAAGGAGACCTTTGCTCAGGTCATAGGCCAGTTTGGGCCGGTTCTCGACCAAAGCCTGACCCGCGAGGGCATCGGCCTCTGCGAGGCCGATTTGCACGGTCTCGGCAGAGGCGACCACGCCCGAGAAAAGTGCAAGGCAGGCCCCAAGGAGAATGCGGGCGTTACGGTGTACCAATTGTCGGATTGACGCTTGCGCAGATTGGCGAAGAAACAGCCTGACCGCATTGATCAAGAACGAAAATCCCTGTTTCCAGTTCATTTTCAAAGCCGAGCGGGTCACCTACCCCATCGAAATCGGTGAGGTTGATGGCTCCCGCGACACCGTCGGCGCCGGGCCCACCAAATACTCCGCCATATGAGCCGTTCGGTGTCGGGACGTCAGCCGCCGATCTGGGATCTCTGAGATCGTACTCGACTGTTCCATTGAACGTTCCGTTGGCGGCAATCTCGCTGGCCACCAGCACCAGGGACGGCAATTCTTGTCCGCTCTCGGCTATGGATCGCCCGAAAATGTTGCCCTCTACGCTGTTGTCGGCAAAGTCCGCATTGAGAAAGACCTGGCCGGTCACCGTTCGCGAAATTTGTGAAACCAGCAATTCGTCCGGAGTCCCTGCCGGGACCGGCAAAAGATCGGAGCCAGTCGTGGAGCCACGGTTGGTCACGCCGACATAGGACCCCGCATAGCTTACCAGGCCGGTTGTTGAGGTGACATCAGGCGGAGTATAATCTCCATCTCTTTCGAAGAAAGTACCTGCAAAAAAGCGGTTGCGTGGGCCAGAGCTTCCGACAACGCCAGCGCGAACAGAGCCACTATTATTAGATTGTGCCGCAAAAGCGGTGAAATGGCGATCAAGCGGGTCGTCTTGTGCAGTGAACGCCAGATATCCGGGTTGATCCAGACCCGGACGTCGCCTGTATGTCGCCGTTACAGGCACTTCATCCAGATTCAATCCGTCGATGGATAATGTTTGTGTCCCGGGATCGAAAGATATGGACTGAACGTTTCCAGCAAGCACCGCGCTCACGGTCACCGGGGTGGTCGTGGTTACTGGCGCGTCGGGATCGGTTACTGTACCCGTACCCGTGCCCGTATCCGTACCTGATTGCCCCTCAAACGGATTTGATCCGCTGCCACAGCCGCCCAAGAGGGCAGCAGCCGCAAGGCTTGCCACGAGATGTTTCATGATGAGACTGCCCTCAATGTGATCGTTTGTTGTTCTTTTTCATGAAACTCGGAGGTTTCGGCGCCAAAGTCAATCTTTGATGCGATCCATGGTTGCGGAAAATATACGACTGTGGCCGTCACACATATACCCGATATTGGCTTCCCACAGGGGGCATCCGCAAGATATAGTGGTCTCCGACTCATTCTAGTGATGGAAGGCCACAGCATGCCCCTTAGCAAAGACCAGCAGGCAGAAATTGATGCCCAACGCGCCACGTCTCAGTCCACCCTGCGCGCCACCGCGCCGGGGATGGAAAAGCACCTTTATACCGCCCATCCGGTGCTTGATCATGGCTTCGTGCGGGTGATTGATTACATGGGCGACGACAATGCCATCACCCAGGCGGCGCGTGTCTCTTACGGCAAGGGCACCAAATCGGTGCAGAATGACGAGGGCCTCATTCGCTATCTCATGAGGCACTGGCACTCGACCCCCTTCGAGATGTGCGAGATCAAGCTGCACGTCAAACTGCCGGTTTTTGTCGCGCGCCAGTGGATCCGCCATCGCACCGCCAATGTGAACGAGTATTCCGCCCGCTATTCGATCCTCGATCGCGAGTTCTATATTCCGGCGCCCGATGCGTTGAACGCGCAATCGGTGATCAACAATCAGGGCCGGGGCGAGGCGTTGTCGGGGGAAGAGGCGCAGCGCGTGCTGAAGTACCTGACCGATGACGCGATGCGCTGCTATGACCACTACGAAGAGATGATTTCGGACGAGGGCCAACAGGGCCTTGCCCGCGAATTGGCCCGCATGAACCTTCCGGCGAATATCTATACGCAATGGTACTGGAAGGTCGATCTGCACAACCTGTTGCACTTCCTGCGCCTGCGCGCCGACGCCCACGCCCAATACGAAATCCGCGTCTACGCCGACGCCATCTGCAAGATCACCGCCGACTGGGTGCCCTATGCCTATAAGGCCTTCGAGGATTACCGCATGGGTGGCGCTAATTTGTCCGCCACCGCCCTTGATTGTGTCCGCCGGATGTTGAAGGGTGAGGCCGTGACGCAGGAAACCTCCGGCATGAGCAAGGGGGAATGGCGGGAGTTTGAGGGGGTGATTGGGTGAGTGAACTTGTTGAACATATCAGAGGACGGCTAAATACCGACGCACTCGAAATAAAAGATATTATAACTGACATCGACCGCGGTGAAATTAAGGTTCCAAAATTTCAACGTCCATTCGTGTGGCAGCCTCAGCAAGCGCTTGAACTTATCGATAGTATCGCACGAGGATATCCAGTCGGAAGTCTTTTGCTATGGCGTACGTCAGAGAAACTCAAAGCAGAGCGGAATATTGGTCAGTTTAAACTGCCTGAAACTGACGAAATGACGCCAACCAAATATGTTCTTGACGGACAACAACGGCTTACAGTCATGTATGCATCGCTGGGAGCAGCTCTAAATGGATCAGGCTTCAATCCATTTTATGACCTAAGGCGACAAACGTTTTTGGTCGGCACCACGAAAACATCAGCAAAACACCTGTTTCCATTGCGGCTAACTTACAAAACTACCGAATTACTAAACTTCAGAACCGAAATTCAGAGTGAATCTGATAAGGAACCTCTACAGGCAAGGTTAGATGCACTCATTTCAGCTTTGACTGGCTACCGAGTTCCAGTTGTGGAGTTGCGCGATTTAACGGTCGAAGAAGTTTGCCCAATATTCGAGCGAATCAATAGCTCCGGGACAAAATTGAGTACCTTTGATCTGATTGCGGCAGCAACTTGGACAACGGAGTTCGACCTTGCAGATCAAGCAGAAGAAATTTCTGAAGCTATTGCTCCGAAAGGATTTTCTGGGATTACCAACGAAACAATTCTAAAGTGCATCGCGGCAACTCTATTAGGTAGCATCAAGAAGGATGACATTCTTGGGATGCGAAAAATTGAGAAGTCTAGAATTGAAGAAGCGACGGAGAGTGTAAAGGTAGCGCTTCGGCGTGCGGTAGATTACCTTTCTAGGGAGTTTGGTATTCAAGCAATGGCATTTCTGCCCTACGAGGCACATCTTATTTGCTTAACAAGTCTTTTTAAAGATCGAGAAGCGTTGTCCAGTGATGAGAACCGGCGGGTGCGCCAGTGGTTCTGGCGAACAAGCTTTGCACAATATTTTAGAGGGGCTTCAGAAACTTTTGTTTCGAACGAGATAAGGGAGTTTCGGGCTTGGGCTTTGGATGGTGAGATTCTTATAGAGAGATTTGGGGTGATCCCGAACGCTCCAGTTATCAAGGCGACGGATTTTCATTTCCGAGCCGCGATTTCTAAGGCCTATGTCATAGCATTGGCCAAGTTAAATCCACGCAACATTACGAATGGTCAGCATATTGACCTTAGTGCTGCTCTTTCTTCTTACAACAACAAGCAATTCCATCATATATTTCCTCAAGCTCATCTGAAAAGACTGGAATACAGGGATAAGATAAATTCCTTCGCAAACATCTGTATGTTAGCGGCAGGGGAGAACAATGCACTTTCGGATGAAGATCCCAACTCATATCTTCCCAGATCCATCCGACGGCATGGTGACAGTGCTGACGCAATTCTGGCATGCAACATGATGCCCCCAAGCGATAGTGTCGATTATTCGTCAATGGAGTACGCCGATTTCTTGGACGTTCGATCAAGAATTCTTGCTGAGTATTTTGCTCGCTTGTGTGTTGACAAGCCATCATAGCGGCGTGGTGCTTTTAAACGTACATCGCGTGGATTGCACCCACCCTACACATATCCCGTCCGGCGCCGCCTCTTGCCCCCCGGGGCTCCGCCCGTTCGCGGCTGAAATCGTCCCACGGACGATTTCCGGGACGCCGCTCACCCTAAAACCCATCCAATCCCCGGCCCCCTGCGTACCCCGTCTAAACCCCCAAACAGGCCGGACCCATGCAAACCCTGATCCTTTACCTTGTCACCGCGCTCGTCTTTCTTGGGCTTGATGCCATCATGCTCAAGACCGTGATGCGCCCGCTGTTTGAGGGGCATATCGGCGATATGCTCGCGACCGAGCTGCGCCTTGTGCCCGCCGCGCTGTTCTATCTGGCCTATGTGGCGGGGGTGTTGTGGTTCGTGTCGTTTCCCGCCCTGCGCGAGGGCGCGCCGCTGACCGCGCTTTTGGCCGGGGCGGCCCTGGGCGCGATGGCCTATGGCACCTATGAGTTCACCAATTACGCCACCCTGCGCGACTGGCACTGGCAGATGGTGCTGGTCGATGTCACATGGGGCGCGGTTCTGACCGGGGTGTCGGCCTGTGCCGGGGTGATCGCGGCGCGCGCCCTCGGCTAGAATTCTGGGCTAGCTTTCGAGCCAGAGGGTGACGGGGCCGTCATTGATCAGGCTGACCTTCATGTCGGCGCCAAACCTGCCGGTTTGGGTGGCGATGCCATTGGCGGCGATTTGGCTCGCGAAATACTCATAGAGGTGGCGGCCATCGTCCGGCGCGGCGGCGGCGGAAAAGCCGGGGCGGTTGCCGCGGCTGGTATCGGCGGCCAGCGTGAACTGGCTGATCACCAGAGCAGAGCCGCCGGTATCGAGGATCGAGCGGTTCATTTTCCCCGCCTCATCCGTGAAGATGCGCAATTTGGCGATCTTGCCGGCAAGCCGGTCTGCATCGGCCTCGCTGTCGCCCTGCATGGCGCAGATCAGGATCAAAAGGCCGGGGCCGCATTGACCGATGACGCAATTATCAACGGCGACGCTGGCCTCTGAGACCCGTTGCAATAGCGCGCGCATGGATCGGCTCCTCTCTTGCGATTGACCCGCGTCAATGCGGCGATGACGACTATAGGCTAGAAGTCGGGCTGAATTCAACACACAGGAGGACTTTGAAATGGTTGAGAAAACTCAGGCATCAGGGTTGTGGCCGCAATTTTACGAACCACTGCGTAATTTCGGCACGCGGATGGCGAATTGGCTGGCACCGGCCTCGGATGCATCGTCGGACGATGACGCCTATCGGATCAGCATGGAACTGCCCGGTGTCGCGGAGGAGGATATCGATCTGTCTGTGCATGATGGTTTCGTGACCGTCAAAGGCGAGAAAAGCGAGCAGCGCGAGGATTCCGGTGACACCTGGTATTTCAGCGAGCGTCAATACGGCGCTTTCAGCCGCTCGTTCCGTCTGCCTGCTGATGCCGATGGGGACAAGGTCGAGGCGCACCTCAAGGATGGTGTGCTGAATGTGACCGTGCCCCGGCGCAGCGGTGACAGCGCGCAGGGCCGCAAGGTCGAGATCAAGCGCGGGTAATGCCGCTTAGCCGCGCGGATCGTAGATGTCGTCCAGCGCCGCGCGGCTGGTACGAAAGGCGTTGGCCGGATGATTGGTGTCGGGCCAGCCAAAGGAGATCGCGCAGAGGATCAACCGGCTTTCGGGCAGGTCGAAATGGGCGCGGATCATCGGTGCATAAGCCGCGACCGAGGCCTGTGCGATGCTGCCAAGGCCAAGCGCCGTCGCGGCCAGGGTAAAGGCGGTGATAAAGCCGCCGGTATCCATCGCGCCGTAGGTGCCAAGCGCGGCTTCGGAGTGGATGATCGCCACGTGGGGCGCGCCGAAAAAGTGATAGTTTTGCAGGGATTGCTCGGTCCGGGCGGCGCGATCACTGCGCGCGATGCCCACAGCCTCGTAGAGTTGCAACCCGCATTCAAGACGGCGCGCGCCATGGGCACCGGGATAGCTTTCGGGCCAGGGCAGGTCGGGCGCGGGGTTGTCATGCTCTACCGCCGCAAGCAGGGCGTCGCGAAAGCGCACGGTCTCGGCGCCATGGGTGACGGTGGCCTTCCAGGGCTGTGCGTTACACCACGACGGCGCGCGCCCTGCGGCCATGACGAGGTGTTGAATGGTCGCCTCGGGCACCGGATCGGGGTGAAAGCCACGGCAGGAATAGCGCGCATCAAGCGTCTGGCGCAGGCGGGTGAACTCATCGGTCATTGCGGGGTCTCCTGTGCGCCGGGCCATGTGTCGGACAGGCGATAGCCAAGCGGCCAGGGATCATCGGGATCAAGCATCAGGTTGTGCGTTCCGGTGATCCATGCCTGTCCCGAGATTTCGGGCAGGATCGCGGCGGCGTCGCCAATGGTTTGCGTCTCGACGATCAGCCCGTCAAAGCGGGAGCCGATCAGCGAGGTCGCGCTATAGCGATCACCGACGTCCATCGCCCCGCGCGCATGCAGCAGGGCCATGCGCGCCGACACGGCTGTGCCGGTGGGCGAGCGGTCGATCTTGCCGGGGCGGATCGCCACCGCGTGGCGTGCCACAAGACCGGTCTCTGTGTGTTCGGGCGCGGTGGCAAAGAGGCAGAACGAGATATGGCGCCAATCGGGATTTGTCGGGTGGTGAAAAGCAAGCTGCTCGGTCGCGGCGGCGCTTACGCGGGTGCCAAGTTCGGCCAGATGACGCGCCGCGCCGGGGATAAGGTCAAGCCCGAGGGCCGGGGCATCGACCACCACAAAGCTGTCGCCGCCAAAGGCGGTATCCACCGTGATCGCGCCAAGGCCCGGCACGTCAAGCGTCGCGTCAAGGCGCGCGGCGAAGGAGGGCAGGTTTTGCAGGTGAATGCGGCTGACCCTGCCACCCGAGCATTCGGCACGCACCGCCACAAGGCCGCCGGGTGCCTCAAGCACAAGGTGCGTTTCCGGCTCTGACATCGCAAGGATGCCGGTTTCCAGAAGAACGGTCGCCACGCAGATGGTGTTGGAGCCCGACATTGGCGGGGTGTCGGCCGGTTCCATGATGATGAACCCCATATCGGCGCGCGCATCCACGGGCGGCACCAGAAGGTTCACATGGCGAAACACCCCGCCGCGCGGCTCGTTCAGGACGAACTGGCGCAGGCCATCATCACGCGCGATGAAGCGCGACTTTTCCCACATCGTGTCACCGGGGGGCGGGGCCACGCCGCCGGTGATCACATCGCCCACTTCGCCGCCTGCATGGGCCGATACGATCTGGATGTTGCGGCTTGATCGCATGGCTCAGAACCCTCCCTGGTTGAGAGCCACCACATAGCCCACACCCGCCGCAATAACAGCCCCGATCAGCACCGCAAAGGCGATCTTCCAGGCCGAGTAGGGGCGTTCGCCCTGGACCCGGCCGGTGCGGCCGTTGACCACGAAGCGATAGGTCTTGCCGCGGTATTTATAGGCCGCAAGCCAGACCGGCAGCAGGATATGCTTGAAGGTGACATTGCTCACCTGGGTCTGGATATCGTGGATACGCTGACGATCACCACCGATGTCAAAGCGCACATCGCGCGCGATCACCCGGTCCATTTGGCTGCGCGCCTCGCCAAAGCCGGTCTCAAGCGCGACGGTATAGCCTTCGGCGCGAAACCCGGCGAGATATTCGGGGCGATAAGGCTCAAGCGCGGCCAGATCCCATGGCTCAAGCGCGTCGGTAAAGCGTTTGGGCAAAGAGGTTGAGGCCAGCACAAGCACGTCGTCAAAGAACCGCGCGACCCGCCCAGAGACCGGGCGCCAGCGGACCTTGGCCACCTTCACGTTACGGGTCTTGCCATCACGCACGACACTTTGATTGACGTAATAGACCGTGCCATGTTCGCCGCGATAGGCGGATTTCGTGTCGGCATCAAAGGTCCAGTAGGGCACATAGATGCCCTCCATCGCGCGGCCCTTGCGGGCATAGTCGCGCAGGCCGTTGGGGGCAAACCACAGCTGGCCAAGCCAGTCGGTCATCGCCTTGCGCGCGGTGCCCTCGTCAAGAGCGAACGGCAAAAGGGCGCGCGGCTTGATATGGCGATGGGTGCCGGTGCCGGTGACCACGGGCGAGGCACAGAACGGGCATTCACGGGCATGGGTGGCCTCGTCAAGCTCGACCTGTGCGCCACAGCTTGTGCAGGTGGTGACGCGGGTCTCCTCGATCTCCTGCTCGGGCAGTTGGGCGTTGATCGCGGCCTTGAAATCAAGTTCGCGAATGCCGCCCTGCCACGGGCCGCCGGTGTCTATGGCACAGGTGTCGCCGCAATGATCACAGACCAATTGCCCATGATCGGGATCGAAGCGGTAATCGGCGCCACAGCTTTGACAGGGAAAGCGATGCTCCGCAGTCATTGCCGTGCTCACCCGTTCCAGTTAGCGATGATCGCGTCGGCTTCCAACTCGATCAGCCATTCAGGGTTCACGAAACGATCAACCGCCATGATAGTGTCGACCGGCCGGACATCCGCGAAGTATTCCTTGCGAACATCGATGGCTGCTTTCCAGTTATCGATGTCGGTCAGGATGACGCGTGTGCGCACCACGTCATGCAGGCCCGATCCGGCCTGCTCCAACGCGGCCTTTATGATCTCTATGCATTGGCGGGTCTGCATCGCGACGTCTCCGATTCCGACGGTCTTTCCGTCCGCGCCCACCGGTGCCGTGCCGCCGACCGAGATGAACGGGCCGACGCGCACGGCGCGGCTGAACCCGACGATGCGTTCCATCGGGTTGTCGTTGGAAATAAGTTCGCGGTCAAAGGTCATGGCGGGTCTCCGGGTGCAGGGGTGGCTGGGGGCTGTCATCGGTCTTGGATCGCGGCGACCGCGTTCCGCCGCATCAGTTTCAGGCCCCCGGCGGGGGCGGTGGCAGAACGGTGAAGAGCTGCGCAAGCTCGGCCACATCTTCGGCCAGCATCCAGCCATCCTGACCGGGGGTCCAGACATGGGTTTGCCGGGTCAGCTTGCCTTCGCGCGCCATCCGCCCCATCGAGGCCTTGGAAAACGGGCCGCTGGTCTCGCCGCCCTCTGCGATATGCCAGACATGCTCGACCGGCGGCGGTGGCGGCGGGGTTTGCGAGGTTGGCTGAGAGGTCGGACGAGCGCCCCAGGGGCCATCCTTGTCGGCCATCTGCTGGGCCATGGCCATGCCCATCCCCATGCCAAGACCCGCGCCCATGCCTCCCCCCCCGGCCGGGTTATGGGCGGCTGCGGTCATCGCTTCGGCGGTGGAATATTGGGTAAAGCGGTTCAGATCGCCCGCCACCCCCATCGAGGTGCGCTTGTCCAGCGCGTCTTCCACGGCGGGCGGAAGCGAGATGTTCTCGATATAGAACTCTGGGATGCTGAGACCGTAATCGGCCACCACGGCGGAAATCTCGGTTGCCACAAGCTTGCCGAGGTCGCGGGTATTGGCGGCCATGTCAAGCACCGGAATACCCGCCCCGGCGATGATGCGCGAAAACGCCTGTACGATGATGTTGCGGATCTGATCGCTGATCTCGTCCATGGTGAACTCGCCGTCGGTGCCGACGATCTCGGTCAGGAACTTCGCCGCATCGCTGACCCGCACGGTATAGGTGCCAAAGGCCCGGATGCGGGTCGGGCCGAATTCCGGATCGCGCAGCATGATCGGGTTCTTGGTGCCCCATTTGAGGTTGTTGAACCGCGTCGTGTTGACGTAATAGATCTCGGATTTGAACGGCGAGCGAAAGCCGTGATCCCAATGGTTGAGCGTGGTCAGGATCGGCATGTTGTTGGTCTCAAGCATGTAAAGACCGGGGGTGAAGACATCCGCCAACTGCCCCTCATGGACGAACACCGCCGCCTGACCCTCGCGCACGGTAAGCTTGGCGCCGTACTTGATCTCATGCCCCTCGCGCTCGAACCGCCAGACCATCGTGTCACGGGTATCGTCGGTCCAGTGGATGACGTCGATGAACTGGCCTGAGAGGAAATCGAAAATAGACATGTCGGTTACTCCTTGATTGGATCGCGGACCAGCGCCCGGGCTGCGCGTTTTTCGGTTTTGTCATAGGCCAGCAATGCCCGCAGCGCGGACAGGGACAGGTTCGGATCGCGCCCGTCGGCCAGAGCATAGATCTGTTCGAACTGCCATCCAACCGTTGCCCACCCGTTCAGATCGCGCAGCGCCGAGATCGGCGAGGCGGGCCCAAAGAGGCCGGGGCCAAGGGGCTGCGGGGCGTCGAGGCTGTCAAGCCGGTCGCGGGTGCCATCCAGAAGCGCGCGCGCGGCATTGGGATCAAGGATCAGGGGGCGCGCCAGCCCGATCACATCGATCCCGTCGCGGCGCAATGCGCTGGCCATTGCCTCGGCGCTGCGAAAACCGCCGGTGACCATGATCGGCAGGTCGGCAGAGGCGGCGCGCAGTTTGGGCACGAAATTCAGGAAATACGCCTCGCGCGCCATGGTGCTGGCGCGTCTGGTGCTTGCCAGAGGGTCCTTGCGCTCAAAATCGAACATCCGGGGCTGTTCATAATTGCCGCCCGACACCTCGAGCAAATCACAGCCCGCCGCGGCCAGCCAGGCGGCGACGCGCGCACTGTCTTCTTCGGAAAAGCCGCCCGTTTGAAAGTCGGCTGAGTTGAGCTTGACCGACAGGATGAACGGGGCCGGGCAGGTGGCGCGCACCTGTTTGACGACATCAAGCAGAAATCGCGCCCGACCGGGCAGATCGCCGCCCCAGCCATCGCGGCGCCGGTTCGAGAGCGGCGACAAAAACTGGCTGATCAGATAGCCATGCGCGGCGTGGATCTGAACCCCGTCAAAGCCGGTGTCGCGGGCGACTTGGGCAGCGTTCACAAAGCCTGCGATGGCGGCGTCTATCTGCGCCTCGCTCATCGGAATGGGGATGCCAAAGCGCCCCTTGATCGCAAGCGGCACGTTTGAGGGGGCCATGGGCGTGGGGTTGATCATCTTCTGGGTCTGCCGCCCGGCGTGGCTAAGTTGCATGATGACCTTGCTGCCATGCGCCTTGGCGGCACTGGCCATCCGGGCCAGCGCGTCGGTGGCCGCCCTGCCTTGCTGACCTTCTATGGCGATGTTGCCCGCGCGCTCCAGATGCCAGCGATCAATCTGGACGTTGCCGGTTATCAACAGCCCCGCACCGCCCGCCCCCCAGCGGCGATAGAGCGTTTCAAAACGGGCGTTTGCGGTGTTGGTGCCATCCGCCAGCCCCTCGGTCATGGCCGCTTTGGCCAGCCGGTTCGGCAGGATCGCGCCGCAGGGCAGGCTCAGGGGCCGCGACAGGGTTTCGGCGTGGGTCACGAGGCCGGCTATCCTTTCGTTGGCGGTGCGATGGTCACACCGGGCCGCCCCTGCGCTCGGCGAGCAGGCGGTGGATGATCGGGCGCGCCTGATCGGCGGTCATGCCCGGCTTGAGGTCGGGGGAATAGAGCAGGCGCAACAACTCTTCGTCATGGGTTGTCAAAAGCGCAAACTCATCGTCGTCGTTAAAGATCGAGGGGCGCGCCTGCGGGCTGTCGTCGGCAAGACCAAGGCCCTGCGCCAACTCTTCATGCACACAGGATTGCCGCATAAGATCGGGATGCTCGGCGCGGATAAAGGCGATGGCGCGGCGATAGGTGAAATCCTCGCCCTCGCCGGAAAACGCCACCACCAGACAGTGGATGGTACGCGGCATGTCGCGGAAGATCGCAATCGTCGACGGGCCTGCATTGGGCACGATCTGGCGAATGCGCGCAAGCGCCTCGCCGCGGTCATCCTCGCCCATGATCAGCACATGAAAATTGGGCTTGCTGCTGTTCGCGCTGATCGGGTGGCGGGTGACGCGGGCCAGCCGCGCGGCATAGTCTGCGACCATGGCGGTGTCGCGGGTGCGTTGCCCGTCGGGCACCGAGCGACCGAATTCGACTGACATTCGCACCGGGCCCTCCCATTTGCGCAGCCCACCGGCCCGGCCCGACGAGGGGCGAAAGCCGGCGCCTTGCGCGTATTCGTCGTAAAACGCTATACGCTCGAAATTGCGCGCCAGATCGGTATCGGTATAGGGCGTATCCGGCCCGCCGCCATCGCGGCGCAACAATCCGCGGTTTAGCAGGTCCGTCTCAAGCCGCTCGTAATATCGTGCCAATGCCAGGCTATTTGCAGACGGCACCAACGAGTCAGGCGGCACCACAAGGCCCGCCGGGCGCCCGGTCGGGCGTGCGGTTGGTGTCGGCGGCGGCGCATCACATCCCGCCAATACCAAAAGCCCCAGCCCGACAAGCCCCGATCGTGTGACCTCGCGCCACCCCACCTTCACGACTCAGCCTTTGGGCACGGAGGTGCCGGAAGTGTCGCCCACACCATCCTTGCGCGCCTTGGCCGAGGCCAGCGTATCACGCAGGTCGGCCTCCATCTTCTTGAGGTCCTCTTCGGCGGCGGCGCGTTTGGCCTTGCCTTCGTCTGCGATCTGGAGGCTTTCCTGAATGGTCCCGATCAGATCGGCATTGGCCTGTTTGACCGCCTCGATATCGAACACGCCACGCTCCATCTCTTCGCGGATCATCTTGTTGCTCGAGCGCAGGTTCTTGGCGTTCGCGGTCAGCAATTCGTTGGTCAGGTCATTGGCGGCGCGCACCGAAGCGGCAGCCTCGGCCGAGCGCTGGATCGTGACCGCCTGCGCAAGCTGGGTTTCCCAAAGCGGCACGGTGTTCACAAGCGTCGAGTTGATCTTGGTGACCAGGCTCTTGTCGTTTTCCTGCACCAGGCGGATCGAGGGCAGCGATTGCATCGTCACCTGACGGGTCAGCTTGAGATCATGCACCCGGCGTTCAAGATCGTCGCGCGCGGCGCGCATGTCGCGCAATTCCTGGGCTTTCATCACCTGATCGTTCTCAGGCGCGGCCTTGACGGCGGCCTCTGCTGCGGGGATGTCCTTGGTGTCAATCTCTTTCAGCTTGGCCTCGCCGGCGGCGATATAGAGCGCAAGCTCGTCATAAAAGGCGAGGGTCTTTTCATAGAGCATATCAAGCGATTTGATATCCTTGAGCAGGGTGTGCTCGTGGCTCAGAAGGTTATCGGTGATCCTGTCGATCTGACCCTGCACCTGTTCAAACCGCGCGGTGAACTTGGCAAAAGGCGCGGCCCGCCCCAACAGCTTTTCCCACCAGCTGCGCTCGCGGCGCACATCAAGTTCGCTCACGGCAAAGCCGCGGATCGTGGTGACGATCCCACGCAGGCTGTCGCCTGCCGGGCCGACATCCTTGTTGCGCACGCCCTGAAGCATCGCCTGGCTGATTTCCTGCAACTCCGCCTGCGCGGCGGAGCCGAACGAGACGATCGAGTTGGTGTCGCCCATGTCGATCTCGGCCATGCGGCTGGTGATCTCGGCGCTGACCGGGGCATCGGCCTTGTCCAGCGGCACAATCGCGTCGGCCTCTGTGGGTTCGGGAAGGACGGCGCGGCTTACGGCCTCAACATCGGCAAGGGCGGCCTCGGCTTTTTGACGGATGGTGTCTGACATGGTTGGTCCCTTTTACACTAAATCTCTGGTTTCAAGCTGAACGCCTTCGCGCGCAAGGCGGTCACGCAACACGCTGATCTCGATGTCAAGATCGGTGGTGTTGTCGACCATCAGCGCGCGGGTCTTGGCGGTGAAGTTTTCCTCGAGATCGCTGAGCAGGCTGAGATAGCTGTCGCGCGCGGCCGGGTTCGGCGCGCGGGCGTGCAGATCGGCGAATTTCACCGAGGCATCGCGCGCGCCCATCAAATAGACGCTCAGATATTTGCGCGCTGCCGTCAAATCGCGCGGGTCATCCTCGACGGTGCGCAGCATGTCACGTACGCTGGCCTGAAACCGTTCAAGCCGGGCCTCGGCCTGACGATCGCCCGCGCGCGCAATCGCCGTGCTCATCGCGCCAAGATAGGTTTCGGCCTTGTCGACGACGCGCGCCACGCGGTCGCTCTGAAAGGTATTGATGCCCTCAACGCCCTTATCCTTGAGCGGATCAAGCCCGAAGGCAATGCTATGAAGTACCGTGCCCAGGACCCCGTAAATCAGCGGCTCGATCAGCCCGCCGTTGCTGGCAAATCCGGCAAGCGCAAGGCCAAGCCCGGTGACAAGCGAGGCGGCAATCTTGCGCGGAAAGGCCGGGCGGCGGGCGATCTTGCGCGCCTCGTAGGCCTCTTGCGCCAGAATCCCGTGCCGGGTCAGCCAGGCCGCCAGCAAAAGCGCGCCAAGCGCCGTCAGGTTGAAGGCAAGATCAATCGGCCCCGAGCCAAAGGCCCGCGCCGCCAGCGGCAAGGGCGCAAAGAACAACAGATTGACCCGCCCACCGGCGCGGGTGCGCCGCGCGCCGCGAAAGCTGCCCTGGGGGGCGACGTTAGTCGATGTTTGCGTGGGGTCATCGCCCGAGGGGCTGTATTTGCCGCCAAAACGCTGCGCCATCACACGCCCCCTGTGGCGGAGATGAACATAATCAGCGCAACAAGCAGGAAAAACGCCAGCTTCTGCAGTCCCGTATCGCTCATGCTACCCCCACGGCCCATTCTACTTGGCATTGAACTTAGGCCATGGCGTGCGGGCTTGCTAGGGGGAAGATAGTCCCGTTCGGCGCATTTCGTGATCCGCGCGACCCGTTGTGATTACGGAATTTGAGTATTTTGGGAAAGATGAAAGTCTGAGCCGGGGCTTTCATCGTTCTTCGAATACTCAATTGCACCGGCTCAGGTCGGGTTTGAGCTATCCGTTGCGCTGCGCGGTGGCGCGCCGCTCGGCGTTCAGTTTGCGGCTATAGCCTGACTGGATGATTTCCACGACGAAGAGGACGACCACCGAGAAATAGAAGGTCGATTTCGACATCGGCACCACCTCGTAGCCAAAGAACCGAAGCGCCAGCGTGTCGTCATGCATCGCATGCGCCGCCGCCTGTCCGGATTCGCCCAAAAGCACCACGCCGACGATCAACAGAATGAACAGGCCCAGCACCTCGTACATGCGGTTTTTCTGCAGGAATTACGTGACCCCGTCGGCCAAAACCAGCATCGCCAGCCCCGATAGCAGGATTGCGGTGGCTAGGATCGGGAACACCTTGGTGATGGCAAGCGCCGAAAGCACCGAGTCAAACGAAAAGATCAGGTTCATCATCACGAACAACAGCACAACCCGAAGCGCCACGGCGATGATGATGCCCCAAAAGCGGACCGCCTTTTGGTGGGCAACCGGCGCGCGTTGCGATTCAATCGAGATATAGAGCAGGTTGTCAAAGCCCAGAACCGCTTGCAAAAAACACAGCATCAAAAGGTTAAAGAGGTTTTCCAGCGTCAGTAGATCGGCCATCGCGCGGATACTTTCCCGTTACAGATTGGCCGCAGACTTAGCCCGCTCCGGCGCTGAGAACAAAGGCTAATTAAGGGGAATTGCAAAGGTTCGGGCGCAGTGTGGCCCAAGGGGACAAGCGCGGCCCACCTTTCATCTTTCCAAAAATACTCATGCACGGACCCGTTCAGGCGCGGGCACTTTCCTTGTCGAGCGCGGCCTTGTCACGATTGGCCATCACGTCGCGCCCGAGGTGGAGCGTATAGGCCTCAAGCTCGTGAAGCGCCTCTTGCGCGGCATCGGGCGCGCGCCGCTCCAGGGCATCGGCAATGCGGGTGTGAAGCGCCACAATCGCCTCGCGAGAGCGGGCGGTGAAGGTGATCATGTTCATCAGCGGCTGCATCGCCTCGACAGCGCCGGCAAGCTGATAGGACAGCACCGGATTGCCCGCGCCATCGACAAGTGCGCGGTGAAAGGCCACGTCAGAAGCGCAAAAGCTTTCGTCGCTCAGCCCCGGCTGGCCCTGCCGGTGGATTTCGGCGCGCATCGTGGCCAGAATATCGGCGGTGCGCCGCTCTGCCGAAAGCGGTGTACAGGCCCGTTCAAGCGCGTAACGCGCCTCACAGGCGACATCAAAGCTGATGCCGTTCATCGACAAGAGAAGCGTGGCGGTGGTGATCTGATCGCCGTAAGCCTCCTGATAGCTCAGGCGATTGACGAACGCCCCGCCGAAGGCGCCCCTCTGCGTGCGGATCAGCGATTGCGCCGCCAGCCGCTTGAGCGCCTCGCGCACGGTCGAGCGTGAGACCGCGAACTGATCGGCAAGCTCGGCCTCCGAGGGCAGGCGCTGATCGACGATCATGTCCCCGCTGACGATGGCGTCGCGGATCGCCTTGGCGATCTGTGCCGAGAGGTCGGCCTTGTTATCCGGGTCAATTTTCATTTGTCATACATTTAAATGTCTGACATTTTAAATGCAAGATATGATTCGCGAGGAATGGCGATGTTTTCAACCCAGGTAAGGCGGATGACGGGGGTGCACTGGCTGGCCCTGTTCGGCCTGATCGCCGCAGCCTGGGGCCTGCTTTACGCGATGGCGCTGCCCGAAGATCTGCGGGCGGGGGCGGTTCTCTATGGCGGGGATTTCCTTGCCAGCCTGTGCATCGTGACCCCCGACGCCGCCGGGTTCTGGCGCATAACGCTGATGTGGGCGCTGATGTCGGCGGCGATGATGGCGCCCACGGCCTTGCCGGCTTTTGCCACTTATGACGATCTGTCGCATACCGGCCAGACGCGGTTTGGCCTGCTGGTTGCGGGTTATATGGTGGTCTGGCTTGGCTTTTCCCTGCTGGCGGCGGGCGCGCAGATGGCGCTGTTTCAGGCCGGGCTGATCAGCGCCTTCGGCGACAGCCGCTCTGGCGCGCTCTCGGCAACGCTTCTGGCAGTGGCGGGGCTCTATCAGTTCAGCCCGGCGAAAGAGGCCTGCCTCTCGAAATGCCGCCGACCGCTGTCGTTCTTCATGCAGTATTGGGATGAGGGCGCCTGGCGCAACGGTGTGCGGCTTGGGCTTGTGTGCCTGGGCTGTTGCTGGGCGCTGATGATGCTGGCCTTTGTCGGCGGCGTTATGAACATCGCTTTCATGGGATTGGCGACCTTGATCATGGTGCTGGAAAAGCTGCCTGATCTGGGCCGCTGGCTGACCCGGCCGCTTGGTGTCGCTCTTTTGGCGGGGGCGGCGTGGGTCTTACTGACAACACTATAATCTGGAGGAGGCCGTAACATGGCACTGGACGAGCTGGGCACTGTGCCCTGGACCATCAAGGGGGAATTGATCCTCAACTGTAACTGCACGGTCTTTTGCCCCTGCGTCGTGAGCCTTGGCAAACACCCGCCCACCGAGGGCTATTGCCAGGCCTGGGCCGGTGTGCGGATCGACGAGGGCCAGTATGGCGATCTTGATCTGAGCGGGCTCAATGTCGGGCTGATGCTGGAAATTCCCGGCCTGATGGGGCGTGGCAACTGGAAGGTCGCGGCCTATATCGACGAGCGCGCCGATGATGCGACCTATGAGGCGCTGATCAACATCTTCAGCGGCAAGGCGCGGGGCACGACCGGTCTGTTCAGTGCGCTGGTCAGTGAATTCCTCGGCGCCGAGCGCGCGCCGGTGGTGTTCGAGACCGAAGGCAAGGCGCGCCGCCTTATGGTGGGCAAGAAGATCCAGGGCGAGGTGGTGCCGGTCGAGGGCAACAAGGGCGAGGATATCGTCGTGACCAATACCGAATACTGGATGGGGCCGGATATCACTGTTGCCACCGCTACCAAGGGGCGCGTGCGCGCCTTTGGCCGGGTCTGGGATTTTGATGGCCGCAGCGCCGAAATCTGTCAGATTGATTGGAAAGGTCCCCGCTGATGGCGCTACTTTCGCCCTCGCGCCGGTTGCGCCGCACGCCGTTTTCCGACGGTGTCGAGGCGGCCGGCGTCAAAGCCTATACGGTCTACAACCACATGCTCCTGCCGACGGTGTTCCGCTCCGTGCAGGAGGATTACCACCACCTCAAGGAGGCGGTGCAGATCTGGGATGTGGCCTGTGAACGTCAGGTCGAGCTGCGCGGCCCCGATGCCGGGCGCCTGATGCAGATGCTGACCCCGCGCGATCTTCGGGGCATGACGGTGGGGCAATGTTACTATGTGCCCATCGTCGATGAGACCGGCGGCATGCTCAACGATCCGGTGGCGGTCAAGCTGGCCGAAGACCGCTGGTGGATTTCGATTGCCGATAGCGATCTGCTCTATTGGGTCAAGGCGACGGCACATGGCTGGCGGCTTGACGTTCTGGTGGATGAGCCGGACATAAGCCCGCTGGCCATTCAGGGGCCGAAAGCCGACGACTTGATGGCGCGGGTGTTTGGGGACAGCGTGCGCGATGTGCGCTTTTTCCGCTATGGCATCTTTGATTTTCAGGGCCGCGACATGGTCATTGCGCGCTCGGGCTATTCCAAGCAGGGCGGGTTTGAAATCTATGTCGAGGGCGGCGATATCGGCATGCCGCTCTGGCATGCGCTGATGGAGGCGGGCAAAGACCTTGACGTGCATGCGGGCTGTCCCAACCTGATCGAGCGGATCGAGGGCGGCTTGCTGAGCTATGGCAATGACATGACCGACGATCACACGCCGCATGAATGCGGGCTGGGCAAGTTTTGCAACACCCATACCGCGATCGGCTGTGTCGGGCGCGATGCCTTGCTGCGGGTCGCCAAGGAAGGCCCGGTGCAGCAGATCCGCGCGATCGAGATCGACGGCCCGGCGGTGCCCGGCTGTGACCGGTGGTGGCCGGTCACGGCAAATGGCAAGCGGGTCGGACGGGTCAGCTCGGCGGCCTGGTCGCCGGATTTCAACACCAATGTGGCCATTGGCATGATCCGCATGACCCATTGGGACGCAGAGACCGAAGTCACTGTCGAGGCGCCTGACGGGCCGCGCATGGCGCGGGTGCGCGAAGCCTTCTGGGCCTGAGTGTGCAGAGACACCTGCGGGACTGAGGGGCGCTGCCCCTCAGACACCCCGGGATATTTTTAGCAAGAAGAAGCAGGGCGCAAGCTCTGCCAAGGAAGGGAAAGCGACATGTTCAACGCATTGGTTGTTGAGAAGGACGAAGAGAGCGGCAAGACGAGCGCCGCCGTCAAGCAGATCGGGCTTGATGATCTGCCGGAGGCCGAGGTGACCGTCGCGGTCGACTATTCCACGGTGAATTACAAGGATGGCCTTTGCATCGGGCCGGGCGGCGGGCTGGTGCGCAAGTACCCGCATGTGCCGGGCATCGATTTTGCCGGCACCGTCGAAGAGAGCTCGGATGACCGCTACAAGCCCGGTGACAAGGTTGTTCTGACCGGCTGGCGCGTGGGCGAAGCCCATTGGGGCGGCTATTCTCAAAAGGTGCGGGCAAAGGCCGATTGGCTGGTGCCGCTGCCCGAGGGACTTACGACGCGCCAGGCGATGGCCGTGGGCACGGCGGGCTTTACCGCGATGTTGGCAGTGATGGCGCTTGAGGATCACGGGCTGGTGCCCGGACATGGGCCGGTTCTTGTGACCGGGGCCGCGGGCGGTGTTGGCTCTGTGGCGACTGCGATCCTGGCCAATCTGGGCCATGAGGTGGCGGGCGTGACCGGCCGCCCCGAGACGGCAGATTACCTCAAATCCCTTGGCGCTACGCAGATCGTTGCGCGCGAAGAGATCAACGAGACCGTCAAGCGCCCGCTTGAGGCCGAGACCTGGGCGGGCTGTGTTGATGCCGTGGGGGGCGATATGCTGGCGCGTGTGCTGGGGCAAATGAAATACGGGGCCAGCGTGGCGGCCGTGGGTCTTGCCGGGGGCGCGGGGCTGCCTGCGACGGTCATTCCGTTCCTGCTGCGCGGTGTGAACCTTTTGGGCATCGATTCCGTGATGCAGCCCTATCAAAACCGTCTGCGCGCCTGGGAGCGGATCGCACGCGACCTGCCGATGGACAAGCTTGAGGCGATGATCGTGCCCGCCACACTCGGCGATCTTCCGGGGCTTGGCCGCGATATCCTCAAGGGGCAGGTCAAGGGCCGCGTCGTGGTTGACGTGAATGCCTGAAGCGAGCCTTGATTTGCCGCCCCCCGCGTGGTTATTTGCCGCCTGGGGGGCGGCTTCATGAACGATCACGCGAACATCAGCATTCGCCTTGCGCGCGAAAGCGATAACGACGCCCTCTGGCCCATTCTGCGCGACGTGATCCGCGTCGGCGAGACCTATACCTATGACCCTGGTCTGACCCGCGAAGCGAGCCTTGATCTGTGGACCGTTGCACCGCGCGCCACCTATGTGGCCGAGGTGGACGGCGAAATCATGGGCAGCTATTTCATCAAGACCAATCAGCAGGGCGGCGGCGCGCATGTGTGCAACTGCGGTTACATGGTGGCGCCGGGCGCGCGCGGGCGCGGTCTTGCGGCGGCGATGTGCCTGCACAGTCAGGCCGAGGCGCTTGCACTTGGCTATAAGGCGATGCAGTTCAACTTTGTGGTCGCGACCAACCTTGGCGCGGTGCACCTATGGCACAAGCTTGGGTTTGAGACGGTGGGCCGTCTGCCCCGCGCCTTTGCGCATCCGACCCAAGGGCTGGTCGATGCCTTGGTGATGTACAAATGGCTGGCCGAGGACGCAGGGTAGGCCTCCGTCGTGCGGGTCATTCATGCTCCGGGCCGGTGACCTTTCCATACTATCCCAATCTTGTATCAGGCGCTTAGGGCGGCGGGCGCGGTTGCGATCCGCCATTCGGTGCCGTGATCTGCGCCCAAGGAGTGGGCGCCCGGCCTTTGAAGGGCAGGGGTGCGCGGAATATGGGAAATGATGGCACTGATCGGCGGTTTTGACGGGCGGAATACGAATCACCTTGCCGTGAAGGGCTTTATTTCCTGATATTTTGCGCTTAAATCCAAAGGTGCTGCGGGTTTGCGCTGTGGGAAATGAGACCCCTTCCCAAAAATATTTGAATTTATGTGGGATATTGGGGGATATTTTTCAAATGCCTTGCTTTGCGCATATGTTGTGATCTTTTCCATTATCATCTCTATATGAAGTGCTGAATCGGCGAATCGAGCCACATTATCTTGTTTTTGAGAGGGCTACAAAACAACATCCTGTGCCGCTTGGGCCAAAAAATCATTGCGTCCCATGAATTCCCAATGTACCAATAGTTGCACGATGAGGACGGGAACAAATAGGGGCGCTCAAGACCCCGAAACACACTCCCAAGTCAGGTTTCATACAGGCACCCCGCTTTCATCGAACACAGAGATCCGGCGCGCGAGCGAGCAGACATCCCCCCAGGTGGCGCGCGCAGCTGGACACCCCGCCAAGGCGGGACGAGGGAGGCGGGTTGATCAGTGGCAGCAGATCAACCCGCCCTTTCGCGTCTTAGGGGCTAAATATTTCAACGGGGCAGGCACAGGGGGCCGACGGTAAAGTGGGTCGCAGATTCAGAGGTGAAGGCCATCACAAGGTTGATGCGAAGGGCAGGGTGTCTATCCCGGCCCCGTTTCGCCGTGTGATCGAGGCCTCTGATCCGAACTGGACCGAAGGCCTGAGCCCCGAGCTTGTCATCGTTTATGGCGATCACCGCCGCAGCTATCTTGAATGCTACACCATCGAGGCCATTGAAGAGGTCGACGACAAGATCGACGCGCTGCCGCGTGGCTCGATCGAGCGCAAGATGCTGCAGCGGCTGTTTCACGGTCAGAGCTTTCCCACCAGCGTGGACGAGACCGGGCGCCTTGTGCTGCCGGCCAAGCTTCGCAAGAAGATCGGGCTTGAGAATGAGGCGTTCTTTATCGCCGCGGGCGACACCTTTCAGATCTGGAAGCCCGAAACCTATGAGCAGGAAGAGCTGTTGAAAACCGAAAGCTGGCTGGACGAGCTGCCAGAGGATTTTGACCCGCTTATCCTGTTGGATCGCGCGAAAGGGGACTAAGCCATGGCGCCTGCGGCCCCCCCGATTGATCCTGCCCCCCATGTTCCGGTTCTGTTGCGCCCTTTGCTGGCCGCTGTTGCGCCGGTCACCGGGGTCTGGCTTGACGGCACGCTTGGCGCCGGGGGCTATGCGCGTGGCTTGCTTGAGGCGGGCGCGGATCAGGTGATTGGCGTCGACCGTGATCCGCTTGCGCTTGAACTGGCAGAGGTCTGGGGCGCGGAATATGGCGATCGCCTGCGCCTTGTGCAGGGCAATTTCTCAAAGCTTGACGAGTATGGTGAAAACCTGAGCGGCGTGGTGCTTGATCTTGGCGTGTCCTCGATGCAGCTTGATCAATCCGAGCGCGGCTTTTCCTTCATGCGCGACGGGCCGCTTGATATGCGGATGAGCCAGCACGGCCCAAGCGCCGCCGATCTGGTCAATAGCGCCGAGGAAGGCGATCTGGCCAATATCCTTTATCTTTACGGTGAAGAGCGCGCGAGCCGCCGCATTGCCCGCAACATCGTGCGCGCGCGCGAACAGGCGCCGATTGAAACCACCCTGCAACTTGCCGGTATCATTGAGAAATCATTGCCGCGCTCGAAGCCGAACCAGGCCCATCCCGCGACCCGCAGCTTTCAGGCGATCCGCATCGCGGTAAACGATGAATACGGCGAATTGCTTGCCGGTCTTGAGGCGGCCGAACGCGCGCTTGCGCCCGGCGGACAGCTTGCGGTGGTGACCTTTCATTCGATCGAGGACCGCATGGTCAAACGGTTCATGCAGGATCGGTCCGGCGGCGGTGGCGGCGGAAGCCGTCACGCCCCCGAGCTTGAGCGCACCGAGCCGCAATTTATCCTCAAGACCCGCAAGGCACTTGGGCCCGACCCGCAGGAATTGGCGGAAAATCCGCGCTCACGCAGCGCCAAGCTGCGCGTGGCCACCCGGACCGAGGCCCCGGCGGGCCAGACCGACCGCAAGGCGATTGGCATGCCGATCCTGAAAGGGGGACACTGATGCGTAGCTTTTTCTGCGCCCTGACAGCACTTGCCGTGATCGGTCTGGCGTTCTGGGCCTACCGCGAGAATTACCGCACCCAAGAGGCGCAAAGCCATGCCCAGGTCCTGCAATCCCAGATCGGCGAGGCGCGCCAGCGTCTGCGCGTGCTCAATGCCGAATGGGCCTATCTGAACCGGCCGTCGCGGCTGATGGATCTGGTTGAGATCAATTACGACAAGCTCGGGCTTTTGCCGTTGCAACCCTATCAGTTTGGCAAGACTGATCAGGTCGCCTATCCGGCGCCGCCGCTTTTGCCGATCACCGACCCGGTGGATGTCTCAAGCATGGAGCAACAGCCATGATCCGCACCCCCCTGCGCCCGCTGGCGCGTATCCTTGACGCGCGCAACCGTGGCGAAAACCCCGATGCCATCGAGCGCGAGAATATCCGCCTGCGCCATGAGGACATGCGCGACCGGGCACGCCGCCGCGCCGAGGGGCGGCTTTTGGTGCTGGCGGTGATGTTTTTTCTGGCCTTCGGTGTGGTTGGCGGGCGCATGGCCGTGCTGGCCAGTTCCGAGCCGGGCGAGCCGCGCACAAGCGTGGCGGGCGCGCAAATTCAGGCACAGCGCGCCGATATCGTCGACCGCGAGGGCCGCATTCTGGCGACCAACTTTGACACCCATAGCCTTTATGCCCAGCCCCAGCAGATGGTCGACCCCGAGACTGCCGCCGAAAAGCTGGCCGCGATTTTCCCCGACCTTGATCATGACGATCTGCTCAAGGATTTCACCGGCAAGCGCAAATTCCTCTGGATCAAGCGCAAGCTGAGCCCAGAGCAGAAACAGGCGGTGCATGACATTGGCGAGCCGGGCCTGTTGTTCGGGCCGCGCGAAATGCGGCTTTATCCCAACGGGCGACTGGCCGCCCATGTGCTTGGCGGGGCCGGGTTTGGCCGCGAGGGGGTGCATGCCGCCGAGGTGATCGGCGTCGCGGGCATCGAACGGTTCTTTGACGAGCGCCTGCGCGACCCGGCGCATGCACACGAGCCGCTGACGCTCTCGCTTGATCTGTCGGTTCAGGCCGCGATGGAGCGGGTGCTTTATGGCGGCATGAAGATCATGAACGCCAAGGGCGCGGCCGGCATCCTGATGGATGTGCACAGCGGCGAAGTGGTTGCTGTGGCCTCGCTTCCCGATTTTGACCCCAATGACCGTCCCGCGCCCCCGGTATCCGGAAGCCCCGGCGACAACCCGCTGTTCAATCGCGCGGTGCAGGGCGTCTACGAGCTTGGCAGTACCTTCAAGGTCTTTGCGGTCGCGCAGGCGATCGAACTCGGGCTGGTCTCGCCGGACACGATGGTCGACACCACAAGCCCGATGACCTGGGGCCGTTTCAAAATCCGCGATTTCCACAATTATGGCCCGGAACTGAGCGTGAGCAAGGTGATCGTCAAATCCTCGAACGTGGGCACGGCGCGCATGGCGATGGAAATCGGCGGCACCCGCCAGCGGGCGTTCCTTGATCAGCTCGGCTTTATGGAGCCCTCGCCGCTTGAGATTTCCGAGGCCTCGCGCTCCAAGCCGCTGTTGCCGAAAAACTGGTCGGAACTCTCGACCATGACGATTTCCTATGGTCATGGCCTCTCGACCACGCCGATGCACCTTGCCGCCGCCTATGCCACGATTGCCAATGGCGGGCGTCGGGTCACGCCGACCTTGCTGCGCACGCCCGATGCCCAACCCGGCGAGCGGGTGATCTCGACCCAGACCTCGGCGGCGATGCGCAAGATGATGCGCGAGGTGGTGACCGACGGCACCGCCAGCCTTGGCGAGGTCGCGGGCTATGCGGTGGGCGGCAAGACCGGCACCGCCGACAAGCCCCGCGAAAACGGGGGCGGCTATCACAAGGACAAGGTCATCGCGACCTTCGCCAGCATGTTCCCGGCGCATGATCCGCAATATGTGCTGGTCGTGACGCTGGACGAGCCGGTCGAAACCTCGGGCGATGAACCGCGCCGCACTGCCGGCTGGACTGCCGTGCCGATTGCCGCCGAAATCATCCGCCGCGTCGCCCCGCTCATGGGGGTGCGGCCCGAGATTGAACCCGCTGAATTGGCTGTTATAAGGCAGACAACGAATTAAGCCAGAACAGGGCAGCGCGGTGGGGCAGATACGATCATTGGCAGAGCTGGGCCTGACCGCGCAGGGCGGGCGGCAGGTAGAGATAACCGGGCTCAGCGTCGATAGCCGCACGGTCCGCGACGGCACGCTGTTCGCGGCCCTGCCGGGCACAAGGGTGCATGGCGGCGAGTTTATCCAATATGCGCTGCGCATGGGGGCGGCTGCGATCCTGACCGATGCGATAGGTGCGCGCATCGCCCATGAAGAGCTGGCGGCGAGCGACGCCGCGCTGATCATTGCGCAGGACCCGCGCCAGACGCTGGCCTATGCCGCCGCGCTCTGGTTCGGGGCACAGCCCGAAACCATGATTGCGGTGACCGGCACCAACGGCAAGACATCCGTCGCCACCTTTACCCGCCAGATCTGGGAGGGGCTTGGTTTCGAGGCGGTCAATCTTGGCACCACCGGCGTTGAGGGCGCCTATAGCGCGCCGATGACGCACACCACGCCCGAGCCGATCACCCTGCATCGCCTGCTGGCCGACTGCGAGAGCGCGGGCGTGACCCACGCCGCGATGGAGGCCTCAAGCCACGGCCTTGCGCAAAGCCGCCTGGACGGGGTGCGCCTTGCGGCGGCGGGGTTCACCAACTTCACCCAGGATCACCTCGATTATCACGCCAGCTTTGAAGAGTATTTCAACGCCAAGGCCGGGCTTTTTGCCCGCGTTCTGCCCGAAGAGGGCGTGGCGGTGATCAATGTCGATGATCCGCGCGGCGTTGACATGGCCGAGATTGCCGCTGATCGTGGTCAGGATATCATCACCGTGGGCCGCCGCGATGGCGCCGACCTTCGCCTTATGGCGCAACGTTTTGATGCCACCGGGCAGGTGTTGCGGTTTGACTGGGAAGGTCATGTGCATCAGCTACGGCTTGACCTGATCGGCGGGTTTCAGGCGGAAAACGTCCTTTTGGCGGCAGGGCTTGCGATAGGGGCCGGCGCCGATGCCGAGCGGGTGTTCGAGACATTGCCGGGCATGAAGACCGTGCGGGGCCGGATGCAGCTTGCCGCGACCCGCGAAAACGGCGCGGCGGTGTTTGTCGATTACGCCCATACGCCCGATGCGGTGGCGACCGCGATCAAGGCGCTGCGCCCGCATGTCATGGGCCGACTGATTGCCATTATCGGGGCGGGGGGCGATCGCGACGCCGCCAAACGCCCGCTGATGGGGCAGGCGGCGTGTGAGAATGCAGATGAGGTGATCGTGACCGATGACAACCCGCGCTCGGAAGACCCGGCCGTGATCCGCGCGGCGGTGATGCAGGGCTGTCCCGGCGCGCAAGAGGTGGGCGACCGCGCGCTTGCGATCCTGCGCGGGGTTGACGCGCTAGGGCCCGGCGACGCTCTTTTGATCTGCGGCAAGGGCCACGAGACCGGCCAGACCGTAGGCGATGACGTGCTGCCGTTCGACGATGTCGAACAGGCCAGCGTCGTGGTGTCGGCGCTTGACGGGGGCCTCGCATGACGCTCTGGAGTGCAGCCGAGGCCGCCGCCGCCACCGGCGGGCGCGCCATTGGCGACTGGCAGGCGGGCGGCGTCTCGATTGACACGCGCACCCTGCAAAAGGGCGATTTGTTCGTGGCGCTCAAGGCGGTGCGCGATGGTCATGAGTTTGTCGCGCAGGCGCTTGCGGGTGGCGCCGCCGCCGCTCTGGTGAGCCATGTGCCCGAGGGCGTCGGCGCCGATGCGCCGCTGTTGTTTGTCGATGATGTTTTAGCGGGTCTTGAGGCCCTTGGCCGGGCCGGTCGGGCCCGCACCAAGGCGCGGGTCGTGGCGGTGACCGGATCGGTCGGCAAGACCTCGACCAAGGAAATGCTGCGCGATGTGTTGTCGGCGCAGGGCCGCACCCATGCCGCCGAGGCCAGCTACAACAACCACTGGGGCGTGCCGCTGACCCTTGCGCGGATGCCGGTCGAGACCGAATTTGCCGTGATCGAGATCGGCATGAACCACCCCGGCGAGATCGCGCCGCTGGCCCGCATGGCGCGCCCGCATGTGGCGATGATCACCACCGTCGCCGCCGCCCACCTTGAGGCCTTCGAGAATATCGAGGGCATCGCCCATGAAAAGGCCGCGATCTTTGACGGGCTGGAGCCGGGCGGCGTTGCGGTGATCAATGCCGATCTTGAGACCACGCCGATCCTTTTGGCCGCCGCGCGCGCGCAGGGGGTCGAGATCCTGACCTTTGGCAAGGCTGGCGAGGCCGCGCGATTGTTTGAGGCGACCCTTTCCGACGACAAGACCGTGGTGCAGGCCGAGGTGAACGGCGTCGCGACCCTCTTCAAGATCAACAGTGCGGGACGGCATTTTGCGATGAACGGGCTTGGCGTCCTGCTTGCGGTGGCGGCGCTTGGTGGCGATGGCGACATGGCCCCGCTTGACCTTGGCCGCTGGAGCCCGCCCGCCGGGCGCGGCACCCGCGAGACGCTGGCGCTTGATCCGGCGGACGAGGATCTGACGCTCGCTATGATCGACGATGCGTTCAACGCCAATCCCACCTCGATGGCCGCAGCGCTTGAGGTGCTGGCCGCCGCCACGCCGCGCGACGGGGTGGGGCGGGTCTCGAAAGGGCGCCGGATCGCCATTCTGGGCGATATGCTTGAACTTGGCCCCGATGAAATCGCCCTGCATGTCGGCCTTGCGGCGCTGCCCGAAATCGCCAAGATCGACGAAATTCACTGTGTCGGGCCGCGCATGCGCGCCCTCTGGGAGGCCTTGCCCGAGGCCCGGCGCGGCAAATGGCGTGACACGGCACAAGAGCTGGCAGATCAGGTGCATCGCGTGATAGATGCGGGCGATGTCGTGCTGATCAAGGGCTCCAAGGGGAGCCGGGTCAGCCTTGTGGTTGAGGCGTTGCGGCGCGCGGGCCGGAGTGCCGGGAAAGGAAACAGGTAATGCTTTATTGGTTGACCATCTGGTCGGATGGCGGGGATTTCTTCAACCTGTTTCGATATATCACCTTTCGCGCCGGCGGGGCCTTCATGACCGCCCTTATCTTTGGGTTCCTGTTCGGTCAGCCGCTGATCAACGTGCTGCGCCGCCGTCAGGGCAAGGGCCAGCCGATCCGCAACGACGGCCCAGAAAGCCATTTTGCCAAATCGGGCACGCCGACCATGGGTGGTTTGCTTATCGTGGGGGCGCTGGTCACCTCGACGCTGCTTTGGGCGCGGCTGGACAACCCCTATGTCTGGCTTGTCCTCTTCGTCACGCTGGCCTTCGGGTTGATCGGGTTTGCCGATGACTATTCCAAGGTCAGCAAGCAGAACGTGTCGGGCGTGTCAGGCAGGGTGCGCCTTGGGCTGGGCTTTCTGATTGCTGCTATCGCTGCCTATTGGGCGACCTATCATCACCCCGGCGATCTTCAGTATCAACTGGCACTGCCGGTGTTCAAGGATTTGCTGTTGAATATGGGGATCTTCTTTATCCCCTTCGCGATGTTCGTGATCGTGGGCGCGGCCAATGCGGTCAACCTGACTGATGGGCTTGACGGGCTGGCGATCATGCCTGTGATGATCGCCTCAAGCGCGCTTGGCATCATCGCCTATGCGGTGGGGCGGGTCGATTTCACCGACTACCTTGGCCTGCATTACGTGCCTGGCACTGGCGAAATCCTTGTGTTCGTGGCCGGCCTTGTCGGTGGCGGGCTTGGGTTCTTGTGGTATAACGCGCCGCCTGCGGCGGTGTTCATGGGCGATACGGGCTCGCTGGCGCTTGGCGGCGCGTTGGGCGCGATTGCGGTGGCCACCAAGCACGAGCTGGTGCTTGGCATCGTCGGCGGGCTTTTCGTGGCCGAGGCGCTGAGCGTGATCATCCAGGTGCTTTACTTCAAGCGCACCGGCAAGCGGGTATTCCTGATGGCGCCGATTCACCACCATTATGAAAAGAAGGGCTGGGCCGAGCCGCAGATTGTGATCCGCTTCTGGATCATCGCGCTTGTTCTGGCGATGATCGGTCTGGCGACGCTGAAACTACGTTAAGGGGCCTGCGACGCCTCTGGTCAAGCGCGGGCATCTGCGGTAGCGATTGGGCCGGTCTGAATGAGGGGCGGGCAGCATGATACCAGTCAGAGGAGTTGAGGGCGCGCGGATTGGCGTGCTTGGGCTTGGGCGTTCGGGCCTGTCGGCGGCGCGCGCCCTGCGCGCGGGCGGGGCAGAGCCGGTCTGTTGGGACGATAACCCCGAGGCGCGAGAGCGGGCCGAAGCCGAAGGGTTTGAGGTTGCCGATCTGTCGCATCCGCGCGCCTTCGAGACGATTGCCAGCCTGATTGTCAGCCCCGGAATTCCGCATCTTTATCCCAGCCCCAACAAGGTTGTCGCCGCCGCGCAAGAGGCGGGCGTGCCGGTGGACAACGATATCGGGCTGTTCTTTCGCTCGCTGGCCCTGCCGGAATGGGACAATTTCGATCTCGCCCCGCGGGTGATCGCGGTGACCGGCAGCAATGGCAAATCGACCACCTCGGCGCTGATCCATCACCTGTTGCTTGAAGCGGGTAAATCGGTGCAGCTTGCAGGCAATATCGGGCGCGGGGTGCTTGATCTGGACCCGCCGGAGAATGGCGGGATCGTGGTGCTTGAGCTGTCGAGCTATCAGACCGACCTTGCCCGCGCGCTGACGCCGGATGTGGCGGTGTTTACCAATTTCTCGCCCGATCATCTTGATCGCCACGCCGGGCTTGGCGGGTATTTCGCGGCCAAGCGACGGCTTTTTGCCGAAGGCGGACCGGACCGCGCCATCATCGGAGTGGACGAACCCGAAGGGCGCTATCTTGCCGGGCAGCTGAGCGAGGGGCCGACTGACGACCGGGTGATCCGGGTCTCGGTCGAGCGCAAGCTGTCTGGCCCCGGCTGGAGCGTGGGCGCACGCAAGGGGTTTCTGAGCGAATATCGAAAGGGCAGGCAGGTCGCTTCGATTGATCTGCGCAATGTGCCCGGCCTGCCGGGCGCGCACAACCATCAGAATGCCTGCGCCGCCTATGCCGCCTGCCGCACGCTTGGGCTTGCGCCGAGGATCATTGAGCAGGGCTTTGCCAGTTTTGCGGGGCTACCGCATCGCAGTCAGAGGATTGCCGAGAAGGATGGCGTGATCTTCGTTAATGACAGCAAGGCCACCAATGTCGACAGCGCGCTCAAGGCCCTGCAGGCGTTCGACAACATCCGCTGGATTTGTGGCGGGCTTGAGAAAGAGGGTGGGTTGGCCGCGCTTGCCCCGGCTCTGAGCCATGTGCGCAAGGCCTATGTGATCGGGCGCGAGGCGGCGCAGTTCGCGCTTCAGCTTGAGGGGGTCGAGGCCGAGATTTGCACCGAGATGGCGCAGGCGGTTCAAAGCGCGATGGCCGAGGCAGAGGCGGGCGACGTGGTGCTTTTGGCGCCTGCAGCCGCGAGTTTCGATCAGTATGACAATTTCGAGAAGCGCGGCGAGGATTTTATGGCAGAAGTTCGCAGCAGGCTTTGAGCGGCGCGCGCGCCAAGCGCAGGGCGAAATGAGTATTTTTGCCAAGAAGAAGGTCAGGCGCGCGATTGGGTGATTGCGGTGCCTGCTGCCCAGCCCGAAGACCAGGCCCATTGGAAGTTGTAGCCGCCAAGCCAGCCGGTGACATCGACCGCTTCGCCAATGAAATACAGCCCTGGCAGGTGATTTGACATCATGGTTTTTGACGACAGCTCATCTGTGTCAACCCCGCCAAGGGTGACTTCGGCGGTGCGGTAACCCTCGGAGCCGGTGGGTTTGAGCGACCAGTGGCGCAGGGCGCTCACGATTTCGCCGAGGCGGGCATCGGATTGATCGGCGAGGTTGCCCGAGAGACCCAAGAGCGGGGTCAGGTGATCGACCAGCTTGGCGGGCAGGTGGCGCGCCAGTTCGGTGGTAAGGTTGCGCCGTCCCTGAGTCTGACGTTGTGCGCGCAGGGCGTCAAACAGGGCGCCGGTGGGGTCCAAATCAAGCGTGATCGCCTCGCCTTCGTGCCAGTAAGACGAGACTTGCAGGATCGCCGGGCCCGAGAGGCCGCGATGGGTGAAGAGCACCGCCTCGTCAAAATGGGTGGTGTCATGGCCGACGCGGGCGGGCAGGGCGACGCCCGAGAGCGGGGCAAAAGGCGCGTCTGAGAAGGTCAGCGGCACCAGAGCGGGGCGGGTTTCGGTCAGGGCATGGCCGAACTGGCGCGCGATGTCATAGGCGAGACCCGTGGCGCCCATCTTCGGGATGGATTTTCCGCCCGTGGCGAGCACGAGGTTGCGCGCGCTGACGGATTGACGGGTGCCTTCGCGATCCAGCGTGGCGTGAAAGCGCGTGCCGTCATGGCTGAGATCCACAAGCGAGGTGCCAAGCCAGAGGCGCGCCCCGGCGCGGGTCATCTCATCCACCAGCATCGCCACGATCTGTGTGGCCTTGTCGTCGCAAAACAGCTGCCCCAGCGTCTTTTCGTGCCAGGCGATGCCGTGGCGCGCGATCAGGTCGATGAAATCCCATTGGGTATAGCGGCGCAGCGCGGATTTGCAGAAATGCGGGTTTTGCGACAGGAAATTCTCGGGCCCGGCGTGGAGGTTGGTGAAATTGCAGCGCCCGCCGCCGGAAATCCGGATCTTTTCGCCCGGCGCGCGCGCATGATCAATCACCAGCGTATCCGCCCCGGCATGGGCCGCGCACATCATGCCCGCCGCACCGGCGCCAAGGATCAGGGTTTCGACCGCCTTTGTCATGCCCGCGCAAAGACGCGAAATGCCGCCTATTGGCAAGGGGTTTAGGCTGGCAATAATGCGAAAATAGCGCTACAATTCGCGTCAGACCCCGAAAAGGGGCGCAAGATATTCAGAGGCGGCAGGCTTATGACAGAGATGGTCTATGGGGCAGTGCCCCTGCGGGACGCAGAGCCCGTGATCCCGAAATGGTGGCGCACGATCGACAAGTGGTCGTTTTCCTGCGTGCTGATCCTCTTTGCGATCGGCGTTCTTTTGGGCCTCGCGGCCTCGCCGCCGCTGGCGGAAAAGAACGGCTTTCACGCCTTTCACTATGTTCAGCGACAGGCGGTGTTCGGCGGTCTGGCGCTTGTGGTGATGGTGCTGACCTCGATGATGCGCCCCGAGCTGGTGCGTCGCCTTGCCGTGCTTGGCTTTGTCGCCGCCTTTGCCGCGCTGATGCTGTTGCCGGTGTTCGGCACCGACTTTGGCAAGGGGGCCGTGCGCTGGTACAGTCTTGGGTTTGCAAGCGTACAGCCTTCGGAGTTTCTCAAGCCTGCCTTTGTCGTCGTTGCCGCCTGGATGATGGCGGCAAGCCAACAGATCAACGGGCCGCCGGGGCTTAGCTGGTCGTTCCTGCTGGCGATGGTAATCCTTGGGTTTCTGGCGATGCAGCCCGATTTCGGGCAGGCGGCGCTGGTGCTGTTTGGCTGGGGGGTGATGTATTTCGTCGCCGGGGCGCCGATCACCCTTTTGCTGGTAATGGCGGGGGGCGTGGTCTTGTTCGGCTCGCTGGCCTATTCCAATTCAGAGCATTTCGCGCGTCGGATTGACGGGTTCCTGTCGCCCGATGTCGATCCGACAACACAGCTTGGCTTTGCCACCAACGCGATCCGCGAGGGCGGGTTTTTCGGCGTTGGCGTCGGCGAGGGGCAGGTGAAATGGTCGCTGCCCGATGCGCATACCGATTTCATTATTGCCGTTGCGGCCGAGGAATACGGGCTTGTTCTCGTGCTCTGCATCATCGCGCTTTACGCGGGCATCGCCGTGCGTTCTTTCTTGCGGTTGATGCGTGAGCGGGATCCGTTCATTCGCCTTGCGGGCACCGGCCTTGTGGCCATGTTCGGCGCGCAGGCGATGATCAACATGGGCGTCGCGGTGCGGCTTTTGCCGGCCAAGGGCATGACCCTGCCATTCGTAAGCTATGGCGGCTCGTCGGTGGTGGCCGGCGGGATTGCCGTGGGCATGCTGCTGGCCTTTACCCGGACCCGGCCGCAAGGCCAGATCGGTGACATTCTGAGGGGGCGCAGATGAGCGAGCGCAAGCCGCTATTGGTGATCGCGGCCGGGGGCACGGGCGGGCATATGTTTCCCGCGCAGGCGCTTGCCGAGGTGATGCTGCGGCGGGGCTGGCGGGTCAAGCTGTCGACCGATGCGCGCGGCGCGCGCTACACCGGCGGCTTTCCGCATTCGGTCGAGATCGAGCAGGTGGCAAGCGCCACCTTTGCGCGCGACGGGATCGTCAACAAACTGCTGGTGCCGCTGCATATTCTGGGCGGCGTGATCGGCGCGAGCCTGCGCATGATGCGCGACAAGCCTGACGTTGTGGTCGGCTTTGGCGGCTATCCGAGCATTCCGGCGCTGTCGGCGGCCTGGGTGCTGCGCTTGCCGCGCATGGTGCATGAACAGAACGGCGTGTTGGGCCGGGTCAACCGGATCTTTGCCAGGCGCGTCGACCGGGTGGCCTGTGGCACATGGCCCACCCATCTGCCCGAGGGCATCGAGGGCGTTTACGTGGGCAACCCGGTGCGCGCCGCGGTGCTGGAGCGCGCAGGCGCGGGCTATATTGCGCCGGGCGATTACCCGATGTCCATCCTGGTAATCGGCGGCTCGCAGGGCGCGCGTATCCTGTCGGATGTGGTGCCCCCCGCGATTGCCGAATTGCCAAGCGAGATCCTGCGCAATGTCCGCGTCAGCCATCAGGCCCGCGATGAAGACGGCGATCGCGTGGCGCAATATTACGCCGATCAGGGCATTGATGCTGATGTGCAACCGTTCTTTCGCGATGTGCCGCGCCGCATGTCCGAGGCCCAGCTTGTCATCAGTCGCGCAGGCGCCAGCAGCGTCGCCGACATAAGCGTGATTGGCCGCCCCTCGATCCTTATCCCTTACGCGGCGGCGACGGGCGATCACCAACAGGCCAACGCTCGCGGCCTGACCGAGGCGGGGGCCGCGATCCTGATCCCCGAAAAACGGCTTGAGGTTGCCACGCTTTCAGAGCAGATAGCCGCCGTGCTGAGCAATCCAGCCGGTGCGCTGATGATGTCGCAGGCCGCGCATGGCTGTGCGCAGCCCGACGCACCCCAGCATCTGGCGGATCTGGTCGAAGAACTTGCGAATAAAGGTGCCCCTGAATGAACGCAGCAACCAAGCTTCCTGGTGATGTCGGCCCGATCCATTTCGTCGGTATCGGCGGTATCGGCATGTCGGGCATCGCCGAGGTCTTGCTGAACCATGGATATACGGTGCAGGGCAGTGACCTCAAACGCTCGAAGATCACCGACCGGCTTGCGGCCAACGGCGCGACCATCTTTGAGGGTCAGCGCGCCGACAACCTTGAGGCCGCCGAGGTTGTGGTGATTTCATCCGCGATCAAGCCGGGCAATCCCGAACTTGACGAAGCGCGCCGCAGGGGCCTGCCGGTGGTGCGCCGGGCCGAAATGCTGGCCGAGCTGATGCGCCTTAAATCCAACGTTGCGGTGGCCGGCACCCATGGCAAGACCACGACCACGACAATGGTGGCGGCGCTTCTGGATCACGGCAATTTCGACCCCACCGTGATCAACGGCGGCATCATCCACGCCTATGGCAGCAATGCCCGCGTGGGCGAGGGCGAGTGGATGGTGGTCGAGGCCGACGAGAGCGACGGCACCTTCAATCGTCTGCCCGCCACAATCGCCATCGTCACCAATATCGACCCCGAGCATATGGAGCACTGGGGCACCGAAGAGGCGCTTCACAAAGGCTTTTATGATTTTGTCAGCAATATCCCGTTTTACGGTCTGGCGGTCTGTTGCACCGATGATGCGGATGTTCAGACGCTGGTGGGCAAGCTTACCGATCGGCGCGTGGTGACCTATGGTTTCAACGCCCAGGCCGATGTGCGCGCGGTCAACCTCACCTACAAGGCGGGTGTCGCGCATTTCGATATCCTGCTTCAGGGTGAGGGCAAGAAAATCGAAGGGTGTACCCTGCCGATGCCGGGCGATCACAACGTCAGCAACGCGCTGAGCGCGGTTGCTGTGGCGCGTCATCTGGGCATGAAGGGCGATGAAATCCGCGACGCCCTGGCCGCCTTTGGCGGGGTCAACCGCCGCTTTACCCGCGTCGGCGAGGTGAACGGCGTGACCATCATCGACGATTACGGCCATCACCCGACCGAGATCACCGCCGTGCTCAAGGCCGCGCGCCAGGCCACCGAAGGGCGCATCATCGCCGTGCATCAGCCGCACCGCTATACCCGTCTGCATTCGCTGTTTGACGACTTCTGCGCCTGTTTCAACGAGGCCGATGTCGTGGGCATCGCCGAAGTTTACGCCGCAGGCGAAACCCCGATTGCGGGCGCAAGCCGCGATGATCTTGTCGCCGGCCTTATCCGTCATGGCCACCGTCATGCCCATGCGGTCCTCGACGAGGATGACCTTGAACGCCTTGTGCGCGCCGAGGCCAGGCCCGGCGATATGGTGGTCTGTCTTGGCGCCGGCACGATCAGCGCCTGGGCCAACAACCTGCCGGAGCGTTTGAAGGGATAGCCTTGATGCCAGACGCCCTGAAGCGCCGGATCGGGCCGGGTCTTTTGACCGCCTATGGCATCGGCATCATGGTGGGGGCCGGAATCTATGTTCTGACCGGGGCCGCCGCAGGCGAGGCGGGCATGTGGGCGCCGGTGGCGTTTCTTCTGGCCGCTCTGGTGGCGGTGCCGACGGCGCTTTCGTTCTCCGAACTTGCCGCGCGCATACCCGAGGCGGCCGGCGACAGCTCTTATGTCGAGGTCGGGCTGGAGGCGCATTGGCTGGCGGTCGGCGTCGGCATGGTCAATGTCGTCGCGGGCACCGTGGCCGCCGCCGCCGTGCTGCGCGGCGGGGTCGGCTATCTCACCTCGATCCTGGATATCCCCTTTGCCTTGGCGGTGATCGGCCTTGGCGTGGCCCTCACGGCGGTGGCGATCATCGGCGTGCTTGAAAGCCTTGCTTTCGCCGCGATCCTGACCGTGATCGAGGTGATCGGCCTTGTGCTTGTGATCTGGGCCGGTAGCGTGGCCACGCCCGTCGCCGACTGGGGCCTGCCCTTGACGACCCCCGAATGGAACGGGGTGGCGGCTGCGACCCTCTTTGCGGTTTTCGCCTTTATCGGCTTTGACGACATGGTCAACATGGCCGAAGAGGTGCGCGCGCCCGCGCACAACATGCCGCGCGCGATCCTTTATGCCCTCGGGATTACCGCGATCCTCTATGCGCTTGTGTCACTGGCGGCGGTGCGCTCTGTGCCGCGCGAGGTGCTGGCCATCTCCGAGCGCCCTCTGGCCCTTGTCTGGGAAGCCGGCACCGGCACAAGCCCGGTGTTCCTCTCGGCGATTGCTGTGGCGGCGGCGCTGAACGGCGTGCTGGCGCAGATCGTAATGGCAAGCCGGGTGCTCTTTGGCCTTGGCCGCCGCTCGCCGGCGTTCGCGCTGTTTTACCGCGCCCACCCCCGGTTCGGCACGCCGGTTCTTGCCTCGGCGCTGATCGGGGTGGTGGTGATCGCCTCGGCGCTGACGCTGCCGGTGGCAGTGCTGGCCGAGGTGACGACGCTGGCGCTCTTGATCGTCTTTGCCATCGTCAACGCCGCCCTGATCGGCCTCAAGCGCCGCCAGCCCGATGTGGGGTTCTCGGTCGGCGCCTGGGTGCCCTGGGCCGGGGTGATCCTGAGCCTTGGCTGTTTTGCGGCCGCAATCGCGGGCAGGCTGACATGAGCCCGTCCCTCCTGATCGCAAGCCTCTGGGTGCTGGCCGCCACCGTCGTCGCGCTTTTGCCGATGTGCAGGCAATACGGCCCCGGCGTGACCCTGCTGATCCTCGCGCCGCTGGTGATCGGCTTTTTGGGGTATCAGCACGGCTGGCTGCTCGCGGCTGGCGGCGTGCTGGCGCTTGGCTCGATGTTTCGCCGCCCGCTGCGGCATGGCATTGCCCGGTTGCGCGGCCAAAACCCGGAGGTTCCCAAATGACCCTGTCCCTTGCGCTTGCCTGTCTCTGGGCCTTTGTGGCCAATGTTCTGGCGATGCTGCCAAGCCGCGATAACCTCTGGCGGCGGGCCTATTTCCTGATCGCGGCGGGGGTGCCGATCCTCGGGTTTGTCACCTGGCAGAACGGTCCCTGGGTCGGGCTTCTCGTACTGGCGGCGGGGATGTCGGTGCTGCGGTGGCCGATCATCTACCTGGCCCGCTGGATCAACCGGAGTGTGAAATAGCGCCATGATGAATGACCTCCTTTTGCTTGCGGCACTCGTCGCCGTGCTGTTGGGCCTGCCCATGGGGTATCGCAAAGATTATCGCCACGCTGCGAAACTTGTGGGCGGCGCGGCGGCCTGTCTTGCTGCGGCCTTCGTTCTGGCCGAGGTGTTTCCGTTTCTTGAGGTGATGCTGTTTATGATGATCGTGGCCTTCGCATCGCTCGGTGTCCTGATCGGCTCGGTGATCGGTGTCTCTCTCGGCTGGCTTGTGAAAACGGTGCAAGAGCGGCTGAGGGGCTAAGCGGCGCTGCTGTCATCGCTGGACTTGCGCGCAGCGCCGGGGCAGGGTGCCCGGGATGGTTGAAATTGCAGATATAGACAGCCTTGGTCGTCTTGAGGCGTGGTTGAACGGCCAGTCGCATGAGGTGGCGGTCTGCATTGCGCCCCGCGCTGCTGCTTGGGTGTTGCCGATCTGGTGGCACGCGGTGCTGAGCGAGGACTGGGCGCGGGGACGTGAGTGGACCGCGCTTACAGTTTTACGCTGTACTCTTATATCCTATGTTGCCGCCAAAATGCCAAACGAGGATATAAAGCGCGTCGCCTCCAACGCCGCCGCAACCGCTCGCACCTCCGCTTCCCTTGCCTCCGGTGCCGCCACTCACGCCGCCGCAGCTCACGCCGCTTTTTCTGCGGCTTTCGCCGCCTCTACGGCCTTCTCCGACGAACCCGTAAACACCGCCTTCAACGCTTTCGCTGCCTCCATTAACTCCGCTTCCACTGCTGCGGCTGGCTCTAACAATCACAGTTACTCCGTTTCCGACCCCTCCACGCCCGCGTTCGCCATCTGGCAATCGTTCCGAGCGGATGCTTCACAGATGAAAGATGAGGAAATTTTGGTGTTCATGCCGCTTTGGCAGCAAGGGGTCGGGCCGTTTGATGGGCTGTGGGAAAAAATAAATGGCTTTGTTGAAGGCGGAGATAGTCCACATGACTGGCAGTTCTGGATCGAGTGGTATCAAGCCCTGCTCGACGGCCGCCCGATGCTCGGCAACGCGGCGCGCACATGGGAAATGCTCGAAAAGATCGCGTTGATAAAGCCTGAGGTCTGGGATCAGGGGCCGGAGGCGGTCAATCCGATGATCCATGAGATTTGGGACCTCGTTCGCCTGCGTATTGAGGCCGAGGAATTGCGCGCGCAGAAAGAAGCATTTCTGGCGGAGCGGGCGACGCCTGAGCAGAGATCGCACAATCAGCCGCCAGGATTGGTCGAGGCAGAGCCGGAGATAGCCCGTCATGTTACGATTATTTGGGCCGGATTGGATGAGGCAAGTGAAGAGCTTGCGGCAAAGGAACCAGATAAAGAGCGGTTGACGCAGATCGCAAAAGGGATGCTTGCCGCTTTACGCGCCGTTGCTGCGTATTGCGGGAAACTGGCAGACAGGGTTATCAAGGCTGCCGCATCTGTCATCGGTGCAGGCGTCGGGACAGCGCTTCTTGACCACGTTGCCAATAATGGCCGCCTGATGCAATTCGCCAAGGATTTGCTTACTTGGTCCGTAGGCGGCGGTTGAGATTTATCGCCGACGCGTGGGTTTCACCCACCCTACGGGGGGTGGGGCGTATCCCTGCCTTTTGCCACCGTTGAGGATAAGAAACCCCGCGCGGACCCAAGGCCGCAGGCCGCCGCGCATCACCAGACCGCCCCCGGGGCTGGTGATTTGGTAAGGGCGTCGCACTGTGTTCGGGGTTTACGGATTTGGCCGGGATAAAGTGCCATGCACTTTTGCTGGGTCTCCACCCTGCGGCCTTGCGATGCGCGCCACGCGACTGGGGGGCTTTACCTTGGGCGGCAGGCGGGGCAAAAGCGCGGACATGACTGATTTGCCCAGACCAAGGGGAGTGTTGACCCCCGATCGCCCGCTCTCGGATCTGACATGGCTGCGCGTGGGCGGGCCTGCGGATTGGCTGTTTCAGCCCGCCGATGTCGATGATCTGGCAGAGTTCCTTGGGCAGCTGAGCAGCGACATCGCGGTCTTTCCGATGGGCGTGGGCAGCAACCTTATCGTGCGCGATGGCGGGTTGCGGGCGGTGGTGATCCGGCTTGGGCGCGGTTTCAACAGCATCGAGACCGAAGGCACGCGCGTCACCGCAGGCGCGGCGGCGCTTGATGCGCATGTGGCGCGCAAGGCGGCGGACGCGGGGCTTGACCTGACCTTTCTGCGCACCATTCCCGGCGCGATTGGCGGGGCGGTGCGGATGAACGCGGGCTGTTATGGCCACTACACAGCGGATCATTTCGTCAGCGCCGAGGCGGTCACGCGCGAGGGCAAGCGGGTCACGCTCACGGCACAAGACCTCAACTTTCAATACCGTCAGAGCGATTTACCCGTAGGGTGGGTGATAACCCACGCCACCTTTGAGGCCCCCAAGGGTGCGCCCGAAGAGCTTCATGCGCGGATGGTCGCGCAGCTTGCCAAGCGCGACGAGACCCAGCCGACGCGCGAGCGCAGCGCCGGCAGCACGTTCCGCAATCCTGCCGGGTTCAGCTCGACAGGGCGCGCCGATGATGTGCATGATCTCAAGGCCTGGAAGGTGATTGACGAGGCCGGCCTGCGTGGCGCGCGCCGCGGTGGCGCACAGATGAGCGAGAAGCATCCCAACTTCCTGATCAATGCCGGGGGCGCCACCGCCGCCGATCTTGAAGGATTGGGCGAAGAGGTGCGAAAAAGGGTTTTCCAAAACAACGGAATAGAGTTACACTGGGAAATCATGAGGGTCGGCGAAACGGCCCCGAATTAAGTCAATCAGGCAGACAACAAATAACATGGGTCGCAAACAGACCCGGGATATTGAGGCACAAGGTGGTTGGTTCGAGCAGAACAACCCCGAAAGTGGCGGTGATACTGGGTGGTCCCTCGGCAGAGCGCGAGGTCTCCCTGTCGTCAGGACATGAATGCGCCGCCGCATTGAGGGAAGCAGGCTATGACGTGGTCGAGGTTGACGCCGGCCACGATCTTGTCACGCGTTTACAAGAGATTGCACCGGATGTGGTGTTCAACGCCCTGCATGGCCGCTGGGGCGAAGACGGCTGTGTGCAGGGTTTGCTGGAGTGGCTCCAACTGCCCTATACGCATTCCGGGGTTCTGGCCTCGGCGCTTGCCATGGACAAGGAAAAGACCAAGGCCGCCTATCGCGCCGCTGGCCTGCCGGTGGTGGACAGCGTTCTTGCGCATAAGGCCGATGTCAGCGCCGCGCATGTGATGACGCCGCCCTATGTGGTCAAACCCTATAACGAGGGCTCGTCGGTCGGGGTGTACCTTGTGCAGGACGCCGCCAATGCGCCGCCGCAACTCTCGGATGACATGCCCGATCTCGTGATGGTCGAGGCCTTTGCGCCGGGGCGAGAGCTGACCACGACGATGATGGGCGATCGCGCGCTGACGGTGACCGATATCCTGACCGATGGCTGGTATGATTACGACGCCAAGTACAAGCCCGGCGGCTCGCGTCATGTGGTGCCCGCCGATATCCCGCAAGAGATTTTCGACGCCTGCATGGAGTACGCCCTGCGCGCCCATCAGGTTCTGGGCTGTCGCGGTCTAAGCCGCACCGATTTTCGCTGGGACGAGGCGCGCGGGCTTGACGGGTTGATCCTTCTGGAAACCAACACGCAACCGGGCATGACCCCCACATCGCTTAGCCCCGAACAGGCGCAGGTGGTTGGTATCACGTTTCCAGAACTGTGCCGTTGGATGGTCGAGGACGCATCATGCAACAGGTGATCCCGCGCATTGATCCGGCGCCCTCGCGTTGGTCCTATCGCTTTCAGCGGCTGATGCTGACGCCGCTCTACCGCCGGCTGTTGCGCGTCGGGCTTCCGGTGCTGGCGGTGGCGGGGCTGACGGCGGGCTATTTCGCCGATCAGCAGCGCCGCGAAGATGTCATGCTGGCGGTCTCGGATATTCGCCATCAGATCGAAACCCGCCCCGAATTCATGGTCAACCTGCTGGCGGTCGAGGGTGCAAGCCTTGGCGTGCAGGAAGACATCCGCGAGATTTTCCCGTTTGACCTTCCGGCAAGCTCGTTTGACCTGAACCTCGATGAAATCCGGGTGATGATCGAAGACCTTCCGGCCGTGGCCGAGGCCGCCGTGCGCATTCGCCAGGGCGGTGTCCTGGTGGCCGAAATCACCGAGCGCCAGCCGGTCGCCCTCTGGCGGACCCGCGACGGGATCAACGTGATTGATATCGAAGGCGAGGTGATCGGCGCGGTCGGCGCGCGCAGCGAACGCGCCAGCCTGCCGGTGGTGGCCGGTGAGGGCGCGCATATCCACGTCGCCGAAGCCATGCAGATCTTGCAGGCGGCCCGGCCCTTGCCACAGAACATTCGCGGTCTTGTGCGGATGGGTGAGCGGCGGTGGGATCTGGTGCTGAGCAGCGGCCAGCGGATCATGCTGCCCGAAACCGGGGCGGTGCGCGCGCTTGAACGGGTGATGGTGCTGAACACGGCGCAGGACATGCTGGAACGCGATTTGGTGGCGGTCGATATGCGGCTCGCCGCACGACCGACCATCCGGCTGAATGAGACCGCCATGGAAGAGTGGTGGCGTATAACAAATATGACTTTAGGGGCGGACTGAACCGATGATCGAGCTCTATGAATCCCAGCGGGCGATGCGCCACATGCGCAAGGCGGCGATGCAACGCGGCGTGGTGGCGGTGCTTGATGTGGGCACCTCCAAGATTGCCTGCCTTGTGTTGCGTTTTGACGGCACCGAGCGCCTGAGCGAGACTGATGGCATTGGCGCGATGGCCGGGCAGGCGGGGTTCCGGGTGATAGGCGCGGCGACGACACGCTCGCGCGGGGTGCGCTTTGGCGAGATCGACGCGATGCAGGAAACCGAGCGCGCCATTCGCACCGCCGTGCAGGCCGCCCAGAAGATGGCCAATATCCGGGTCGATCACGTGATTGCCTGTTTCTCGGGCGCCTCGCCGCGCTCTTACGGTCTTGCCGGTCAGGTTGAGCTTGAGGGCCATACCGTCAGCGAACAGGATATCAGCCGCGTGCTCAGCGCTTGTGATGTGCCCGACTACGGCGAGGGCCGCGAGGTTCTGCATGCCCAGCCGGTCAACTTTGCGCTCGATCACCGCTCGGGTCTGATTGATCCGCGCGGTCAGATGGGGCAGGTGCTCTCGACCGACATGCATATGCTGACGGTCGAGGCCGCCGCGATCCAGAACCTGGCGCATTGCGTCAAGCGCTGTGATCTGGAACTGGCCGGTGTGGCCAGTTCTGCCTATGTGTCGGGCGTGGCCTCTCTGGTCGAGGATGAACAGGAACTTGGCGCGGCCTGTATCGACCTAGGTGGTGGGTCGTCGGGCGTGTCGATCTTCATCAAGAAACACATGATCTATGCCGACTCGGTGCGCATGGGCGGCGATCACGTCACCAGCGATATTTCCATGGGGCTTCAGGTGCCCGCCGCCACCGCAGAGCGGATCAAGACCTTTTACGGCGGCGTCGTGGCCACCGGCATGGATGACCGCGAGATGATCGAGATCGGCGGCGATACCGGCGATTGGGATCATGACCGGCGCACGGTAAGCCGGGCCGAACTGATCGGAATCATGCGCCCGCGGGTCGAGGAAATCCTTGAAGAGGTGCGCGCGCGCCTTGACGCGGCGGGCTTTGATCACCTGCCAAGCCAGCAGATCGTGCTGACCGGCGGCGGTAGCCAGATCCCCGGCCTTGACGGGCTGGCCAGCAAGATTTTGGGCCAGCAGGTCCGGCTTGGCCGCCCGCTTCGGGTGCATGGGCTGCCACAGGCCGCCACCGGCGCCGGCTTTGCCAGCGCGGTCGGGATGTGCCTGTTCGCGGCGAATCCACAGGACGAATGGTGGGATTTTGAGATTCCGGTCGATCGCTATCCGGCGCGCTCGCTCAAGCGAGCCGTCAAGTGGTTCAAGGACAACTGGTGACCGCAATATGTGGCGTCATCGGCGAAATACCGCGAATAAAGGCAAAAAAGTGACCACATTTGGTGTCTATTTAGTGTTTTTTTGGTGACCTTTGGGTTAACGCCCGGTAAGAATGGTGCTGAATAGGCGGAAAAACGGCTCGCGAATGCGGGCGCAACAGCAGGCGGACAGAGCAATGACATTGAACCTCACTATGCCCGGACATGACGACCTTAAGCCCCGGATCACCGTTTTCGGTGTTGGTGGGGCCGGTGGCAACGCGGTCAACAACATGATCGAAAAGCAACTCGACGGGGTGGATTTCGTGGTGGCAAACACCGACGCGCAGGCCCTGAGCCAGAGCAATTCGGACAGCCGCATTCAGCTTGGCGTGAAAGTCACCGAAGGTCTTGGCGCAGGCGCGCGGGCCTCTGTCGGCGCCGCTGCTGCTGAAGAAAGCATCGAACAGATCGTTGATCATCTGGCGGGGGCGCATATGTGCTTTATCACCGCCGGCATGGGCGGCGGCACCGGAACCGGGGCCGCACCGATCATCGCACAGGCCGCCCGCGAACTTGGCGTTCTGACCGTCGGTGTTGTCACCAAGCCGTTCCAGTTCGAGGGCGCAAAACGCATGCGTCAGGCCGAAGAGGGCGTTGAGGCTCTGCAAAAGATGGTCGATACGCTGATCATCATTCCCAACCAGAACCTGTTCCGTCTGGCCAATGAAAAAACCACCTTCACCGAAGCCTTCAGCATGGCCGACGATGTTCTCTACCAGGGCGTCAAGGGCGTGACCGACCTGATGGTTCGCCCCGGTCTGATCAACCTTGATTTCGCCGATGTGCGCGCTGTCATGGATGAAATGGGCAAGGCGATGATGGGGACCGGCGAGGCTGAGGGCGAGGATCGCGCCATCCAGGCCGCCGAAAAGGCCATCGCCAACCCGCTTCTGGATGAAATCAGCCTGCGTGGTGCCAAAGGTGTTCTGATCAACATCACCGGTGGCCATGACCTGACGCTGTTTGAACTTGACGAGGCCGCCAACCGGATCCGTGAAGAGGTAGATGCCGACGCTAATATCATCGTCGGTTCCACGCTTGACCCGGCAATGGAAGGCGCGATGCGCGTCAGTGTCGTTGCCACCGGTATCGACGCCACCGACAAGCCCGAGGACATGCCGGTGCCGCGTCGTTCGATGGCACAGCCCCTGCGTCAGGCCGCAACACCCCAGGTGACCGCGCCGGTTGCTGAAGAGGTCGAAGAAATCCCGGCACAAGTCGCCGCCACTTCGGACGAGTCCGACACCCCGCTGTTCCGCGATCTGGATGCGCAACGCGCCGCTGCCGAGGATCAGATGGAGGATATCTTTGAAGAGGAGAGCGCCGCAGACGATCTGCCGCCGCCCGCCTATACCCCGCGGGTCGAAGAATTCGCCCCTGCGGCCTATGCCGAAGAAGACGACCTCGACAGCTTTGTCGCGCCGCGCGCCCCGGCACCTGGCACGCCCTCGCAAGAGGCCATGCAGCGTTTGCAGGCCGCCGTCAGCAAAGCGCCGGCACAGCCGCAGCAACGCCGCCCGCAACCGGCCGAGCAGCAGCAACAGCCCGCCGCAGAAGAGCGCCCGCGCTTTGGCATTAACTCGCTGATCAACCGGATGACGGGCCATAACGCCCCCGAAGCCGAGCGTCAGCCGCAACCGGCCGCGCGCCCTGTCCGTCATCAGCCGCCGATGCAGTCGGCCCAACCGCAACAGGCCCCGGCCCGTGCGCAGGAAGAAGACGAACAGATCGAGATTCCGGCGTTCCTGCGCCGTCAGGCCAACTGATCCTTGGTGAAATATGACTGCAAAGGGCCGCCTCCGGGGCGGCCCTTATTGTTTCCGGTGCCGTTTTCAGCGGGGGCTCTGGCACCCGCCATAGGCCGCTTTATACCCATCTTACCCGATGCTGTAGTCGACACTGATTGACGCAGAAGATGGAAGCAGCCATTGACTTGGCAATTCCTGCGAATGGATAATTTCCAACATATCTACAAGGGTTTTCCAGCCCATGACTATGTCCTCCAGGCCCGCAGGGCACGTCCAGGGGACGCTGTGGAAGATCACGGTTTTGGTGAATTCAGCCTTGCTGGCATTCAAAATGAAGCGGCCCGTCTCACTCTGAAACACGTGGCCATTTCGCCAGCCATCAACGACCCTGGGCGAGCCCCCCGATTTCCAGGATGCAGCTCAGAACCTCGTCAGCGCCCCGATCGTGCCGCAGCGCGCAAAATACAAAAGGCCGCCCGCCGCGCATCTTTACGCAGTCCTGCTTCATGATCTCCAATGAGGCACCGACATGCGGCGCAAGATCTGTTTTGTTGATCGCCAGAACATCCGACTTGGTCAACGCAGGCCCGCCTTTTCGCGGTATGTCTTCCCCGGCCGCAACATCAATCACATAGACCGTCACGTCAGCCAGTTCAGGGCTGAAGGTAGCTGACAGATTGTCACCCCCGCTTTCGATCAGAACGATATCAAGATCAGCGTGCCGTGCGCGCATCTGCGCAATTGCTGCCAAATTGATGGAGGCGTCCTCGCGGATGGCGGTATGCGGGCAACCTCCCGTTTCAACCCCGATGATGCGATCTTGCGGCAGGATTTGCATCCGCATCAGCGCCTCTGCATCTTCCTGGGTGTAGATATCATTGGTGATCACCCCTATCGAGAAATCCGGCTGCAAGGCGCGGGCAAGGCAGGCCGTGAGGGTCGTTTTTCCAGCCCCCACAGGGCCGCCGATACCGACGCGCAATGGGCCGTTGAGGTTTGTCATGAGCGGAAAGTCCTTGGCTGAAGTGTTTCGTGTTGCAGGGCGGCGATGTCGGACAGGAAGGCGCTGCTGCTCAGATCATCCAGCGCGGCATCCCGGGTCTCTCTGGCAATCTGGTCGCACAACGGGATGAGGGCTGCGAGAACTGCCTGTCCTTCGGTCTGGCCCAGTGGAACAGCGCGCACCGCCGCAGAAACCAGATTGCTGGCGAAGGCGTGCAGGCATAGTGCAACGGTCAGGTCGACGTCCAACTGCATGTATGCGGCTGCGCACCCAATGGCGACAGGGTAGCAAAGCGCCGCTTTATCCGTTCCCCAGATCACGGCCGTCGTCTGACTGAACGCGCTGCCCTGAAGCTGTGTTTCGAGGATGCGCTCGCCGGAGGCCGAAACCGCCAAAGCCGTTTGGTTGATGTCCTCCAGTGCCGCATTGGAGTCGCAGGCATAAGCTGCACGCAACAGGATGCAATCGTTTCTCCCGCTGCCATGTGTCAGCACATCTGCCAGCCAGTCCTGCAGATCGCCGGCACTGGCAATCGCGCCGCTTTGGATGGCGGTTTCCAGCCCGTGCGAATAGGCAAACGCCCCCACAGGAAAGGCAGGTGACAGCCATTGCGCGAGGGTCAGAATATCGCGTTCAGTGCTCATGTGAGGTTGCGACATGTTCATGAGAATGGGTGCGCCCGTGACCATATGCGCCACCTTCCGGGGTGAAAGGCGCGATCAGGGGCTCAACCACAGCGCCGAGATGTTCGAGCATGTGACCAATGACCGGATCTGCCTGGATCAGCAGGTGGTCCCTGTTGATCTGGCACGGCGTATGACGGTTGCCCACATGCCATGCCAGCCGCACAAGATCGGGACCGGACACTTTATACAAGGCTTCAACACCTGCCCTGATCTTGACCAGCGCCCCGGTATCAAGCTCAAGAGCGTCGCCGTCATCCAGCGAGGTGGCCTGCGCCAGATCGACGATGAACGGTTCCCCCGAAACCATCGTCAGCCGTTTGCGGCGCAGGAACCTTTCGGTGTAATCCAGTTCGCAGGTGGTTGCAGATCCGGTCCAATGCCCCTTGCGGTGCAGGGTTTGGGCGATGGGAAATCTTGTCATGGCGTCCTCTCAGAACATGAAATAGCGTTGCGCCATCGGCAGCACGTCGGCGGGCTGGCAGGTCAGTAAAACGCCGTCTGCGCGCACCTCGTAGGTCTCGGGATGCACGTCGATCTGTGGCAGGGCATCGTTCAGGATCATATCGGATTTGCCGATATTGCGGGTGCCCTGCACGGCAACTGTCTGCTTGGCGAGGCCGAGTTTCTCGCCGATACCATCCTCTTGGGCGGCCGCCGAGACAAAGCTGACCGAACTGTGCCGCAGCGCACTGCCGTATGCGCCGAACATCGGGCGGCTGTAGACCGGTTGCGGTGTCGGGATCGAGGCATTCGGATCTCCCATCTGCGCGACGACAATGGTGCCTGCCATCAAGACCATTTCAGGTTTCACGCCGAAGAACGCGGGGTTCCACAACACCAGATCGCCGCGCTTGCCGACCCTTATGTCACCGATAACATGGCTTACACCCTGGGCAATTGCTGGATTGATCGTGTATTTCGCGATGTAACGGCGCACCCGGATGTTGTCGTTGTCGCCGGTCTCCTCGGGCAAGGGACCGCGCTGTTTCTTCATCTTGTCCGCAGTTTGCCAGGTGCGGATCAGCACCTCTCCGACACGTCCCATCGCCTGGCTGTCGGAGGCGATGATCGAAAACGCGCCCATGTCGTGCAGGATGTCCTCGGCGGCAATCGTCTCGCGACGGATGCGGCTCTCGGCAAAAGCGATGTCTTCGGGGATGGATTTATCGAGGTGATGGCAAACCATGAGCATGTCCAGATGCTCTTCGAGCGTGTTCACCGTGAAGGGGCGCGTCGGGTTGGTGGAGGATGGCAAGACATTCGCATCACCGCAGATTTTGATGATGTCCGGGGCATGCCCGCCGCCGGCACCTTCGGTATGGAAGGCGTGGATGGTGCGGCCCTTCATGGCGGCAACCGTATGCTCGACGAAGCCGCTCTCGTTCAGGGTATCGGTGTGGATCATCACCTGAACATCCATGTCATCGGCCACCGACAGGCAGCAATCGATCGCAGCGGGGGTCGTTCCCCAGTCTTCATGCAGCTTCAGCGCGCAGGCGCCAGCCCTGACCATCTCGACCAAAGCCTCGGGCTGGCTCGCGTTGCCCTTGCCCGACAGGCCGATGTTCATCGCGATGCCGTCAAAGGCCTGCAACATCCGGCCGATATGCCAGGGGCCGGGGGTGCAGGTCGTGGCCAGCGTGCCATGCGCCGGGCCGGTGCCGCCGCCAAAACAGGTGGTCACGCCGGAGTGCAGGGAGTCCTCCATCTGCTGGGGGCAGATGAAGTGGATGTGGCTGTCCATGCCGCCTGCGGTCAGAATGCGCCCTTCACCTGCGATGACCTCGGTGCCGGGGCCGACGATGATATCAACGCCCGATTGCGTATCGGGATTGCCCGCCTTGCCGATGGCGTGGATCAGCCCGCCTTTCAGGGCGACGTCCGCTTTGTAGATGCCGGAATGATCGACGATCAACGCATTGGTGATCACGGTATCCACCGCACCACCGGCGCGGGTGACCTGGGATTGCCCCATGCCGTCACGGATGGTCTTGCCGCCGCCGAACTTCACCTCTTCGCCATAGGTGGTCAGGTCGCGTTCCACCTCGATGACCAGCTCCGTATCAGCAAGGCGCAGGCGATCGCCCGTGGTGGGGCCATACATCGCGGCGTATTGTGCGCGGGGGATTTGGGTGGGCATTATAAATCTCCCATAACCTGGCTGTTGAATCCAAAGATGCGCCGCGCTCCGCCAATCGGAATCAACTGTACCTCGCGGCGCTGGCCGGGCTCGAACCGCACGGCGGTGCCAGAGGCGATATCGAGGCGAAAGCCACGGGCCGCGATACGGTCAAAGTCCAGTGACGGGTTGGTTTCGGCGAAATGATAGTGGCTGCCGACCTGCACCGGGCGGTCACCGGTATTGGCGACCATCAGTGTGATGGCCTCGGCGCCTGCGTTCAGGGTCAGCGTACCATCTGCGGCAAAGAGTTCTCCGGGGATCATAGCGTGCTCCTATCTGATCGGGTTGTGGACGGTGACCAGCTTGGTCCCGTCTGGAAAGGTGGCCTCGACCTGCACTTCGTGGATCATTTCGGCGATGCCTTCCATGCATTGATCCCGGGTAACGACATGTCCGCCTGCCTCCATCATGTCGGCAACCGAGCGCCCGTCGCGCGCCCCCTCGACCACCGCATCCGTGATCAGTGCTATGGCTTCCGGATGGTTCAGCCTGACGCCACGTGCCAAACGCCTGCGCGCCACTTCGGCGGCCATGGCGATCAGCAGTTTGTCTTTTTCGCGGGGGGTCAGTTGCATGAATTACAGCCTCCAGGACGTGGGTAAAGTGTTCTGTGTCAGATGGTTGAGGACGGGGATCAGGGTGCGGCGCAACTCGAAGCTGTCGGTGGCAAGCTGGCGGATCACCAGGACATCCTCGGCCAGCATGCTCGCACCTGCGGTTTGGGGCAGCAGGGCGCGCACCGTCTTGAGATGGCTCTGCGCATTGGGGGCAACCAGTACCGCACTTGCCATTGCACCCGCCCCGTTTGCGATCGCGGGGCGGGCCAGATGTGCGGCCGCATCACCCCGCAAATCCATCCCGTCGATATAAAGCGGGCGGCCCGCGCGTGTGATCCTGATGCGGTCCTGAAACATCACACTGCGCAAAACCTCGGGCATGGCGGCCCGGCCAAAGACCACGGGTTCCACCATCAACAGGTGGGCTTGCGCCGCCAGATCAATGGTCAGACGACGCCGCAACGCGCAGCGGTCAAACAGGATCAGCTCTTGCGGGAGCCAGTTCAGGCTGGCCCCATCCTGCACCGAAATATCCGTCGTGACGCGGCCGATCTCACCGCTTTGGGCACGGTAGGCCCGCTCGGCGGCCTGGGTGGTGAGGGTCAGGGCGGCCCCCCTCTGCACTGTGATATCGAGGGAAAACTGATCGCCGCCGGTAATGCCTCCGGCGGTATTGACCAAAATCGCCTCGGCATCCGGCCTGTGGCTCTGCGGGAAAACCAGTTTGAGAGATCCTGACTGGCGCAGGTCACGCAGGCGGGTTCTGCCGTGCTCATCCCCATAAACAGACAGCTTTGCCGTGCCCAATGCGCGCGGCTGGGGCAGGGCCGTTCCCGGCAAACCGATATGCAGTGATTGGTTGATGAGAGGCCCCGGCAATGAATGGTCTTGCCTGCAATTCGATCACATCGGGGAGTAAGGGAGCAGGGATTAAGCCCGCAACATGAACCGAAATCGCGCAAGCGATCAATTGATGGGCGCTTGCGGCGAATGACGCACAACATTTAGGCATTCGCTCATGATGGTTGATAAAGTCCACAGACAAATTTGGCCACAGCGCTGCAACGCAGCAACGATAGCGCGTCCCCATCCGTCGAATCGTGACGGAGGTAAATGGGGTGTGTGACGACCGGATGAATTGGACCTCAGACCAGTCGCCACACGGTTTGCAACAATTAAGTTGCAGGGAATAGCTAATGCGCATGTCTTGCGAGAGCAAGACGCGGGTGGTGTCCCTGCAGGGAGATATCACATGAAAACGACCACTGCTCTTGCCTCTGCACTCGCCGCGCTGACGGCTCTGCCTGTCATGGCCGCTGATTGCCCGGTCAAAGTGGGTGTGCTGCACTCGCTTTCCGGCACTATGGCAATTTCCGAAACGACATTGAAAGACACGATGCTGACGCTGATTGACCAGCAAAACGCCAAGGGCGGCGTGCTGGGCTGTCAGCTTGAGGCGGTTGTGGTCGATCCTGCCTCTGACTGGCCGCTGTTCGCTGAAAAGGCACGCGAATTGCTGACGGTGCAGGACGTCGACGTGATCTTTGGCAATTGGACCAGCGTAAGCCGCAAATCGGTTCTGCCCGTTATCGAGGAGTTGAACGGGCTGCTGTTCTACCCTGTGCAATACGAGGGTGAGGAAAGCTCCAGAAACGTTTTCTACACAGGGGCGGCGCCCAATCAGCAGGCGATCCCGGCAACTGATTATTTCCTTGAGGAACTTGGCATCGAGAAATTCGCGCTGCTCGGCACCGATTATGTCTACCCGCGCACGACCAACAATATTCTGGAGGCCTACCTGCAATCCAAAGGCATCGCGCAGAGCGATATCTTTGTGAACTACACGCCATTCGGTCATTCCGACTGGTCCAAGATCGTGGCTGATGTTGTGGCCTTGGGGGCGGACGGAAAGAAGGTCGGCGTGATCTCGACCATCAATGGCGATGCGAACATCGGGTTCTACAAAGAGCTTTCAGCGGCGGGCATCTCGGCCGATGATATCCCGGTTGTGGCCTTCTCGGTGGGTGAGGAAGAGCTGTCGGGTCTGGATACCAGCAACCTCGTCGGACACCTCGCCGCGTGGAACTACTTTCAGTCGGCCGACACGCCCGCCAACGCCGAATGGATTGCCGCATGGAAAGACCGCATGGGCGAAGAGCGCGTGACCAATGACCCGATGGAGGCGCATTACATCGGCTTCAACATGTGGGTGAACGCGGTGACGGATGCGGGCAGTGCCGATGTAGATGCTGTACGCACGGCGATGTACGGGCAGGAATTCCCGAACCTGACTGGCGGCACAGCCGTCATGCTGCCCAACCACCACCTCGCCAAGCCAGTTCTGATCGGCGAGATCACAGCTGAGGGCCAGTTCGATATCATCAGCCAGACCAGCGAAGTGCCGGGCGATGCATGGACCGACTTCCTGCCACAGTCCGCCAAGCTGATGTCGGATTGGAAGGACCTGGGCTGCGGTATGTACAACACCGAGACCAAGACCTGCGTGCAGACTTTGTCCAACTACTGATCAACATAACGAGGGCACGCCTCGCGCGTGCCCTCTGTCTCTGATTTTCCGGAATAGCATTATGAAGACCTTGTTGCTGGCCCTGTGCTTTGCCCTGTCCCTGGGCCATTCGGCCTTGGCTCAGACGCGCTCCGTTCAGGATGTGTTGCAAAGCCAGCGGGCACTCATCGAGGAAAGCTCGCGCCGCACGATTGGCCCTGCGATTGATGCGCTGGTGGCAAGCGGGTTGCCGCAGATACAGAAGGTGCTGGAGATATGGCAGGCCAAGGACATGTGGCAGCGCAAGGCGGATGGCTTGTTCTTTACTGCGACCAAAGAGGCGGATGGCACCTATAGGCTGCGAGACTTTGATCAGGGTGCGGATGTCGGCACTGCTGCCGCCAGCGACCTCAGGCAACTCAAACCCAACAGCGGAGTGCGGGCGATGATCGCAACGGCTCTGGTGCAGTTTCAGTTGTCTGACCCTGATGTGGCGAAACGCGCCGATGCGCTGGACTCGATTGCACGTGATCCTGAGGTGGCGTTGCTGGCGCCCCTGCGGGCCTCGATCAAGGGCGAAACAGACGCGGATATTCTGGCGCGCAAAACGCGGCTCGAACGGCTGATGAGCATGGCCTATGACAGCGACGTGGCGACCCGCGTTGCGGCGATCAACGATATGTCCGGGGATCTGGGTGTCGATTTTCGCGCAACGCTGAACCCGATCCTGAGTGTCACAAGGGTGGTGAGCAAAACTCGACCGGAGGCGAATATCGCCCAAAAGTTGATTGTCGGCAGCGATGCGCTGACACGCGACGCGGCCTATGCCCTGCTGGTCGCGGCAGGTGATGCGCCGGTCGAGATCACGGCCGATGCCCGAGATGCCACGCTTGAGGCGCATATCGACGGTGGCCGGGTCGCCGGGTTTCCTGCGGCGCAACTGTCCACCGAAGTGGCGCGCGACGCGGCCTATGATGCGCTTGTCGCGCGGGATTTGGCGGCCCCTCGGGTCACGCAAGCCGACATCGACGCAAGCCTTGCCACCTACCGTTTCTTTGATGTCTACGCAGAACCGTCGCAGGCGGTGACCGATGCCGCAGAGGCCGCCCTTGCCGCATCCGAGACCCGGGTGGCGATTAGTCAGGCGGCGGATCTGGGGCTGGATGCCCTGTCTCTCGCCTCGATCTATTTTCTTGCCGCCATTGGCCTTGCGATCACCTTTGGCGTGATGGGCGTGATCAACATGGCGCATGGCGAATTCATCATGATGGGGGCTTATACCGGCTATGTCGTGCAAATGTTTGTACCAAACCACACGGTCTCGATCCTGATCTCGGTGCCTTTGGCTTTTGCGGTGACCTTTGCCGCTGGTGTCGCGCTGGAGCGGCTTGTTGTGCGCTGGCTTTACCATCGTCCGCTTGAGACCCTGCTCGCGACCTTTGGTGTCTCCATCGCGCTGCAGCAACTGGCGAAAAACATCTTTGGCACCCAGGCCCGCCCGCTGACCTCGCCGCCCTGGCTGGACGGGGCCTGGGTCATCAACGATGTGGTTTCCATCAGTTATATCCGCATCGCCATTTTCATCCTCGCCCTGCTGTTTCTGGCGCTGTTCCTTTTCATCATGAAGCGCACCCGGCTGGGTTTGGAGACCCGCGCCGTTACGCAAAACCCGCGCATGGCAGCGAGCATGGGGATCAATCCGGACCGGGTGAACATGCTGACTTTCGGGCTTGGTTCCGGCATCGCGGGCATCGCAGGTGTCGCCATCGGGCTTTTTGCCAAGGTGACCTCCGAGATGGGCAGCGACTACATCGTGCAAAGCTTTATGACCGTGGTTGTGGGCGGCGTTGGCAACATCTGGGGCACGCTGGCGGGGGCGGCGATGATTGGCGGTTTCCAGAAGGGGGTCGAATTCCTGAACCCTTCAAACACACTGGCGGCGCAAACCTATATGATCATCTTTATCATCATTTTCATTCAGTTCCGGCCAAGGGGCATCATCGCCCTCAAAGGCCGTGCGGCGGGGGATTGAGCCGATGAACAGATCATTCATTGCACGCAATCCGTCGGTCCTGATCTTCCTCGCGCTGCTGGCACTTTTCACGCTGGTGGTTACGGGACTGTCCGAAGGCTTCGGCATTGGTTTCATCTCGACCAGTTTCGTCAAGGTCCTGGGCAAGACACTGTGCCTGTGCCTCATTGCCATCGCGATGGACCTGATCTGGGGTTACACGGGCATCCTGTCACTGGGTCACTTCGCGTTCTTTGGTCTTGGCGGGTACATGATCGGCATGTGGCTGATGTATGAGCGTACCCGCCAGATTGTCGAAAACGCCCTGTCCGAAGGGGTGCTACCCCCGACACCTGAAGAAATCGAAACAGGCATCGGCAACCAGATATTCGGCGTTGTGGGCAGCAGTGACTTCCCGTTGATCTGGGCCTTCGCGGACAGTTTCGTCTTGCAGTTGGCCTTTGTTGTGCTGGTCCCGGGCATCCTCGCGCTGGTGTTCGGCTGGCTTGCCTTTCGCAGCCGTGTCACAGGCGTTTACCTGTCGATCCTGACCCAAGCCATGACACTGGGCCTGTCGCTCTATCTGTTCCAGAACGCCAGCGGATTGCGTGGCAACAACGGGCTGTCGGGGCTGCAAAACCTTCCGGGCGTCACAGCCCCGCAATCGGTCGTGTCTCTTTGGTTCTTCTGGGCCTCGGCACTGGCACTCGCGCTTGGTTATCTGCTGGTGGCCTGGGTCGTCTCCGGCAAATTCGGGTCGGTCATTCGCGGCATCCGCGATAACGAAGCGCGGGTGCGGTTTCTGGGCTATTCGGTAGAGACCTACAAGTTGGCGGTTTTCACGCTCACCGCCTGCATATCCGGCATCGCGGGGGCGCTGTATTACCCGCAAGCCGGTATCATCAACCCCGCCGAAGTTGCCCCCATTGCGTCGATCTACCTCGCCGTTTGGGTTGCCATTGGCGGGCGCGGCAGGCTCTACGGCGCGGTGATCGGTACCGCCTTCGTCAGCCTTGTCTCAAGCTGGTTCACAGGCGGCCAGGCACCGGATGTCCCATTGGGATTCTACACAGTCAAATGGGTGGATTGGTGGCTTGTCCTGCTGGGCCTCAGCTTTGTGATGGTCACACTCTATGCCCCAAAGGGCATCGGTGGCCTGATCGATCTGTTGAAACGCAAACGCAAGGATGCAGATGCATGACGACCCTTCTCGAAGTCTCAGGCGTCACGGTCAGCTTTGACGGGTTCCGTGCCATCAACAACCTGTCGTTCCGGATATCTGACGCAGAGCTGCGCGCTGTGATCGGGCCAAATGGTGCGGGCAAGACAACGTTTATGGATATCGTCACAGGCAAGACGCGGCCCGATGCCGGGCACATCCTTTGGGGCGACAAAGGCCTGTCCCTAATCGGCATGTCCGAGGCCAGGATCGCCCAAGCCGGTATCGGGCGGAAGTTTCAAAAACCAACCGTGTTCGAGGAACAGACCGTGCAGGAAAACCTGATGATGGCCCTGCGCAAAGATCGCAGGCCCCTGGCGGTGCTGTTCTTCAAACCGTCCAGATCAGACTTTACCCGCGTAGACGACCTCGCCGAACAGATCGGTTTGCAAGAGGCGCTTTTGCGTGTGTCAGGAGAGCTGAGCCATGGTCAGAAACAATGGTTGGAAATCGGGATGCTGCTGGCGCAGGAACCGCAGCTTTTGCTGGTGGATGAGCCTGCCGCGGGCATGACGCCGGCAGAGCGCGAAAAGACCACCGCGATTCTTGTCGAGGCGGCCAAGACCCGCGCGGTTGTCGTCGTCGAACACGATATGGAGTTTGTCCGGCGCTTGAACTGCAAGGTTACGGTGCTGCACGAAGGGTCGGTTCTGGCCGAAGGATCTCTGGACCATGTCACCAAGAACCAAGACGTCATCGACGTCTATCTGGGGCGCTAGGATATGTTGAACGTTAAAGACCTCACCTTGCACTACGGCAAATCGCAGATCCTCTATGACATCACATTGCAGGCCAGATTGGGCGAAGTGACCTGTGTCATGGGCACCAATGGCGTTGGGAAAACCAGTCTGCTCAGGGCGATCTCAGGCACGCATCCGCGCTCGGGGGGGGATATCACATTTGACGGTCGGCCCCTGGGGCAAATTGGGGCGCATACCATGGCGCAGATGGGCGTCGGTTATGTCCCTCAGGGGCGCGATATTTTCCCGTTGCTGACTGTGCGTGAGAACCTGCAAACAGGATTTTCCTGCCTTCCCAGGTCAGAGCACTTTATCCCGGACGCGATCTTTGACCTGTTTCCAGTCCTCAACGAAATGGCGCACCGTCGGGGGGGGGATCTGTCGGGCGGTCAGCAACAACAACTGGCCATCGCCCGTGCGCTGATCACCAAGCCAAAACTGCTGCTATTGGATGAACCGACGGAAGGCATCCAACCCAACATCATCCAACATATAGGAAAAGTCATAAGCCTGCTGCGGGACCGTGGCGACATGGCGATTGTCTTGGTGGAGCAGTACTTTGATTTTGCATTCGAATTAGCGGATCAGATTGTTGTTCTGCGGCGTGGCAAAGTGGTTGAAAATGCTGCCAGGAATGCCGTCAAGCGAAAGGATGTTCTGGCCATCGTGTCCGTCTGAAGCGTCGACAAGACAGAATTGATTTCTGATTTGATCTTGAGAAGATGTGCTGGCCTATGGCGGATTTATACAAAGGTACGTTTCCCAAAACGGTCGCCGTTAATTTGCGCCGCAGAATCCGTTATCGGTTCTTGGCCCTGCTCGTGGCAGTCGCTTCACAATAAGACAAGTCAAGCTGAAACGCTTGCGAATCTGCTTGATGAATGCTGAGGGCCATCAATTCACATCCAACATTTCGGCACTGTCCATGCAGAAAATGGCAACAGTAATTCTCATGAATATGCTTTGTTTCGACAGATTAAGTGGAAATACCACCTTAAGGAGAACGTGTCAGAAATGAGATGACGGGGTGTCATCGCTATGTCAATTCTTGCCGCAGATGGTTTTTAACCTCAGCGTCCCGCCAAGGGATCAAGGGGGGAGCGGATTTTAAAAGGGGACGATCATGAAACTTAAAGCTTTTGCCAGCGCAGTTGCCTTAGTGTGCTTTGCACCGATGGCACAAGCAGCAACCCTAGATTTTATTGCCGAGGCGGACAACAACGAACGCGGCGTCGAAGACGGCACCGTTATCACTATGGATGGCGTCGATGTAACGTTTTCGGCAAACGGAGGCTACTTCGCATATTTCGACCATGGCAATGCTGGTCTGGGTGTCTGCCAGAACGTGACTGATTTCAGCAACGGCGGTACGTCCAATCGCTGTGCGTCTGGTGCGGGTGATGACAATGTTACCGCCACAGAGGCCGTGACGATTGCCTTCGATACCGCAATGAACCTGAGCGGCCTTGTTTTCCAGCAAGACGGTCACACACCGTTTAGCAACTCAGCGACCGCATTGCAGAAGACCCTCCTGTTTGCGATCAATGGCGGGATTCTTGGCCGCTATACATTTGGTAATCTCCAAACTCTCTCTTTTGGAAACGTTCTCAGCGCGACTTTCGCGTTTGACGACAGTTCGTTTGATATGGTCACCGCGAATGGTTTGACGCGCAACGCGGAACAATTCTATTTGGCATCGGCCACCGTTGCGCCAGTTCCTCTACCTGCGGCGCTTCCCATGCTTTTGGCTGGTTTAGGTGGACTGGGCCTGTTTGCGCGCCGCAAGCGCAAGGCGGCCTGATCGTTCAGCGCCCTGAACGTCAGAGTTTAAGAGCCCCGGAACTTCCGGGGCTTTTTCATGGCTGAGGTTGGATTCAAACTGACGGAACGCTTCGTGTCAAAGGCCGCTCCGTCTAAGGTTTGTGGCCACTGACCTGATGGGATGAACTGCCCTCCCACCGAGATGCCGCTATTGTTGCGGTGAATGGTGGAGAAGACGGAGAATTCTGATGGAAATAGCGGTTCTTGGGATCGACTTGGGCAAGACGGTGCGCGGCGTGGCGGGCCTTGATGGCCGTGGCGCGGTTGTCTTCCGAAGGCGCATCCAGCGGTTCAGGCTTTTGGATTTCCTGGCAAAGATTCCCACCTGTGTCGTGGCGATGGAAGCTTGCGGTGGGGCCATCACATTGGTCGTTTCTGCCTTGAGCAAGGCCACGAGCCACGCTTGATGTCGCCGCTGTATGTCCGGCCCTACGTGAAGGTTCACAAGAATGACTACCGGGACGCTGAGACTATTGCCGAAGCTGCCACACGGCCAACAATGTCTTTCGTCGCGATCAAGTCAGAGGAACAGTTGGATTTGCAAGCGCTTCATCGCCTGCGCGAGAGACTGGTCCACAACCATCATCTCATTCAAGAGATGCGCCGCCCCCGTTCCACTTCTCTGGGATGGGGGCGGTGTAAGATCACATCGAGACTAATTCACATTAAAAAACGCTTGCAGGGGAAGGCGGTTCATACATGCCGCCCTGAGAGTCCGTTGTTATAGGTTGGCTCTGTTCAGGTTTTGGCTTGCCTTTGACCGGTCAACATATTCCGCCGGTGTCATGCCAGACAGGCTGGGATGTGGGCGGTGGTGGTTGAAGTCGTTTCGCCTTGCCGCCACCAGATTGCGGGCATGGCGCAGGTTATCGAACAGATGCGCGTTCAGGCATTTGTACCGCATGCGGCCATTGAAGCTGTCGACGAACCCGTTCTGCATTGGCTTGCCCGGCGCGATATAGTGCCAATCGACTTTGCAATCTTCGTGCCATTTCAGGATGGCGTTACTGGTCAGTTCCGTCCCATAGCACGTCGGGAAGAAGCGCCGCAGAGCGGTTTTGGCCACGCGCGCAGCCCGAAAGAGCGCAGCGGGTGGCCATAACCGGGTCTCAGGTCTCAACAGTGGTCTAGCATGAACCACACCGCTGAGGAGACCAGCTATGACCGCCACCCATTCCATTGTTTCGACCGTGCTGGTCGCCATCGACATTTCCAGGCACCGGCACGCGGTGCTGATTGGCATTCCCGGCAAGAAGCGCCGTCGCCGACTGATGATCACGAACACGCTGGAGGACTATCAGCGCTGGCCACTTCTCTTGCCCGCTGCGACCTGCCGGTGCGGATCGGGTTCGAGGCGACCGGTAATTATCACCGCCCTCTGGCATACCATCTTGGCAAAGCCGGGTTCGACCTGAAGCCCATCTTTTCCGCCGGATTGGCCCGGACGCACGAGGCCTTACATAACAGCTGGGACAAGAGCGATCCAAAGGACGCCCAGGTCATCCTGCACATGCTGGAGATCGGAGCGGTGCAATTCTTTCACGACCCACTGGTGACCGGCACCGCCGACATTCAGGAGCCCTCCAGGACCCACGAGATCGTCTCGCGTTCGAAGACCGAGCTGCGGCATCGCTTCTTGCCTTTTTCGTCAGGTTTTTGCCGAGCTATTGCAAGGCTGGTCACAGGAATTCGTCCGGCGTCGTTGCGTTGCAAGGTCGGTTGAGGCGGATGGATCATGCGGCGTGCATCCATGGCGGGGCGCGGGATTTTGGCGATTGGCCGCGCGTGAAGGTCTCGATGACGATCATCGCGCCACCGCATTCCGGGCAAGGCGGATGATGATCTCGTTCGTCGGGATCGCCAGGCAGATCTTCAGGCCACTCCGAAGGCCCGGTTAAGCTGCCGCGTTGAGATCGGATCAACGCGGTTGCGCCCCGGAAAGAGCCGGCCCGCTGGACGCGCCTCGGGCAGGTGTGTCGGAGACGCGCCTCTGGCACGATATCGCCAACCTTCAGATGGATGGCTTCGCTGGCCTGCAACCCGCCACCGGAGGCAACTCTGAAGGCCGCCCGATTGTTTGGGCCAGGGCCCTGGTGCAGCTTCAAGAAGACGCGCGACCTCCTTTGCGCTGAGCACAACGGGGATCTTCCCGGCTGCCCGCTGATCGCACATGTGCCGCTTCATCTCCGGGTGCGGGCACGTCGTGGCGAAGAAGAAACGCAGATCCGTATGTCGGCTGTTAAAGGTTGGCGCGCCAACTCCACGCGCCTTCATATCGAGCTGGAACGCCCGCAGGTCCGCAGGCCTGGAGCTATCCGGCGCGTGCCCCGGAAACCACGAGACGTCACGCATCCTTCGCAAATACAGTGTCTTCGGCTGCAGCCCCTTGATCCGCATGTCTTCGAGAAACCGCTGGCCTGGCGCTGGTCCATACCGGTCTGACATTGAAACCTCACATCGTCAGATTGAGAGGCTCCCAATCGTCGAGCAGGACCGTCAGTTCACAACATCACAGCACTTCAATCAGCGCCCCCCCCCCCCACACACACAACAAGCGCCAGTACCGCGAGAGCGGGTTCGTCCAGCTTCGCAGTGCAGACCCCCATTGTTATTGGCATTTGCCTGACGGCGCGCGAAGCCATCCCCTTGGGTCCGTGAGTGCCAACAGGTGCGCTGACGACAAGTTCCATGCATGGGCGAGAATCCGCTCATGGTGCAGGGCGACATGTTTCAAGCGGTTGCAAAGATTGTGTTGAGCTGTCGCACCCATCTCCCTAACAGGATGCAACGACCGCGTGAACGTATCTATGCCATTAGGGGGCAGGGACTGTTTTGCAGAGAACGATCACACATCCAGTGACCTTTCGGGGCGTCGGTTTGCACTCGGGACAGCCCGCGCAACTGACGATTCGTCCGGCGTCTGCGGGTGCCGGCATAACGTTTCGTCGCATTGATGTTTCAGGTATCCCCAACCAAATTCCAGCGCTCTGGCATCTGGTCGAACAATCCCCCCTTTGCACCCGTCTGGTCAGCGCCACAGGTCTGTCGGTTATGACGGTCGAGCATGTGATGGCGGCGCTTGTCGGCTGTGGCGTGCATAATGCGCTGATTGATGTGGATGGCCCCGAAGTGCCGATTCTTGACGGCAGTGCGGCACCGTTCGTCTGCGCGATCTTGGCCAATGGCCTGCAGCAACTGGCCGATCCGGTCATTGCCCTGCGCGTTTTGCGCCCCGTCGAAGTGAGCCGTGGCACTGCCTGGGCCCGTCTGACGCCACATGATGGCCTGCAGATCGAATTCGGCATCGAGTTTGAAGATGCCGCCATTGGTGTTCAGAAAAAGGTTCTGACCATGTCTCACGGCAGTTTTGTGCGGGAATTGTCCAACAGCCGGACATTTTGCCGCAAAAGCGACGTGGACCAGATGCGTGCCAACGGGTTTGCGCTTGGCGGGACACTTGAAAACGCTGTTGTGGTGGATGGCGACAAAGTGCTCAGCCCCGGTGGGCTGCGTCATGCAGATGAGGCTGTGCGCCACAAGATGCTGGATGCGCTTGGTGATCTGGGTCTGGCCGGGCGCCCGATCCTTGGCCACTATCAGGGGCTTAAGGCGGGTCATGCCCTGACCAATGAATTATTGCGGAGGGTTTTCGCGGATCAGGCCAACTATGATCTGATCGAATGCAACACTGAAACCACTGCACTTTTGCTGGGGACCGGGGTTCATTGGACGGAAATTCCGCAAGTTGCCTGAGATCATGGCGCAGAAATGTGCCAAAGGCGTTTTGCACCGGAAATTTCTGTGCTAGGACCAAGGCAACATGAGGGGTCTTCCCCTGTCTTCGTAATTTAAGGTGAGATCGCGCATGAATGTCGGCAAGTCCCGGGCTAAGTTGGTCGGTGCCCTTCTTGTGGTCGTCGCAGCAGCCGGATGCTCTGACCAGAGCGTCGAACGCGGCACGGTCAATTACGAAAATTACACCGCTCAGCAGATTTTCGAGCGCGCCGAATATGATCTTGCGCAGCGTGATCCCGACCTTGCGGCCAAAAGCTTTGCCGAGGTCGAGCGGCTTTATCCTTATTCCGAGCTGGCCAAGCGGTCGGTGATCATGCAGGCCTTTGCCTATCATCAGGACAAGGATTATGAAAACAGCCGCGCCGCTGCGCAGCGTTTCATTGATTTCTATCCCACCGACGAAGATGCCGCCTATGCGCAATATCTTCTCGCGCTGAGCTATTACGACCAGATTGACGAGGTCGGGCGCGATCAGGGGCTGACCTTTCAGGCATTGCAATCGTTGCGCGCAGTGATCGAGCGCTATCCCGATAGCGAATATGCCTCGTCGGCGATCCTGAAATTCGATCTGGCCTTTGATCACCTGGCCTCGAAAGAGATGGAAATCGGCCGCTACTACCTGCGCCGCGATCATTTCTCGGCGGCGATCAACCGGTTCCGCGTCGTGGTCGAGGATTTCCAGACCACCACCCATACCGCCGAGGCGCTGCATCGTCTGGTCGAGGCCTATCTGTCGCTTGGTCTGGTCGATGAGGCCCGCACCGCCGGCGCCATCCTTGGCCATAACTTCCGCGGCACCGAGTGGTACGAGGACAGCTATAAACTGTTGACCGGCCGGGGTCTGACGTTGGAAGCGGCGGGCGACAACTGGCTGCGGCAGGTGTACCGACAGATGATTCAGGGCCGGTGGCTGTAACCCGGAACTGAGGGGGCAGGGCAAAGTGCTCAGGGGTCTCGATATTCGCGACATGCTGATCATTGACCGGCTGGACCTTGTGTTTCAGCCGGGCCTTAACGTGCTGACCGGCGAGACCGGGGCCGGGAAATCCATCCTTTTGGATTCATTGGGTTTTGTGCTTGGCTGGCGGGGGCGCGCCGAACTTGTGCGCGCCGGGGCAGATCAGGGCGAGGTGGTCGCGACCTTTGACATTGCCCCGACCCATCCTGCGCGCGCGGTCCTGCGCGAGGCGGGTCTTCCGGAAGACGACGAGCTTATCCTGCGCCGCGTCAACGGGGCCGACGGGCGCAAGACGGCCTGGGTCAACGACCGGCGCTGTTCTGGCGAGGTGTTGCGTCGGCTCTCGGAAACGCTGGTTGAATTGCACGGCCAGCATGATGATCGCGGGCTTTTAAACCCCAAGGGGCACCGTGATCTGCTTGATACCTACGGCGATCTTGGCGGGTTGCGCGACACGGTGCGCGCCGCATGGCGCGATGTGGCGGCGCGGCGCAAGGCGCTTGAGGCCGCCGAGGTGGCTTTGGCCAAGGTGCGCGCCGAAGAGGATTTCCTGCGCCATGCCGTGGGCGAGCTTGACGCGATTGACCCGCAACCCGGCGAAGAGGCCGAGCTTGATACCCGCCGCCGCATGATGCAATCGGGCGAGCGTATCCGCGAGGACATCGCGCGCGCCGCGCAGGTGCTTGGCCATGAGGGGGCCGAGGGTTCCGCCGCCGACGCGCTTCGCTGGCTTGAAGGGGTTGCCGAAAAGGCCGGGGGACAGCTTGACGAGCCGATCGCCGCGATTGGCCGCGCGCTGGTGGAGCTTGACGAGGCGGCCAGCGGCGTCACCCGCTGTCTTGACGCGCTCAGCTTCAATCCGCTCGAGCTGGAAGAGGCAGAAGAGCGCCTGTTCGCGATCCGCGCGCTTGCGCGAAAGCATGACGTTCTGCCCGACGACCTTTGCGATTTTGCCGATGCGTTGCGCCGCCAGATCGCGGCGCTGGATCAGGGCGATGCCGATCTCAGGGCCCTTGGCGCGGCCCTGTCAGAGGCCGAGGCCACCTATGCCCGTGCCGCCGAGGCGCTGAGTGCAGCGCGCAAAGAGGCCGCCACTGCGCTTGATCGCGCCGTCACCGCAGAGCTGGCCCCGCTCAAGATGGAACGGGCGGTGTTCGAGACCCGGCTGACCGCCGCCGAGGCGGGCCCAAGCGGGCAGGACGAGGTGACCTTCAGTGTCGCCACCAACCCCGGCGCGCCCGCAGGGCCGCTTGCCAAGATCGCCTCGGGCGGCGAACTCAGCCGGTTTTTGCTGGCGCTCAAGGTCTGTCTGACCGGCACGGATAGCGGCCTGACGCTTATTTTCGACGAGATTGATCGCGGCGTCGGCGGGGCCACGGCCGATGCGGTTGGTCGCAGGCTTGCGCAACTGGCCAAGGGCGGTCAGGTACTTGTGGTCACCCACTCGCCGCAGGTTGCGGCCAAGGCGGCGCATCACTGGCGGGTGGAAAAGCGGGTCGAGAACGACCAGACCCTGTCCACCGTGCGCCCGATGCTGAATGGCGACCGGGTGGACGAAATCGCACGCATGCTCTCGGGCGAGCATATCACCCCCGAGGCCTGCGCCGCCGCCGAGGCCCTGATGGGCGGCTAAGAGGCGCGCCCTCAGGTTGGCTCGCCGCCCAGAACCTCCCAGAAATCGGCCCGAAGGTTGTGATGGGGAAAGGGCTCATCCGGCTCATCCACCCCCAAAAAGGCGCAAAGCGGTGCCCAGCCCTGCGCCACGTCAAACACCAAAAGGCGTTCGGCGGGCAAGGCGGCGGTAACCTCGGATGTCTGGCGACGATAGGCGGCAAGGGCGAGGGCGCTGTCACTTACCGGGCCGCCAAAGGTATTGTCGCCGATAAGGACGGCACAGGCATCAAGAATATCGCGGATATGCGGCGGTAGCGGCATGTCCTGGTAATTGGCCATCAGCTTGCCGATGGTGCGCTCAAAGCTGGCGACCCACTTGTCGTCGGGGCGGACGGTGTGAATGACCTTGGCCTCGGGAAAGGCCTTTGCCAGGTCACGCCAGGCAGAGGCGCCGGGCCAGTCAACCTGAGACTTGTAGCCCTCAAACGCCGCCTCCCAATCCACCGCCCCGCCGGCGGCAAGGGTTTGCCATGGCGCGACCTTGTCGGGGTTCTCGGCGATTTCATGCATGTGGTGACAGGGGCCAAACCCCAACCGTTCCAGAGCCGCCTTGAGAGATTTGGTGCCCGTGCGCCCAAAGCCCGAGCCGATGACCTGAAGTGCCATTTCCATGCCTTTCCCTGAATAATAGGCCAAGCTTGGGCGGTTTTATCGGATCTGTCCATCGTTCTGTGCAAAAGAGGGTGGAGATCAGCGGCAAGCCCGTCCCCTGTTTTGCTGAATCTCGCGGCGAAACGCACTCACGGACTGGCTTATTTCATCACCGCGTCCTCGTGGGAATCTGCGAGGGCTTCGGAAGTCCCGACTGTCAACTATGCGGGACGAAGCGCCATTTCGCTGCGACTGCGCCAATGACCGCTCTACTAGTCTGTTTCATGTTGCCTATCTGTGCTACTGCACAACCCAAAAGTATCATTTATCAAAAACAGAAGGAGAACGCGGGTGGGTGCATGGGGCGCGGGATTGTATTCTAACGATGATGCTTCTGACCTGGTCGAGCTATTGAAGGCAGTTCTAAAGTTGCCGATGGAGATCGACGAATTGATCGAACTTATGAAGCGCGAAATGCTCGAAGATGGAGATGAGATAGAACTCACCTTTTGGCTGGTTCTGGCGGATCAACTTGAGAAAAAGGGACTACGTCACGAGGCAACAACAGCCAAGGCGATCTCAATTTTGGAAAATCAGACAGACATCGATGAGCTGCGCAACTTGGACATGGCAGAGTCTGATTTGGTAACGCGAGTAAAATACAACGAGAAAATGTTGGCCCGGCTTAGGTCCCCGCGGCCAGAGAAGTTGCGTAAAACGCTTAACGCTCCACAGGCTTCTGTCGTTGCGGCAAATGATTTGCTTACGTTTCCTACGCAAAATGGAAAGTCTCGGAACCCCTATTTCCCGGTAGGAAAAGAGATGTTCGAGGCGGATGGGTGGGGCTTAGCACAAGTACATGAGGTTGGACATGAATTTGGCTACCTGAACTGGATATCAATCTTCACACTAAGCTGGCCTAACACCCATATGCCTTCGTTTGATGAAGCTGTCTTATCGCCAATAACTGGCCCCTTATGCTATGGGACCCTGTCCAAATCTCACTTTAAAAAAATGGAGATAGTCTCGCTTGGGAATGCAGACCAGCGCTCTGACGCCCCATTGTTTGAGAAAGGGCACACTGCTAGATCTGCCGCCCTGAGCGACGTTTCTATTAGTAATGCTTTTCTGTGGTTATCGTAACAAACAAGCTTTATCATATCATTTGCGCAAAGCCGTAATTCATCTACAGCGCAGCATTTGGAACTTTGGGCTCCAAGCGGACATGCGTCGCTATTGGCGCAAGCCAACTGAGCTGATCATCAAAACATCACGGATCAGAGGGTCGGCCCTTAGTTTCGCGGTGGCACCAGCTTGCCGGGGTTCATGATGTTGTCGGGGTCAAGGGCCGCCTTGATCGCGCCCATCATGGCCCAACCGCCGCCATGCTCGCGCGCCATATAGCCAAGCTTTCCGATGCCGATGCCATGTTCGCCGGTCGAGGTGCCGCCAAGCGCAAGTGCGCGTTCGACCATCCGGTCCGAGACCTGCTTGGCGCGCACGATCTCATCCGGGGCATGCTCATCGACCAGAAGAACGGCGTGAAAATTGCCATCCCCGACATGGCCAAGGATCGGCCCGCGAACGCCGGACCGTTCAAGATCGGCGCGGGTGTCCTCGATCGCGCGGGCCAGTTTCGAGATCGGAACGCAAATGTCGGTGACAATCGCGCGCGCGCCGGGGCGGGCGGCTAGAATGGCGTAATAGGCATTGTGGCGCATGGTCCAAAGGGCGCTGCGATCCTCGGGGCGGCTGGCCCAGTCAAAGCCCGAGCCGCGGTGATCCCTGGCGATCATGCCAAAACTTTCGGCCTGTTCGCGCACCGAGGCCTCGGTGCCGTGAAATTCCAGCAAAAGATGCGGCTTTGGGGCAAGGCCCATCCCGGCATAGGCGTTGACGGCGGCGACGCTCTCGGTGTCCATCAACTCGATACGTGCCATTGGCACGCCGCATTGGATGGTGTCGATCACCGCCGCCACCGCATCGCCCACGCTCTCGAACGCACAGACCGCCGCCGAGATCGCCTCGGGCGTGCCCTGAAGCCGCAGGGTCAGTTCGGTCACAAGGCCAAGCGTACCCTCAGAGCCGACAAAAAGCCCGGTCAGGTCATAGCCCGCCGAGGATTTGCGCGCGCGCGTGCCGGTGCGGATCACCTCGCCGCTGGCCGTGACCACCTGAAGCGCCAGCACGTTGTCGCGCATCGTGCCATACCGCACGGCGGTGGTGCCGCTGGCGCGGGTCGCGGCCATGCCGCCAAGCGAGGCATTGGCGCCCGGATCGACCGGAAAGAAAAGCCCGGTGGCGCGCAGTTCCTCGTTGAGCGCCTCGCGCGTTACGCCGGGTTGGACCGTCACGGTCATATCCTCGGCGGCGATACTGAGTATTCTGTTCATCCGGCTGAAATCAACCACGACACCGCCGAGAACCGCCTGGGATTGCCCTTCAAGCGAGGTGCCCGTGCCCCAGCCCACCACCGGACAGCGATGGCGCGCGCAGATCGCAAGGATCTCGGCCACTTGCGCTGTATTTTCGGGGTAAACCACCGCATCCGGCGGGCAGAGCGAGAAATGTGACTCGCTGCGACCATGGATTTCCAGATCGGACTTGGACCGCGTTACCTGTTGGCCTAGAGATGATATGAGGTCGGCGATTGCGTTCTGAATGCCCATGCTTGGTCTTTCATCGTGAGTGACGCCTTACCCTAGGCGAAGCCGCGCCATTGCGAAAGCGCGCCGGTCGGCGTGGACGGAAGGTTGATGCAGAATTTCGAGCGCTCATTCTGGCGACAGGCCTGCGATCCGGTGGTGCAGGGCATCCGGCGGGGATGGCAGGTTTTGCGCGGGCGCGGGCCAAGCCAGTTTCAATTCTGGCTGATCGCGCTGTTGATCGGCATCGCCGCCGGCTTTGCCGCGCTGTTGTTCCGCAAGGGGATCAACGCGCTTCAGGGGCTGCTTTATGGCTCTTATGATGTCACCCACCTCCATAGCTTTGCGCAAACCCTTCCGTGGTACTGGGTGCTGTTCCTGCCAATTGCGGGCGGTTTGGCGGTCGGGCTTATCCTGCACCGCTTTACGCCGGACGGGCGGGTGCGTTCGGTGTCGGATGTGATCGAGGGGGCGGCGATCTATGAGGGCCGGGTCGAGCGGCGCGAAGGGGTGGCCTCGGCGCTGGCCTCGTTGATCACGCTCGGCTCTGGCGGCTCTTCGGGGCGCGAGGGGCCGGTGGTGCACATGGCCGGGGTGATTTCAAGCTGGGTCAGCGACAAGATCCACGCCGATGGCATCACCGGGCGCGATTTGCTGGGCTGTGCGGTGGCGGCGGCGGTGTCGGCCTCGTTCAACGCGCCGATTGCGGGGGCGCTTTTTGCACTAGAGGTGGTGTTGCGCCATTTCGCGGTGCATGCCTTTGCCCCCATCGTGATCGCCAGCGTGGCGGGCACGGTGATCAACCGGCTGGAATTCGGCGATGTCACCGAATTTTCCCTGCCGGTCGCAAGCGCGCTTGAATTTTACGTGGAATTGCCGGCCTTTCTCATCCTCGGGCTGGTCTGTGGCTTTGTCGCCGCCGCCCTGATGCGGGCGATCTTTCTGGCCGAAAGCGTCGCCGGCCGTATTCAGAACCGCACCGGCCTGCCACGGTGGCTGCGCCCGGCGGGGGCAGGGGCCTTGCTCGGGCTGATGGCGATCTGGTTTCCGCATATCATCGGCGTCGGATATGAGACCACCTCGGCCGCCCTCACCGGACAGCTTTTGTTGCATGAGGCCGTGATCTTCGCGATGCTCAAGGTGGTGGCGGTGGCGATCACCATCGGCGGGCGCATGGGCGGCGGGGTGTTCTCGCCCTCGTTGATGGTCGGGGCGCTGACCGGGCTGGCCTTCGGGCTTGTGGCGACCTCGATCTTTCCCGAGGTGTCGGGCTCGCACACCCTCTATGCGCTTGCGGGCATGGGCGCGGTGGCGGCGGCGGTGCTTGGCGCGCCGATCTCGACCACGCTGATCGTGTTCGAGCTAACGGGGGACTGGCAGACCGGGCTTGCGGTGATGGTGGCGGTGTCGATGTCGACCGCGCTTGGCTCACAGCTTGTGCGGCGCTCGTTCTTCCTGACCCAGCTTGAACGGCGCGGGATTCAGCTTGCGGCGGGGCCACAGGCCTATCTTTTGGGGATGTTCGCGGTGGCCAAGCTGATGCGGGCGCAAACCGACCCCCGCGCGGCCCCGGAAGACGACTGCTGGGCCTTGATCGAACAGGGCGTCTATATCGACGCCAACGCCACGCTCGCGGCGGCGATGCCGGTGTTTGACCGCTCTCCGATGCCCTTCATCCCGGTGGTCACTCTGGCGGGCGAAGACAAACCCCCCGAACTCATGGGCGCGCTGTTTCACGTAGACGCCCTGCAAACCTATAACCGCGCTCTGGCGGCGGTGTCGGAGGAAGAGCATAGTTAGGGGTGGGTAATCATGACCACATTCAGCCTTGGCTCGGGGCGACAATTGCGGATCGGCAATAACAGGGGGGGCATGGACGGCCCAAAGGAGACGTCCAGGTTCGGACAGCGACGCTGCGGTGCGGCCCGTCAGAGGTGATGGGGTGGATGGCTCCTGCTCCAATCGGCGTCGCAATGCGCCATACTGCAGATGTCCATATGCCGTATCCGCCGCCACCTAGTCTGGCTTGATGCCGAACCGTTCTTCGGTCCGGTCGAGCATCTTGCGCATCGCGCCGACCTCAGCGGTCTT
>NZ_FRBN01000046.1 GCF_900142625.1 Roseovarius marisflavi
AAGACCGCTGAGGTCGGCGCGATGCGCAAGATGCTCGACCGGACCGAAGAACGGTTCGGCATCAAGCCAGACTAGGTGGCGGCGGATACGGCATACGGGTGTTCCGACACTCTTGTGTGGCTGACATTAAAGCGCCAAATCCTCCCCTTCATCCCGGTCTTCGACAAGGGTGAACGGACCGACGGAACCTTCTCGCGCTCCGACTTCACATGGGATGATGAGAACGACCGGTACATCTGCCCGGGCGGCAAAGAGATGCGGCATACATGGCGGACCTATTCTGATCCAAAACGGAATGCGCCAGTTTGGAAATCCAGAAACTATCGGGCACTGAAATCAGACTGCACAGGATGCAAGCTGAAGGCAAAGTGTTGCCCCAACGCTGAAACGCGTTCGGTCCATCGCGATAAATACGAGATCGTCAGAGACTTTGCCCGCCAATGCACCGCCTCAGACTTCAATCCCAAGGCTCAAGCGAGACGAAAAAAAGTCGAGATGCTTTTTGCCCATCTCAAACGCATTCTTGGAATGGGACGGCTCCGATTGCGGGGACCATGCGGCGTTCAAGACGAGTTTACCCTCGCTGCCACCGCCCAAAACCTCCGCAAACCAGCCAAACTCAAGCCGATGGTGCCCTTCGCCGGATAACCAGGCAGGCTGGCGGTGGATTGCCTCTTCAAATCAATCCGATAGCCAAAGCACGAGCGCCATATACAACGACTTTTTCAACGGAATCAGCCCGAAGCGGACCTCATCCGATACAGCTGGCTCCGGCGGAATTTACACGGAATGGACCGATCGTCGCCGCCTCAACGTCATTGGGCAAGATGAAATTCTCCGTCGGCTGTGCCTCTTCCATCAGCTTGGAAGTCCCCCCGCACCCTGACCTTTTTCCCGCATTTATCAAAGGTCCAAACCTCTGACCAGCGGCCTTGCTTCAGCCTCCTCTTCGATGTGAAAATCACATTCTCCACGACTTTTGTGACCTTGGTATCGATAAGTTTGGCAGTTTTGCAGGACGCGGGCTTCTGAATATGGGCCACGGTTGCTGCCAATTCCCAAGATTGTACCGCGAGCGCGGGAGAAAGCTTAGTGTATGAGTTTCCCGGTAAAACCTTTTCGATTTCCTCAAGTTGCTCTTGGAGAGTCTGGGCCGCGGCAGAAAGCGTTAACATCATATACAAAGCGGCGACCAAAAGGCTTCCCATTGCGACCGGAATGAACTTAAAGATATTACGATGAGCTTCATGGCTTGCAGCTTGAGTCGTCATCTTGCCCCCGGCGAACGTTGTTTTCACACAGCCTAAATATCTACCCTAGGCGCGGTTGGCGTTGATATAAATCAATGGCTTGCACGAAGGCGATAGATCAATGACACTTGCTGCGCATGTCGGCTTCGCCCCGCAGAGCCGTCATCCCTGCCTTGAGCAGCGAACGGCGGCTCCGAGCCCAAACTGCCTAATGCTGCAACATTCACGAAGGTCCGAAAATAGTGCGAAACCGTCATTCAAAAGGCATTTTTTTCCAGTCTCGTCGAAATTTGGGGCAACAGCAACAGTGTGTCGGTGCCGTTGCCCCGGTACATTTGGAGTGCAAATGGTTCGTCGCGGAAAGCTATTCCGCAGCCAGCCCATTAGACGACGTCCTTGCATTCGCCGCGAAAGCTGAGTCGAGTTCTGTTTCAGCAATATGGTTGGTGTAGTTCGACAGGGTCTTCAGCGCCGTGCCAAGAATAACCTCAAGCATGGTTTGCCGGGTGTACCCGGCCTGCAGAAAATGTTCGATCTGCGCGTCCGTGGGCCACCCACGGCTTTTGTTGACTACAATTGCGAACTGGCGTAGAGCTTCCAGCTTGCCGTCGGCGATGGGGGTATCATTGCGCAGCGAAGTGATGACATCCTCGGGTACACCACCCATTTGCGATAGTGTTGTATGTGCGGCCATGCAGTATTTGCAGCCGTTCAGCCGGTTGTTGGTCATCAGGATGATCTGACGCTCGGTTTCTGACAGATCCGTCTTGCCGAAAATGGCGGATAGCGTGGTGTAGCCCTCAAGGATGGTCGGTGCTTCCGCCATGGTGGCGTAGAGGTTGGGCACAAAGCCGTACCCTTTCAGGGCGGCCTGGAGGATCGGTTTCGCGTCTGCGGGAGCGGACTCCATCGTGTGCGTAGCAAATTCTTTCATTGTCTTGTCCTTGTTTTTGGATTGGTCAGTAAGGTGAGAAATTGGTTGTTTGGCAGGCCTGCCAAACTGCTGTGCCAGTGCGCGCGTCGCCTCTTTCGCTGCGATGACCGAACGGTCATGCCGTGCGTCCTTGAACTCCTGATATTCGATGGCAACCGTCTGGATGTTCGCGGTGTCCACGCCGAAGTAGTGAGCGCAGGCGGCAATTGCGGGGTCCAGTGCGTTCATGTGCGCCCGCGGCCCGCCGGGATCAAATCCGAACTCGCCACGCGACGACAACACGACCAGCTTCTTATTCTTCAGGATCGGTTCGATCGGGTAATCGCCACGCGCCAGATCAAAAGAGAAGGTCCGGCCGATCCGTGCAATGTGGTCAATCCAGCCTTTCAACGCGGCGGGCACGCCGTAATTGTACATCGGAGTACCCAGCACGATGATATCTGCAGCCACAACCTCGTCGATCAGCGCATCGGAAAGTGCCAGCCGGTCGGTCATCCAGTCTTCGCGTTCTTCGGGCGGGGTAAAGGCTGCGTGGATAAAGCGGTGATCAATCGCCGGAACCGGTTCTTTCCCGATATCGCGGGTAATCACCTTCGTGTCCGGATTGGTCTGCAATAATTCAGTCGTGAACAGCTTTGTCAGCATGCGCGTCAGGGAACGGTCTTGCTGTTGAGCGCTGGCGTCAATGCGAAGCAGGGTCGTCATGGGCTTCTCCTGTGGGTGTCGGCGACGTTTCTCGCGCCGGTTGCTATGATAGAGGCGGGCGACCCGGGCATTAGCGCGAGCCGCCAAATTTTTCTGGTTGCCTGGATCAGAGATCGCGCACAGGCGTATTCACAATACCTTGCCATTTGGCGTTGGCGCCCGCGATAACCGCCTCCGGATCTTCGAGGTACTTCGCCAGGATCGCGGCGTTGACGAAGAGATAAAGCTTCCCCTCGACAATATCCGCATAACGCACATCACCATCCAGCTTCTTGCCGACATAGACGCCAAAGGCACAGAAGCCTCCGAATTGCGGCAGATAGGCCAATGGATCGGTGTCAAACATGGCCTTCGCTTCGGCTGAGGTGAAGTAGTAGTCGATGCCGTCGTGCGAGGAGGTGAAGGCCGCATCTCCCTGCGCCGGGTTTGCGCCCTGGGACATGGAGACAGGGTCATTGCCATGCATGCCCAGCGGATTGCCGTTCAGTGTCAGACCGTTGGCGACATTGTATTCGTCAGCGGCAAATGCCGCGGTGGCAAGCAAAAGCGACAACGCGGTCGCCATGGTGGGGAGTATCTGTTTGGAGGTCATAGTTTTTCCTTTCGGGTTTCTAGGGGGGTGGTTTCCAGCCGTGGAACAGCCGGGGTGAGGAGCAGCGACCATGCGGTCGCTACACCGGGAAAAATGCGTCCGAAGCTCATTGCGGTTTCCTCCGGAGAATGCGGCGTCAGGCCGAGTTGCTGATCCGCTCGACGGCCTCATCCGTCCACCAGACGCCATTGGCGACCATGCGAAAATTGATGATGGCAGCGAGGTATCCGTCGCCTTCGGGCACTTTGGCGCCAGCCGTCGCGTCACGGACCACCGCGACTTCGTAGCCCAGTTCAAGCAGCTCATAGAGATGTGCCTGGGTGCACAAGTTGGCGGACATGCCCGCAAGGATCACCTTGTCGATCCCGCGTTTGCGCATCTGCAGGTTCAGGTCGTTCTGCGCCGGGCTGTAAACCTTGTGCGGCGAGCAGACGACGGTTTTGCCGTCTTCGATGTACTTCTTGTACTGCGGCATCCAGTCGGCGCCGGAGCCTTCGAAGTTGTCGAGGTTGAGCGGGCCGAGGCGGTCGAACATGCCGATGGCGTGCATGGTCGCTTCCAGCGTTCCCTCGAACTGCCAGTCGTGGTCGTGCGGGTAGTAGTAGTGCGGCGAGATGAACACCGGCATGCCGGCCGCCTTGGCGGCGATGAACAGCTTTTCGATGTTGTCCACAGTGCCCTGTTCGGTCACGCTTTCGCCGACAACACCCCAGGTCACGCCGTCCTCGGACAGGAAGTCGATCTGGGGGTCTGTTACCACAAGGGCGGTGCGACCGGGGACGATGTCCATGTCGATCTGCGGCAGGCCGGGGGTTTCGGGGTCTGCGTAATACACGCGCGCCTCATCGGTGGCGGCTGTGGCGGTTGTGCCGGTGATGGCCGCAGCACCAGCAGCGGCCGCACCGGCAGCGCCGGCCATCAGGCGACGGCGCGCCATGTCGACCCGTTCGGGGGTCACATCGCAACCGCAGGCGTCCGTGTGGGGGTGATTGTGATTTTTCATGGCAAAGCTCCTTTGCTTGGGTGTTGGCGGAACGCCTGTCTTGGCGCGCCGATGGGATGGTTAATTGGATAGGTGAGCCCTCAGGCCCGGAATGACGCAGGGCCTTTGACCAAGGTCGTCGGGACCTCCAGTGCGGGCAAATCTGCACGCGCTGAGTGAAGTGCAGTTCCGGGCATCGTGACCGGCAGCAACAGCAAGCCGGCCGTGAGGGCTGCGACGATGGCCGTTATGATCAGGCGCGTCATATCGCCGAGTTTGAACGCCCAGGTTCTGCGGAGCCTGAGGGGACTGACAGTGTCTTGATGCGACGCCTGTCTGTGAGCTGTAGTTGTGCCAATGTTCATGCGAAACGCCTTTCCTGTTGGGGGAAATGCCGACTGTCCGGTGGACGTAACGCCAGCACTCTCCGTTGATGTCAGGAAAGAAGTTAGTCACCAAACCGCTGCAGGTATTGGCCGTGCCTGCCAAGGTCATGGCCGAACCTGCCACGGTTTGTCAGGTGTTGATCAGGCTTTAAAGGAGTGCTGTCTGAACTGTGCCGGGGCTTGTCCAACCCAACGCTTGAAAGCGCGGCTAAAGGTGCTTTGTTCGGAAAAGCCGGTCAGAAAGGCGATCTCGGCAATCGAGGCGTCGCTGTCGCGCAGCAGTTCCTGCGCGAGCGAGGATTGCGCCTGTCCCAGCACATCGCGAAAGGTCAGCCCCTCATCGGCAAGGCGGCGATAGAGCGTGCGTTCGCTCAGCCCTATATCCCGCGCGATCTGTGCTGCCTGCGGCAACCCGTTGCTGAGCGCGGGGGTCAGGCGGCGGACCAGCGTGTTTGCAAGCGAAGGCGTGTCCGCGAACGAGCTGATTTCGGTCTCCAGATGTGCTGTCAGGAAATCCGAGACCGCCGGGTCGCCCAGGCGGTTCGGCAGAGAGAGCGTGGCAGGATCGAAGGCGATTGCGTCACGATCAGCGTCGAACCTGACCGGACAGCCGAAATGCTCGGCATAGCGATCCGCATCGCTTCGGCAGGCATGGCGAAAAGAGACAAATTCGAAGGTGAGCTCACCCCCTACGATCCGCTTCATGTTTACAGCAAATCCGGCCATTGCGATCTCATTACGGAAGGCCAGAACGGGATGCTCCGCAGTTTGACCCTTGATAGCGAGAAAAGCGGGGTCGCCTGTCTCGTCCAGATGGAAAACCGCCGTGTCGGTGACCAGCCGGTAATAGCGCTCGACCCGTTGCAGCGATGCGCGCAGGGTCGGAGCCGTCTTGATGGCCAGACCGAGCACGCCAAGGTCGTCGGTCTGAATCAGCTCTGCATAGGCCCTGATGAGCGCAATTTCGTCTGGGTGATTGGTGCGGATCCATTCGGTCAGGTTGAAATAGTCGGTGTCCTGGAGCCTGCCGCTTTCGAGGGGCCGGATACGATGCACAACGGCACCGTCGGAGATCAACGCACCGTCGTCTGTCAGCGTCATCCCGGCCGCTTTGGCCATCGTGCGCGCAAATGCATTTGTCACGCTTGGCATGGCCCAGAACGATATACCAACATGATCCGCTGAACCACCCAATTCAAGAGCGCGTTGGATTGAGCGTCTATTCCGGGAGCCCCGCTTCCTGTGTGTCTGCGGCGGTTTCATTCAATCGACTTTCCATCTTCTTGATGCGTGAGAGCAATTGCGTGATTTCGTTGTCCCGTTCGGCATCGGTGAGGCGGATAGGAATATGCTGCGGACAGTTCCAGTCAAAGGCCGCAACACGGATCACGATGCCACGCTCCACCCTGGGACCTGTTCCATCATGCAGAAGACTGATGACATCGCGATCTTCCAAGATCTGCGCGTGGCCCCAGAGCTTCAGGCGTTTCCGGCGCGGGTAATCCAGCGCGATGATCGACACACGGTCATCATGGCGCAGGTTTCCCACGCTAATATATTGCTGGTTGCCTCGAAAATCTGCATACCCGATCGTCCTTTGGTCGATGACTTTGATAAATCCGGGGGCACCACCCCTGAACTGGACGTAAGGCCAGCCCGATTCGGAAACCGTCGCCTGATAGATGCCGTCTCGTTCGGTCAGGAATTCGGCCTCGCGGGCGGTCAGTTCGCCGCCGTCTTGACGATCTGGCGATAAGACCCGTGCGTAGGCCCCGGCAGATCCGAAACGTTTTTGTTCTTCACGCACATGGGGCGTAAATCCAATGTTGGCATAAGCATTCGGCATCGTCTTCCCTCTCACAAATTGAGCTCGGTCAGGCCGGGATGATCATCCGGACGGGCCGGAAAGGTCCACCTGAGCAAGCGTCGGCTTTCGGTGATCGGGTGTTCGTTGATCGACGCGATGCGTCGTTGCATCAAACCGTCCTCGGCAAACTCCCAGTTCTCGTTGCCGTAGGCGCGAAACCAGGTGCCGCTGTCGTCGTGGTACTCGTAGGCAAAACGCACCGCGATCCGGTTGCCGTGAAATGCCCAGAGTTCCTTGATCAACCGGTAATCCAACTCGCGCGCCCACTTGCGGGTCAGGAATTCCACGATCTTGTCGCGTCCCTGAAATATCTCGGCCCGGTTGCGCCATTGGCAGTCTGGTGTGTAGGCGGCGGCAACCTTTTCGGGATTGCGGCTGTTCCATCCGTCTTCGGCCAACCGAACTTTTTGGGAGGCCAAGGGTTCGTCAAAGGGCGGCAGTGGCGGGCGTGTCATGCTCTCATCCTTCATCAAGACTGCAAAATGGCCCCGGTCGCTGGGGGGGCAAAGCGACCGGGGCGTCCGGCGTGTCAGGCGGGGAGGGTCTCTGACAACCAGACAAACGCTGGTGGGTTTCGAAGTGCGTTATGATGCTGAATGTAAGGTCGGGAACCGGTTGGGTATTGGCACGTCCTGCCAAGTCTTTGACCAAACCTGCCATCCCCGGTGCAATTTTTCTATGTGTATGCTACCCTGCCATAAGCGGTGCGAGGCTCATCAGATGAGAACATTCATTCTTGGCTTTTTCAGACTGAACGCTTGCGTCTTGTCCATTCTTGCGTGGGCAAGGGCGGTGCAACTGGTCGCTCCAGTATCCATCGTGACTGCGATCCTCCTGAGCGGGGCGGTGCAGGCGCAAACCGAACTTCGGCTCGGGACTGCGGCCCCCAGCGCTTCGCCCTGGGGTGTGTGGGTGCAGGACGTCGCCGACGAGGTCGAGAAAGCCTCGGATGGGGCTTTGCGCATCCGGGTCATCGGCGACGCTGCATTGGGCAGGGAAAAGACACTCCTTCGGCAAAGCATGAAGGGGCGGCTGGACATGATCATGATCAGCAATGTCTACCTTTCGCTCATCGAGCAGGAGATCGACCTTGTTTCGTCTCCCTTCCTCTTTGACACGACCGCGCAAGGATCCTGCGTTGCAGTCAATCACCTGGGTTCGATCCTCGAACACTCGATGGAAGCCGCGCAGTTGGTGCCTTTGGGCTGGCTTGAAGTTGGCAATGTCATTGTGTTTTCGAGAGATCCGATCGCTGCTCCGTCAGATCTTGAAGGCAAAAAAGTCCGAATATCCGAAACATCGGTCGATATGCTGTTTTCCCGTAGACTGGGAGCGGTTGGGGTGCCGTTAGGTATTTCGGACACGATCCTGTCCTTACAGACCGGAAGTGTGGATGCAGCTTTTTTACCTGCTGCATTTGGTGTCGGCATCGGCATCCACAAGATTGCTCCGCATCTGACGATCAGCAACCACACCCGCTTGATCGGTACGATCGCTGTCTCCAAATTGACTTATGATCGCCTGAGCCCACAGGAGCAGAAATGGCTTGAGATCGTGACATCTTCCGGCCCTCGCCTTTCGGCTAACATTTTGGACACAGAAGAAAAGATGCTAAGCCATCTGCCAGACGCAGGCGTTACCGTCAGGCAGTTGTCAGAGGGTGAAAAAAGCGCATGGCGAACCACCGCGAAGGGAATTCAGGATGAATTTGCGGCATCGCTCGGTGAGAGTGCGGTGCAGTTTTTGGCCCGAATAGAGGCGGCCAAGGCAGCTTGTGATGACTAGTTCTCAGCGGCTCTTGAGGGTCTTGACCCGGCTTGAGGCGAGCCTGGCAGTATTGGCCTGTTCGACGCTTGTCCTGGTTCTCGTAGTGGATATTATCGCGGTCGATGTGTTTTCGACCGTGGTGCGAGGGTCGCCGCAAATGGAGGTTTTGTCCGGCATCGTGGCCTGCATGCTTGGGTTGACGCTTGCCACAGGCTCTGGCGTGCATTTCAGGCCAACATTCGCGGACAACATCATCCCGCACGTCTTGGTCGACAAAGTTGGAGATGCGATTTCAGCCGCCCTGTTCGGGGTATTCGCAGTCTTTGCGGTCGAATTCGTCATTCAGTCCTATGTCTACGCGGACCGCGTACCGGTACTCAATGCACCCCTTTGGCTAGTTCAGATTGTCGTGCCTTACGTTCTGGCGTCGTGCGCCTTGAAACACGCTGTTTTTGCTGTCTCGCCAAAGACCAAGGAAGCCTTGTCTGGCTGAGTCTCATGAATCTGCTGCTGCTGTTTCTCATCGTGTTTACTCTTCTGGCGCTGCGCCAGAACATGGTTCTCATCCTGCTTGTTTCAGCAGCCTATGTTCAGGTCGTTTATGGCAACGGAACCGTTCTTTATGTTGTCGAGGATCTTTGGACAGCGATGGACAACCATGCGCTTTTGGCGATCCCGATGTACCTGGTCGTCGGAAATCTCATCGCGCGCGGGTCCATTGCCGGCCATCTGGTCGAGGTCTTCAAGTCTGCGACGGACTGGATGCCCGGAGGATTGGGTGTTGCCACCATCCTCGCCTGCGCTTGTTTCTCGGCGATCTCGGGATCTTCAGCCGCGACACTGATTGCGATTGGGTCGGTTATGTACCCGGCCCTCAAAGATGCGGGATACAGCAGCCGATTTGCGATCGGGTCGGTGACGTCCGCCGGAACTCTTGGCATATTGATACCGCCGTCGATCCCCCTCATCCTCTATGGACTGGTAACCGATACAAGCGTTGCTGATCTTTTTCTTGCGGGCGTATTGCCTGGAATACTACTAGCGCTCATTTTCGCCGTTTACAGCGTCGTCACAAACAGGGAAATGGCGCGGGGTACGTTCTCCTCCCGACGGCTGATTACGTCTTTTCATAACGGATTTTTCGCTATTTTGGCCCCGGTACTTCTGTTGGGCGGAATATATTCAGGTGTGTTCTCTCCTATTCAAGCGGCCGCAGTTGCAGTGGTCTATACCGCAGCGGTAGAAGTGCTGATCTACCGATCTTTCGGGCTTGCTGGATTGTTTGAGATCATGAAATCCAGTGTGGTCATGTTGGGAACACTGATGCCGATTGTGGCCGTCGCCCTGATGCTGAAGTCGTTCCTCGCGAGTGAAGGACTGCCGGACGCCTTTGCCGATTGGGTCCAGAATATCTTCGAAAGCAAGGTCGCGATTCTTTTGGCCCTTAACCTCGCGCTCTTGATCACCGGGTGCCTGATCGATGTGGTATCCGCGATCTTGCTGTTGGCCCCGGTAATGCTGGCCGTGGGCACGGCGGTCGGCGTGAACCCTGTTCACCTTGGCATCATCATGGTCGTCAATCTGGAGATTGGCTTGCTGACCCCTCCTGTTGGACTGAACCTGCTGATCGCGTCCCGGTCATTCGGAGAGCGTGTTTCAAGTATTGCGATGTCTGTTTTGCCATTTGTCCTATTGATGCTGGTTGTCTTGATGGTTGTGACATTCGTGCCGTGGCTTTCGCTGGTGCTCATTGAATAGCAAACAAGCCGCTGAGGTGCCTTGTGTTTTGGCACATGCTCGGCCCGGAGCATGGCCACCGCCTTCAAGAACGCCCAATACATTCCGAGTGCCGTGGATTGGCACCCGTGTTGACCGGTTCGGATCAAGTTCGGTTCCCGGAACCCGCTTCAGTTTGGAAAATACACTTTCCACCGCAGGTCGCCAAAAGAATTACGCAATTTATACGACTAGTGCTCGACCCGGAGTTAAGGTCCGATATGAGCAGCAAAGCGGCCATATTTGCGCCTACAGCGAAATCACGCTTTGTCCGCGTTGCAGCCCTTCAAACAGAGTGCAGCGAAGGTCTGCAATCCGCCCTTTTCGTACCCGTACATCTTTCCAAGATTTGCATTAGATCACAACCTCTTACAACCCAAGAGGTATTTCCCCCTCAGATGGGGCAGATATTTCGTCCAGTCCGGGCCTCATAAGCCAACATCCGATCCACATACCCTTGGCACCTGATCCCCTTCCTGTTCTCGATGTGCTCCTGTAGCTGCTCATCCGTCACGTCAGCATATTCTGGCATGTCGGGGAGGTTAATGGCTGTCGGCAAGGCTCTCCCCATGACCGCTTCTGATGCTTCGGCCATAGGCATAGCGAATTGTAGCAGAAGACATAGGTCCTCTCCTTTCTTAGCTTTTGATGATGTGATGGGGGTTGGTTTAGTCGATGACCCGAAGGATCAGATCCAGGTCAGGCTCGCCGTATGCGCCAGCGAATGGCCCCGTCAGGGCTTGGCCGCAGACGCAATCCTCATGGACCTCGTCGACCTGAAAGATGTGCTCTGGGATATCGTCGAAGGCCCGGATAATCACACGATCACCGGGAGCCAGATTGTCTTGGTTGAAGGGGGCCTGTGCCATGACTATGCCCTCCTGATGATAAGGTCAGGAAGGACTGCTCCGAGGACGAAGCTCAGCGGCACCGGAAGAGCCACCGGCGTTATCCAGGCGGGCAAGCAGGCGAGTATGACCAACAAGACGGCTAGGGCCTGGGGTAGAGCTAGGTGGAGGTTGAGGCGCTTTCTCAGTGCCAAGGATGAGGCCAGCCGAAGGCCGACCCCAGCTGCAAACAGCAGCGTGAAGGTGGTAAACATCTATACATCTCCGTTAAGAATTCTTTGTATAGATGCTTACTTTTTCACGGTTTTCAGGCTGGAATGAAGTATGATCAGCATCATTAATCGCCATTTAACATGGAGTCGACTTCATGAAATTTATTAAGAAAGCCGTTCAGTCTATAGTGCCGCGAAAAGAAATGTTCGACGTGAACGGGGACGGGAAAATAGATCACAATGATATATTAGATGCCGCTAAAGGTGTCTCGGCCAAGATGACGCCGTCCAAGTCGAGTTTCGATCTAAATGGTGATGGCATCCTTGATCACAAAGATGCTGTCATTGGAGCTAAGCTTGCAGGAGCAGCGGTAGCTGCGGCGGGAGTCACACTTAGCGCAGGTGCCGTCGCAGGCGTTTTAATAGTATCGGGTACCGCAACTTCCATCGCGACGGGTGTGGTTGCGACTGCGGGAGCAGCAGCAGGCAGCTTCCTCGGCGTTGTCCTAGGCTCCTCTACGACAGGTGCGTATGCGGCTTATCAAACTGTGAATGGTATACTTATTATTACCGCGGCTAAGGCCACAACCGTCAGTTAGAGGTGGTCGCGGAAATTTGGGCCAGTCGTTAAGATGGATCGCATGAAGAAAGAAGTGATCCGCAATGAAGAAACGAAAGAACCATTCGCCTGA
>NZ_FRBN01000029.1 GCF_900142625.1 Roseovarius marisflavi
CCGCGTGCCTTTTCTTCGGGCGCGCCGTCGATCTGATCATAGGCTTTGAAATCGCCGAAGTATTTCGTGATCGCAGCCGTCAACGTCGTCTTGCCGTGGTCAACGTGACCAATGGTGCCGATGTTTACGTGCGGTTTTGAGCGGTCAAACTTTGCCTTAGCCATATTTCAGGGCGCCTTGTCAGTTGGGGGGCCCAGAGGCCCGGTTATCTACTCCGCGCGCCGTCTATTGGGTTGCGCCGGGAAAATCAAGCCCAACTTGGCCGCTGAAGCCGCTGCCCTGCACCACGTTGTATCTACTCGGCCACAGGCGCGGCAAGTTCCGGCTCTTCGATGACTTTTGAAGCGGCGGTGAACTGTTCCGCGGCACTGAGCACCTCTGGGGCGAGCGTCTCATCCGCCGCAGAGGCGTCGGCCTCGTCGGATGCATCCGACGCTGGGCGGCTCTTGCCCTTGGCCGGGTTGCCGTCATTCTCGAACCAGCCAAGATCGTTATTCTGATTCTGCAGCCAGTTCTGAATCTGCTTGGCGGCATTCCGGCTCAGATTGAGCATCTGTGTTTCCTTGCTCTGGGTCAGACCCGAGCCAAGCAATGTCGGGCCGGAAATGGTTTCGACCACTGTCACCGTATGGGGTTTTTCGTTGAGCTTTATGCCCGCCGCATCGTCCCAGACGGTGACCTTGAGGATCAGCGCCGATTTCGGCGAGACCACAAGAGGCACGCCCGGAATCGCAAGCACATAGCCCTCGACGCTCACCCCGAGATGATACAGCTTGGAGCCATCATAGCGGCCAAAGCGATCCGACATCGCCGTGGTCATTGCCGCGATCCATTCCTCCTTGGTCGCCTCGCGCGAGGCCGGCCCCTTGGTCAGGTTCGGCGCAACAACCACGTTATGCCCAAGATGAAAGTTGCCCAGATAGGCCGGCGCCTCATCAAGATCATTGGGATTGGTGCAGCCGGTGATCAGAACCAGCCCGAGAAGGGCGAAAAGGCGGGTCATAGGGCAATTCCTTGGAAATGGCGTTGGCGCTGGATACAACAGCACTGCGCCCTTCGCAATCATTTGCCCAAATACGACGCCGCCCCTATATACTGGGGATCAGCAGAAAGGTGCCCGATGCAACCCGCAGCCCCGTCACCCGCCTCCACAAGCCCGGTTCATGCACATCCCGTCAAAGTACCGCTCGTCACCGAACCGATGAACGTTTTCGCCAGCCTCAGGGCCGCGCGCGCGAATGTGTTGTCGATCATCCCGGCCATCGCCACCCGCCAGCCGATGGTGTCAGGACGCACCGGCAAACGCTGGCACATGGTGATGGACCCGGATGCGATCCGCCGGATGCTCTTGGGGAATCTTGACGATTATCCAAAGTCGCTGGTCACCAAGAATCTGCTGCGCCCGGCGATTGGCGAATCGCTTTTCATCGCCGAGGGCGCGCATTGGCGCTGGCAGAGGCGTACGGCCGCGCCGGTGTTTTCGCATCGCAACATGATGGCGCTTGCCCCGATCATGACCGCCGCCGCCGAACGGTCCTGTGCGCGTCTCGCCGAGGCCGGCCCGCGCGCGGTGGATATGGCCGCCGATATGGTGCGCACCACCTTTGATATAATCGCCGATGTCACCTTTTCCGACGATGGCACCTTTGACGCCGACGCGGTGCATCGCGGGATTGATGCCTATATCTCGGATGCCGGCAAAATCTCTTTGTTTGATATCCTCGGCCTGCCCGACTGGGTGCCGCGCCCGGCGCGGATCATGTCGGGGGGCAGTGTGTCGGCGATGAAGCGCGTTGCCGATGAGGCGGTCGAGGCACGCCGCGCCCGTGGGCCAGAGGGCGTGCCCGACCTGCTCGATTTGTTGATCGCGGGCGAAGACCCCGAAACCCACCGCAGGATGGACACCGCCGAACTGCGTGACAACCTGTTGACCTTTATCGTCGCGGGCCATGAAACGACCGCTCTGACGCTGGCCTGGTCTCTTTATCTTTGTGCGTATGATCAGGGCGTTCAGGACCGTGCCCGCGCCGAGGCGCAAAGCGTGCTCAATGGCCGCGCCGCCACGGGCGAGGATGTGGCCGCCCTGCCCTATGTCCGACAGATCATCGACGAGGCCCTGCGACTCTATCCGCCTGCGGGGATTATATCGCGCACGGCGCAGGCCGCAGATACCCTGTGTGGGCGCGAGGTACGCCGCGGTGATACGGTGATCATTCCGATCTATGCGCTGCACCGCAATCACCTGCTCTGGGACGACCCCGACAGCTTTCGCCCGGATCGTTTTGCCGATCGCAAGGCGGTGCCGCGCTATGCCTACCTGCCGTTTGGCGACGGGCCGCGAATTTGCATCGGGGCAAGCTTTGCCCTGCAAGAGGCCGTGATTATTCTGGCAACGCTGTTGTCGCGCTTTCGCTTTACCCCTGTGGCCGGGCGAGACCCGAAGCCGGTCATGATCCTGACGCTGCGCCCCGAAGGCGGTGTCTTGCTTGAGGCGGAGCCGGTTTAGAGCGCTCCGCGCGGGAGTATTTATGGAAAGATGAAAGCGAGAGCGGCTGCCCTAGCGCGTGGGCACCGGTGTCTCGTCGCGATAGTCATAAAAGCCGCGCCCGGTCTTGCGCCCAAGCCAGCCGGCCTCGACATATTTGGTGAGCAAGGGACAGGGCCGGTACTTGGTATCGGCCAGCCCGTCGTGCAGCACATTCATGATGGCAAGGCAGGTATCCAGACCGATGAAATCGGCCAGTTCGAGCGGGCCCATCGGGTGATTGGCCCCAAGCTTGAGCGACTCGTCGATGGATTTGACGTTTCCGACCCCTTCATAGAGCGTATAGACCGCTTCGTTGATCATCGGCATCAGGATGCGGTTGACGATAAAGGCCGGGAAATCCTCGGCCGAAGCGGCGGTTTTGCCAAGCTTCTCAACCACCGCAAGACAAGAGTCATAGGTTTCGCGATCGGTGGCAATGCCGCGAATGAGCTCGACCAGCTGCATCACCGGGACCGGGTTCATGAAGTGAAACCCCATGAATTTTTCCGGGCGGTCGGTGCGGCTTGCCAGCCGGGTGATCGAGATCGACGAGGTGTTCGAGGTCAGGATGGTGTGGGGCTGAAGATGCGGCAGCAATTCGTCGAAAATCGCCTGCTTGACCGGCTCGCGTTCGGTCGCGGCCTCGATCACGAGGTCGGTCGCGCCAAGGTCGGTCAGGGTCTGGGTGGTGGTGATCCGGGCCATGGCCGCATCCATGTCGTCCTGGCTGATTTTCTCGCGGCTGACCTGGCGGTCAAGGTTCTTGCGGATCAGATCAACGGCATTTTTCAACGCTTCGCCGCTGATATCGTTGAGCAGCACATCATAGCCCGCTAGCGCCATCACATGGGCGATGCCATTGCCCATCTGCCCTGCGCCGACCACGCCAATTTTCGCAATATCCATCTGCCCGTCCCTGCCGTTGTTCGTCCCTAGCATAGGCCCCGTCCGGGGCAGGCTGCAAGAGCCGGAAACCGCTAAAAACAGGGGTTAATTTTAGCTTTAGGGATTTCTCAACGGAAATGCGCGAATCCTGTTCCCGGGTGAGTTAAAAATGGGGGGCGTTATGGCCTTTGAACGGATGGGGCGGCAGCCCCTTGACTATATGCCTGTGCGCTATGGGACATCAAAACTGCTGTTTCGTGGGCCGCAACAGGTCTTGAGCACCGAATACGTGGCCTGTCTCGGGGGCACGGAAACTTATGGCAAATTCATCGACCGGCCCTACCCGGATCTTCTGGAACGGCAATTGGGCATGGCCTGTGTCAATTTCGGCTGGGCCAATGCCGGGGTCGATGCGTTTTTAAAGGATGACGGGCTTATCGACCTGGCGCGGAATGCAGAGGCCGTGGTGCTTCAAATCCCCTGCGCGATGAACCTGACCAATCCGTTTTACCGGGTGCATCCGCGCCGCAATGACCGGTTTTTACAGGCAACGGATCGCATGCGGCGGCTTTATCCCGAGATGGATTTTACCGAATTCAACTTTACCCGCCACATGATGGCGCGGCTGAACCAGATTGCGCCGGAACGCTTTTCGGTATTGCGCGAGGGGCTGCAAGACACCTGGGTCGAGCGCATGGAACAGTTGTTGGAGCGGATTGAACGGCCCGTTGTGTTGCTGTGGTTCGCCAGCCACAAGCCAGGGCGCGGCGATGGCCCCGCCGATATCGCCAATGACCCCGCCTTTGTCAGCCGCGCGATGCTGAACAAGATCGCCAAGCACGCCGCGCGACTGGTTGAGGTGGTGATAAGCCGCGCCGCGCGCGAACAGGGCACGCGCGGCATGCGCTTTGCCCCGATGGAAGAAACGGTTGCCGCCGAGCTGCCCGGTCCGCTGGCCCATAGTCAGGTCTCCAAGGCGCTTTTGCCGACGCTGACCGAGGTGTTAACCGAATAGGCGCAAACAACGAAAAAGGCCCGCGCATGAAATCTGCGCGGGCCTTTCCAATTCGAACGGCAAGGCCGGTATCAGAGCTTTTCGACAAGCTCCGGCACGGCAGTGAAGAGATCGGCGACGAGGCCGAAATCGGCGACCTGGAAGATCGGCGCTTCTTCGTCCTTGTTGATCGCGACGATGATCTTGCTGTCTTTCATGCCCGCGAGGTGCTGAATCGCGCCGGAGATGCCGACCGCGACATAAAGGTTCGGCGCCACGACCTTGCCGGTCTGGCCGACCTGCCAGTCATTCGGCGCATAGCCCGAATCGACCGCGGCGCGGCTTGCGCCGACAGCGGCACCAAGCTTGTCCGCGAGGCTTTCGATCAGCGCGAAGTCGTCCTTGGAGCCGACACCGCGACCGCCCGAAACCACGACACCCGCCGAGGTAAGCTCGGGGCGGTCCGAGGCCGCGACCTTGTCCTCAACCCATTCCGACAGGCCCGGATTGGCAACCGCCGAAATCGTCTCGATCGGGGCAGCGCCCTGTTCGCCGGCGGCGTCAAAGGTCGATGTGCGGAACGAGATGACCTTCTTGGCATCGCGCGACTTCACGGTCTGAATGGCGTTGCCGGCGTAAATCGGGCGCTCGAAGGTGTCTGCATCGACAACGCCGGAGGCATCCGAAATAACCATCACATCCAAAAGCGCCGCGACACGCGGCAGCACATTCTTGGCGTCGGTCGTGGCCGGGGCAACGATGTGGCTGTAATCGCTTGCAAGGCTGACGATCAGCGCCGCAGTGGGTTCCGCCAAACGGTGCCCAAGCGAGGCATCTTCGGCGACCAGCACCTTGGAAACGCCCGCGATTTTCGCCGCGCCCTCACCAGCGGCGGCGGCGGATGCGCCACAGCACAACACGGTTACATCGCCAAGTTTCGCGGCCGCCGTCACGGCCTTGGCGGTGGCGTCGATCGACAGTTCACCATCGGTGACTTCTGCGAGAAGTAGAACAGACATTACACGGCCCCCGCTTCTTTGAGTTTTGCAACAAGCTCGTCCACCGAGCCGACGATGATCCCCGCCGCGCGGCTGTCGGGCTCTGACGTGCCGGTGATTTCAAGGCGCGGGGTGACATCGACGGCGTAATCGGCGGCGGTTTTCTCATCCAGCGGCTTTTTCTTGGCCTTCATGATGTTGGGAAGGCTCGCATAGCGCGGCTCGTTCAGGCGCAGATCGACCGACACGATGGTCGGCATGCTGACCTTGATGGTCTGAAGACCGCCGTCAACTTCGCGGGTCACAACGGCGCTGTCACCGTCGATATCAAGCTTGGAGGCAAAGGTTGCCTGGCTCCAGCCCAGAAGCGCCGAGAGCATCTGGCCTGTGGCGTTCATGTCGTTGTCGATCGCCTGCTTGCCGCAGAGCACGACGCCGGGCTGTTCCTCGTCGATCACCGCCTTGAGGATCTTGGCCACGGCCAAAGGCTCGATATCGGTGTGAACGTCATCCGCCGCAATCACCAGAATCGCGCGATCCGCGCCCATCGCCAGCGCGGTGCGCAGCGTTTCCTGGGCCTGCTTGACACCGATCGAAACGGCGATCACCTCATCGGCCTTGCCGGCCTCTTTCAGGCGGATGGCCTCTTCAACGGCGATCTCGTCAAACGGGTTCATCGACATTTTGACATTGGCTAGATCGACACCGCTGCCGTCCGCCTTGACGCGGACCTTAACGTTATAATCGATCACGCGTTTGACAGGTACGAGCACCTTCATTGGCATGGTCTCCCTCAGAATGATGAAGAGCCGACGACTCTTCGGTAAAACTATCTTGCGCGTTGATACCGGGTCTGGCGCAGGTGAAACAGGGCAAAATCGTCACGTTAGCGTCTCACGACGTCGCGTTTCCGGTTTTGAGCGCAAGAATCTTGCGAGAGTGTTTCAGGCCGCTGCCTTGGCGTATTTATCGGTTCGCGCCCGGAATCCACAAAACATCGTCTTTGCCGCCGTTATTGGCCATGCGCGAGGCGACGAAGAACCAGTCGCTCAGACGGTTGAGATATTTCACCGCCGCCTCATTCACCTGTTCGATTGTGGCCAATTCCACCGTCAGCCGCTCGGCCCGGCGCGACACGGTGCGACAGAGATGCAAATGCGCCGCAAGCGCCGATCCGCCCGGCAGGATGAAGCTGCGCAGCGGTTCAAGATGCTTGTTCATCGCGTCGATTTCCGCCTCAAGCCGGTCCACCTGACTGGCGGCCATGCGCAGCGGCGGGTAGTCTGATTCTGCGTCCTTTTCCATATCCGGGCGGCACAGATCGGCGCCGAGATCGAAAAGATCGTTCTGAATGCGCGCAAGCGCCTCATCGGTCTCGCCCTCGGCGGCAAGCCGGGCAAGGCCGACGGTCGCGTTGACCTCATCCACCGTGCCATAGGCGGTGACGCGCGCCGAATGCTTGGCCACCCGCGAGCCATTGCCAAGCGCGGTTTCCCCGGCATCGCCGGTGCGCGTGTAAATCTTGTTCAATACGACCATTAGGTTAGCCCCCCTGCCTGCGGTAATAGACGAAAATAAGGATTAGTACGATGGCAACGGCCTGCGCGATAAGGCGCCATTGCATGAATTTATTCGACCGTTTGGCGTTCTCGACTCCCTCTTTGCCAAAGGTGCTTATCCCCCTGATCAGGATCACCGCAACGGCAATACAGGCAACAGCCACGAGGATGAAAAGCGGGTCTTGCAGCATGAGATCGTCCTTTCCGAGTCGGTCCTAAGGGCCACATGTAGGCGCGCCGGGGCAAAAAGCGAAAGGGAAATCATGACGCAGCCCCAATGCGCGGCCGACACGCAAGAGCCGGACCAGCCCTAGCCCTTGCTTGTCACCCAATCAAGCGCCCGCACGGGCAGAACGCGACGCAGCGTGCCCATCAAATGCGTCGGCGTCGTCACGTAATAGCGCGGCTTCGGGCGCCGGGCCTCCAGGGCACGCACAAGCACATTGGTCACCGCCGAGGCGGGCCATTGCGGCCCCTTGCTGCTGCCCTTGTAAAGCTGGTCCAGAAGGGTGGCGCGATATTCCTCGACCCTCGCGGAATTCTCCCAATCCACCCATTTCTCGAATTGCTTGATCGCATTGGCGCGAAACGGCGTGTCGATCGGGCCGGGATCAATGATCGAGACATGAATACCCGTCCCCTGAAGCTCCATGCGCATCGCATCGCTCATCCCCTCAAGGGCAAACTTGGTCGCCACATAGGCCCCGCGCCATTTCATCGCCACAAGCCCCAAAACCGAAGAGCATTGCACAATCCGCCCCGCCCCTTGGGCGCGCATCACCGGGATCACCCGACGTGTCAGATCATGCCAGCCGATGAAATTGGCCTGAAAAATCGCGCGCATCGCCGCGGTCGGGATATCCTCGACCGGTCCGGCAATCGCATAGGCGCCGTTGTTGAACAGCGCATCAAGCCGCCCGCCGGTCGCCTCAAGCACCTCTGCAAGGCCCGCCTCGATGCTCGCCTCATCCTCATAGTCGATCCTCGGGCTGTCGAACCCCTCATCGCGCAGGCGCGCGCAATCTGCCTCTTTGCGGCAAGAGGCAAACACCCGCCAGCCAAGCGCCCGAAGCGCGTGGGCCGCATCATAGCCGATGCCCGTCGAGCAGCCGGTGATCAAAATGGTTTTTTCAGTCATGGCGCCGTTCTGACCTGCGCCGTCGGCCGATGCAAGCCTAGTTTGCCGCCGTCAAAAGCCGATCCGCCATCCAGCCGATCCGCCCGGTCTCAAGCACCTTGAGCTTGATCCAGCCATTGCCGGGATCGCGCAACACGATCACTTCGGTGCCACGTGTCACCTGTCCGACCCGGCCATAGTTGGTGCCGGGGCCGGTGCGCATGTTCACCTTGGTGCCGGTCACTTCGCGGATATCGCGGCTTTGCGCCAGGCTGTCCTGCACGGTCTCGACCTGCTCTGCTGTGGCGTCAAGTTCGGGGGTTTCGGGCACTGCGGCGGGCGCGGCCTTGACCGTTGGCACGTTTATCACGGCGGCGACCTGCGCCGTTGGCACGGCCTCGGCAGAGGCAAGCGTGACCGCCACGCGTTTGCCCACCGTCAGGCCGAGATCATGCAATGAGGTGATGGTTCGCGTCGCGGATGTATCGGGCGCGACCGCGCCATCTTGCGAAAGCTCAATCACATTCACCCGCAGCGGACGCGGCTTGGGGCGTTGATTATCAAGAACCGCACGCGCCTGAATCGAATTGGCGCTCGGGCGGTACTCGGCCCCATCACTGAGGACGTAAAAAGACCAGCCCAGAAATGCAAAACTCACAATAATAAAGCGCCACATCGCGCATCCCCCACATAACCCACAAAATTTATCTAAAAGCTTGGCAGCTAGGGATCATAATATGCGATTCGCGCCTGCCGTTCAGGGGGAAATCCGAAAACTTTCGCGCGCTGTGGTTTCTATGTGCTTTACGCGGATTTGCACGGCGGTTATCACCGCATCTATGAGTGATTTAGTCGATGACCCCAAGATGCTGCCCGAGGCCGTGCCAGAGACGCTGCGCCGCGCAATTGGCGAGCGCTATCTGACCTATGCGCTCTCGACGATCATGCACCGGGCCCTTCCCGACGCGCGCGACGGTCTCAAGCCGGTGCACCGGCGCATCCTTTTCGCGATGCGCGAACTGCGGCTGAGTTCGACCGGGGGGTTCCGCAAATCCGCCAAGATCAGCGGCGACGTGATGGGCAACTATCACCCGCATGGTGACGCGGCGATCTATGACGCCATGGCCCGCCTCGCCCAGGATTTCGCGGTGCGCTATCCGCTGGTCGATGGTCAGGGCAATTTCGGCAATATCGACGGCGATAACCCCGCCGCCAGCCGCTATACCGAGGCCCGGATGACCGCCGTCGCCGAGGCGATGCTTGACGGGCTCAACGAAAACGCGGTTGATTTTCGCGACAATTACGACGGCACCCTGACCGAGCCGGTCGTTCTTCCGGCCAGCTTTCCGAACCTTCTGGCCAATGGCTCAAGCGGGATTGCGGTCGGCATGGCCACCAATATCCCGCCGCATAACATCGCCGAATTGGTCGATGCTTGCCTGCATCTGATCAAAACGCCGGATGCGCGCGACGACACGCTGTTGAACTATATTCCGGGCCCCGACTTTCCCACCGGCGGGGTCATCGTCGAGCCGCCGGAAAACATCGCACAGGCCTATCGCACCGGGCGCGGGTCGTTCCGGCTGCGCTGTAAATACGAGGTCGAGGATCTTGGCCGCGGCCAATGGCAGATCGTGGTCACCGAGATCCCCTATCAAGTCCAGAAATCCAAGCTGATCGAAAAGATCGCCGAGCTGATCCAGACCCGCAAGGTGCCTATCCTCGCCGATGTGCGCGACGAAAGCGCCGATGACATCCGTCTTGTGCTTGAACCGCGCTCAAAGAATGTCGAACCCGAGGTTCTCATGGGGATGATGTATCGCAACTCCGATCTCGAGCTGCGGTTTTCGCTCAACATGAACGTGCTGATCGACGGGGTCACGCCCAAGGTCTGTAGCCTCAAGGAGGTTCTGCGCGCCTTCCTCGATTTCCGCCAAGAGGTTCTGATCCGGCGCTCGCATCACCGGATGGAAAAGATCGACCACCGGCTCGAGGTTCTTGAGGGGCTGATCGTCGCCTTTCTTAACCTTGATCGGGTGATCGACATCATCCGCTATGACGACGATCCCAAGGCCGCTCTCAAACGCGAGGATTGGGGCCAGAGCTTTGTGCGCGCCACCTCTGAGGCCGATTATGTCTCGCCCCCCGTGGGCGGTGAGGACGGGCTGACCGAAATTCAGGCCGAAGCCATCCTCAACATGCGCCTGCGCAGTTTGCGCCGCCTCGAAGAAATGGAACTCAAGCGCGAGCGTGACGCCCTGATGGCCGAGCGCGCCGGGCTTGAAGACCTGCTTGACGACGCGGCCCTGCAATGGGCGGCGATTTCGGATCAGCTCCGCGAGGCCAAGAAAACCTTTGGCAAGGATCACGTCTGGGGCGCGCGCCGCACCCGCTTTGCCGAGGCCGGCGAAGTCGAAGAGGTTCCACTTGAGGCGATGATCGACCGCGAGCCGATCACCGTGGTCTGTAGCGAAATGGGCTGGATCCGCGCGCTGACCGGCCATATCGACCTGAACCGCGAGCTTAAGTTCAAGGATGGCGACGCGCCGCGTTTCATGTTCCATGCCGAAACCACCGACCGGCTTTTGGTGTTCGGCTCGAACGGACGGTTTTATACGGTGAGCGCCTCTAACCTGCCCGGCGGGCGCGGCATGGGCGAACCGCTGCGCCTGATCGTCGATCTGCCGAATGAGGCCGCGATTGTCGATCTGTTCATCCACAAACCGGGCCGCAAGATACTTGTCGCGTCAAGCGCGGGCGACGGGTTTATCGTGCCCGAAGACGATGTGATCGCCCAGACCCGCAGCGGCAAACAGGTGCTCAACGTGCGCGGCGATGTCCGCGCGCAGGTCTGTCATCCGGTCACCGGTGATCACGTGGCCTGCGTTGGCGAAAACCGCAAGGTTCTGGTGTTTGCGCTTGATGAATTGCCCGAACTTGGCCGCGGCAAGGGCGTGCGCTTGCAGAAATACAAGGATGGCGGGCTAAGCGATGCCACCACCTTTACGCTGGCCGAGGGGCTAAGCTGGCTTGATCCGGCGGGCCGTACCCGCACCGAAACCGACCTGACCGAATGGTTTGGCAAGCGCGCCGGGTCTGGCCGCATGGCGCCACGTGGCTTTCCGCGCGACAACCGATTTACATAAGGCGAGCGAGGGCTCGGTTTAGTCGCCCAGAGAAAGGGTATGCTCGCGCAGCCATTCCATGAAACCGCGCGGATCGTTTTCAAGCATCTTCATGCGCTCATCGCTGATCGGGGCACCGACAACCGGCTTTTGCGGCCGGTTGCAGCTATGCACCACCTCATGCAGCAACAGCCCCTGGCGCAGGGTCGGTGAAATCCGGTTCGCCATCTGATACCAGCGCGAATTCGAGCCGGGAAAAAAGATCGGCACCACGGTCGCACCCGACCGGCGGATCATCTGCGCGGTGAAAACGTTCCATTCCCGCTCGACGGCGGGGCCGAACATCGTGTCGCTAGAGGCCACGACGCCCGAGGGAAAGACGCTGATCAGCCCGCCCTCTTTCAGGTGGGCCATGGAATTGGCACGCATCTCGACCGATTTGCGCTGTGCGTCGGGTTCATGCGGGAAGGGCACCGAGATCATGTAAGAGGCCGCAACCTCGTCGATTCCGGTCAAAAGCGCGCGCGTCAGTATCTTGTAATCGCTGCGCCGCCGCCCGATCAGATCGGCCAGGATCATCCCGTCGACAAGACCATGCGGGTGGTTTGCCACCACCACGACCGGCCCCTCAAGCGGGATATGCGCAATTTCTTCGTCCGGGGTCAGAAGCGGGATGCCCATTGTATCCAGCGCCGCGCGCCAGAATGCCTGACCGGTGGGCGCACCGCGCTTTTCGAATTTGCGGATCATGCCGACAATCGCCAGCTTGCCCGTCAACCACTCCATCGTGCGGATGATGACAGAGGTCATCTTGCTGTCGAAACTATTGGCATAGGTCAGGCTGCGGCGGTCATATTTGGTGAATAAGACCGTTTTGCCGGACTGATCGCCGGGCTCGTGCTGCGCCTTGATGCTCAAATGCTCCGTCCCTGTTTCGCTTCTATCGCCGACACGGGGGGCCGCGCCGTCACATATCCTCGCCAAAGCGGTCTGCCACCAGTGCCGCCACCGCATCCGCAAGCGGCCCGGCATCCGGCCCCGCGATTTCGACGTCAATAGTGCTTCCTTTGGCTGCTGCCAACATCAAAAGCCCCATGATGCTATCCCCAGAGGCGGATTGACCGCTGTGGGACACCTCTGCCACCGCATCAAATCCTTCGACCACCTCAACCAGCTTGGCCGCCGCGCGGGCATGCAGCCCCTTCTCGTTCACGATCTTAAGCTGCCGGGTTATCTTGTCTGTCATGATATTACTTTCTCAGTCAGCCGACACATTGTGGCTATCTATATACTTGCGCCCTGCCTCGAGCGCCGCGCGCACCGCATCGGGCACACTCATCTGGCGGCTTTTCGCCAGCTTGATCAACATCGGAAGATTGGCCCCGTAAAGAATACGGCGGTTGTCGGGTCGGCACGCCCGAAGCGACAAATTCGACGGCGAGCCGCCAAAGATATCGGTCACAATAACAACCCCGTCACCGGTATCGACCGCATCCGCCGCCGCACAGATTTCATCCTGTTTCAGCGCGCGATCATGATCCCCCTCGATCATGATGGCCACAATACCGGTTTGGGCGCCCACCACGTGTTCGACCGCCTTGAGATATTCGCGGGCAAGCCCGCCATGTGCCACGATCACAATGCCGATCAAGACAGCCTCACTCCCTCGGTTGCGGCCCGGCGCCGTCGGGCACACCGTGCCGCTCAAGCTCTCTGTGCCTTATTGACACCTGCCAGCCATCCTCTGCAAGGCTTTGCGCAAAAGTTTCTGCCATGCACACGCTTCGATGCTGTCCGCCGGTACAGCCAAACCCGATCGACAGATAGGCCTTGCCCTCGGCCTCATAGGCCGGAAGCAAGAGGTGCACCAGATCCCCTGTCCGCGCACAGAACGCTTCAAACCGCTCATCCCTGCGCACATATTCGGCCACCTCGTCCGACCGCCCATCAAGCCCGCGCAGGGCCGGTTCCCAATACGGGTTTTGCAGAAACCGGCAGTCAAGCACCATATCCAGACCGCGCGGCAGGCCGCGTTTATACGAAAACGAATGCACCGACACCGCAAGCCGGGCCGCACCCTTCGGGGCAAACCAGCGTTCAAGCTCGGCCCGCAGATCATGCGGGGACATCTCGGATGTATCGATCAGGATATCCGCCCGCGCCCGCACCGGTCTCAACAGGTCAAACTCGCGCGCGATACCCATTCCGGGGCTTTCGGCCGGCGCAAGCGGATGGCGGCGCCGGGTCTCGGAAAACCGCCGGAACAAAACGTCCGCACTGCAATCGAGGTAAAGCACCTGCAACGGCACGCCCGCGTGCCAATCGCTTCGGTCAATCACCTCGATCAGGGCAGCCGTCGAGAAATCGCGATTGCGCACGTCCACCCCAAGCGCCAGCGGCTTTTCGGGCGCGTGCCCCTCAAGCAGGCGCGGCAACAGCGATAGCGGCAGGTTGTCGATCGCCTCATAGCCCATATCCTCAAGCACCCGGATCGCCGTCGTGCGCCCCGCCCCTGACGGGCCGGTCACCAGCACAAGCCGATTGGCCGCCATATCGGGAATCGCAAGATCGGGTTCAACTGCGCCGCCAGGCATTCGGGTCTCCTTCAGGCCAATTTGCCATGTTTAAGATAGAGAAGTAGTGCTGCGGCCAAGTGAGGAAAAGCGGATTTTCGCACAGAGGGAATATCCAGACCAAAAATCACCTCGTGCCGCAAGGGCGGCAGTCGCTCGGCCTCTTCGTTATCCATGTCGACGATCAACGCCAGCGGCTGTGCCGTGACCCGCGGCAGATGCAAAATACCCATGCCACGCGCCTCGATCTGGCCTGCTATGGCCTCGGGTGCGGTGGCCAGAACCTGCGCGCCGTCGCGCCAAAGGCGCGTTCGGTCATCCGCAACAAGATCGGCGCCAAGCGCGAGAAGGTGCAGCGCAAGCCCCGATTTACCACGTCCCGCCGCCCCACGGATAAGGACCGCGCGGCCCGAATGGGCAACGCAAGTGGCATGCACGATGATCTCGGAAGGGTCCGCCGTGTCGCTCACCGGATCAGACCGGCAAACCCACGACGAAACGCGCGCCAAGCGGCTCGGATGTGGCATCTGCATGGGTCGGGCGGATATTCTCGGCCCAGATCACACCATCATGCGCCTCGACGATCTGCTTGGAAATCGCCAGGCCGAGACCGGAGTTATTGCCGAAATCACCCTCGGGGCGTTCCGAATAGAACCGCTGAAACACCTTCTCAAGCGCCTGATCGGGGATGCCGGGGCCGGTGTCTTCGACCACGACAAGCACCCGGTTGGCCCGGCGCCGTGCCCAAAGCCGGATCGCATCACCCTCTTCACAAAAACTGATCGCGTTGGTGATCAGGTTGACGAAAACCTGCGCCAGACGCGCCTCAAGCCCGGTGATGACAATCGGCTGACTTGGGAAATCCGCGATAAACTCTATGCCCTTCTTGTCAGCCTCTTCGCCAAGGTACTGGCCAAGATTGCGCAGCATGTGCAGCAGATCGAAGGATTCCTGCTCTTCTTTCACAAGCTCGCTATCGAGCCGCGAGGCGTTGGAAATATCGCTGACAAGGCGGTCAAGGCGGCGCACGTCGTGCTCGATCACCTCAAGCAGGCGCTCGCGTTGATCGTCGCGCTTGGCAATCCGCATCGTGCCCACGGCCGAACGCAAGCTGGCCAGCGGGTTCTTGATCTCATGCGCCACATCGGCCGCGAATTGTTCGTTTCCGTCAATCCGGTGATAGAGCGCGGATACCATACCGCGCAAAGCCCCGGAAAGCCGCCCGATTTCATCCGGCCGCGCCGTCAGGTCAGGGATGCGAATGCGCCCTTTGGCGCCCTTTCCGCGATTGCGCTCGCGGCCGATTTCGGCCGCCATCGCCAGATCGGCAAGCGGATTGGAAATGGTAGAAGCCAGAATGAGGCTAAGCCCGACCGACACCAGCGTCGCGATCAGGAACATCTGCAACACGCGCTCGCGCTCGGCGCGCGCCAGTTTGTCGATCTCTCCGGTGGCATTGGCAAGCGCCACAACCGCAACCGGCTCCCCCAACTGCATCACAGGGGCCGCAACCGACAAGACCGTGCCAAGCACCGTCTCACCAGTTTGCACCTGAATGCCGTCATTGACGGCCATATCCACCATGTCGCGCGCCAAATCTTCAACCGAGCGCTGACGACCGTCGCGTTCTGCGCCGGAAAACGGCGCCGAAAGACGATCCCAGACCCGGCTCAGAAAGTCGGTCATCGGGGTCGCTGGCAGGTCACGCGCCGCCCCGAGCCGCGCCGATGTACCAACCTTGTGACCCGCCAAAACGCCCGTGCGGTCAAAAATGTACACCTCGGTACCCGCATGAATGTTGAGCCGCGACAGCGTGTCTTCGATATCAAGACCATCACCGCTCATCAGGCTCACAGGCGCACCAGCAGGCAGGCGCGCCTCGACCACATCGGCGATAAGGGCGGTCTGCCCGATCAGACTATCGGCGCGTTGCAATGCGAGATTGTCATGCGACGAGTTGAGATAGAGAATCCCGACCACCAGAACATTGAGAGCGATCAGGTTAAAGGTGATGATCTTGCGTGTCAGCGAAGATTCGCGAAACGAAAACCACCCCCGCTGCGCACGATGCGCAGTGAGTTCGGTTTCGTCCACCCGGTCGGGTGCAACGAAATCATCCCCAAGGACAACATCGTTATCCTGTCGCTGCGCCATATTGCGCACCCCTATCCCCTCGGCGAGAGCCATTATTCCTCGTTGTACCTGTAACCGATACCATAAAGCGTTTCGATCGCCGAGAATTCAGCATCGGCCATCCGCAATTTCTTGCGCAGACGCTTGATGTGACTGTCGATGGTGCGATCATCGACGTAAACCTGATCGTCATAGGCCACATCCATCAGCTGATCGCGGCTTTTGACAAAACCGGGGCGCTGCGCAAGCGCCTGCAGCAGCAGGAATTCGGTCACGGTCAGCGACACATCCTGGCCTTTCCAGCTTACCGAGTGACGCAGCGGGTCCATCCGCAGCTCGCCACGCTCGATCACCTTGGTTTCCTCGGTATCGGCCACGACGTCGCCGTTATTGGCATCCTGACGACGCAGAAGCGCGCGGATGCGTTCCACCAGAAGACGCTGCGAGAACGGCTTTTTGACATAATCGTCCGCGCCCATGCGCAGGCCGAGAACCTCGTCGATCTCATCGTCTTTCGAGGTCAGAAAAATTACCGGCATCTGCGATTTCTGGCGCAGACGCTGCAACAGGTCCATGCCATCCATGCGCGGCATCTTGATGTCCAGCACGGCCATATCCGGCAGCTTCTTGCTGAAGGCATCAAAGGCCTGCTGGCCATCATTGTAGGTTTCAACCTCAAAGCCTTCGGCCTCGAGCGTCATTGATACGGATGTCAGAATATTCCTGTCATCGTCCACAAGGGCGATTTTCGACATAGATTTGTTCCTTTTACTGCTCAGATTACCTGCTTTTTTTCGCTACTATGCTCTGGTTTGGCGCATCCAATCAATCCAAATCTGCGAATCAGCCCCCAAGCGACGCCCCATTGACGCAAATAAATCTTAGGAATGGCTAAATTGACTCACTTTTCCCGCAGGCCGTGATTGCTGAACTCGCCAGCAGCCGCTTGGTTGCGCGATTTTCCGTGGGAATGTGCCTGCCGCGCCAAATCGCCCTGTTTTCGCGAAAAATCAGCGCGTTAAGAGGCGCCTGAGCGGGCAAATCTCTGACCGCCCCCCATCGTTGCGCCCTATCGCGCGGACATGGCCGACCATAAACTTGAAAATCATGGCCTTCGGACGTGTGACACCGCATCCGCTTGAAGAACAGCGATCACAGGGCCGGGCGATGCCTGCCAAAACCGGATTGGTCCACGTTAACCGATGCCGCCAGGCCTTTTCGGATATCCGCAGCTACATAATCATAATGCCCCGCCGGATCAGGTTAAGCCCGGCGATCAAGAGCACCCAAAGCGTCATCCGGCGAAACGCCGCCTGATCGAACCGATCCTGAAGCCGAAAGCCGATCCAGATCCCCAAAAGCGCCGGTGGCGTCATTCCAAGCGAGAGCGGCACTGTCTCGACCCGAAGCACACCCGAGCCGATATGTGCCCCCACAAGCGCCAATGCACCGAGGCCATAGATCACGCCCTGCACGCGCATCTGTTCGGTCTTTTCCGTGCCCCGCGCCGTCAGCATCGCCACCGTCGGCGGGCCCCACATGCCCGAAATGCCGCCAAACACCCCGGCAAGCGCGCCCATCGCCGCCTCGCCCTTTGGCCCCTGATCAGGTGACAGGCGCAATCCTCGCCCAAACAGCGTCGAGAGCGCATAAAGCGTGATCAGCGGCCCGATGAACAACAGCATCCCCGAAGGCGGCAAGACCGGCACCAACTGTGCCGCCAGCACCATCACCACGCCGCCCACGACCAGGAACACCCGGAACCGGCGCACCGAGGCCAGGGCGGCGCGCGTGCCCTGGCGCAGGGCCTGCCAGAGATTGGTGGCCAGCGTCGGCAGGATCAGCGCCGCCAGCGCCAGATCAGGCGCCATGACCGAGCTAAGCCCGGCCATCATCACCGTCGGCATGGCAAAGCCGACCACGCCCTTGACCATGCCCGCACAGATCACCACGCCAAAGGCAAAGGCCCAGACCCAGAGCGGCCCGATATCAAAAAATGCTTCCATGACCCCCTCTTAACATGCCCGCTAGTGCGGCACTGCAGAAAATCAATGCGCAACTTTCAATCAAAAACATCATCCTTTTCGTAAAATAGTTGCGCTGCACCTGCGAAGTAGATAGAACAAGCCGCAACCACGAAAGGACGCGTTAAATGGCACATGACGGACAGGATATTGCAATGGCGAAACCAATCATTCTGGGCGACCTTCTGGCCCTCACAGGCGCGTCGATTGCCCCGGTTGAAACCCTCTTTGAGGCGGCAAAAGCCAATATTCGCCAAATGGTTAGCATTGACGGCCGGGTGTCTGGCGCGGCGATAGAGGCGAACCAGTCGGCGGCCCATGGCCTCGCCTGGCTCGCGACCTATACGGAATCTTTGCGGCAGATGCAGCATTGGGCCACCCGGCTGAACGATTCCGGCACTTTTGGCGAGGTCGAACAGCTTTTGCTGCAAATCGGCTTTGGCGAATATCTTGGCCAGATTCAGGGCGGCATTCTGATGAATCAGGGCGAGATCATCCGCCCGCATGACATGGGCCTGAGCGCCGCCGACATCGCCGCGCTTCTCACGCCCGCCGTGACCACCCTGATCGCCGAAGGCAACAGTCAGGCCGCGCGCACCCGCCTTGTCGAGCTGATGCAGGAACGCTCGGCCGAGATCACCGTCGGGCGCACCGGACTTGACGACGAGCTTGAAATGATCCGCGAGCAATTCCGCCGCTTCTCGGTCGACAAGGTCGAACCCCACGCACACGAATGGCACCTCAAGGACGAGCTTATCCCGATGGAGATCATCGAGGAGCTTGCCGAAATGGGTGTCTTTGGCCTGACCATCCCCGAAGAATTCGGCGGCTTTGGTCTGTCCAAGGCCTCGATGGTCGTGGTCTCCGAGGAGTTGAGCCGTGGCTATATCGGCGTCGGCAGCCTCGGCACCCGCTCCGAGATCGCCGCAGAGCTGATCCTGTGCGGCGGCACCGACGCGCAAAAGGCGCATTGGCTGCCGAAACTGGCCAGTGCCGAAATCCTGCCGACGGCGGTATTTACCGAACCCAACACCGGCTCTGATCTTGGCTCGTTGCGCACCCGTGCCGTCAAGGACGAGAACGGCGACTGGAAGGTGACCGGCAACAAGACCTGGATCACCCACGCCGCGCGCACCCATGTGATGACCCTGCTCGCGCGCACCAAGCCCGACACCGCCGATCACCGCGGCTTGTCGATGTTCCTGGCCGAGAAAACGCCCGGCACCGACGAGGCCCCCTTCCCCACGACAGGCATGAGCGGCGGCGAGATCGAGGTGCTCGGTTATCGCGGCATGAAGGAATACGAGCTTGGCTTTGACAACTTTCATGTGAAGGGTGAAAACCTTTTGGGGGGCGAAGAGGGCAAAGGCTTTAAACAGCTGATGGAAACCTTTGAATCCGCCCGCATTCAGACCGCCGCCCGCGCCATCGGCGTGGCGCAATCGGCGCTTGATGTGGCGATGAAATACGCCATCGACCGCAAGCAGTTCGGCAAGAGCCTGATCGACTTTCCGCGCGTCTCGGGCAAACTTGCGATGATGGCCGTCGAGATCATGATCGCCCGCCAGCTGACCTATTTCAGCGCCTGGGAAAAAGACAATGACCGGCGCTGTGATCTTGAGGCGGGCATGGCCAAACTGCTTGGCGCACGCGTCGCCTGGGCGGCGGCCGACAATGGCCTTCAGATTCACGGCGGCAACGGCTTTGCCCTTGAATACACCATTAGCCGCATCTTGTGTGATGCGCGTATTCTCAACATCTTCGAAGGGGCGGCGGAAATTCAGGCCCAGGTCATCACCCGTCGCCTGCTGGATTAATCCGGCACGAAAATCTCGTTGTTTCGCACGGCTTGTGCGGTGCGGAACAACAGCGCCAGTATGATCACGCAGAGCACGGCCAACAGGCCAATTCCGATGATGCGATGCCCCGCCGATCCGGTGGCATCGGCATAGGTAAAGCTGGCAATCGTCACCCCCGCCATCGGAAAGCTGAGCGCCCAGAACGCCAGCGAAAACGGCAGCCTCAGCAGCCTTGGCAATTGCACCGCCACGATCAGCGTGAACAAATAAGCCCCGTTCAAAAGCACGCGGGCAAAGGGATCAATCCCGCCGACAAGCGCCACCCAGGCAAGAAACCCGACCGAGGGCGGCGCGATCAGGATGACCAGCGTCGGCTGAAGCCGCACCGGCAAGGGATCATGAAAAATCAGCCGGTTCATCACCAGAACCAACATGACGATCCAGAAAACAAGCCCGACCGAGGTGAAAAACCAGCTGATCTCAACATAGCCCAGGGGCACGCCGGCAATCGCCACGATCACATTGCCCACCGCCGGAATGAACCAGGCTGGCGTCAGATGGCCATGTTGAAACGACCGCGCACTGATCCAGCCGCTGAAAACCGAGACCGTCAGAACAAGCTGTAGCGGCACCGCCACAAGCCACATCGCCCGCGCCAGCCCCGGTGCCGGGTCAAGCATCACCACCGACATCAGAACAAGCGCAATCGAGATCGCCGGAAAGAACGCAAGCTTGACCGGGTGCTGCCATTCGGCCACCACCGCGCCCGGATGGCGCAGGCCCTTGGCGACATACAAAACCGACACGGCCGCAAAAACCACCATGCTCAGCAGATGCGCCGCACCGGATATCAAATGTCCAAGCCCAAGCGCGGCTTCGCCCGCGCGCAGCGCAAGCGTAAAACCGCAGAGCCCCATCACGATGGTGAAAAGCGTGACCGGCACATGCGCGACCCAGCCGCCCGGGTCAGGGTGCTGCCCCTCAGACATGCCCGGCGCCTACTCCGGCGCGCCGATGCTCAGGAAAAGGTCGCTCAGCCCTTCGATCTGACCGTGCAGCTTGCTGCCGGGTTTGACCGGCCCCACGCCCGCCGGCGTGCCGGTATAAATAAGGTCGCCCGGCATCAGGTGATAGAACTGCGACAGATGCGCGATCACGTCGGGCACCGACCAGACCATATCGCTGAGCCGGGCGTCTTGCACGGTTGCGCCATCAAGCATGAGGCGGATCGCCTGATCGGCGATCTCGCCAAACTCTGCCGCCGGGGTCAGCGGCGCGATAATCGCTGAGTCTTCGAAGTCCTTGCCCAGATCCCAGGGCCGGCGTTTGTCTTTGGCCTGCGCCTGTAGATCGCGGCGCGTCAGGTCGATGCCGCAGGCATACCCGTAAACCGTCTGCATCGCCTCGCCATTGGAGACCCTAAAGGCGGGCGCGCCTATGGCAACGACAAGCTCCATCTCGAAATGACAATCCTGCGTGCCAAGCGGATAGGCGATGCTGGCCCCGCTGTGACAGATCGTATGCGCGGATTTGGTGAAATAGAACGGCGCCTCGCGATCCACCTCATTGCCCATCTCGGCGGCATGGGCGGCATAATTGCGCCCGACGCAGAAAATCCGGCGGACGGGAAAGCTGCCGTCTTGCCCAAGAACGGGAATTTGCGGCGCGGCGGGCACGTCAAAAAGCGGTTTTGTCATAAGGGGCTCCGGGGCTGGCTGGTATTTTTCCCGCCTGTTATGCGCCCGCCCCCGGGCCTTGTCAAAGCCTGCCGGCCCACCCGGCATTGGCGCGGCCCGCGCCCTGTGTCATGAACGGAATATATGATCCTGACAGATCACGACGACACGAAAAGGCCCGCGCATGGATTTCAAAAGATACGCCGTTTACGTCACCCCCGAGCGCGGGCCGCTCGCCGATTTCGGCGCGGCCTGGCTTGGCTGGGATTGCATGACAGGCCGATCCGTCGATCATCCGGAGGTGCCCGGCCTGCCCCTGCCCGTGGCCGAGATCACCGAAACCCCACGCAAATACGGCCTGCACGCGACGATGAAGCCGCCGTTTCGCCTACCCGAGGGTCAGAGCGAAGCCGCGCTGATCGCCGCCTTTGACGGCTTCTGCCTCAGTGCGGCACCAGTGGCGCTTGAGGCGCTCAACCTCGCTCGCCTTGGCCGGTTTCTGGCGCTTGTGCCACGGGGCGATCAAACCGCTTTGAACGCGCTTGCCGCCGCAACCGTGCATGCCTTCGAGCCGTTTCGCGCGCCCCTCACCGAGGCCGAACTTGCCCGCCGTCGCGCCGGGGGGCTTAGCCCTGAGCAGGACGTGCTTTTACTGACATGGGGCTATCCTTATGTGATGGAGGCATTTCGCTTTCACATCACACTGACCGGCAAACTTCCCCGCGCCCAGGCGATCCAGACAGAAACGATCCTGGCCCCGTTGATAGAGCCCCTCTTGCCGCGCCCGTTCCTGATCGCCGGGCTCTCCTTGATGGGAGAGGACGCCCTTGGCTGCTTTCACCTGATTGAGCGGCGCGCCCTCAGGGGATAGGCGAGGTGCACGGCGGTTTTCCGCCGTCTGCCCCCGCGCCAGAGAATGGCGCCCGAAACAGAATTTTATGCTTTCGGCGAGGATATTTAGAGCAAGAAGACGCATAAGCCCGCGGCTTTGCCTGCACCACAACCACTCAAATTCCCTGCCTTCACCTTAGGCTTGCCCTCTTTTGGTCGAAAAGCGGCGTCAGGATTTCCCGGAGTAGCACGCCGGAGACGCCATGCCTTTCGAACCTATTGCAGAATCAGAGAACACCACGCCCGAGCCGCGCATGCGCAATGACCGCGATGGGCGCCGCCTGCCTGACTTCTTGGGGCTGTTGCGCCGCAAGCCGCAGACCGATCTGGACAGCCTGACCAAGCGCATCCTGTTGCCCTCCCTGCCGGTCACGGATGAGGAAATGGCCCGTGCCACCCATCAGGACAAAGGCCAAAAACTTGCCCGTCAGGAAATGTGGGAAGAGCTGGCGCGCCTGATTGAATACGGTGATGGCGCGCGCCTGCGCACGCCGGGCGGCGAGAATGCCACGATGCTCTTGGCCTATGGCGCGCGCGCCGATGTGGTTGCGGCGGCCGAAGATGCCTTGCATGACGGGGTGGCGCCGGACAGTGCGGGCATTGACGCGCTAGAGGAAATGCGCGCCGAATTTCATGACAGCTATGCCTGTACGCTGATCGTGGCGCTGACCCATATCGACATCGGCTGGGCCTGGCGCGCGACGGCAACAGAGCGCAAAACCGTCGAGCACGAGGCGCAGTTTCACCTGCATTTCAAGCGCGCCGACGATATTCTCAGCCCCTTTGACGGCGTTGACCTTGACGCGCCGTCGCTGGCCTCGGCGCAATGCGCGCTTCTGGCCGGGCGGCAGAGGCCACGCCTTCGGGTGGCGGATGATTACGAGAAACTGATCGACCTCGACCCCGACAGCCCGCGCCACATGCGCGCCCTCGGCGAGGCGCTTTTGCCGGCGCGCTATGGCAGCTACGAGATGCTCGACCTTGAGGCGCGCCGCACCGCCGCGCGTACCGGCGAGGTTTGGGGCGCGGGCGGATATGCCTGGGTTTACCTTGATGCACTGGCGCTTGACCCCGGCGCGCTTGAACGGCTGGATTGCGAGTTTTTCATCGACGGGCTGCGCGATATCGTGGCGCGCAAGCGCGACCAGCATGTCATCAATCAGCTTTCTGCCTTTTGCGGCATCGTGATGGCCCCGCGCAGCGGCAAGGCGCGGCTGCCCTCGGGGGTCGAGGTATCGCGTGCGCGCATTCATGACTGTCTTGACTGGCTTTTGGAAAATCACATGCAGGAGTTGCACCCGCTGATCTGGTCGCAGACCCTGCTGAAACCGGGGCTGACACCTGCCCTGCCGTCGCGGCGGGCACTGGTGGCCAAGGGGCGGCAGACCGCGCTTCGCGTTATTGCACAGCGCTTTGCCGAGGATATCGAGGACGGAAGTTCGATCGCGTTTTCCAGCTCCGGCATGTACCGCCTGCCCGCTCTCTGAGGGGCCTCAGCAGGATTTGCGCAACTCGCGCGGGCTCGCGCCGTAATGACGCCGCATCGCGCGGGCCATGGCCGCCGGGGAATCGTACCCACAGCGCAGGGCGATTTCGGCAATGCCAAGGCTGGTGCCCTCAAGCATCTTGCGCGCCGAGGAGAGCCGCAGATGCCGGTAAACCGTGCCCGGCGGCGCGCCAAGCCCGGCGCGAAACCGACGATCCAGCGTGCGCGCCTGACAAGACAGGTGGCGCGCAAGCTCGGCCTGTGACAGCGGCCGCTCAAGCGTGTCGCGCATCAGCGTGAGGGCGCGACGCACAAGCGCATCGCCCACCGCCTGCCCCTCGCGGGTCGGGCTAACGGGGGGATCGCCGTGAATGAACATCGCCTCGACATCAAGGCGCACCGACAGGCCCAACCGATCGGCAATCAACCCAAGCGTCAGATCAAGCGCCGACATCGCCCCGGCGCAGGTCATGTAAGGCCCATCGCTCAGGACCCGCGCGCGCGCCACCTCGATATCGAGAAACCGCTCGGTAAAGGCGTCAAGCAGATCCCAATGCACCGTGGCCCGCCGCCCGTTCAGCAACCCGGCCGAGGCCAAAAGCCATGGCCCGGCATCAAGCCCCACCACGTTTTTGGCCCGCGTCACGGCGGAGCGCAGCGCGCGTCGGGTGTCGGCGGTGTCGTGTTTGGCATGGGCATAGCTGGCCAGAACAAACAGGTAATCGCAGGCCTCAAGCGCCTTGAGCGGCTTGTGCGGCACCACCTGCATCCCCGACGACGACAGGACCGGCTCGCCGGTGCGGGTCAGAATCTGCCAGTCGAAACTTTGCCGCCGCGTCAGGGTATTGGCCGCACGCAACGGCTCAAGACAGTTGGCAAGGCACAGGTTTGAGAACTGATCAAAGATCAGGAAGGCGATGCTGACCGGGGCGTCGGATGATTTTGTCCATTTAGGCATGATTTTTGTCTTTTACGGCAAGATATAGATCAACACCAGCACGCTAGGCTAAGCCAGACCATCACCCCCGGAGGAGCCCCCATGCCGCTTACCATGAACCGCGAGGTTTTTATCACCTGTGCCGTCACCGGATCGGGGGGCACGCAAGACAAAAGCCCGCATGTGCCCCGCTCGCCCGAACAGATCGCCGACAGCGCGATTGCCGCGGCCAAGGCCGGGGCCGCCGTGGTGCATTGCCATGTGCGCGACCCCGAAACCGGCGCGCCAAGCCGTGATCCTGGCCTGTTTCGCGAGGTCACCGACCGCATCCGCGACAGCGCCACCGATGTGGTGCTGAACCTGACCGCCGGGATGGGCGGCGATATCGTCTTTGGCGGGGTTGAGAGCCCGCTGCCGCCGAAAGAGGCCGGCACCGATATGGCGGGCGCGACCGAGCGGGTGGCGCATGTGGCCGAATGCCTGCCGGAAATCTGCACGCTCGATTGCGGCACGATGAATTTCGCCGAGGCCGATTACGTGATGACCAACACCCCCGGCATGCTGCAAGCGATGGGCCGGATGATGACCGAGCTTGGTGTAAAGCCGGAGATCGAGGCCTTTGACACCGGTCACCTCTGGTATGCCAAACAGCTTGTGGCCGATGGCATTCTGGAACCCGACGCACTTGTGCAGCTCTGCATGGGCGTGCCCTGGGGCGCGCCGGATGACCTCAACACCTTCATGGCGATGGTCAATAATGTGCCGGACAATTGGACGTTTTCGGCCTTTGGTCTTGGCCGCAACCAGATGCCTTATGTGGCGGCAAGCGTTATTGCGGGCGGTAATGTGCGCGTCGGGCTTGAGGATAACCTGATGCTTGATCGCGGCGTTCTGGCGACCAATGCGCAACTTGTTGAACGCGCGGTCGGGATCATCGAGAACCTCGGCGCGCGGGTGATCGGCCCGCAAGAGGTGCGCGACAAGCTGGGCCTGACCAAACAGGCGCCGCGCGGATGAGCGAGCGCGTTCTGATCACCGGCGGCGCGTCGGGGATCGGGCTTGGGCTTGCCAAACGCTTCGCGGCGCGCGGTGACCGGGTTGCGATCTGTGACGCCGATGGTGCGGCGGTGGCGCGGGTCCGCGCCGAGCATCCCGCGTTTATCGCCGCTCAGGCCGATGTCACCGACGAGACCCAGATGGAGGCGTTTTTCGCCGATGTCGAACAGGCATGGGGCGGCGTTGATGTGGTCTGCGCCAATGCCGGCACCGGCGGGCCCGCTGGGCGGATCGAGGATCTGGAGTATGACGCATGGCGCGCCTGTCTTGATGTGAACCTCTCGGGCACCTTCCTGACCTGTCGTTGGGCGGCGCGGGTGATGCGCGCGCAAGGGGCCGGATTGATCGTGATCACGACATCAACGGCGGGCTTGTTCGGCTATCCGCTGCGCGCGCCCTATGCAGCGGCGAAATGGGGCCTGGTCGGCCTGACCAAGACATTGGCGATGGAGCTTGGCCCCGTCGGCGTGCGCGTCAACGCGCTTGCACCCGGCGCGGTCGAGGGCGACCGGATGGACCGCGTCGTCGCCATGGAAGCAGCGGCAGGCGGCAAAACCCAAGACGAGGTGCGCGCGCAATACGTCAAGGGCGTGAGCCTGCGCTCTTGGGTCAATGTCGATGATCTGGCCGATATGGCGCTGTTCCTCGCCTCGCCTGCGGCCAGCAAGATCTCGGGGCAAATACTGGCGGTGGACGGGCATACAGAGACCTTGGTGCCGTGAGGGTCTGGGGCGCCTTGGCGGTTGCAACGCTGATAGCGGCCTGCGCGCAGCCCGAGGCCCCCGGCCCCGGCTATCGCGACACGCAAGTGCCGCTGACCTATACCACACGCAGCGATGCCAACCGGCTTGTGGGCGACTGGCACCTGCGCGCGCATTATCCCGGCGACGAAGGATTGAGGCAGGTCAGCTATCTGCGCGGCAGCAATGGCCAAGAGGCGTTCAAACTGGTGTCTCGCGGGTGCGACGCCAAAGGCAGGTGCAAGGATTTCGCCGCCCTCTGGCGCGCCACGCCGCTTGGCCCCAACCGCTGGCGTCTTGCAGACCCGCAAGGCGGAAAAGACCGCGATTTATGGGTGATCTGGGTCGATGAAGGCTATCGCACCGCCGCCATCGGAGCGCCCGATGGCGGCTATGGCTGGGTGCTTGACCGCGCCGCGACGGGCGGCACAGACCGGATCACCGCCGCGCGCGAAGTTCTGGATTTCAACGGATATGATACCGGCGCAATGATCCTGCGCTAACGGGAGTGACAACGATGGTGAAAACAGCGGCAATTATCGGCGGTGGCGTGATCGGCGGCGGATGGGCGGCGCGGTTCCTACTCAATGGCTGGGATGTGCGGGTGTTCGACCCCGACCCCGAGGCCGAGCGCAAGATCGGCGAGGTGCTTGGCAATGCACGCCATGCGCTGCCGATGCTTTACGATGTGGCGCTGCCCGCCGAGGGCGCATTGAGTTTTCACAACACTATGTCCGAGGCTGTGGCAGGGGCAAGCTGGATTCAGGAAAGCGTGCCCGAGCGCCTCGCGCTCAAGCGCAAGGTCTATCAGACCTTGCAGGAGCATTGCGACGCGGGCGCGATCATCGGCTCGTCCACCTCTGGCTTCAAGCCCTCGGAATTGCAGGGCTGCGCCACGCGCCCCGAACAGATTGTGGTGACGCATCCGTTCAACCCGGTCTATCTTTTGCCGCTGATCGAGCTGGTTACGACCGAGAAGAACAGCGCCGATCTTGTGGCGCGGGCCAGCGATACCCTGACCAAGCTTGGCCTCTATCCCCTTCATGTCAAAAAGGAAATCGACGCCCATATCGCCGATCGCTTTCTCGAAGCGGTCTGGCGCGAGGCGCTTTGGCTTATCAAGGACGGGATCGCCACGACCGAAGAAATCGACAACGCGATCCGCTATGGCTTCGGCCTTCGCTGGGGCCAGATGGGCCTGTTCGAGACCTACCGCATCGCCGGCGGCGAGGCCGGAATGAGGCATTTCATTGATCAGTTCGGCCCCTGCCTCTCTTGGCCCTGGACCAAGCTGATGGATGTGCCGGAACTGACCGAAGATCTGGCCCAGATGATCGCCGATCAATCCGATGCGCAATCGGGCCACCTGAGCATCCGCGAGCTTGAGCGCAAGCGCGACAACAACCTGATCGCGATGATGCGCGCCCTGCGCCAGCAAGGCAACGCCGCCGGGCGGCTGATCAACGAGCATCAGGTGACGTTCCGCCCCACGCTTGAGGATGGCCCGCCGATTGTCAGCGCGCGCCGTGTCATTCCCGCCGATTGGACCGATTACAACGGTCATATGAATGAGGGCCGCTATGGCCAGCTCTTTAGCGATGCCGCCGATGCGGTGATGACCCATGTCGGCGCCGATGCCGCCTATATCGCGGCGGGCAACAGCTATTTCACCGCCGAGACCACGATCAAGTTTCTGGCCGAGGCGCAGGCCGGCGAACATGTCATCGTCGAAACCCGCGTGACCGAAGGCGCGGGCAAAAAGCTGCGCTGTTATCACGAGATGAAGCGCGCAAGCGACGGCGCGGTTCTGGCCACATCGGATCAGTTCATGCTGCATGTGAACCTTGAAACGCGCCGGTCGTGTGATCCCCTGCCCGAGGTTCTGGCGCGGGTCGAAGCGCTTGCCACCCTGCACAAGGAAGACTGAGATGCATTTCGGATTGACCGACGAACAAGAGATGATCGTCTCGACAGTGCGCAGCTTTGTCGAGAACGAGATCTACCCCCATGAGGCCGAGGTCGAACGCAGCGGCGAAGTGCCGCCCGAGGTGGCGGAGGCGATCAAGCAAAAGACGATTGATCTGGGATTTTACGCCTGTAATTTCCCCGAAGAGGTGGGCGGCGCGGGCCTGAACCACCTGGAATTTGCCCTGGTCGAGCGCGAATTGGGGCGCGGGTCGATGGCGCTTAACCATTTCTTCGGGCGTCCGCAGAATATCCTGATGGCCTGCGAGGGCGAACAGCGTGAACGCTACCTGCTTCCGGCGGTGCGCGGCGAGCGGATGGATGCCCTCGCGATGACCGAACCGGGGGCCGGATCGGATGTGCGCGGCATGACCTGCTCGGCGCGGCGGGCCGGGGGTGACTGGGTACTCAATGGCGCAAAGCACTTTATTAGCGGCGCAGATCATGCTGATTTCATTATCGTTTTTGTTGCTACCGGCGAAGATGACACCCCGCGCGGCCCGAAAAAGCGCATCACCACATTTCTGGTCGATCGCGGTACACCCGGCTTTACCATCCGCGACGGCTATAAATCGGTAAGCCACCGGGGCTATAAGAACTGCATACTGGAGTTTGATGATTGCCGCCTGTCCGATGCCCAGGTTCTGGGCGAGGTCGATGGCGGTTTCGCGGTGATGAACGAATGGCTCTATGCCACCCGGATCACGGTTGCCACGATGAGCGTCGGGCGCGCGCGCCGCTGTTTTGACTACGCGCTCAACTATGCCGCCGAACGCAAACAATTCGGCCAGCAGATTGGTAAATTCCAAGGCGTCAGCTTTCAGATCGCCGATATGATTACGGAAATCGACGCCGCCGACCTGCTGACCCTCAACGCCGCCTGGCGGCTGGATCAGGGCCTGCCGGCAAATCGTGAAATCGCCTCGGCAAAGGTCTATGCCAGTGAAATGCTGGCGCGCGTCACCGATGCCACCTTGCAGATTTACGGCGGAATGGGGCTGATGGATGATTTTCCAATCGAACGGTTCTGGCGCGATGCGCGGGTCGAGCGGATTTGGGACGGAACAAGCGAAATTCAGCGCCATATCATAAGCCGCGATCTGCTTCGCCCCCTCGGAGCCTGAGGCGATGGCTGTCCAAAAGAGTACTCATGCCTCCGGCGGGGATATTTGGAGCAAGAAGAAAAGGGGAGGCCCGCAAGCCCCCCCCGGTGAAAAGGTCATGCCTCTTCTCCTTGCACGGTCATCGGCGTCCCCGCCTGTACCGTGCGAACAGACTTGCGGAGCTTGGTTAATATCGCGTTACTGCCAGTTCTTCTTGCTGAAAATATCCCCGCCGGAGGCTCCCGTCTGTGCGGCACACTCAGGGATCAACCAATGACGCGCAGCTTGGATCGGCTGTTACGCCCCGGTTCGATCGCTGTCGTAGGTGGCGGCGCATGGTGTACTTCTGTGGTCGAGCAATGTGGCAAGATCGGTTTCGTCGGCCCTGTCTGGCCGGTTCATCCCACGCGCCCCGAGATTGCCGGACGCGCGGCCTTTGCAAGCCTTGAGGAGTTGCCGGGCCCGCCGGATGCAGTCTTTATCGGCGTCAATCGCGAGACCACACTGGATGTCGTGGCGCACCTCTCGGCCATCGGGGCCGGTGGCGCGGTCTGTTTTGCCAGCGGCTTTCGCGAGATGCAGGCCGAGACCGGCGATGGCGATGCCTTGCAGGACCGATTGCTGGAGGCTGCGGGCGCTATGCCAATCATCGGCCCCAATTGTTATGGCTACATCAACTATCTCGACGGCGCGCTTTTATGGCCGGATCAACATGGCGGACAGCGGGTGGAAAGTGGCGTCGCGATCCTGACCCAAAGCTCCAACATCGCGATCAACCTGAGCATGCAGGCGCGCGGCTTGCCGATTGCCTATCTGATGACGGCGGGCAATCAGGCGCAGCTTGGCCTTGCGCAACTCGGTAGCGCGCTTTTGGCCGATCCCCGCGTAACCGCCCTTGGCCTGCATATCGAGGGGATCGGCGATCTTGCTGCCTTCGAAGCCCTTACCAAAGAGACCCGCGCCCTTGGCAAGCCTATCGTCGCCATCAAGGCGGGCAAATCCGAACAGGCGCGCGCGGCGGCGATTTCGCATACTGCGTCGCTTTCCGGATCAGACGCAGGCGCGCGCGCCCTTTTGGCGCGCCTCGGCGTGGCGCAGGTCGAGGGCCTTCCTGCCTTTATGGAAGCGCTCAAGCTCTTGCATCTGGCCGGGGCACTTCCATCAAACCGGATCGTGTCGCTGTCGTGTTCGGGCGGCGAGGCAAGCCTGATGGCCGATAGTGCCACAGGCCGCGACATCGCCTTTCCACCGCTTGATGCCGCGCAGGTCAGCGGGTTGCGCGCGGCGCTTGGTCCTCGTGTGGCATTGGCCAACCCCTTGGATTACCACACCTTTATCTGGGGTGATGTGGCGCGTATGACCGACACATTCGCGGCGATGCTGGCGGGGGATGTGGCGATGGGCTGTGTCATTGTAGATTTTCCGCGTCCTGACCGGTGTGATCCCTCGGCCTGGGATTGCGTGATTGAGGCGGGCGGCGCGGCCCGCGCCCGCGCAGGCAAGCCGCTTGCGCTTTTGTCCACTCTGCCCGAAACCCTGCCAGAGCCGATCATCGCGCGCTGTCTTGCCGCCGGGTTGATCCCGCTGATCGGGCTTGACGATGGGCTTACCGCGATTGCCCTTGCTGCTCGCCTGGGGCAACGGCGCGTTGTGCCCGAGCCGGTCCTTGCTCCCGGCGCACCGAAGGATGTGCATATGCTGTCCGAGACTGAGGCCAAGCAAGCCCTGGCCGGGTTTGGCCTATCTGTTCCCGCATCATGCTCCGCCGCCACAGCGCAAGAAGCCGCGTGCCTCGCCGAGCGCCTTGGCTTTCCTGTGGCGCTGAAGGGTCAGGGTGTCGCGCACAAATCCGAGGCCGGACTGGTGGCGCTAAGCCTCACCACGCCAGAGGCCCTGGCCGAGGCCGCCGCTGACATGGACAGCGACGGGTTTCTTGTCGAAACCATGGTCACGGGCGGGTTGGTCGAGCTGTTGATCGGCGTATTGCGCGACCCCGCGCATGGCTTTGTGTTAACGCTTGCGGCCGGCGGGGTACTGACCGAGGTCATGGCCGACAGCAAGTCCCTGCTCCTCCCCGTGACGCGAGACGATGTGCTCGACGCCCTGTCGCGGTTGCGCATCGCCCCTTTGCTGGCCGGGTATCGCGGCAAACCGGGGGTGGATATCGACGCCATTGCACAGGCGGTCTTGGCGGTGCAGGCTTATGTCATCGCCCATGCCGCGCAGCTTGACGAAATTGAAATCAACCCACTGATCTGTGGCGTGGATTTCGCCATCGCCGCAGACGCCCTGATCAGGATCGGAGACAACAAATGACTCAAAGCTCAGTGAAAACTGAACGCCGCGGGGCCGTGCTTGAGGTGACGCTTGACCGCCCCAAGGCCAATGCAATTGACCTGGAAACAAGCCGCATCATGGGCGAGGTCTTTCGCGATTTTCGCGATGATCCCGAGTTGCGCGTGGCCCTTCTCACCGGGGCGGGCGAAAAGTTCTTTTGCCCCGGCTGGGATCTCAAGGCGGCGGCGGATGGCGACGCGGTTGACGGCGATTACGGGGTTGGCGGCTTTGGCGGGTTGCAGGAACTGCGCGACCTCAACAAGCCAGTGATCGCCGCCGTGAACGGGATTTGCTGTGGTGGCGGGCTCGAACTGGCGCTTTCGGCGGATATCATCCTCGCCGCGGATCACGCCAGTTTTGCCCTGCCCGAAATCCGCTCTGGCACGGTGGCCGATGCCGCCAGCGTCAAGCTGCCCAAGCGCATCCCCTATCATATCGCGATGGAAATGCTGCTGACCGGTCGCTGGCTTGACGCCGACGAGGCCGCCCGCTGGGGCATCGTCAATCACCTTTATCCCGGTGATCGCCTTATGGCCGAGGCGCGCGCCATGGCCGATCAACTGGCCTCTGGCCCGCCGCTGGTCTACGCCGCCATCAAGGAGATCGTTCGCGACGCCGAGGCTCTGCGCTTTCAGGATGCGATGAACCGGATCACCAAACGCCAGCTTGCGACGGTGGACACCCTCTACGCCTCCGAAGACCAGCTTGAAGGCGCGCGTGCCTTCGCCGAAAAGCGCGATCCGGTCTGGAAGGGCAAATAGGCCCAGCCGTTTCTTCTTGCCCTAAATATCCCGGGGGAATCGTCGCTTTGCGGCGATGGGGGCAGCGCCCCCAATCCTCCCGTCAGGCAAAAATCTGCGCTGCGTGCTCTTGCATGTAGATCCGAAGCCAGGGGGTATAGCGCGCGGGATGCGTGGCAAGCGCGAGGTTGAGCCTGTTCAGGCTGATCCAGCGGGTCTCCATCACCTCTTCGGGATTGGGATCAAGCGGGATACACGCCGACAGCCGCGCTATGAAGATATCGACCACCTCGTGCTCGACAAGCCCGCCACCCACATCGGCGCGGTATTCCACGCGGTCGCGATGGCTCAGGTTCAGGCCGGTGATGCCTAGCTCTTCGCTCAGGCGCCGATGCGCGCAGGTTTCCGGGTCTTCGCCCCAGTTGGGATGCGTACAACAGGTATTCGCCCAAAGCCCCGGCGTGTGATATTTGCAGAGCGCCCGGCGCTGGATCAAAAGATCATCGCCCGCCATCACGAAGACCGACACCGCCTTGTGGCGCAAGCCACGCTGATGCGCCTCAAGCTTTTCGACGGCCACAAGATCGCCATCCACCCATGTTGGAATAAGCACTGTCATGCGCCAGACCCGGGCACAATTCGCGCCGGATACGCGAGGGCAGTCAAACTGATCCCGACATGCGCCAGGGGGCGGGCGCGCACCAGTTTATTCTTCATAGTAAGCCTCAAAGGTCAGGCGTTGCATGTCTCTATCATTGCGCAGCGGTATGCAACCTTCGCATCGCTCACCTAGTCTATAATAGGAGTTCGGCACAGAGGCCAGCAAGCGGATCAAAGTCTTATGGTCGCGTATCGCAAATCTGGGCGCAAGACAGCCAAGGTTGCCCCCCGGACGCGACCACGGAAGTGTCTCGGTAAGGGTTGCGTGATCAAAACAGGCAGAGCTGCCGCCCCTCTGCCTGCTTCGGATTCCCGCTTTCTGTCTGCACGTGGTCATTGAATCACACCAGCACATCGTCAGTTGGCGCCGCTTCCAGACAATGCGCAGGCTCATCCCACAATTATCCGGCCAAAGCCTCTACCACCGCGATATCGGCCATTTCAAGGATCGCTTCACGCGTGGCTGCCACCGCAATAAACCGCCCGTTGTGACAGAACTTGGCGCCCGCAACACCGCTGGCCACTTCAAGTGCGTCATCGGTCAATCCTGCCCAGGCAACGGGCAGGTCTGCGCGGTTGTCAAAGGTGTCGCCGCCCAGACGGATCGTGGTCAGCGTCCAATCCGACCCACGCGGATGGACCACGAACAAGAGGTGATCGGCACCCGCCTGTTCCACACCCGCCCGAAACGGCATGCCCATCGGCAACTCCAGAACGCGCGCCTCACCGGCCACCTCAATGGCCGCCATCACCATCGACTCGGCGCGGAATTTGGCGGCCCGGCGTTTGATCTGTGCCTCAACGAGGGCACGCGCCACGGGCAAGGCGGCCATGAAAGCGCGGTCATCGCCCCCGGCTTCGCGCTCGTCAAACACCGGCTTCAGACTTTCGAGCAGCACCGGCAAGGTCAGCCCGGCAAACAACGGGCCGGCCTCGGAGGCATTGACCGCGCCATTGTCGAGCAGATCAACCGGCAGAACAAAACCGCGATCAAACGAGTCGTGGATCGTTTCGATGTCATGCTCGGGCACCTCCATCGCGCGCAGGTAATCACGGCCATACTGCGCCCAGATCAAACCGAAAGAGCTATAGGGCTGGCCATCCTCGCGCAGGGGATTGGATCGCTGGTGGTGATCGAAAATCTGCGCGCCGGCATCAAAATCACCACCGACATCATAGATGATCCGATCCGCGCCGGGCGTGATCCACGCCGTGTCGCGGCTGCGGATCACCTCTGCCTCGGGGAACACCCGCGTCAGGATGACAGAGGATAACAGCTCATCGGCATGAAAGCCCCCGGAATGGGTGACGAGGTGGGTAATGGTCATCAGCAAGAGGCTCCAGCCGGGTTTGAAATGATTTGGGCGGCCTCAAAGGCCGCCCGTCGGTCAATGTGGTCGCAGTTTTTCAGGAGATCAGATGCAACCCCAAATCACGTAGCGCAACGGAATTAAGAGGGCTTGGCCGGATATTCACCCTGATTTACAGAGGCTTAGTGGGTCCAGACCTGACGGCGGGACGTGGCGAAGTTGTCGCCATAGCCACCGGGGCGGATGTTCTGTTTGCGTTTGTGGGGCTCTTGCACCACCGCGTCGATGCCCTGCGCCTTGGCGTAATCAAGCGCGGCCTCTTTGGTGTCGAACCGAAGCCGCACCTGCGCCTGTGTATCGCTGGACGAGGTCCAGCCCATCAGAGGATCAACCTCGCGCGCGCTGTCCGAGACATATTCAAGCACCCAGTATTTGGTCTTGCCCGTGCCGGACTGCATGGCGTTGCGGGCGGGTTGGTAAATACGCGCGGACATCGGCGACTCCTGTCAATTCGCGGCAGTTATCCCAAATTGGCGGGCACACGGCAAGGGGCGAATGTCGCGGATTGTGCGCAGATGGCGCCCCGAAAAATGGTCGTGAAAAAGGCCGGGCGAGGTTTCCTCTGCCCGGCCCTGTTACGGCAGGTCTTCGATCACGCCTGCGGAATGCGCAGAACCTGACCGGGATAGATCTTGTCGGGGTGCGTGAGCATCGGCTTATTGGCCTCGAAAATCTCTTCATAGCGCGCGCCATTGCCCAGGGTCGCGGCGGAAATCGCCCAAAGGGTATCGCCTTTCTTGACCTCGTGAAACACCGGCTCTGCACCGCCTGCATTGTCCTCGACGGCGGCCACACCGGCCACGTTGCCAACGGCCAGAAGAACCTTTTCCTTGGCTTCCTGACTTACCGCGGTGCCGCTGACCTTGACGGTATCGCCATCGACTTCGATATCGAGACCCTCGGCATCAAGCCCCAGATCGGCCAGCTCTTTCTTGAGCGCTTCGGGCTCGGGTGCGTCGTCACCGCCAAAAAGCGATTTGCCCGCACTCTTCATGAAGTTCAAAAGTCCCATGTCGTGTCTCCGTTTACTAAGGTTACTGGCTATAGCAATGCGGCAAGCAGGCCCGCCGCACGAGGGGAATTTGCCTTAAGCCGCCTCACCGTCAGTGAATTGAAGCCGCGCAAGCCGGGCATAAAGGCCATTTTCGGACACAAGGCTGTCGTGGGTTCCCTGCGCCACGATGCGGCCCTGATCCATCACGACGATGCGGTCGGCCTTTTTGACCGTGGCCAGACGGTGGGCGACGATGATCGTGGTGCGGGTGCGCGCCATGGCGTCGACCGCATGCTGCACCGCGCGCTCGCTTTCGGCGTCCAGCGACGAGGTTGCCTCGTCGAGCAACAGCACCGGCGCGTCGCGCAGAATGGCGCGGGCAATGGCGATCCGCTGTTTCTGACCGCCCGAGAGCATCACACCACGCTCGCCGACATAGGTATCAAACCCTTCGGGCAAGGCGGTGATGAAGTCATAGGCAGCGGCAGCGCGGGCGGCCTCTTCGACCTCGGCGTCGCTGGCGTCAAGACGGCCAAAGCGGATGTTGTCGCGCGCCGAGGCGGCAAAGATCACCGGGTCTTGCGGCACAAGCGCAAGATCACGGCGGAAATCATGGCGCGCCATATCGGACAGCGCCACACCATCCAGTGTCACGCGACCCTCGTCAGGATCGTAAAACCGCTGGATCATCTGGATCACGCTGGTCTTGCCGGCGCCCGAAGGGCCGACAAGCGCCACGGTTTCACCGGCCTTGATCGACAGGTTCAGGTTATCAAGCGCCAGGATGCCGGGGCGCGAGGGATAGGCAAAGCGCACCCCCTCAAAGGCAATCGCGCCTTTCACCGGGCGCGGCACCGGCTTGGGGTCGCTCGGATCGGTGACCGGGTCGTCGGCCTGAAGCAGCTCGACAAGGCGCTCGGTGGCCCCGGCGGCGCGCTGAAGCTCGCCCCAGATTTCCGACAGGGCGGCAACGGCCCCGGCAACCATCACCGAATAGATCACGAATTGCACAAGGCTGCCGGCGGTCATCCCGCCCGCGCGCACGTCACGCGCGCCCATCCAGAGCACCCCGACAACGCCGGTAAACACCAAGAATATCACGATCACCGTCATCAGCGCGCGGGTGTTCACCCGGCGGCGCGCGGCGTCATGGCTGCGCTCGGTCACATCGGCAAACCGCGCGCGGCTCTCACCCTCGTGGGTAAAGGCCTGAACCGTCTGCACCGACAACAGCGCCTCGGAGGCATTGCCGGAACTGTTGGCGATCCAATCCTGATTTTCGCGGCTCAGCACGCGCATCTTGCGCCCCAGCGTCAGGATCGGCACGATCACGAGCGGCACGATCAGCAGGACCATGCCGGTAAGCTTGGGCGAGGTGAACAGCATCAGCCCCATGCCGCCAAGGAAAATCAACAGGTTGCGCAGCGCAATTGAAACAGAAGAACTTATGACCGAGAGGATAAGCGTGGTGTCGGTGGTGATCCGGCTTAGCACTTCGCCGGTCATCAGACGCTCGAAAAATGCCGGGCTCATGGCGATCACGCGATCAAACACCGCCTTGCGGATATCGGCCACGACCCGCTCGCCCAACCGGGTAACAAGCATATAGCGAAGCCCGGTGCCAACCGCCAGAAGCGCCGCGATCAGCAGGGCTGCGGCGAAATACTGATCCAGAATGGCACCATCTTCGATGCCGAAATTGTCGACCACGCGGCGCACCGCCAGCGGCAGCACAAGCGCCACACTCGCCGTCAGGGCAAGCGCCAGAACGGCCGCAACCAAAAGCGGGCGATAAGGGCGCAGAAACGGCCAGAGCGCGGCCAATGCACCAACACGTTTCGATTTTTCGCGGTCCTGCAATTCAGCAGCCTTGGGCGTGCGCGCCATTCGTCTTAATCCCTCGTCATTTGTTCTTAGTTCTTGGCCGGGCAGCGCGCCGGGGTCAAGAGGACAGATCGACCACAGGGGCCAGATGCCGGGAAAAGGCTAAATCGGGTCAGGCTTGGAGCGGGCGACGGAAAACGAACCCGTATCATCAGCTTGGAAGGCTGTTGTTCACATTCATATTAAGCCTGTCAAAACAAATGTTTATCCACACACCATAATATGTTTTGCAGGTTATTTGTCAGATAAGAATTTCTGGAGCGGGCGACGGGAATCGAACCCGTATCATCAGCTTGGAAGGCTGAGGTCTTACCATTACACAACGCCCGCTCAACAAATTCAGGTAGTATTTCATACCAATCTGGGCGTCAAGTAGACCCAGTCAAAAAGCATGTTAGATCAGCGAACCAGCTTCCGCTTTCGGCCCAATGTATGTGTCGGCTGCTGTTCGCAATCGAGAATTTGGCACGATTTCGGAAATCGCTCATATGTATCCGGCCTGTTGATCGGCTCGCGGGCCGTG
>NZ_FRBN01000045.1 GCF_900142625.1 Roseovarius marisflavi
GCCCCGCAGGCCTCGGCGAAGCCGTGCTTGAGGCGATCGGCTAAGACCCTTCGGCGCGTCCCGGCACCACACCGGGGCGCGCCAGACCACATCCGGGCGCGCGCCTTCAGGGAGAACCAGAGATGACCGACCAATCCTCCAACGACCAGTTCCATGCCTCCTCCTTCATGCAGGGGCATAATGCCGAGTATCTCGAACAGCTTTACGCGCGCTATGCCAGTGACCCGAATGCGGTCGATGAGGCATGGAAGACGTTTTTTGACCAATTGGGCGATGGCGAGGATGATGTCCGGGCCGAGGCCGCAGGCCCGTCCTGGGCGCGTGCCGATTGGCCGCCTGTGCCGAATGACGACCTGACTGCGGCGCTCACCGGTGAATGGCCGGCAGAGCCTGAGTTGAAGGATGCCGGCAAGAAGATCGCCGCGAAAGCCGGTGAAAAGGGCATCAAGCTATCCGATGAGGATGTCAAGCGCGCCGTACTTGATTCTGTGCGCGCGCTCATGCTGATCCGTGCCTATCGTATCCGTGGCCATCTTGCCGCCGATCTTGATCCGCTCGGCCTGCGCGAACAGGCGATCCGCCCCGAACTTGACCCGAAATCCTATGGGTTCACCGAGACCGATATGGATCGCCCGATCTTCATCGACAACGTGCTTGGCCTTCAGATCGCTTCAATGCGCGAAATTCTTGCCATCGTGCGGCGCACCTATTGCGGCACCTTCGCGCTGCAGTACATGCATATCTCAGACCCCGAACAGGCCGCATGGCTCAAGGAGCGGATCGAGGGGTATGACAAGGAAATCCGCTTTACCCGCGAGGGCCGCAAGGCGATCCTGAACAAGCTTGTCGAGGCCGAAGGCTTTGAAAAATACCTGCATGTCAAATACATGGGGACCAAGCGCTTTGGTCTGGACGGCGGCGAATCCCTTATTCCGGCCATGGAGCAGATCATCAAGCGCGGCGGTCAGCTTGGCGTGCGCGACATCGTGATCGGCATGCCCCACCGGGGCCGCCTGTCGGTGCTCGCCAACGTGATGAGCAAACCCTACCGCGCAATCTTCAACGAATTTCAGGGCGGCAGCTTTAAGCCCGAAGAGGTCGATGGTTCGGGCGACGTGAAATACCACCTCGGTGCCTCGAGCGACCGTGAATTCGACGGTAACAAGGTTCACCTGTCGCTGACCGCGAACCCAAGCCACCTTGAGGCGGTGAATCCCGTCGTTCTTGGCAAGGTCCGCGCCAAGCAGGATCAGCTTGGCGATACCGACCGCACGGCGGTGCTGCCGATCCTGCTGCACGGTGATGCGGCCTTTGCCGGGCAGGGCGTGATCGCCGAGGGCTTTGGCCTGTCGGGCCTCAAGGGGCACAAGACCGGCGGCACCATGCATGTGGTCGTCAACAACCAGATCGGCTTTACCACCGCGCCGCATTTCTCGCGCTCATCGCCCTATCCCACCGATATTGCGCTGATGGTCGAGGCGCCGATTTTCCACGTCAACGGCGATGATCCCGAGGCCTGCGTTCACGCCGCCCGCGTCGCCACCGAATTCCGCCAGAAGTTCCACAAAGACGTGGTGATCGACCTGATCTGTTATCGCCGCTTTGGCCATAACGAGGGCGACGAGCCGATGTTCACCAACCCGGTGATGTACAAGAAGATCAAGAAACAAAAGACCACCCTGTCGCTCTATACCGAGCGGCTTGTGAAAGACGGCCTTATCCCCGAGGGCGAGATCGAGGATATGAAGACCGCCTTTCAATCCCACCTTGCGGATGAGTTCGAGGCAGGCAAGGATTACCGCCCCAACAAGGCAGACTGGCTTGACGGGAAATGGTCCGATCTTGCCGCCCATCGCGGCAAATACGAGCGCGGCGAAACCTCTATTTCGCCCGAAACCATGGCCGAGGTCGGTCGCGCGCTAAGCACGGCCCCCAAGGACTTTCCGCTGCACAAGACCGTGGAGCGCCTGCTTGATGCCAAGGCCAAGATGTTTGAGACCGGCACCGGGTTTGACTGGGCCACGGCCGAGGCACTGGCCTTTGGCTCGCTGATGACCGAAGGCTATCCCGTGCGTCTGTCGGGTCAGGATTGTACCCGCGGCACCTTTAGCCAGCGCCATTCCGGCCTGATCAATCAGGACAATGAAGAGCGGTACTATCCGCTCAACAACATCCGCGAGGGTCAGGCGCAATACGAAGTCATCGACTCGATGCTGTCGGAATACGCCGTGCTTGGCTTTGAATATGGCTATAGCCTTGCCGAGCCGAACGCGCTGACCCTCTGGGAGGCGCAGTTTGGCGATTTCGCCAACGGTGCCCAGATCATGTTCGATCAGTTCATCTCGTCCGGCGAGAGCAAATGGCTGCGCATGTCGGGCCTCGTCTGCCTGTTGCCGCATGGCTATGAGGGGCAAGGCCCCGAGCACTCTTCGGCGCGCCTTGAACGGTTTTTGACCATGTGTGGCGGCGACAACTGGATCGTGGCCAATTGCACAACACCGGCGAACTATTTCCACATCCTGCGCCGCCAGATGCACCGCACCTTCCGCAAGCCGCTTATCATGATGACGCCGAAATCGCTTTTGCGTCACAAGATGGCCGTGAGCAAGGCCGAGGAATTCACCACCGGATCAAGCTTTCACCGGGTTCTGTGGGATGATGCACAATACGGAAATTCCGAGACCAACCTGGCGGCGGATAAAAAGATCAAGCGCGTCGTCATGTGTTCGGGCAAGGTCTATTACGACCTTCTGGAAGAGCGCGACGCACGCGGCATTGATGATATCTACCTGATGCGCATCGAACAGTTCTATCCCTTCCCGGCGATGTCGCTGGTCAAGGAGTTGGAGCGCTTCAAGGGCGCGGAAATGGTCTGGTGTCAGGAAGAGCCCAAGAACCAGGGCGCCTGGTCGTTTATCGAACCCAATATCGAATGGGTGCTGACCCGCATCAAGGCCAAGCATTCCCGTCCCGTCTACGCCGGTCGCCCCGCTGCGGCCTCGCCGGCCACCGGCCTCGCAAAAATGCATAAAGAACAACAAGAAGCGCTGGTCGATGCCGCGCTGACCATCGAAGGGAAATAACCCATGACAACCGAAGTCCGCGTCCCCACGCTTGGCGAATCCGTGACCGAGGCCACCGTGGCCACCTGGTTCAAGAAACCCGGCGACCCTGTCGCCGCAGATGAAATGCTCTGCGAGCTGGAAACCGACAAGGTCACCGTCGAGGTGCCCGCGCCCGCAGCCGGCACCATGGGCGAGATCGTCGCGAAAGAGGGCGAGACCGTTGGCGTTGACGCGCTTTTGGCAACCATATCCGAGGGCGAGGCCAAGGCTGCGCCCGCCAAGGCCGAGAAAGTCGAGAAATCCGCGTCAAGCGCACCCGCCTCTGGCGGCGCAAGCGTCGATGTCATGGTGCCCACCCTTGGCGAATCCGTGTCTGAGGCCACCGTCTCGACCTGGTTCAAGAAGGTCGGCGATCACGTCGAGGCCGATGAGATGCTCTGCGAGCTGGAAACCGACAAGGTCTCGGTCGAAGTGCCCGCGCCCGCCGCCGGCGTCCTGACCGAAATCCTCGCCAATGAGGGCGACACCGTTCAGGCCGGCGGCAAGCTTGCCCTGCTGTCCTCGGGCGACGGGGCCGCGCAAAAGGCACAGGTCAGTGAACCGACCAAAAGCTCTGGTGGCGAACAATACACCACTCCGCCCGCGGGCCGTGACGTCGAAGACGCACCTTCGGCCAAGAAAGCCATGGCCGAGGCCGGCATCAGCCGCGATCAGGTCACCGGCACGGGCCGCGACGGCCGCGTGATGAAAGAAGACGTCGCCAAGGCCGCAAGCGGCCCACGCGCCGCCCCCGCCCCCGCCCCGGCCCCTGCGGCCGCCGCCCCGCGCGCGCCGTCCCCTGCCGAGGACGCCTCGCGCGAGGAACGCGTGAAGATGACCCGTCTGCGCCAGACCATCGCGCGCCGCCTCAAGGAAAGCCAGAACACCGCCGCCATGCTCACCACCTATAACGAGGTGGACATGACCGGGGTGATGACCCTGCGCAACGAGTACAAGGACGAATTCTTCAAGAAACACGGCGTAAAGCTTGGTTTCATGTCGTTCTTCACCAAGGCCTGCTGTCACGCCCTGCGCGAGGTCCCCGAGGTGAACGCCGAAATCGACGGCACCGATGTTGTCTACAAGAACTTTGTCCACATGGGCATCGCCGCGGGCACCCCGACCGGCCTTGTGGTGCCGGTGATCCGCGACGCCGATCAGATGAGCTTTGCCGAGATCGAAAAAGCCATCGCCGAAAAAGGGGCGCGCGCCCGTGACGGCAAGCTTTCGATGGCCGAAATGCAGGGTGGCACCTTCACCATCTCCAACGGTGGCGTCTATGGCTCGCTGATGTCCTCGCCGATCCTGAACCCGCCGCAATCGGGTATCCTTGGCATGCACAAGATCCAGGACCGCCCGATGGCGATCAACGGCGAGGTGGTGATCCGCCCGATGATGTATCTCGCCCTAAGCTATGACCACCGCATCGTCGACGGCAAAGGCGCTGTGACGTTCCTCGTCCGTGTCAAGGACGCGCTTGAGGATCCGCGGCGGTTGCTGATGGATTTGTAAAAGTATGTCGCTCGTTGCAGCCAGCGATTTTGAAGACTTGCCAGATGAGCCAATAGCTCGCTGGCTGCAGCTTCGTGACTTGCTTGAAAAGCGATTGGACAGTTTGGTTGATTTTAACAATGACACCCGTGCCACCTATGATTTTCTTGAATACATGAAGATTTTATCTGCCGCGGCCGACGAATTAGAAATAGGTGCTTTAGAAGAAATCTCGCCCGGCAATATCCACGACGAATTCGATCTCTTTCGCGCAAGCGTCTCGGCTCTGGCAACGCGCCTGAGCCTCCGTTCAGGTAGGGACAACCCTGCCCAATCTGTTGCACTCGCCCGTCCGACGCGAAAAAAAATCCTTGTCGAGATCGAGAATCTTCGTTCAAAGATACATCTTTCCGAACTTTCTGAGGTCCAAAAGGTCAAAGCGGAGAAGAAAATAGATCAACTACAAATACTTGTTGTTGCTCCAAGAACAGATATTTCGCGTGTCGGGTTTTTATTAGCTGGAATTGGTGCGTTCGCGGTTGGCACGACATCGGTGCTTGCTGACTTTCCGCAAGCGATCGGGACAATTTCTGTACTTATCGGTGCTGATAAGTTGGAAGAAGAAAACGACCAGATTTTGATTGAGAACGCTGGGAAGAAACTCCAAATTCAAGACCTCCGCGAAGAACCCAACGAGGAAATACCCTTCTGAGGATATCTCATGACCCCCGAACTCACCGCCCTCACCCTCGCCGCGCTGCTGCAAGTGGTCCAGTTCATTCTCTTCGCGATTCCCGCGAACCTTGAACTTGGCCCCGGCTATACAAGCTCCGCGCGCGACCGCGAACCGTCGCGCCAACTCTCGCTCAAAACCGCCCGCCTGCAACGCGCACTCAATAACCATTTCGAAGCGCTGATCCTCTTCACCATCGCCTGCGGGGTGATCACCCTCTCGAACGGCTCCACCGCCTTCACCGCCGCCTGCGCCTATACCTATCTCGGTGCCCGCATCCTCTATATCCCGGCCTATTACCTTGGCCTGCGCCCCTGGCGCTCGCTGATCTGGGCGGTCGGCTTTTTCGCCACCACGCTGATGCTTCTGGCCGCGCTCTTATGATCTTCTTCTTGGCCAAAATACTCCGGGGTGAATGGCCCGGAACGGGCCAGAGGGGCAGCGCCCCTAATGACTCCTGCAACGAAAAGGATACCCAATGGCAAACTATGACGTGATCATCATCGGCGCAGGCCCCGGCGGCTATGTCGCCGCCATCCGCTGTGCGCAACTGGGCCTGAAAACCGCCGTGGTCGAGGGCCGCGACACCCTTGGCGGCACCTGCCTCAACGTCGGCTGCATCCCCTCCAAGGCCTTGCTCCACGCCAGCCACATGCTGCACGAGGCCGAGCACAACTTTGCCGCCATGGGCCTCAAGGGCAAATCCCCCTCGGTCGACTGGAAACAGATGCTTGCCTACAAGGATGATGTCATCGGCCAGAACACCAAGGGCATCGAATTCCTGTTCAAGAAGAACAAGATCGACTGGCTCAAGGGTTGGGGCTCGATCCCCGAAGCGGGCCGCGTCAAGGTTGGCGACGATATCCACGAGGCCAAGAACATCATCATCGCCTCGGGCTCTGTGCCTTCTTCCCTGCCCGGTGTCGAGGTCGATGAGAAGATCGTCGTCACCTCGACCGGCGCGCTTGAGCTGGGCAAGGTGCCGAAATCCCTGGTGGTGATTGGCGCGGGCGTGATCGGCCTTGAAATGGGCTCGGTCTATGCCCGCCTTGGTGCGCAGGTCACGGTGGTTGAATACCTCGACGCGATCACCCCCGGCATGGACGCCGAAGTACAGAAGACCTTCCAGCGCATGCTGAAAAAGCAGGGCCTAAGCTTTGTCATGGGCGCCGCCGTACAATCGGTCGAGACGCTCAAGACCAAGGCCAAGGTCACCTACAAGCTGCGCAAGACCGACAAGGAAGAAACCATCGACGCCGATGTCGTGCTTCTGGCCACCGGGCGCACACCCTATACCGACGGACTTGGCCTTGCGGATCTGGGTGTCGAAATGACCGATCGCGGCCAGATCAAGACCGATGATCACTGGCAGACAAGCGTCAAGGGCATCTATGCCATTGGCGATGCGATTGTCGGCCCGATGCTGGCCCATAAGGCCGAGGATGAAGGCATGGCCTGCGCCGAGGTACTGGCCGGTAAACATGGTCATGTGAACTATGGCGTCATCCCCGGCGTGATCTATACCCACCCCGAGGTGGCCAATGTCGGCGAGACCGAGCAAACCCTGAAAGAGGCCGGTCGCGCCTATAAGGTCGGCAAATTCTCGTTCATGGGCAATGGCCGCGCCAAGGCGGTCTTTGCCGGGGACGGTTTTGTGAAAATCCTTGCCGACAAGGAAACCGACCGCATTTTGGGCGCCCATATCATCGGCCCCGGTGCGGGCGATCTGATCCACGAAGTCTGCGTCGCCATGGAATTCGGCGCAAGCGCGCAGGATCTGGCCCTGACCTGTCACGCTCACCCGACCTATTCCGAAGCCGTGCGCGAAGCCGCCCTTGCCTGTGGCGATGGGGCCATCCACGCGTAACGGCGGCGGGCGGCGCACCCTTTTCGCGGTCACTGTTCTCGCCAAAAAGGCGGCAGGCCTCGGGCCTGCCGCCTTTCACCTGCGTGGCAGGTCGATCAAATGATATAGCAAACGGGATACTGGAATGGTGGAATGACGCCCTCTGTCTCAGGTGCGTTCATCAACCGCAAACCCCGCCTCGTGCAACAACGCGTCAGAGGCGGTTTCAATCTCCCCCTCAAGGCGCGCCATAAAGGCCTCTTTGCCAAGGCCCGCTTCGATGGGCTCCAGAAACTCGACCACGGCCACGCCCGGCCTGCGATAGATCCCCCGCTTTGGCCAGAACACGCCGACATTGGTCGCCGCAGGCACGCAAGTGACGCCCATCTGTTCATAAAGCACGCCAACGCCAATCTTGTATGGGGCCTTCACGCCGGGGGCCACGCGCGTCCCCTGCGCATAAATGATCAACTGTCCGGGCTTTTGTGCGCCGCGCGCAACATCCTGTACCATCTTCTTGATCGCCGCCCCGCGTTTGCCGCGATTGACCGCGACACAGCCGATGCGCATGCCGTAAAGCCCGACCACCGGCGTCCAGAGAATTTCACGCTTCATGATAAATCGCCCCGCCGGAAGCTCGGAGTAAATCAACAGGATATCCAGAAAAGACTGATGCTTGGAGGCAATAAGAACCTGTCCATCGGGCGGCGTGCCGCGTACTTCGGTGCGCAAGCCAACCATCCAGCGCGCGGTCCAGCGCACCCAATTGCAATAGGCCTTGCACCCCCGCACCGCGCCCTTGCGGCTAAGAATGGCGCCGGGCATGTAGAGCAGCCCGATCACCGGTAGCATCACATACATCTGCCCGACAAAAACCAGTGACCGCAGCCATTGCACCGCATATCTCATGGCATATCCTCTAACGTTTTATGGGCCGCAATTCGGGTGGCAAAGAAGGCCACCGCTGCGGCCAGCGGCGGAATCACAAGTGGCCAGAGCCAATGCCAGCCCTGAAAGCCGAGCCCGGTCAGAAACCCGCCCTCGGCCTGTGCGCCCGGCAAGATCAGAACCGCCAGACAGCCAAGCAGCACCCCAAGGGCAGCACCACCAAGCGCGCGCAGGGTAAAGCGGCGTACAAAGGCGCGGGCAATAAAGGTGTCGCGCGCGCCCACAAGGCGCAGCACGCTGATCAGCTGACTATTGGCTGCAAGCGCGGCATTGGCCGCAAGCGTGATCATCGCCGCCACCGCCGCCCCGATCAGCAACAGCGACATCCACCCGAGAAGGCGAAGCCGTTCGGCCGCCCGCACAAGGGGTTGGCGCCAGCGGGTATGATCATCCAGAACCGCGCCGGGCACCTCGGCCGCAAGCCGCAGGCGCAGGCCCTCGGCGTCAAACCCGGCCCCGTCCTCGACCACCTCGATAAGCTGAGGGATCGGCAGCGCGTCAATCGGCAGATCCGGCCCGAACCAGGGCGCCAAAAGCGCGGCCTCTTCCTCGGAACTCAGCGCGCGCGCACTGGCCACGCCGGCAGTTGTCTCAAGCAGGCGCAACGCGGCCTCGGTTTGTGCGGCCATCTGTCCCTCGGGCGCGGAAATCCGGATGGTTGAGCTGCGCGCAAGCTCATTTCCCCAGCGATCCGCAAGCCGCCCGGTGGCCAGCGACAGCGCCAGAGCGAAGACCGCCAGAAACCCCATCGCCGCCGCGCTGAACAGGGTCAGCCAGGCGGTAAAGCCGGTCGGCGGCACCACCCGGTCAGCCTGGGCATCGGCGAGCAGGAATTCGGTCACAGGTGACAAATCAAGCTTCACAGATCAGCCCCCGCCAAATGCAAACGCCGCGAGGCGATCCGCAGGACACGCGCCTGAACCTGGCTTTTGGCCGCCCGGATCAAGGCAAGGTCATGGGTGGCAATCATGATGGTCTTGCCCATGTGGTTCAGCTCGATCAAAAGGCGCAAAAGGCGCTGCGACATTTCCCAATCGACATTGCCGGTTGGCTCGTCGGCCAGCACCACGTCCGGCGACATGATCACCGCACGTGCAAGGGCGGCCCGCTGGCGTTCACCGCCCGACAATTCCGGCGGCAGGGCCCCGGCGCGTTCGCGCAGCCCGACCCAGCCGGTAAGTTCCTTGAGGTTCGCCGCCTCGTTCAACAGATCACGCCCCGAGACCATCAAGGGCAGGGCGATATTGTCGGATACGCTCAGGTGATCGAGAAACTTGCAATCCTGGTGCACCACGCCGATCCGCCGCCGCGCCATGGCGATATCGTCGCGCTCCATCGTGCGCCGGTCCTGCCCGAAAAGCCGCACCTGCCCAGAGGTCGGCACAAGCGCGCCGTAACACAGCTTTAACAGCGTGGTTTTACCGGCACCCGACGGCCCGGTCAAAAAGTGAAATGATCCGGGGCTCAGGCTTAGCGACAGATCGCTAAGCAATTCACCCCCGCCATAGCTATAGGCCACGTTTTCAAGCTCGATCACGGCCGTCCCCTTCATAAACACAGCCCCTAAATGCCTCAGAGGTCACACATGTGCAATGATCCTTGCGGTGAATTCCTTTGCTCTTTTCCCAAGGCGAAGAACAGCCTATGGTGTAAGTTAATGATAGGAGCCGGGTAACGGCGGCAGGATACAGGTGGCAGAATGCGGCTGATTTGTCCGAATTGCGGGGCGCAATACGAAGTTCCCGATGAGGTCATCCCGACAGGTGGGCGGGATGTTCAATGTTCCAATTGTGGTGACACATGGTTTCAGAACCACCTGAGTGGCAACGCACCCTCTGGTGACGACGAGCAGGATGCCCCGCGCGAGTGGGAAAAGCCCCAGGCCGCGCCCGCGCATCCTGAGCCCGCTGCCGAGGAAGAGCCCGCGACAGCCCCCGAGGAGCCGGACGAAGACGAGCCGGGCGCCGAGGTCGAAGAGGCCGCCGATACCGCGCCGCCCCCGCCAACCCGCCGCTCGGTTGATCCCGGTGTGGCCGATATCCTGCGCCAGGAGGCCGCACACGAACAACAGGTCCGCGCCAGCGAAAGTGCGGGCGGCCTTGAAACCCAGCCCGATCTTGGCCTGACCGCCCCCCCCCTTGCCCCGGATGAGCGCAGCCAACAGGCCCGCGCCCGGGTGGAACGGCTGCGCGGGAATGCCCCGGCCCCCGATGGCGTGACCTCCGACGATACCGATGATCACCCCGACATTGACCCATCGTCACGACGCAATCTTTTGCCCAACATAGAGGAAATCAATTCATCCCTCACGTCGCTCGGTGATCGCGACGAACAGGTTGCCGCTCCGATCCCGGAAGACATCCCCCTGCCCAGGCGGCGCAGCGGGTTTGGCACCGGGTTCCGGCTCTCGCTGATACTCTTTGTGCTGGGCACGCTGGCCTATGTCTTTGCCCCGCAGATTGCCCAGATGCTGCCCGCCGCCGAGGCGCCGCTCGATAGTTTTGTCGCAGCGGTGAACAGGCTGCGGCTTGCGCTGAGTGATCTGGTCGGCTCTGCCAGCGGGTGGTTCTCCGATATGGGGCCCCCGGCCAGCGGCGGATAATCCCGAGCTTTGGCGGGGTATTATCCGTCAAGGACTTGAAATCGACATCTAAAAAGGGATGCACCCGCCGTTGTACGTGATACCCTTTGACGGGAATCGGGCTGCGCAAACACATTACTCACAAAACGTTTACTCTGAACAAAGTTGCCCGATCAGACCAATTAAAACGCCGACAATTATCGTCGGAATATATTCACTAAGGAGTTTATAATGAACTCCCGCCTCACGTAGCACCCAGTAGAATCCTGTATAATATATTAATATAAATCATGTATTTACGCATTCACATTGTATCATCCAGTCACATGATGTAGCAACCAACTACATATTTTTGGGCGGGTTGAATGTGGGGGCCGCATGCCAAGACGTGCTAAGGAACTTTCTGCAATAGAGGTTAGACGACTGGGGCCCGGCGTTCATAGCGTGGGCGGTGTAGCCGGTCTGCTGATGCAGGTTTCGGACAACGGGGCGCAGTCCTGGTTGTTGCGGGTTCGGGTCGGTGACAAGCGCCGCGAAATTGGGCTTGGAGCGTTTCCAGAGGTGAGCCTCGCCAGAGCGCGCGAGAAGGCCGCAGAGGTCAAGGAGGCGATCCGCAGCGGGATTGACCCGGTCGAGGTGCGCAAGGCCGCCAGATCTGCGCTTTTGGCTTCGCAGCGGCAGGGGCTGACCTTCATCGAGGCTTTCGAGAAATACGCGGCGAAGAAATTGCCGGAACTCAGGACAGACCGCTATCGCAGCCAATGGCGGGCAACGGTGGAAAAGTACGCTTTCCCCGAACTCGGCGGCATGTTGGTGCAGGACATTTCCCGCGATGACATTTTGCGGGTTCTGCATCCGATCTGGGAAAACCGCACCGAAACGGCAACCAAGGTGCGCCAGAGGATCGAAAAGACGTTGGATTATGCCAAGGCTTCCGGACACCGGACTGGCGACAATCCGGCGGCGTGGCGTGGCAATCTGGAGCTGGCACTTTCCGCACCCGGAAAAATTGCGCCGAAGGGAAATTTTCCGGCTTTGCAGTTGGATGATGCAGCCCGATGGTGGGCAGACCTTCAGTCGCGCGACGGCATCAGCGCAACCGCTCTGGCGTTTCAGGCTCTGACCGCTTCGCGAACCGGGGCTGTACGCTTGGCGACTTGGGGTGAAATCGACCTGGAGGCGCGCCTCTGGACGATCCAGCCGGGGCGAACCGCCAGCAAGATTCCCCCGACCGGCAAACCGCACCGCGTCCCGCTGACCGATGCAATGATTGCGTTATTGGAAACTGTGCCGCGCATTGGGGACCTGGTGTTTACAGCCCCGCGCGGCGGCAGCTTGTCAGATGCGACCTTGGGCAAGGTGATGCGCATGATCCATGAGACCGATGTCAAACGCGGCGGCACGGGCTATGTGGACGCTCGGACCCAGAAACGGGCCGTGCCACATGGGAATCGCAGTTGCTTTCGCGTTTGGGTCACCGAGCGCACCAACTTCGACGGCGACATGGCCGAAATTGCTTTGGCGCATATGGTTGGGAATAAGGTGAGGCAGGCTTATGACAGATCCGACATGATCGAAAAACGGCGAGCCATGATGGTGGCTTGGGGTGCTTTTCTTAGCACAAGCGCAACCGCCTCGAACTTAGCAGTCGTTCGATGACTTCGAGCTATCCCGAAGCAGTCGTATTTGCGGCCGACTTTCAGAAGGGTCAGGACCAATAAACAGCCAGTAAACAAAATGACTGCATTTGTGGCTTGCTGATGGGGTGGATGGCTCCTGCTCCAATCGGCGTCGCAATGCGCCATACTGCAGATGTCCATATCTGCGTATAGGAGGAGCCACCCAATGCAA